>NZ_KB889670.1 GCF_000372745.1 Embleya scabrispora DSM 41855 | reverse complement strand
GACCTGCTCACCGCTCGGGAGCGGCGCGAGCTGCTGATCGACGAGCAGCGGCGGGCCGAACAAAGCGTTGCGGCGGCCACGTTCCCCGACCTGTTCCGGGCGTGCCTGGTGCGGGCGCCGCAGGCGCTCGCCGTGGAGTCGATCGACGACTCCTGGTCGTACCAGGAGCTGAACGCGCGGGCGAACCGCATCGCGCACTGGCTGATCGCCCGGGGCATCGGGCCCGAGCAGCCGGTCGGTGTGTCCCTGCCGCGCGGCGCGCACCAGGTGGCGGTGGCGCTGGGCATCCTCAAGGCGGGTGCGGCGTATCTGCCGATCGCCCTGGACTACCCGGGCGACCGCATCGCGTACATGGTCGCCGACTCGCGCCCCGCGGTGGTGTTCACCACCGGGTCCGCCGCCGGGGAGCTGCCCGCGGGGCTGCCCACCGAACTCGTCGCCATCGACGACGAGGACATCCGGCGGGCCTGGCGGGAACTGCCCGANACCGACCCGGACACCGCTCTGGTCCCGGANCACCCGGCGTACGTCATCTACACCTCGGGTTCCACCGGGCGGCCCAAGGGCGTGAGCGTCACCCACACCGGTCTGGCCGCGCTGAGCGCCANGNNCNNCGAGCACNTCGNTCTCGACGCGCACTCGCGCGTCCTGCAGCAGGCCTCGCCGAGCTTCGACGCGGCCTTCTGGGAACTGGTGATGGCCCTGACCACGGGCGCGGCCCTGATCGTGCCCGAGCACCAGCGTCTGGCGGGCGAGGATCTCGCGGACACGCTGGCCGCCCGTGACGTCACGCACGTCATGATGCCGCCCAGCGTCGCCATGACCATGCCGGCCGACGCCGCGCGCACCCTCACCCGGCTGCGGGTGCTGACGGTGGGCGGTGAGGCGTGCCCGCCCGGGCTGGTTGCCCGGTGGGGACAGGGGCGCCGGATCGTCAACGCCTACGGCCCCACCGAGACGACGGTGCTGGGCGCCATCAGCACCCCTCTCACCGTCGAGCGTGCCCCGATCGGCACNGCCGTCACCGACAGCCGCGTGTACGTGCTCGACGGGCGGTTGGCCCCGGTCCCGCCGGGCTCTCCCGGCGAGCTGTACGTGGCGGGCCCGAGCCTGGCCCGCGGCTACGTGCACCGCCTGGGCCAGACCGCGGGCACCTTCGTGGCCGACCCCTACGGCCCGGCGGGCTCGCGCATGTACCGCACCGGCGACGTGGTGCGCCGCGGCAACGACGGCCAGCTCGAATACCTCGGCCGCAACGACGACCAGGTCAAGATCCGCGGCTTCCGCATCGAGCCCGGCGAGATCGAGGCCGTCCTCACCGCACACCCGGGCATCGCACAGGCCGTGGTCACCGTCAGTGCGGACCGTACCGGCGAGCGGCGGCTGGTGGGCTACGCGGTGCCCGTTGGCGTCAGCCCGTCCGGCCTCGGCGCCGTGGATAGCCTCGGTGAGCTGGACGTGGACCTGGTGGGGACCGTGTCGCCGCGAGAGCTGCGCCGATTCGCGGCCGGCAGGCTGCCCGAGTTCATGGTGCCGTCGGCGTTCGTGTTGATCGACCGGGTCCCGCTGACCCCGAACGGCAAGCTGGACCACAGGGCCTTGCCCGAACCGGAGTTCACCGTAGGCACTTACCGCGCCCCGGGTACTCCCGTCGAGAAGGTGCTCGCCGGGGTGTACGCGGAGGTGCTCGGCCTGGAACAGGTCGGCGTCGAAGACGACTTCTTTGCCATCGGCGGCGACAGCATCCGCTCGATCCAGGTCGTCTCGCGGGCCAGGGCACAGGGCGTCGAGGTCACACCCAGGCAAATCTTCGAATGCCGCACCGTGGCCGAACTCGCCGAGGCGGCCGGCGACGCGCGGCAGGCACCGGTGCTCGCCGAATTGGCGGGTGGAGGTGTGGGCTTCACGCCGCTTCTCCCGGTGGCTCACCACGTGCTGCAACTGGGTGGCGGCCACGACCGGTTCGCCATGACGATGACGGTCGATCTGCCCGTCGGGATCGACGAGGCCGGTCTGGTCGCGACACTGGCCGCGGTCATCGACCGGCACGACGTTTTGCGCTCGACCCTGGTGAACGGCGAAGAGGTGACGGGGCTCGACGTGGCCCTGCCCGGCGCCGTCGATGCGGCGGGGCTCATCCGCCGTGTCCCCGTCGACGGCGATTGGGGCGAGGACTGGTTCGACCGGGCGCGGAAGGAACTGGATGACGCGGCCGACCGGCTGGCCCCGGCGGCCGGGGTGATGGCCCGGTTCGTGTGGTTCGATGCGGGCCCGCGGACCGCGGGCCGGCTGAGCATCGTCCTGCAGCACCTCGTCGTCGACGGCGTCTCCTGGCGCATCCTGCTCCCGGACCTGGCCGCCGCCTGGCAGCAGGTCCGCGACGGCCGAACTCCGCGCCTCGCCGAGGTCGCCACCTCGGTACGCCGCTGGGCGCACGCCCTCACCGAGGAGGCGGCTTCGCCCCGGCGCACCGGCGAACTCGCCCTGTGGCGACGCGTTGTCGCGGGACCCGACCCCGATCTGGGCCCACGCCCCTTCGACCCGGCCGTCGATGTGACGTCCACGGTCCGGTACGTACACCTGGAACTGCCAGCACCCCTCACGCGGGCGCTGCTCACCACCCTGCCCACCGCGTTCCGCAGCGGTGTCGACGTCGGTCTGCTCACCGCGCTCGCGCTGGCAGTGGCCGAGTGGCGCAAGCGGCGGGGCATCGCCGAGACCTCGCTCCTGCTGCGGGTCGAGGGCCACGGTCGGGAGGAGTCGGCTGTGCCGGGCGCCGACCTGTCCCGGACCGTGGGCTGGCTCACCGGCATGTTCCCCGTCCGCCTCGACGTGCACGGGGTCGACCTGGACGAAGCGCTCGCGGGCGGAACCCCCGCCGGAGCCGCCGTCAAGGCCGTCAAGGAACAGCTCGCGGGCATCCCGGACAAGGGCATCGGGTACGGGCTGCTGCGCCACCTCAACGCCGAGACCGGCGAAGCCCTGCGGTGGCACTCCACCGGGCAGATCGCCTTCAACTACCTGGGTCACCTCGCCGCGGCCGGGAACATGCCCGACGACCTGCACGGCCTCGGCTTCACGCCGAGCGCGGGCACCACGGGCCTCATCCCCGAGCCCGACCCGGACATGCCCGCGCTCGCCTCATTGGACATCAACGCGTACGTCGACGAATCACCCCAGGGTCCCTGCCTCAAGGCCAGGATCGGCTACCCCGAGTACCTGCTGTCCCACCGTGACGTACAGGACGTGACGGACCTGTGGCGCACGGCGCTGGAAGCACTCGCCGACCACAGCACCCGCCCCGACGCGGGCGGGCTGACCCCGTCCGACACCGCTCTCGTCGACATCGACCAGGCCGAACTGGACGCCTGGGAAGCGCGGTACGGACGGCTGATGGACGTCTGGCCGTTGACCCCGATGCAGTCCGGTCTGCTGTTCCACACCATGCTCACCAGCACCGCGTCCTTCGACGCGTACCACATGCAGCTGGCCTTCCACCTGTCCGGCGAGGTGGAGCCGGAGCGCATGCGCGCGGCCGGGCAGGCCTGGCTCGACCGGCATCCGAACCTCGGCGCGGCGTACACCCAGAACAGCTCGGGAGAGTGGCGCCAAGTAGTGCCGCGACGGGTGGAACTGCCCTGGTGTCACCTGGACTTGAGCGCGCTGGACGCGCCGCGGCGGGACGAGGAGTTGAAGCGGTTCCTGGCCGCCGACCACAGCGCGTACTTCGATCCGGCGGCGCCACCGCTGCTGCGGCTCTCCCTGGTCAAGCTGGCGGCGGATCGCTGGGAACTGGTTCTGACGGTCCATCACATACTGCTCGACGGCTGGTCGTTGCCGCTCCTGATGAAGGAGCTGCCGCATCTGTACGCGACGGCGGGCGACGGCACGGCGCTGCCTGCGGTGCGCAGCTACCGCGACTTCCTGTCCTGGCTCGCGCGGCAGGATCAGCAGGCGGCGGCCGACGCCTGGGCCGGGGAACTGGCCGGGATCGAGGAGCCCACCCTGCTGGTCCCCGACGCGCCCGCGGACGGACACAGTGCGGGGAGCGGGCTGATCGAGGTGCCCCTGGCGCCGCAGGCGGCGCGCGACCTCGCCTTGACGGCGACCGAACTGGGGGTCACCCCCAGCACGCTGCTGCAGGGCGCCTGGGCGGTGCTCCTGGCCGGGCTGACCGGGCGTCAGGACGTGGTCTTCGGTACCACCGTCTCCGGACGGCCGCCCGAGCTGCCCGAGGTCGACTCGATGGTGGGCCTGTTCATCAACTCGCTTCCGGTGCGCGTCGACTGCGCCCCCGGCCGGACGCTGCGCGACATCCTGACCGGACTGCACCGCCGACAGGGCTCCCTGTTGGACCACCAGCACCACGGGCTTCTCGACATCCAGCAGGACCTCGGCCTGAGCGCCCTGTTCGACACGATGGTGGTCCTGGAGTCGTATCCCGTCGACAGCGTGGCCATCAGCGAGGCGACGTCGGCCGCCGGGATGCGGATCACCGGCCTGAGCCCGCTCAGTGGTGTCCACTACCCGATGGCGGTCGTCGCCCTCGCCGAACCGCACTTGAAGGTGGCCGTCCAGTACCAGAACCACCTCTTCGACCGCGAGCGCGTGGCCGACATCGTTGCCGCGTACGAGAGGATCCTGCGCCGTCTCACCGAAGACCTCGACACGCCGGTCGGCGCGATCGACATCGTCACCGGCGCGGTCCGCGAGCAGCTCCTGACCGACTGGAACGACACCGCGACAGCATTGCGGGAGGCCACCCTCGACGAGCTGTTCACCGAGCGGGCCGCCGAGACCCCGGACGCGATCGCCGTCGTCGACGGCGAACCGCAGCTCACCTACGCCGAGCTGGAGACCCGCTCCAACCGGCTCGCCCAGGTCATCGCCACACGAGGCGTGGGCCGGGACGCGCCGGTCGGGCTGTCGCTGCCGCGCTCCGCCGACCTGATCGTCGCCACGCTCGCGATCCTGAAGGCCGGGGGTGTCTATGTGCCCCTCGACCCGGACTACCCGGCCGAACGGCTCGCGTTCATGCTGCGCGACGCCGCACCCGCCCTCGTCCTCACCGACACCCGGCTCGCCGCCGAACTCCCGCCGGACATCTGCCCGTTCCTGGTCATCGACGAGCCCGCCGTCGAGCAGGAGATCGCACGCTCCGCCGATCGCGCCCCGCAACTGCGGCACCATCCCGACCAGCTGGCGTACGTGATGTACACATCCGGCTCCACCGGCACCCCGAAAGGCGTCGCCGTCACGCACCGCGCCGTGGCGAGCCTCGCTCTGGACCGCCGCTTCGCGAACGGCGCGCACGAGCGGGTCCTCATGCACTGCGCGCAGGCCTTCGACGCCTCCACCTACGAGCTGTGGACCCCGCTGCTGCGCGCCGGCACCCTCGTCCTCGCCCCGCCGGGCCGCCTGGACATCACCACGCTCGCCGGTCTCGTCGCCGCTCGGGGGGTGACGGTCGCGTGCTTCACGGCGGGCCTGTTCAAGGTGGTGGCCGAGAGCGAGCCGGAGAGCTTCGCGGGCTTGCGCGAGGTTCTGGTCGGCGGCGACGTGCTGTCCCCGACCGCTGTGGCCCGGGTCGTCGCCGCCTGCCCCGGCATCGAGATCGTCAACGTGTACGGACCCACCGAGACCACCAGCTTCTCCATTTACCACCCCGTCCCCGCCGCCGCGGGTGTGCCCAACGCGCTGCCCATCGGCCGGCCGAAGGGCAACACCCGCGCCTACGTCCTGGACACGGCCCTCAGGCCCGTCCTGCCCGGAGTCCCCGGCGAGCTGTATCTCGCGGGCACCGGCCTGGCCCGTGGCTACCTCGGGCGCGCCGCTCGGTCCGCCCGGTCTTTCGTGGCCTGCCCGTTCGGGCCCGCGGGGGAGCGCATGTACCGTACCGGTGACATCGTCGTCCGTACCCCCGACGGGCAGCTCGACTTCCGTGGCCGCGCCGACTCCCAGGTGAAGGTCAACGGCTTCCGCGTCGAACCGGGGGAGGTCGAGGCCGCCCTCAGCGCCCACCCCGGCGTCGCGCAGGCCGCCGTGACGATCGTCGCGGACAGGACCGGCGAGCGTCGCCTGGTCGGGTACGTGGTGCCCGGCGCCGACCTTCCCCCCGCCATCGACGAGGAACAGCGGATCGAAGCCTGGGAGCAGATCTACGACCGGATCTACGCCAACGCGCGCGCCCCGTGGGGGCAGGACTTCTCGGGCTGGGACTCCAGCTACACGGGCCGGCCGATCCCGCTGTCCGACATGCGGGAGTGGCGGGCCGCGACGGTGGATCGGATTACTGCGGATGAGCCGCGCCGGGTGCTCGAACTCGGGGTCGGTTCCGGCCTGTTGATGTCGTCGATCATCGGGCGGGTCGCCGAGTACTGGGGTACCGACCTGTCCGCCGAGGTCATCGAACGGCTTGGTGACGAGGTCGAGCAGGCCGGGTACGCCGACCGGTGCACGCTGCACCACCAGGCGGCCGACGACGTCACGGGCCTGCCACACGGCCACTTCGACGTCGTCGTACTCAACTCCGTCGCGCAGTACTTCCCCGACGCCGACTACCTGGACCGGGTGCTCGCACAGGCGCTGCCGCTGCTCGCGCCGGGCGGACGGATCCTCGTCGGCGACGTGCGCAACCTGGCCACGCTGTGGCTGTTCCGCGCCGGAGCACACCGCGCCCGGCACCCGGACGACTCCCCGGCGGCGGCCCGCGCCGCGGTACAGCGCGCGGTGCTCCTCGAACCCGAACTTGCCCTGGACCCCGAGTGGTTCACGCGTTGGGCGCAGCGGCACGGCGTCGCGAGCGTGGACGTCGGGCTCAAACCTGGCCGCGTCCACAACGAACTCACCCGGCACCGCTACGACGTCGTCCTGCGCCCGGTTTCGGCTGACGACGGCGCCCTCGCCCTCGACGACGCTCCGCGCGTGCCGTGGGGCGCGGAGGCAGTGGGCCTCGACGACCTGGACCGGCTGTGGCGCACCCGCGACGGCGAGGGTGCGCTGATCGTCACGGGCATCCCCAACGCCCGGCTCAGCAGTGAGGCGGCACTGGCGGCGGAGCTGGGGCTGACCGGTCCCACGGCCGGGAGCCCATCCAGTCCCGCTGCCGGGCACCCGGACGCCACCGGCAGGGCCCTCGATCCGCACGACCTGTGGGCCTGGGCGGCGGAGCGCACCCTGACCGCCCGGCTCACCGGCTCGGCGACAGGCGCCGAACGCTTCGACGCCGTGCTCCTCCCGCGCGGCCGGAGGGCCATCGCCCGGTACCCCGCGTCCACCGCACGCCCCGATCGGGAACTGGCCACCGACCCGTCCGGCGCGTCCCGCATCGGCGTGCTCGTCGGCTCGCTCCGCGGCCGGCTCGGCGAGCGACTGCCCGCCCACCTGGTCCCTGCCGCCGTCATCGCCGTCGCCTCACTGCCCCTGACACCCAACGGAAAGCTGGACCAGCGGGCCCTGCCCGTCCCCGACTTCGCGCCGACGGCCACCGGGCGGGCCCCGCGTACCCCGCTGGAGGAGTTGCTCTGCGGGCTGTTCGCCGAGGTGCTCGGTCTGGACCGGGTCGGTATCGACGACGACTTCTTCGACCTGGGCGGCCACTCCCTGCTGGCGACACGTCTGGCTGGCAGGGTCCGCTCCGTCCTCGGCATCGAGCTGCCGCTGCGCGTCCTGTTCGCGGCCCCCAAGGTCGTCGAACTCGTGGAGCACCTGCCGCACGACCCCCGCACCCGCACCCCGCTGCGGCGTGCCGCACCGCGCCCGGAGACCGTTCCGCTCTCCTTCGCGCAGCGCCGCCTGTGGTTCCTGGACAAGTTCGAGGGCGGATCGAGCACGTACCACGCGCCGTTCCCGCTGCGCTTGACCGGCCGGCTCGACGCGGCCGCGCTCGCCGAGGCACTTCGCGACGTGGTGACGCGCCACGAGAGCCTGCGCACCCTGTTTCCCGAGGACGCCGCGGGCGAGCCCCGCCAGTACGTCCTGGACGCCGCGGAGCTGACCATCGACCTGCCCGTCGTCGATGTCGCGCCGCAGGACCTGCGCGAGGTCCTGGCCTCGGCGGCGGCCCGCCCCGTCGACCTGGCCTCGCGGATCCCGATCCACGCCACGCTCCTGCGCCTCGCCGCCGAGGAACACGTCCTCCTCCTGATGATTCATCACATTGCCGCCGACGGAGAGTCGTTCGCGCCGCTGGCCCGGGACCTGTCCGCCGCCTACACCGCCCGCCTGCGCGGCGAGGCGCCGCGCCGGCGCGAACTGCCCGTACAGTACGCCGACTACACGCTGTGGCAGCATGAGCTGCTCGGCTCCGACGACGACCCCGACAGCCTCCTGGCCACACAGATCGACTACTGGAAGGGGGAGCTTGCGGGTCTGCCGCAGCCTCTTCAGCTGCCCACCGACCGTCCTCGCCCTCTCGTCGCGAGCCACCGGGGCGACGTGGTGGAGTTCGCCATCGACCCGCGCACGGCCGCTGCCGTCGAGGAGCTGGCCCGCAGCCGCGGTGCCACCGCGTCCATGGTGTTCCAGTCCGCGCTCGCCGTCCTGCTGCACGCGCTGGGCTCCGGTGACGACATCGCCATCGGTTCCCCCATCGCCAACCGCACCGACGACAACCTCGCCGAGCTGATCGGCTTCTTCGTCAACACCTGGGTCCTGCGTGCCCGGGTGGTGGGCAACCCCGGGTTCCTGGACCTGCTCGATCAGGTGCGCGGCAAGTCGCTGGACGCGTACGACCATCAGGACGTGCCCTTCGAGCGCCTGGTGGAGGTCCTCAACCCCGAGCGCTCGACGTCCTATTCGCCGCTGGTGCAAGTGGTGCTCGCCTGGCAGAACTTCACTCGTGAGGACTTCGTGCTGCCCGGGCTGCGGGTGGGCTTCGAGCCGCTGCGCGGCCGGGTCGCCAAGTTCGACCTGTTCTTCAACCTCGCCGAGATGGCGGGGCAGGGCATCGTCGGCCACCTCGAATACGCCACCGACCTCTTCGACCGGGACACGGCCGAACGCCTCGCCGACCGCTTCGTGCGGGTCGTGGAACAGCTCGTGGCCGATCCCGCGCAGCGCGTCGGCGCGGTGGACGTACTGGAACCGCAGGAGCGGCTGCGCCTGAGCGACTGGTCGCGCGCGGGCGGCCTCGGCGGCCCCGTCCCCAACCTGACGGTCGCGCGGGCTTTCGAGGCGACGGCGGCGGCGCACCCGCGGCGGCCCGCTGTCACCGGGGGAGCACGGACGCTCGACTACGCGGAGCTGAACGCCGCCGCGAACCGCTTGGCCCGCCTGCTGCGCGGGCGCGGCGTGGGGCCGGGCCGACTGGTGGCCGTGGCGCTGCCCCGCTCGGCCGAACTGGTCGTCGCGCTTCTCGCGGTCCTGAAGACCGGCGCCGCGTACGTGCCGGTCGACCCGGGCCACCCGGTTGACCGCATCGCGTACACGCTCACCGACGCAAGCCCCGAACTCGTCGTCACCGACGCCTCGTTCACCGACCGATTGCCGTCAGGGACGCCATCCGTGGTCATCGACAGCCCCGGCACCGACGCGGCGCTCGCCGCGTTGCCGGGCCACGACCCGGACGCGGACGAGCGCGGCACCCACAACCCCGACGATGTGGCCTACGTCATCTACACCTCGGGCTCCACGGGCCGTCCCAAGGGCGTCCTGGTCACACACCGCAACGTACTCAGCCTGATGACCCATACCCGGGACCTGTTCGACTTCGGCGCCGACGACGTGTGGACGATGTTCCACTCGCCCGCCTTCGACTTCTCGGTGTGGGAGCTGTGGGGGCCGCTGCTCCACGGCGGGCGCCTCGTGACGGTCCCGTATGAGATCGGCCGGTCGCCGGACGACTTCCTCGCGCTGCTCGTGCGCGAGGGGGTGACGGTGCTCAATCAGACCCCGTCGGCCTTCCATCAGCTGATCCGCGCGGACCGGGAGAGCCCCGAGATGGGTCGCCGACTGGCCCTGCGCACACTGGTGTTCGGTGGCGAGGCGTTGGACCTGGCGCGTCTCGCCGAGTGGTACGAGCGGCACCCCGCCGACGCGCCGCGGTTGGTGAACATGTACGGCATCACGGAGACCACCGTGCACGTCACCCACGGCCCGCTCGACCCCGCGCTCGTGCACAGCGGCGCGGGCAGCGCGATCGGCACCGGCCTGCCCGGACTGGACGTGCGCCTGCTGGACGGGGCACTGCGTGCCGTACCCGCAGGGGTCGTGGGGGAGCTGTACGTAGGCGGAGGCCAGCTGTCCCGTGGCTATCTGAACCGTCCGGGGCTGACCGCGGCGCGGTTCGTCGCCGACCCGTACGGACCGCCCGGCAGCCGCCTCTACCGCTCCGGCGACCTGGCCCGCTGGACGCGGTGGGGACAACTGGAGTACATCGGGCGCTCGGACGACCAGATCAAGCTTCGCGGGTTCCGTATCGAACCCGGCGAGGTCGAGGCGGCGCTCCTCGCGCGTGCCGACGTGGCCGACGCACGGGTCGCCGTGCGCGTCGACGCGGCGGGAGACAAGGCGCTGATCGCGTACGTGGTCCGGGCCGGCTCCGATGGTCTGCCCGAACCGGCCGTGCTACGCGCCGAGTTGCGCAGGGTGCTGCCCGACCACATGGTCCCCGCCGCCTTCGTGTCGCTGGATTCCATCCCGCTGACCGGCAACGGCAAACTGGACCACGCGGCCCTGCCCGCGCCCGCGCGCACCGTGTCGGGCCCCGCTGTCGCCAGGCCCTCCGGGGCTCTGGAGCTGCACGTCGTCCGTGCGTGGAGCCGCGTCCTGGACCTCGACCAGGATGGCGTGGGCGTCGACGACGACTTCTTCGACGCCGGAGGAGACTCGTTCAAGGCGGTCGCCTTGGCCCGTGCCATCGGCCGGGGGCTGCCCGTGGTCGAGGTCTTCAAGAACCCCACGCCCCGTCGACTGGCCGCGTGTCTGGCCTCGTCGGCAGACGCATCCGGGCTGTTGCACCGCCTGACCCCCGAGCGCAAGGACGGGACAGACCCCGAGCACACCGTCGTCTGCGTCCCGTACGGCGGCGGCAACGCCACCGCCTACCAGGCCCTCGCCCGGGAGCTTTTCGAACACGCCGATCTCTGGGCCGTCGAGCTGCCCGGACACGACCCGGTGCGCCCCGACGAGCCACTGCGGCCCTGGGCCGAGACCGCCGAGCTGCTGGCGAAGGAGATCGCGCAGACCGTGCGCGGCGAGTACACGCTCTACGGGCACTGCGCGGGCACGCTCCTCACCGTCCGAGTCGCCCGCCTCCTCGAGGACTGCGGCGCCGCCCCTTCACGGATCGTCCTGGGAGCCGCGTTCCCGCAGGGCGACGCGGCCGACGACCAGCCGGCGGACGTGGCGGACGAGCGGCTCTACGCCGGACTGCACGCGGTGGGCGGCTTCTCCGGAGCCCTGGACGACACGGACCGGCACCGTGTCCTGACCGTCGTACGCCACGACATGGTCGAGGCCGCACGGTTCCAGCGCGAGACTGCGACGGGCTGGGAGCGGCTGCGCACCCCGGTGCGGGCCCTGATGGGCAGCGATGACCCGCTCACCGACGGCTACGCGACGGGCTACCGTGCCTGGGAGCACTACGCCCGGGACGTGACCTTGCACGTGATCGACGGCGCGGGGCACTACTTCGTCAAGGACCGCGCGGAGGAGGTGTCCCGCGTGGTCACCGGCGAGTGAGAAGCCCCGGTGGGCCCTGCCGACCCAGTGTTGTGGGCGGGGACGTTCGCTTTCGCGGTCGCGCAACGCCGACGTCCCCGTCGAACACTCGTCCTCGTGGTCCCGGTGCGTGACCACCCGCCGGGCGGACGGCCGGCCGGGCCACGCGCCACGGCAGGTTCGCTTCGACGTGGTCGGTTGTAGCCGTCGAACCGGCGCGTTGTGCCCGCGACCCCGTCGAACCGCGGTCACCGACCGGCCGTGTCGAGGAGAATCCGCGCCGGTTCGTCCGGCTGGGAGAACATCGGCCAGTGGCCGGTGTCCATCTCGACCAGCCGCCACTGATCGCTCTCCAGTAGCCGGGCCACCTCCTCGCGCGGCTCGGCGCCGTCGAGCAGGCACGTGATGTACGTCGCCGGAAGCTCGCCGAGGCACGCACCCGCGACCAGCACGAAGTTCGCCCTGGTCGCACGCCAACCGAGACGTCTGACAACGCAGAACGAGCGATCCACGCCCTGAAGCTCGTCGCAGGAACCCGGTTTCCGCCGAACTCGACGCGGTTCAGCGGCGGAGGAGCCACCACACGAGCCGAACGGATTCCGGCCGAGAGCCAGCGCCTCCTCGGCCCCGACCACACCGACACCGTCGCGGTCCGCGACGTCCTGCGCAGATTGCGGAGCCGATCGCAGTAGGCCGTTCTTGTCGTCGCGCGGGCACTCCGGTGGAGGAGACGACCGGTCGGCGCCACCGGCCGATGGCGAGGAGGCGACCCACCCGCGATCCGGAGCCTGTGACGCCCCCCGGGCCCGTTCCGCTTCACACCGCGACACACACTCCGCTGCATCACAAAGAGCCGATGTATGTGTCGCCGTCAGTACAGAACCGACGACTGCACCCCCGATCCGGAACCGTGCATCTCGTCGCCAAAAACCGCAAGTGGTAGCACCGTCGGGGCCAGAATTGCCCGCGAAACGGGACCCGAGGTATCGAGTCGGCCGCAGCGCTCCGTAACCCTTGTGCGGCCAGAGATCGGATGTATAAGCTCCAGCCCACCGCGGGTCGCCTGCAGGGTGACCCGCAAACCCTCACATCCCTCCGCAGGTGCCTCAAAAGGTGACCTGTGCGGCTCGATCACGGGGTCGGTCCGAGCCGCGAGCCGTCCAACAACTTACGGAGAACCATGAAGAGCTCAGGGATACGGCGGTTCGCCACCACGGTGGCGGGTGTCGCGGCCTTCGCCATGCTGGCCTCGGCATGTGGCAACGACGGCGCGTCGTCCTCGACCGGCGGCAAGGTCACCCTCAAGTACTCGACCTGGTTCCCGACCGATGCGACCCTCAAGAAGACCATCGCCGCATTCGAGGCCGCGAACCCGAACATCAAGGTCGACCTCCAGCTCAGCACGAACTCCGACTACCAGAAGAAGCTTCCGCTGGCGCTGAACAGCGGTCAGAAGCTCGACCTGGTCGGCGTGCAGACCTCCGCGATGGCCGAGCAGTTGCACGCCAAGCTGACCCCGATCGCCGACCTGGGCATCGGTGACGAGGTACTGAACCAACTCGCGCCGAAGGCCCTCGACCAGAGCCGGAAGCTGGTCAAGGACGGCAAGCTCTACTTCATCCCGATGGGCCGCCTCGGCTCGGCCGCGATGTTCTACAACAAGGACATGCTCGACCGGGCCGGCGTCACCACCGTGCCCAGGACCATGGCCGAGCTCAAAGAGGCCGTCACCAAGGTCAAGGCGACCGCACCGGACAGCATCCCGGTCGTGATGGCCGGCGACTCGTGGTTCCAGGACGAGGTCGCGCTCACCGTGGCCGGGCAGACCACACCCACGCTGTTCAACGACATCCGCTACGGCAAGGGCCGCTGGGACAACGAGGCGTACGTCGGCGCGCTGCGCGACTACGCGGGCCTGTACAAGGACGGCACTCTCAGCAAGGACACCCTCGACCTGACCGGCACGCGCGCCACCGAGCTGTTCGCGTCCGGCAAGTCGGCGTTCTACGTGGGCGGCACCTGGGACGCGGGCATGCTCTCCCCCGGCTACCGCAGCGCCAACAAGATCGACATCAAGGACGTCGGCGCCGCCGCCCTGCCCGTGCTGAATCCGACCGCGACCCCCTCGCTGCGCGGCTTCATCGAGACCGGCCTGGCCGTCCCGAAGAACTCCAAGCACCCCAAGGAGGCGGCCGAGCTGCTCAAGTTCCTGACCGTCGGCGACGGCGTCTCCGTATGGGGCGCGGACCTGGGCCTGTTCCCGAGCAAGAAGGACTTCGCACTCGCGCCGGACGTGCTGTCCACCGAGACCGCGAAGACCGGCTACACCGCGCTCCAGCAGCTCGTGGACTCCTCCGTCGGCGAGCGCAACAACATGAGCGACTTCACCGTGGTCGCCGGCGACACGGTCAAGAAGGTCATCCAGGGCTCCGACCCCTCCTCCGAGGCGAAGAAGCTCCAGGAGGAGTTCACGAGCGGCCGCTACAGCAAGTAGCCGCACCACCCGGCGCACCCCAAGCATGCGCGTGGAACACGCCGCCCTCCCCCGGCCGGCACGCCGCCGCACCGCCCCCGATCGGCAAGGACGCCCATCATGACCACCACCGCCCCGGGCCCGGCCGGCACCGCGTCAGCCGGGGCCGGGCCGGCGGCCCCCCGCCGCCTGCCCGGCCTGCGCCGCGCAGGCAAAGCCGGTCGCACACGCAAGACCAAGCGGATCGACGGCCCGCAGCAGCGGGGGATGATGCGCACGGCGCTGCTGTTCCTCCTCCCGCTCCTCGCCTTCTACCTCGTGTTCTACGTCTTCGGCTTCGTATTCCTGGCCCGCACCAGCCTCCAGCGCACCGACCTGTCCTTCCTGGACCCGGAGTCGGTCGGACTGGAGAACTATCGACTGCTGTTCACCGACGACCGGTTCATCCGGGCGCTGCTGAACAACGTCGTGTTCGCCGCCGCCGCCGTCGCCGGCGCACTGACCCTGGGCTTCTTCCTGGCCGTCGTGCTGAGCACGGGCATGCGCGGCCGCAAGGTCTTCTACGCGGTGTTCCTGGTCCCCTCGCTGATGCCGGTCGCACTGGTCGCCTCGGTGTTCGGCGGCATGATGGAGAACCGCTACGGCACGCTCAACGAGACGCTGCGCAGCGCCCACCTGGACTTCTTGGCCGGCCACTGGCTGACCGAACCGGGCCTGGCGTACGCCGTGGTCATCGGCATCTTCGTCTACCTGGTCGGCCTGCCGATCATGTACTACACCGCCGACCTGAGCGCGCTGAACACCTCCCTCCTGGAGGCCGCGGTCCTGGACGGCGCCTCGTTCTGGCAGTTGCTGCGCACGATGCTCTTCCCGCTGATGCGCACCACCCACAAGACGGTGGTCGTCTCGATCCTGCTGATGTCCTTCCGCGCCTTCGAGATCGTCTTCTTCTCGACCAAGGGCGGACCGGCCGGCGGCACCGAGATCTCCGGCACCTACGTGTACAACTACGCGACCTCGCCCGGTCCCCGGGTCGGCTACGCGTCGGCCGCCGCCGTGGTCGTCCTGCTGCTCGCGCTCCTGTTGTCCGCGATCCAGCTCCGTTTCACCGGAAAGTCCGAGGAGTAGACCGTGGCCGAGACCAGCGACGCCATGCGCGTACTCACCGGTCGCAAGCGCGACCGCCGGATCCTCCAGGGCATGCTGCTGCTGATGGGCGCGATCTGGCTCTTCCCGATCTACGCCGCGATCAAGCGATCCCTCGAAGGCGGCGGGACGGGCAACTACACCGCGCTGTTCACCGACCCGGTCGGCGACGTCACGATCTACGACACCTACCTGAACTCCTTCATCATCGCCGTGCTGCACGCCGGCATCGTGGTCAGCGTCGGCGCGCTCGCCGGATACGCCTTCTCCAAGCTGCACTTCCGCGGCAAGGAGGCGCTGTACTACGGCATCGTGTTGTGTCTGGCGGTGCCCGGGACCGCGATCCTGGTGCCGCTGTACTACACGATCCGCGAGGCGGGCCTGTTCGACAACTACCTGGGCGTCGCGCTGCCCGAGGCGGCGCTGACCCTGCCGTTCGCGGTGCTGCTGCTGCGCAACTTCGGCGACAACATCCCCGATTCGCTGATCGAGGCGGCGCGGATGGACCGGGCCGGGCACTGGCAGGTCTTTCGCACGGTCTATCTGCCGCTGTGCCGGCCCGCGTTGGTCAACCTCTCCATCCTGTGCGTCATGTGGTCGCTCCAGGACTTCCTGTTCCCGAGCCTGCTGTTCACCGACGAGAAGTACACGACCGCCGCGAAGGCGGTGCAGTCCTTCCAGCAGTACCTGGCGACCAGCCCCTCGGACATCGGCAAGTACAACGCCTCGCTGGTGCTGCTCGCCGTCCCCGCGCTGCTGCTCGTCGTCTTCGGCCTGCGCTTCATCACCGCGGGCCTGACCAGCGGCGGGGTCAAGGAATGAGCATGCCCGCCTCGATCGCCCACCACCCCTTCTGCACGTTGGAGCACTCATGGCCCAGGTGATGTTGGACCAGGTGTCCAAGACCTACCCGAACGGGCACGTCGCGGTGCACGGCATGGATCTGGACATCGCCGACGGCGAGTTCCTGGTCCTGGTCGGCCCCTCGGGCTGCGGCAAGTCCACCCTGCTGCGGATGATCGCGGGCCTGGAATCGATCACCGGCGGCGAACTGCGCATCGGCGACCGCGTCGTCAACGACGTGCACCCGGGCGACCGCGACATCGCGATGGTGTTCCAGAACTACGCGCTCTACCCGCACTACACGGTGGCCCGCAACATCGCCTACCCGCTGCGCCTGGCCAAGCGGCCCAAGGACGAGATCGACCGCCGGGTGCGCGAGGTGGCGGCCATGCTGGAGCTGACCGACTACCTCGACCGCAAGCCCGGCCAGCTCTCCGGCGGCCAGCGCCAGCGCGTCGCGATGGGCCGGGCGATCATCCGTGACGCCGCGCTGTTCCTGATGGACGAGCCGCTGTCGAACCTGGACGCCAAGCTG
The DNA here is from genome assembly GCF_000372745.1 of Embleya scabrispora DSM 41855. GTDB lineage: Bacteria > Actinomycetota > Actinomycetes > Streptomycetales > Streptomycetaceae > Embleya > Embleya scabrispora. Next base: position 110,882 of record NZ_KB889670.1, on the reverse strand, counting down.
CGCGTGCAGATGCGCGGCGAGATCGCCCGCCTGCAGCGCCGGGTCGGCACCACGATGGTCTACGTGACGCACGATCAGGTCGAGGCGATGACCATGGGCCACCGGGTCGCCGTGCTCAAGGAGGGTCGTCTCCAGCAGATCGGCACGCCCGACGAGATCTACCGCTCCCCCGCGAACACCTTCGTCGCGTCGTTCATGGGCACGCCGCCGATGAACCTGGTCGAGGCGCGGCTGCGCACCGGCAAGGGCGGCACCGAGGTGGTACTCGGCGGCGTGGACGTGCCGTTGCCCGCCGCCGAGCGCGGGTATCCGGAGGGGCCGGTCACCGTCGGCGTGCGGCCCGAGCACCTGCTGGACGCGTCGATCCTCGGGGACACCGCCAGGCATGTGCGGATCCCGGCGATCGTCGAGTACGTCGAGGCACTGGGCGCGGAGAAGAACGTCTACGTCACCCTCGGCGCGATACGCGGCGACGCGACCTCGGCCGGTGCGCCGATCGCCTGCCGCTTCCCGGCCGAGAGCGCCGTGGTCGCGGACGCGAAGGTCGAACTGGCCCTGGACCCCGCGCGGATCCACCTGTTCGACGCCGAATCCGGGGCTGCCCTGCGCTGACCGGACGCCCCCACCCCGAACCCGCGAATGCCCGGCCGTACGCCCGTACCGCCGGGCATTCGTGTACGGCGCCGTCGCCTGGCCGCGACGGCGCCGATCCATCAGCACCCTCCCGGCGACAAGCAAGGAGTCTTGACCGATGTTGAGACGATGGTGCACCATCCTGGCGACCACCGCGGCCATGTGCGCGCCGCTGGTGGTCGTCGCGCCCGCCGCACAGGCGGCGCGCACACCCCGGCCGGCCGAATCGGCGCCGGCCGCAGCACCGGACGCCGTCCCGCAGGCGGGACAGGTCCCGCTGCCGGTCGACCAGAAGGCGGTCACGGACAACGTCACGACCCTGATGGGTACGGCCGCCGAGCGCACGCCCTCGATGTCCGTGTTCGCCCCCGACACCAGGAAGAACTTCTGGGTCGAGAACTTCAAGACCTCGGACGACTACCTCGCGTGGACCGTGACCGTGCCCAAGGGCGACGTGTACCGGATCACCGGGATGGTCAACGCGGCACCGGGCCAGACGTTCAAGATCGGCGTGCGCGGTTCGGCCGCGGCGACCGGCTTCGCCCAGCCCGCCGGCGGGTGGGCGCGCGTGGACGCGGGCAAGCTCGCGCTGCCGTCCGGGACGTCGACGATCGTGCTCGGTCGCACCGCGACGCTCGCGGGCGACGCGCAGGTCAAGTCGCTCGAACTGGTTCGGGAGAAGGACCGCCCGGCGCGCGAGGCACGGATCGCCGCCGCCCGCGCGAACACCTCCGACTTCGCGTCGGCGGGCTACGGCCTGATGTTCCAGTACGGCTCGTGGGGCTTCCCGGAGAACGGCGGGCCGGCCAAGTCGCTGAACCGCCAGGCCGCCGACTTCGACGTGCCGGCCTTCGTGAAGATGGTCAAAGGCACCGGCGCGGGCTACGTGATCTGGTCGTACAGCTGGTGGGGTTACCACGTCGACGGCCCGAACGCGGCGATCGACAGGATCGTCGGCAACGGCGATCTCACCGCCGAGCGGGACCTGATCGGCGAGATCGCCGACGCGCTGCACGCCGAGGGCCTGGGCTTCACGCTGTACTACCACCTGGGCACCGAGGACGCGGCCTGGTGGCCCACCCAGAAGTTCCCGAACACCTTCTACACCACCGGCACCGGCGACCGCAGCACGCTGCTGAACAACTGGAAGCAGGTCGTCGCGGACATCGGCAACCGCTACGGCAAGAAGCTCGACGGCTTCTTCTTCGACGACGGTCTGATCTACTACCCGGCCCCGTTCGAGGAGTTGGAGAAGATCGCGCGCACCGGCAACCCGGCGCGCATGGTCTCCTGGAACTCGTGGATCCTGCCCCGCTACACCGACTTCCAGGACACCTACTTCGCCGAGGAGGTGCACGGCGAGCCGATCGACGGCAGCGCGCCGGTCGGCGGCAACGGCATCTTCCGGTCCGGTCCACAGAAGGGCCTGCTCCAGCACGCGATGTTCCGGATGGAGGACGACTGGGGCATCCACCTGCGCGGCCAAAAGATCGGCGGCCCGAACTTCTCCGCCAAGCAGGCCGTCGACTGGGCGCTGGACGCCGCCTCACGCAAGGTCCCGCTCAGCTTCAACCTGATGATGTACGAGGACGGCAAGGTCTCCGAGCAATCCCTCTCGATCCTCAACGACGTGCGCCAGGCCCTGCGCGGCAACGCCGAACGCATCGACGCCGAGCCCGTCGACCAGGACACGCCCGGCTTCACCTGGGACGGCGCGTGGAAGTACACGAGCAACTCCTGGACCGGTGATCTCGGCGACGACGTGCAGGCGGCGACCGCGAACGGCAGCTCGGTCACGTACACGTTCACCGGCACAGCCGCCGACGTCCTGGGCCCGCGCAACCTGCTGGGCGGCGAGTACGACGTGTACCTCGACGGTGCGCTCGTCCAACGGCTGGACGGCTTCTCCTGGTGGCCTCGACCGCAGTCCGTGCTGTACGCGGCACGCCACCTGGCGCCGGGCACACACACCGTCAAACTGGTCAAGGTCTCCGGCGTGCGGCTCACGATCGACGGCGCCCGGATGATCGAGGGCCCGATGGCGCTCAACGACACCGACTCGGGGGTCTCCTACCAGGGCGCTTGGACACATTCCGGCAATCGCGGCGGCGGCGACCACGGCGACGACGTGACCTGGAGCTCGACGAACGGCGACTCGGTCACGATCACGTTCACCGGCAGCGCCGTCGACGTACTGGCCCCGATGGGTGACGGCTACGCGACCGCCGACGTCACCCTCGACGGCGTCGCGGCCGGGATGGCCACCACCGACAACGGCGGGTCGTACGCGGCCCGACAGAAGGTGTACTCGGCGAAGTTCCCGACCTCGGGCCCGCACACCGTCACACTCACCAAGACCGGAGGCAGCTACCTCCAGTTCGACGCGGCGTACGTGACCAAGTAGCACCCGGACCCGCCGTCACCCGAGAGCCCGGCCGTACTTCGCGTACGGCCGGGCTCTCTTGTCGGCACGTGCGCGCGACGCGACGACGCGACGACAAACCGAAGCGGCGACGCAGCGATGCGACAACATGAAGTGACAACAGAACTACGCAATTACGCAACTACACGACAAAAAGGGCCCGTTTCCCGGTCGGGAAACGGGCCCTCGGCTCGCCCTGCCCCAGTGCGGGGCGAGTCGCGTCTCAGGTCACGGCGGCGAGTTCGGCCCACAGGGCCGCCGGGACATCCCACCCGCCCATCGCGGCCGCGTCGGCCGCCTCCTCGGGGCTGCGGGCGCCGACCAGGACCGTGGCGACCGCGGGGTGCGCGGCGGCGAAGCCGATCGCCGCGGCGCGCAGGGGGACGTCGTGGCGCGCGCAGATCGCCTGCAACCGCAGGGCGCGGGCGAGCAGGTCGGCGTCGGCCGGCGCGTAGTCGAAGTGGGCGCCGGGACGCGGATCGGCGAGCAGACCGCTGTTGTACACGCCGCCCGCCAGCACCGAAACGCCGCGCTTCGCGCAGTGATCGAGCAACGCGCCGCCGCTGCGGTCGAGCAGGGTGTACCGGCCGGCGAGCAACACACAGTCCACGTCGGTTTCGGCGACGAAGCGATCGAGCATCGTGGACTGGTTCATGCCGACTCCGATCGCGCCCACGACACCCTGCTCGCGCAGTGCCACGAGCGCGGGTACCGCCTCGTGCGCGGCCTGCTCCCAGTGTTCGTCGGGGTCGTGCACGAGCGCGATGTCGATCCGGTCCAACCCCAGGCGTTCCAGGCTGGATTCGAGACTGCGTCGCACGCCGTCCGCGGTGTAGTCGCGCACGCGTCGCCGGCGCGGCGTGTCGACGAATCCGTCCGCGGCGGTGGGCGCGGCCGGGTCGTCGACGAGCAGCCGGCCGACCTTGGTCGAGATCGTGTACGCGCTGCGCGGGCGCCCGCGCAGCGCGGCCCCGAGCCGGGTCTCGGCCAGGCCCACCCCGTAGTGCGGCGCGGTGTCGAAGTAGCGGATCCCGGCGGCCCACGCGGCCTCGACGGTCGTGTGCGCCTGTTCGTCGTCGGTCGCGGTGTACAGATTCCCGAGCGCCGCCGCCCCGAGACCGATCGAGCTCACGACGACGGGCGTATTGCCGATGCGGTTGGTGTCCACGAACGATACTCCCTTGCTGAACAAAGACCGCGGAGTCGAGGGCGCACACGATGCGTTCGCCTCCCTCGACTCCGGATCCCGGTCGTGATCGGGTTATTCCGGCCGCAGCCGCAGTCCCTGCATGCCGCCGTCGACGGCGAGCGAGGTGCCGGTGGTGGAGGCCGCCAGGGGGCTCGCCAGCGAGCAGATCGCGAAGGCGACCTCGTCGGCGTCGACGAGCCGGCCCATCGGCTGGCGGGCGTCGAGGGCCGCCCGCTCGCGCGCCGGGTCGTCGGCGGCATTCAGCAGCCGGCCGACCCACGGAGTGTCGGCGGTGCCGGGGTTGACGCAGTTCACCCGGATGCCCTCGCGGACGTGGTCGGCCGCCATCGCCAGGGTCAGCGCCAGCACCGCGCCCTTGGAGGCGGAGTAGAGCGCGCGCTGCGGCAGACCCGCGGTCGCGGCGATCGAGCACGTGTTGACGATCGCCGCGTGCGCCGATGCCCGCAGGTGCGGCAGCGCGGCGCGGGTGACCCGGACCAGGCCGACGACGTTGACGTCCAACACCCGGTGCCACTCGCCGTCTTCGTTGTCGGCGACGGTGCCGGCCGCGCCGATGCCGGCGTTGTTGACCAGGATGTCCAGGCCGCCGAGCAGCGCGGTGGCGTCCCGGACGGCCGCGGTGACCGAGGCGTCGTCGGTGATGTCCGCGGTGAACGGGGACAGGTCGGGGTCGCCGGCCACCGCGGTCGGATCGCGGTCGAGCACGGCCACGGTCGCGCCGCGGGCGGTCAGCATCCGGGCGGTGGCCAGCCCGATGCCGGACGCGCCGCCGGTGACCAGGGCGCGCAGGCCGGTGAAGTCTCCGGTCGACGGCGAGGCCGGCGCGGAGGCCGGGGACGAGGCGGACGGGCTTGACGAGGCGGACGGGTTGGTCGGGCCGGCCGGCTTGCTCATGCGGACACCTTCACGACAGGCGCCTGTGCGGCGCGATCGGCAGCCCAGAACTCGCCGTCCGGGTAGCGGAATCGAGCGATCGAGGCGGGGTTCATGGTGGACGAGAAACCGGGTGCGGACGGCGCCCGGTAGTTTCCGTCGGCGATCACGACCGGGGCAAGGAAGTGCTCGTGCAGGTGGTCGACGTACTCGATCACCCGGTCCTCGATCCGGCCGCCGACCGCGACGTAGTCGAACATCGACAGATGCTGGACCAGTTCGCACAGGCCGACGCCGCCGGCGTGCGGGCATACCGGGACGCCGAATTTGGCGGCGAGCAGCAGGATCGCGATGTTCTCGTTCACACCGCCGACCCGGCACGCGTCGATCTGTACGAAGTCGATCGCCTCGGCCTGGAGCAACTGCTTGAAGACGATCCGGTTCTGCACGTGCTCGCCGGTGGCGACCTTGATCGGGGCGATCGCCCTGCGGATCGCCGCGTGGCCCAACACCTCGTCCGGGCTGGTGGGCTCCTCGATCCAGTGCGGATCGAACGGGGCCAGCGAGCGCATCCAGACGATCGCCTCGTCCACGTCCCAACGCTGGTTGGCGTCCACCGCTATGCGGATGTCCGGGCCGACGCTCTCCCGGGCGATCCGACAGCGCCGGACGTCGTCGGCCAGATCGGCGCCGACCTTGAGCTTGATCTGGGTGAAGCCCTCGGCGACCGCCTCGCGGCACAACCGGGCGAGCTTGTCGTCGTCGTAGCCCAGCCACCCGGGCGAGGTCGTGTACGCGGGATACCCGGTGCGGCGCAGCGCTTCGGCCCGCTCGGCGCGGGTCGGCTCGGCGCGGCGCAGGATCGCCAGCGCGTCCTCGCGGGTGAGCGCGTCGCCGAGGTAGCGGAAGTCGACGAGGTCGACGATCTCCTCCGGCGTCAGGTCGGCGAGCAGTTGCCACAGCGGCTTGCCCGCGCGTTTGGCCCTGAGATCCCACGCGGCGTTGACGACCGCGGAGATGGCCATGTGCATGATGCCCTTCTCCGGGCCCAGCCAGCGGAACTGGCTGTCGCCGACCAGGGACCGGGAGAACGCGCCCAGGTCGTCGAGCAGCTCGTCCAGCGGCCGGCCGACCACGTACGGACGCAGCGCGTCGATCGCGGCGACCTGTACGTCGTTGCCGCGCCCGATGGTGAACGAGAAGCCGTGTCCCTCGTGCGGGTCGGCGGCGTCGGTGCGCAGGACGACGTATGCGGCGGAGTAGTCCGGGTCCGGGTTCATCGCGTCCGAGCCGTCCAGGTCCCGGGAGGTCGGGAAGCGGATGTCGGTGGTCACGAGTTCGGTGACGACGGGTCGGGTCGGTGTCGTGGGCCGTTCGGGTGGGGCGGGCCGGCTCACGCCGTTCGGGTGCTGCGGGGTCACGTGTGGCTCCTCGGTTGTCGGCCGTGCGGCCCGGCCGCCGCGAACGGGGTGGGTTCCCTGTGGCGGGGTGTCCGGGACGGGCTGGGCCCGGAGACCCCAGACATCCGATGTATACCGTGGTTGGCGTGCACGCGTCCAGCATTCATCGGATCAATATCTCCATCGAATGGGCAAAGTAAGTCATATTCCACATACTTCGACCGTCTATCATGACCTATACGTCGGATGACTCATTCGATGAGGCAAGACACAATCACCCCAGGAGACCGATGTGAAGCGGTCCGTGCAGCCCTTCCGGTTGTGAACGCCCGGCCCTCCCGGGTGCCGACGGGATCCTGCGCGACCTGTCGGGAATGGCCGAGGACATCGACACCGCGCCGCTCGCGGACCGGTCCGTCCACCTGAACCGGCGAGCCTGCCGCTCCTGGACGCGATCGGCCCGCACTACGGCCCGCCGCTCGCCCGATCCGGGAAGATCGTGTGCTTGGGCCTGAACTACCACGACCACACGCGCGAGACCGGCGCCGGGATACCGATCGAGCCGATCGTGTTCATGAGGGCCCGGCCTTCGACCCGCTCGGCCCGTGGCCGGCCACCGCCGACGAGGTGCCCGATCCGCAGGCGCCGGCCCTCGTCCTGAGCGTCAACGGCACGCTCCGACGAACCGGCACGACGGCCGACATGCTTTCCCAGGGCGTGCCTGGTCGAGTACCTGCTGAGCCACCTGACGCGCGGTCCGGCGGGCCCGCCGGACCGCGCGTCAGGCCACCTTGCGCAGCCACTGCTCGACACCCGCGATGTGCGCCGTCGACCACGCCCGCGCGGCCTCCGCGTCGCCGCTCTCCAGTGCGTCCACGATCGCCTGGTGCTCGCGCACCGTACGCTCCCACGAGTCGCTCTGGGTCAGACCGCGCCAGACCCGGGCGCGCATCGTGGGACTGGACAGCGAGTCCAGCAGCGAGCACAGCACGAGATTGCCGCTGAAGCCCGCGATCGCCTGGTGGAAGCGCAGGTCCTGCTCGATCAGTTGCTCGGTGGTGGGATGCGGCTCGTCGACCTGCGCGAGGCCGCGCAGCTCGGCGATCCCCACAGCATCGATCCGGGCCGCGGCGAGCGCGGTCGCGGCCGGTTCCAGGATCCGTCTGACCTGGAGGAAGTCGAGCACGCTCTTGTCGTGGTGGAAGTCCACGACGAACGCGATCGCGCCCATCAACAGACCGGGTTCCAGACTCGTCACATACGTGCCGTCGCCCTGCCGCACGTCCAGGATCTGGATCAGCGACAACGCCTTGACCGCCTCGCGCAGCGAGTTGCGCGACAGCCCCAGTTTGGTGGCCAGGTCCGCCTCTTTCGGAAGCTTGTCGCCGGGCCGAAGCTCGCCGGAGACGATCATCTCCTTGATCCTGTCGATGGCCTCGTCCGTCACAGCCATGCCGATGATCCTTCCAGAGGTCCGATGACTTCCAGTATGACGGCCCGGTGAACAAGAAGACAGGCCGGTCGGGTCGCCACCCACCGGCCGGTCCGCTCGACGCGCGTTCGCGATCACATCGGCTCGGGCGCCGGGCTGATCCGCAACACCGCCGGCTCGGGCACGCCGTCCCGAACGGGCGGCACCGGCAAGCCCGCCAGGCTACCGAGGGTGCCCACGGTGCCGTCCCCGCCGAGCCACACACAGCCGGCGTCAGCGGCGCCCGCAAGCCGCTCGGGCGCCGAGACACCGGCGCTCGGGCGGTCCAGGAAGGTCACGTACAGGTCGCCGTCCCGCTCGGTGTAGCGCACCCGCAGACCCTCAGCCGTCCGATCTTCCGCAACGTGCCAGGAACGGCTCCCGTACACCGCGTCACCGTTGACCGCGAGCCAGGCCCCCAGCTCGCGCAACGCCGCGTCCTGTTCCGGCGAGATGCGACCGGCCGCATCGGGACCGATGCCCAGGAGCAGATTGCCGCCCTTGCTCACCACATCCACCAGCAGTTCGACCAGGTCCGGCCCCGACGTGGTCCACGACGCGTCCTCTTGGCGGTTGTACCCGAAGGACAGCCCGACCCCGCGCACGGTCTCCCATTTGGTGCCGCCCGAGGTGGCGCGGGTCGCGTACTCGGGCGTCACGAAGTCGGGCGTGCCGGCGTAGAAGCGCTCGTTGACCACGCCGTCGGGAACGGCCCGGCGGTAGTCCGCGAAGAGCTTTTCCGGCTCGGCGGCCGGCGGATAGCCGATGTCGTTCCACAGCACGGCGGGCTCGTAGCGCTCGACCAGTTCACGCCAGTGCGCGTCGGCGTAGGCGGCGTACTCCGGCGAGTGCGGCACCGCGCGGGCCACGTCGTCGGCGCGCAGGATCGGCAGGTTGGCGAAGGTCCAGTCGATGCCGCCGGAGTAGTAGATCCCGAATCGCATCCCGCGCACCCGGACGGCTTCCCGGAACTCGCCCAGTACGTCGCGCTCCAGGGCCCAGTCGGGCCGGTGCGGGTTGGGCGTGCTGCTGGGCCACATCAGGAAGCCGTCGTGGTGCTTGGCGAGCGGGACGACGTACCGCGCGCCGGCCGCGGCGCACAACTCCGCCCAGGGCTCGGGCGACCACTGCTCCACGGCCGCGGCGAAATCGCCGCGGAAGTCGGCGTAGGTCCGGTCCCCATAGGTCTCCCGGTGGTGGTGCCAGGTGGGACTGCCCGGCACGGACACCGAGTTCAGGTACCACTCGCTGTAGCTCGTGGTCACGATCGGATCGAACCCGTCCGCGTCCGCCTCGGCATGGTAGGAGCGATCCCGGTCCGCCCCGTCGCCGTGCTCGGCGAGCAACCGGACCAGTCGATCGTCCAGCGGCGCCCACGCCGGCACCGAGTACAACCCCCACGTGATCATCACCCCGAGCTTGGCGTCGTCGAACCAGCCGGGAAGCGGGCGAACGGGATCGTCGTGACCGGGGGTGGATGCAGACATGCGAAATCCTTGGGCAGGGCCGAGCCGGAGCATGATCAGGAAAGGTAGGATCAATATTCCTGGTTATGACTGCTCTGACAAGAGTGCGACCCATGCAATGCCCTGATAATGGGCATATCGACGAAAGATAGATCGGCTCTCTCGATACAGGTCCACCATGCCTGCGGGAGCGCTCTGCTCGGGTGGCGACGGACGGCGCCGGCGTCGTGGACGGCGCCGAACGCCATGTGCGTCCCGAGCGGGACGGTCGATGTCGGCATCCGTCCTCGCTCACGTGATCAATCGGCCATCAGAACTGCTGCGCCGCGGACGTGGTCGGCGGCGAGGTCCGCGAGGGCTCGGTCGGCACGACTCATCGGGTAGCGCGTCGTCTTCACCCGAAGGTCGATCTCGCTCGCCAAGCGAAGAAACTCGGTGCCGTCGTGCCGCGTGTTGGCGGTGACGCTGCGCAGGTTGCGTTCGTGGAACAGGTGCCGTTGGTAGTTCAGCGGCGGAATGTCGGTCAGGTGAATGCCCGCGACGGCCACGGTTCCGGCTCGATCGAGCGCCGCGAGGGCCGTCGGCACGATCTCGCCGACCGGGGCGAACACGATGGCGGAGTCCAGCGGTTCGGGCGGTGTGTCGTAGGTGTCCCCGGCGGAGGCGGCGCCGAGTTCCAGGGCCAGGCGGCGGGCCTGTTCGGACCGGGTCATGACGTGCACGGACGCACCTCGCGCCAGCGCCACCTGCGCGGTGAGGTGAGCCGACGCGCCGAAGCCGTAGATACCCAGCCTGCCCCCGGGCGGCAGATCGGCGCGCAGCAGCGCCCGGTAGCCGATGATGCCCGCGCACAACAGCGGCGCCAAATGCCCGGCGTCGCGACCGGCGGGCAGTGCGTAGGCGTAGTCCTCGCGTGCCAGAACCCGGTCGGCGAACCCGCCGTCCGCGTCCCAGCCCGTATACGTCGAGTCGGGGCACAGATTCTCGGCACCGGCCCGGCAGTAGCGGCATCTCCCACAGGTGTGGCGCAGCCACGCGACGCCTACCCGGTCGCCGGGTGCGAAGCGCGTCGCGCCCACGCCGACGAACTCGACCTCGCCGACGACTTCGTGTCCGGGGACGGTGCTCGCTCTGTGCGGCGCCAGATCGCCCTCCGCAAGGTGCAGGTCCGTTCGGCAGACACCGCATGCCTCCACTCGCACCAGGATTTCCCCCGGCCCGGGCTCCGCCGGCTCGCGTTCGACGAGCGCGAGAGGGTGAGTGTCGATCGGCCCGGGGCGGGTCACGGCCCAGGCGCGCCCCGCGCGGCGCCCACTCGGAGAAATGTCGACGCTCATGTCCTTCGCCCCAAACCGTAGGAGAACCGGGCCCGACAGGCCACTGATCGCCGTTCACTTCCAACCGTCGCCCGCGCAGGCCACGAATCACAGGGCCGAGTGACGCCTCGACAGGGCCGAAGGTCCCGCCGCGCGGCGCTCACAGCAGGCCGCGTGGCGCCTTGCTCACGGCCGAGGCAACCGAGGCATCGGCTTCGCCCAGGCCCGAGCTCATGGCGTTCTCCTGCGCGCGCTGCACGCGTGGAACCAACGAACGCGATGAGCGCCGGGACATCGGCCGGGAGCGCCGCTGTTCCGAAGACCCTCCGGACCGGCGGCACGCGGATCAAGGCTGCGGTCAACAGGCTGACATCTATGCTGGTGCGTCGACGTCTACGGGGGCCGGCAACCGCCGGCGGGGAATCGACGTAGGCGCTCCAGAGGGGGACCGGAGATGACCGCTGCACGGAAGTTCGCCGATGCCGAGAACCTGACGCCGGTGATGCGGGAGGTCTTCGGCACCGACCGCCGTATCGTCGCCGTCGACCGCCTGCCCAACGGCACCAAGAAGGGCGTCTACCGCGTCACACTGGACGACGGCATGAGCACGATCGTCTATGTCTGGAACGCCGACGAGGACTACTGGGACGGGCTGCTTCCGGATGGCCACGACGACCCGTCGAACCCATTCGCCCACGCCTCCGGCATCGAATTCTTCGCGGGTGCCACCCATCGGCTCGAAGCGATCGGAGCTCGTTCGCCGCGGCTCGTGCTCGCCGACCGCAGCAAGAATCTGTACCCGGCCGACATCGCCGTCACGGAGGACGTCCGCGGCGGAACGCTGGAGGCGCTGCTGGAACGCGATCCGGACGCCGGCCGGCGAACGCTCGCCCAACTCTCGGACATGCTTGGGTACATGCACGCCTACCGCGCGCCGGCGTTCGGGCGGGTGGCGTGGATCGACGGCGGAGGCGCCCCGCCGGACACGACCTGCGAGCAGGCATACCTGGAGCGCGCACTGGTGAACATCGCCACCGCCGTGCCCCGCGACGCCCGAGCGGCCCAAGGCGAGGCGATGTTGGAGGAGAAGCTCCGCACGCTGCACGCCGCACTCGAACCGCGCGCAGAGTTCGGCGTGGTCCACGGCGAGCTCTGCGCGGGGCACACGCTCGTCGGGCCGGACGGGGAGCCGGTCATCATCGACATCGAGGGCCTGATGTACAGCGACATCGAAGTGGAGCACTGCTGGATGCGGATGCGGTTCGGCCCGCACTACGAGGCGCTCCGCAACCCGAACCTCGACCCGCGGCGCGTCGAGTACTACCAGTACGTCATGCACCTGGATCTGGTCGGCGGCCCGCTTCGCATCGCTGAGGGCGACTTCCCGAACCGGGAGTGGATGCTCGACGTCGCGGACTTCCATCTACAGAGTGCGCTCGCCTACGAGGCATGAGCCGCCCGCCGTCCCCGGGGGGCCGCTCGCATCACCACCGCCGGGACCGCAACCCGAACAGAATTCGCGTTGTTCCGGCAGCGCCACGCGAGCACACCGGCCCCGAACCTCCCGTAAACGCCCCGTGCCGAAGGACCTTGTGTGGATTGCGGTTTCGCCTCGGAACCTCAGGATGTGATCGCGGCGCCGGGGCCGTCCGGGACGGCTCCGCGTGCGCTCGCCGCTCCCTGCCGGACTCCGGCGCGCCCGCGTCCGCGCGCCGGTAGCGTCGGCACGTGACTCTTCCGCGTATGGTCGCCCTCACCGTGGTGGCCGCCGTGTTCGTCCTGGCGGGATGTTCCGACGACGACGGGCGTCCGACCCCCGGCCCCGACGACACCGGCATCCAGCCCAACCTCTACCACTACGACGGCCCGTCCCCCGGATTCGCGACACCGGTATCCCCGGCGCGACCATGACGACCGCGGACCGCCGGGCAAGGCGCACGGCGCCCAATCGCACCGCCGTCGACTGTGGATCGCCGCGTTTCGCGTGAGGAGCGTTCAACCGTCCGGGCCTGCGCCGGCGGGCACGGTGGCGTGGTCCGGCCGCGCTGCGGCCGCTGGAGGAACCGCTCCGACACCGGTGCCGCACGCCTCTTATCGCAGAGGGAAACGCCGTGGCACCCTCACGGCGCGCGCCAGACGTTGTCGTAGGCGGCTTGTTCGATCGCGCGCCGCCGGCGGACGGCTTCGAGTTCGGTGGCCGCGTCGTCGACCGCGGCGAGGATTGTGCCGACCGGGCCGCCCGCAGGATCCACCGGGGTTGCCCGGTCCTTGTCGAGAGCGCCCGCCATGGTGGCCAGCGCCACGAGAACCGGCTCCTGCGCCGTCCAGCGATTCTGTGCGCTCCGGTGGTCTGCCGAGTCGGCCACGACGACTTTTCCTGCCCTCCCCGGTCGCCGGCGGCGGTGCTGCCGCGTGAGTTGGTCTTCGGCGGCGAGGGCCGCCGCGTAGGCGGCAGCCAGGTCGCGGCCGCGGCGCCACAGCCAGTCCTCGACGGACTCGTACGGCTTGTGCCGGCGCAATGCCATGGCAGCCCGGGTGAGCAGCGGCTCGTCGAATGGCGGGGTGCCGCCGGGGGTGAGGGCGTCGGGGCTCGGGACGATGACGTCGTCGTCCAGGGTGATCGTCCCGGCGGCCAACAGGTCGACGAGTTCGGCGCCGGCGAGCGCGAGCGAGAGTTCGCCCTGCGCGATCGAACCGTTCGGCGACTCGTCGATGGCAGTGATCATCAGGTCGCGGGCGGTCGTCATGCGGGGCCTCCCGTCGCGGGCGTCGGAAAGGCCTCGGACGGCCAACCGACGACTTTCCTCCACCTACGAGCCTAAAGGAGCCCGGGTGAATGCCGCACGGGGACGCGGCGCGCCGCGGCCCCGTGCGGCCTCGTCGCGTCCCGGATCGTCGGGGTGGGATTCGAGCGGGGTGACGGCGTGAGTGTCCCGACGATGTTTGTCCGCCCCCGTCATGTGATACGCGCCCGGCGGAGCGGGCCGACGCCCGCTCCGCCGGCAGCCACCGGAAGGATTCCAGCATGCCCACGGTAACCACGCGTGACGGTGTCGAGATCTTCTACAAGGACTGGGGCAGCGGCCGCCCTGTGGTGTTCATCCACGGCTGGCCGCTCAACGGCGACGCCTGGCAGGACCAACTGAAGGCCGTCGCCGACGCCGGATTCCGCGGCATCGCCCACGACCGTCGCGGTCACGGCCGCTCGACGCCGGTGTTCGACGGCTACGACTTCGACACCTTCGCCGACGACCTCAACGATCTCATCACCCGATTGGACCTGCGCGACGTCACTCTCGTCGCGCACTCGATGGGCGGCGGCGAACTCGCCCGGTACATCGGGCGCCACGGCACGAGCCGGGTCAAGTCGACGGTGTTGCTCTCCGCGATCCCGCCGCTCATGCTCCAGGGCCCGGACAACCCGGAGGGCGTGCCCCAGTCCGTCTTCGACGACCTCAAGAAGGGGATCATCGCCGAGCGTTCGCAGTTCTGGAAGGACACCGCAGTCGGGTTCTTCTCCGCGAACCGCGACGGCACCAAGGCGACCCAGGGCAACAAGGACGCGTTCTGGTACATGGCCATGGCCGAGACCATCCAGGGCGGCGTCGCGTGCGTCGACGCCTTCGCCAATACGGACTTCCACGAGGACCTGAAGAAGTTCGACGTGCCCACGCTCGTCGTCCACGGCGACGACGACCAGGTGGTGCCCATCGACGCCACCGGCCGCAAGAGCGCGAAGATCATCCCCAACGCAACCCTGAAGGTCTACCCGGGCGGCTCCCACGGCATCGCCCTCGTCCCGGGCGACAAGGAGAAGTTCAACAAGGACCTCATCGAGTTCCTCAAGAACTGACCCGGGCCCGGGGGTTGGGTGCGGCCTCGGATCCGTCCGGGCCCCACCCGGCCACCGCGGTGTCCACGAGGTCGTCGAGCAGGCCAGGGGCGCAGAAGGGGACGAGGGGCAGGACGGCCGCTGTCCGGCGCGGCAGAGGCACGGGTGACTCCGTGGTGGCGACTGCGCGCCAGGCGTACGCCGACGAACCCCGCCGGCGTACGCCTGGCCTGCCGGCACTGCCGGGGATCAGCGTGTGTCGGTGGCGGCCTGCTCGATGAGGCGTTCGACGACATCGGGGTGGCTGATCATGACGACGTGGGAGGCGTCGCGGACTTCGACGACCCGGCGCGCGCCGGCCCGCTGGTACTCCCACCGCTCCACGGCTGCCGGGATCGCCTTGTCGGCGCCGGCGACCACGCCGTAGGAGGGGATGGTGCGCCAGGCGGCCGCGGTGGTTGCGTCGCCGAAGGCGGAGGCGCTGAACGGCCGTTGCTCGGCGGCCATCAGCTGGGTCTCCTTCTTCGACAGGTCGGCGGCGAAGACGTCGCGCAGCCGGTCGGCCCGGATGTAGAGGTCGGTCCCGGTGGTGCCGTCGGGATTGGTGAAGGGCACCTGCCGTGTGGCGGCCTGGATTTCGCTGCCGGGGTAGCGGTTGATGATGTCGCCCAGCTTCTCGCCGGTGTCGGGAACGAACGCGGCGACGTAGACGAGAGCCTTGACGTTCGGGTTGCCCGCGGCGGCGTTGGTGATGACGGCGCCGCCGTAGGAGTGGCCGACCAACACGATCGGGCCCTGGATCGACGTGAGCACGCTTGCGATGTAGGTGGCGTCGGTGGGTATGCCGCGCAGCGGGTTGGCCGGGGCGATGACCGGATACCCGTCCTTGTGCAGCCGGGAGATGACGCCGTTCCAGTTGGAGGCGTCGGCGAAGCCGCCGTGCACGAGCACGATGGTGGGCTTGGGCGGGCGGGGGCCGTGGCGGTCGCCGTCGGCAGCCGCGGCCGCGGGGGGCAGGGTGGCGAACGCGGCGGCACCGGCGAGGGTGAACGCCGCAGCGCCGAGGGCGAGCTTCCGGCGGCTGCGCGGGGACTTCACGATGGTGTTCCTCCGGTGACGGGGTGATCGGCGACCGGCCCGGACGCGGGTGTGCGGCGGCTGCCGCGCTGCGACGGGCCGAGGCCGACGGGATTCGGGGCCGGCCCGCCGGGGAGGGTGGCGCGGATCCGGCGGCGGGACGTTCGGCGCCCGCCGCCCGGTCCGGTGGCGAACGGGATGGCGGGCGCCGGCGAGGTGCGTGGTTCGGGTGCGGTCAGCCGCCGGCGGCCTGCTTGATCAGGTCGGCGACGGCGGCGGGCTGCGAGACGTAGATCGCGTGGCTGCCGGCCACCTCGACGGTCCGGGCACCGATGCGCTCGGCCATCGCGTGCTGGGCGGGCGGCGGGATCATGCGGTCGTCGGTGGCCACCAGGTACCAGGAGGGCTTGGTCCGCCAGGCCGGCGTGGAGACCGCGCCGCCGGCCGCGTCCAGGCCCCAGGGGACCTGCGAGTCGGCCATGAACTCGGCCTGCGCGAGCGGGAGATCACCGGCGAAGGACTCCGCGAACCTGTCGCGGTCCAGGAGCAGGAAGCCCTCGCTCGGCGGCAGGATCGGCGGGACCGCGGCACCGGGCGGCGGGTCGGCGATCAGCGTGTTCACGGACTCGCTCTTGTCGGGGGCGAACGCGGCGATGTAGGCCAGCGCCGTCACCTTCTCGTGGTTCCCGGCCTCGGTGATCACCACCCCGCCGTAGGAGTGGCCGACCAGGGTGACCGGACCCGGCTGGGCGTCGATCACCTGCCGGGTGGCGGCCACGTCGCCTTCCAGCGACAGTGTGGGGTTCTGCACGACGGCCACGGTGTAGCCGTCGTCCTTGAGGGCCTCGTACACACCCTGCCATCCCGAGCCGTCCACGAAGCCTCCGTGGACGAGCACGACACTCCTGCGCGGCGCGTTGTCGCTCATCGTTTCCTCCCGGGTTGTCCGAGCCGGAATCCGCGGCCCGTGCCGAGCACTGTAGGAATGCCGCCGGTTCCGGCGCCCCCGTCAAATGACGTAGTTCCGCGGCAGGTCGCGTCACGGAGCCGGGTCTCCGCCGCGGCGGCGAGGTGGCGGCGGTCCTTGAGCCGGTGCTTTGCTGCGTCATGGCCGTTCACCCTTGGTGGAGGTGGACGCGTGCCGGGGCGAAGGGCCGGCGCTCCGCGCCCGCGACGACGCCGGCGATGAGGCGCGGCTCCGCCCGGACCCGGTGGACGTGAGCGACGCTACGGACTTGACGGGCGCGGCGAACCGATCGGACGACTGGCTTCGGCGAGTCTGGCGGGCCTGACGGGTCCGCGGCCGCGGGCCCTCGCGCCGGTGTCGACGGCTGCGGGCGCCCGGTAGAGTCGCGACGTGCCGGGGTGGATGTGGGGCAGTCGACTCGTGGGGCGTGAGCGCGAACTGGGCGTGTTGCACGGCTTCGTCGACGCCGTGGCGACGGACGGCGGCTCCCTGCTCGTCGTCGGCGAGGCGGGCGTGGGCAAGACGTCGCTCCTGGATGCTGCGACTGCCCACGCTGCCAGGCTCGGCATGCGCGTCCTGCGCGTGTCCGGCGTCGAGTTCGAGGCGCAGGTGAGCTTCGCCGGGCTGCATCAGCTGGTCGCTCCGCTTGCCGCCGAACCGGCCGTGCTGCCAGCCGATGCCCGACGCGCGATCGACGTCGCCGTGGGCCTCGCGCAGGGGCCCGCGCCCGACCGGCTCGCGCTGACGAACGCGCTACTCGCTCTGCTGTCCGATGCCGCCGGCCGGGACGCCGTGCTGGTGGTGGTCGACGACCTGCAGTGGCTCGATCGCGCGAGCGCCACCCTGTTCGCCATCCTCGCGCGGCGGCTGGGCGGCTCGCGCATCGGCCTGCTCGGCGTCGTGCGGACAGGTGAGGGCAGCGTGTTCGAGGACGCGGGACTGGCGGAGATCGCCATCGGACCGCTCGACGACGACGACGCTGCGGTACTCCTCGCCGAGGCGTTCCCCGAGCTGCCACCGCGCGCGGCGCGGCAGGTGATCACCGAGGCTCAGGGCAACCCGCTGGCGCTGATCGAGCTTCCGGCACACGTCGGCCCGACCGCCGCGGAACCTCCGCTCGGCCGCACGCCGGTCGGCCGACGGTTGCGACTGACCTTCGCCCGGCGGATCGAGGCGCTCCCCGCCGACACGCGCGCCCACCTGCTCCTCGCGGCGCTCGACGGGACCGGCGAGCTGTTCCCCGCGATCTCGGTCGGCGAGCTCGAACCGGCCGAGCGCGCCCGGCTGATCCGCATTCATCCGGTCACCCGCGGCATCCGGTTCCGGCATCCGCTCACCCGTTCCGCGGTCGTCGAGCTGTCGACCGAAGAAGAACGGCGCGGGGCGCACCGGCGGCTGGCGGAACGGCACCCGGCGGGCTCCGAGCGGCGCGCATGGCATCTGGCGGAGGCGGCGTCGTCGCCGGACGAACAGATCGCGCAACTGCTCGAAGAAGCCGCGCTGAGGACCAAGGGACGCGGCGACCCGGTCGGCGCCATCGGTCTGCTACTACGCGCCGCCGAACTGAGCCCGGAACCCGACGACCATCACCGCCGCGCCATGTTCGCGACCTACCTCGGCGCCGACATCACCGGGGATCTCACCGACCCGCGGGCACTCCTCGCCGAACGCGGCGGGCAAGGCCACACGGTGGCGGCCGCCGTCGCCGCCGCCTCCTACATGGTGAACAGCGGCGGCGACGTCGACACCATCCACCGGCTGCTGCTCGGCGCGTTGCGCAACGCCTGCCGGCCGAGCGCGGCTTGGGACGCGCCGCTCAGCGAGATCGTCTACGTCCTGCAGGCGAACTGCTCCTTCGGGTCCCGCGCCGAGCTGGCGGACGACTACTGGGCGGTCCTCGATCGACTCGGCGTCGAGCCCCCGGAGATCCTGGACCTGCTGGGCAACACGTACCTCGAGCCCACACGACGGGCAGGGCCGTCACTCCCGCTGCTCGACGAGGCGATAGCCGGCATCGGCGGGCAGGCCGACCACGCCCACGCGGTGCGGCTGGGCATCGCGGCGCTGTACGTGGACCGGATCGCCGGCTGCCGCAGCACGCTGTGGCGGGTGGTCGAACACGGCCGCGGCGGCGGCGCGATCGCAGCGGCGATCAAGGCTTTCGTGCTCCTGGGTTTCGACGGCGTGCTGAGCGGCGACTGGGACGGCGTCCAACGGCTGACCGAAGAGGGACTCGCCGTCACGACGCGGCACCACTACCGGCTGCTCGGCGGCTTCCTGCAGTACGACCGAGCGATGGTCGCCGCCGCCCGCGGCGATCGCGAGACCGTCCGGCATCTCGCCGACGAACTGGTGGCCTGGGGGGCGCCGAACCGCATCGCCTTCGTGCTTCAGCTCGCCGCGCACGCGAAGGCCGTCGACGCGCTGAGCAACGGGGAGTTCGAGACCGCCTACCATCACGCGGTCGAGATCTGCTCGCCGGGGACGGTGCCCGCCTACAAACCCGCGGCGCTGTGGGTTCTCCTCGACCTCGTCGAGGCGGCCGTCCGGGCCGGACGGACGGCGGCGGCGAGCGCGCACGTCGCCGACATCCATCGCTCAGGTGTCGCCGACCTCTCGCCTCGGCTCGCCATGGTCGCGGCCGGCGTAACGGGGATGACCGCCCCGGCCGCGTCGTTCCGCGAGGCGTTCGACACCGCGCTCGCGACCCCGGGAGCAAGCCGCTGGCCGTTCGCGCAGGCACGGATCCGGCTCGCCTACGCCGAACGCCTCCGCCGAGCAAGGTCCACCTCCGAGGCCCGGCTCCAACTCACCAATGCCCTCGACACCTTCGAACGCCTCGGCGCCGCCCCCTGGACGGCACGCGCACGCGCCGAACTCCGCGCAAGCGGCATACCCACCACCCACCCGACCCCCGGGCCGACCGCCCCGCTGACCCCGCAGGAACGCGAGATCGCCACGCTCGCCGCCGCAGGGCTCACGAACAAGCAGATCGGCGAACGGCTCTACCTCTCCCCCCGCACGGTAAGCACCCACCTGTACAACCTGTTTCCGAAGCTCGGCATCAGCTCACGAGCAGCGCTACGCGACGCACTCGTGGAGCTGCCGCCCACGAGCGCCTGAGCGGGCGCGGCCAGAGCCTCCGATGTCGTCCGCCGAGTCGTCTCCGAACGTCGGCAAGTGTGCCCGCGGCATGCCGTTTCGGCGTCACGCCCGGCGCACGGCGGAGACGTTCCCATCCACACGGGCGATTTCGGCCCACAACGCGTCGGAGAGCGTGACCCCGTTCTTCCGGGAACGCGCTTCGAGACCCCCGCGTGCCTGGCGCAGCCACCGCCGCATCGTGCGCTCGGACACCCCGGCCGTCTCGGCGATGACCCCGGCGCGTGTGTGCCGGCGCACCCCGCCCCGGGTACGGGACACCGGAATGGTCAACCAGCGAGAAACCCCACAGGCGTGATGGAAGACCCGGATCATCACCTCGGCCCACGTCCGCGTCCTGCGCGTGAGTCAAAGCGCGGCACCTCGGATGCACAGCGCGGTCGGCACGGCACAGCGCGACGTCGCGCGCCCTCGGGCTGCGGCGCGGTCCCGACATCTGCCGCCGACCCGCCCTCGCGCGCCGGCCGAGCCTCCCGAGCCGGACAACTCGTCACCGCGCACGATGGATCGGCCTGTTCTAGCGTGGAAATATGAAGACACAAATCACGCACTACACAGTTGTCAAGGGCGACACGCTCTCCGCGATAGCCGCGAGGTTCGGGACCACCGTCGACCAACTCGTCGAGTGGAACCACATCGCCGATCGGGACCGGATCCCGATCGGGCTGGACCTGCTGGTCGCCGGTCCGCAGTCGAGTGAGAGCTACGTACCGTTCCCCGGTGCCGGCTTTTTCACGAGCACGCGGGACGACCCGATCATCAGATCGATGGGGATCCGCCTGATCCAGGAGTACTGCTCGGCCTGGCTTCCTCCGGAGGAGCCGACGTCGCTGTGGACGAAGACCGCCCGGGAGTCCTACGCGATGTGGCAGCGCAAGCTCGGCTACCAGGGTTCGGACGCGGACGGCATCCCGGGCCTGACGTCCTGGACGAAGCTCCGGGTTCCCTACTTCGACAACGAAGGCGACTGAAGACACCCGGGTCGCAGCCGTGTCCGTCCTGCCCGACGCAGGGCCTTCCACGGCTGTCGACCCTCAGGCCGTCGCCGCGTACGACAAAGCGCGCGCAGCCGCCCCGGAGGACATCGGCGCACTGGTGCGTCGGGCGACCGGGCCGCCGCGCGAGGAGGCCGCGGGTCGGGCGCCGCGGACCAACGCAGATCGACTGCTACCGCACGCCGGTGGGCGGGGTCGCCGCCGACGGCACGGAGTTCGCGCACGGGCGGCCCGTTCGGCGCGCCCGAATCGCTGTCGGCGGAGAACCGGGCCGCGCCCAGCTCGGAACTGCCCGACATCGGGGAAGCGTCGTTCGGTCCGCCCCCACCCCCACCGGAAACCATGCACGGCGGTCGCCCCGCCGAGGTCGAACTCCGGATCACCTGAAGTCGTCGGAGGGACGACCCGAGGATCACCGGAGTCCGCCGATTGCGGTGCCGGTCCCGTTCAGCGGGCCGAACAAGGGGCTGCCGAGGGCCGGTTCACGTATTCGCCCTTGGCGGACGGGCCGGGGCTAGTGGATGTCGGGGATGGCGTCCCTGCCCCTGCTGCGCGGGCCGCCGTGTGCCTCGACGATGTCCTCGGGGGCGTTGCCGCCGCCTGCCTGCCACTCGGCGGTCATCTGTGTACGTTCCGGCAGGGAGCGGCCCTGGAACCACTTGTACACGCGGTCATCTTCCTTGAGGATCTCGGCGAAGTCGTTGACGTCGACCATGTCGGTGTCCTTTCGTCGTGTGTCCCGTGTGGCGGCCGGTCGGGTGCACGTTGTCCGCGGCAGCGGCACCGGGCGCCGTGAGATCCGGTTCCTCCGGACCCCACGGCAGCAACTACCCGGTTCACCATGGAAGGCGCGGACGATCACCCGCGCGGACCAGCGTCGGCTGTGGTGTCCGCCGGCCACGCACTACCGAGCGGCACCTCACGCACCGAACACATCACCGGAAGCGGTGGGTGTCAGGCCGGGGGCGGGGGGACGACGGGCAGGAGGATGCCGTGGCTCACGGCGCCGACGCTCTGTGCGAGGACTGCTTCGTGGCCTTTGTAGGCCAGGGGGTCGACGCTGAGGCCCGTGGAATCGGCGTCCGGGGTGCCGCTTCCCCTTCCAACCGATCGGATGACCGAAAGGCGCCTCCTTTCATCCGAACGGCGACGGATGGTCGTGCCCCAGACGCCGCGGCGAGTCGCGATCACAACCCCTCCGCCCCCCACAGGGGATCAGACAGGCGGCATCAGATCGCTCTCGCTGATGGTGTACGTCAGCAGGGGGTAGATGAAGTCCGTTTCATTGTTCTCACGGCGCCGTAGTTGGTAAAACTCGTGCCTCTGCTCGTCGTCGGCCGACATGAGGCGCGCACCTTGCGGGAGGTATACATATCCGTCGCGAAACCGAACGAAGGTCTTTGACGTTCGAAAGGTTACACCCAACCATTGATTGTCCACCGTCCGGACGGCGGGTGTTTCCAATACGATTTTGTGCCTGAGTCGCCGATTCGAGTCGACGGAAAACACGACGATACTGTTGTGGGCGAGGGGGATCTCGAACTTCTCGCCACCGGACCCCTTTGATTCGAAGATCAGCTTCCTCGGCGGGCTCGCCTCGGGATGTTGGTAACAGGAGAAGACGGCGATAAACGACTCGTGGGCCAGATCGAGGGCTTGGTCGGAATGGCTGCCCATGGTTGTGTAAGCGTTCGTGTAGCTCTCGATGAGAGCGTTGTTGAAGCCGACCGGAAGCGCCGCACGTTCTTGAATCTGTTGCGCCAGCCGTTCGTGCACCGCCCGGAAATGCTGCGTCGGTCTGCTGTATCGAGTGGTTGTACGCACGAGAGGCACACCACCCGCCTCGTCGATCTTGGTAAGCGTGGCGCCTCGTCGGCCTTTTCCTATGTCTTCCAAGCGAGCCGAAGCGGACAGCTCCGCAAAGAGGTTCTCCTCGGTTGACAAAGCGCACGAGAGGATCTCATCCGAGATTCTAGGCTCGGGGGGCAACGTAGTCTCCCGTGTTCATACTGAAGAGGAATTCGTCGCCGTAATCGATGAAGGACGAGGTCCTGTTCTCCTCGGCGTACAGCCTGCGCAGCTCGTTCATACCGGCCGGTGTGGGTGGCCCCAGCTTCACCAAATCTCCGGCCGTTTTGAGGAACGTGTGGCCGTTCTTGTGAACGGCTTCGGCGCTCGAACAGCGCACCACGTATCCCAGGCGGGTCGGGAGCAACTCGGCGTCCAATGTCGAGGGACGGATTTCGTGCGTATACAGGCGGTTGGTGGACAGCGGCATGAAGAATACGGAGCCGGGATAGAGAGTCAGGGTGAACTGCGGCGGGAGCGCGCGCCCGTCGCATTCTTCGGCCGGCTCCTTGAGGCGAAAGTGGATTCTGGTCAGCCCACTGGCACCCTTCACGCCGTAGTCGAAGGCGTCTTCGGCCAGGGGCCGCAGCTTGTCGAGCCGGTCATAGAAGGTGCAGAAGGCCATGATGCCATTGACGGGCATGTCCTTGGTCTTGTCGGCATGAGCCGAGATCTTGGCCTTGGACTGCTTGCGCTCGGCCGTGGCAAGGGTGTTGTGGTAGATCTGAGCGAGGACGTGATTCAGCGGCGCCTGGTCCCGGAAGACGTCGGCGGCCTCGCGGTTCAGAGCCTCGACGATGCGCGTGTCGGTCGGGCGAAAGCCCTCGGTCGGCCCCGAGAGATTCGTGGAGCACCGGAGCAGGCGGAAATGTAGTTCGCCACCGTTTCGTGTGACGGGCGTCAGGTAGATTCCGCTGCGATGGGCTGTTCCAGGCTTGGTGGACTCCGTCAGGGACTGGAACGCGTGCTCCGCACGGATCCGCCCGAAGTGATCGGCGTCGAGCCCGAAGAAGCGGCGGTAGTACACGCCGATGCCGTGTACGCGGATGGGAACTCGGCCGATGTCGACGAGGGTCCAAGGTTCGTCGGCGTCCTCGTGGTAACCGTGTGATAGCTCCCGGATAACGAATACCCGGGCGGCCTCATGCAGTTGGCGGCCGGTGATCCCGGATATATCGCCACACAGGTAGACGGTCTTATGCGCGAGGTTGGGCGAACCAGAAGCAAGGTCCTCTGCCGTGATCGTGGACCCGAAGAAGTCCCTGATCAAGTCATTATCTTGCAACATCGAAGGCGCAACCAAAATGTTGCTCGCATCCTCGATGCGGGCTTCTGCCGGCTCTGTGGTGTACATCAAACGGTTCCTGCCATTCGCGGATCTCGATGGATTGCTCAAAACCGTGGACATGGCAACGGCCCGTACTCTTTCATTTGCGTTGCGAAGCGTAAATGAAAGGAGACGGACCGTTGAACCTTGATGCTCTCACGGGGCTCGACAGCGGGCAACGGGTTCTGCTGTACGGGGCGTTGTTCGGAACGCACGCCGGGGGCAAGAAGCACAAGTGGCCCGCCGTGGACGTGTAGTCGGGACCAGTCGGGACGGCCGCGACATGCTCGACCGGCAGGGCGCTTCGTCGACGCCGGTGCTGCCGAGTCGGGCCGGGCCGGCGACCGACGAGTCGGCCACCCGGCGCTTGACGACGGCGTCGCCGCCGTACGCGGCGTGCCAACGCTTCGCGAGAAGCTCGTCGGTTGCATTGCACGGCAAAAGGCAAAGGCAAGGAGATGCCTCTCCTTGCCTGTCTCAACGTATAGCGCACCGGGGGGCTTGCGGCAAGACCCGGGTGGTGGCGCAAAATCGTCGGCCGAGGCCACAGCCTGCGGAAATGGGGGCACGACGTGCGTGTGTTGTCGACGGATGGGGGGCGCGGTGACGTCGAACCGGTGGTGGGACCGGCAGTTCGGTCGCGAGCGCTCGGGGCGGTGGTGCGGGGGTGCGCGCCGCCCGACCGGGCGGAGCGGTCGGGCGACTCGTCCGAGGGAGGGCGGGCAGAGACGGGGACGTGCCCGACGAGAGGTTCGACGGAGCCGGTGGCGCCGGTGATTCGATCGGCCGGTGCGGTGCGACGGGACACGACTGCCTTGGGGGTATCGCGATGATCGAGCAGTACGTGTGGGATCTTCAAGAGGTTGACGAGACGCAGGTCGCGGTCGTCGGCGGCAAGGGCGCGCACTTGGGCGCGCTTTCGCGGATCGAAGGCGTCCGCGTGCCGGCCGGCTTTTGCGTGACGACGGACGCCTTCCGGCGGATCATCGCGCAGGCGCCGTCGATCGACGATCGGCTCGACCGGTTGTCGCGCGCGGACCCGGATGACCGGGAGGCGATCCGCACGCTCAGCGCGCAGATTCGTCGGACCGTCGAAGCGATCGCCATCCCGGGCGATCTCGCGGCGGCGATCACCCGCGCGCTCGCCCGGTTTGGCGAGCAAGCCGCCTTTGCCGTCCGATCCAGCGCGACGGCGGAGGACCTGCCGACGGCCTCCTTCGCCGGCCAGCAGGACACGTACCTGAACGTCGTGGGGCCGACGGCGGTCCTTCGGCACGTCAGTCGGTGCTGGGCCTCGCTGTTCACCGAAAGGGCCGTGACCTACCGCCGGCGGAACGGCATCGACCACCGTACGGTCCACATGGCAGTGGTCGTGCAGCGGATGGTCTTTGCGCAGGCGGCCGGCATCCTGTTCACGGCCGACCCCGTCACGGGCAACCGGAGGATCGCCACCGTGGACGCCGGCTTGGGCCTCGGCGAGGCTCTGGTGTCCGGCCTGGTCAACCCGGACGTCTTCACGGTGCGAGACGGCGAGGTCGTCGCCAAGGCGATCGCCTCCAAACAGCGCGCCGTTCACGCCCTGCCGGCCGGCGGTACGCGGGAAGTGGCGATCGACTCGCAGCGGCAGGAGCAGCCGGCTCTGACGGATGCGCAGGTCGTGCGGCTCGTGGGGCTCGGGCGACGGATCGAAGCGCACTTCGGCCGCCCGCAGGACATCGAATGGTGCCTGGTCGACGACGGCTTCCGGATCGTTCAGAGCCGCCCGATCACGACGCTGTTCCCCATCCCCGAGACCGGCGACCGGGAGAATCACGTCTACGTCTCCGTTGGTCATGGGCAGATGATGACCGACCCCATGAAGCCCCTGGGGCTCTCGATGTGGCAGCTGACGGCCATGGTGCCGATGCACCAGGCCGGCGGAAGGTTGTTCGTCGACGTCACCCGGCGCCTGGCCTCACCCGCGAGCCGCGCCGGGCTCCTGGACGTCCTGGGGAGAGGTGATCCGCTGATCAGGGACGCTCTGGAGACCGTCCTCGACCGCGACGATTTCGTCCCGTCGCTCCCTGACCCGGGTCCCGACGGGCCGCCGGCCGGTGATGCGTCCGCCCCGATCGAGACCGATCCGGCCATCGTGGCCGAGCTGATCGAGCGCAGCCGGGTGTCCATCGCCACCCTGGAGCGCGACATCCGGACGAAGACCGGACCGGCGCTGTTCGCCTTCCTGCTGGAGGCATTCGAGGAGCACAAGCGAGTCCTCGGCGACCCGCTGAGCATGCGGGCGATCATGGCGGGGATGGAGGCCACATGGTGGCTCAACGACAAGCTGCGGGAGTGGCTGGGCGAGAAGAACGCGGCTGACACGCTCACGCTGTCCGCCCCCGACAACGTCACGTCGGAGATGGGATTGGCGCTGCTCGACGTCGCGGACGTGATCCGCCCGTGGTCGGAGGTGGTGGCGTTCCTGCAGGACGTCCGGGACGACGAGGGCTTCCCGGACGAGGGCTTTCCGGACGAGCTGGCGAAGCTCGCGGGCGGGACCGAAGCGCGCCACGCGATCGAGGACTACCTCGACCGGTACGGCATGCGCTGCGTCGGCGAGATCGACATCACGAGGCCACGTTGGCGCGAGCGCCCCACCACGCTCGTGCCGGTGATCCTCGACAACATCAGGAACTTCGAGCCGGGCGCCGCCGAGCGGCGCTTCGAGCAGGGGCGGCGGAAGGCGCGGGAGAAGGAACAGGACGTACTGTCACGCTTGCGGGCCCTGCCGGACGGGGACCGGAAGGCCGACGAGGCCAAACGGATGATCGACCGGGTCCGAACCTTCGTCGGGTACCGGGAGTACCCCAAATACGGCATCATCAGCCGCTACTTCGTCTACAAGCAGGCCCTGCTGGAGGAGGCCGAGCGCCTCGTGCAGGCCGGCGTGCTCACCGAGAAGGAGGACATCTTCTACCTCACGTTCCAGGAACTCCACGACGTCGCGCGCTCGAACCGGGTGGATGACCGGCTCATCCGGCGGCGCAAGGACGCGTTCCGGTCGTACCACGCGCTCACACCGCCCCGGGTGCTCACATCGGACGGTGAGGCCGTCACCGGGGCGTATCGGCGCGACGACGTTCCGGCCGGCGCCCTGATCGGCCTGCCGGTTTCCGCCGGGACCATCGAGGGACGAGCCCGCGTCATCCTCGACATGGCGCAGGCCGATCTCGAAGCGGGCGACATCCTGGTCACGACCTTCACGGACCCCAGTTGGTCGCCACTGTTCGTCGGAGTCGCGGGCCTGGTGACGGAGGTCGGCGGCCTGATGACCCATGGCGCGGTGATCGCCCGGGAGTACGGCTTGCCGGCCGTCGTGGGCGTGGAGCAGGCCACCCGGCTGATCCGGGACGGGCAGCGGATCCGCGTGCACGGAACCGACGGGTACGTCGAGATCCTGCCTTGACCGACCGCACCGACAAGCCCCATCCGTAGCCTTCGACTCTTCACCCGGGAAGGGCCTCTTCCGCTCGACCCCGGCTACGGGTTCTGCTTCGCTCGTCCACCCCCTGCGGGCACCGGGCCTGACGACCCGTCACCCCGCGTGGGCGGTGGGGTGCGGTGGCGGCAGAATCCGGTGTCATGAATGGTGACGGGATGGATGCGCCGGGCATTGTCGGTGCGGGCCGGTCGCGGTCGACGCGGGTTCTCGCGTTATCCGCGGCGGCCTTGTGCTTCGTGGTCGCGGTGGTGTGGTCGTTGTGGTCGGCGTGGCATCTGCCGTCGTGGGACCGGCAGATGGACCTGCACGTGTACATCGGCGCGGTGCGGGCGGTGGGTAACGGGGTGCCGCTGTACGAGTACGTGGCGGAGAACGGTGATCCGTTCACGTATCCGCCGTTCGCGCTCGCGGCGTTGTGGCCGCTGAGGTGGGTGTCCGAGCCGGTCGCGCGGGTGGTGTGGCTTGTTGCCACGGTGGTCGCGGTGGTCTCGATCGCGGCCGCGTTCACCGCGCGGCGGGGGATCGTGGGGCGGCGTCGTCATGTCGCGTTGACGCTCGTGGCGGCCGCGGTCCTGTTGGTGTCGGCGCCGGTTCAGAGCAATCTGCGCTTCGGTCAGGTCAGTGTGTTCCTGGTGGTGTTGGCGTTCGTGGACGCGCTCGATCTGATGCCGCGTCCGGTGCGCGGGGTGCTGATCGGGGTGGCGTCGGCGATCAAGCTGACGCCGCTGCTGTTCGTGCCCTATCTGTGGGTCACCGGCCGGCGCCGCGACGCGGTGCGGGCGGGCGCGTCGTTCGCGGCGTGTACGGGTCTGGCCCACGTGTTGTGGCCGGCCGCGTCGACGACGTTCTGGACCGACGCGATCTTCAGCACCTCGCGGATCGGGAATCTGGCCGCGCCCGGCAACCAGTCCCTCAACGGCGCGNTGATNCGGGTNGGGGNGGTGCCGCCGGAACGCGCCGCGGCGTGGCTGGTCCTGTCGGCCCTGGTGTGCGCGGTGGCGTTGGTCGGTGCGCGTCAGTGTCACCGCGAGGGCCACGCGGCGCGGGGTGTGGTCGTGGTGGGGTGCGCGACGGTGGTGGCGTCGCCCGTGTCGTGGACGCATCACCAGGTGTGGCTGGTCCTGGCGGGCCTGTTGTTGGTGGCGGGTCCGCGTCGGGCTCGCGTGGCGTGGGGTGTCGTACTGCTGGTGGCCATGACGTTCAGCGTGGGCGGATGGCTCCCGGCCGGGTTCGCCCGTGAGAACGTGCGGCTGCTCGCGGCGCTCGCGGTGTGTACCTGGGGTCTCGCGCCGCTGCGGAACCGGGCCCCGGCGACGGTGGGGCTCCTGCCGGGAGTGCGTTTGGTGGTTTGCCCGCGCACGGCGATGGCCTACGCGGGTGTCGTCGCGGTGGCCGCCGGCGCGGTGATGCTCCTGGTTCGGGAAACGCCCGTCGCCGTGCGGTTCGAGACGTCCGACCAACACGACGAGGCATTGTGGGGATCACCAACGGATGGATGCATGGGGTACGCATCTACGTTGCGGGCGGACGGCACGGTCGGCTACGCCTGTGAGAGCGCCGTGGACCCGGTCGGCGGACGACAACTCAACTTCAGCGGCGGACAAGGCGGTCCGAGCGGGATGGTGACGATCCAAGGTCAGGTCGGCCCGGAGGTGGCACGCCTGGTCTTCGTCCCCGTCGAAGGAACGAAGGCTCTCGACGTCCCTCTCCTTCCCCAACCCGGCCCCGGCAGCGGACCGCTACGCACCCCCCGAAACGCCCACCCGGACATGACCACGTCCGGACCGATCGAGGATCGTCGCCTCGAAGGCGCCCGAGGATTCTCCATAGCCGCCACCAACACCGACCACGCCCTACTCCTGGCCTATGGGCGGGACGGAAAACTGATCTCGACCGGGGGCGACAAACTCCGCATGCGTTGAGGCGGTCGGTAACCCGCGGCCCGATCGAAAGCCCGGAGCAGCGACCAATTTGACAACGCACCGCCGACCGCAGCGCCGCCGGGGATCGGGCGTCCATGTCGGGCACCGTCGCGACGGTGGTCTCGACCTGGGTGACGAGGTTCGGCGCGTCCTGTTCGCACGTCTCGGTCAGGTGGACTTTGTATCCGTCCCAGAGGGTGTCCCGTTTGATGCCCACGCGGGCTTCGATGTCATGGGGCGAGACCAGGCGCGTGGCGCCCGGCGGGCGGTCCTTCACATCGCGCGAGCGGATGTTGCCGTCGACCATGTGAAAATGCTGGACCCATACCCGCCGCAGGATCTCGACGGCCGGAAGCTCCGGCAGGTGCGGGGGCGCGTCCGATGCGTGCACGGCCCGGAGCAGGCGTATCCCGTCCTTGCCCGTCCGTTCGGCGATCTCGGCCCGTTTGGTACGGCTCTTGGGAAATCTCGTCTCTTCGAGCCGGGTCGAGTAGTGGTCGAACCACTCCGGCCGGGCCCGCTCGGACAGCCAGTCCGGCGCGGTGTGGGCGAGGGCGTTCAGGGCCGAGCGCAGACTCTCGCCGCGCAGTTCGAGGCGGGTCAACTCCCGTGCCGAGGACAGGACGTGGGTGGAGTCGGTGCGGCCCCGGCCGGCCGCATTGAGCAGGCCCCGCCCGTCCGCGGCGTCCAGGACCGCGTCCAGAAGGCCGCGTCCGGCCTCCGCGTCGACCAGGCGGTCGCGGAACTCGTTGAGAACCGAACGGTCGAAGCCCGGATCGGTCGGTTCAAGGCCCAGGCAGTACTTCCAGCCGATCCTCGCCCTGACGGCGTCGGCGGCCTGGCGGTCCGTCAGCCCCTCGGCGAATGGAGCACCAGCACCGTGGCCAGCCGCCACGGCGACCAGGCGGGCCTGCCCCGCGGCGGTGATGAGGATCTCCGAAATCGGCCAGTGTCGCTTCTCGCCTCACTTGCTTGATGCGTCATTGAAGTGGGGAATGTGGGGAGCGAAGAGCGCGTCAGGCCCCGCCGACCGAAGGTCGGCGGGGCCTGACGATGAGCGGATGGTCAGCCGGTCATGGGACTCTTCGCAGCGGGATGTCGGGTCCGCGGTTGTGGATGGTGGGCCGTGCCGCTTCCGGGGTCGCCAGCAGGGCCACGATGGTGATCGGCTGATTGCAGTGCGGGCAGTTGCGCGTCGCGGCCGGCTCCAAGGGGTCCCGGGCGGGGGTCTGTTGCCGTGAGGTGAGCGGGCGGGTCGTGGGAGCGGTCGGTGGAGGAAAATCCATCCTCGGCAAGGGTTGGGGAGTCTGGATATCACTTCCGGGTCGTTGCGTTTCGCCGAGTCGCCGGGCGCTGATCGGGTGCGGACAACAGCAGGCCGGGGTGTATTACACATGAAGATCATGAGGGATCGTATGCACCGCCCCGGGCCGCTGTGTCATCGGCCAATGACCCCACGATGCGCCGTGGAATATTTCCGAGTCGGCGACCGCCCGCCCTGGAACTGCCCGACACCCCGTCTCCGGTGAGACTGGCCGGGTCGACTGCCATCGGACTGTGTCGGAGCCCGACCCGGAGCGAGCGCGGACTTGTCAAGATCCGTGTCCCGCGCCGCTGGAGGCCACCTGCACCGCCGCTTTCACCGACCCTCGAGGTGGTGGCGACCAGACCCGGGCCCACCGAATCACGTCTGCCTGCACTACGCCGTCGATGAACCCACGGCGAGATCCCATCGACGAGAAGAGGGAATTTTTCCTGGGAATGCGTGCGCGCTCCCTGCTCTGCAGAATAGCGGTGCGACGAACCTGGCCGACATTTGCTCCGTTGCATGGCATGACTGCCCAATGCTCTCAAATATCGCATAAGCATGTGGCATTATTGTGCCGCGAGATGTTCTGTCGTATTTACCGACATAAACGGAAGAGTCTCTGGATTGACGATCTTCCCTGACTGAAGGACGAAAGGGAAAACAGATCCGGACAATCGGTGGTCGGGCTCGGCCGGCAGGGAGGCGTGTAAGGAGGCTCGCATTACGCGGTGAAGACATGATTGAGGGTCAATTCTCGGGAATCGACGGAAAACTTTTTTGAGATAGCCTGTCTCGTCGAAGTTTCGGGCGGTGCATCCTGGGGTTGAGGGGCTGTGTACGCCTCCTTATTGTTAGCCGCTACAGTCGTAGCATGGATACTTTGGCTGAGCTCGATCGACGTCTTCGTACCTTTGATCCTTGGCTGCCGCCGTGGGTGGTGGCGACCATGATCGAGCACGGCCATCTTGACGAAGTTCGCTCCCAGGCAGAGTCGGGCGACTGGTACTGCGCAGTGGGCTTGGCTCAGTTGCTTGCTGGGCGGGGCGAGCGCGATGGAGTCCTCGATGTCATTGCCCCCTTCATCGAAATCGGCTGGTGGGAGGCGGTGGGTGCAGCCGCCGACATTATCGACAATTGGGGGTGTCGTGACGAGGCGGTTGCGTTGGTCCGCCCGTCAGCGGAAGCTGGCGACCTCTCTGCGATTAAGCGGCTGGCGACGCTGTTGGCCGGCTTGGGCCACACCGATGAAGTGATCACCCTGTTGCGTCCACACGCGGGGAAACAAGTATGCGGGCGAGCTTTGGTCAATTTGACCGCCGGGTGCGGCAGGGGCGACACAGTGATGGCTTTGCTGCCTACCGTCCCTGCCGAGCCGCGCTTCGGTGAGGCTCCGACCGTTGTGGGTTTGCCTGCTGCCGTACTGGAGCGGCAGGGACGGGTGGATGAGGCGCTGGCCCTGCTGGATACGCGCATTTACCACCCCAACGGCGCATCGGCTAACGTGATCGAACAGTATGCCGACATCTTGGCACGTCACGATCGGCTGCCAGATTTGCGCGAATTCGCTGCCGGGGCCGGTGGGCGAGATGCGTCCTACCGTCTGGCTGATTTGCTGGAGGAGCGAGGTCATGTGGACGCCGCCGCCGATGTCTTGCGGCCGTTTGCGGCAGCCGGTTCGCCGGATGCCACAGTGGGATTGGCGGACCTGTTGACCCGAAACGATCGTTTCGACGAGGCGGTTCTGGTGCTGCGCTCTGCGTCGGGGGCGGCGGCCGGTGACGAAGGGGTTCTGAAGTCCCTGCTGACATTGTTGACGGAGCACGGGCGGACCGAGGAGGCCTTTGCGATTATCGACGACATTGCCGCGCGAAACGGGGGCATGTCGGCCGAACTGTTCTTCGAACGCGTTTGGTTGCTTTCTTGCTGCGGCCGTGCTGAGCAAGCCATCATCGAACTACGTGCCCGGCCCGATGCCGACACCCGGAACATGAAGTTTCGTCTGGCCGACCTCTTGGCTGATACCGGGTGCCTCGAAGAAGCTATTGCGATTCTGACACCGACCAGCGGAATGGATGTCGCCGTATTGGCGGATCTGCTGATCCGTGGAGGACGGGTCAAGGACGCCATAGCGGCCTGGCATGAGCGCGACACCACCCCTGCCTTTGAGAACCCTTGGGCAGTGTGAGTTGCGCCGTCGTGACCGGTCTTTCAGAGGTGTGAGTGCGCGTCGGGGTGGCGGTGGTTGATCGTCAGTGGGGCGCGGGTGTCGTGTGGGTGTTTGTGTGCTGGTCGGGGCATGAATGACCGTGGTCGTTTCGACTGTTACAGGCATGACCATCGACTGACGTCGGGTGCCTAACCTCGATCGTTCATGAGTCCTCGTCGGTTCGCTGGCGGGGACTCTGTGCTTGTGAGGTGCGGCCCTTTTGATGCTTGGGCATGCCGGTGGCCCGATTGTCGCGTCGGATCGGCGCCGGTTTCCACGTCTCCGGGTTTTGTCTCGGTTCGTCGGGGCGATCGGGTCGGGTGTCATGTGGGTGCGGCGAGCCGGTCGAGTCGGGCGATTCCCTCGAGGATGTGCCCGGTCCAGGGCCATCGCTCCGGCAGGCGGACGACGATCCGTCGGCCGGTGCGAACCAGGCGGGCTGCGGCCGAGAAGAGCCGGAAGCGGAGCTTCTTGATCTCCCACCGGCGGGCGTCGCCGGTCAGGGCGAGCATCTGCGTCCAGGCGACCAACTCGCGGGCGAGGGACACGAGTTCGCACCAGACCTGGTTTTGTGCGAAGCCGTGCAGGGGCAGGTTCCGCAGGCCGGTCGCCTTCGCCTGGCGGATGCGGTCCTCGGCGCGGGCGCGTCGGCGGTGGCGGAGTTCGAGGTCCGCGAGCTGCCCGCCGGCCGTGTTCGTGACGAAGGCCACGCACCGGTTGCCGTCGACGTCGGTGATCCGCAACTGCGCGTCGGGGTGAACCGCTCCGGGTTCGTTAGAGACTCGGGTTTATGGCGGTGACCTGCGGCTTTGGCTGTCCTTGGTAGTGCCTGGCTTCGTACTCGGCGGGTGGGACGTGGCCGATCTCACCGTGGAGTCGGGTGTGGTTGTACCAGTCGATCCATTCGGCGGTGGCGAGTTCCACGGTGGCCAGGGTGCGCCACGGGCCTCGGGGTTTGATCAACTCTGTTTTGTAGAGGCCGATGGTGGATTCCATCAGGGCGTTGTCGAGGGCGTCGCCGACGGTGCCGATGGATCCGGCGGTGCCCTCGCGCGCGAGGTGGGCGGCGAGGCGGAACGAGGTGTATTGCTTGGGTTCAAGGGGTCGTTGCAACACCGCTTACTTGCAGTGAGCGTAGATGATCGTTGAGGGCCTCGGCGGGAGTTCGCCAGTTGAGTGTCTTGCGGGGACGGCCGTTGAGTGCGGCGGCGACGGCCTCGAGCTCGTCGACGTTCCAGCGGGACAGATCAGTGCCCTTGGGAAAGTACTGACGCAGCAGTCCGTTGGTGTTCTCGTTCGTGCCGCGCTGCCACGGGCTGTGCGGGTCGGCAAAGTAGACCAACAGCCCTGTCTCACAACGGAGTTGCACGTGTTGGGCGAGTTCCTTGCCGCGGTCCCAGGTCAGCGATCGACGTAGTTCCTCGGGCAGCTCGATGAGCCTGGCCGCAATCGCATTCTTCATCGCCTCGGCGCCATAGCCGGCCAGCGCCGGGCCGTTCTTCACCCGCGGTTGGACGCCGTAGCCCTCCATGCGCGGCAGGTGCAGCAGCACCGTGAACCGCGTCGTGCGTTCCACGAGCGTGCCTATCGCGGACCGGCCCGTGCCGATGATCAGGTCGCCCTCCCAATGGCCCGGAACCGCCCGGTCGTCGGCCTCGACGGGCCGCTCGCCGATCATCACCTCGGAGGTGACGTGCCCCGCGGGGCGTCGTCGGGAACGGGCTCGCGGAACGCGAAGCGCCCGCCCGGTGCGAAGGCAGGCGACCAGCTCGCGCCGCAGTGCTCCGCGCCCCTCGACGAACAGCGCCTGATAGATCGCTTCGTGCGATATCCGCATGGACTCGTCCTCGGGGAAGTCGACCTCGAGCCGGTGGGCGATCTGCTCCGGGCTCCAGGCCGTCACCCACCTACGGTCCTGCCGGTGCGGCTTGTTGCGGCCCTTCCACCGCGCCGTCCCCGGCCCCGGCACCGGTGTTCCGTCGGGCCGGTGGACCCGACCCGAGAGCCGGTCCTGCACGTACTCGCGAAGCCGCTCGTTCCCGGCCAGCTTGGCGGTCTTGGGGCGCCTCGCCACCAATTCCGCCTTCCACTGCGCAACCGACGCCCGGTAGTCCAGCTTCCCACCGCGGGTTGCGGCGTTGCGGCGAAGCTCCCGCGAGACGGTCGACGGGTCGCGGCCCAACCGGCGGGCAGTCTCCCGGACCCCGACGCCCCGGGCTTTCAGCAGCGCGATCTCCTCCCGTTCCTCGAACGACAAGTAACGACCCGACAGCGGGGTGACCAAGTGTGTGGGCATGCCGCCACGATCCCGGAACCACCGACTGCCGGCCGCCTGCGACGCGCCGACCGCGACCGCCGCGTCCTCGCTGGTCAGCCCCTTGGCGACCTCACGCCAGAACAACCGCTCGACGTCACGACGCAGTGAGGGCTTCCCCGGCGACTTCATCACCGCCCTGCCCGTCAACTCCCGCATCCACCCCGCCGGCCTGCCCATCCACACCTCCATTGTTGAAGTGTTGCGACGACCGGTTGAATCCGCCTTGCGAGCCGGCGTCGCTGTGATGGATCAACTCCCCCTGCCGGACGGGGTATTGCGCTCGGTCACGCTGCCAGAGGCCCATTTCGAACGCCGAGAGTACGAGGTCGGTGCGCTTGTTCGTGGCGGCCGACCAGCCGACGACGCGGCGCGAGAAGGTGTCCACGACGAACGCGACGTAGACGGTGCCGGCCCACGCGGCGACGTGGGTGAAGTCCGCCACCCACACGCGGTTCGGCGCGGTGGCGACGAACGCGCGCCGCAGCAGGTCCGGCGGACGCGCGGCGGTCGGGTCCGGTTCCGTGGTGCGGCCCTTGCGGCCGCGGACCGCGCCGGAGAGCCCGGCATCCCTCATCAACCGGGCGACCGTGCATCGGGCGACGTCGGTGTGGCCGCGGCGCTTCAACTCGGCCCAGACCTTGCGAACGCCGTAGACCCCGTAGTTGATTTCGTGGATGTTCTCGATCAGGGCGGTCAGTTCCGCGTCGCGAACGGAGCGCGCGGAGGGCAGGCGCTTCTTGAAGGCGTAGTAGGTGGACGGGTGGATGCCGCAGTCGTGCGCGGTGAGCACGCTGCAGATCGGCTCGACTCCGCCGAAGCGGTCCCGGTGCTCGTCGATGAACGCTACGAGCGTGTGTGTGGCCGGTCGAGCTCGGCCGCGAAGAAAGACGCCGCCGCCTTCAGGATCTCGTTCGCGCGTTTGAGCTCGGCGTTCTCCCGCTTCAACGCCTTCAACTGCGCGGACTCCTCCGTCGTGGTGCCGGGTCGGCCACCGGCGTCGACCTCGGCCTGACGCACCCAATTGCGCAGCGACTCGGGCCCCACATCGAGCTTGGCGGCGATCGAGCGGATCGCCGCGTGCTCGGATTTGTACTGGTCACGGGACTCCAGCACCAGCCGCACGGCCCGCTCCTTGAGGTCCCTTGGATAGTTCTTCGGCATGATTCGTCCGATCCTCTCAAGAATGAGAGTCTCGATCAAACCCGGAGCGGTTCGAACAACGGTGTGAGTGGTTGTTGGTTGTGGGGTGGTGTGGGGGGTGTGGGCTGGGGTTTCGCAGTTGTATCGGGATGGTTGTTCCGGGGGCACACCCCGGGTGTCCAGGAGCCGCGGTCGGAGCCCGCCGGTGCTCCAACACGCGTGCCGCGGGCACCACACGCGGTGGGCGGGCAGGTACACCCGTGCCCGCGCGGTGGCGCCGCAGGTGTGTCGCAGGGTGCACCACGGACACGCCCACGAGGGTTGTTCGTACGGGCCTGGGCGGTGCCACGAGGCGATGCCGGCCCCGGTCGCCCCGACAGCGTCCGGTATTCGAGCCGGGTTCCGATCCCGGGGCCGTGCGAGGTGGGGGAGCGCCCGCGCAAGGTGGTGGTGGGGGACTCGGGTGAAGACGGCGAGTCGGTGCCACGCGGCGTCGTCGAGGTGGATCTCGGCCGTGTCCATCTCGCCGGCGCTGTGGCGTGGCGGTGGTGTTGCGGTTTGATCTTGTGTGTGGGGTGGGGTTCTGCGGGTTGGTTGAGAACATGCCGAGGCGGTTGGGGGTGTGCGGGTTCGGGTCTGCTGATCGGTGTGGTTCGGGCGGGGTGTTCGGGCTGTTTGTGACCTGGTCTTTCCCCGGGTTCGGTAGTTGTGTTGAGACCGGGCGCGGGTTTCCTGCAGTTGTGTTGACGCGCCTATGAGTGTTGGTGTCCGGGGCGGGTTCGGGCCGGGCCGGCGCCCGGGGGCCGGTGGTGGAGTCGGGCCCACAGGAGGTCGTCGGGTGCGACCACCAGGCGGGCGAGCCCGAGGTGGCCGGCGATGTGGGCCACAGCGCCGGCGGTGTCGGGCGCGGCCCCTCGTGTCGGGGCCCCGCCAAGTGTGGTCAACGCCCGGGCGAGGGCGACGGTTTCGGGATAGGTGACCACCGCGCGGGTCAGGAGAACCGCCGAGACGCCCCCACCGGACGCGGCCAGGGCGGGGTTGCCCGCGGTGAGCCGGCCCAACCGCCCCCGCCGGCGCCGTGCCAAGTGTTGCCCGTGGTCGTTGCCGGCGAGTGGTGACCGCCGCCGCCCAGGACTGGGCCACCACGCCGTCGAAGCGTCGTGCCGGCCGACTCGTGAACCGGCTCTGAACTGCGACGATTCATAGACTACGTGTCCGCGATGGTGACTCGACGTTTTTTTGGTGTTGTTCGTTGCCTCAGCCTGTCGGGTCCCAGAGCCCGCCGGCCTCGCCGCGGGCGAGGTTCTCGGCGTAGATGCCGACCTTCCAGGCAATGATGGAGCGGCACTCCTCCAGCGCCTGAATCTGTGCCTCGACGCGCTGCTGATGGGCATCGAGGAGCTGCAGACGTTCTGCCTCGTTGCCCGGGCCGTGGCGTACCAACTCGGCGAAGTGCTTGAGGTCGGCGAGCGGCATGCCGGATTCACGCAGCTTGACGCAGATCAGCAGCCATTCGACATCGACTGTTGTGTATCGCCGTCGGCCGCCCGCGGTGCGCTGGACCGGCCCGACGAGCATGCCCTCGCGTTCGTAGAAGCGCAGTGCATGCACGCTGAGTCCGGTCCGCTCGGCCACTTCGCCGATGCTCAGTGGCTCCGCAGGGGCCTCGGTAGTCGCCATGCCGCCCAGTCTAGGACTTGATCTAGACCCTGCTCTAGCTCGTAGCGTCATCGGCATGACCATCACTGATCAGCAGCCGCTCGGCTCGCCCTTCTCTGCCACCAGCACCACCGAGGACGTCATGGTCGGCCTCGACCTTTCCGGCACGACCGCCGTCGTGACCGGGGGCTACTCCGGGCTCGGCTTGGAAACCGCCCGGGGCCTGGCGGCCTCCGGGGCCCAGGTCATCGTTCCGGCACGCCGGCCCGGCGTGGCCCGCGCCGCACTTGAGGATGTGGATGGCTGTGAAGTCATCCCCATGGACCTGGCAGACCTCGACAGCGTTCGCGCCGCCGCCGCACGGATCAGTGACTCCACCAACAGGCTCGACCTTCTGATGGCCGTCGCCGGCGTCATGGCCACCCCCGAGCGACGCGTCGGACCCGGCTGGGAAGGCCAGCTCACCGCCAACCACTTCGGACACTTCACACTCGCCTGCGAGCTTTACCCGCTCCTGGCCGCCGCCGACGGTGCGCGCGTCGTCATCAACAGCTCCGCCGGGCACGCCCTGACCGACATCCGCTGGCATGACCCGCACTTCCGCACCGGCTACGACAAGTGGCTGGCCTATGGCCAGGCCAAGACCGCCAATGTCCTGTTCGCCGTGCAGCTCGACGCCCTCGGACGCAACGACGGCGTCCGGGCGTTCTCCCTCCACCCGGGAAAGATCATTACCGGCCTCCAGCGTGAGATGACGCTCCAGGAGCAGATCGAACGCGGATGGGTGGACGAGCACGGCAACGTGATCGGCGCCGACTTCAAGACACCCTCCCAGGGCGCTGCCACCGGTCTGTGGGCAGCCACGTCTCCACTCCTGGACGGTCGTGGCGGGCTCTACCTCGAGGACTGCGATGTCGCGCGCATCTCTGCTCCCGCAGAGCCCATGGACGACGGCGGTGTCCGCGAGTACGCCATCGGCCCCGACACGGCGGCACGGCTATGGGAACTGTCCGTCGCGGCGACCGGCGCCACCCCGATCCCTCGATGAACCCGCGTGCCGCCTGCGCCGACCCACGTGCCATCGCGGCACTCCAAGCGGCATGAGAAGCCCCCGGCCTCACGTCGCCGCAGGTGAAGAGATCTCGGGAGCCGGGCCGCCGTGGGCTGCCGGGCTCCCAAGACCGAGTCGTGCCGTCAGGCGCGATGGGTCGGAACCGTCGACGTCACTGCTGATCTCCCTGTGAGGGGTCGGCGACCTGGGCTTCGAGGTCGACCATGCGGCGGTCCTGGAACCGGAGGTTGGAGCGGGCGGCCTTGAGCCGTTCGTCCAGGGTGCGGTTGTCGGTGGTGAGCCGGCGGACGCGCTGTTTGAGGGTGGTGTTCTCGCTGGTGATCCGCTGGACGGCTTCCTGGGTCCATTCTGCTTCCAAGTCGCGTATCCGACCGAGGAGTTCGCCGATCCGGGTGCGCTGGGTGAGGATCTCGGCGTGGGCGGCCTTGAGGGCCTCCTCGGCGTTCAGGGCGCGTTCGCGCCAGGTCGCCTCGCGCTCGTCGTCCTGCTCGGCGAGCGTGCGGGACCGGCGTTCGCCGGCCTCGGTCAATACCGCGGCGACCGCGGCTCTGGCCTCGCCGTTGTCGTAGAGGAAGGTGCGCGAGACGCCCGCTCGGCGGGCGACGGCGGCAACACTGACCTGGGCCTTCTCGCGACGGAGCCGGGCAATGGCCTGGTGGACCTGCTCCAGGGCGGTCTCGGTCTTGCGGCGGCGGGCGGCCAGGGCGGCAGCGGTGCGGGGTTCGGGAACGGTGGCGGTGTTCATGCAGTTTCCTGTTCGGGGTCGTTGTCGTCGGTTGTGCACGTTTCGCTGTACTCGCGATCTGCGCACACGCCCCGGCCATCACCGCCGCGGCCTGCAGCGCCCGCACCCCGCCCGCGTCGGCGCGACCGGGACGGTGGGCCGGCAGTGCGGTGCCGTCCGCGTGGCGGGCGAACACCTGCGGCACCCACGACCGCACCCGCCCGTCCGCCGCGTCGCGCCACGGCAGCCGCACGGGCCGCCGCCATGCCCGCACCTGCGGATCACGGCCGGCACCGTCGACTGCGGGCGCATTGCGTTCGACCCCGCGGACACACATGCCGCCCGTGGTCGACGACCGTCACAGCCCCGACCCCACCGCTTCTCCCGGTCATGGTCGGGTTCTCGGGTTCTCGGGCGATGGCGGCGAGAGCGTCGCGTCGGGGCCGAACCGCCGGTGTGCGGACCCGTGAGGTTCCCATGCCTGCGTGAAGCCGCCTCCGGGATGCCGGAGTGGCGCCCCTCGACCGAAACCCACAAGCATGGAATGATAGGAGCTTGGTATCATTGCCGCATGTTGTATGCGACTCCCCGTCTCGAGCCCGTCGACCTGCAGGTCCTGGAGCAGGTCGACGCGATGCGTGATCGGCTGCGCCACGCGGTGCAGCAGGCGCCCAGGAAATGGACCCTCGATCTGCGCAAGGCCCTGACGGCCAGTGCCATCGCGGCGTCGAACACGATCGAGGGCTACCGGGTCGACGCCAAGGACGTCGCGGACCTGATGGACGGGGAACGCGAGGTCGACGCGAGCGACGAGAACAAGGCGGAGACGCTGGCCTACCAGCAGACCATGACATACATCCAATCACTGCACGACGTGACCGACTTCCGGTACGGCAAGGAACTGCTGAACGCGCTCCACTGGATGTTGCAGGGGCATCATCATCCGCTGAAGAGGGCGGGGCAGTGGCGAAGGACCTCGATCCGGATCACGGCCCCCGGCGACGAGCTGGCGACGGACTACGAGGGGCCGGATCAGGAGTTGGTCCCGGACCTGATGGGCGAGCTCGTCGACTGGCTGAACGAGGGCGACCTCGACGACCACGTGCTCATCCGGGCCGCGATGGCACACCTGAACCTGGTGAAGATCCATCCGTGGTCGGACGGCAACGGGCGGATGTCCCGCTCCCTGCAGACCCTGCTGATCGCCCGCGGCGGCGTCCTGGCCCCCGAGTTCTCCTCGATCGAGGAATGGCTGGGCATGCCGGGCAACACCTGGGACTACTACAAAGTGCTTCGCGAGGTCGGCGGCCCCCTCTGGTCACCCGAACGCGACACACTGCCGTGGATCAAGTTCAACCTCCTTGCCTACCACCAACAAGCCCAACGCGTGCAACACCGTATCGCCCGCTCCAACGCATGCTGGATACAGCTCATGGAGGCCGCCGAAGCCGACGGCATCACCGAACGCCAGGTCACCGCCCTCCACGAAGTCGCCATGGTCGGCAGAGTGCGACGCTCCCGCTACGAACGGGCCGAAGCGATCAACACCCAACAGGCGACACGCGACCTCCAGGCACTGACGAAGGCAGGAGTACTGACCGCCGTGGGACAGACCAAGGGCCGCCACTACGTCGCAGGCCCCCGCT
The DNA here is from genome assembly GCF_000372745.1 of Embleya scabrispora DSM 41855. GTDB lineage: Bacteria > Actinomycetota > Actinomycetes > Streptomycetales > Streptomycetaceae > Embleya > Embleya scabrispora. The sequence goes on along the minus strand of NZ_KB889670.1, from coordinate 69,407 downwards.
TCCCGCACAACGTGCTGGAGATCGCCAAGCGACCCCACCGCATCGTCAACCCGTACACCGAGTGACGCGCAAGGGGATCCGTGCAACCGGGAACGGCACCCACCGGCCGACACCGACCACCGGAACCGGCGGGTCGCACGGCCCCACACCGTCGGCGGGTCCGACGGACCATCGCAATACCCGCCCCACCCGGGTCTCCTCGTCCGTACCGCCCCGGGCCGCGTCCGCGGTGCTCCCGCTCTGCGCCCCGCGCAACCCCACCAACTGCTCCTCCGCGTCACCCACGAACTCGCCGATCAGCATGCGTTCCTCCGCCGGCCACCGTCGAGCGCCACAGCGTCCCCGAACCGCCCGCCTTCCGCTCCCTGCCCAGCGACCGCAGCAGCGCGGCCGTGGTCGCCGGCCGATCCTCCTGCCGCACCCGCCACGGATCGTCCACCCACCCGAACCCCACACCCACACCCCCACGCCGCCGGCGGACGACGGCGCCCATCCACGCGATCAAGGGCCCGCCGTCCTCGACCGCGATTAACGGCCCCAGCCACGGCCGCCCGACCCGTCCCGGCATCGTCAGGCAAGACGAACCGGCACCGGCTCAACCGTGGCGGCCACCGACAGCTGAACTCCGCGCTCTACCGCGTAGTGATCGTCCGTATGCGCTTCCACCTGCCCACAATCGACTACATCACCCGACGCTCGGCCGAGGCCAAGACAAAACAGGAAATCGTCCGCTGCCTCGAGCGGTACCTGGCCCGAGAGATCTACCAGCACATCAAGGCCAAGAAGCCAGCAGTGAATCCGACTTGACGAACCATAGGAGCATCAACGCGACGGTCGAGGCACTGAACGGCACGTTCAAGGCCGAGCTCATCGAAATGCAGGGCCCCTGAAGAGACTTCACCCATCTCGAACGCGCCGTCGTGCGCTGGGTCGGCTGGTACAACGAGGAACGGCTCTACTCGGCCCTGGACTACGTGTCACCCGTCGAACAGCGGACTCCCCGATAGGACAGCCCAGTTGGTGTTGGCCGCTGCCCGGTCCGAAGACGGGGTCGAGCATGTCAGCGTGCACGCCGACGCGCCCGGCAACCCGGTGCTCGGACTCTTCCTGACCGCTTCGGCCCTTGCCGTCGCGGAGGCCATGGCACGCCGCGTCTGCGAACGCGCTGTGGCACCGGGCGGACGGCAGGCCGGGTTCGTGCTCGTCGACGTCGAAGCGGGGCTGGTGCCGCAGGCGTTCGACCGCCGGCTGTTCTGAACCCGCCGGGCTGGACGGCTTAGGACAGGGCCGCTTCAGGACAGCTCGACCCCCTGGATATGCCTCTGACCAGCGGACATGCTGGTACCCAACGGCAGCGACAAGCAGTCGCGGAAACCGGGGCGGCCTCACCGCGGGAGGCGACCGGATCCGGAACACACCCCGCACCTGTGTCCTGAAGGAGAGCTCTGCCATGATCCGCACCTGCATTGCGAAGGCCGCCGTGGTCGCCGCCCTCGCCATCGCCGCCTCCGTGGCCACCCCGGTCCCCGCCCCGCTTCCCATCGCCCACACCGACACCATGGGCTGGCAGTAGCCCTCCCCGTCCCCGGCCATCTGCAAGCGCCGGCAACGTTCTTGCATGGCCGGCTCAGGTGCCGGCGCGTAAATGCGTAGCTTTCGGGCGCCGCCCGGCCGTCGAGCCGCTTTTCCGGACAGCCGGGGCTTTCGCTGAGCACTCGGCATCCCTCCCATGCACTGTGGCCGCGCCGAATGCACGTCCGCGTTGGTCGGAACGGCTCCGAGCCTGATCCGCCCGCGGCTCGGCTTGCCGCAGTCTTCCCACCTTTGCCTTCACACCCTTCACCCCTTGCCCTCCTTGGAGTTCGGTATGCAAACATTCAATGCTCTTCGGCGCGTAACCGTCGGCATCGTTCTCGCCGGTTCCCTTGGCCTCGGCCTCCTCGGCCAGGCGCAGGCCGCCACCCCGGCGGACGGCTCGACGCCTTCCGCCGCAACGTCCAACGACAAAGGAGGCGGCGGTCAGGGGCCATCGCTGACGCCGACCCAGAGCCGCATGCTCGCCGCAGCAGCGGCGCAACTCACGCGCAGCCAGGTTCTGCAGCGGGCCGAGACGTGGGTGGGCAAGGGGCTCATATATGACCAGGGAGGCTTCTACCAGGGCTACCGGCGGGACTGTTCGGGATTCGCCTCGATGGCATGGGGGTTGCCGACCCCCGGCCTTGTGACGGGCACCTTCGTCTCCTCAGGCGCTGCCACGCCCATCTCCAAGTCCCAGCTCAAACCGGGCGACGCGTTGAACAATCCCGCAAGCGGGAGTCTCGGCCACGTGGTCATCTTCGCAGGCTGGACCAACGATGCCCAAACGGCCTACGACGGATATGAGTTCACGTCCAGCGGCGTCCATCACCGCGAGATTCCGTACCCCTACTTCTCCGGCCACGGCACTTTCACACCGATCCGAGCCGTCAACGTCGTCGACAACGCTCGTACGTCGGATGTCACGGGGGACGGGAAGGCGGAGATCGTCATCCAGGAGTCGGACGGCGGCGTGACGATGGGCGTGGGCGGCGGGAACGGATTCGACAACTACCACCGCATCACCGGCAACGGCTGGGGCGACTACCTGAACAACGGGCGCATGCATTTCGCGGACGTCACCGGGGATGGCAAGGCCGACATCATCANCCAGGAGTCGGACGGCGGCGTGACGATGGGCGTGGGCGGCGGGAACGGATTCGACAACTACCACCGCATCACCGGAACGGGCTTCGCCGACTATCTCGACGGCGGGCGCATGCATTTCGCGGACGTCACCGGGGACGGCAAGGCCGACATCATCACCCAGGAGTCGGACGGCGGCATCACCATGGGCGTGGGCGACGGGAACGGATTCGACAACTACCACCGCATCACCGGCAACGGCTGGGGCGACTACCTCAACACCAAGAACATCCACTTCGTCGGCTGACGAACCCATCGCGTGCATGGCGGGAGTCGTGTCTGCGCGGAAGCACACGGTGCCGGCTCCGACCACTCTTTGGTCGGAGCCGGCACCTTTGTTGCCGCCACCCCTGCCTGAGCTTGACTCTGAAGCTGAACGGAGTCTTCAACGTCCTCCGGGCAGGGGGCGGTATCCGTTCTGCGGAGCGGAACGGATGTCCGGGCGGCGGGTGGGGGTGATCAGGCTGCGGGTGCGAGGGTGACCTGGTGGCCGAGGGCTTGGAGTTGGGCGGACGAGGTCGCGGGTTTTGCGACCGGGGTTGAGGTGGCGTTGGTGCCGGTCGGCCCCGAGTTCTTGATAGTGGGCGTCGGGTTCGTTGAACAAATGCCAGGTGATGACGAGGATGGAGCGGGCGACGGCGACGACGGCTTTGGCGTGACCGCGGTGTTTGACGATGCGTCGGTAGCGGGCTCCGAGGAAGGTGCCGTGGTCGCAGGGACTGAGGGATCGAGCAAGCATCGAAGTCGTCCGGCGCTGCCTCCTGGATCGACCATCCTGCGCCGAATCCTGTAACTGAGCACGAGGTTCACCCGATCGGGCAGGCTGGGCACATGACGATGCCGCCATCACCCGGACAGGGTGGCTACCCCGGATACGGGCAGCAGCCAGGCCAGGGATACCGGAGCAACCAGCCGTACCCGGGCAGCAGTACCCTCAAGGCGGGCATCAGTATTCCCTGCCTCCGCAGAATCCGTACGACGGCACGCCGCAGTACCCGGGGGACGGCGGACCACGGCACCCATACGGCAAAGGACCGCTGAGTGCGATGGTGACCGCCGCCATCCTCGTGGTCTGCGCGGTCCTCGCCGCCCTCGTGGTGGTCCTGGACGGGGACGACAAGAAGAAGTCGGCGTCGCCCACGCCCAATCCGACCGCCTCGGCCGTGTCCTCGCCGAGCGCCACGCAGAGCGCGCCGCCCACGGCCCACCCGACCGCGCTGCGGCCGGCGCGGCCGGGACGCGGCGTAGTTGACTTTCCCTTCCCGCCCCACCGTGGTGGCCCTGCACGACGCGCTTTGGCGCCGACTGCGACCGGGAACATTGACGCGTTTGCGACCCTCTCATCGCCCGCGGCCACGAGTTGGTCAACCTGAGCCGAACCGGCGACAACCGCACGAAACCGAGTCGAGATCCCGATTCGCGTGAATGGGACCCCATACACCTGAATCCTGATAATCCCGACCCGCTGGTTTTACCGTTCGCAGCCATCGGCGTCCTACAACCAACTGCGACGTGCGGCTTCGGCACCGGCTTGGAAGCGGCTGCGGGCGCCGAGAGTGTCCATGATATCGGCGGCGATGCGGCGGGCGGTGCGGCCGGAGACACCGAGGCGGTTGGCGATGGCGTCGTCGGTGAGTCCCTGGCCGAGCAGGCGCAGCGTCTCCGATTCCTGTGTGGTCAGTCCGCGAGTATCGCGAGTCTTGCCTTTGCCGAGTGGGGTGGCGGTGTCCCACAGGGTGTCGAACAGCGCGCAAAGCGCGGTCAAGGTGCCCAGCCCGGTCAGGACGACGGCGCCGTGGGCGGTGTCCTGGTTGTCTATGGGAACCACGGCGGTGGTGCGATCGACGATGATCATGCGGACGGGCAGGGTGGGGGCTGTGCGGACCTCACCGCCGAGGTCGGTGAGCCAGTCGGCGTAGGCGATGGAGGGCGGGTTGTAGCGGACACTGTCGAGGTAGAGCGTGCGCATCAGCACGCCGCGCTCGAGGAGTTCGCCGTCCAGCGGTTTGGCGGCTTCCATGTTGTCCATGGTCTGGCCGCCGCCGGGGGCGAACGTCAGGACCTCGCTGTGGACTTCGCGGGTGAGCCCGACGAGGCGGTCGCGTATTCGGTCCAGGCCGATCAATTGCTCGACGCCGGGAGTGGTGGCGGCGGGCCGCAGGTCGGCGCATTCGGCGATCAGTCGTGCGGCTGCGGCGCGGGAGGCATCGATGCGATGCTGCCGGGCGACGAGTTCGGCCTCCTGGCGGGCGAGAAGGACCTCCATGCCCACATCGGGGCTGACCGCGTGCAGTCGTCCATCGTGTTCCGCAGACGGGCGCAGCAGCGCCAGCGTGCTCAGCGTGTCGAGCGCCGAGCGCAGCTGTACTTCGCTCAATCCGAGTCGTGCGGCCAGCGCGGAGACACCCTCGTCGGGCCGGGCCAGCATCGCCCGGTACACGGATTCCGCGACGTCGTCGAGACCCAAAACGTCCAACATCGATTCCCCCCAAGAGAGCCGATCATCCAGTTGGTGATCATGCCATGTCGGACCGGCTCTGCCGAGGGGGTTGCGCGGCGGTGGTGTCCTGTTCCGGCCATGACGCAAACCGGCCATTCCGGGATGCTGTGCGCGGCGATCAAGGTGCGCAGTCTGGGTTGATGTATCTGATCCACGTGTACCTGCGGCATGCGACCGACTGCGGACTGCCCGACGGCGCTGCCGAGTTCGTGCTCGCGGCCGCCGAACCGGAGGACGGACTGGAGCACGTGAGCGTCCACGCTCACGCGTCCGGCGGCCCGGTCCTGGGATTGTTCCTCCTTGCCCCGACACTCGCCGTGGCGGAGGCCGCTGCGCTGCGGGTGTGCGAGCGTGCGTTGGTCTCGAGCGCCGCGCTTGCCGCGTTCGGTCTCGTCGGCGTCCAAGCAGCGCTGGTGCCACAGGCTTTCGACCGATGGCTGCGCTGAACCGCCACGGCTGGGCGGCTTACTGAAGTTTTCGTCGTGATGTCGTGGACGGTTGAAGATCCCTGCGCTATGCCGTGGATATGCGGTATGCGCAGGGTGGTGGGTTGACTCCCAAGGAACGCGCGGCTCGGGAGCGGTTGCGATTGGACGCCGCCGAGCGGTTCGAGCACGGGGAGTCCAACGCGGTGATCGCGTCCGAGTTACGGGTGGCGCGTCGGTCGGTGGAGCGGTGGCGTCGGGCTTGGCGCGAGGCGGGTGTGGAGGGTCTGCGGTCCGCCGGCCCCGCGTCGCTCCCCAAGCTGGATCCTTCGCAAGTGGCGGCACTGGAAAGGGAGTTGGACATGGGCCCGAGGGCCCATGGTTGGGAGGATCAGCGCTGGACACTGATGCGGGTCAAGGCCGTGATCCGACGCCGCTTCGGTGTGACGTACTCGATCCACGGGGTGTGGGACCTGCTGCGTCGCGCCGGCTGGTCGTGTCAGCAACCGGCCCGGCGGGCGGTGGAGCGGGACGAGGACGCGGTGCGGGGTTGGGTGCGGGAGACGTGGCCGTCGGTGGAAGCACCGCGGCGGCGCTCGACGCGTGGATCGTCTTCGAGGACGAGGCCGGGATGTCGATGACGCCGCCGCACGCACGCACTTGGGGTCGACGCGGGATCACACCGGTGGTCCGGGTGCGCGGCGGCTCCCGCGGCCGGGTCTCGATCGCCGCCCTGGCCTGCTACAAACCCGGTGAACGCTCCCGTCTGATCTACCGACCCCGCCTCCACACCCGCCGCAAGGGGGAACGGAGAGGCTTCGCCTGGACGGACTACCGCGACCTGGCGGTGCGGGCGCATCTGCAGTTGGGAGGACCGATCGTCTTGATCTGGGACAACCTCAACACCCACCGCGCCGCGGATCTGCGGAAGTATGCCGCCGACCACGACTGGCTGACGGTCGTCCAACTGCCGAGCTACGCGCCGGATCTGAATCCGGTGGAGGGGATCTGGTCGCTGGTTCGTCGCGGCTTCACCGGGAACGTCGCGTTCACCGACGCCGACCACCTGGTCCGCACGATCAGACACGGCCTCCGCCATATCCAACGACGCCCCCATCTCATCGAGGGATGTCTCGCCGAAACCGGACTTGTCATCCGACCCAGGAAGTGAAACCCAACCAAGCGACATCACAACGAAAACCTCAGTAACGGTGGTTTGTTAGTTCGGGAGGTAAAGGTGCAGGCCACAGCCCGCACCGACCGAGTTCATCAGGGCCTGTAACTGTGGGGGTGGGGGCGCGTTCGACCAGGCCCGCCAGTAGCGTTGCAGCGCGATCCACGGGGCGATCCAGGCGCGGACGGCCCGGATTGCCCGGGGCCAGGACGGCGCTGTGGGTTTCGGAGCGAGTGGCGGCCCCCTCTCTCCGGTGTCGTCGCGAGGCTGCGGCACCGGCGTGTTCGTCGACTCCTGTTCGGTGAACCAGGCGTCCCAGCAGAACGAGAACGCGCAGTTCACCAGGGTCTGGTGGCGGCGGATCGCCGTGTCGGAACGGACCTGGAAGTCGGCCTAACCCAACTCGTCCTTGACCTGCTTGTATCCCTGCTCGATCCAATGACGGATTCCGTGGATCCGCACGATTTCGTCCAGGTCGGCGGCCGGGTGCGGGGCCTCGTCCTCGCGCGGCCCGCCGGGACGGGGAAGGTTCGTGGCGAGGTACCAGGTGGCCTTGGCCGGCAGCGTCCCCGGATCGGCGGTGGCGACCACCAGCCGGGTCGTCCCGTCCGGGCCCCACCAGCCCAGCGTGGCATCGGCGGCCCACCACGTCTCGGTGTGCCCGTCACGGAAGGTGCGGATCACCGCGTTCCAGTCGCCCGGATCCCGCGGCCCACCCCAGGACAGCTCGCGGGCGGCATCGACCGGGGTGCGGGCCTGGTCGCCGTAGGCCCACGTCCCGCGCCGTGGCTTCAACGCCATCACGAACGGCAGTCCGGCCTCGCTCAGTTCGCCGCGGAAGCCGTCCTGGTCGCCGTACGCGCAGTCGGCGGCCACCGCACGGAACACGAACCCCGCGTCGTGGGCTTGCGCCGCCAACTCCGCTCCGATCCGCAGCTTGGTGCGGAACCCCGGGTCGTTCCGGCCCTTCGGGAAATGCCGGGCCGGCGTGTAGGGGACGGCGTGCAGCGGGTAATGGACCCGCTCGTCGGCCCACAGGGTGGTCACCGTGACGACCCCGTTGTCGGTCTTGCCCAGCCGTCCCAGCCATTGGCGGCCCACGTGCGCGGTCGCCGAGCCGTCCTTGCGGTCCCCGGAATCGTCGATCACCAACACCCCCGCCCCGTGCGGGGCGGTCGCCGGATCGGCGAGCAGCAGTTCCAGTCGACGGGCGTTGACCCGCTCGTGGTCCCAGGTCGACTCGGAGAGGAAGAACTGCAGCCGCTGCACCGCCCGATGTTGCGCGCCGACCACCGGCTCCGCCCCCGCCAGGCAGGTCAGCGTCTTGTTCCGGTCCCGCGGCGCCAACAACCCGACCAGGTACTCCCGGAACCCCCGCCGCTGAGCAAGCGTCCCGAACAGGTCGTCGAACCGGGCCGCATACCCCTCCAACGGCCCCGGCGCAGGCGGACACGGCACACGAGCGGTCACGGCACACCCCCGAACGGGCCCACAAATACTGCTACTTCACGGCATACTGCTAATCAGAGCCGCTGTCAACAAACCACCGGTAGTGCTGCGTTCCTCAAAGGGTGTACACGAACCGGCGTCGTAATGTGCGGGTCGGTGGGGCCGGTCTGCCCCAGATCCAAGGTCTGGCACGGGCGTTGAGTTGGACGGTCGCGAGGGTCGTGGCCTGGGCAATGTCGTCGGGGTTGGAAAACGAGCGGCCTGCCAGTGCGGCCTTGCGGAAGATGCGCCACCATCCCTCCTGCAGGTTCAACCAGCAGGCGCCGACCGGGATGAAGACATGGTGGATCCTGGGATGGTCGACGAGCCACTCCCGGGTGGAAACGCTGTTGTGGGAGGAGAGGTTGTCGGTGACGACCACGATGTCGCCGGTGGGGTTGGCGTCCTCGACGAGCCGGAGAAACTGCTGGTGGAAGCCGCTGTTGCGGGCCGAGGCGGTCATCGTGACCTCGGTCCCGTCGCGGACCCGCAGGCCTCCGTAGACCCAGGTCTTCTCCGGCCCGCGACTGTAGTCGAGCACGTTCTTGATGCGGTGTCCGTCCGGCGACCAACCCGGCGCCGGGGGGAACGCGCGCGGGATCACCGGGCCGAGTTCGTCGGCGCACACGACCGTGACGCCTTCGGGCGGGTCGGTGTAGAGCTCGACGATCCGCGTCCTTTTCCCGCGAAGTCCGGGTCCCTCGACCGAACCCACGACCGCGTACGGCGCCACCGCACCCCCTCCGCGAGCAGGATCCTGCGGACCTGACTTCGACCCACCACGATGCCCANGGGTGTTGATCGGGGTGGCGTCGGCGATCAAGCTGACGCCGTTGCTGTTCGTGCCCTATCTGTGGGTCACCGGCCGGCGCCGCGACGCGGTGCGCGCGGGCGTGTCGTTCGCGGCGTGTACGGGTCTGGCCCACGTGTTGTGGCCGGCCGCGTCGACGACGTTCTGGACCGACGCGATCTTCAGCACCTCGCGGATCGGGAATCTGGCCGCGCCCGGCAACCAGTCCCTCAACGGCGCGTTGATACGGGTGGGGGCGGTGCCGCCGGAACGCGCCGCGGCGTGGCTGGTCCTGTCGGCCCTGGTGTGCGCGGTGGCGTTGGTCGGTGCGCGTCAGTGTCACCGCGAGGGCCACGCGGCGCGGGGTGTGGTCGTGGTGGGGTGCGCGACGGTGGTGGCGTCGCCCGTGTCGTGGACGCACCACCAGGTGTGGCTGGTCCTGGCGGGCCTGCTGTTGGTGGCGGGCCCGCGCAGGGCTCGCATGGCGTGGGGTGTCGTGCTGCTGGTGGCCATGACGTTCAGTGTCGGCGGATGGCTCCCGGCCGGGTTCGCGCGCGAGAACGTGCGGTTGCTCGCGGCGCTCGCGGTGTGCACCTGGGGTCTCGCGCCGCTGCGGGACCGGGCTCCGGCGACGGTGGGGCTCCTGCCGGGTGTGCGTTTGGTCGTTCGTCCGCGCACGGCCATGGCCTACGCGGGTGTCGTCGCGACGGCCGCCGGCGCGGTGATGCTCCTCGTTCGGGAGTCGCCCGTCTCCGTGCGGTTCGAGACGCCCGACCAACATGACGAGGCCCTGTGGGGACCACCGACGGATGGATGCATGTCGTACATGTGGATACCGCGGGCGGACGGCACGGTCGGCTACGCGTGTGAGAGCGGCGTGGACGCGGCGAGCGGTCGACAGCTCAACTTCAGTGGCGGGTGGGGTGGTTCGAGTGGGATGGTGACGATCCAGGGTCAGGTCGGCCCGGAGGTGGCACGCCTGGTCTTCGTCCCCGTCGAAGGCACAAAGGCTCTCGACGTCCCCCTTCTGCCCCAACCCGGCCCCGGCAGTGGCCCCCTGCGCCTCCCCCGTCAAGGACCCCCCGGCATGATCGCGTCCGGACCGGTCGAGGACCGCCGATTCGCAGGCGCCCGAGGATTCTCCATAGCCGCCACCAACACGGACCACGCCTTGCTCCTGGCCTTCGGACGGGACGGAAAACTGATCGGAGACGGGGGCGCCAAACTTCGCACCGGTTGAGGCGGTCGGTGAACCCGCGGTCCGACCCAAAAGCCTGTTGAACCTCCACCTTCGGCGGCGCCTCGATTTCCCGTCGCCGGTCCCGCCGCGTCCCTTGGTCCTTCCCCGAGGCCACCGGGTGATCACGTGGCGGCGCGGGTCGGCGTGACGCCGGCACCGACCGCCACCCCGTGTTAACACCGGATAACCGATTCGGGTGACGTCACGGTAACCCGCTGCGGCGTAGACCGGTTGTCACGCCCCGCGCCGTCACGGCGGGGGGTGACCACACGACCGGCGGATAACTACGGGCGGGAGCAGCAGTGATGACGACGTTCGGGCGCATGGGATCGGGACGACCCCCGGCGCTGCCGTCGGTGGACGAGGTGGTTCCGGCGGGTGGCCTCGTCTTGAACACGCCCGGTTGCGAGGGTGGCGGCCCGACGAAGAGCAAGGTGGCCTCGGGCGGCGGCAGGGACGCGAAGGCCGAGTGTGACCGGCACAATTCCGTTCCGCCGTCCGGAATGGGGCAGGGTTTCGGACAGCCCGCGTAGTGGGGGCCTGGGCAACTGCGTTACTGGCAACGGCAATAGCCATATCAACGGTCCAGGCCATCAACGGTGACGTCGCCTTGGCCGACCACCCGGACTGGATCCGGAACACCCTCTCGGGACCGCGTCCGCAGCGAAGAAGGAAGCCGGCAATTCCCGCTTCATGTCGGGTGGTTCGAGCGATGAGGCGGCATTTGCCGCGTGCGGTCCACTGACCCGCGCACCGACCGAAACATCAGCAACGGAAAGGAGCCGGCAGTGACGTCACAGGACGGACACCGGATGGCCGAGGGAATGTCCCGGAGGCGGATTCTGGGAGCGATGGCCGCAGGCGCCGTGGCCTCGGCCGGGCCGGCCGGGCAGGCGTACGGCTCGCCCGTCCGGGCCCCTTCGGCCGCGGAGCGGGTGACCGGGCCGGTGAAGCGGCACATGGAGACACTCGATGTGATCGCTGCCCGGCACGGCGGCAACCGGGCGGCCGGCCTCCCCGGCTTCACGCACTCCGCTCTCTACGTGGAGGCGCAGTTGCACAAGGCCGGATACCGCACCCGGCGCCTGCCGGTCGGCTACGACCGCACGGATCACATACGGGACATCGTCGAACAGGTTCGCCCCCGGCAGCGCAGCGTCTTTCACACCGTGGCGCAAGGAGTCGCGGCCTCACCGGCCGGTGGGGACACCGGGGAGTTGGTCACGCCCCGCGATGCCTTCGGTGACGCCGCCGACAGTTGGGAGGGGATCGCCGCCCGCGGGAAGGTGGCGCTGTTGCAGCTGCGCCCGAACCTGCTGCGCGGTGCCCGCCGGGAGTACGTCGGCGGCGGATGCCACGGCGGCGGGGTGGTCGGGAGACAACGGATCGCCGCGGATCAGACCGAGTCCGCCCGCCGGGCCCTGATCAACGCCCGAGCCGCCGGCGTCCCGGCGGTGTTGTTCTACCTCGATCAAGCCGACATCCCGATCGGCCTGGTCTTCGACGCTCCGGGAGACGCCGAACTGCCGCCGGCGGGAGTCGTCTTCTCCAGCGACGCCACCGCGCTGCGCGAGGACATGAAAGCCGGCGGCACCACGGTGCGCGTCGAACTGGAGCTGCGACAGCGGCGTGTGGACACCTTCAGCGTGCTCACCGAGCCCCCGGACGCCACCGCCGCCAGACACCTGATCGGCGCGCACCTGGACAGCGTCCCGCAAGGCCCCGGCATCGACGACAACGGCTCCGGGTCCGCGTTGCTCCTCCACCTCGCCCACGTCTTCGCCGCCGAGCCCGCCGCCAATCCCGTGCAGTTCTGCTGGTGGGGCGGCGAAGAGGACGGCATGCGCGGCTCCCGCCGTTTCGTCGAGACCGAACCGCTCCAGCCGATCCGCGGCTACTTCAACTTGGACATGGTCGCCGCCCCCAACCACGTCATCGGCGTCTACGGCAACGGGCCGCAACGCCACTACATCGACCACTTCACCGCCATCGGTCAACCCTGGCTCGAAGGTCCCGTCGACGGCATGTCCGACCAAGTCCCCTTCCTCGACGCCGGGATTCCCGTCGCCGGGATCGACACGGTCCGCAGCGCACCCGCAGCCCTCAAAAGCGACCGTGAAGCCGAACTGTTCGGAGGTACGGCCGGCCAACCCTTCGACCCCAGGTACCACACCGCCGGCGACACCATCACCAACATCGGCACCAGAGCCCTCGCCATCTGCACCACCGCCGGCCGGGCCGCGCTGCGAGCCGTCAGCCGCTGACAGGTGAGAACCGCTCGCGCTTTCGAAGCGGATTCCGCCACGGACGCCGTTGAGTTCGTGAAGGCCGAGCCGGCACCGTGAAGTTCCTGAAGGCCGGCCGGCGCCGGGGCGGATCAACGGGGCTGTGATGTCGATGGGTTCGAGCTCCGGATCGGGCAATCCCGGTGCGGACGCCGGAGGTGGCGCGGGCGGGCGGGGCCGACGGATCCCGCTCGTGCCTCGTCCGCTCCAAGAAGTCCGGAACCGCGTCCGCCGCGTACGGGAGCCCGAAACCCGGAGGCGGCACACCGCGATAGGCGTCGGCTGCAGGGCCATCGTCTCCGAGACCGTGCGCGCCCACGGCCCGCGCCACTGCCACCAAGGCATCACCGGAAGACCATCCCAACTTTCCACACGGCTCTCGCCGACACGGCCGGGAAACGTTTGCTCCCGACCTGCGGCACCCCAGCCCACACCACCACCGACACACCGATCACCGCCCCTGGGATCACGACAATCGCGGGTCGGCGTTCTCCGTGTGGCGGGTCAAAGTCCCGCACCACCCAAGCCGGCGGGGTCGGTGTTGCCCAGAGGAGGGGTGGGTGGCCTGGCGTGGCGATACCGGACCAGGTCGTTTTCGGGAGGAAGGCCGGCGAGGCCGTCGAGTGCGACCCGGCCGACCGCGACCGCCCGCTCGTCCTCGAGTCCGTCGATCGCGGGCGGATGCCAGGGCTGCTCGCTTCGTATCCCGTGTATCAGCCGGGCACCGGCATCGGTGGGCACTTGCCCACCGACCCGACGAAGCATGCAGGCGACGCCGGTGATCGTGGACAGGGCCGTGTACGCCAGGACCGGCACGAGAACGGCACGGTGATGGGCGAGTTGCCATCCCACGGTCGCGCCGCCGGCCGCGAGGGTCGCCACCGACGCTCCAGCCCAGTACGTATGCGCGCGACGCGCCGTACGCAACAGGCGCGGGTGGTGGGCCAGTCCGTCGTAGGCCAGACCCACGCCCAACAGGTCGATCGACTCGGCGCGGTGCGCGTTGCCCAGGATCCGATGGACGGCTATCGGAGGGCCGCCGACGGAGGCCCCGAAAATCGCCGTCTCGACCCCGTCACCCCGGTGGAGGCGACGCCAGTCCGCATCCGGCGGATAAAGGAGCCCGTGAGGGGTGATCTCCAACCGCCCGCTCTCGTGCAGCAACGCGAGGACCGTCTCCACGACCCGGTGTGGCCCGCCCGCCAGATAGGCGACCTCGTACAACGTCACCGGTCCCGCGTCCGACGCCCGCGTCGGCTTGTGCGCCCGAAGGCGGCCGGCGGTGTGATGTGCCCACCAGACGAGACCACACAGCGACAGCCCGACCGCGACGAACCCGACGACCCACACGAACGCCCCCCTCGCACGACGATACTCCGCCGCCGGACGCCACGGATTTTGCGGCATCTGTGGCAGGCCACCGGCACAGTACGCTTCGCAGACCCGGCAGAGTGAGCGTCTTCGCCACCGTCATCCGCCGACAGGACCGGCCCACAGACCCGGGCGGCCACAGGAGCCATTCGGCAAGTCGGATACGAGGCTCGAGGCCACACCGTGGCGCTGTGCGGGCCACGGCGACCGGTGACAACGTCGCGGCCGCCCCGAGCCCGACCGCTTCATCGCCGACTGCGAACTCGTCGGGACCGTCTGGGTTGATCTCCGCGACCTGACACCGCAGTTGAGACTGGCCTCCAGTACGCGCTGAGGTGCTGGCGCGACGCCCGCACCGCCACACCGCCGCACCGCCGCGTGGTCGGCGGCGAGGACGTCGGCACCTGGGCACAGCGGCAGGCCGAGCCCGCCGTAGGGGCCAAACTCCGGACCGGGCACTCCGGCAACTCGACGAACTCGGCATCCGGCCCGAAGACGGCGCAGCGCAGGTCGTGACGGTCACAACCATGCGGGGAGGGCAATGCCGTTGGTGGTCGGGTGAGGGGACTCCCCATGACACAGGCCCTGGTGCTGCGGCAGCCTGACGGGCTGTCACGTCAGTTGGGAAGCCGGCCGACCGCAGGTGTTGCGGAAGTTCCGGTCCGATACGAATCTTCTTGGAAGGACCCATTCCTCATGCGTTTTCGCGCCCGCTTCGCTGCTGCCGTCATACCCCTCCTCGTGGTGACCGCCGCGTGCGGCGGATCGGAGGACGAGAAGGACGACGCGAAGGCCCCTGGTGTCGGCGGCGCCGCGGATGCGACCATCGGTGCCTCGGGCGGCGGTTCCGTGAGCAGTGGTGACATCTCCGCCGACACCAGGGGCCACACGCTCGTCGTCCCGGAGTCGGTCGACGCCTACACGAAGTCGGGACCGGGCACCACGCCCGGCGAGAAGGAGGGCGAGGGCCTCGGAGTGGCCAACGCCCGGGCGGTGTCCGGCGTTTACAACGCTCCCGGCACCGACCCCGGCAACCCGGCGAAAATCGGCGGCACGCGGCTGACCTTCAACGGCTTCTCCGGCGAGATCGCCGACCCCGCCGAGGCACTCGACAAATACCTGGCCGACGTCGGCAACAAGGGCCTGAAGGGCACCGGGAAGGCGCAGGGAATGGAGATACGGCCCGTCGCAAGCGCCAGGACCGTCAAGCCCGCCGGCTTCGAGGGCGCGCTGATGAAGTGCCAGGACATGAAGGTCACCCACAGCAGGGACGACGGAACTCCGAAGAACGGCGCGGACTTCCGATTCCCGGTCTGCGCCTGGGCCGACTACTCCACCCTCGGCGGCGCCAACGTCGTCGTCCTGGCGGAAATGACGATCGGCGGCAACGGCGTCCCGCAGGACGAGGTCGCCGCGTTGACCGCCAGGCTCTACACCACGGCCCGCCATAAAGCCTGACACGCAGCGGGGCATATCCGCATCCGGCGCAGGAGCCCTGTTCGAACTCCGAAGATCTCCACGAGCCTTCCGGTCGCGCCGACCCCGGTGAGCGTCGACAAAAGCCCCTCCCAACCGATGGGCTGCCGCTACCGTGATCGCCGGGGGGTGGCCGCGATGTCGCCGAGAAAGTGGTCTCTGGCCGTCTATCAACTTCTTGCCCTCGGCCTGCCCGCAGGGGCGATGATCGGCTACAGCGTACAGTTGCGCGCCTACCAGGACCGGTGCGATGCCTCGCAGCTCGAGCGTGGTCTGGTGGGCGGCGGCATGCTTGTCTTCCTCGTGTTCGAGCTGGGCATCCCGCTACTGCTGATCTGGGTCGTCGGAACCGTGCTGTCGCTCGCGACCACTGCGGTGCTGCGCGGCAGGCGGGCCGTGATCGCGGCGATCATGTGGGGGTGGCTGACCGGGAGTCTGGCCGTGGCCGTGATGACGCTGGTCGCGTGGATGGAGAACCTGTATCCGCTCGCGTCCATGAAGTGCTGAGTCCACCCGGGCCCGGGCCAGGCAATCACCGAGTCGGGTCGGGTGGCCTTGTTCACGCGGACCCGCCCCGACGCGGAGGCCGCGGGGCCGCGTGTGTGGCCGGCTCCGGACATGCGGCGTTACTGCTGGTGCCACCTGTCGTAGAGGTCGGAGGGGTCGCAGGGCGTCGTCTGCACGAGGGTGCCGTTGGCCACGCTGGGCGTCGACAGGCAAAGGCCGCTCGACACGTTCTGCCAGACGTCGTACCAGCCCGAGGGCGGCCCCGACGGATTGTCCGCGTAGTAGACGCGCCACTGCTGCGTCGTCGCGGCCGCGTTGCAGAAGGCCATCGTGACCGTGCCGGCTCCCGAGGCCGGCGCGGTGATGCACCGCCCCGTGCGTTGGTTGGTGAAGGTGAACAGGCCGGTCTGGGTGTTGAACCCTTCGAGCCACTTCTGTTCGGAACCACCGCTGCACGACCACATCTGTAGCTTCGCGGCGTTCTCGGTGGCGTTGTCGAGACAGTGGCTCGAGTTCCAGACATTGATCGGGCTGAAACCTGCTGCCTGCGCGGGGGAACCGACCACGGTGACGGCCGACATCGCCGACACCGCGGTGACGAGCGCGAACAGACGGCGCCGTAAGGACATACGTGTTCTCCGGGTTTCTCGCCGATGAACTGTTGGAGAGCCCGAACAACGCGCGGTTCATGCAGAGGTGATGGGCAGCGCTGGGTATGGTGGCGGTCGTAGGTCCGTTCGACGCAGAGCCCGGATGAGTTCGTCATCCGACAGGCGGAAGAAGCGGGGGGCAAGCCATGGTTGCGGATGCTCGAATCGAACGGGCCAAGGTTTTCTACCAGCGCAGTGTGATCGCCGGGGAGAACGACGGGCTCACCACGGCCGATCGCGAACTGGACGCGCTCGAAGCCGAGTTGGCCCTCGCACGGGGACGGATCCGACACGGCCGGTTCCTGGCTCGGCGGGCCGAGGACGAGACCGAGGAGCCCGGCGAACTGGCAGCATTCGAAAGAGCGTTGGAGTTGTTCCGAGCCTTGGGCGATATACGGGGCGAAGGCGAGTCGTTGTTCTGGATCGGTGCCGTCCATCAGGTCGTACGACGCGACCACGCCACGGCCGTACCCATCCTCGAACGCTCCCGCGACCTCGCGACGAAGGTCGGCGACAGGGAGATCGCGGCCGAGGCACTTCGCCATCTCGGCATCGCCGAACACGCCGCCGGTCGCCTGGGGGCGGCCCGGGAACACTTGACCCGGTCGTCCGAGATTCGCCGCGAGGCCGGACTGCCGGCCGGTGTCGCAGCGAACATGGTGGGCCTGGGCTACATCACCGCCGCCGAGGGTC
The DNA here is from genome assembly GCF_000372745.1 of Embleya scabrispora DSM 41855. Taxonomy (GTDB): domain Bacteria; phylum Actinomycetota; class Actinomycetes; order Streptomycetales; family Streptomycetaceae; genus Embleya; species Embleya scabrispora. The sequence goes on along the minus strand of NZ_KB889670.1, from coordinate 52,087 downwards.
GCCACGACGATGCGTTGTCGATCCTCGACGAGGCCCACGCGCTCGCGCTGGCTCATGGGGCGCACAACATCCTGCTTCAGATCGAGGAAGCCCAGGCGCACGTCCGTCAGATCCGCAATCGTGTTTGATCCGTGAGGCCACGGCCTACGGGCCTCGTCGTTTGCAGTGGCTGACGCGGGCTCGATGCCGGGCTCGGCGTCGCCGACGGGACCGGTTCGGGACATGCGCGATCGAAGCGGGTCACCGGTCGGCGAACAGGGCGATCATCGGCGCCGGCGGAATCCCCGGTGACCTCGAAGCGCACCAGGATCGTGGCGGCGAGCTTCTTGAGACGAGGTCGCCGGAGTGCGGTCCGCCGTTCAGGCCACCGGGCCTGGGGCCGCCGGTTCGGCGGCCGGGCCGCGGGAGGTGACGAGTCGGGCGCTGCCGTCGGCCAGTCGGTAGGACATGCCCACCACGGCCGTCCGTCCGGCTGCGACCTGGTCGGCGAGCACCCGGGAGCGGTCCATGAGGAGGTCGACGCTGTGCCGTATGTGCTCGGCGATGATGTCTTCGTCTCGGGTGAGGCCGGCTGCGCGGGCGGCCAGGACGCTGGGGGTGACGCGTTCGATGACGTCGCGCACGTACCCGGTGGCGGCGACGCCGTCGGCCACGGCGGCGCGGGTGGCGGCCACCGCGCCGCACGAGTCGTGGCCCAGCACCACGACCAGCGGGCAGTCCAGCACGCTCACGCCGTATTCGATACTGCCCAGCACCTCCGGACCCGCCACGTGGCCCGCGGTGCGGACGACGAACAGGTCACCCAGGCCCCGGTCGAAGATGATCTCGGCGGCCAGGCGTGAGTCGGAGCAGCCGAAGAGCACCGCGAACGGGCGCTGACCGGGTGCGGTCTCCGCGCGGCGCGCGGCGTCCTGGTTCGGGTGCTTCGGGGTGCCGGTGACGAAGCGCCGATTGCCGGCCAGCAGCAGCCCGACGGCTTCGGACGGGGTCAAGATCGAGGTGTCGGTCATGTGCGCAGGCTACGACGAACCGGCTCATCACCATGCCGGGGTCCGCGATGAGGACACGTCCGAGACGGCGTCGTATCGCCGGACGTTCCCGTAAGCCCGCGCGGTGACGTCTTCCGGCAGGATGCGCGAGCCTGGTCGGGCCGGCTCCACCGGTCGGCAGGACGTCGACCGATCCGACGACAGGGTGGCCGGATCAGCCGAGGGCGCCGTAGGCGGTCGGCGGACGGGCGGGTCTGCGCACCGCGGGACGCGGTCGTCAGCCGCGCCGAGCCGGTCGCCGCGTCGGGCGCGGTGTGGTTCCTGGGCGCCGACGCGAGCACCGCTCGCAGCGGGCGGTGACACGTGTAGCCCTGGTACGCAGGGGAGTTGCGGGCTTTAGCGGCGCGAAAACCAAACTCGGTTCGGCATTGACGATTGCAGGTGACTGGTGTGTGATCGACGCGCACCGGATGTAACCAACCGCCCTACAAGGGGGGTTGGTCGTCCTGCGCCGGCGGTTTCGCTTGTCACTGAGCACCGGTGCGGCTCGCTGACAGCCGGACATCCGCAGGCGGCAGGCACACCACAAACCGAACATGGGGGACGGCATGACCGAGTTCCAACCCACCCGCCGCGGCATTTTGAAGGCCGCCGGCGGTTTGTCCGCGGCGGCGGTGCTCGGCGGCGCGGGCGTCGTCGGGAGCGCCGCCGCGGCCCATGCGGTCGGCGACGGCTTCGGGCTGCGCGTCATCGACAGCAACGAGAGCGACCCGCGCCTGAAGTACTACCGCTTCAAGACGAGCCAGATCGGATGGACCACCGGCCCCGGTGTCAACGTCCTGCTGCCCGACGACTACGACAGCAGCGGCCGCAGGTACCCCGTCATGTACCTGTTTCACGGTGGCGGCACGGGCGCGGACTTCCGCAACTTCGACGTCCCGGGCGGAATTCGGGAACTCACCGCCGGCAAGCCGATCATCGTCGTGATGCCGGATGGCGGCGGCGCCGGCTGGTACTCCAACCCGGTCACCTCGTTCGTCGGTCCCCGCAACTGGGAGACCTTTCACATGTCCCAGCTCCTGCCGTGGGTCGAGGCGAACTTCCGGACCCATGCGGAGTACGACGGGCGGGCGGTCGCCGGCTACTCGATGGGCGGATTCGGCGCGCTGAAGTACGCCGCCAAGTACTACGGCCACTTCGCCTCGGTCAGCGCCCACTCCGGCCCGCCCAGCCTCCGCCTCAACGGCGGTGCCGTCGGCCACTGGGCCAACGCGTCCTCGGCCGCCATCGAACTGGGCGGCGGCACCGTCTACGGCGTCCCGTTGTGGAACGAAGCGCGGGTCAGCGCCGACAACGCGGTCGAGCGCATCCCGAGCTACCACAACAAGCGGATCTTCATGGTGGCCGGCACGGGAGCCGAGAACATCCCGTGGTTCAGCGCCTTCCAGGAGTCCCATGTCCTCGACGGCCAGCGCGAGTTCCGCGGCCTCCTCGACCAGGCGGGCATCCCCTACACGGCCCACGAGGTTACCGGAGGCCACACTCTCCGTTGGCACCTCCTCGCCGAGGACATCGACGGCATCGTCGCCCACCTTCGCCCGGCGGCCTAGGCCACCTACGCCGACCGGCTGTACTGCGTCATCCTGGGCGACGGCGCCCGCGCAGACCTGTACTGCCGCTCGTACGACGGGACGCCCCGGGCGCCGTTCCCGAGGATTCCCATGCCAAGCCCGGCCCGCGTCACCCCGGGCGCGACCGTCTTCCGGAGCAAGCCGCACCTGTTCCACCGCGCGTAGACCTGCCCAGGCCCGCGGGGACACCGCCAGAACGTGCCGGCGTCCCCGCCACGCCCGGATCAAGCGCCCCGCGCCCCGGGCCCGGCGTCGGGCGAACGGGCGCCCGAAGGCGTCACGGGTCATCGTCCAGGGCTCGCCCGCGTGCTCGCCGAGACCGCGTCCGGACCGCGCGGGCGGGACGGTGCCGTCCCACCCGGCCGCGGCGGGACCGACCCGACGCCGGCGGAGCGGCGCCGCGACGGGCAGGCCATTGGGGCTCCCTCCCACCAAGCGTGGCCACTGCATCGAGATGACGTCCACGCTTCGGATTCCGGATCGCACGCCGCTGCTCCCGTTGTTTTCGTGCGCCGCGAGGCAGAATCGAAGAAGAGCGCCCTTCACCCGCTTCGAGCCATATTCACGTCCGAGCGAGCGCCGAACACATAGGGCACTCGCGAGGAGGTTGCGATGCGCAGAGCAGGTGCCGTCACGGACGGCCGCAGCCGGTTCGTGGCCGATCGCGGCCTGGTCGCCCGCATGCTCGTGACGATGTTCGTGCTCGGCCTGTTGTACGTCGTGTTCGTCGGTGTGCTCGTGGTGGCCCTGGGCCGCATGTGGCCGCTCGCGGTGATCCTGGTCGGCAGCGTGTTCATCGCCCAGTTCTGGTTCAGCGACCGCATCGCCCTGTTCGCGATGGGCGCCCGTGAGGTCACCCCCGAACAGGCTCCCGAACTGCACGGCGCCATCGATCGCCTGTGCGCGCTGGCAGACATGCCCAAGCCCAAGGTGGCGATTGCGGACAGCGACGTACCCAACGCGTTCGCGGCCGGCCGCAACAGCAAGAACATCGTCGTGTGCGCAACCACCGGCCTGGTGCGGCGCCTGGAGCCCGCAGAGCTCGAAGGCGTCGTGGCCCACGAGTTGTCGCACGTCGCGCACAGGGACGTCGTGGTGATGACGATCGCGTCGTTCCTGGGCGTACTGGCCGGCCTGCTGACCCGGTTCGGCATCCAGTTCGGCCTGTTCGGCGGCTTCAACCGGCGCGGCAACGACCAGAACACGGCGGTGGTGATGCTCATCGTCACAGCGGCGAGCGTGGTCGTGTACACACTCAGCTTCGTGCTGATCCGCACCCTGTCCCGCTACCGCGAACTGTCGGCGGACCGCTCGGCGGCGTTCCTCACCGGCCGGCCCTCCGCCCTCGCCTCGGCGTTGACCAAGGTCAGCGGTCAGATGGCAAAGATCCCCACCCGCGATCTACGCAAGGCCGAACCGTTCAACGCGTTCTTCTTCGCGCCGGCGATCGCCGGCAAGGAGAGCCTGGCGAACATCCTCGCCACGCACCCCACCCTGGAACGGCGCTTGGAGCAGCTCGCCCGCATCTCCGCTGAACTGGGTCGGGCCGCCTGATGGGCTTCCTCGACATCCTCCTCGGCCGCGACAAGCCCGTCCGGCCCGACTTGGACCAACTCTTCGGGCTGCCGTCGGCGGCGATCACCCTCCAAGCCGCGGCCGGGTTCACCCCCACCGGCAGCGGCTCGGTGTGCTTCGCGTCGGTCGAGGGTGGCGCGTTCGACACGGTGCGCGACGACGTGAAGCAATTGTTGGGCGACCTTACCCAGACCCGCGACGCGTATGGGTACACGTGGCTGGTCGGGTGCGGTGCCCCCGACGACATCGGCTCGCTGGTCACCGACCTGCACGCGGTCAACTCTGCCTTGGAGGGTTCCGGCTTCGGTCCGCAACTGCTGTGCTCCCTGGTGGCGTTCCACCACGACGACGGCCGCAGCCTGGCGTTGGTCTACCTGTACAAGCGTGGCACTTTCTATCCCTTCGCACCGGTCCCCGGCGCGCACGACAAACGCGACAGCGCCCTGGAGCTCGAAGTGTCGGCGGCCCTACGAGACGACCTGCGCGTGGAGAAGGACCTGTCTCGGTGGTTCCCGGTATGGGGGGCACCCGGCCTCTAGCGCGCCGCGCCGCGCCGCGCCCCGCTGTCCGTGTTCCCACCACGCCCCGACGCACCATCGGACGTGATCCGAGCCACACCGTGTCACAGATTCCCTCCGCTCCGCGCCCTGTGTGCGAAACCCCGAGCAAATGAAGCAGAGACCATGACGAAGCACAGCGGCGGCCGGATCGAAGTCATCGTGATCGGCGGCGGATGCGCCGGAGTCCTCGCGGCCAATCGCCCGACCAGCCGCGACGACGTGGCCGTGACCCTCGTCAACCCGCGCCCGACCTTCGTCGAGCGCCTGCGCCTGCACCAGTTGGTGGCCGCCCGGGCGCGCGCCTGAAGGAGTTCGTCGTCTCCCACACCATCAAGCAGCTCGCCGACGAGGCGCACAAGCCCGGCGCACGCGTCCTGAAGGCCAAGGACGACGCCCGGCAGCAGCGCGTACAAGCTCACCCACATCGCCGCCGCCACACCACTCACCCCGAACTGACACCGGAACCGCCGCGCCCCCGCCCCGAAAACGAGAATGGGACGGGGCCGCGGCCGTCATCAATGCGGGCTGTGCCCCGCGACGGAGACCAGGGAACGACTCCGACCGCGGCAACGCGCGGCCGGAGCCGTTCCTGTGCGTCCGCCAGGCACCGCCGGCCTGTTGCTCCGACGGTTGACGCAACAACTCGCCGCAGAGCCACACCCCCGAGAATGAGTCTCCGAAGATCAACTTGTTGCCCCCGCGCAACGTGTCGTTGTGCGTTCCCGGCGCAGCCGGGCCGGGTCGACTTCGGTCACGGCCGTCTTCCCGTCCAGCTCGTAACCCTTCGCGTACGCCGCGGCGAAGGCTTCCTCGCCCAGCGCGGCCCACCCCCGGCGGGTGAGGTCGCGAACCTGCCGATCGGTGCGGTCGTGAGCGCCGCGCAGTCGGGCGGCGGCGCCGAGCAGAACGGCGGCCTCCCGATGCCGCCCGTGCGCCTCGGCGAGCGCGGCCACGTTCACCGCCACCAGTGACAGGATCGGCAGGTCCCGGGTCTCCAGCGCCGCCGTGTACGCCTTCGTCAGCGCCCCCTCCGCGCCGGCCGGATCGCCCGTCTCCAGGCAGAGCGAGGCTCGTGCGCTACCGACCAGCGTCCGCGCGTGGTCACCGGGGAACGGGGTGTCGCCGTGCAGACCGCGTTCGGCTTTGTCGAGCAGTTCCCGCGCCCGGTCCAGGTCGCCGAGTCGCAGCCGGAAGACGGCCTCCCACGCGTCGACCAGGAACTGCATCCCCGGCGAGTTCGCGCGCAGCGCCCGCTCCCGGGCCGAGTCGATCATCGCGACCACCAGGTCGGTCTCGCCGCGCCGCAGGTGCAGGTCGATCCAGCGCAGGTCACCGAACACCTCGTCGTCGAGGCCGAGCGAGCCGAACTCACCTGCCGGCGACCGGGCCTCGCGCAGGTCGGCCAGCGCGCCGTCGAGATCGTCGTCGTACTGCCGCAACCGGGCGCGCATCGGCAGCGCGTTGGCCAAGCCCCAACGGTCGCCGACCCGCCGGAAGCAGGTCAGGGCCGCCTCCGTGTCGGTGCGCATCCTGTCGAGCTCACCCGCGTTCTCGGCCGACTGGGCGCGGAACATGTGGGCCAGGCCGGACAGCCATACGTCGTCGCCGTCGGCCAGGCGCTCGATGATCGCGGGCACTGTCTTCTCCCCTCCCAGGAACGCGAGCGGTAGCGCGGTCAGTGCGCCGTACGGACCGGGCAACTCCGGGTACGCGAGCAGCCGGTCGGCCGACTCGCGGATCTCGGCCCGGTCGGCCGCCGCCTCCTCGGCGGTCGTCCCAGGCCGGGTGCCGACCCGGTTGAGCAGATGGATCGTGTGGGCGCAGTCGCGGTCCGGCGTCGGCTTGCCGCCGGGCACCGCCAATGCCTCGCCCAGCCAGTGGGCCGCGTCGAGGCGCCGGCCGAACATCTCCCAATACCAGGTCAGGTTCAGGGCGAGGGCAACCGCGCCGGGGGCGTCGCCGGTGTCGCACCGGCGGCGCAGGGCGGCCAGCGTGTTGTCGTACTCGGCACTGATGACTCGCACGGCCGCCGACTGGCCGGGCCCGCGCAACTGCGGGTCGTACCGGGCCATCAGCTCGGCGAAGTAGCCGGCGGCCAGGTCGCGAACGGTGCCGAGGTCGCCCGTCTCGGCCAGGCGCCCGGTGCCGTACTCGCGCAGCGACTCCAGCATGCGGTAGCGCCCCGGGGCGGACGTGAGCTGCAGCAGCGACCGGTCGACCAGGCCGGCGAGCAGTTCGGGAACCTCGGCGACCCGCACCGCGGTGCCGGCGCAGACCGCGATGGCCGAGGCCGGCGTGACTCCGCCGGCCAGGATCGAGACGCGTTCGGCGACCGTACGCTCGTGCTCGCTCAGCAGATCCCAGCTCCAGGCGATCACTGCGCGCAGCGTGCGGTGCCGGGGCGGCGCGGTGCGGCTGCCGGTGGTGAGCAGCCGGAACCGGTCGGAGAGACCGTCGGCGAGCTCGAGCAGCGACAGCGTCCGCAGCCGGGCCGCGGCCAGTTCGAGGGCCAGCGGCATCCCATCCAGGCTGCGGACCACTCGCCGGACCTCGGGCAGCGTCGTCTCGTCGACCTCGAAGCCGGGGCGCACGGCCGCGGCCCGCTCGGTGAACAGGCTTACCGACGCCGCCTGCCGGGCCTGTGCGACGGCGTCGTCCGGGCCGGGCAGTGCGAGTGGGCCGAGCGGTACGAGCGCCTCGCCGTCGGTCGCGAGGGGTTCGCGGCTGGTGGCGAGCACGCGCAGCCCCGAACATCGGGACAGCAGTGGCGCGACCAGGTGGGCCACCGCGTCGATCAGATGCTCGCAGTTGTCGACGAGCAACAGGATCTCTCGGCCGCCGAGTTGACCGACGAGTACGTCCACCTCGTCGCCCTCGGCCCGCGTCCGGGCCTCGAACATCGCGCCGCCGCGCATCCCGATCCCGGCGAGCAGGGCCGCGCCGAGCTTGGCCGGCTCGGTGACCGAGGCGAGGTCGATCAGCCGGGCGCCGTCGCGGTATTCGTGGCGGAGGCGGCGGGCGGCCTCGACGGCGAGCCGGGTCTTGCCGGCGCCGCCGGGACCGAGCACGGTGACCAAGCGCCCGGCGGCGAGCAGCGTGTCGATCCGGGCGAGGTCGTCATCGCGCCCGATGAAGCTGGTCAGCGGCGCGGGCAGATTGCCCGACCCGGTCCGCTCGGCGTCCGGGGCGGGCCGCTCGGCGCGCAGCAGGCGCAGGTGACGCTCGCGCAGGGCGGCGCCCGGATCGGCGCCGAGGACGTCGGCCAGGGTTTCCCGGACTCGCTCGTACAGCGCAAGGGCCTCGGCCTGGCGACCCTGGGCGGCGAGCGCGTCCATCAGCAGCGCGGCCGCCCGCTCGTGGACCGGGTACTCGGCGAGCAGGGCGGTCAGGCGGGCGGCGGCCACGTCGGCACGGCCCAGGGCCAGCTCGGCGTCGGCGAGGTCGGCGACGGCCTCGATCGAGGCGTGCGCCAGCCGGGCCGCGGCGGCGGGGGCCACCGCGGCGACGACCGTGGGTTCGGCACCGGGAGGGTCCCTCCACAGCGCCAGGGCTTCGCCGAGCACAGCCGCAGCGGCATTCGGGTCGCCGGCGCGCAGACGGTCACGGCCGGCGGCGGCGAGCTGCTCGAACCGCAGCGCGTCCACGTCGGCCGCGTCCACGTCCAGCCGGTAGCCGCCCGCGAGGTGCGCGACGTCGCCGGCCGAACCGAGGGCCCGGCGCAGCCGCGAGACGAGGGCCTGCAGGGCATGGGCGGCGCCGGCCGGCGGGTCCTCGGCCCAGATCCCGTCGACCAGGACGCCCTGCACGACCGGGCGACCCCCGACGAGCGCCAGCCGTACGACCAGACCCTGCAACCGCGCACCCGAAACGGGCAGCGCGACGTCACCGCGAGACACCCGAAAGGCGCCGAGCAGCCTGACGCGAAGCCGCGCACCCCGATCCATCCCCCGATCCTCGCGCGCGCACCCCGGAGTCCCCAAATCAGGGCAGCGCCCTGGCTTTTCCGGGAGTGTCGGCGCGCCATGCGTGCCGCCGTCAACGCCGTGTGCGCCGCTGTCGGCACCGCGTGTGCCCCGTGTGAGCGGCCCGGGTCAGCATTCGAGTGCCCGACATTCCAGAGGTGACCGCCGGAGCTCACCGGGCGGCCTCGATCCCGAAGGAGCCACCAGCATGAACAACCCTGTCACGATCATCGGCGCAGGACTCGGCGGCCTCGTCCTGGCCCGCGTCCTGCACGTGCACGGCATCCCGGCCACGGTCTACGAGGCCGAACCCTCCCCGACCGCGCGCACCCAGGGCGGAATGCTCGACATCCACGACTACAACGGGCAGCTCGCCCTCGAAGCGGCCGATCTGATGGACGAGTTCCACGCCATCGTTCTGGAGGGCCGCCAGTCGATGCGGGTCCTCGACAGGGACGGAACCGTCCTGCTCGACAAAACCGACGACGGCACGGGCGGACGCCCCGAGGTGCAGCGCGGCGAGCTGCGACGGATCCTGCTCGACTCACTCCCGGCCGGCACCGTCCGGTGGAAGCACAAGGTCGCCGGCACCCGTGCTCTCGGCGAGGGGCGTTACGAGGTGACATTCGCCGACGGCGGCAGCATCGCCACCGGCCTGCTGGTCGGCGCGGACGGCGCGTGGTCACGGGTCCGGCCGCTGCTCTGCACCGCCACACCCGAGTACGCCGGCACGTCGTTCGTCGAGACCTACCTGTTCGACGCCGACACCCGGCACCCAGCCGCCGCGAAAGCGGTCGGCGGCGGGTCGATGATCGCGCCCTCGCCGGGCAAGGAGATCTTCGCTCACCGGGAAACCGGCGACACCCTGCACACCTACGTGGCGCTTACCAAGCCGCAGGACTGGTTCGCCGCCATCGATTTCACCGATGCCGCCGCGGCCACCGCCCGGATCGCGCGGGAGTTCGACGGCTGGGCACCGGAGCTCACCGCGCTGATCACCGACGGCGACACCGCGCCGGTCCTGCGCCCCCACTACGCTCTGCCGACCGGTCACCGGTGGAACCGGGTGCCGGGGGTGACCCTGCTCGGCGACGCCGCCCACCTGACGGCCCCGAACGGCGAAGGCGCCAACCTGGCCATGCTCGACGGCGCCGAACTCGGCAAGGCCATCGCCGCGCACCCCGACGACATCGAGGCCGCGCTCACCGAGTACGAGCAGGCCATGTTCCTCCGCCCCACCGAGGACGCCACTTTCGAAGGTGTCGAGGTCGAGGCGGTCGACTCCGACGACAACACAGCCCACGGCCTGATCGGCCTGATCACCCGAGGCGAGCAGACCTCCTGAGGGAACCGCACAACACCGGCGAGCACGGGGCCGGTGTGCGCCGGTCGGGCGTCGGTGAGCAGTGCGCGGACCCGGGAGCCCGCGCCGTCGGCGCCGACCGGCAGGTCACACGTCGCGCTGTTGCCGTCGGTGAGACGAGGCAACCTCACCAAAGCGCACGGTGACGGTTCCCGAGCGCGGGTGACACCGCAGGCCGGGCACTGCGCCTGCCGCGTGCGAGAGGAGGCATCGCGAAGTGCTCGCTCGTACGGCCCGGCCGTCCGCTCACCTGCGGATGACCGGGCCGTACGGGAGTTGACATCGGACGAATCATCAACTCCTGTGCTCATGCACCGTGTTGGTCTCCTGGATCTTCTTCCAGGACCTCGGCTCCGGCGCCACGTCCGCCGTGGCACCACTCAGTGCCGGACCCGACTTCGCCAGGCTCGGCGCCGCCGCGCCGGCCGACCCCACCGCGGGCTTCGCCGCCGTGAACAGCCAGGTGTTCAACAGCTCGCCCAGCGGCTTGCCGGAGATCCGCTCCGCGTACGCCTGGAAGTCCTGGATGGTGGCGTTGCCGTACTTGCGCTCGGTCGGCCACCCCTGCAGAATCCGGAAGAACTTCTCGTCCCCGACGGCGTTGCGCAGCGCCTGCACCGCGACCGCGCCCCGGTCGTAGACCGCACCGGCGAATTGATGGTCCGCGCCCGGGTCGCCCGGCTTGATGGTCCAGAACTCGTGGTCGGCCGGGTAGAGGTTGTAGACGTAGTCGGCCAACTCCTGGGTCGTGCCCTCGTTCTCGTGCTCGGACCACAGCCACTGCGAGTACCGGGCGAAGCCCTCGTTGAGCCAGATGTCGCTCCAACGCTGCACGGACACGCTGTCCCCGTACCACTGATGGGCCAACTCGTGCACCACGACGGAGGTGTTGGAGCCCCGGGAGAACTGCGCGGGGCTGTAGAAGATCTGCCCCTGGGTCTCCAGCGCGTACCCGGTGGGCACGTTGGGCACATAGCCGCCGACCGTGCCGAACGGATACGCGCCGAAGTAGCCGCTCAGCCAATCGACCAGTTCGCCGGTCCGCTCGACACTGGCCTGCGCCGCACCGGCGTTGTCGCCGAGGTCCTTGCTGTACGCGGTGATGACGGGCAGCCCGCCCGGGGTGGTGTCCGCGCGGATGTCGAACCTGCCGATCGCCAGCGTGGCCAGATAGGTGGCCTGCGGCTTGGTCTGCCGGTAGTTGTAGCGGGTCCAGCCGGCCCGCGAGCTCTGGGTCGAGGTGCCGTTGCTGATCACCTGGGTACCGTCGGGCACCAACACGGAAACGTCGAAGGTGGCCTTGTCGGTCGGGTGGTCGTTGCTCGGGTACCACCAGGCCGCGCTCTCCGGCTCGTTGGCGGCGACCCCGCCGTCGGGGGTGCGCAGCCAGGCCGACTGGCCGCCGCGCTCGACCTCGCCGGGCCTGTCGGCGTAGCGGACGACGACGGTGATCGGGCTGCCCTTGGTGATCACCCGGGCGGGGGTGATCTCCAGCTCATGCTCACCGGTGCCGGCGAACTTGGCGGTGCGCCCGTTGACCAGCACCTCCTTCACCTCGAGCACGAAGTCGAGGTTGAAGCGGGTGAGGTCCTGGGCGGCGGTGGCCAGGATGGTGGTGGTGCCCGCTAACTCGTCGGTGGCGGGCTGATACTTGAGCCGGATGTCGTAGTGCGAGACGTCATAGCCGCCGTTGCCGGCGTTCGGGTAATAGGGGTCGCCGATGCCCGCCGCTCCTGGGCCGCCCTGAGCGGCGGAGGCGGGGACGGACAGGAGCAGGGCGAGCGCGCCGGCAGCGACAGAGACGATCGGCCTCTTGCGCACAGTGGTCCTCCACAGGGTCACCGGGACAACGGGTCGGATCGATCCTTGTCCCAATGGACCCTGTCCTACGCCCGAACACCCGGATGTTCACAAGAAGGCAAGCCGAAATGGCGGCACTGCCACCTCGTCACGCACCGCCGCCCCATGACCCCATGACCCCATGACCCCTTGACCCCTTGACCCCTTGGCCTCGGCCCCGTCGGCCTCGGTGCACTCCACACCGCGACGCAGGGCTGGAGCATCCCGCTCATGGCGCTCATCGGCTTGCTCGTCGTCCCGCAGATGTGGGCCGGCGCGCTCGCGAGCCGTGAACGCCACGTCCTTGCCGGCCACGGCTGAGAATGGAGCGGGTGACGGCGCCGGCCCGGGTCGGGGCCGTCGAGGAGCACCACCGCCCCGACCTGGCCGGAATCGTGGGAGACCGCCTGGTCGAGTCCCCTATGGGCTGAGGGTCACTGGTCGGTCGGCGGCGGCCACGGCCTCCACGACGGACAGCACCGTGGGGGTGTCGAGGATGCGGTTCAGCCGCAGGCCGGCTTCGGCGAAAAGGGCCGCGAACTCCGACGCGCTGCGCTCCCGGCCGGCCAGCGAGGCCATCATCATCAGGTCCAGCGCCTTGGCCTGGTGCCGGGCGTCGCCGGGCGCGATGACGGCGTCCATGACCAGGACCCGGCCGCCGGGGGCCATCGCGCGGCGGCAGTTGCGCAGCAGGGTGACGCAGTGCTCGTCGTCCCAGTCGTGGGTGATCCGCTTCATCATGTAGACATCGGCGCCGTCGGGGACGGAGGCGAAGAAGTCGCCCTCGGCCGGCCGCCAGCGCCCCGCGAGGTCCGGGGAGTCCAAGCGGTGGCCGGCCAGGACGTGTTCCCGGTCGTAGAGCACGCCGTGCAATCCGGGCCGGCCGCGCAGGACGGCCCGGAGCAGACCGCCGTGGCCGCCGCCGACGTCGACCACCACGCCGTGCTCGGGGAAGTCGTACGCGTCGGCGATGGGTTGGTCCTCCGGGTCGGACATGGCCGCCATGCCGTCGTGGAAGACGGCGGCCGTGGCGGCGTCCCGGGCGAAGTGGTCGAAGAACGGCATCCCGAAGATCGCGTCGAAGGCCGACCCGCCCTCGCGCAGGCAACGGTCCATCTCGCCGGCCGGCAGCCACATGGTGCGGTCGGTGAGCATCAGGACGGCGGACCGGACGGACAGCGGGGCGTCGGTGCGCAGCGCGCTGCCCGCGGCGGTGAGCCGGAAGGCCCCGGTACCGTCCTCGGCGAACAGGCCCCGGGTGGCCAGCAGTCGCAAAACCCGGTGAAGGTACGCCGGGTCCGTGCCGGTCGGGCCGGCCAGCTCGGCCGGAGTGCGCGGGCCGTCGGCCAGGTGGTCGGCCACCCCGACGACGGCGGCCGCCCGGAGCGCGGCCGGGTACAAGTAGGCGAGCGCCTCGTCGATCAGGTACGCCGCCGAGGCGCGGTCGTCCGCGTCGGCGGCGTCGGCCGGTTGGGGCTGGACATCACTCACCGGATGATCTCCTCGTCGTGGCAGTGGCAGTGCTGTCACCTCATCGTGGCAGTCGGTATACGGCGCGGATGCGGATTCCTCGCTTTCCGTCGAGCCGGTGACCGCGCGCGGCGGCCCGGCCGGCCACGCCGCGGTGGTCGCACGCACCCTGGAAGCCGGCCGTCGGCGTGGGTTCCGGTGCGCAATGGCCCGCCGCGGGCTGACGTGAGAGAGGACGGGATCGGTGTGAAACTGGGCACGGAAGAGGTGATCCCCCTGTCGGACACATCGCGCACGCCATCCGGTCCCGACACCGCCATCGACGAGAGTCGGCTGGAAGAGCTGATCATCGAGGCGCAGACCGCCCTGCCGGTCGAACTGCCCGCCTTGGCGAACCGCTGCGCCTGCGCCCTCGGCCTGGACACCGCGTTGGTCTACCTCGTCGACCTGCAACAACAGCTGCTCATCCCACTCGACGAGGCCTTGGAGACGCTGCCGGTGGACCGCTCGCCGGCCGGCTGGGCGTACCGCACGGTCTCCCCGCAGGTGGTCGAGGCCGACGACGGCTTGATCCTCTGGATGCCTCTGATCGATGGTGCGGAGCGGCTGGGCGTGCTGGCGGTGCGGACCGCCTCCCTCGACGGGGTGCGGATGCGCCGCAGTCGGATGCTGGCCCATCTGTTCGCCATGCTGATCACCTCCAAGCGCGCCTACAGCGACTGGCTCGCCGCCCGCACCCGCACTGCGACCATGCGGTTGCCCGCCGAGATGCTGCGAGCCTTCCTGCCACCCCGCACCATCGGCAGCAGCAGGTGCGTATCGACCGCGGTCCTGGAACCGGCGTACGAGGTCGCGGGCGACGCCTTCGACCACTCGGTGGTCAAGAACGTCCTGCACACCATGATCCTCGACGCCATGGGTCACGATCTGAACGCGGGCCTGACCACGTCGGTCGCCATGGCGGCGGCGCGCAACGCCCGCCGGCACGGCGCCGACCTGGCCGACATTGTCGGCTCGGTCGACCAGGCGCTCGCCCGGTGGCTGCCCGACTACTTCTGCACCGGTGTGCTGTGTCGGCTCGACGCCGAGACCGGGGTGTTGCGCTGGGTCAATTGCGGTCACCCTCCACCGCTGCTGATCCGTGCCGAGCGGGTGCTCGCCGGGGCGCTGGACAGCCCCCCACAGCCACCGATCGGCCTGGCCGGTCCACTCGCTCTGGTAGGCCGCCAAGTCCACGAGGTGGCCCTGGAGCTGGGCGATTGTGTCCTGCTCTACACCGACGGCGTCGTGGAGGCTCGCGACGCGGACGGTGCGGAGTTCGGCCTTGACCGGTTCACCGACTTCATCATCCGCTCCTCCTCCGCCGGACAGCGCCCGGCCGAGGTGCTGCGGCTGCTCATCCACGCCATCCTCGATTACCAGCGCAACCAATTGCGCGACGACGCGACCATCCTGCTCTTCGAATGGAACCCGCAGCACCGATGACGCGGTATCGCGCCGAGCCTCGCCCGCTGTTCCGGCGCTCCGTGTTCGGCCGGATCGAGTACTCGGTCGGCATCTCCCGCCCTGGGGCGTCCGCGGACGTGACCGCACCCGATCCGGCAGGCGGCGCCTCCGATACAGGCGCATCCTGGATCCATGGATCTCGACATGGCCATCGAGCGCTACGTAACCCTCGCGGAAGCGGAACGGCGCGCCGAAAACGACTTCCTCTCGGCCTATGAAGCGGTGCCCAAGCCTGTGCACAACCAAGGTGCCGCGTTGCACGACAGGCTCGACGCGATGCTCGACGCCCGCGCACGAACGACGGAAGCCTTGTCTCGGGCCGAGGAATTGTCACGGTCGACGCGCCGGGCGATCCACCGGCCGTGACCTGGCGCCGGGTTGACGTGGTTCGATTCGATCGACAACCTGCTCCCTTCCGGTGCCCCAGTGTTGCGAAACGGCCTGCTCACACGCTTCGGCGACCGGCGCTTCCCGGGCGGCATCGCCGGCTGCGAGGTCACCGGAACCGGCCACGGAAACCACCGCCGAGAACCCTGAGCGGGTCGCCTTGGGTCCGGCAGGTCACCGTCGCCCACCTGCGCCACGTCACCGGCGTCGACAGCAGCGACCGGGAAGCGGCCCAAACCACCCTCGCCGGCGGTTCCCACCCGCTGGGGCGACTGGAATCGAAGCGACCCACCCTCGTCGGAACCGTCCCGGAGAACAATGGGATTGCCGCCGCTTCCCCACCGCTCCCACCTGCGCCCGCTCGGTTGGCGAGGAGTTCGCACTCGACACCGCTCTGCTCCGGCCTTTTCCTTCAGAAGGTTTCGGCCAAGCAGCAGTACGAACAAATACCTCTAAATTAATATATAAACCTGAATGTGATATTTTTACATATAATGAAGAGGCGATATCGGCGCAGGGAACCGAGCCGTACACGGATCCGACGGGAAGGCGGGGCCGACGGTGGATCTTGCCAGTCGCACGAGCCGCGGAAGCAGTGCGGAGAAGGCGCGAACCGACAGGTTGTGCCTGCTTGCGGCGTTGGACGACCAAGCGACGGACACCGACGTACTGACTGCTGCGGTGCAGCACGCGACCGCAGCGCTCGGTGGGTTCGGCGCCATGGGACACCTGAGCGCGAGCGCCTCTCAGGGCTTGCACTTGGTCGCGAGCGGCGGACTGCCCCGAGCTGTCACCCGCAACTGGGAGGACATCCGCATCACCGATTCGGTGGCTCCGGCGCGAGCCTTCCGGACCGGCGAATTCGCCTACGAGTCCACCGCGAACCGCCCGGCACGCAACCCGACGGATCCACCTCACCCGTCGCCGGCCGCGGACGTCTCGGCGCGCTCCGCGATGGCGGCCGTACCGCTGTCCGGACCGGACGGACCACTCGGCGTCCTGTCGGTGCTGCTACCGGTGGCCGGCGCGCCCTCCGCCGAGCAACAAACGTTTCTCGAGGAGGTGGCCCGGTGGGCGGCGGAACGGCTGCGCCTGGCCCCTCCCACACCGGACGGCGTGTCCCGGGCTTTGCTGGGAACGCCACCGGACCGCGCCCCTGGACAGGGAGCCGGTGAGACCTCGACCGAATTCAAGTTCGAATTCGATGTGCAGGCGAACGAGGTTGTCCTCGACGAGCGGTTGCTCGACGCCATCGGCATCGAGCGAGGCACATTCGACGGGCGGCTCGCGACCTTTGACGACTACGTCCATCCCGACGACCTTCCCTGGGTGGTGGGAGAGGTCGAACAAGCACTCAGGACCCGTGGCCGAGCGGACAGCGAGTACCGGGTCCGCCGTTCGGACGGGACGTATGCGTGGGTGCGCTTCCGCGGCCGGGCGGTCTCGCGCCAAGGCAGCAAGCCGACCCGTCTGGTCGGCACCATGTCGTACACCACGGAGACCCATGCCGCGCTGGAGTCGGTGGGGCGTGCCCTGGCACACATGAGTGACGGCTTTCTGTCCGTGGACCGCGACGGGCGGATCGGATTCGTCAACGTGGCCGCCGAGCGTCTGTTCGGCCGACCGCGCGACCTGGTGGGACGGTCGCTGTGGGAGGTCTCCATCGTCCGGAAGGTGCCCTGGCTGGAGGAGCGCTCCCGCCGAGCCGTCACCGCGGGGGTGCCCGACGGGTTCGAGGTGCCGTGGCCGGGTACCGATCGCTGGTGCCACCTACGACTGGTCCCCGTCGCCGATGGACTCACCATCTACATCACGGATGTCACCGAAAGACGCCTGCGCGAGGCGGAAGGCGCCGCTGCCGAGCGCGCCGCCGCCGAGCGCGCCGCCTTCGTGGCCCGGCTGACCCGAGCGCTCGCCGAGGCGGCTACCACCCGGGACGTGACCGCCGCCGTAGTCGAGAGCGTCCTTCCTCCTCTGCACGCCACCGGACTGGTCATTCTCGCCCTGGAAAACGACCGACTGGACCTCGTCGGCTCCGTCGGCTACGCGCCGGCGCTCCTCGATCGCCTCCACGGCATGCCGGTCGTCGCCGCCACACCTGTGGAAGAGGTTCTGCGCACCCACGCACTGATGTTCATCGAATCACCCGACGACCTCACCGCTCGCTATCCCGGGCCGGCGGACTTCCCGATTGCCGAAGGGAAGAAGGCGTGGGCCTTCCTTCCGTTGATCGTCTCGGGCCGCGAGATCGGTGTCGTCGTCGTTTCCTTCGACCAGCCGCGGCACCTCACCGAGGACGAACGCACCCTGCTGACCGTGTTCAGCGGCCTGCTTGCCCACGCGCTGGAGCGGGCCCGCCAGTACGACGTGGCCACGACTCGTGCGCGTGACCTCCAGCGTGCCCTCCTGCCCCGTGTCCTGCCCGCGCTTCCCGCGGTCACCGCCGCCGCCCGCTACCTGCCTGCCGGACATGGTGCAGACGTCGGTGGCGACTGGTACGACATCATTCCGCTGTCCGGCGACCGTGTGGCCATGGTCATCGGCGACGTCATGGGCCACGGCATGCCCGAGGCCGCCACCATGGGCCGCCTGCGCACCGCCGTGCGCACCCTCTCCGACCTCGAACTGCCTCCGGACGACGTCCTCGCCCGGCTCAACGACATCGTCGGCGAACTCGGGGATGAATCCTTCGTCACCTGCCTGTACGGCGTCTACGACCCGACCACCCAGATCCTCACCTATGCCAACGCCGGCCATCTCCCGCCCGTGGTCGCCCGCCCCGACGGCGTCGTGTCCCTGCTGACATTCGATCCCGACCCGCCACTCGGGATCGCCGCCCCGCCCTTCGGCGTCCACGATGTCCCCCTGCCCGACGGCAGTTTCCTCGTTCTCTACACCGACGGTCTCGTGGAGACCCCGGGCCACAACATCGACGAGGGCCTGCGTCACCTCACCGAGACCATCAGCGCCGCTCTTGCCGACCGCGATGGGCCGGCCGGGGAACCCGACCCGCTGTGCGACGCCGTCACCACAGCCCTGCTGCCGGCACACCGCCGCACCACTGATGACACCGCCCTCCTCATCGCCCGCGCCCGCTCCCTCCCGTCGAATGACATCGCCGCCTGGGCTCTCCCCGAAGACCCCACGGCCGCGGGCCAGGCCCGGCGGCATGTCCACGAGCAGTTCCGGATCTGGTGTCTGGACGCGGAACTGGAAATGGCCACCGAACTCATCGTCAGCGAACTCGTCGGCAATGTCATCCGCCACGCGACGGGTCCGATCCAGCTGCGCCTGCTGCGCAGCCGCACCCTCATCTGCGAGGTCACCGACGGCAGTCTGACCACGCCTCATATCCGACATGCCCGCGTGACGGACGAAGGTGGTCGCGGCCTCCAACTCATCGCCGCCATGGCCCAGCGATGGGGCACTCGCTACACGCTCACCGGCAAATGCATCTGGACCGAACAAGCACTCGGCGGATGAGCGTCGATGCCCCCGGAAGCTGACGATCGACACCATCCCACCTGAGTGGCGGTGTCCGAGGCGGGACGAGTGGGTCAGGGGGCGACCAGCTCGGCGCGGAGTCTGCCGAGGATGCGGCTGATCAGCCGGGAGACGTGCATCTGGGACAGGCCCAGGCGTTCGCCGATCCGGGCCTGGGTCATCTCCTGGCCGAAGCGCATGGACACGATGTCGCGTTCGCGTTCGGGGAGAGCGGCGATGGCGGGTTTGAGGACGTGCAGGTTCTCGACCATGTCGAAGCCCGGGTCCACGAACGACGCCCGGGCGCTGTAGGAACGGCCGGGGCCGTCGTCGCCGCCGGCGGGGGTGTCCAACGATGCGGCGGTGTAGCCGGCGGACGCGGTCAGCCCTTCGACGACCTCTTCGACGCTGGTCCCGGTGAGGGTGGCGAGTTCGGCCGTGGTGGGTTCGGCGACCCGACTCCGATGGGGGGACGCCATCGGAGTCGGGCCACGACGGGCGGGCACCGGCGGGTCAGCCGGAGAAGACCTGGGTGTTCTGCGCGGCCGCGATCCGCCAGCGGCCGTTGTCCTTGGCGAGGACGTACATCGGGCGGCCTTCCGGCTGGTCCTCGAGGGGCTGCCCGTCGAGGGTGACCGGCCGCTGGCGGACGTTGACCGCAGCGATGTCCGGGCGGACGAACAGGATCCGCACGACCTCGTAGGTGGCCGTCGACTGCTTCGTCGCGCCGGGCAGCACCCGGCGCGTGAAGGCGTCGATCTCGTCCCAGCCGGACAGCCGCTTGCCGTGCCCGGTCGTCCACACCGGGTGCTGCGTGCGGAAGTTGCTCATGAACGCGTCGACGAGCTCGTTCTGCTGCGCGTGCTGGACGCCGGCCACGAAGCGGACGATGGCCTCGACGTCGGCCTGCTGCCCGTCCGCCGCACCGAACACCTCGATGCCGTCCGTGTCCACCTGCGGGTACGAGAGTTCGCGCACGTCGGCGACCGCTCCCGCGCGCCGCGGCAGCCAGCCGAGGCTTTCGCGCGCCGCGTCCCCGCTCACGGTCTGGTCGAGGGCGAGCGCGTCGGCGAACGGGGCACCGAGCTCGGCGCGGGCGTCCTCCAGGGGCCACGACCGCGGCTCGCCGTCGACCCCGGCCGCCGCTCCCGCCGCCGCCGCGAGGTCGCGTACCGGGACCGCGGATTCGGCGACACCGTGCCACAGGCTGCCGGCGGGCGCCTTCTCGACGGTGGCGACGAACAGGTCGGCCAGGTCGTCCACGTGCACCATCGGCCAGTGCACGGCCTCCTTGCCGATGTACGTCGGAGTCCCGTGCTTGCGAGCGAGGTCGACGAGCAGTGCGGGTATGCCGCCGCCGTTTCCGTGCACGATGCCCGGGCGGATCACCGTTGCCCGCACGCCGACCTCGGCGGTGTCGAGCACCTGGCGCTCGATTGCCGGGCGGTATCCGACGATCGGCACCGGGTTGACCGGGGCGTTCTCGTCGGCGGCGGCCGGGCCGGTGGCGCCGAGGACCCATACGCCGCTCGCGTACACGAACGCGCGCCCGGTGCCCCGCAGCGGATCGGTGAGCGCGGTGACCGCCGCGGCGTCCACCGTGGCGTCGCCGGTCGGGGGCGCGAGGTTGACGACGGCGTCGATGTCGGGGGTGACCGCGCGGGTGAGTGAGGCGGGGTCGGCCAGGTCTCCGACGCGCTGTTCGTGTCCGGCGTCCTGGCGGTCGGCGGCACGTACCAGCGCGACCACACGGTGACCGGCGTCGGCCAGGTGCGCGGAGACGGCGGAGCCGATGTAGCCGGAGGCGCCGATGAGAAGGACCTTCACGGGGATCACCCTTTCGCGGAAGCGCGAGCGCTGCGCTTGAGCGCTGGTCGAAAACTTCGATGTCGAAATATTAGACACTGAGCTGCCGTGATGTCAAAAACTTCGATGTCGAAGTGTTAATCTCGTGGCAATGTCGGTTCGACGGCCGGTCGAGCGAGGCAGGGCCCCACGAGGGAGGACACATGGCGGCAACCCCACCGGGCGACGGCGTGGACGCGATCATCCGGCAGTGGCGGCAGGTCCGGCCCGACCTCGACTGCTCGCCGATGGCCGTGATCGGCCGCGTGTCGCGTGCGTCCCGCCTGCTGGAGCGGGCCCTCAAAGAGCACTTCGCGCAGTACGGCGTCGAGCCGTGGGAGTTCGACGTCCTCGCGACGCTCTACCGCTCGGGCCCGCCGTACACCCTCAGCGCGGGAGAGCTCAGCGCGGCCGCGATGGTCAGCTCGGCGGCGCTCACCAACCGCATCGACCGGCTCGTCGACAAGGGCTTCGTCGACCGCGAAGTCGACCCCGCCCACCGGCGCCGCGTCCTCATCTCCCTCACCGACGCGGGCATCCGCGCCACCGACGACCTCGTGGGACACCACTTGGCGAACGAGGAACGCCTCCTCGCCGGCCTGGCCCCCGCCGAGCGCAAACAATTCGTGCGGCTCCTCCGCACCCTGCTGATCTCCCTCGGCGACCAACCGCAGACACCGACGACGGACTGAGGCGACCCGCGCGGCGGAAGCCGGGGGCGGTGCCGGGCGGGCCGCCGTCGGCGGGTTCCGGGGCAACCGACGCTCGGGGGCGCCACGTTCATGGCGGAGCACGGCCGTGCGCGCTCCGGCTTCACCGGAACGTGCGGCCGTACGTGGTGGGCGCGTTCATGATCTATGTCGTCTTGTCGATGCGATCGATTGTGAAATCTGACGCATCGTCATATCGTCACGCCGGTCGAACGGAATGATCGACTCCGGTGGGGACACCGGGTGTGCTCGAACACGCACGCATACGGGCACTGGACGCACGGATCGACGGATCGCACGGAGTTCAGGGGTGAGACACGTGGACCAGGAGCTGCCCGAACCGGCCGCGCAAGCCGGCGGGATCCGAGCCGTGGGAATCGAGCGCCGGTTCGGTCGCGGCGCGAGCCGGGTGCACGCGCTCGGCCCACTGGATCTGGACGTCGGCGCCGGAGAGTTCTGCTGCATCGTCGGCCCGTCCGGGTGTGGCAAGTCCACATTCCTGCGGATCGTGGCCGGCCTGGTCAAGCCGACCGCCGGCCGGGTCGAGGTGACGGCGGCGACCGCGCACCCCGCCGCGATGGTGTTCCAGAACTACGGCATCAGCCCGTGGAAGACGGTACTGGCCAACGTCCGGTTCGGCCTGGACCTGCGCCGGGTGCCACGCAAGGAGGCGGACGCGCGAGCGCGCGACTGGCTGGGTCGACTCGGCCTCGCCGACTTCGCCGACCGCTACCCCGCGACCCTGTCCGGCGGGATGCAGCAGCGCGTATCGATCGCCCGCGCGCTCGCGGTCGAGCCGGAAATCCTGCTCATGGACGAGCCGTTCGCGGCCCTGGACGCTCAGTTGCGGACGATCCTCCAGGACGAACTCCTGGAAATCTGCCAGGCGGACCGGCGCACCGTCCTGTTCGTGACGCACAGCCTGGAGGAAGCGTTGGTCCTGGGCGATCGCGTCCTGGTGATGTCCGCGCGCCCGGGTCGACTGATCGCCGAGCGGGTACCGCCGTTCGCCCGCCCGCGCACCGGGGAGGTGCGCAGGTCACCGGAGTTCGCCGCGATGCAGGCCGAACTGTGGGAACTGTTGCGCGGGGAGGTGGAGCAAGCGTCCACCCGAAAGCCGGACACGGACCGGGAGCGGGACCGGGAGCAACACCGGAACCCGAAGCAGGGCGGCAAGCAGGAGAAGGACAAGGAGGAGGTCGCGTCGTGACGGTCACCGTGAAGGACAACGCGCCGATCCGAGTGCTGGTCCGCGAGCCGGGCGCCGCCGAGCGCGACCCCGGCCGAGCGCGGACGCGACGGCGACTCCTGGAGATCGGCCTGGCCGTCGCCGTTCCCGTGGTGCTCCTGCTCTGGTGGCAACTCGCGGCGAACCAGGGATGGATCGACGACCGGCTCTACCCCGCGCCCTCGACCATCGTCGCGGACGGCTGGACAGATGCCGCCGACGGCAAGCTGTGGCCGGACGTGTGGGCCACACTGGCCCGGGTCCTGCCGGGCTATGCGATCGGTGCCCTGGGCGGATTCGCCGTCGGCCTCCTGATGGGTACCAACGCGCTGATCCGGGCCGCGCTCGAACCCACGCTGGATGCCCTGTACGTGGTTCCCAAGCTCGCGCTCCTGCCGATCTTCATGACCATGTTCGGCCTCGGCGAGGCGCCGCACATCGCGCTCGTCGCGGTGACGGTGTTCTTCTTCGTCTGGATCGCCACGATGGCCGCGGTCATCGCCGTGCCCGACGGCTACCGCGAGGCCGGGGCGGTCTTCGGCGCCGGTCCCTGGCAGATGTTCCGGCACGTGTTGCTGCCCGCGTCGTTGCCGCAGGTCATGGTGGGCCTGCGGATCTCGGCGGGCGTCGCGGTCCTGGTCATCATCGCCTCCGAGGGAATCGCCTCGCCCGACAACAAGGGCCTGGGCTACGTGATCTTCAACTCGCGCCAACTCTTCGACAACCGCGCGATGTTCGTCGGGATCATCGTGGTCGCGATCGTCGGTGTGCTCTTCTCCGAGCTGATCCGCCACGTGGGTCGACTGTGCACCCCGTGGGCACCGCGCGACCGCGGTCCCGGGCAGTCCTGACGCAACGTCACCCCCTTGGCCGGGCCGCTTCGTGCGCGGCCGGTCCGACGACACTTCGGCGCACCGACCCGAAAGGCACATCATGGCGAGACGCGGATTCCTGACGACCACCGCATTGTTGGCGTGTACCACGCTGCTCGCCGCGTGCGGCGGCTCCGCCGACTCCGGTTCGGACCGGGACAAGTCCCCGCAGCCCAAGCGTACGATCGAGGCGGTCGCGGGATGTGAGAACGCCTGGACCGATCCGGCCGACCTGGCCCCGACCCGCAAGCCCGCGCGCTGCGCGGCGGGTTCGCCCGCCGCCAAGCCGCTCGCGCAGCGGGTGAAGATCACCGTGACGGCGGGATCGTTGTCGGCCGAATATCTCGGACCGCTGCGCACCGCGATCGCCAAGGGCGAGTTCGCGAAGGAGGGCCTGGACGTCGAGCTGAAGCAGATGCCGGCCACCGATGCGATCACGCTGCTCGCCAAGGGCCAGGTGGACGTGCTGTATTCGGCACCCGAGGCCGGCATGGTCAACGCGGTCAAGCAGGGCTTCGACATCAAGTGGGTCGCGGGCAACTACTCGGTGGCTCCCGAGTCCAAGACCGGGGTCTGGGCCCGGGTCAAGAACGGCAGGACCGGGGACGCGGTGGACCTCAAGAACGCGCGCTTCGGCACGCTGGTGGGCAAGACGTCGGTGATCATGTACCCGATCGAGAGCGTGCTCGCCCAGCACAAGACCAAGCCCACCGAGGTCTCCTTCCAACAACTGGACGGCGCGGGCGTGCCCGAGGCGTTCAAGAACGGTGGCATCGACGCCGCCTGGCTGCTCGACCCGATCTGGAAGGACTTCGAGGGCAAGCCCGAGTACACCTTCCTGGGCGGTCAGCCGGTCGGCGAGCCGCTCGGCGGAATGCTCTACGGGCAAAACCTCCTGGCGAAGAACCGCGACGCCGGCGTCGCGTTCCTGCGCGCGCTGATCCGCACGGTGAACACGTACTTCGCGGGCGACTACAAGCAGAACCCGGCCTTCGTCCAGGAGTTGGCGACGACGCTGGGCAGCAAGCCCGAACTGCTGAGGTCGGTGCCCGCGCAGGTGGTCGACTGGGAGATCCGCGGCGGCACGACCGATCGGGTCCAGAAGATGTACATAGAAGGCAAAGTGGTCGAGGCGCCCGCGCTGCCGGAGGACAAGCTCGTCGATCGGTCCCTCTACGCGGAGGCCGTGGGCCACACCGGCCCCTGAGCGCGGCTGCCCCCCATTCGGGCGGCGCCGGACCGAACGCGGCCGCCCGCGGCCACCGCATGCGAACCTGCCCTCGCTCGACGTCGGGTCGGTGTCCGGTGGACCCTGCTCCGTGACGGAACGGAACGGAATCCGTCGCGGCCGGGGCTCCGACCGGATGGACGACCGTGGTCGGTGAGGACCTGCGACCGAGGGTTGATGAGAATCCCTGAATTCGCCTACAGCAAAGCGGGATCAGGCCATTCTCGGCGCGTTCTGCGGATATCCCGGAAACGAAAGGGTGTTCGATACTTCCGGAGCAGCGTTCGCTTCATCCAACGGGGAGTACATTCGTGCGTTCGACCACCCGCAGAATCGCCTTGGCCGTCGGCAGCACCGTCATGGCGCTCACGGCAGGGCTCACCTTCGCCGGCTCGGCGCAGGCCGGCGGGAACATGAACTACTACGCCCAGACCCTGGGCGACGACAACCGCGGACTGGACGGCTACGCCCGGTTCTTCAGCAACGGCGACCGCTTCGAGCTGACCGACGAGTGGGGCGGCTCGGGGTCCGCCATCGTTATCGAGGCCAACTACGGCAACGGCTATGTCGACTTCGCCGGCCGCTTCACCAGGGCGTCGGTCACCGGCAACACCCGGGTCCTCAACGACTGGGACTTCGCCGAGGGCCGCCAACTGCGGTTCAAGGTGTGCGTCGCCGAAGACCAGTGGACCGAGCCCCACGGCTGCGGCTCCTGGACGTACGCCACCGCCTGACGAACCGGCACGCCCGAAACCGTTCAGGGCCTACACCGGCCGTGCCGCCGCCCCGCCGGGGGCGGCGGCACGGCCGCGTTCCAGGTCAGACGCCATCGGAACGCCACGACGCTCGCACGTCCGGACCCGCGGTGTCGGAGAACGATCGGGTATCCGGGTTCGCGCTCGCCCCGCCGGCGGCGACCGCGGCCCGCAGGCGGAGCAGGATGGTTCCTACGAGCTTGTCCTCGGGGCAGTAGCCCCATTGTTTGGAGTCCATCGAGCCCGGCCTCTCGCCCAGGAGGACGAGCATGTCCGGCGGCACGTGTGTCCCGGGGCATCGGCCGGCCCAGTCCGGTACGGGCTCTCCGGCGACGGCGGCGATACGTTTGACGTACCACGAGTCGGGCGTGGCGCCCGCGGGCGGGTTCCAGCCGTACTCGGGGTGGGGTGCGACGACGACGGCCAGCCGACCGGTGGCGGCCCGGCGTCTGCCGCGAAGCATGAGAACCCGGTCCCCCGGCATCAGAGTCGGCGACATGCTGTATCCGCGGACGGTCACGGCCACCAACCGCTCGCGCGCCGACAACAGGGCCGTGCCGAGGACGAGGAGTCCGGTGAGGGCGAGGAGCCTCGGGGTTGCGGCCGTCACCGGACGATCTCCTCGTAGCCTTCGGCTTGCGTGGTGAAGAGTTCGGCATAGGCGCCGTCGGCGGCCATGAGCTGTTCGTGGGTGCCTGCCTCGTGCACGGTTCCGTCGGCGATGACGACGATGGCGTCCGCGGCGCGGACGGTGTTGAGACGGTGGGAGACCAGGATGCTGGTCGCGCCTTCGCGCAGTGCGGTGAGCCGGTCGTGGATGTGGCGTTCGGCGACCGCGTCGAGGCCGGTACCGGGTTCGTCGAGGATCATCAGATCGCGTTCGGAGCGCATCAGGGCCCGGGCGAGGGCCAGGCGCTGCCACTGGCCGCCGGACAGCTGGACGCCGGAGTCGGAGGCTTCGGTGTCGTCGGGGAAGAACACCCGGCTGAGCATGGTGTCGTAGCCCTGCGGGAGGCGGGTGAGGACGGTGTGGATGTCCGCGTCCTCGGCGGCGGCGTGGATGCGCTCGCGGTCGTCGAGGGAGCCGAGGTCGCCGAGGCCGATGTTCTCTTTGGCGGTGAGGTCGTACTCCATCGGGTCCTGGAAGACGACGCTGACGCGTCGGCGCAGCTGGTCCGCGGGGATGTCCTTGAGGTCGATGCCGTCCCAGTGGATGCTGCCTCGTTGCGGGTCGTAGAGCCGGCACAGCAGTTTGACCAGGGTGCTCTTGCCTGCCCCGTTGAGACCGACGACGGCCAGGCTGGTGCCGTGCGGGATGGTCAGGCTGACGCCGCGCAGGATCCACGGTCCGTCGTCGGTGTAGCGGAACCAGACGTCGCGCAGTTCGAGGCCGCGGCTCAGCGGCGGTGCGGCGATCGGGTTCGCCGGTGCGGGGAGGTCGTCGCGGACCCCGGTGACATGCAGATAGTGGCTGAACAGCAGGGCTGTCTGGTGGCTTTGGGCAATGCACCCCACCAGGCTGATCAGTGCCGTCTGCATACCGGCGAGGGCGGCGACGAGAAGGGACACGTCACCGGCGGTGAGGGCGTGGGCGGCGGCCTGGTGCACACCCCAGACGAGTGCGCCGGTGGAGATGCCGGCGCCGAGCACGGCCAGGGCCGTCTCGTATGTGGCGAGGCGGCGGTCGAGGTGTTCCTCCTGGCGGTTGATGCTGTCGAGATCGGTGCGCATGCGCCGCGCGAAGTAGTCGCCGAGCTCGTAGAGGCGGATCTCTTTCGCCGCTTGCGTGTCGGTGAGCAGTCCTCGGTAGAAGATCTGACGGCGGGCAAGGTTGCTGGTGCGCCAGAACATGTCCGCGCGGTGGCGGCTGTTGGCCAGGTGGGCGAACAGGGCCGGGATGGCTGCCGCGACGAGGATGGCGGCCAGCGCGGGGCTGATGAGCAGGAGACTCACCAGGAAGCCCGCCAGGGTGAGAACTCCCTGGGCGCCTTGGAGTACCGCACCGATGAGCCGGTCGGCTCCCTGCGCGCTTTGGATGGCGAGCTGCACGCGGTTGTGGAAGGCGGGCGTTTCGAGCTTGGACAGACCGCTGAGCCGGTTGACGGCCGTGAGCAGGTCGCTCTGGGCCTGGGTGGAGGTGGCCCGGCGGATGCGGCCGTCGGCGTAGGAGGAAATGGCCGAGCCGGCGGCCAGGAGGACGGTGAGCAGGCCGATGCCGGCCGCGGCCCGGTTGAGGTCCGAGGTGCGGAAGTCGTCCGCGGCGAGACTGTCGACCACGTACTTGAGCAGCCAGGAGGCGGCCACGGGGGCAGCGCCCGCGATGACGACGGTGGCGACGCGCACGGCGAGCGCCCCGGGGCAGGCCCGCATCGTCAGGGTGAGCACGGCGGTGAGGCCGCGCAGGAATTCGGCCGTGCGGGCGGCGAACGTGTGGGACCTGGACTCCCCGGTCATGCGGAGAGCAGGTCGAGGGCGGGCAGGGAGCCTTGGCCGATGCCTGTCTCGGTGACGGTCCCGTCGGCGTCGAGGAGGACGAAGCTCGGGTGGTGGCGTACCCCGAAGGCGCGGGCGACGGGACCGTTCGGGGGTTCGGTGGCGACGAATTTGGTGAGCGGGCCGACCGCTTCGATCAGCGGGTCGGCTTCGGGGGACTCGCCGCTGATGACGGCGACGAGGCACGCGCCTGACGGAGTGTTGGCCTCGACCCACCGCTCGATCACGGGGAGGCTGTTCCTGGTCGGCCCGCAGTTGGGGCGGAGGAAGCAGATGAGGGCGGGGTGCCCGGTCAGGGCGGATTCGGTGACGTCGCCTCGGGGGGTGTGCAAGGTGAACGCGGGGCTGTGCTCGCCCTCTTGCACGGCGAGGGCCGGGGGGCCCGGGGCCGGGGCCGGGGCGTGGGCGGCCGGGGTCGAGGCGGCCATCGTCGCGCGCCAGCCTCTGACGACCGCGAGGGAGAGGAGGGCGTTGACGAGGGTGGCCGCGGCGAGAAGGGCGAGGCCGGCAACGACGTAGCTCACTTGTGGTCGTCCTTTCAGCGTCGGCCGGTACGGGCGGAGAAGAAGAAGGCGATGTCGTCGGTGAAGACGGCGAGCGTGGTGAGATAGGCGGCGGTGCCGACGGCCGACACGAGCGCGGGCGCGTCGAGGGGCGTGGTGGTGCCGTGGGCGATTGCGACGGCGCCACCGAGGACGGCCAACACGGTGAGTGCGGCGTTGCGGGCGACATGCCAAGGGCCCATGGGCACGGTCGTCCTGCTGCCGAAGCACGGGCAGGCGGCGGGGCTGCCGCGGCGCATGGTGGTGACGGCCACCGCGCCGAACGCCGCGCACAGGACCGCGGCGAGGGCCAGGCCCGCCGTCAGCGTCGCGGGCAGTGCCAGGAGCACGGCGGCAACGAGCTCGGCCGCGGGCACCAGGACGGCGAGAGCGGGCCGGGCCGCGGCCGGCAGGAAGGTGAAGTCGCCCAGCGCCATGGCGAACCGGTCGCGGTCGCGCAGCTTGGCGAAGCCGGCTACGGCCAGCACGCAGATCAGGGTCAGGCGGCAGACGAGCAGCAGGTCTGACAAGTGTGACTCCGGGAGAGTGGGCGCGGCGCGGGGCCTGCGGGTACGGGGCGGGCCGCACGCGGCCCGCCCCGTAGCTGTCAGCAGTAGTCGAAGCTGCCGCAACTGACCCCGCATCGGGCCGTGTAACAGCAGCGGCGGCACCGCTGGCCGCTGGTGGTCCACTCGGTCCAGCAGTCCGGCGGGCAGCCGGCCTCGGCGTCGGCCTTGGGCAGGATCCGCTCGATCAGGCGGCCGGCACCGGCCTTGAGTGTGCGCATGGTTCTCCTCTTGTGTGTGGACGAACTGTGCGTAATCCACGGTGTGACCTCGCGGTCGCACCGGGGTTCAGGACGCCGCGGGCACCGGTTGACGGCCGTCGGCGGAGGGGGCGGTGAGTACGCCCCCTTGGTAGCTGAGGATCGTGGGGAAGGCAGGAACGCGCAGGGCCCGGAACAGCGGTGATGCCTCGGGCTCCGGCACGACCTCGTCCGCCGGCCCGACGAGCTCGGCGGTCAGGCCGCTCTCGCCGGCCTCGGCGCCCATCACCAGCGCCACGACCCGGCCGCCCGCTTCCCGTACCCGGTCGGCCTGTTCGGCGAAGTCGGGTACCTTGTCGACGCAGGACGGGCAGTCGTGGGAGAAGACGCCCAGCAGCAACTCCCCGGAGCGGAAGTCCTCCCGGGTCAGCGTCCGGCCGCTGATCCCGGTGGCGGTGAAGTCCGGTAGTACGTCTCCGGGTTGCGGCCCCTGGGTGGCGAAGTCGTCGCGCCGGCGCACGACTTCGAGCTCCTGCCAGCGGCGCAGGATGACGACGAGCAGGGCGAGGTTGAGCAGGACGACGGTGCCGACGAGCACCAAACCGGCAATGACGTAAGGCAAGTTCGACCCCCCTGGCGCAGTTGCACAGGGGCCCAGTGTGCAGGCGGGGACTGTCGGTGACTATCCAAAATGCGAGACGCTTTTGACATTCCCGGGGTCGGCACCATAGTCGACCGAGACCCACAGTGGGCCCGGGCGGAACAGCCCGACAGAGGTCCCGACGACCCCCGTCCCCGCCGACAGGCGTAGCCGAACTCCGTTCGATGCTCAGGGCGCAGGGGCTTTCGGACGCGCAGTTCGGTCAGGGGCGCCGGCGGTCGCTACCCGATGCGGCGCCGGGCCTGGAGAACGACGGCCACGATGTCGTCGGACACCTCGTTGCCCACCGAGATCCGCACGTCCGTGACCGTGCCGGGCCAGGGCGCCGTCAGCTCGGTCGAGACGTAGTCGTTCTCCAGGAACACCAACAGTTCACCGTCCCGAACCGTCTGCCCACACTCCACCAGACCCTCCATCACGCGCCACGGCCCGCCGAATATTGCCGCACTCCCTGTGGTCAGTTCCTGTGGCCCCAGTTCGAGCCAGACCGGCGGTGTCAGTGGTCCGCCGATGCGTCGCTCGATCCGATCCAGAGCCTGCGAGGCGCGTCTTGCGGTGTGACCATCGTCGGCGCTCAACCTGCGCAGCAAGGGTCCGATTGCGCGGACGTCCCCCACCCGCCCGAGTACCTCGAACGCCTCGGAGCGCGTCGATTCGCTCGCGTCGTCCAGGCAGTCGACAACGGCCGGTGTGTGATCGGCGGTGCCGTGCACGGCCAGGCCGCACAGGGCCGACCAGCGGACTCCGCTACCGGGGTGCAGCCCGCGTTCGAGAATCGGCACCGCGCGGGGATCCGCGACGCTCTCCAGCATCCGCATGACCACCGGTTCGAGAGTGGGATCGTACGCCACCGCGTCGAACAGGGCCTCGGGAAACGTACGGGCCAGGAGTCCCGCCAACTGGTCGAGGCGCTCGAACTCCTCCCGACCACAGCGTTCCCCTCGCGCGCCCGAGGCGGCCCGGCCCATATCGATCCGGCCCGCCAGTGCGCCGATCAGGCGGCGCAGACTCACCGGTCCCGCTGCCACCAGGCCGCTGCCGGCCCGGTCGTCGCCACTCAGGAAGGACAGGATGAGGTCGTCGATCCCCTCGGGTACGACGTCCATCGGAAATCAACCGCTCTAGAAGACCCGGTCGGAGCCGGCGATGTCGAAGTCGTACAGGCGGGTGTACATGTCGCCGTAGCGGTTGATGACGAACGAGGTGAAGGCGGCGGTGGACATTCCGCGTGGGGCAGTACGGCTGCCGGCCCTGCGGCCGGCGCAGGGCCGGCGCCGCGATGCGCCACGACGCCGATGCGGCGTCCGCGCCGATCAACCTACCGCAGCTCGTGCCACGCGGCGTCCCTCACTGGTCGAGGTTGACGCAGTGGTATTCGACGCGCTTGCCGCCGCGCAGCATCTCACCGCACACCAACTTGGCGTTGGAGCCGGTCTGCTCCCGGTTCGGCTCCCAGTAACCCCTGACCTTGGTCTGGTGTGCGGGGTCGTAGTTGCCCCACCAGGTGTGCATCTCCCCCTTGAGCCCGTCCCTGCTCTCGACGGTGATGTCCCGGACGAACCTGCCGATGTGGGCGGTGTGGACGCACACGTAGGTGCCGCACTTGCTGTGCACTTCCGTCTTGGCTTCCGTCGGTGCCGCGTTCGCCGTCGGCGCCGCAACCACCCCGGCCAGCGCCAGGGCACACAACACGGTCGCGATCCTGCTCATCGAATGACCCCCATCGTCTGGATGCCGGCACGCACCCCGTGTACCGCCGGTCACCGCACCAGGGAACCGTGAACGGAACCAGCACGCCCAACCGCCCGGTCGAAGCTCACTCGTTGGAGGACCTCTCCCACCCGTTCGGCCGAACACACCCCGCGCGGGCGGATGCCGGCGCAGGCGAGGGAGTCGGGGCGCCCGGGTGTGCTTGCCGAAGTTCCCGCTCGTCACAGGATCTGAATGGCGGCAACCCTCGGCGGATGGTTCGGGAAGGTGATGTCGTGCCAGCGCTCGATCTTCACCGAGTCACCGTTGACGTCGTAGTAGATGAGGTCGTTGTTGCCGGTGGAGATCCGGTCGACCCACCAGCCGCCGAAGTCGGTCTTCCCGCCGTTCGCATAGCAGTCGACGCTCTCGCGGCCGTCGAGGTGCGACCAGATCTTCAGGAAATTCTCGCCGCCGACACACTGGACGTGGTCGATGGCATAGGCGTTGCCGCCCGGCACGCCGAGGCTGAGCGTGGCCGCCGCGGCGACCGCCACGGCGATGGAACGCGCGACCCTCTTGCTCTTCGAGATCACGAAGGACTCCCCTTTTCACCCGAGGGCCGGCGCAAGGCCCGACCCTGTCGGCGGCGTTGCGCCATGACGCAACGGTGTTCCGTTGAACCGGCAAACGACCGGCTTCCCACCGGACCGACCCCTCACGGCGCTCCCACCAGGGGTACACCCGGAGGAGCCGGAAAAACCAACGTAATGGTTTTGCCCGGCGTCGGAGCCGTTCGGCCGCAACTTCACCCGATCGTGGGCGCCCACGGGCGGCGGGCCACACCTGCGGCCCGGCAGCCGCACCGCCCCGTACAACCGGCTGCGGCTGCTGTGCGCCCGGTCTCGGCTTGCTCGTTCGAAAACGCCGAGCCGAGAACCTCGCGGGTCATTCGGCGAGGGTCGGGGCCGCGTGCGACCAGCGGTGTTCGTCGAGTTCGCGGGCGATGAAGCGAGCGAGGTCGGTGCGGGTGACCTGACGGCCGCCCCTGGGGTTGCTCGCGTCGACGACGCGGTAGCTGCCGGTCGGGGGTTCGTCCCGCAACCGGGCGGGACGGACGAAGGTCCAGTCGACGCCGCTTCGGCGGACGATCGTTTCCATCAACCGCATGTCGTCGTACAACTCCCGCACCAGCGGAGAGACAAGATTGCGGTACCACCAGGGGAAGCCGGGGTCGCGGTGGTGGACTCCGCCCGAGGTGACCGCGATCAGCCGGGGTACGCCGGCGTCTTCCATCGCGGACACCAGGGTCCGCGCCGCGTCGGAGTAGAGCCGGTGTGCGTGCCGCCCCGGGGGACCGATCGCGGAGACCACGATGTCGTGGCCTGCGACGGCGGAGCGCACGCTGTCGGCGTCGCGCACGTCTGCCCGCACGACGTTCGACTCCCCCGTGCCGGGCGAGTCCTCCGGGGTCGGGGGCCGCCACCGGGCGGGCTCGCGCACCGCGGCGGTGACGTCGTGTCCCCGGCGCAGGGCTTCCCGGACGACGAGGTGTCCGGTGCGGCCGTTGGCTCCGAAGACGATCACGTTGCTCATGACGCGGGTCCTCACGTGTTCGATGGGCTGATGGGCTGATGGGTTGACGCGGGTCACTCGTCGGGTGTCACGGGTGTGACCGAGATACCGGCTCGTCCGGAACGGGCCGCGGCGCGACCCGGTCGGTGTTTCGCCGACGAGGCGCGGGTCGAGGCAGCAGCAGCACGAGGGCCGCGCCGACCAGGCAGGTCGCGGTGACCACGAGTGCGCCGATGACCAGGCCGTCCGCTCCCGGGTCGGGGGTGCCGGGATCGTGGACGGCGAAGTACACGGTGCCGAGCACAGCGACGCCCAGGGCCGTGGAGAGTTGCTGGAGGGCGTTGAGAGTGCCCGACGCGCTGCCCGTCTCGGCGGGTTCGGCCGCTGCCAGGATCGACTGGACCAGCGTGCCGGACACCAGTCCCACGCCCAGGCCCACGACCAGGGTGGGTATCGACAACGCCCAGGCCCAGGATCCCGACGCGGCCACGGCGGCGAGGCCGAGTGTGCCGAGCGCCTCCACCCCCAGCCCCAGGTGCAGAAGCGAACGGCCGAGCCGGCCGGCCGCCGACGGGGCGACCAGTGAGGCGAGCCCGATGCCCACGGCGAGCGGCGACAGGGAGAGCGCGGTCCCCCATGCGGACCGGCCGAGATCGAGTCGGAGGTGGAGGGAGAGCACGAGGAGCAGTCCGCCCAGGCCGGTGAAGAACGCGGCCGTGACCGCGAGACCGCCGACGAACGCGGGTTTGCGCAGCAGGCTCGGCACCAGGACCGGTGAGCGGCTCGTGCGTTGACGTCGGCCGAAGGCGGCGAACGCCGCGATCCCGGCGGCGATCTCCGCGAACGTCCACCACGGCCAACCCGCCTCCCGGCCCTGGATCAGCGGATGGACGACGAGCGCGGACCCCATCGCGACCAACGCGGCACCCGGCGCGTCGATCCGCACGAGCGGGTCGCCCGGGTCGGCCGGCATCCACCGCAGCGCCCCGACCACGGTCAGTGCGCCGAGCGGAAGGTTGATCAGGAAGATCAGCCGCCAGTCGAGTCCGGCCGGGTCGAGGGCGATGAGGCCGCCCGCGAGGACGGGGCCGCCGACCCCGGCGAGCGCCATCACCGGTCCGAACGTCGCGAAGGCGCGGCCGCGTTCGCGTTCGTCGAACACCGCGCTCAGGACGCCGAACCCCTGCGGGATCATCAACGCGCCGAACGCACCCTGCGCCACCCGGGCCGCGACCAGCACCGCCGGCGAAGGCGCCATCGCGCACACCGCGGAGGCCGCCGTGAATCCGGCGGCGCCCAGAACGAACAGCCGCCGCCGACCCCAACGATCGCCCAGCCGGCCGCCGACGATCAGCAGGACCCCGAAGGCGAGCGTGTACCCGGCGGTGAGCCACTGCATGATCGTCACCCCGCCGCCGAGCCCGGCACTCACCGACGGAGCGGCCACGTTCATCACGGTCGCGTCCAGCAGGTCCAGGGCCTGGGCGAGCAGCACCACCGCCAGGATCCGCCACCGACGCGGATGGGCCGCCGGCGGTGCCGCACGGGCGGCCGAAGTCGAAGTGGAAATGGTCATGGAGGCTCCCGACCCTGCTTGACAAACACTGTTCGTCAAGCAGGGTGCACTTAACGAACATCATTCGTCAAGGTAGGGTTGTGCCATGCCGCAGGCCCGCTCGCGTTCACGCCCCTCGAAATCCATGCTCGGCCTGGACGCCGTCCTGGCCGCGACCTTGGCGCTGGTCGACGAACTGGGCTGCGAAGCGGTGAGCCTGCGGCGCGTCGCCCAAGCGCTCGAAACCGGTCCAGCCTCGCTCTACGTCTACGTCCGCGATCGGCACGAGTTGATGGCGCTCGTCCTCGACCACGCGGTGGCCGACGTGGTCGTGCCCGACGAGGGCGCCGGCGACTGGCGTACCCGCCTCGAACTGCTCGTCGGGCGCATCGTGGCCGCCCTGGCCGGCCACAACGACATCGCCTCCGTCGGCCTGCGGAACGCCCTCCCCGGCCCGCACGGCCTACGCCTGACCGAGGAGGCGGCGCACCTGCTCCGGACGGGCGGGCTCGACGACGACGCCTGCTCCTGGGCCATCGACCTGCTCGGCCAGTACATCTACTCGACCGCCCTGGAGAACGCCGACGACCCGCGCCCCCGGCGGGCCCCCGCAGACCCCTCCGGCGCCGACCCGATCGGGTCCGAGACGTTCACCGCCCGACTCGACGCCACCTTCCGGGCGTTGCCCGCCGAGCACTACCCCACCCTGCGAGCCCTGGCACCGAGGCTCACCGGCGGCGACCAGGACGCCAGAGCCGCGTGGAAACTCCGCGTGATCATCGACGGCCTCCTCGCCCAACTCCCCCGCCACACCGACGCCGAGACCCACGACCGACGCTCGGCGAAAACAACGGAGCCGTGGCGTCCGTCCCGGTCTTGACGACCGGGACGGACACCCTCGCGATGTGGTCCGTGTACGACGGACGGTGTCAGCCGGAAGGCCGGCAGCGCGCCCGTAGGGATCCGGTGTCCGCAATCGTTCACCGGCATCCGACATGGCAGTTGCTAGGGCGATCCGCGAAAGTCCGGTGTCCGGATCCGCAGGAACGCCTCCACGGCCGCGACATGGGCCGCGGCGCACGCGGCGGCGCGGGTGGGATCGCGGTCGGTCAGCGCCGCGAGGATCGCCTCGTGCTCCGCGAGCACACGCGCGAATACGCCCTGCTCCTTGTGGCCGCGCCAGACCCGGGCCCGTATGGTCCGGCTGCTCAGCGACTCGATCAACGCGCCGAGCACGGGATTGCCCGCGGCCTGGCACATGATCCGGTGGAATCGGACATCGGCGGCGACGACCTCGTCCACCTCGGCCTCACCGCGTTGGGGGTCGAGCCGCATCTCGACCAAACAGGCTTCGAGCGCCTCGAGTTGCTCGGCGGTGATCCGGACCGCGGCCCGCGCGGCGGCCTCCGACTCCAGGACTCGACGCACCGCGAGCACATCCACGACGGTGGCGTCCGCGGACAGTTCGACGAACATCGAGAAGGCATCGAGCAGCAGCCCCGGCGCGAGCGAGGTCACGTAGGTGCCGTCGCCCTGCCGGGACTCCAGCACCCCGACGAGGGTCAGTGCCCGGATCGCCTCACGCAGCGAGTTGCGGGAAACGCCCAACTCGCCGGCGAGAAGCCGTTCGGTGGGCAGCCGCCCTCCGGGCGGGAAGTCACCGGAGGTGATCATGGCCTTGATCTGTACGATCGTCTCGTCCGTGACGGACGCACGAGCGGTTTTGGGTTCGGTGCCGGGATCCACACCGGAAGCGTAGAGCCTGCTCGACCGGGATGGGCCGCCGGCATCGTGGAAGCCGACTTCGTCGCCGTCGGCCCCGGCGGGCGCGAAACACGGCGCAGGGCGTCCTTCCCGATCAGGGTGGCAGCGTCACGTTCGGTGGCGGCGGCGAACGCACGCGCGGTCACAGCCTCCAGATCAGCGGCAGGCCCGCCTGCGCGCCCTCGGCCGAGTAATCGTGTGCCACCTCGGTCAACTCGCCCATGCGAGCCTGCCATTCGACATTGACCGGCAGATCGGCCAGTGCCGCGAGCAGAGCGGCGTAGTCGTCACATTCGATCAGGTGGAACAGGTCCCGGCCACTGCGCCAGATGCTCCACTCGTGTGCGCCGGCCGCCTTGATCGCGGCGGTCAACTCGTCCGGCACCTCGCGGTGGGCCTGTTCGTACTCGCTCTCGCGGCCCGCTGCGAGTCGGGTGTGCAGGGTTACGCGCATGACTGGAACTCCCTTGTGGTACCTAGGATTTGCCGGATCGCCAGTCGGCTTCGCCGGCATGGGCGACCAGCCACTGTTCGACCTCGTCGACGTGCACGGCTGCTGCCGCCGCAGCCGCCTGCGGGTCGCGCCCGGCGACCGCGCGATGAATGCGCTCGTGTTCCTGCCGGACGTCGGCCAGGACACCGGCGTCCTTGTGGCCGCGCCAGATCCGGGCTCGGAAGGTGCGTGTGGACAGGCCGTCGATGATCGCGGCCAGCATCGCGTTGCCGGCCGCCTCCGCGATGATTCGGTGAAAGGCCAGGTCGGCGGCGACGATCTCCTCGACGGTCGAACCGGCCGACATGATCTCCAACTGTTCGGCCATTCGCTTCAGGTGCTTCTCCGTCGCGCGCGCCGCCGCCAGCGCGGTCGCGGCCGGCTCCAGGATTCGGCGGACCTGGAGGAGTTCGGCGAGCCCGTCACCGCGACTGATCTCGGCGACGATGCCGAAAGTTTCGAGGAGATCACTCGGCTGCAGGCTCGTCACGTATATGCCCGCGCCGTGTCGGGCCTCCAGGACGCCCATCGCGGTCAGTGCCCGGATCGCCTCGCGCATCGAACTGCGGGACAGGCCGAACTGCACGGCCAGCTCGCGTTCGGTGGGCAGACGCTCGCCCGGTTGTAGAGCGCCGTCGGCGATCAGCGCGCGGACCTGATCCACAGCCCGTTGGGTGACCGTCGTTTTCGGAGCTTCAGCGGCCACCGATCTCCCCCTTCCCGGGTACCACGCCGGAGCGTCCGAAGCGGCTGCACCTAGGTATCCCGTGGATCGGAGTTGACGTCAAGTCTTGACAGTGGACCTACCATCACGTTTCAGTGGCCAAACCAATTCAGCAAATTGACCGCAACTTGAGCCGCAAACTCAGACAATCTGCGGCGATTGGTCCGAGGATTGGTTCTCATACGCAGGACCATTGCGTAGATCTGGAGTGACCTTCCGTGAAATTCCTGCGCGTTGGAGCACCCGGCTCCGAACGGCCGGCCGTGCTCGGCGAGGACGGCCGTGTACACGACCTGTCCGCGATCACACCCGACCTCGACGGGACGTTTCTCGCCGGTGGCGGCATCGCTCGGGCCCGGGCCGCTCTCGCGGCCGGTGACCTCCCGCAGCTCACCCGGCCCGGTCGGATCGGTGCCGCGGTGGCACGGCCGGGCAAGGTCGTCTGCGTCGGTCTCAACTATCGCGATCATGCCGAGGAGACCGGCGCGGAACTGCCCGCCGAGCCGATCCTGTTCATGAAGGATCCCGGCACGGTGATCGGACCGGACGACGAGGTGCTCATCCCGCGCGAGAGCGTCAAGACCGACTGGGAGGTCGAGCTCGCGGTCGTGATCGGCTCCCGGGCCCGCTACCTGGAGACCGACGAGGAAGCCGCCGCGTGCGTCGCGGGCTACGCGATCAGCAACGACGTGTCCGAGCGCGAGTTCCAGCTGGAGCGCGGCGGCCAGTGGGACAAGGGCAAATCCTGCGAAACGTTCAACCCGCTCGGCCCGTGGTTCGTCAGCTCGGACGAGGTCGGTGACCCGCAGACGCTCGATCTCAAGCTCTGGGTCGATGGCGAGGCCAGACAGCACGGCAGCACGAGGAACATGATCTTCGGTGTCCACCACATCGTGCGCTACGTGAGCCGGTTCATGGTCTTGGAGCCCGGTGACGTGATCAACACCGGCACCCCGGCCGGGGTCGCGCTCGGCCTGCCGGGCACTCCCTATCTGCGGGCGGGCAACGTCGTCGAGTTGGAGATCACCGGCAACGGCACCTCGTTGGGCCGCCAGCGCCAGACCATCGGGCAGGCCTGACCATGGCGAACATCACGGCTCTGGAGACGCACGACATTCGCTTCCCCACCTCCCGCGAACTCGACGGCTCCGACGCGATGAACCCGGACCCGGACTACTCGGCCGCCTATGTGATCCTGCGGACCGACGCGACCGGCCCCGACGGCGAACCACTCGCCGGACACGGCTTCGTCTTCACGATCGGACGCGGCAACGAGGTGTGCGTGGCGGCCCTGCGCGCCCACGAGCACCTCGTGGTCGGGCGGAACCTGGACGAGGTACTCGGTGACCTCGGCGGCTTCGCGCGGAACCTGACCGGCGACTCGCAGTTGCGCTGGCTCGGCCCGGAGAAGGGCGCGATCCACATGGCCTCGGCGGCCATCGTCAACGCCACCTTCGACCTCGCCGCGACCGCCGCCGGCAAACCGCTGTGGCGCTTCCTCGCGGACCTGACCCCACAACAGCTGGTGGACCTGGTCGATTGGCGATACCTGACCGACGCGCTGACACCGGATCAGGCCCTGGCGATGCTGACCCGGAACCGGGCCGGTCGCGCGGAGCGCGAGACGCTGCTCCTGAGTCGGGGCTATCCCGCCTACACCACGACGCCGGGTTGGCTGGGCTACGACGACGACAAGCTCGTGCGACTGGCCGAGGAGGCCGTCGCCGAGGGTTTCACCCAGATCAAGCTCAAGGTGGGCGGCAACCTCGCCGACGACATCCGCCGGATGCGGCTGGCCCGTGCGGCCGTCGGGCCCGACATCCGGATCGCAGTGGACGCCAACCAGCGCTGGGACGTGGGGGCGGCCATCGATTGGATGCGCGAGCTGGCGCCCTACGACCCGTACTGGATCGAGGAGCCGACTTCGCCCGACGACGTGCTCGGGCACGCCGCGATCCGGGCCGGCATCACGCCGATCAAGGTCGCGACCGGGGAACACGTGCAGAACCGGATCCTTTTCAAGCAGTTCCTGCAAGCGGACGCGATCGACGTCCTGCAACTGGACGCGTGCCGTGTCGGCGGAGTCACCGAGAACATCGCGATCCTGCTGCTCGCCGCGCACTTCGACATTCCGGTCTGCCCGCACGCCGGCGGCGTCGGGCTGTGCGAGGTGGTGCAGCACCTGTCCATGTTCGACTTCCTGGCGGTCAGCGCCACCACGGCCGACCGGGTCGTCGAGTATGTCGACCACCTGCACGAGCACTTCGCCGAGCCGGCGCGGATCGCCGACGGTCACTACGTGGCCCCCACCGCCCCCGGCTTCTCCGCGCGCATACTCCCCACGACCCTCGCCGCGTACGCCTACCCCGACGGCGCCGTCTGGGCCGACCGTGCGGAGGTGTTCGTGTGAGCGGCAGCCGCGGTCGGCGCGGTCAACGGCTTCCTGGTGGTCAAGGTCAGGATCAACGCCTTCATCGTCGCGCCGGCGGTGCCGATCGTGCTCCGCGGGCTCCGGGTCGGCGCGACCTGTTCGCACTCATGTTGTCCCGGGTCACCAGCGGAAAGGCGCAGGACCAGCGCTCATGACCGATACTCGGCCGGGTGGTTCGACGGTCCGCGTCGCACCGTTGGCTGCCCGGGTGATCACCGAAGAGCTGTGGGCGGAATTGGAGGCGGCATGAGCAGCGTCCGAGCGCGGGTCGACGCGCATCACCACCTGTGGGATACCAACGAACGCGCATACCGATGGATGGACGGTGCTTGGGCCGACCCGCTGCGTGGGCGGTTCCGGCCGGCCGAACTCGTGGCGGCCATGCGGAACTCGGGCCCCATCGAGACGATCGCGGTCCAGGCGGTCACCGACACCGCGGAGAGCGCCGAACTCCTGGCCATCGCCGCCGATCCGGCGACGCCGGTCGCCGCGGTCGTCGGGTGGGTGGACCTGACCGCACCGGACACCGCGGATCAAATCGCCGTCCTGCGGGATGGCCCGGGTGGGGAGCGTCTGGTCGGAATCCGGCACCTCGTGCAGGACGAGCCCGACCCACGGTGGCTGCTGCGCGCGGACGTCGGCCGTTCGCTGGCCGCACTGACGGCCGCCGGCCTGGTGTACGACCTGCTCGTCAAGCCGCCACAACTGGCCGCCGCGTGGCAGGTCGCCCGGGAGCATCCCGAGCAGTCCTTCGTACTCGACCACATCGGCAAGCCCGAGATCGGCGTCGGCGCCTGGGAACCCTGGGCCACGACGATCCGCCGCCTCGGCTCGCTGCCCAACGTCGCGGTCAAAGTGTCCGGTCTGGTCACCGAGGCCGATTGGCGGGACTGGACGGTCGAACAGATCCTGCCGTACGCGCGACACGCGCTGGAGGCGTTCGGCCCCGAACGCGCGATGTTCGGCT
Organism: Embleya scabrispora DSM 41855; assembly: GCF_000372745.1. GTDB lineage: Bacteria > Actinomycetota > Actinomycetes > Streptomycetales > Streptomycetaceae > Embleya > Embleya scabrispora. The sequence continues at coordinate 11,024 of NZ_KB889670.1, read as the reverse complement.
CGGATTGGCCGGTCTGTACGCTCGCGGCGTCCTACGACGACGTGCTCTCGCTGACGGCACAGCTGTGCACCGATTTGTCCACGACCGAGCGCGATCGGGTCTTCGGGGACACGGCCCGAGCGGTGTACGGCATCTGACGGTTGGTCAGCGGCCGCGCACGATACCGGCGTGGTCGCGCTCACCTCGACGCGTCCGCCCATACACCGCCTCGCGCGTCGACGTCGACGCGCGAGGCGGGCGGTCGGCGGACGCCTCGACACGAACTCCTCGACCGGCTGGGGCCGATGCGCAACCAGCACCCAGGAATTACGAGTCGGCCTTCGGTGTGTACAGGAACTTGACCGGGTAGGCCGCGATCCGCCCGGGCTGATCGACGGTCACCCACACCTCGAATCCCGCCACGAAGCCGGATTCCTCGAGCGCGAACCCGATCACGACGCAACCGTGCCCAACGCAACCGGCATAGAGGTTCGCGGTATCGGGACACCGCCTCAACTCCTGTGCGCGCAATGCTCGATGTGGCCTCGGGTTTGCCTCGGGCAAAGCGGGTGAATGTCTTGCGGGCCGTGTGGTGTGCCAACAATGATCGATTCGCTTTGCCTTATTTCTATGTCTCGCCCCATCGGAGGGAAGATCCGAATGCGCAAGCGTGCTGCACTGCTCACCACCGCACTGGCCATCGCGTCGATGAGTGCAATCGGGACCACGGCCGGAGCCGCCACGGTTGACGCCCGACCCGCAGCGGCGTCAGCCGACAAGGCTCCCGCGCAGGCGGCGGCCGGTTGGATGCTGGTCAACCACTACACGACGTACAGCCAGTGCGTGGATGCCGGTCAGCAGTATCAGCGTGAGGGCTTTTCCCAGTGGAAATGCCCGTACGACATCATGCTGGGCTATTTCGCGCTATACGTCCGGTAGCGATATTCGCCGTTGCACAATCGGCCCCGGGCAGGGGTCGACGAGGTGGTCGATACACCAACAAATGCCGGCCCTCGACCACTTGGCAGTGCCGGTCGCATGCGAGAGGCTGCCCGAGAGGCGACGACAGCGATGCACCGCCTCGGGAAGACGCCCGGCCGGACGGTCGATGGGGCGTCCGGCGTCTCAGGGTCCCGCCTCGGCAGGGTGCGCCGGACTCCGCTCGACATCCATCCGCCGGGCCGAAGCCGGGCACCTCGGACAGGGATGACAGGCGGCATGGACAGCACGCCCGAATTCCCGGCCCAGGGGCCCGGTTTCCGATTTCGCGCGGGGCAGGACACCGACCGTCCGCCCCGTGCGTGGTCGCCGGACCGCATCGTCGGTCGCGTGCGCCGGCGACGCCCCGGCGCGGTTCGCGTGAATCGGATAGTGGCCGTCGATGCGAGTGGCTACGTTCGAGCGCCATGATCAATCGAATAGCGGTACGGCGCAGGCGACGCGTGGTCATCGTCGTTGCCGGAGCCGTCGCGATCCAGGTCGGATTGGGGGCCGGCGCGTTCGCGGCATGGGATACCGCCGGCTCGGGGAAGGACTCCGCCGCCCCCCGGACATGTACGAGCCGCCCGAATCCGGACGCACCCGAAGCGGGCGAGGAGCGCAGCTGCTTTTCGGTGGACGCCGGCGTCGACCACCCGCTCGCGGTCGGCGAGATGGCCACCGTGCGATTCGAGGTACGGTCGCAATTCGCGGCCGGGAATGTACGTGTACAAGCGGACCTGCCGGCCAACCTCGCCTGGTTCGAGGCGCCCGTCGGACTGACCCGGTCCACGCTTCCCTCGCCCAACCCGGTGCACCTGGGCACCATCGAGCGCGCGGCGACCGTGCGCACATTCAAGGCGGGGCAGAGCACCACGTACACCGGACGGATCGTCGCGAAGGCGGCCGGTCCGGCGGAGATCAAGGTACGCGCCGCCGCCGACCGGCGTGCCGAAGTGGACGCCGCCGAGGACCTGATCCCGCTCACCGTGGGCGCGGCGCCGGGCAGATCGAGCCTGGGCGCGGAGCGGTCCACCGATTCCGACTCGGTCGAGGTCGCGCCGGACGTGGCGCCGCAGGAGTCGACTCCCCACCTCGCGGCGGAATCGTTGTTCACGGCCGGCCTGCCCGCGCCGGCCGGGGACGATCCGGTGGTACCGCGCGCCCGGGCCGCGGCGGCGCCGACCGCGTGCGCGACGGGCAAGTGGCTGTACGTCGACGAGAAGGGCGTGACCAAGCCGGTGGTCAACATGACCGTCGAGGCGTGGGACGCCGATACGAGCAACGCGCACGACCTCCTCGCCAGTGGCCTCACCGGCACCAAGGGCGAGTACAAGCTGTGCTTCGACAACGCCGAGAGCAACAACAGCGGTCAGGACGTATACGTCAAGCTCACCACCAGCAACAAGAACTGGCGCGTCCAGGCGACCGGCACCACGAACGCCTTCTCGTTCACCACTCCCACGGTCGCCGACGTCGCCAACGGAAGCACCACCGCCTTCGGCAACCGCAAGCCCACCCAGGCCAACCGGATGCGCGCCCTGCACGCCTTCGACGCGCTCAACGACGCCTGGAAATGGGTTCCCGGCAACACGTGTTGGGACGCCCTGGACACCACGTGCCGTCAGGTCGTCGTCAACTGGGCACCGGACTCCACGGTCGGCAACTACTTCGGGAACAAGCAGATCCATCTCAAGGCGGACGCTCCCGACTCGCACATGACCGTCGTACACGAACTCACGCACGCCCTGATGGCCGACGTCTACGAGGACTTCGCGCCGCCCATCCCCAATTGCAGCCCGCACGGCGTTTCGGCGAAATCCTCGACGGGCTGCGCCTGGGTGGAGGGCTTCGCCGAGTGGGTACCGGCGAGCGTGTACAAGGATCCCTACTACCGGTGGCCCAGCGGTTCGTCCCTCAATTTGGAGACACCCACCTGGAGTACATCGGGCTGGGACGACGGTGACGCGGTCGAAGGCCGCGTGGCCGGTGCGCTGATCGACCTCACCGACACCACGAACGAGGGTTCCGACGTCTACGGGGAGGCCGCGCCCGGAAACGTCTGGAACACCTTCCTGCGGCACCGCTCCGCGACGTTCGCCGAATTCTGGCAGCACCGCAAGGCGGACGGATACGACACCTCCGCCGACGGCCCGCTGAAGAGCCTCTACCAGAGCGCGATCGACTACTGACGTACGGTGCCGCCCGGCCATTGACCGGGCGGCACCGTACGTGTCATGCCGATCGTTCGGACCCGCGGGTGGGGTCGGTCATTTGGCGGTGCTTCGGGTGATCCGGTCGAAGTGCACGAGTCCGTCGTTGAAGGGCTCGACGCCGGTGATGTGCCGGCTGTGCACGGCTGCCGCCGAGGCTTCCAGGTACACCCAGAAAGGCATGTCGCGGTTCAGCGACGTCTGCACGCGAGTGTAGGCGTCCCGGCGGACCTTGGGATCGGGAGAGAGTCTGCCCTCGCCCAGTGCCTTGTCGACGGCGGAGTTGCTGTAGCCGGTGATGTTGTTGATGCCCCCGGTGACCAGGAACTGATGCATGCTCGGTTCCACGTCGTCGGCCCACAGTTGGAAAACGGTTGCCTCGAAGTCGTGTTTGGCCGAGGTACGCGTGACCAGCGACGCGATGTCGACGACGTCCACGATCATGGTCACCCCCGGGTATCCGGCCAGCGTCCGCCGGATGTACTCGGCGATCTCCCGGGACTTGGGGCTGTCGGGTACCAAGTAGTGGAACACGAAAGGCTTTTGGCCATTCGAGGTGAGCTTCGCGAAAAGCTCGCCCGCCTGCTGGGGCTTGTTCTCCACGGCGGCCAGGTTCACGTTCGCCAACGGGGAACTCGCGTTGAAAATGCCCCTGGCCTGGACGCCGAGACCCTTGTAGAAGCGGCGGTTGAGCTCCTCGCCGCTCAGCGCCAACGCGATCGCCCGACGTGCGTCCGCGTTGTCGAAGGGGGGCTTGCGCAGGTTGAAGGCGATCATCAGGCCACCGTTGAGCAGTGTCTCGTCAACCTTCAGGTCCTTGCCCCGGGCCTCGCCCAACACGGTCGGGTCGGTGGTGACGGTGATGTCCGCTCGGCTCTCCGCGATCGACTCCGGTGCGGCCGCGATGTTGCGGTCCACCCGGAAGACGAGTTCGTCGAGGTGCGGCAGTCCCTTCTGCCAGTAGGTCTCGTTGCGCACCATGCGCAGGTCTTTCCCGGGCTCCCAGGCGGCGAGTTTGAACGGGCCCGCGCCGATCGGGGTGCGCTTGAGGGCGGCTCGGCCCTCCGGAGTGGAGACGAACTTCGTGGGGGCGACGAATGCGAGATTGCGGGCGACCATGTGGTCGAAGTTGGCGTTGGCGGACGGGAGTTCGATCCGCAATTGTAGATCCGACACCAGGATCAGCTTGACGTCCCGCAGTACACCGCCGACCAACGAATTGACCGTCGGGTCCCGATGCGCGTCCCACGTCGCCTTGACGGCGGCGGCGTCCAGGACCGAGCCGTCCGAGAAGCGCAGTCCCGCGCGCAGGGTCAGTGTCCAATTCGTGAGCTGGGCGTCGCTGGTCAACGACTCGGCCAGCTTGGGGTGCACGGTGCCGGTCGCCGGCTCCGTCCAGACCAGGACGTCGTACAGCGCCGACATCCGGTTGCCGTCGGCCACGTTCGGATAGCTCGCGCTGAACGGGTCCAGGCCGCGCGGCTCACCCGGAAGGAGGAAGACGGCCGAGCCACCCGCCTGTGGTGTACCCGATGCGTCGGATTCGTCGCCGCCGACGAGCCCGCATCCGGCCGTGGCGCTCAGGCAGATCATCGCCAGGGCCAGGGCCGGGGACAAGGGGCGCAGTACATTTCGGAAGGGTCCGACATTGCGAAGGCGGCCACCGAGTCCGGTGGTTCTTCGCGTGGTTCGCAGCGCGAACGGCACGAGGTGTGCACCTGCCCTGTATCGACGAGATATGGATACCGTGCGTCGCCGGTCAACCGGTCGAATCGTCGCGAACGGGGCTGCGGATCGCCTGAGTACGCGCACCACTTCGCGCCGCACTTCCGCGCGTCGCACGCCTCGCGTGTCGATCCGTCCATCGCTACCGGGACGTGGCGAGAACACCGCGGGACACGGACGGATCACGCCCCGAGCCTCGCGGCGCAACAGAAGCTATAGGCGCGTTCGCGAGGCGGCTATCCATCCGACGCGAGATTCCCACTCCTGCGGACTCCGGCCTCGCGAGCACGGTGCTTGATCGAAGCCATCGCCGCGGCGGGGCCGGGGAGTTCGAGCATCGACGGCTCATGGGTTCGAGCGTCCTCACGGCCGCGTGTCCCCGCACAGGGGTGCTGCGCGAGGAGGGCAACCGCAGGCTGACCACACTGCGGCGGGCGGATCCGGACGAGCACTTCCCCGGTCTGCCGGACGCGATCGTGCGCGCGTACGACCGGCAGGCGGGCGAGCACGGCTGACCGCGGCGGCCCGCCCGCCGAGCGGAGACCGACCGATCCGCGACCCGTGACGGCCATGCGCGCCGAGACAAGCCACACGCACCCGGCCAACGCACCGGGCAACTCCATCTGCTCCTGCACGACGTTGCGCGCGAACGGGCCGCCCCGACACACGTTCTGGCGCATCCCGCGCTGGGCCACTCGCGTGGGGACTTCGGCACACGGTGACTCAGGGTGAGCACACGCCCCGGCTCACCCCCACTCGCGTGGGGACTTCAGCTCATCCGACATCACGGGGTGCTCCACGCCCGGCTCACCCCCACTCGCGTGGGGACTTCCTTGCTGACCTGCGAGTACTCGGGGGCTTTGCCGATTCGTGATGTAAAAAGGGTCATTGTGGCAAGGTTCTTGCCTGATTCGCCTCGCGGGTCGTCGGCTGCCCGCGAAAGCCGGTGAGGTCGCATGGTTTGTCCTGTTCGCGGTGTTGGTCGGAACGGGTATGCCATGTACGTGTTCCGGCGGCGCAGGGGTGGTGGGAGCGTCCGTGGAGCGCGTGGGTGGCGGTCGGGGTCGCGGGTGTTCAGTGTGTCGGTTCCGGTATGGCGCGCCCGTGCGGGGGCGTGGACCCGTCGGGCAACAATGGTCTCGGTCGGTGATGGTGTCAGAAAGAGAGGACTCGCGGCGGTCACCAATGGCGCGGACGCGGTAGCGACGGCGTAATACTGCCCTCGTCCATGGGCCGGTACCTTCCGGGGCCAAGTAGCCCTGGCAGAAACGACCATCGGCATGAACCCCAGTCAGCCGGTCGACGACTCGCCGCTGCACGGGCGGCCCACAAGGACCGCCGCCTCTGCGCTACCAGCGGTCGTCGACATCGATACCAGGCCGGGACCGACATCTCCGCGCTCACCTATGCCGGCGAGGGTGCTGCGGTGGAGTCGAGCCCGGACGCCGTGGTGGGCGGAGAGGCCGGTCATGTCGATGACGTCGACGTCGAGCAGCGTGAGCAGGAGCGTCCCCGACATCCACACGATGCTCGCCGCGGGCGGCGTCCTCGGCGAGCATCGTGTGGATGTCGGGGACGCGGATCGCGTCGGGAGCGGTGGGTCCGGTGGACCCGGTCGGCCAATGAACTCGACGGCCGGCAGTGGCGGTCTGCCGGGAATGGGTGCGGTGTAGCTGTTGTGGTCGCCGCCGAAGATGGCTGACAGTTTGACCCTCGAGCCGCTGTCGGCGACGTACGCCTTGTCGAGGAAGCGAGTCAGGTATTCACCCTCGATCACGCGGGCCGTGCAGGAGGAGTGGGTGAGGTGCTGCGACACGCAGACGATCGGCAGCGTCTCCCCGCCGGTGTCGTGCAGGCGTACGGACCGTACGGTGGGCTCCAGTTGCCACCCGCAGTCGTCCCAGCCGCATCCCGGCGTGCTTGGACGGCGTCGAGCGTGGGGGTTGTCGTGCATGTCGTGCATGTCGTGCATCCTCGCGACGCTACCGGCCGGGTCCGACACCGGGCCGCTGGGCGCGGCCGGGCGATCGGGTGGCCTAGCTGATCTGGACGATCGTGACGGTGACGCACCGGTCCTCGATGATGAACGTCGCCGTCCCCTCCACGCAGAATGCGTACTCGCGCATGTTGTTGCTGCGGGTGGGCGAGCCGACCCGCCAGGGATCGGAGGCGAGGCGTCGGGTCATGTCGTCGTAGGCGCTGTTCACGTGGGCCGGCTGCCCCTTGAGCCAGCGCTGCACTGTGTAGGTGGACTCGACGCCGTAGCTCACGGGTTGTCTCCCCACTGCGTGCGGTCGGCCGGGACGGTGTCGACGGGCAGGCCGGCGTTGATCCGCCGGATGATCTCCTCGGTCTCCGGCCAGTCGGAGCTGCGTCGCATGCGGACCTCGGCCTGCCAGGGGCCGAGCATGTCGGCGAGGGGCTGGAGGTTGCCGTCGGCGTTCGCGGCGGCGAGTGCGGCCTGGTATTCCTCTTCGAATTCCATGCGGAGGTCGTCGGGGAGTTCGGCCCGGATCTCGGCGGGGGTGGCGTGGTGGGTCCCGCCGAAGCCGATGGTGTGCTGGGGGAGGCGGGGGTCGATGGTCTCGTCCATGCGGACAGCGTGGCACCGCGGCGGGGGCGATCGGTAGCCGGCGCACTCGGGCGGGTTACGCGCCGATCGCGCGCCTGCCCAGGGCATCGAGCACGCGGGCCCACGGGTAGGTAGGGATGCGACTGCCGCCCGTACCCGGCGGGTGCGGGCGGAACCCCTCGTCTCCGTACAGGACCCGGACCCCACAGCCGCGAAGGGTCTCGACCGCCCGGTCGACGGCGGGGTGTGCGGCCTGAGCGGCATTCCAGAACGGCAGCGCGGCAATGGGCAGGCCCAGCCCGATCGCCTCGGTGAGAACCCCCAGCGCGTAGGTGTCCGCGTGCCCGTGCGCCCATTTCGTGCAGGTGTTCATGGTCATCGGCGCCACTGCGACGGCATCCGCCTTCGGCCACCGGCCGGGCTCGTCCGCCCGCCGGTAGCGGTGCCGGATCGGCCGCCCGGTCGCCGCCTCGACCGCGGCGACATCGACGAACCCGCCGTCTCGTGCCGCCGGCGTCGCAATCGTGCACACGTCCCAGCCCCGCCCGATCGCGTCGTCGATCAGCGTGACGACGCCCGGCGCGGGTCCCGCCGCGCACACGACCAGATACAGGACACGACTCACAGGGGTACTCCCGATCGGACGGCCGGCGAACGCAGTTCCGGGAGTCGACCGTACTCGTCGCGGCGCACCAATTCGCCGGTGAGGTTCCGGGCCACGGTGCGGGAGTGGATCTCCTCGGGCGCTTGCTCCTCGGCCGTGAGCAGGGCGATACCGGCCTGTTCAGTGCGTCCACATGCCGCGAGGGAGCGCGCGACGTCGAGCCGGAACACCGCCCGCCGCTCGGCTACTTCAAGCTGTGACACGTCGACGCCGCGCGCCGCTTCGACGGCGTGGCCGGCATTGCCCAGGGTGAGGGCGAGCGAGACGCGGTGGACCTTCACGTTCGTGGGGCCGAATGCGGTCCATTGCCGGTTGCCGTCGCCATCGAGCATCCGGGCGGCCTGCTCGGCGTCGGCGAGGAGGGCGGCGGCGGTGTCTCCCTGGCCGGCTTCGGATGCAGCCCACGCCGCTCGCAACAGGAGCGCGCCGAACACCGAGACCAGTTCGGGCGTGTCCTTCCTGAGGTAGCGAGTGAGGTCGTCGGCGGCGAGGGCGCCGTGCTTCACGGCCTGTCGATGGTGGCCGACGGCGCCCATGGCGTGGACGACGATGCGCGTGGCGCTGCCGGTCGCGGCGGGTTCGTCGAGTATGTGAGCGGCTCGGGCGGCGCGGTCGGCTGCGATCCAGGCGGATGCGGCATCACGCCGCTTGAGAAGGAGGCCGGCCGCCACGTGGTAGGCGGTGACTGCGGCGTGCTGCACGCGGGGGTCGTCGGTGTGGTCCTGGGTTCCGCGGACTGCGGCGAGGAGGCCCGGGAGGCCGGCGAGGAGCACCTCGTAGCGGCACGCCTGCATGTGGCCTTTGGCCGATCGGGCACCGCGCAGCAACTCGTCGGGATCCATGGTGGGTCCGCCGTGTGCGGTGAGTTCGGCGCGCACGGAGTCGAGCGGATCCGCAGGCGGATCGGCGAGAAGCTCGGCGGGGCTGCGCGGTAGTCGCGGCGGCACGACGGAGACGGCTACGGACGAGGCGAGGAACGATCGTCGGTTCATGTCTGCATCGTCAGGTGTCGCATCCTCGGCTCCGGCAGGGAGGGTGACACTGGGCGGGATGAACCCGAGGCGCTCGATGGGCGCGTCGAACAGGGCGACGAGCACTCGCCTGGCGGGTGGATGCGGCCGGCCGGGATTGGTCGATTCCCAGCGGCGAACCTGGCGCGCGGAGACCGCCACACGTTCGCCCATCTGGAGAGCGCGCAGCTCGAAGGCCTCGGCGAAGTCTTCCTGCGAGTGCCGGCCCTTGGCGTGGCGTGCGGCTACGAGGGCGGGATTGCCTGGCGTATACGGCCGCATGGTGGCGTCCTCCGGGGAGCGAATCGTCCCTTCACGGTAGGTGCTCGGCGGTCGTTCGGGCACGGAAATGGCCGGATGAATGGCCTCGACAGTGGCCGTCGATCCGGCCTCGTCCATGGCCTTGCCAAGCGGTTCGCCAGGGGCATGCACAAACCGGCGATCACGGGAGTGGATATGACGGTCGCCATCTCCGGGCGGCGCGTCCTGGGCCATTACTGTCTCCATCGTGTAGCGGGTGGGCGGTGGTCTCGCCCGGCCTGGTGTGCGGGGGTCTTCAGGCACCAGAGGCCGGGCGAGGATGGTGGGCCCGGCGGCGTCGGATCACCGCCGGGCCGGGCCGCCCGCAGGGAAGGGGCGCGAGCGGCAACGGGCGGGGTCAGCCGCCCGAGTTCGACATCCGCCGGTGCGGCGGGCCGGGGACCGGGTACAGCAGGTACGCCCGGATCTCGTGCTGGAGCGCAACGAGTTCGTCGTGCGTCATGTCCACCGGCGCGCGGTCGGGGAGCGCCACTCGGATCGGGCGATGAGAGTCGCCGGACCGGCCGACATGGGGTCGGCCGTCGGCCTGAGCCACGTCACGTACATCCTCGACCACCCGGCATTCTCGCCCGGTGTTGTCGTCGGCAGTGTGCAGCGCGGCCGCGTTTGGGTGAAGCCGTACAGCGGCGGCCCGAAGTGGTCCGCCAAGGTCGAGGACGTCAAGCGCGCCAGCAGGTAGGCCGCTACGTCAGCCGCACTCGCCACCGGTCCGCCGGCAGCAACAGTTCGTCGACCGCCGCGGGGCGTCCGTCCCGCGAGTACCTGACCACCGGCACGACCAGGAGCATCGGACCGGTGGCAACCCCGAGCATGCCCGCCTCACCGGCCACGGCCGCGCGCCCGGATAGATCGCTCAACGCGTGTGCGCCGGGCACCGGACGAAGGCGGCTGGTGTACCGCACCAGCAGGTGGCTGGTCCGGCCGTCGGGGTCGAGCAACTCGACGCGTTCGCAATGGACTCGGGCGCCGATCCGGAGGCCGAGCATGTCCGCCACCGCAGACGGCGCCTCGGTGCGGGACAGGTGCCGTTCCCCGGTGCCGTGCGGCCACGGGGCGGCGGGTTCGGTCAGGGTCCTCACGGGAAGAGAGTGCTTCACCGTGGGCTGGTATCGCTGCAAACCCTCGATAGGCCCGGCTCACCCCCACCTGCGTGGGGACTTCCCACCAACCTGCTGAACGCCGACACGGCCGGGCGGCTCACCCCCACCTGCGTGGGGACTTCCCACCAACCTGCTGTCGGCCGACACGGCCGGGCGGCTCACCCCCACCTGCGTGGGGACTTCCCCGCGTCCTGAGGTGCTCTATTTCTTCCGGACAGCGACCCGCGTAGGGTTGTCGAGATTCGGAAATGAGAGAGAACGTGCCACCTAGATATCCGCAGAAGTTCAGGGAAGAGGCCGTCCGCCTGGTGATCGAGGGCCCGCGCCCGATCGCCCGCGTCGCCACCGAGCTCGGAGTCAACGAAACGACGCTCAGGGGCTGGGTGAAGCAATATCGCCTCTCCCACGAGGGCAACGCGGAATCCGACGAAAGCCCGAAATCGGACCGCGAGCGGCAGCTGG
>NZ_KB889669.1 GCF_000372745.1 Embleya scabrispora DSM 41855 | reverse complement strand
GACCAGCGATTCGACCGCGCGCTTGTTGCACGCGGGCAGCCCGATCTTGGTCAGGAAGTCGGCGAAGGAGTTGAACTTCCCCTTGCTCGTGCGCGCTTCGACGATGTCGTTGATGACGTTGTCGCCCACGTTGCGGATCGCCCGCAGGCCGAACCGCACGTCGGAGCCGACGGCGGTGAAGTCGGCCACGGACTCGTTGACGTCGGGCGAGAGCACCCGGATGCCGGCCGACCTGGCATCGGCCAGGTACATGCCCATCTTGTCCTTTTCGTCGCCCACCGAGGTGAGCAGCGCGGCCATGTACTCGGCCGGGAAGTTCGCCTTGAGATAGGCCGTTTGGTAGGACACCAGGCCGTACGCGGCGGAGTGCGACTTGTTGAACGCGTAGCCGGCGAACGGGACCAGTACATCCCACACCGCCTGGATCGCCTCGTCACCGTAGCCGCGTTCGCGGCAGCCGGCCTGGAACGGGATGAACTCCTTCTCCAGGACTTCCTTCTTCTTCTTGCCCATCGCGCGGCGGAGCAGGTCGGCCTGGCCCAGGCTGTAGCCGGCCAACACCTGCGCGGCACGCTGAACCTGCTCCTGATACACGATCAGGCCGTAGGTGGGGCCCAGGACTTCGTTGAGCGGCTTCTCCAACTCGGGGTGGATCGGCGTGATCTCCTGCTGCCCGTTCTTGCGCAGCGCGTAGTTGATGTGCGAGTTCATGCCCATCGGGCCGGGTCGGTACAGCGCGGAGACCGCGGAGATGTCCTCGAACTCGGTCGGCTTCATCAGCTTGAGCAGCGCGCGCATGGGGCCGCCATCGAGCTGGAACACGCCCAATGTGTCGCCGCGGGAGAGCAGTTCGAACGTGGTCGGGTCGTCGAGCGGAATCTTCTCGATGTCGACGTCGACGCCGCGGTTGGCCTTGATGATCTTGATGGCGTGATCGATGATGCCCAGGTTCCGCAGACCCAGGAAGTCCATCTTGACCAGGCCCATCGACTCACACGAGGGGTAGTCGAAGCCGGTGATGATCACGCCGTCCTTGTCCCGCCGGTGCAGCGGGATCAGGTCGATCAGCGGGGTCGAGGACAGGATGACCGCGGCGGCGTGCACGCCGGTGCCGCGGGTCAGGCCCTCGATGCCGCGCGCGGTGTCGATCACCATTTTCACTTCGGGGTCGGACTCGTACAGCGCGCGGATCTCGCCGGCCTCGGTGTAGCGCGGGTGGTCCTTGTCGAACATGCCCGCGAGCGGCATCGACTTGCCCATGATGTCCGGCGGGTACGCCTTGGTGATCCGGTCGCCGGTGGCGAACGGGAAGCCCAGGATCCGGCTGGAGTCCTTGATCGCGGCCTTGGCCTTGATCGTGCCGAAGGTGTTGACCTGCGCGGTGTAGGCCGAACCGTACTTATCGGTGACGTAGCGCACCATCTGGTCGCGCTGGCGGTCGTCGAAGTCGATGTCGACGTCCGGCGGGTTGATCCGCTCGGGGTTGAGGAAGCGCTCGAACAGCAGGTCGTAGTCGAGCGGATTCAGGCCGGTGATTCCGGTGAGGTAGGCCACCATCGAACCGGCCGCCGAGCCTCGACCGGGACCGACGGGGATGCCGTTGTCCCGGGCGTACTGGCAGATGTCGGCGACCACGAGGAAGTAGGAGTCGAAGCCCATGGGCGTGATCACGCCCATCTCCAACTCGATCCGGTCCAGCACCTCCCGGCTCGGGTTGTCGCCGAACCGCCGCTTCAGGCCAGCGGTGATCTTCTTGCGCAGGTACGTCGCCTGCGTCTCGCCTTCCGGGACGTCGAACTGCGGCATCCGGTTGACCTCGGCGAACACCTCGTCGTAGGGCTGGATGCGCTCGGCGATGGCCAGGGTGTTGTCGCACGACTCGGGCAGTTCGCCGAACAGCCGGCGCATCTCGTCCGAGGTCTTGATGTAGTAGCCGGTGCCCGCGAACTTGAACCGGTTCGGGTCGGCCTTGTTCTTGCCCACGCCCACGCACAGCAGCGAGTCGTGCGCGTCGGCCTGGTCCTCGGTGACGTAGTGCGAGTCGTTGGTGGCCAGGAGCGGGATGTCCAACTCCTTGGCGATCCGCAGCAGGTCCTGACGCACCGTGCGCTCGATGTCGAGGCCGTGGTCCATCAGTTCCAGGAAGTAGTTCTCCTTGCCGAAGATGTCCTGGTACGCGGAGGCCGCCTTGATCGCCTCGTCGTACTGGCCCAGGCGCAACCGGGTCTGTACCTCGCCGGACGGGCAGCCGGTGGTGGCGATGATGCCCTCGTGGTGCTGCGCGATCAGCTCGCGGTCCATCCGGGGCTTCATGTAGTAGCCCTCGATGGACGCCAGGCTGGAGAGCCGGAACAGGTTCCGCAGGCCCTGCGCGTTCTCCGCCCACATCGTCATGTGGGTGTACCGGCCGCCACCGGAGACGTCCTTGCCGCCCTCGCCGTCCTCGCTCGGCGCGCGCTTGCCGCCGGGCGCCCAGAACTCGGGGCGGCGGGCGTGCCGGGTGCTGGGGGCGACGTACGCCTCGATGCCGATGATCGGCTTGACGCCGTGCTTCTTGGACGTGCCCTGGAACTCGTAGGCGCCGAACATGTTGCCGTGGTCGCTCATGGCCACCGCGGGCATGCCCTGACGGGCCACCTCGGCGAACAGCTTGTCGTTCTTCGCCGCTCCGTCCAGCATCGAGTACTCGGTGTGGACATGCAGGTGAACGAACGAGTCAGACACGGTGTGTGAGGCTCCTCGAAGGGGGCGGCGGGGACCATCCACCATAACGCGGCGGAGGTCGGCAACCGGGTGTCCGAGGCAGGTGTCCGCAGCCGCCGGCGAAGGCTTTTCCGAGTCGTTTCCGAGCCGTATCCGAGTGGCCCCACAGTGGCCCGCGAAGCGGTTCATGCGTGGATTCGCGTGGGTTCGGGGGGCCGTCGTGCGGGTTTTGCGGGGGGCTGCGCGGGTTGTCGTGTCGGCTGCCGCCCCGGCTGTCCCCTCGGGCCGTCGGGGACCTCGGCGGCTGCCGGCGGGGGCTTCGGCGCGGGTCCGGCGCCGGCCTTGCGCGGGCGTCTACCCGGGGGTCTGCGCGGCGGCTCGGGCGGCGGCTTCGCGGCGGCGCAGCGGGGGGAGGGTGGGGGGTGGCTGGCGGCGCTCGGGGAGTTCGGCGAGCAGCACCCTCGTCGCCTCGGCGATCGCCGCCACGGCGCGCTCGACGGCCTCCTCGGTGCGGGGCGACGTGGTCTGCACGCCACCTACTTTGCGGACGTATTGACGGGCGGCGGCTTCGATCTCCACGTCGGTGGCGGCGGGGTCGAGTCCGCGGAGCGTCGTGATGTTTCGGCACATGCCTTTCAGGCTAGGCGGGGCGGCCGACATGTGTGTCGCGGTCGGCGGGCGGTGGGCGTGGGCTGTGCAGGGGCGGGTGGGTGCTCGGGTTGGTGGCCGTTGCCTCGGCGGGGTTCGGGCGTTGGGCCTTGTGTAGGTCGGACGCGAGGAGGAGTGGCGCATGGGCGTGGCCGGTGCGGGGCCCGGGCGGCTGTTGGTTTCTTCGGGGACGCGTGACCACCGCTACGACCCCGCGACCGCCTGGCGGGTGTACCAGGGCGAGGACGGCAGCCTCACGGTCAGCACGGACGCGTGGCAGGAGGAGTCGCACACGCTGATGGCGATCCGCACCGACTGGTACGCCGACGCCGCGGCGGCCTCGGCGGCGGGCGGGATGCCGCCGGACGTGGCCGGCCGGGTCACCCGCGCCTTGGGCGCCGAGCCGCTTCCGCCGCCTCCGTACCGCGACTTCGCCGAGGCGTTTCGCGCGGGCGTCACGCCGACTCCTCCGGAGCCGGTCCCGGGCCTGGAGTTGGCTGTTCGGCACCGACCCGCACAGGACGAGTTCGGCGTGGGCGGCGACTGGTACGACGTCTTCACGCTGAACGACGGCCAGGTCGCGCTGGTGGTCGGCGACGTCCAGGGCCACGGCGCGAGCACCGCGCCGATCATGGCCAGGATCCGCACCCTGCTGCACGCGTACGCGGTGGTCACTCCCGATCCCGGCCGGACGCTCGGGCTGGTGAACGACTTCCTGGACCGCTTTCCCGGTCCGGCCCACGCCACCTGCACGCTGGCCTACCTGGATCCGACGGCCGGCAGTCTGCGGGTCGCGCGGGCCGCGCATCCGCCACTGCTGCTCGCCGACCCCGCCGGGACGCCGCGGATCGAGGACGTCGAGGGCGGGCTGCCGCTGGGCATGCTGGCCGATCAGGGCTATCCGTGCACGACGCTCACGGTGGCTCCCGGGGAGACCCTGGTCCTGGTCACCGACGGACTGGTCGAGGGTCCGCAGCTGGCGCTGGACCAGGGCATGGAACGGCTCGCGCACCGCTTCCGGCGCAGCCGGGGTCTGGACCTGGAGGCGACCGCGGAACGCTTGTTCAAACTCGCCGACCTGACCGGTCACCGGGACGACGTGACGATGTTGCTGGCGCGGACGAAGGCGGGTTGACCGCGCCGCATTTCTCGCGTCGCAACGATCGCGGGTAAAGGGCGGCGATTGTCGATCGCCCTTCGATTTCGGGCCGACCGGTGTTTTCCCACGCGTTTTCGGTGCCGGTTCCACCGCATCGGAGCAGACCGAGGTGTCGCGGGCCACAAAGGGCCGTTCCCCTGGAACTTCCGCCTTTGGCGCGAGAGGATCTGACTATGCGTCAGCTCGATGTCCCGGGCGGCGCCTGGCATCTGACGTGACGTTAGCCACGTGTAAACAAAGTTCCGGCCGACGCTCGCATACTGTCCCGTACGCAGACCTCATACAGGCGTATGCAGCGCTGGTTGAACCAGGCGATTTTGGGAGGCTCCACGTGGAGTTCGGCATCTTCCTGAACGGGTACACCCCCGGTCCGGCCGCTCACGATCGCGCGAGCGAGCACCTCGTGCTCATGCGCGAGTTGGAATTGGCCATCAAGGCCGACAAGCACAACTGGAAGTACGCCTGGTTCGGCGAGCACCACGGTCTGGTCGAGTACAGCCACATGTCGGCTCCCGAGGTCGCCATCGGTTACGTCGCGGCCAAGACCGAGCGCATCCACCTGGCGACCGGCATCAACAGCCTGTCGCCGCGCAAGGAGCACCCGGTCCGCTACGCCGAGCGCGCCGCGATGATGGACCACATCACCGAGGGTCGCTTCGAGTGGGGCACCGGCCGCGGCGCGGGCAGCCACGAGATGGCCTCGTTCAACATCATGGACAAGAACTCGACGAAGACCGAGTGGGACGAGGTCATTCGCGAGATCCCCCGGATGTGGGCGCAGACGGACTACACGTTCGAGGGCGACCACTTCACGGTGCCGACCCCGCACGACATCCACCCGAAGCCGTACGGCGAGTCGCACCCGCCGATCTGGGTCGCCTGTGGCAACCCGGCCACCTTCGGCAAGGCCGGCTCGATGGGCATCGGCGCGATCGCGTTCAACTTCGAACCGGTCTACAACCTCAAGGGCCGGATCGAGGCCTACAAGGAAGCCGCCGAGAACCCGGTCGAGATCGTCGGCGACTACCAGAACAACAACGTGATGATGACGAACGCCGTCATCTGTCTGTCCGACCGCAAGCGCGCTCGCGAGATCGCGCTCAGCAAGGGCCGCGGCTACCTGGTCACCCTGGTGAACCTGTACCACGACACCATGCCGAAGTCGGCGGACGCGATCACCTGGCCGTCGCCCACCTTCGACCTCTCGATGGGCGGGGACGAGCTGCTGGACCAGCTGATCGAGGGCGGCTTCATGCTCGTCGGCACCCCGGACGAGGTGTGCGAGCAGGTCAAGGCGTACCAGGAGGTGGGCTGTGACCAGCTCGTCTTCGGCATCAACGACGGTATGACGCACGAGGAGAACCTCGAGATGCTCGAGCTCTTCGGCAACCAGGTCATCCCGGAGTTCGACAAGGACCCGGAGCACTCGACCACCAAGTACCGCCGCAACGCGGTGCCGAAGTACGGCCGCTTCCAGGGCGCGGGCCCGGACCCCGACCTCAAGGTCGAGGTGCTCCCGACGAGCGCGGTGCTGCCGCTCCCGTACCCCTCGGCGTAATCCGGGCGGGCTGCGAACAGGTCGAGGCCATCGGGGAGATCCCGGTGGCCTCGCGCGTTTCGACGAGCGGTCGGCCCGTCGGCGGTCGATCGTCGAGTGGTCGACCCGGTCCGGTGCGCCCTCACGTCGCGTGAGGTGCGACCTCCTCGTGCTCCGCGTCGCCGGGCGGCCCGTCACCGTCGTCGCCACCGCGCCCGCGCCGGCGGCGGGCCGCGAGCACGCGGCGGGTGACCTCGATCAGGACGGTGA
This sequence comes from Embleya scabrispora DSM 41855, assembly GCF_000372745.1. Taxonomy (GTDB): domain Bacteria; phylum Actinomycetota; class Actinomycetes; order Streptomycetales; family Streptomycetaceae; genus Embleya; species Embleya scabrispora. The sequence continues at coordinate 123,161 of NZ_KB889669.1, read as the reverse complement.
TCACCGCGGCGGTCGCCAGCCCCGCGCCGATGCCCTTGATCGGGCTGCCCTCGAACACGCTCCCGCCCCAGAACCCGAGCAGTACGCCGTACATCGCCCAGGTCAGACCCGCGACGGCGGTGAATGCCCGGAAGCGTGCGATCGGGTACTCGACCATGCCGGCGACCAACGAGATCGCGGTCCGACCGCCGGGGATGTACCTGCCGGCGATGATCATCACGCCGCCGTGGTCGGCCAGCCAGCGCTCCGCCCGCTCCCGGGCCCGCCGGCCGCGCTCGCCGCTGAGCATGTGCCGGTTCGCGAAGGGTTCGGCCCAACGGCCGATGGCGTAGGTGATGTTGTCGCCCAGGAACGCGCCGAGCGCGCCGGCCAGTATGAGCAGGAAGAGATTGGGCGAGAAGCCGCTCACGGTGGCGAACACGCCGCACGCGATCAGTGAGCTCTCGCTCGGCAGGATCGGCAACATCGCGTCCAGGAGCGCGGTGAGGAAGACGATCAGGTAGGCCCACGGGGAGTCCGCGAAGGACATGATCGGGTCGAACCACGCGTCCACGGTCACGCTCCCTCGCAGGTGTCCCCGACCGGTCCGCGGCCGACTCGGACGATTGTTCGGTGCGGCCGCCTGTTTCGGCGGCTACCCACCGGGAGCACAAACAAGGCACCGTGCGCCGATCGGTCGAACGTCTGTCAGGCTTGATCCCTTCGACTCGACCCCTAATTCGAGACGGATCATTCGACGCACACGAACAACGCGAGGGACGTGGCATGGACGCCGTTCACGAAGGTCTGGACGCCGTGCGGGCGGAGCTGGTCGGCCTCGATCGCCCCGTGGTCCGCCTACTGGAGCCGGGCCTGCCGGCCGAGGCGGTGCGCACCCGGGTGGGCGCCGCGGTGCCCGCCGAGCTGGTCTCCTGGTTCGGCTGGGCGGACGGCACCCGCGAGGAGCCGGACCAACTGGTGGACGAGGCATCGTTCATACCCGGTTACGTCCTGGTCAGCCTGGCGGAGGCGCTGGAGTTCCGGGACGAGGTCGAGATGGACCAGCCGGAGGGCGTGCAGTGGATGCCGCTGCTGGTGTCGCCCGCCGCCGACTTCTACGCGGCGGTCTGGGACGGCTCGGACGTCCAGGTGGCGAGCTATGTGCAGGGCGCGGACGAGCCGATGGTGTACGCGTCGATCCCGCTGATGTTGCGCACGGTCACCGAAAGCTTCCGGACCGGAGCGTTCGAGGTGGACGAGGAGGGCTACTTCGACATGCATCCCGAGCTCTGCGACCGGGTCTACGAGGCGCTGAACGGCTGAAACGTTGCACGCGGGTGAGGTAATTCACGTCACGTTCCCTCGTACATACGGGGGCGTAGGTCGCTGGGCTACCTTGTCCGCGTGCCTATACCCCGTCGCCGGACCGTCGCGCTCGGCCTCGCTCCGCTGCTGATCGCCGGTCTCGCCTCGTGCGGGCTGCTGTCCGACTCCGAGGACTCGTCGGGCAAGACCAAGAACGCCGCGGACGCGAATCCGGTGGTCGGTACGGGCGGCTCCTCGGCGACGCCGGGCGCGGGGTCCGCCCCGCCCTCGGCCCCGGCCGCACCGGGCACCGAGATCTCCGTCGCGTTCGCGGGTGACGTGCACTTCTTCGAGCGCACCGTGCCACGCCTGAACGCGGGCGCCGAGGGTGCGCTCGGCCCGATCGGCAAGACGCTGGAGGCGGCCGATCTGGCGATGGTCAACCTGGAGAGTGCGATCACCGAGCGCGGCACGCCGGAGAACAAGACGTACCACTTCCGGGCCCCGGCGAAGGCGCTGACCGAGCTGAAGGCGGTCGGGATAGACGCGGTCAGCATGGCCAACAACCATGCCGTGGACTACGGCAAGGTCGGCTTGGAGGACTCGGTCGCCGCCGTTCGGAACCCGCCGATCGGCGTGGCCGGCATCGGCAAGGACGCGGCGGAGGCGTACCGCCCGGTGATCCGGGAGGCAAAGGGCGTCAAGGTCGCGTTCCTGGCCGCCAGCCAGGTGCAGGACATCACCAACCAGCTCTACCAGGCCGGGCCGAACAAGCCCGGGATAGCCACCGCGCTGCAGACCGACCGGCTGGTGCAGGCCGTGCGGGACGCGAAGAAGCAGGCCGACGTGGTGATCGTGTACATGCACTGGGGCATAGAGGGCGACAAGTGCCCGAGCGCGGACCAGAAGAGCGTGACCCGCAAGCTCGCGGACGCGGGCGCGGCGGCGATCCTGGGCACCCATGCGCACGTCATGCAGGGCGCCGGCTGGCTGGGCGACACCTACGTGGGCTACGGCTACGGCAACTTCCTCTGGTACGGCACGTCCCCGTACCCGAACTCGAACGACACCGGCGTGGCGACGCTGACCATCAAGGACGGCAAGGTCGTCGGCGAGAAGTTCACGCCGGCCTCGATCGACAAGCGCGGGGTGCCGATGCCGGTGACCGGCGCCGAGTCCAAGCGCATCCTGGACCGCCGGGAGACGCTGCGTCCGTGCACCGGATTGGCCGCGGCGCCGAAGAAATAGCCCGCGCGGGCCGACCGGCGAAGCGGGTCCGGGTCGTTCGCACGGCCGGGAACGCGCCGGCCGGGACCGGGGCGCGCTTGGTAGGTTGGCGGCCATGCTCCTCCTCTGTGCGTAGGACCGCCCCGACCTGGCCCCCGTCTACGGGGCCGGTCGTTTGGACGTCCACGCAGGCTTTTCGGTGCGGCCCGGCCGCGCCGACTTCGCGGAGGAATTCCCCCTGTGGCCGCCGAGCCCTCTTCCGTTCCCGCCGTCGCGCGTTCCGCGCCGGCTCCCTCCTACGCCGCCGTGCTGCGGATCCCCGGCGCCCGACGGGCGTTCGGGGCCGCGTTGGTGGGACGACTGTCCTACGGGATGGTCGCGCTGTCCTTGTTGCTCGCGGTCAAGGCCGGCACCGGGTCGTACGCCGTGGCGGGCACGGTGATGGCGCTGTTCGGGGCGACCAGCGTGTTCCTGTCCCCGGCCCGGGCCGCGCTGGTCGACCGGTACGGGCCGCGGCGGGCGTTGCCGCCGATGGTCGCGGTGTACGCGACGTTGCTGGTCACCATCGCGGTGGCCACCTGGCGGCCGGGGGTCTCCGGGCCGTGGCTGGGGATCGCGGTCGCGGCGGCCGGGGCCTGCACGCCGCCGGTCGGGCCGGTGATGCGTGCGTTGTGGAGCGAACTGGCCGTCGACCGCGAGCTGTTGCAGCGGGCGTACAGCCTGGACGGGGTGGCCGAGGAGATCCTGTTCGCGTTCGGGCCGTTGCTGGTGGGTGTGCTCGTGGGCGTGGCGCCCGCGGCGGCCGGGGTGGCGGTGAGCGCGGGACTGATCACGGTCGGGACGCTCGCGCTGGTGTCGTCGCCGGCGGTGGGCCGATCGGCGGCGCGGGCCGCGCGGCCCGTCGCGCACGAAGCCGCGGCGGCGCCGGAGCCGCCCCGAACCGGCCTGTGGCGAGCGGTGGTTGCCGCTGCCGGGGTGGGCCTGGCGTTGGGCGCGGTCGACTTGCTCGCGGTCGCGTTCGCCGACGAGCGGGGGCGGTCCGCGGTGGTGGCCTGGATCCTGGCCGCGCTCTCGATCGGCAGCGCGGTCGGTGGCCTGGCGCACGGCGCGGTGTCCTGGCGGATCCCGGCCGACCGCCGACTGCCGCTGCTCGCGCTCGGCCTGGGCCTGTCCCTGGCCGCCGCCGGCCTGTCGCCGAACCTCTACGTCCTGGCCGCGGCGGCCGCGGTCACCGGCCTGTTCGTGGCGCCGGCGATCACCACGGCGTACCTGCTCGCCGACGCGTGTGCCACCGCGAACACCCGGACCAGGGTCGGCGCGTGGGTCAACACCGCGCTCAACGCCGGCGCCTCGGGCGGCACGGCGGCCACCGGCCTGCTGATCGATCGGGCGCCGCTCCCCCTGGTCTTCGCGGCAGCCGGCCTACCGGCCCTGGCGGCCGCCGCGAGCACGGGCATCCGGCCCGGGAGAGCGCCGCGCCCGCCCGGTCCGGCGGCCGCGGCGGGGAAGGCCCCGACGGTCACCTCGTGACGGTGCGGCCGCGACGCCCTGGAGCCGGCGCTCGTCGCAGCGTCGGGGTCAGGCGCCGGCCAGCCGGGCCAAGGGGTCGCCGGTGAGGCGGTAGCCGATCCATTCGCGTTCGGGGACGGCGCCCAGCGAGTCGTAGAAGCCGATGCCGGGCTCGTTCCAGTCCAGGACGGCCCATTGGAGGCGGGCGTAGCCTCGGGCGGTGCAGATTCCGGCCAAATGCTTCAGAAGAGCCTTGCCGTGGCCGCCGCCTCGGGCTTCCGGGCGGACGAACAGGTCTTCGAGGTAAATCCCGTGCACACCCTCCCAGGTGGAGAAATTCAGGAAGTACACGGCGAAGCCGACCGCCTCGCCGCTCGTGTCGTCCTCGGCGATCAGGGCGAAGGCCGCCGGGTTCGGGCCGAACAGGGCCGTGTGCAACTGGGCCTCGGTGGCCTTGACCTCGTGCAGCAACTTCTCGTAGGCGGCGAGTTCGCGGACGAGGGCGTGGACGGCGGGGATGTCGGCTTCGGTGGCTTCGCGGATCATGACCCGAAGCTACCTCGGCCCCGCCCTTCGTTCCGGGAGTTTTCGGGCCCGGGGCCTATGCCGTCGGAGCCACGTACATGTAGGACTTCTCCTCGCTGCGCGAGGAGATCCGCCACTCGCCGTCCACGCGTGTGAAGGTGTCGAGGTACCACAGGCCGCAGAACATCACCGGGCCCGGCGTCTCCTCGTCCTCGCCCTTGAAGACCATCGGGTTGTGGCACATGGTGCGGCCCGTGGCGGTGTCCCCGTCGACGGTGATCGACGAGTTCGAGATCAGGTGCTGATAGGCGCCGAAGCCGGGCATCACCGAGGCCAGGAACTCCTTGGTCTCCTTCAGGCCGCCCTTGGAGCCGCCCATCGCCGAGTAGTCGATGTGCGCGTCGGCGGTGAAGACCGCGTCCAGCGCGTCCCAGTCGCCCGTGTCCACCGCGTGCGAGTACCGGACCATCAGGTCCTGTATCTCCATTCGGTCCGAGATCTCCTGAAGCGTCAGCATATGTGTGCCCGCCCTTTCCGGCGCTGCGGCGTCGTTCCGTGCACGCGGACGACGTGAGGAGCCAACTTGACACGAACAAGCACATGGCGAAAGAGGCATGACCTCGGCGCGACGGTGAAAAGTCCGATCCCGGGGTTAGTACGAAGAATGCTCGGGGGACCCGCCCCGGTATCGGCAACCGGGCCGTCGCCGACGGCAGCAGCCGAACCCGAGGGAGACATCGTGGGCAGGAAGACGCGGCGGGTCACGGGTGCGCTGACGGCCGCTGTGCTGATGCTGGGCGGATCGAGCGCGTGCAGCGACGGCAACGGCTCGAAGAAGGGTCCGAGCCCGAGCAGCGGCAGTGCCAACGGCAACGCGGCGTCCGGCTCGACCGCCCCGAGCAGCGCCCCCGCGAACGACCTCCAGGCGAAGTACCAGCAGGTGGTGCGCAACGTGCTGCCCTCGGTCGTGCAGATCACCACGCCGAACGGTCTGGGCTCCGGCGTCGTCTACGACGACAAGGGCAACATCGTCACGAACGCGCACGTGGTCGGCCAGGCCACCACGTTCGAGGTCACCCTCCCGAACGCGAGCAAGCCGGTCCCCGCCAAACTCGTCGCCACCTTCGACCCGGACGACCTCGCGGTGATCCGCCTGGACAACCCGCCCCCCGACCTCAAGCCGGCCCGGTTCGCCGATTCGAGCAAGCTTCAGGTCGGCCAGATCACCATGGCCATGGGCAACCCGCTGGGTCTGGACTCCAGCGTCACCGAGGGCATCGTCTCGGCCATCGGTCGCACCGTCAGCGAACCGGAGAACTCCGGCTCATCGGGTGCGACCATCTCCAGCGCGATCCAGACCTCGGCCGCGATCAACCCGGGCAACAGCGGCGGTGCGCTGGTCGACCTGGACAGCCAGGTGATCGGCATCCCGACCCTGGCCGCGACCGACCCGGAGACCCAGGGCGGCGCGGCCGCGGGCATCGGCTTCGCCATCCCGGCCAACACCGTCAAGTCGATCGCCGACCAGATCATCAAGAACGGCAAGGTGGACAACTCCGGCAAGGCCGCGCTGGGCGTCACGGTGCGCACCGTGGCCGGTTCGAGCGGCCGGACCGCAGGCGTCGGCGTGGTCTCCGTGCAGGACGGCGGCGCCGCCAAGGCCGCGGGCATCCAACGGGGCGACGTGATCACCTCCATCGACGACCAGCCGATCACCGACGTCGCGGCCCTGTCCGAGGTGCTGGGCGGCAAGCAGCCCGGCGACAGGGTCAAGGTGAGCCTGGTCCGCGCCGGCGACGGCGGCAAGGCCACCGTGGACGTGACCCTGGGCGAGCTCAAGAGCTGACCGCACCGCTTCGAATCACCTCCCGAAACACGTCCCGAATTCCTCCGTCGATGCGACGGAAGGGATGATCTGCGCGATAACGTCCCGCTCATGACGAACCCCCAGCCCCCACGCGGGCCCGGGTCGCCGTACGGGGACCAACCATCCGTCGACGGTGATCCACACCTGTCCTGGCACCAACCACCCGTGGCCGCACCGTCCCTGATCCCGGGTCAGGGGCAACCGCCCGCTCTGCGGCCGGGGTACCCGCAGCCCGGCGTTTCGTCGTACCCGACGCCGATGTCGGCCGGCTCCGACGAACTCCCGCTCGCGTCACGGACCATGCGGCTGGTCGCCCGCACCGTGGACTACCTGCTCACCACCGCGCTCGTCCTGCCGCTGTGGTTCCTGGCCTATCACTACATCCAGACCAAAGCCGCGGATCTGCCCACCACGGTGGTCCGCACCGCGTTCCTCGACGTCGTGTTCGGCCGGGCCGGCGAGGCCCAACGGGCGCCGCTGGAGGCGGTGGACGGCCTGTGGGGCACCACCAAGACGCTGCTGCTCCTGCTGATCCTCGCGCACCTGCTGGTGCCCGCCCTCTACGACTGGTTCATGCACGCCCGGTTCGGCCGCACGCTGGGCAAGATCATGATCGGCGCGAAGGTGGTCCCGGTGGGCACGTCGGCGCAGGCGGTCCGCGGCCGGGTGCCGGTCGGCGCGTGGCGGGCGGGCCGGCGCACCCTGGTGGCCGTGGTGGTGCCGTGGGCCGCGCTGTTGCTCACCTGGTACGAGGTCGCGCTGCGCCAGTGGGGTACGGCGGGCCTGTTCGCGTTGCTGACCCTGATCGGCTTCCTGGACCCGCTGGCCGTGCTCGGCCCGCGTCGACGCACGTGGCACGACCGGACCGCGGGCACCGTCGTGGTGAACGTCAAGCTGCTCGCCCGGGGTTGGTCGGCCACCCGCAACGCGTCCGCGGCGGTGGTCCAGGGGGCGCGCGGCGCGTCCGGCGTGGTGGCCCAGGGCGCCCGCGGGGCGCGCGACCGGTGGCAGTCGAGCCGAACCACCGGGGCCCGGCCCCAGGACCCGAACCGGCCCGGGGAGGGGTGACGCCCCGCCCCGGCCCGGCTCCGTGTCACTCCTGGATCGAGATGGCTCGGGTCGGACAGACCCGGGCCGCCTCCTCCACCTGCGACCGCAACTCCTCGCCCGGGTTCTCGTTCAGGATGTAGAGGAAGTTGTCATCCCGAACCTCGAACACCTCGGGTGCCTCGGCCATGCAGAGTGCGTTGCTCTTGCACTTGTCGAAGTCGACGACGATCTTCACGTTCGGCCCTTCGGTCGTGGAAGCGGTGCGATGCGGCGATACCTCGAAGCGGTGCGGAACGACGGCGGTTCGCGCCGGTGCGACCCGCTGGTCGTACCGGCCGGCCCGCGAATCGACGTCCCACGCCGAGGCGTTGCCGGCCCCGGCGCAACCGCTGGCCTATCACGCACCCCCTCGGGTAAGGCGAGCCTTTTCGCCCGAACGGGGAACCAGCCGGTGCCCTGGGGAGGTCACAAGACCGGATGAGAGGATTCCATCCCGGTACGGCCGCAGCCGCGGGCCGGCGAACCAACACGGGAGGCACGTCCATGACGGCCGATGGCGGCGCCGAGATACGTTCGCTGCGTCCGGGCGATCCGCAGCACATCGGACCCTTCCGGATCACCGGCAGACTCGGCGCGGGCGGAATGGGCGCGGTGTACGCGGGCCTCGACGGCTACGAACGCCGGGTCGCGGTCAAGGTGGTGCACGCGCAATACGCCGACGACCCCGAATTCCGGGCCCGCTTCACGCGCGAGGTCAACCTGCTGCGCGCGATCAAGGGCACGTGTACGACACCGGTGCTCGACGCCGATGTCGACGCCGAGACACCCTGGTTCGCGACCGAGTACGTTCCGGGGCCCACCCTGGACGTGCGGGTCAACCAGGGCGGCCCGATGCACGGCGACGAGCTGCTGGGCCTCGCGGCCGGGCTCGCCGAGGCGCTCGTCGCGCTGCACGACGCGGACGTGATCCACCGCGACCTCAAACCGCAGAACATCATCTGCTCGCCCGCCGGACCGCGCGTGCTCGACCTGGGCATCGCCCGGTCCATGGAGGACAGCGGGCTGACCCGCACCGGCATGATGATCGGCTCCCCGGCGTGGATGAGCCCGGAACGTTTCAAGGGCCACGACAGCACGCCCGCCGCAGACGTGTACGCGTGGGCCATGCTGATCACCTACGCCGCCACCGGGGTGATCCCGTTCGGTACCGGCGCACCCGAGGTGGTCGCGCTGCGCGTGCTCCAGGAGGAGGCGGACCTGTCCGGCGTGCCGGACGTACTGCGGCTGATCGTCAAGCGGGCCTCCGACAAGGAACCGCACTACCGGCCGCACGCCCGCGAGTTGCTGGCTTCGGTCACCCACGTGTGGCGCGGCGCGCTCGGCAACGCGGCGGCGCCCTCACTCGACCCGGTCGCCGATGCCACGTCGCTGATCGGGCAGTTGTGGACCACGCCGGCGTCCGGCGGCGGCCCCTGGCAGGTGCAGCAGAACCAACAACAGGCGCCGCAGCCCCCGCAGCCGCGGGTGTACGAGCCGCCGCGCGGTCCCGCGCGCTCGGGCGGCACCGCCGCGTTCGGCGCACCGGCCGTACCGCCGCCGCCGGGCCCGGGCCGACCCTCGCACGACCCCTACGGCGCGTCCCCGACCCAACCGCCGCTGTACCGCGACACGCCGACCTCGGGCGCGCACGGCGTCCCGCCGCAGTCCTCCGGGCAGTACGGGGCGCCCTCGGGCCAGTACGGCGCGCCCTCGGGCCAGTACGGCGCACCGTCCGGTCAATACGGGGCGCCCTCGGGCCAGTACGGCGCGCCCTCCGGTCAGTACGGCACCGCCGGACAGGGTCACCCGACGAATCAGCACCAGGCGCCCACCGCCCACGGTGCCCACACCCCGCCGCCCACCGGTCGGGCGGCGGCTCGGCAAAGCGGGCCCGGTGGCGGCGCCGGCCGCAAGCGGCTGCTCGTCGTGGTCGGCGGCGTGGTGGCGGTCCTGGCGATCGGGGCCGGCGCCGTGCTCGCGCTGCGCGGCGGCGGCGACGAGGACAAGAAGAAGCCGGAGACGAAGAAGAGTCCGACCGCCGAGACGCCCAGGCTCTCCGGCAAGGCCGGCCCCTTCACCCAGGACCTCAAGGGGATGAAGTTCGCCGTGCCGGCCACGTGGGAGCTCAAGCAGGTCAGCGACACCGAGGTGTGCGTGCTCCCGAGCGCGACGCCGGCCGCGCAGCGCACCACGTGCGAGCGCGCGGGTCTGCGGATCTGGGTCGGCAAGAACAGCGAGCGCAAGGTCGACTTCAAGGATCAGGCGGGCTGGACCCTCGGTGCGACACCGACCTGTGTGCCCCGGACCGACGACGCGGTGGCGACCAGCAAGAGCGACGGGAAGAAGTACCCCGCACCGGGCAAGGGCAGCCTGACGTTCGAGTACGCGTCCTACAGCGTGACCTGCAAGAGCGGCGACTCGTTCCAGCCCCAGCTGTGGTGGTTGCCGCAGTCGATGATCTCGTTCTCCACGGCGGGGCTGTCCCGCGAGTACGACGCGGACCTGAACAAGATCCTGGCGTCGGTGAACGTGGCGGGTTACAAGAAGCCTGCCGCGTAACCCGCCACGCCGAGCCGGAAGGAGAGGCCGGCCGGCGCCTAGAAGTCGGCCGCCGCGGCGACCGGCAGGAACGGGTTCTCCGGTCCGGCCGGGAACGAACTCCAGCTCTGCTCCTCGTACAGGTTCATCAACTCGTGCTCGGACTCCTCGGTGTCCGGCCACTCGGCGTTGACGACCACGTGTACCGAGGGCTGGGGATACTGCTCCCACCACTGGACTATGTGGCCCTCGCCGTCCACGGGGACCGGGTGGTGCTCGACCCGGTGGACCATCATGTACGGACCGCCGGTCCACGGCCCTATGTGCGCGCCGCCCAGCGGGATCGCCGAGATCGAGTCGCCGCCGCGCGGCAGCGCCGGTCCGGCGAAGTCGCCCGAGAGCAACGAGCCCACGTACCCCGTCGGGGGACGGTCCGGTGGGACGTCCTGGTAGAAGTCCACCCGGACCCTGTACCGGATCACTCGCGTCCCCTCCGCTTCCACTTCGTGTCGTGCCCGCATCGAGCCCGGCCGGCTTGTTGCGATCGGTAATACGTATACCAGCCGGCGATGGTTCCGTTCCCACGATCGTGTGGGGGCTGGACTTCCCGACGGGGCGCGGGCAGGATCACGCGCACCGGAGGCGGCAGGCAGCGCCCGGATCTCTCCGTGCGCCCACGCTCGCCGGGACGACGCGGGGAGGCACGATGGGCGGCACCCGGGACGAGGCGGCACTCGCACGGAGCGGACCGATCGGCGACGATGTGGGCGCCTGGGTGCGCCGATTCACCGAGTGGACGATGGTGGACGGCGATCTGATCTGTCGGTACGTCTGGTTCAACCTGCCGGACCCCACCGGTGGCGCCGTGCGCTACACGGTGCCCGGCACCGAGATCGTGCGCCGGCTCGGCGAGGGTGATCGCGTCGAGACGGTGGGCGAGTTCCGCAACGGCGACGAAGCGGACGCGATGATCGCGCGTTGGCGGGCGGCGGGCGGCCCGGTCGCCGGGTACGACGGCGCGGAACTGCGCGGCATCGTCGGCTGGGCGCCGGAACCACTGCCGGTGCCGATCCCACGGGAGGAGATCGAGCGGGCCTTCGGCGACTTCGCGGCGCGCGTGGCCTCGGCCTCGGCCGGCGGCGAGTGGGCGCCGGTCGCCGCGGTGTTCACCGACAAGGTGCGCGTGCGCGACCACGCGGTCGGCTTCGTCGAGGGCAGGCACGCGTTGAGCGCGTACATCCGGGACGGCGTTCGGCGTTCGCCGTTCAGGCGCTACCGGGTCCGGCTGCGGATCATCGACGGCAACCGGGTCTCGACGGTGCTGCGCGCCGAGGGACCATCCGGTGGCCTGGACGTCAACGTGGTGCTGCACTACGCGGGCGGGCGTCGCTGGTCGTATGTGGAGATCGTGTACAACCCGCAGGAGATCGTTCGCCCCGGGGCCTGACAGGGTGTCGGTTCATGAACGACGTACAGCGGCTGCCGGCCCATGAACAGATCCGTCAACTCGCCGCGCGCTACGCGCTGGCCCTGGACAGCCGGGACCTGGACACGCTGTGCGGGCTGTTCGTGCCCGACGTGCGGGTGAGTCGCGAGGAGCGCGGACGCGCCGCGCTGCGGGCCGCGTTCGCGGCCCAACTGGCTCCGCTGGGGGTGACCATCCTCAATGTCGGCACGCACGTGATCGACCTGTTGGACGCGGAGCACGCGACCGGACACGTGTATTGCAAGGCCGAGATCCAGGAGGGACCGCGCTGGTTGCACCAGGCGATCCTGTACCGCGACGTGTACGAACGACGGGACGGCGTGTGGTACTTCGCGCGTCGTCGGCACGACCTGTGGTACGGCGCGAACGTCGGCGCGAACCCCGCGGGGCTGCCGCCGGCGAACTGGCCGGAGCGCTCCTTCGGCTCGGGCACGGTGCCCGAGATCTGGGAGACGTGGCGCGAGTTCCATCGATCCCCGGACGAGACGGGCGGATCGGGTTCCGTCGAGGCATGACGGGGCAGGCGAGGAGCAACCGGTTACTCGGCGGCAGACTGCCTGTTCCGCGGCAGGCTGCTCGGGCGGAGGCAGGAGGGTCGGCCATGGCGCGCGACAGGCTTCCGGACGGCGCGAGGAACGCGGCGGCGCGTACCGGCGTGCTCCTGGCGCTGACCATTGTCGCGGCGATGGTCGCGCTGCTCGGCGTGTGGGCGCACACCTGGTTCTGGGTGTGGGCGATGCTCTTCGTCGGCCTGGGCATGCTCGGCATGGCGTGGAGCGCGCTGGAGATCCTGATCGCGCTCCAGGTGGCCGAGGAGCAGCAGGACCGGGACCGGGGTGTCTATCAGGTCCGGCCGGTCGAAATGCGTCCTCGGCGGCGCACCGGCCGCTGATCGGGCCCCGGCCCCGGGCGGGCGCAGTCGGGGCGCGGCACCGGGGTCGGCGCCGCGCCCCGTGGGGTGCCCGTGGTCAGGGGACGATGCGTTCGACCGCGGCCGGCCCCAGTTCGGCCAGCCTGCGGCGGGCGTCCTCGATGTTCTTCTCGGTCAGGTCCTTGCCCTCCGCGAGCACCAGGTCCTCGGGGTCGACGGGGGTTTCGGCGCCACTTCGCAGGTCCATCCGCGGCCGGTCGCCCTCGGGGATCTCGTTCACGGGAATCCGCTCGTCACTCATCTCGCCGTCCTTCGTTCGGGAGTGGGGTCGGTGCCCCCGCACCGCACCCGACTACCCGCTGCGCCGGGAGCGGGAACGCGCCGGCCACGGCCAACATCGACTCGCGCCCGGCAGCGCACCCGACCACCCGCGCCGGGAGGGGGAATCCCGCGGCAAACTTTTTATACGAGCGTCCTAGACATGTGTCTTATACGCTCGTACAGTTCCTGTCATGACCTCCCCCACAGCCAAGGCCGGCCGCAAGGAATGGATCGCCCTGACGGTCCTGCTCCTCCCGCTCCTGCTCGTGTCGATGGACATGGGCGTGCTCTACTTCGCGCTTCCCTTCATCAGCGAGGACCTGGAGCCCACGGCTCCGCAGCAGCTGTGGATGATGGACGTCTACGGCTTCCTGCTCGCGGGCCTGCTGATCACGATGGGCGCGCTCGGCGACCGGATCGGGCGGCGCAGGCTGTTGCTCATCGGTGCGGCGGCCTTCGGGGCCACCTCGGTGGCCGCGTCCTTCGCGAACAGCGCCGAGATGCTGATCGCCACTCGCGCGCTGCTCGGCGTGGCCGGTGCCACGCTGATGCCCTCGACGCTGGCGCTGATCCGGAACATGTTCCACGACCCCGCCCAGCGGCGGACCGCGATCGGGGTGTGGACCGCCGCACTGACCGCGGGCGCCACCCTCGGCCCGGTGGCGGGCGGCCTGCTGCTCGACCACTTCTGGTGGGGCTCGGCGTTCCTGCTCAACGTGCCCGCGATGGTGCTGCTGCTCGCGGTCGGTCCGTTCCTGCTCCCGGAGTTCAAGGACCCCGCCGCCGGTCGGCTGGACCTGATCAGCGCCGGACTCTCGCTGGTGGCGGTGCTCACCGTGATCTACGGGATCAAGGAGATCGCGGCCGAGGGCGTCGCGCCGCTCCACGTGATCAGCATCGCGGTCGGCCTGGTCGTGGGCTTCCTCTTCGTCCGCCGCCAGCGCACCATCGCCAACCCGTTGATCGACCTCGAACTGTTCCGCAATCGGGCCTACAGCGCCTCGATCGCGGTCAACGTGATCGCGAGCATCGCGTTGCTGGGCTCCGCGCTGTTCAACACGCAGTACATGCAACTCGTGCTCGGCATGCGGCCGTTGGAAGCCGCCCTGTGGTCGCTGACGGTGATGCCGGTGATCATGGTCGCGCTCACCGTGTCCGGCATCCTGGCCAAGCGGGTGCGACCCGGATTCCTGATCGGTGCGGGACTGCTGCTCTCGGTGGCCGGTTTCCTGGTGATGAGCTCGGCCCGGCCGGGCTCGCCGCTGGTTCTGGTGCTGGCGGGCGCGGGTCTGGTGGCCGCCGGGGTGCTGATCGCGACCACGCTGACCGCCGAGATGGTCCTGACCGCCGCCCCGCCCGAGCGGGCCGGTGCGGCGGGGGCCACCTCGGAGACCGGCAGCGAACTGGGTGGGGCGCTGGGCATCGCGATCCTGGGCAGCATCGCGGACGCGGTGTACGGGCGGGACATGCGGGACGCGACCCTGGACGGAGTGCCCACCGACGCGGCGAACGCGGCGAACGACACGCTGGCGGCGGCGAGTGCGACCGCCGAGCGACTCTCGGGCCGGGCCGGCGACCAACTCCTGGACACCGCGCGGCACGCCTTCACGCACGGCATGCAGTACGCCACCCTGGGCGGCGCGGTCCTGCTGACGCTGGCCGCGGTCGTCGCCACCGTGGTACTGCGCGGGGTGCCCATCGCCGCCGACGCGGAGACGCGGGCGGAGACGGAAGGGGAGGCGGCGGCGGAGCCGGAGACGGACGCGCGGGTACGGGCGCAGGCCGCCGGGCTCGCCGTCCCGGTCGAGGTCGAGCCGGTCCCGACGCGCTGACCAGGCGTCCATCCACACCGCCCGTGGTGGAGGCGGGCGACACCCGAAGGCGACCCCGTCAGGGGTCGCCTTCGTGGTGAATGCGGGAAATGGCATCGGGCGGAAAGCGAATGGGTGTGCGGGCAAACGGATAAACGCGTCCGATCAGGTCGAATCAGCATTGATTCTCACCATTTCGGGCGGCGCGTTACGCCGAAAGCTCTTTGCCCACAAGTTTTCCACAGGATGTGGATCTTCCTTGTGGAAGATCAGCGCGCTGCCCGGCTCCGGCTGTGGATAAACGCCTCCAGCTCGAGGTTTTCGGCGTCCGAAAAGGCTCGGCGGGGAACGGTCACCGCCTGGGTGGGGCCGAACTCGAAGATCCACTGGGTGTCCACGCGGCGCACCTTGCGGAAGGTGTCCCACGGGGTCGCGCTGCGGCTGCCGCCGAGCGTGGTCACGAACTCCTCGTCGGTCAGCGTGACCTCACACGGAACTCCGTGCATGTGCTTGTTCTGCCGAGCCGCCTGGATCGGCGCCCAGAATCGCAGCGCGAGCATCGCCACACCGAAACCGACGAACGCGAGCGGCCACAACACGGTCGTACCGGACAGCAGCGCCTTCGTCACCAGGACGACGCCCAACACCGAGAGCACCGCCCCGGCCCCGAACAGGCCCCGGAAGAGGCCGCGCCGAAAGGCGAGCACGCCTTCCGCGATATCGGCCTCGGTGGGGACGTAGGTGGTCGAGATATGCACCCGGCCATGGTCGCATGCGGGCCGGCCGGGGCCGGCTACGGCTAGGACTCCCGGGGTTCGGTGGGCGTCGCCTCGGGCGGTGGTGGTTGCGGGGTGTCGCCGGGGCGGGCGTACCACGTGGGCGGGCCCAGCGGGCCGGCCTGCGCGGGCACCGCGCCGGCGGCCGACGCCGGCGGCGGACCCCACGGTGCGCCGGGCCGCGCTGACGGGTCGCTCCACGGACCGTTTGCCGCGTGCCGAGGCGGCTCCCACGCCGTGGGTGCGCCGTACGGCAGCGCGGGCCCCCAGGCGGGATGCGCGTCCGGATGCCGACCCGGCGGCGTCCACCCGGGCGGCGGCGGGCCGAACGGGCCCGGGCCCGGCGGCGGTCCCCAGCCGGCCGGTGCTCCGTACGGCGCGGTCCCGTACGGCGCCGTGCCCGGCGGGCCGAACGGCATCATCCCCGGCGCCCATCCGGGCGGCGGTTTGATGTAGCGCCACCTCGGCGACGGCATCGTGTGGTCGATGACCCGGGCCAGGATCGGCTTCGCGGCCCACACCCGGTCCAGCAACTCGCGCTCCTGCTCCGGGTACTCCGGCGCCGGACCCCTGCGCGAGCGGCTCGCCCGCCGGCGCAGTTCGGCGAGCAGCGTGGCGTCCGCCTGATACGCGCGCAGTCGCGCCGCCCCGGTCGGGCCGAGCATGGCCTTCGCGGTTCGCAACGCGCGGGAGCGGTCGGCCATCGAGGACAGCAGCAGCGGCTCGTGCGGTCGGAACCAGCCCGCCGCGACATAGCCCGGCAACTCGTCCTCGACCGCGCGCAACTGGTCGCGCCGCACGATCACCACGTACCAGACGAGCCCGCCCAGGATCGGCATCATGACCAGGAAGTACACCCCCAGGAAGGCCAGACCCTGGGTGGCCGAGCCGTTCCAGGCCGCGTGCAGGCCGACCGCACACACATAGCCGCCGAGCGGGAGCAGGATCCGCGCAGGTCGGGAGCGGACCGCCAACGAGAGGCCGAAGCCGAGACCGATCATCGAGGTGAACAGCGGATGGGCGAACGGCGACATGATGCCGCGGGCGATGAAGGTGCCCCACGTGGTGCCCAGACCGTTGCCACTGTCCTCGCTCGCGGCGAACTCGCGCCCGAAGTACAGGATGTTCTCGGTGAACGCGAAACCCGCCGCGCTGACCGCCGCCGGAATCAGTCCGTCCAGGACGCCGCGGAAGCTCTGTCGGATGGTCAGGAACAGGAGCAGGACCGCGAGCCCCTTGACGCACTCCTCGACCACCGGCGCCACGATGGTCAGGCCGAGCAGCTCGGCGTCCTCTTCCCCCTTGAGATCCATCAGCTTGTCGAAGGACCAACTGTTCGCGAGCAGCGCCACCAGCGCGCCCGCACACGAACCCCACGCGAACGCGAAGAGCAGGCTCTTCCACGGCAACGGCCGGACCCGGCCCAGCCACACGATCGCGCTCACCACCAGCGGGGCGGGCACCAGCGCCAACAACGCCCCGACGAGCAGTCCCTGTATCCCGATGGTGTCGCCGAGCATGACCGCGACGGCGACCGCACAGCCCAGCAGTGCGGTGACGAGCACGGTTATTCGCGTGGTCTGGTTCGCCGCGAGCGTGCGCACCCGCGACTTCTCGACCGGCCCGGGCTGGTACAGGGCGAACTCGTACGCGGCCCGGTCCGGGGGGACGGGACCGGCCGGCGCGTCGGGTCCTTGCGATGCGTCCATATGGGGTGACGATAACGCCGCGCGGTGGCGCGGTGCCCCTCTCTCGGGTCGGCTGTGACGTGGTCGGTACCGGCTGTCCGACGGGGTCGCGGCGGGCTGCCCCGGTGGGGGGAGACCGGGTTCGGGCCGCCGCCCGGCTCAGCGGCGCCGGAAGAGCAGATCCGCGACCTCGTGGCCCTTGTCCAGTCCCTGCCGTTCGAAGCGGGTGACCGGTCGCCAGCTCGGCCGGGGCGCGTAGCCCTCGACCGTGTTGATCAGTTCGGGCTCGTCGGAGAGCACTTCGAGCATCCATTGCGCGTAGTGCGCCCAGTCGGTCGCGCAGTGCAGAATTCCGCCCGGCACCAGTCGCGACGCGGCCAGCGCGGCGAACGCGGGCTGGATCAGCCGGCGCTTGTGGTGGCGGGTCTTGGGCCACGGGTCGGAGAAGAAGACCCGGATGCCGGCGAGGCAGGCCGGCGGCAACATGTCCCGAAGCAACTCGATCGCGTCGCCGTTGGCCACCCGTATGTTCGTCAGGCCCCGGCGCTCGGCGTCGTGCAGCAGGCTGCCCTGACCCGGGGTGTGCACGTCGATGGCGAGCACGTTGGTGCCCGGGTCGGCCTCGGCCATCGCCGCGGTCGCCTCGCCCATGCCGAAGCCGATCTCCAGCACCACCGGGCGGTCGTCGCCGAACAGCTCGCCGAGGTCGAGCCGACGGTCCGCGACGTCGAACCCCCACCGCTCCCACAGCCGATCCAGCGCGTCGCGCTGGGCGAGCGTGACCCGGCCCCGCCGCGGGGTGAAGCTGCGCACGGTCGCGAGATGACGGATCGGGCGATCGGTGGTCGAGACGCCGGAGGCGGTCGAGGCGCCGGGAAGAGGGGACATAAGACAAGGATTTTACGGCGAATCCCGGGGCCGGCCGATCGTCGGGGGAACAGTCGGCATCGCCGGCGGCGGGCCCGACGGCCCGGGCAGCGTCGATCCGGCGGGCACGGGCGGCGCTCCCGGCGGGCCCGTCGGCGTTGCCGGGCGCAGCCGGAACACCGTCCAGAACAGCACCGAAGCCATCAGGAAGGCGCCGAACAGCCACACCGCGCGCAGCCACATCTCGCGTGTGGCACCGGTGGTCACCCCGGTCGGGTCGAGCAGCGTGAGCAGGAACAGGAACACCGCGACCGCGTACACCGCCGCCCAGCCCCACCTGCTCCACCGCCACAGCAGGTGCCCGTCCAGGAAGCGGAGCGGCAACAGGCCGAAGACCAGACCGATCACCGCGGCGACATAGGTCTGGGTGAGCACGTTCTCGACCAGTACCCAGCCGAAGGCCGGCGTGTCGTCGCCGGCCGTCACGTGTTCGACCGGGATCCGCCACACCCAGGCGCTCACGCCCAACCCGGCCAGCGCCCACGCGCCCAGCGCGGTGGCCCGCCCGTCCTCGCGGGCGGACAACCGGCGCAGGCCGGCGTGGGTGAAGGCGAGGAACAGGCCGTAGACGTAGCCCGGCACCAGGTGCGCGAGCCGGGATCCGATGCCCAGGAGCAGGGCGACCACCAGGGCCCCGGGGACCAGATGCGGGAAGGCGCGGATCCGCGAGACGTGTCGGCGATACGCCTCGGACACACCCGCGTAGGCGAGCACGGTGAGCGGGATGGCGATCAGCAGGGACAGCGCGAGCGCGGACGTGCTCGTGTCCAGGGCCACGTTCGGCTCGACCGCGACGGTACCCAGTGTGGACAGCACGACGAAGGCGAGCACCTGCAGCCGCGGCGCCCGGGGCAGCGAGCGGGGTCGGGCCGCGCCCGGTCGCAGCCGGCGACGGATGCGCAGGCGGTTCTCCTCCACGGTTTTGTTGAACAGTTCGGCCGCGAAGCCCACCAGCGGGAGCGAGAGCACGGCACCGACGCCGGCTCCGGCGAGTGGTGCGGGGTGGTCGAGCAGGTCGCCGGGGGAGGGCAGGTCGAGCGCGGAGTCGGCGCGGTCGCCGGGCCGGCTCGCCAGGGCCGAAGTCGGATGCCGGGTGGGCAACACGGTGAACGCGAGCCGCACCTCGCCGTCCAGGCGGTCGTCGGCGCACGCCGCGATCAGGTCGGCCGGCCCCTCGGGCAGGCCGTCGGGCACGGTCAGCTCGGCGTCGACGCGACCGTCCGGGCCGACCGGCACCCGGGCCAACTCCCGGTCGCCGCGGCGGATCGCCAGCTCGGCCGGCGTGGCGCCGGTCGCGCCGGCGCAACCGATGAAGCCGGACCCGGTCGCGCGGATCCGGTCGCCGCCGCCGGCCCGCGCGGTGGACAGGCCGAACCCGACGGGCGCAAGCGTGAGGTCGGCGTCGAGGACGACGCCGGCGTCCACCACGCCGAACCCACCGGAATCGGCCAGGCAGGACACGGTGATCCGGTGTGTGCCGCGGGTGGGTGTCTGCGGGACGCGCAGGCGCAGCGGCTGGTACTCGACCAGCGCCTGCGGCCCGTTCGGCTCGGCCGGGGCGTAGAACGTGGTGACGAAGCGGCCGTCCCAGAAGAGCCCGCCGTTGTGCGTCGCGGTGGCCGGCCCGCAGCGCAGGTCCGTCCAGACGGTGACGATGCCGTCGGGTGTGGTCCGGGCCGGTTCGAGCACCAGTCGCCGGCTCGCCAGGTTCGCCGGCGGCGGACCCGGGGCCGGGAAGCCGTTGGGGTTGCCGGGTTCGGTCGACGGATAGTCGAACGTGGTCTGGGCCATCGGCTCCGGGAACACCTCTCTGCCCCGGTTCGTGCACACCGTGCGGAAGCCCTGAACGCCGACGAAGACGGGCGGGTCCAGGGTGAAGCGCACGGTGAAGCCGTGGTCGCGCGCGGGGTCGATCGGTACGTCCGCCGCGATCATCCGGTCGGTGCCCATCACGTTCGTGCGCAGTCGCGCGTCGTATGCGATCACGTCGACCCGACCGGTGGGACACCCGGTGTGCCCGGTTGCCCGGAGCGTGACCACGTCGCCGGGACGCAGCGGCCCGCTCGGCGAGATCACCAGCCGGGCGCCCGGGGTGTCGGCGCGGGCGGGCGCGATCCCGCCGAGCAGCGCGCACAGTACGACTACGGCGCCCACGAGCAGGACCCGCGGTACGACGGATTTCATGGCCACTGCAGTCCCCCGATCGACCGGCCGGCGACCATGATCGCGTGCCGGGTCAGCGGCCGGCGAGGGTACCCAGCCGGTCCGCGACCCGAGCGGCGATCTCGTCGCCGATCGGCAGCGCCGCGGTCGCGGCGGGCGAGGGCGCGTTCAGTACGTGGATCGTGCGCGGGCCGCCGGTGATCAGGAAGTCGTCGACCAGTTCGCCGTCCGGTCGGACCGCCTGCGCGCGCACTCCCGCCGGCGCCCGGACCAGGTCGTTCGCGGTGACCTCGGGCAGCAGCCGCTGCACCTCGCGCACCATCGCGGGCTTGGCCACCGAGCGCAGCAACTCGCCCGCGCCGTAGCGCCAGTGCCGGCGCGCGATGTGCCACATCCCCGGGTAGGCCAGAGTCGCGGCCAGCTCGCGCGGTGCGATCCGCGACCACGAGTAGCCCTCGCGACGCAGCGCCAGGACCGCGTTCGGCCCCACGTGCACGTCGCCGTGGATGCCCCGGGTCAGATGTACGCCCAGGAACGGGAAGGCCGGATCGGGCACCGGGTAGACCAGCCCGCGCACCAGTCCGCGTCGCGAGGGCACCAGCTCGTGGTACTCGCCGCGGAACGGCACGATCCGCACCGGCGGCGGATCGCCCGCCAGCGCGGCGATCCGGTCGCTGTACAGCCCCGCGCAGTTGACCAGGACCCGCCCGCGCAACTCGCCGAGCCGGGTCTGCACGACCACCTCGTCCGGGTGCACGGCGAGGTCGACCACACCCGCACCGGTGCGCAGCGCGACGCCGCGCTCGTGCAGCAGGTCGACCAGGGTGCGGCACACCTGGGCGTAGTCGACGATGCCGGTGGAGGCCACGTGCAGACCGCCGACGGACAACACGTGCGGCTCGCGTTCGCGGACCTGCTCGGTGGTCAGCTCGGTGACCGGCACGCCGTTCGCCCGCCCGCGCTCGAACAACGTGCGCAGCCGCGGGAGTTCATGCACGCTGGTGGCGACCACGAGCTTCCCGGTGACATCGTGCGCGATGTCGTGCCGGGCGCAGAAGTCCGTCATCCGGCGGGCGCCCTCGACGGCGAAGCGGGCCTTGAGGCTGCCCGGTCGGTAGTACAGGCCGGAGTGGATCACCCCCGAGTTGCGGCCGGTCTGGTGGACCGCCCACGAGGTCTCCTTCTCGACCACGGCCACGGTGCATCCGGGGTCGCGTTCGGTGAGCGCGTACGCGGTGGCCAGACCGACGATCCCGCCACCGATCACCACCACGTCGTAGGTCAACGTCATGAGCACACCTCCGGCCTCGAACCCACCCTAGGGCGTGCGACCCGGGCCCGGACGGGTTGCGCGTGCGCCGTCACCGGCCGCGACGCCACCGTGCCGGGGACCACCACGCGGTGGACGCGGCCGGGGGCGGGGTCGGGTCCACGGACGGTGCGGGTTCGGGCGAAGCGGGCGCGGGTTCGGGCGTCGGTGTCGGCGGTGCGGGAGCCGGCTCCGGACTCGGCGGCGGTGGCGGGGCGGGAGCGGGCCAGGGGGCGCCGCCGTGGATCGGGTCGTCGGGGCTGAAGGCGACCGGCAGTGTGGCGAGGGCGCGGATCCATGGGGACGGGCGCCACGTGAGCGCCTCCGGGGGGACGGCCAGGTGCAGGTCGGGCAGCCGGTCGAGCAGCGTGTCCACGGCGGTCTTGGCGATCAGTCGTGCGTGGTCCTGGGCGGGGCACATGTGCGGGCCGCCGCCCCAGGCCAAGTGGGCTCGGTTGCCCGCCAGTTCGGTATCGGCCGTACGGACCGAGGGATCGGCGTTGGCGGCTGCGATGCCCAGCAGCAGGAAGTCGCCGCGGCGAATCAGGGTGCCGCCGAGCAGGGCGTCCTCGGTGGCCCAGCGGCCGGCCGCGTTCTGCATCGGTGGGTCCTGCCACAGCACCTCGTCGAGCGCCTCGTCGGTGGTGCGACGGCCGCCGGTGAGGGACGCGTGCAGGGTGTGGTCGGTCAGCAGGATGCGCAGCGAGTTGCCGATCCAGTTGGCGGTGGGCTCGGTCGGGGTGATCACGAGCAGGTCCTCGATCACCTCGGCGTCGGTCAGCTCGGCGGGGTGCGCGATCATCCAGGATGTGACGTCCGCGCCCGGCGTGCTCCGCTTGGCCGCGACCAGGTCGGTCATCATCCGGTGGAAGACCGCCTGATGCGCGAGAGCGTCCGGGCCACCGTCGAACATCCCGTTGATCGCCCGGACCAGGTGCGGTCCGTCCGGGGCGGGCATGCCGACCATCCGACCCATCGCCAACAGCGGCAACCGCTGCGCGTACTCGGTGAGCAGGTCCGCCTCGCCCCGGGTGACGAACGTGTCGATCAGCGAGTCCGCCATGTGCTCGATCTCGCCGCGCAGAGCCCGCCGATCGACCCGACCCAGGCTGTGCGCGACGGCCGCGCTGCGCCGTCGGTGCTCGGGGCCGTCGGCGCACAGGATCGACGGGCGATACTCGACCATCGGTGACAACGGCCAGTCGGCCGGGACCAGACCCTCGATCCGGTCGCGCCACAACCGCGAGTCGTGCGAGAACCGGTCCGGATCGCGCAGCACGGCCAGCAGTTCGGCGTACCCCAGGACCAGCCACGCCCGCACGCCGCCGTCCAGCACGACTGGTGCCACCGCACCGTGACGTTCGCGCAGCTCGCGGTACACCCCGGCCGGGTCGCTCTCGAAGCGCGGGCCGGACAGGACCGCGAACGGACAGCCGGATCTCTCGGTCATCTCAGGACACATCCCGCT
This sequence comes from Embleya scabrispora DSM 41855, assembly GCF_000372745.1. Classification (GTDB taxonomy): domain Bacteria; phylum Actinomycetota; class Actinomycetes; order Streptomycetales; family Streptomycetaceae; genus Embleya; species Embleya scabrispora. Next base: position 100,302 of record NZ_KB889669.1, on the reverse strand, counting down.
CTGCCGCTGCCACGGCTGTCGCCGGCGCACATCGGCCCACCCCGGTGGGCGGCCCGCCCCCTCTACGGCCCGGAACCATATCGTGCCCGCGGCCGTCTGCCACCGGTTCGAATCGGACACGAACGGCCTTTTCCCGTAGGGAAATCGATCCACGGCCCGAGTGCCTCGGCCAAGGGTGCGCGCTCGGGTTCGGCCGCCCCTCGCGGTAATTGGTCGTGGGCACGGCCGCGATGGCGTACAGTTGTGTCTACCGACGCGGGGTGGAGCAGCTCGGTAGCTCGCTGGGCTCATAACCCAGAGGTCGCAGGTTCAAATCCTGTCCCCGCTACTTGGATCACAGGCCCGACATGAAAATGTCGGGCCTGTGGCGTTTTTCCGAGGTTTTTCGCGGGCCGCGGGTCCGGTGCGGCTCAGGCGGTGATTCCGCCGACCAGCCTGGCCCGTTCGGTGAAGTCCTTGACCGCGCGCACGTCGGCGTACGGCTTGAGGCCGATCATCAGGTCGTTCAGGTAGGCCGCGTTGCGCGACGAGTGCACCCGGTCGGCGATCTCCAGCGCCTGCCTGCCGCTCGCGCACGCCGCCTCGATCTCGCCCGCACGCAGCTCGGCCTGCGCCCCCACGGCCAGTCGCAGTCCGTGCGAGCGCTGGTACGCCTCGCCGCGCAGGCCCGCGAGCGCCTGCACGGTGAAGTAGCGGGTGCGCTCGGGCACGCCCAGGTCGCGGTAGCACTCGGCGCCGTCCGCGCACAGCCGGTCCCAGGTGAAGAAGTCGATCCACTCCGGGTCGGCGTCGCCCGGGCGGGCCCGCTCCAGGTGCGCCTCGGCCGCGTTGAGCGCGCGCCCGCAGCCCGCCGCGTCGCCGGCGCGGGCCTGGGCGCGGGCCTCGACCAGGTGCAGGAAGCCGGTCACCCGGGAGGTCGCGATGCCCCTGTTCCGCTCGATGGCGGCCTGGGCCAGGTCGACCGCGATGTCGGGGTTGCCGCGGTAGGTCGCCTGCAGGCTCATCGACGCGAGCACGTAGCCGCCGAGCGGTACGTCCGCCGCCGCGCGGGCCAGCCGCAGTGCCTGGATGTAGTAGCGCTGCGCGACCTCGTGTCGGCCGGTGTCGAAGGCCATCCACCCGGCCAGCCGGGAGAGTTCGGCGGTGGCGCCGAACAGCCTGCGGCCCACGTCGTCGTGGTAGCTGCCCCGCAGCAGCGGGGTCGCGTCGCAGCGCAGACACTCCGGCACCATCGACGCCCGCCAGTCGCCGCCGCCGTACTTGCTGTCCCAGCGCCGGGCCTCCTCGGCCGCCTCGCGCAGCTTGGTCACATCGCTGTGTCCCACGTGCGGCCCGGCGCCGCGATGCTCGGCGCGGGCATCCGCGGGGGTGATCAACCAGCGGGCCATCGGGGTGCCGTAGGCGGTGACGGCGAACGTCCCGGCGAGCAACTCGCGTCGATTCACGTGGTCGTGCCTCCACAGGTCGGTGGCGGTGCGAACTGCCTCCCCGACATCGCGTGGGAAGGCCAGGCCGAGATCGGGATCCACCGGCTGACTGTCGTCAAGGCCGATCTCCTCCAGCGGCACCGGACGCCCGAGGCGTTCCGCGAGCACGGCCGCGATCAGGTGCGGCACGGGGCCCTGTGGAGTCATCCCCTTGCCGACCCAGCGGGCCACGGAGGTCTTGTCGTAGCGGAGGGAGAGACCGCGCCGGGCGCCCAGGTCGTTGACCCGGCGGGCGAGCCCGGCATTGCTGACCCCGGCGACGCCGAGCAACTCGCCGAGCCGGCCGTTGGGTCCGCGCTCGCGCGGGGACCGGGGGCGGGGGTCGGCGGGCTCCGGGGCCGGATGGTCGGCAAAGGTGTGGAGGGCGGTGGGGCGCTCGTGGGGCGCCTGCTCGGCGCCGGCCGGGAAATCGCCGAAGGAGCCGTCGGACCCGGCGCCGACGCCTCCGCTCACCACCCCCGGATCCGGGACCTCCCGGTCCCCGTCATCGGGACTCGAACGCCCCGACTGATCCTTCTTGGGACTGCCGCGCATAGTTTGCCCCCAAAGGCAACCCTCCGTCCGCCTCAGCGTAACCGGACCGGCCATCCGCGGTAAGGGAGATATTCGCCAATCCGGGGTCTCGGGCGACCCGATTTCACGGGTCGTTCCCGGCCGAGCCGTCGCCGGGGCAACCCTTGGCCAAGCCATCGCCAAGGCCGGCTCGCAATCATTGACAGAACGTACTTGACGCCGCGTCAGTACGCAGGCACGGTCAAAAGGAACCATGCGCCGGGTGTGTGTCCCCGTGCGCCGTCGGATGCGCTCTACTCAGGCTTGCCTAACCTTGGTTCCATGGAAACGTCGGAGCACGTACGGCCGATATCCATGGTGGTTTGCGCGAGACCGTAACCCGAAGGGGGTCGAGATGCGCTGGTTCGCAGGGACGTCCGAGAGCCGGAGCGTGGCCCGGCCGACCGGGGCCAGGACGCTGTGGGACGGCTCGGATCCGCTGTGGCTGGTGGGGAATTGGCCTGCGGACGAGGTCCGGGTGGTCAGCCGGGGCGGGATGCGGATGGCGGTGCTGGGAGTCTGCGGCGCCACCGACGCCGAGCTGGAGGTGGGCCTGGCGATCGCCCGAGGCGGCGCGCTGCGACACCTGACCGGGTGGGCCGGCAGCTACCACGTGGTGCTGCGTACCGGCCTGCGCACGGTGGTGCTCGGTGATCTCGCGGGCGTGCGCCAGGTGTTCCACACCGAGCCGGCCGACGGAGTGGTCTACGCCTCGCACGCGCTCCCGCTCGCCGACCTGACCCGGGCCGGCCTGGACACCGAGGCATTCGCGGCCCGTCTCGCCTGCCCCGATGTGCCCGAACTGGTGTCCGGTCGCTCGATGTTCGCGGGGGTACACCGGCTCGAACCCGGCCACGCCCTGGACGTGGCGCACGGCGTGGCCCGGGTGCGGCTCTACGAACAGCACCGCCCCCCGCTCGACTTCCCCGGCGCGGCCGACGCGCTGGGCCGGGCGCTGTCCGACGCGGTCGGCCGACGAGTGGCCGGATCCAAGCGCCCCGGCGCGGATCTGTCCGGCGGACGCGACTCGGCGGTGCTCGCGCTGCTGGGTGCCCGCTCGGTGTCGATGGCCAAGTCGCGCGACCTGATCGCGGTCACGTGGGCCGAGCCGTGCGCCCCCGGCGACCCGGAGTCCGCGGCCGACATCGTGGCCCGTTCGGCGCGGCTGCGCCACCTGGTCGTCCCCGGCGACGTCGACCACCTGCCCTACACCGGCCTGGAGGACGTGCTCAGCGGCGGGGTGATGCCCGACGAACCGGGCTTCTCACTGATCGGCATGGCTCGAACCACCCGTACGTTCAACGCCATTCGCGACGCCGGTATCGACATGCACATCACCGGCTACGGCGGTGACGCGGTGCTGGGCACCCCGCTCGCCTACCTCGCCGACCTGGCCATGGACCGTCGCCGGATGACCACCGCCCGGCACGCCCGCACCTGGGCGCGCAATCTGGGCATCCGCGGCCACGACCTGGCCGGCACCGCCAACCGGGTCGCCCGCACCACCTTCCCCCAGGCGCTCGACCAACTCGCGGAGGTCTTCGCGGGATCCGGCCGGGTGGACGCGGGCCCGGCCGCCGCGATCGCGTGGTGCACCGCGGCCCCCACGGCGGTCTGGACGACGCCGGACATGCGCCGCCGGCTCGCCGTGTTGCTGCGCCGCCTCGCGGGCGAGTCGGTGGTCTCCGCCGGATCCGTCGTCGCCGCGGACCCGGCGGTCCATGGTCGTCCGGGGGACCGCGCCGCATGGGTCGCGGTCCGCCGGGCGGCGGAACGCCAACGCGCGTGCCAACAACTCGCCGAGCGCATCGGCGTACGGATCCAGGCGCCCTATCTGGACACCGCCGTGGTGCGTGCCGGACTGTCCCTGCCGGCGTGGGCGCGGGACCGGGACGACGGGCCCAGGGCACTGCTCACCGCGGCCGTGCAGGGTCTGATCCCGCGACACACCCTCGGCACGGTGCACCGGGCCGACTACACCGAGGCCGAGCGACGCGGGCTGCGCCTGAACGCCCGCGTGCTGCGCGACCTGTTCGCCGACCCGCTGCTGGCCGAGTTGGGCGTGCTCGACCCGGTCGAGGTACGCAGCACCCTCGACCACGCGATCGGCGGCCCGAACCTCGGCAAGGGCGAACCGACCGCCCCCCGCCCCGATCTTCCCCTGGGCGCGCTCGCCGACATCGTCTCGGCCGAACTATGGCTGCGCGGCGTCTGGGAGGGCCGGGTGATGCGCTGGGACGCGACTCCGAGCTCGGCCCCGGGCGTCCGGATCGCGGCGGTCGCGTAGGCCGCGGGCACGGACCGACACCCCGAACCGGGCAAGCCCCGCGGCCACGCGGCTCGCCCGGTTCTCCGCGGCGGGCGGGCGGCGGCGCAGGCACGTCGGGAGGGGAGTCGGAGGGGGTCGGGGGGAGCCGAACCGCCGCCCGGGCGCGGCCCGGCGGCGGGCGCGGGCGCGGCGGGCCGGATCGGCCACCGGGTCCGAGTCGGTCGAGTCGAGCACGGCCGGGCCGACCGCGTGGCGGACGGTCGACACGGATGCGAAGCACCGGGCTGAAACCCCGGCCGCGGAGCGGATGTGCGACCCGCCGCACCACGACTCACCTGCGCCTCGGGGCCGGCAGGACCGGCGCCCGCTTCGCCGGTTCGGGTCAGACCCATTCCAGGAGCCGGGCCGCGTGTGCCCGCACCGGGCACGGTCCGGGCACGCCGCAGTCGCACCCGCCGGTGTCGAGCGGCCGGTGTCGGATCAGCGTGCGGGTGACGACCATGCGGTAGTCGAGCAGCGATTCCTCGACCGGGCGCGGGCCCCTCGGGCGCGGCGCGCGCAGGACGCGCGGGGCCGGCCTGGACAGGCCCGCGGGCAGCGGTCGGTCCAGCCGCTCGATGTCCGCGCGTTGCCTCGGAATGCGCACTCGCATGTGTCCGGTCCCCTTCTCGTCCGGTGTCCCGCCGTGGCGGTGCACCCGAGCGTGGCAGCGCTCGGGGCCCGCCGGTTCACTCCGTGTCCAGGCGCCCGCCCGCGTCCGGCTGGGATTCCTCGACCCGTGCCAGCATGCCGCGCAGGCCGGCCGCGAGCGCCTGCCGTTCGGCCGGACCCAGGTCCTGGAGCAGGCCGGCCTCGAAGACCGCGGCCTCGCGGACCACGCGCAGCCACACGTCCCGACCGGTGCCGGTCAATTCGACGATCACCCGCACCCGGTTCTGCTCGTCCCGGGTCCGGGTGACCAGTTCCTCGGCGACCATGCGGTCCAGCCGGTGGGTCATCGCCGCGGGCGTCAGGCCCAGCCGGCGGGCCAGGTCGCCGGGGCTGAGCCGGTAGGGACGGCCGACCAGCACCAGGGCCTTGAGCACCTCCCACTCGGCGTTGGTGATGCCCAGCGCGGTGAGTTGGCGGCCGTACGCGACGCTCATCCGGCGGTTGAGCTTGGACAGCGCCGCCACGATCGTCTCGACCTGCGGGTCCACCTCGGGGAATTCGCGCTGGAAGACGGCGAGGTACTCCTCGATGTCGCCTTCGTCCGCTGTTGCCTGCTCGGCCCCCTCTGTCATGCCGGGAAGTATCGCACCTCGCACCCGCCCGATCGTCGCCCTTGTGTCCTTGCCCCGCCGACGCCGTGGGACGCACGCCGTTAAGCATTGGACGGCGACGCTATAGATCCGTATAGTTTAGCTCTGAAGTCTTCAGGCTTGAGGACTCGGACTCATCGGATCAGGCACGGCAACGACGCCGGCGTGGGCCCGGGCACATGCCCGGCCGCCCCCGGCGCGCCCGCCTCGACGCGGATACAGGCGATCACCTCGCCGGACCCCGGCATGCCAGGGCGCCGGTACGGGTCGGGTCGGCCGCTTTCGCGCGCCTTCGGATGCCCGAGCCCGGCCTGCGGACCGATCCCCGCGGGCCGGAACGCCGGCCCGCGCGACCGGTAGTCGGGAGGTGTGTGGTGGCGACCCAAGGCGCTCTGCGTCGGATCCAGCTCGGTAACGCGCTCAGTGCGTTCGGCAGTGGATTCACGGTGCCGTTCCTGTTCGTATACGTGACGCGGGTGCGAAACCTGTCGGCCGGTCAGGCCGGCCTGATGTTCAGCGTGCTCGCCATCGCCGCGCTGTGCGCACTCCCGATGGTCGGTCCGGCGATCGACCGGCGCGGTCCGCGCCCGGTGGTCGCGGTCGGTTCGGTGGTGGCCGCACTCGGCGCGCTGACCCTGGGCCTGGCCCGCGGCGAGGCGCTGGTCATGGTGGGCGCCGCGCTGCTCGGGGCCGGTGTGGCCGCGATCCAGCCCGCGCTGGCGACGATGATCGTGCGGTGTACGACGGCGCTCACCCGCGCTCGCGCGTTCGCGCTCCAGTTCACCTTCAACAACCTGGGCCTGGGCATCGGCGGGCTGATCGGCGGCATGATCGTCGACCCGTCCCGGCCGGCCAGCTTCACCCTGCTGTTCGCCGTCGAGACCGCGATGTTCCTGGTGCTCGGCGCGGTGTGCGGCACGGTCCGGCTGCCGGCGGTGCCGGCCGCTGCGGGCGGGGCGGTGCCGGGCGCGGGTTTCCGGCATCTGCTGAAGAACCGCGCGATGGTCCGGCTGTGTGTGGTCAGCGCGGTCATCTTCTTCACCTGCTACGGCCAGTTCGAGTCGGGCCTGGCCGCGTTCGCGACCGAGGTCAGCCGGATCTCGCCGAGCATGCTGGGCGTCGCGCTCGCGGCCAACACCGCGGTGATCGTGCTCGGTCAGCTCACCGTGCTGCGGATCACCCAGCGCCGTCGGCGCAGCACGGTGATCGCGGCCACCGGCCTGGTCTGGCTGCTCGCCTGGATCGTGACCGCGCTGTCCGGTCTGCTGCACGACGACAAGGCCGCGGCGGCGGTCACCATCATCACCACGTTCGCGCTGCTCGGCGTGGGCGAGTCGCTGCTCGCGCCGACCCTGGGGCCGATGGTCGCGGACCTGGCGCCCGCGCACCTGCTCGGGCAGTACAACGCGGCCCTGTCGCTGGTGAAGCAACTCGCCATGGCAGCGGGACCGGCCTTCGCCGGTGTCATGGTCGGCGCCGGCCTGTACGGCCCGTACCTGGCGGTCCTGATGGCCTGCTCGGTACTGATCACCGTCCTCGGCCTACGCATGCGCCACACCCTGAACCCGACCCAAAACGGAGTCGTCATCGCCGAGTCGACCCCGCCCCGCCGGCCAACCCCCCAGGCCCTGACAGCCTGACCCTCCGCCGGCCGGGCCCCGGGCCCGGCCGGCGCTCGACGTCACCCGAGCCGAGCCGTACCCGGGGTCGAACAACACCGAGTCGGCCCGGCCGGCGCTCGAGGCCAAACCCCCCGTCATCCCAACGGGAACTCGCACCAGACCGTCTTGCCCTCGTCGGTGAGCCGACTCCCCCACGACTTGGCAATCGTCGCCACGATCGCCACGCCGCGCCCGCTCTCGTCGTCGGCCGCCGCCCGCCGCCGACGCGGGACGTGGTCGTCCGCGTCGGACACCTCCACGATCAGCCGCTTGTCGGTGCGCCGAAGGCGCAACCGCATCGGCGCGGCGCCATGCGTGAGCGCGTTCGCCACGAACTCGCTGACCGCGAGCACGCCCATCTCCCGCAGCTCCTCACCGACCTGCCAACTGGCCAGCACCCCCGAGGTGAACGCCCGCCCGCGCGCGGCCACCTCGCTGCCGCCCAGCAGGTCCAGCGACGCGGTCCGGAACAGCCGGGCCTGGGCACCGTCGCGGCGCGGCAGTTGCAGCACCAGCATCGCCATGTCGTCGTCGTGTTCCTCGGGCAACTGCATGTGCGCGATGAGGTGGTCGCGGACCGCCTCGGGTTCGCCCACCGACGACAGCAGCGCGGCGCCCAGCGTGTCGATGCCCTCGTCCAGGTCCTCGCCGCGGCGTTCGACCAGGCCGTCCGTGTACAGCACCACGGTCGAGCCCGGCTCCAGGGTGATCCGACCGGAGGTGTGCGGCCAGCTCGCGCCGGTGCCCAGCGGCGGCCCGTTCGCGTCGTCGAGCTTGTGGATCACGTCCTCGCCGTCGCGGACCAGCGGTGGCAGATGGCCGGCCGTCGAGTAGGTCAGCACGCCCTCGCCCGGGTCGTAGACCGCGTAGGCGCACGTGGCGATCTGGGTCGCGTCGATCTCCATCGCGGTCTCGTCGAGCAGTTGCAGAATCTCGTGCGGCGGCAGGTCCAGGCGCGCGTACGCCCTTACCGCCGTGCGCAGTTGACCCATCACCGCCGCAGCGCGCACACCCCGGCCCATCACGTCGCCGATCACCAGCGCGGTCCGCCCCGCGCCCAGGGTGATCACGTCGTACCAGTCGCCGCCGACCGCGGCGTCCGTGCCGCCGGGCAGGTACTTGGCGGCCACGATCAGGTCGTCGGGGTTCTCCAACCGCTGCGGCAGCAGGCTGCGTTGCAGGGTGACCGCGGCCTGCCGGTGCCGCCGCTCGCTCTCCCGCAGCCGGTCGGTGGCCTGGACCTGGTCGGTGACGTCGACCGCGAAGACCAGGACGCCTCGGGTGTCGCCGCCGCGGCCGGCCGCCTCGGGGCGGACCGGCGTGCAGACGAACGTGTAGTAGCCGTGCCTGCGCTCGCTCTCCGGCATGCCGGGGTAGGTCTCGCCGCGATGGTCGACCCGGCGGGCCCGCACGGTTCGCCCCCGTCCGGTCCGATAGACCTGATCCATCAGCGTCAGCAACCCGTGCTCGGCGAGTTCGGGCAGCGCGTCCCGGGCCGGAACACCCGACGTGCGCGCGCCGAAGACCGCCCGGTAGGCGTCGTTGACGTAACACAGCTCGTGGTTCGACCCTCGGGTGACCGCGATCAGCGCGGGCGCGTGGGCGAGCACGTCGCGCAACGGGAAGGTGTCGTTCGATTCCTGGCTGCGTGCCGCCGGCACCGAGCGCCGCCGGTCACCGGCCAGCCGGGCGCCCCACCGAGTGATGTTCAACCGCTCGCTTCCTGGAGAGTTCGTTCACGCAAAGCGCATGGAGGTTTACCGCAGGTGACATCACCAGTGTGGGCGAAAGTCGGCCATGAGGGAATCACGTCCCGTGACCGGGCCCCCGTTCGGGGTACCACAGGAGTGCGCTGTGGCAATGTACGGGACCCGGTCGCGACCCACTCGACCCTCGGGCAACGCTTCAGCCTACGAGCCCCCAGGCGGATCGTGACTACCCGGTGGGCTTGCGGGCGCCTCGGGTGGCGTACTCGAACTCGGCGCGCGGGTGTTCGATCGAACCGAGCGAGACGATCTCGCGCCGGAACATCAGGGCCAGGGTCCACTCCGCCATGATGCGCATCTTGCGGTTCATCGTGGGCACTCGGCTGAGGTGATACGTGCGGTGCATGAACCAGGCCGGAAAGCCCTTGGTCTTGATCCCGTAGACCTGGGCGACGCCCTTGTGCAGACCGAGCGAGGCCACCGAGCCCGCGTACTTGTGCCGGTACTGCTGCTGCGGCCGGTGGCGCAGACCGGCGATGATGTTGTCGGCGAGCACCCGCGCCTGGCGCACCGCGTGTTGCGCGCTGGGACCGGTGAACTCCTCGCCCTGCTTGGTCAGATCGGGCACCGCCGCGCAGTCGCCCGCGGTCCACACCCCCGGGACCCCCTCCACCTCCAGCGTCGCGCGCGCCTTGAGCCGGCCCTTGTCGTCCAGCGGCAGATCGGTGGACATCAACATCGGGCTGGGCTTGACGCCCGCCGTCCACACCAGCGTGCTCGCGTCGACCTCGGTGCCGTCGGAAAGCACCACGTGCCGGTCGCGGGCCGACTCCAGCCGGGTGTTCAGGCGTACGTCGATGCCGCGTCGGCGCAACTCGGCGACCGTGTACCGGCCCATGTCCTCGCCCACCTCGGGCAGGATCCGCGGCGATGCCTCGACCAGGATCCAGCGCATGTCCGCCGGAGTGATGTTGTGGTAGTACCGGCACGCGTAGCGGGCCATGTCCTCCAGCTCCGCGAGCGCCTCCACACCCGCGTAGCCGCCGCCGACGAAGACGAAGGTCAGCGCGTGGTCGCGGATCGAGGGGTCGCGGGTCGAGGAGGCGGTGTCCATCTGTTCGAGCACGTGGTTGCGCAGCGCGATGGCCTCCTCGACGGTCTTGAAGCCGATGCCCCACTCGGCGAGCCCGGGTATCGGCAGGGTCCGCGCGACCGAGCCGGGCGCGACCACGAGCAGGTCGTAGGGGGCGTCGTAGGTCTCGCCGCCGAGCAGCTCGATGGTCGCGGTCTTCTTCGCGTGGTTCACGTGCTCCACCGTCCCGGTGACGATGCGGCACTTGGGCAGTACCGAGCGGAGCGGGACGACCACGTGGCGCGGCGAGATGGCGCCGGCCGCGGCCTCCGGGAGGAACGGCTGGTAGGTCATGTACGACTGCGGTTCGACGACGGTCACGGTCGCCTCCCCCGCCTTGAGTTTCCGTTGCAGGCGAAGGGCCGTGTACATGCCGACGTAGCCGCCGCCGACGATCAGGATGCGCTCGGGCCGAGTCGAGGTCGTCATGCGTCCCACTCTGCCCCTTTCCGGCCGCCACATACAGATGTTCGGCGGGTTTGCGTGCCCCGCACGGGTGGTGACGAGAGGTCAGCGGTCAGCGATATCTTCACAACCGTGCTGTCGGATTCCGCTTCTGGGGTGGGGTCGGTTCGGGTAGTCTCGACGCCCTGGGCAAAGCGGGGTCTGGTGGGGGAATCGACACACTTGCCTTCCGGGGGAGACGCTATGAGCGGCGCTTCGCGTACGCGAACCACGAAGACGCAGGACACCGGCGGCGACGGCGTCGGAGGTCGACACGCGACGACGATTCCGCCGGCTCGCAAGCCGCAACGGAGCAGGCCGGCCGAGCCGTCGCCGCAGTTGCGCACCGATGCCAGGCGCAATCTGGAGCAGGTGCTCCGGGCGGCCCGCGAGGTGTTCGGCGAGCTGGGTTACGACGCTCCGATGGAGGAGATAGCCCGCCGCGCCGGCGTGGGGGTGGGCACCATCTACCGCCGCTTCACCGGCAAGGAGGCACTGGTCCAACGCATCATGATCGCCGAGACCAACCGACTGACCGCCGAGGCGGTCAACGCGCTGGACGAGGAACCGGACGCGTGGTCCGCGCTCGCCAGGTACTTACGCCGCGCGGTCGGCTCGGGTGCCGGCCGATTGTTCCCCGCGCTCAGCGGGCGGGTCCCGGTGACCGAGGAGATGAGTTCCTCGCGCGCCGAACTCAACGACGCGGTGGGCGTGCTGGTCGATCGGGCCAAGGCGTGCGGGCTGCTCAGGGCGGACGTCTCGGACGCCGACATATCGCTGATGATGTCGTGCCTGCTGCCCCCGTCCGGACTTCCGCACCCACAACGACTGACCATCGCCGGTCGATATCTGGAGATCCTGCTCGACGGCCTGCACGCGGGACACTCGTCCCCGCTGCCCGGGAAGCCGTTCACGCAGGACGAGTTGGACACGCTTTTCCTCAGTTGAACCGGGCCGAGGCCGAACCGGGCTCCGAGCGGACCGAAGCCCGAGTCGAACCGGGCCCGGGCTCGCCCCAGCCCGAGTCGACCACAGCCCGAGCCGACCGAAGCCCGGAGCCGAACCGCGCCGGCCGCAGGCGACCGGCACCGATTCAGCCGCGCACCACGAGCACCGGACAGGCCGCGTGGTGCACCACCGCCGTGCTGACCGAGCCGAGCAGCAGCCGGGAGAAACCGCCGGAGCCACGCGAGCCCACCACGACCATCTCGTGCCGCTCGGACATTCCGAGCAGCACCTCCGTCGCCGTCCCCGAATACACCTGGACCACGGCATGCCCGCCGAACGGCCGCTCGCGTTCGCCGTTCACCTCGGTCACCATGGTCTCGGTCCGGATCCGCAATTCGGCGAGCACCCGTTCCAGGTCCTCCTGGTAGTGCGGGCCGGGTGCGAGCACCGCGTATCCGGGGGTCGCGGGTTGCGCGGTCACCACGTACAGCGGCAGCCCGCGCAGCTCGGCCTCGGTCATCGCCCAGCCCAACGCCCGCCGGGCCGGCTCCGACCCGTCCACGCCGACCACGACGCCCTTCGGCTCAGTGTCGGCCATGGGCCCTCCTCGTCACCGAATCCGGATGTGGAGGGCCCCATACCACCCGGATGTCCCGCGCTCACCTCCGCGCGGGAACGCCACCCGGACGGCGGTCAGGCGTGCGCGAGGATCTCCTGCGCGCGATCGGCCAGCGCACGCAGACCGTCACCGGTGAACCGCCCGGCCGCGTCCTGTTCGCCCATCGCTCCCGCGGTGTAGCGATCGAGCACGCCGGCCAGGATGCAGGCGAGCCGCCAGCACGCGAACGCCTGGTACCAGCGGATCTGCGACAGGTCCCGACCGGTGGCCGCCGCGTAGCGCGCGGCGAACGCGGCCCGGTCGATGAAGCCCTCGCTCGCGGTGCCGTCGGCGGGCAACAGCGCGCCGTCCTCGCCCGCCTCGACCCAGTACATGAGCGTGGTGCCCACGTCGGCGAGCGGGTCGCCGAGCGTGCACAGCTCCCAGTCCAGTACCGCGCGCACGGAGCCGTCCGGGCCCAGGATGACGTTGTCCAGGCGGAAGTCGCCGTGCACGATCGTGGCACCCTGCTGCGCCGGGATTGATGCCGCGAGTGCGTCGTGCACGTCGTCGATCGCGTCGATTCCGGGCACTCGGGTGGCCTCCCACTGGCGGTGCCAGCGGCGCAACTGGCGCCCGATGTAGTCCTCGCGTCGGCCGAGCTCACCCAGGCCCACCGCGTCCACGTCCACCGCGTGAATCGCCGCGAGCACGTCCGCGAGCTGCTCGCCGGCCCTCTTGCGGGCCTGCGGCGTGAGCAGCGCGCCGGCGTCCTCGGCGGAGCGGAGCACATGCCCGTCGACGAAGTCCATCACGAAGAACGGCGCACCGTTGACCGCCTCGTCCGTGCACAGGCCGAGCACCGGCGGCACCGGCACGTCGGTCCGCCCGGAGCCCAGCGCCGCCAGGATCCGGTGCTCGCGCCCCATGTCGTGCGCGGTCGCGAGCACGTGTCCGAGCGGGGGCCGGCGCAGTACCCAGCGGCGCGCGTCGGCGTCCGAGACCACATAGGTGAGGTTCGAACGCCCGCCGAGCACGAGGTCGAAACGCAGCGGCGGGTGCACCGCGGTCCGCTCGGCCAGCCACTTCGTGATCGCTTCGGGCCGCAACGCCTCGGCCATGGGACTCTCCGTCATGTTCGCGCTCCGCTTCGGATGCCGAGGTTCGGATGCCTGGGTTCGGATGCCGACATTCAGATGCCGAGGGAGCGGCCGATGATTTCCTTCATGATCTCGTTCGTCCCCCCGTAGATCGATTGCACCCGCGTGTCGATGAACGCCTTGGCCACCGGGTATTCGAGCATGTAGCCGTATCCGCCGTGCAGTTGCAGACAGCGGTCGACCACGCGCTTTTGCAGGTCGGTGGTCCACCACTTGGCCTTCGAGGCGGCGACCGCGTCCAACTCGCCCGCGATGTGCTTCATGACGCAGTCGTCGACGTAGGTACGAGCGATGTCCAACTCGGTGTCCATCTCGGCGAGTTCGAACCTGGTGTTCTGGAACGAGCCGATCGGACGGCCGAACGCGGTACGCGTCTTGACGTACTCCAGCGTGTGCGCGAACACCGTCTCGGCGCCGGCGACCGCCGCACACGCGATGCCCAGGCGTTCCTGCGGCAGGTTGTTCATCAGGTGGTAGAAGCCGCGATTCTCCTCACCGAGCAGATTGTTCACCGGCACCCGGACGTCGGAGAAGAACAACTCGGCGGTGTCCTGCGCCTTCATCCCGATCTTGTCCAGGTTGCGACCACGCTCGAAGCCCGGCATGTCCCGCTCGACCACGATCAGGCTGATCCCCTTGCTGCCCTTGGCCGCGGGGTCGGTCTTGGCCACCACGACCACCAGGTCGGCGTTGATGCCGTTGGTGATGAAGGTCTTCGCGCCGTTGAGCACGTAGTGGTCACCGTCCCGGATAGCGGTCGTTCGCACCCCCTGGAGGTCGCTGCCCGCGCCGGGTTCGGTCATCGCGATCGCGGTGATGATCTCGCCGGAGCAGAAGCCGGGCAGCCAACGCTGCTTCTGCTCGTCCGTGGCCAGGTCGTTGAGGTACGGCGCGACCACCTCGTTGTGCAGCCCGAACCCCACCCCGGACGCGGCCACCCGGATCAGTTCCTCGGACAACGTCGCGAAGTAGCGGAAGTCGGACACCCCGCCGCCGCCGTAGCGCTCGTCCACGTCGATGCCCAGCAGCCCCTGCTTGCCGGCCTTGAGCCAGACCGAGCGATCGACGATGCCGTCCTTCTCCCACTGATCGTGGAACGGGACCACCTCACGCTGAAAAAACTCACGCGCGGATTCGCGAAAGGCGATGTGCTCGGGTTCGAGGTGCCGGTCCCTCATGTGTGCTCCCCCTGCGGTCAGCGGTGTCGCGGTGGACGGTGGATCGAGCCGGATCGGACATTCCTACCGGTCGGTAGGTTCCACGTGCTCGCATGCTAGGTCCGCACGGAAAGGGGATCAAGCCCCGGTCGCGGAGCGCACGGCCGAAACGACCCCGAGTGGGGGCGCGTGGGGACGCCGCCGGGGGCGGCCGAGCCCGCGGCTGGGGAGCGCCGGCCTGAGACGTCCCCGGCATGGGGTGCACGAGGGCCCCGCCGGGGGAGCGGCCGAGCTTCCGGGCCCAAGGCGCCTCGTGGTGCGGCGGGGCGAAAATCCGAGGCCGTGGCACCGAGCCCCGACTAGGGTGTCGCCCATGCACCACACCTGGGCCGTCTGCCCGCCGCCCCGCCACTGAGCGGGGTGCCCCCGGGTCCGATCCGGTAAGCCCGGGTCGCGACCCCTGATCGGCCTGGCCCGAACCGGGTGCCGCCCCGCTCCGACGTTGTCCTGTAGGCGTCGAAGTCGGAGCTTTCGCATGTCTGTTCGTACCTTTCTGCACGCTGCCCGGAACACCCGATCCGGGCTCGATCTGTTCGTTCTCGCCGGCGTCCTGTGGGGGACCGGCGGGATCGCCGGTTCGGTCCTGGCCACCCGGGCCGGGTTGCACCCGGTGGCCGTCGCGGCCTATCGGCTGCTCGCCGGCGGTCTGTTCGTCACCGCCTACGCGCTCGCCTCCGGGCGGCTGCGGGTGCGCCGCCCGAGTCGGGCCGAACTTGCCCGGATCGCAGGCACCGGGGCGCTGTTCACGGTGTTCCAGGCGGCCTATTTCGCCGCCGTGGCCGCCACTTCGGTGAGCCTGGCCACGCTCACCACCATGGTCGCGGTACACATCCTGGTCACCACCGGCTCGGCCGTGCAGGAGCGGCGCCGACCCGGGCCGACCGCGATCGCGAGCCTGGTCGTGGCCGCCCTGGGCCTGGCCCTGCTGCTCGGCTCACCCGCCGGCGGCACGCGCGGCGCACTCGTCGGCATCTGCTTCGCGCTGGTGGCGGCCGGCGGGTTCGCCGTGTTGACCCTGGACACCCGGCCGACTCTGCCCACGCTCGACCGAGTCGCCGTCACCGGGCTCGGATTCCTGTGCGGCGGGTGCATGTTGCTGCCCGCCGGGCTCATGGTCGGGATGGCCGTGCCGATGCGCACCGACATCCTGGGCGCGGTGCTCTTCCTCGGTGTGGTGCCCACCGCGGGCGCGTACGTCGCCTACTTCAGCGCGCTCGGCCGAGGGCACGCGGGCGGCGGCATCGTGGCGGTGCTGCTCGAACCGCTGACCGCGACCGTGCTCGCCGCGTTCCTTCAGGGTGAGCGGCCGGGCCCGGAACGGCTGCTCGGCGGGGTCTTGGTGCTCACCTCGATCGCCGTGCACCACCGCGCGGCCGGCACGCCCGCGCGCGGCTGAACCCCGCGGCCCCGTCGGCCCTTCGGGCGGAAACCGTCCCGAACCACCCGTTCCGACCGCGAATCTCGGCTAGCGTGCGGCGCACAGCGGCACATGGCCGGCAGACAGAGGAGGTGCGCATGAGCGTGTCCGAGGGGATCTTCGACGGGGCCGCGTATTCGCCGTTCGACCCGACCGCGCTACCGGCGACCGGGGGCTACTACAAGAAGCTGCCGCCCACGCCGTGCACCTACGACACGGTGCCCCTACCGATCGAGGCGGTCGACGGCCACCCGATCGTCTGCAAGAACCGCGCGTGCAGGTACTACCGCAAGTCCGACAAGGTGGAATACAAGTCCGGTCCGCGCGCCTACCGTTGCGAAGAATGCATGACGTGGACGGACTGATCGATGCGAACGGCATCAACAGGGCCATGCCGCCCCGCACATGGTGGGTCGGGCCGATCGCCGGGTCACCGTACGGCCACGCGGCGACCAGGCCCGGCCACGATCAAGGGGCGCCCTCGACGAAGGTGCGCACGCACATCATTCCCCGTCCGGGAGCCGCTGATTCCGCTTCGGGGCAGGTGAATCGGGTGATTCGGCGCCGGCCGCCCGCGCGGCCTTCGCCGCGGCCCGGCGCAACCACCACCAGAACACCCATCCCACCGCGACCAGCAGGATCATCACCACGAAACCGAACGACACCCAGAACGCGGTGGGGGAGGGCAACTGTCCCGGCGGGGTGTCCGGCCACGCGTGCGGCAGATCGTCGGGGTCGCCCAGCATCGAGCGCATCGCCAGGGCCGAGTGGTGGTAGGTGACCTCGTCGGGCCAGTCCTTGCCGCTCGCCAGCGCGGCCAGCCCGGTGGCGAGCCAGATCACCGCCGTGCCCGCTATCAGCAGCACCAGGCCCGCGATCAGCAGGCCGTCCGGGACGCCCTCCGAGGGCGCCCGGCCCGGCGTGGGCTCGCGCGGCTGCGGCGGGCGTCCGTAGGACCCCATCTATGCCGCCGGATCGTCGGCCAACGCCGCCTCGGCACGCACTCGTTCCTCCACCGCGTCCTCGGTCATCGCGCGGTCGGTGTAGACCATCGGCCGCTCGGTGTCGGTGATCAGGTGCTTGACCACCTGCACGTTGCCGTTGACGTCCCAGACCGCGATGCCCGGGGTCAGGGTCGGGATGATCTCCACCGCCCACCGGGGCAGACCGAGCACCTTTCCGGTCGCGCGTGCCTCGTCCGCCTTCTGCATGTACACGGTTCTGGTCGAGGCCATCTTCAGGATCGCCGACGCCTCCTTGGCCGCCGCGCCGTCCACCACGTCGGAGAGGTGGTGGACCACCGCGACGAAGGACAGACCCAGACGCCGGCCGAACTTGAGCAGGCGCTGGAACAACTGGGCCACGAACGGGCTGTTGATGATGTGCCACGCCTCTTCGACCAGGAAGATCCGCTTGACCCGGTCCGGCCTGATCCAGGTGTGCTCCAGCCACACGCCGACGATCGCCATCAGGATCGGCATCGCGATCGAGTTCCGGTCGATATGCGACAGGTCGAAGATGATCAGCGGCGAGTCCAGGTCGATGCCGTCCGTGGTCGGCCCCTCGAACATGCCCTGGAGGTCACCGTCGGTGAGCCGGTCCAGGACCAGTGCGACGTCCAAGCCCCAGACCCGGACGTCCTTGACATCCAGACTGAGCAGTTCACACGACTCGGGGGTCGGATTGCGCAGCGCCTCGACGATGTCCGGGAGGATCGGCTGCCTGCCGTGCACGGTGCGCATCACGTGCGTGTGCGCGGCCTTGAGCGCGTAGCCGGCCCGCTCCTGGAGCGAGTGGCCCATCGCCACCTCGATGATGGTGCGCAGCAGCGCCAGTTGGCCGGTGACCGCGATCGCCGGGTCCAGCGGGTTGAGTCGCACCGCGTCGCCGGAGAGGTCGTTGGGGTCCAGCCGGACCGGCTTGACGCCCAGCGCCTCGGCGATCAGGTTCCACTCGCCGACGCCGTCCTCGCCCTGCGCGTCCAGAACCACCACCTGGCGGTCGCGAAAGCGCAATTGGCGCAGTACGTAGGTCTTCTCCAGCGCCGACTTGCCGTTCCCGGACTCGCCCAGGACCAGCCAGTGCGGCGCGGGCAGTTGCTGGCCGTACAGCTGGAAGGGGTCGTAGATGTAGCCCTTGCCGGAGTACACCTCGCGGCCGATGATCACGCCCGAGTCGCCGAGCCCGGGCGCGGCCGTGGGCAGATAGATCGCCTGGGCCTGTCCGGTGGATGTGCGCACCGGCAGCCGCTGGGTCTCGCCCCGGCCGAAGATGATGCCGGAGAAGCCCTGGGTCAACGTGGACATCAGACCCGACACGTGATCACCTCATCCGTCCCGTCCGCGGCGGTGACACCGCCGACGCTCACTTTCGAATACCCGTCGCGAACGGCAGCGTGTTGACGAACGCGCGGTGTTGCTCGCGGTCGCACCACTCCAGCTTGAGGAAACACTTGCCCGCCGAGGCGCGGATGGTGCGCTTGTCCCGGGAGAGTTGGTCGGGATTGCGCGAGGAGACCGTGATGTAGCCGACGATGTTCACCCCCGCCGCGCCGCCCGCCAGGTCCTCGCCGCGCTGGTCGACCCGGCCGGTGTGGGCCATGTCGCGCGGGTCGACCACGCGGTTCATCTTGGCCGCGCGGGCCGCGTCCGCGTCGTCGTTGGTCTTCTCGGTGAGCATGCGCTCGATCGCGATGTCGGTGGGCTCCAGGTCCATCGTCACCGCGACGGTGCGGATCACGTCCGGGGTGTGCACCAGGAGCGGGGCCAGGAAGTTGACGCCGACCGGGGTCAGCGGCCACTCCTTGATCCACGCGGTGGCGTGGCACCACGGCTCGGCCGAGTCCGACTCGCGGGTCTTGGCCTCCAGGTAGTTGGGGTGCGTCGCGTCCAACTCGGCGGGCCACGCGTAGCGCGCCTGCATGCCCTCGAACGCGTCGATCTGATGCTCGGGGTCGTACATCGAGTGGATCAGCGAGGCCAGCCGCGCCTCGTTCAGCGGCTGCCGGACCCGGATGTCCGCCTCGGTCAACCGGGCGCATACGTCGGTGAGTTCACGCGCCATCACCACGCCGATGCCCTTGTCGCCCTTGCCCATCACAATGGCCTCGGCGGCCAGTTCACGGGTGTAGTGCATGCACGCGATCAGATAGGCGCGGTGCTGCTCCGACGAGGTGGACACCATCGACTGGAGCTGCTCGTACGAGTCCTGGACCCACATCGGCGCCTTGTGGTTGCCGCGCCGGGCCACGTCCTTGGCGTGTGCGTCCGGATCGGCGGGCAGCGTCCGGGCCAGCACCTGGAGCCGGGTGACGAAGCCGTCGCCGTTGGCCACGTGCTTGAGCAGCGTGCCGAACCGCTCGACCAGCGCCTCCTGGTCCTCCGAGTCGCGCAGCCCCACGCCCGGGCCCTCGATCTCGATCGCGGCGGTGACCGTGCGCCGTTCCAGGTGCAGCAGCACGGTCAGCTCGTCCGGGCCGAACGGCACGCTCGACCAGGCCACCCGACCGACCCCGGGCGGCGCGCCGACCGCGACACCCTGCCCGGTCAGTTTGGTGCCCGCCTCGGTGACCGCCGATCGGTACGTGGCGCCGCGCTTGATGGTGCGCTTGTAGGTGCGGTTGATCTCCCACCACTTGTAGAACGTGCGCTTTTTGTACGGCAGGTACACGGCGGCGAACGCGAGCAGCGGGAAGCCGACCAGGCCGGCGATGCGGATCACCAGGATCGGCATCAACAGGCCCCACAGCAGGGCGAGTCCGCCGGCCGCGATGATCAGGAAGATCTCGCCGGGCTCGCGGTTCTTGCCGATGACCGCCGTGGGTTTGGCCTTGCCGATCAGGAAGGTTCGGCGTCGGGCGACCGGTTGCGTAGTCATTACTCTTTACCGTTCCTCGCGTGAGGCGTTGCCGCGGGATTGGCCGGAGGCGATGGTGCCGGCGTCGGGGCGCCGCCCGAACCTCCGCCCCTGGTGCCATGGGCCGCAATGCCCGACGATACGGCGTTCGCGGTCACCGGGGCAGAGCCGGAACCGGTCGATCCCCGCGAGGCGTGTGCCTGGATGCCCTGCTTCATATACGTGGCCGGACCGTTGACCATCGAGGCCGGACCGGCCGACTGCATCGCCTTGCGACTGCTGTGCAGCGCGGCCATGTCGTCGCCGATGCTGGGCACGAATCGGTAGATGAGCACGCTGGCGAAGATGGACAGGAACAGGATCGCCAGCCCGGAGAGCACCGAGGAGAACGCGTCGTTCTTGCCGCCGGAGGTGACCGCCGTGGCCAGCCCGAGCACGATCACGATCACCGGCTTGGCGAGCAGCACCGCGATCATGAGCCCGGCCCAGCGCCGGACGTGGTGCCACATCGCCTTGTCCACCAGGCCCGAGTACACCGCCGTGCCCAGGATCGCGCCGACGTACAACATCGCCGCGCGGACCAGGAGTTCGACCCACAGCACGGCCGCGGCGGCCATCGAGAGCAGCGACACGAAGATGAGCATCACCGGCCCGCCGCCGAGGTCGCCGGCGGGATCGAGCGCCTTGGAGAAGCCGCCGAGGAACTTGTTGGTGTCCTGCTGGGTGCCGGTCGCGATGGCCGCGGTGATCGCGTCGGTCATCGAGACGGCCAAATACAGGATCAGCGGGGTGAACGCGGACGCGATCACCGCGAGCCACAGGTAGCCGATCGCCTCGCTGATCGCGGTGCCGATCGGGACCCCGCGCACGGCGCGTTTGGTGACGGCCAATATCCACAGGATCAGGGTCAGGAACGTGGACGCGGCGAACACCACCGCGTACTGGCGCAGGAAGCCGGGGTTGGTGAAGTCCACCTGGGTGGTGTCGTTGACCGCGCCGGCCAGCTTGTCGATGATCCAGGTCGCCGCGTCGGCACAACCCTTGGCGATCGAGCCGAGCGGGTCGGTGACGGTGCCCAGTGTGCCGGTGCCCGGGGCGCCGGGGCCGCCGTTGTTGCAGATGTCCTTCGCCGGGCCGGTGAGCAGTTCGCACTCCGGCTTGTTCGCGGGTGCGGTCGCGCTGGGCGTGGTGGCGGGCGGTGTCGTGGCACCGGGTGTGGGCTCGGCCCATACGCGTGTGGCACCGAGCACGACGACGGCCTGAACCGCGGTCAGTGCCCCGCCGAGGGTCAGGAATCGGTTGCGAAGGCTGCGGCGTTCCCGGTCAGCGTGCATGGCGCAATTCCCCGAACTCTCCGTCGGCCTTGGCGATGTCGTTGGCGCTGGACGGATCCTGCAGCCCGGAGATCGGAGTCGGGCCCTCCTTCTGGCTGAACTCGACCAGCTTCCAGTCGCCGGCCACCCACGACAGTTTCATCGTGGTGGTGTTCCACGCCTCGGCAACCGGCTTGGTGGAGCCGGTCCCGGCGAGGCCCACCACGCCCACGCTCCAGACCTCCACGGTTGCCGAAGTAGGCGTGAAGGCAACAGATTTGGTGCCCATCGGCACGGCCCGACAAACGAAGGTCTGCCCCTTGGGCGGGTTCCCGTCGGGCTGTAGGCCGAATGTCGTGGTCTGCGCGCGGAACGCCTGGTCGACGCGCGCGAGCAGACCGTCGCGGATCGCCGGGTCGGTGATCGCGGTGATGATCGCGGCCCGCGGCTGGGCCTGGAACATCCGGTCCGAGCCGTACGCGACGACGAAGTTGGCCGCGGCCGACTGGGCGCCCTCGGCGGTCTGCGGGTAGCCCACCGGCACGCCCGACTCGGTGCGTTCGGGCAACTGCGCGGCGGACAGCGGCGGTCCACCGGGTGTTCCGGTGCCGGCCGCGGAGGTCTGTCCGGCGTCCTTGGCAGGCGAGCCGCCGTCGTCGGAGCGGTTCGCGGCGAACAACAGGGACACGATGACCACGGCGATCACCACGACGACGCCGATCCCGGACAGTATGGGGTTGCGCCTGGGCTCCGGACTCTCCGGTGAGGAGGTGGGTCTGGGCAGGCGGGTACGCGTGGCGGGTTCCTCGTCGCTCATGGCCTGTCCCCCTTACCGCGGCAGGCCGGAAGATACGGACGACCTGCGCGCACAACACTGTTCCCGGGGGCGGAGCGCCGCCGGGTTCGGTTGCAGCCGGAACGATCTTCCCAGACGGGAAGTCATTCCGGTGGCACGGCGCTGTTGTGTGAACACAGGCTCGATTGTCCGGTAAAGGTGCCGGAATTGCTGCTTTGCCTCGCATGCGGAATGGGGCATTCCGCTTTCGGGGCGCACGGCGCACCGAAGTGCGCCGCGCCCGGGACAAAACACCACGGGATTCGCCACCTTGGGGACGGCAGGGTGCGAATCGGTCTAGATCGCCATTCCGTACACAATCGTGAACAGCGTCCCGAGCGATCCGATGATGAAGACGCCGGTCAGGCCGGCGATGATGAGGCCCTTGCCCTGCTCCGCGCTGAACGTGTCGCGCATCGCGGTGGCGCCTATGCGCTGCTTCGCCGCACCCCAGATCGCAATGGCCAGGCAGAGCAGCAGGGCCACGGCCATGATCACCTCGACCATGATCCGGGCTTCGCCGCCCAGCCTTGCGAACGGGCCCCAGTTCGGAGCTATGCCGCCGATGATCGTATTGATGTCGCCGTTGCCGTTGCCGTTGCCTTCGCCAAGAAACACGTTGTTCACCGCCCCCGAGGTCGGGCTTTTGGTTGCCTCCGGTCACATTCGACAGGAGGAGTGGGTCGTTCGTTTATTGTGCTGTGGGGAAGCCGATCGGGCTACCACCTCGGCAAGTGTGTCTGCTCACTGTGTGTATCACGGGTGATTGCGCTGAGCAATCGTGGCGCGCACAATGTGCTCGGAGTGTCCGTCGCGACCCGTCCCGGTCGCGGAGAAACGGGGGTGCCTGCGATGCGCAAAGCCTGGGTGGCCGGTGGCATCGCATTCGCGATCCCCTTCGGTCTGGTGGGTCTGCTCACTGTAGGCGTCGGCGCGATGCAGTCCGCGTCCGGCAGCCAGACCGGCCTCGGCGGCACGATGGCACTCGCGCCCGGCACCGTGCCGGCCGCGTACGCGGCTGCGATAGACAAGTGGGGTCGGCTCTGCCCGGAGATCTCGCCGGCGCTGTTGGCCGCGCAGCTCTACCAGGAGAGTGGATTCGACCCGAACGCGGTGAGCAACGTCGGGGCCCAGGGCATCGCCCAGTTCATGCCCACCACGTGGCCCGAGTGGGCCACCGACGGCAACGGGGACGGCAAGGCGAGTCCGTGGGATCCCGCCGACGCGATCCCGGCCGCGGCGCGCTACGACTGCTCGTTGGCCAAATATGTCGCCTCGGTGCCCGGCGACCGGACCAACAACATGCTCGCCGCGTACAACGCGGGCGCGTACCGGGTGATGCAGTACAAGGGCATTCCGCCGTACACGCAGACCCAGGATTACGTGAAGTCGATCCGCTCGCTGGAGCAGAGCTTCGGCGTGGTGCAGACCCCGCTGCAGCCGATGGCGCTCGCGGCGGGGGCGGTCAACTGGGCGCAGACCAAGCTCGGTACCGAATACCTGTGGGGCGGTGAGGGCACCGCGGCCGACGGCGGTCGGTTCGACTGTTCGGGGCTGACCCAGGCCGCCTACGACACCGTGGGCATCAAGTTGCCCCGGGTGGCCAACGACCAGTGGAACGCCGGCCGGCATCCCTCGCGCGACCAACTGCTGCCGGGTGACCTGGTGTTCTTCGCCACCGACCTGCGCGACCCGCGCAGCATCCACCACGTGGGGATGTACGTCGGCAACGGCCAGATGATCCACGCGCCGTACACCGGCACGGTGATCAAGTTCGGCCCGATCGACAAGCCGGACTACATCGGCGCGACCCGGGTCACCCCCGAGGGGGCGAAGTCGCTGCCGGATCGCAGCCCCGGTTCGGCCAACAACGACTCGGGGGCGGGCAGTCCGGCCGCCGACCCCGGTCGGTCCACCGCCGCGGGCGCGAAGGTGCCGGCCCGACTGCCCGCCGCGGCCGAACCGCGCGCCGCGAGGACGGGCGGCGCGCGGGGGCGCTGACCGCCGGCGCGCTCGGGCACGTGTGCCGGGGCGGACCGCGTCGGGTGCGCCGGGTGCGGGTCGCGGTCGCCGACCGGCGATGATGGGGCCGGTTCGCCCGCGACGGCAGAAAGGCCCCGCCACATGGCGATGATCCCCGGCACCGGCAGGTTCACCATGGTGGTCGGCGTCCTGGCGCTCGGCTTCGCGCTCGCGGTGGTGAAGGTGACCGGGCCCTACGGGTCGCCCCCGTATCACGCTCCGACGTCGCCGATCGGGATCGAGACCCTGGCGCCGCGGCCCGGCACGACCGGTGCGGTGATGCAGGTGGTCGCGCATCAGGACGACGACCTCTACTTCATGAACCCCGACGTCGACCGGGCGGTGCGCACCGGCACGGACAGCGTGACGGTCTTCCTCACCGCCGGCGAGGCGGACGGACGCAACGGCCCCGGCGGGCGCCCGGATCCGCAGGCGTACGCGGCCGCGCGCAACAACGGCTCGCGCGCCGCGTACGCGTTCATGGCGCTGGGCGACCGCGCGGCCCGATGGGAGCGGCACAGCGTGCGGTTGCGCGACGGCGCGCACGCCGAGCTCGACCACCTGGTGGACGCCCCGAACATCAAGCTCGTGTTCCTCAACACGCGCAAGGAGGAGGGCATCGGCGCGCACGGGCGGCTGCGCACGTTGTGGAACGGCAGCGAACGCGAACTCGACACGCTGGCGGCCCGAGACGAGCCGGCCGGCGGGCCCTACTCGTACACCCGGGACGGCCTGATCGACTCGCTCGCGGACCTGATGCGGGCCCAAGCGCCGAGCGTGGTGCGCACACTCGACCCGGACCCGGATCGACAGCGGCACGACGGGGCGCACCCCGTGCACGCGGACAACGGCGGCGTCTCGGACCACCAGGACCACACCGCCGCCGCGCGATTCACCTGGGAGGCGCTGCGCCGGTACAACGCCGCGCGGCCGGCCGCGAGCGCGGCGGCGATCGCCTACCGGGGCTATTACAACGAGCGTTGGCCGCACAATCTCGCGCCGGCGGCCCGCGAGCGCAAGGACGAGATCACCCGGGTGTACGGCTGGACCGACCGGGTGCACCACTGCCCGGGACGGGTGGATTGCGGCGACCTCAAGGTGCGCGACACCGCCGCGCGGACCAACTGGCCACAGAGCACCACGTATCGCTTTCCGGACGCCGGGCCCCGGCCGGTGCTCGGCGCGGACGGCCGGCTGACCGCGTGGGCCGTGCTCGGCGGCCGGGTCACCCGGTGGACCCAGGAGGGCGTCGGCACCCGGACCTGGTCCCCGGCGCAGTCGATGCCCGGTCCCGGCGACGGCGAACTCGCCCCGGGGCCGGCCGCGGTGCGCACGGCGGACGGCCGGATCGCGGTGTTCGCGCTGCGGATCGGCGGCGCCCGGCGCTCCGATCGGGACCGGTTCGAGATCGTCACCGCGACCGAGGCGACGCCCGGCGGCGCCTTGGGCCCGTGGCGGGGGCTGGGCGGCCCCGACGACGGCGGGCGTGGGCCGGGCACACCGGTGGTCCAGGCCGACGGGGCGGGCGGACTGCACCTGTTCGTGCGCAATCGGGACAAGGGGCTCAGCACCCGCTTTCGGCCGGCCGGCAGCGAGGTGTGGTCGGCCTGGCAGGACCTCGGCGGCGGCGAGATCGTCGAGGGGCCGAGCGCGGTGACCCGACCGGACGGCCGGGTGACCGTGTTCGGCACGGCCCGCGAGGGCATCCGGTACTGGGACTTCGCCGGCGACCGGACGGGGCCGCCCGGCACCATCGCGGCCGAACGGCCGGTGGGACCACCCGCGGCGGCGGTGGGCGCCGACGGCCGGGTGAGCGTCGCCTACCGGCGGGCCGGCACGGCGGAGATCGCGAGTGCGGTCGAAGTCGGGCCCGGCGCCTGGGCGTCGGGGGGCACACGCGGCGCGGGGGAGGGCTACGAGGCGCTGTTCCCGCTGCCCCGCCCGGACGGCACGACGGCCGTCTGTACCCGGGACGCCGTGGGCCGCCCGGTCGTGGTCGGCGCGGCCGGCCCGCCGATCGTGCTGGACGAGCACGCGGTCGCGGTCGGGCCCACCGGTGCGACGGACGGCGCCGGGCGGCCGGTCGCCCTGTGGCTCGGGCCGGACGGCGCGCTGCGCACCGCACCTTCGTCCTGACGACGCGCCGCGCACCGCACGCCGTGTCGACGACACGATCCGGCCGGCCGCGCGGGCACCCGCCCGGACACGCGAACGGCGGGCGCTCCCCGAAGGGAACGCCCGCCGGACGGCGCGGGAGTGCGGTGGATCAGACGCTCACGCCGTGGCTGCGCAGCCACGTCATCGGGTTGACCGCCGAGCCGTAGTTCGGCGTGGTGCGGACCTCGAAGTGCAGGTGCGGGCCGGTCACGTTGCCGGTCGCGCCGGAGAGCGCGATCTTCTGGCCGGTCTGCACCTTCATCCCGGCCTTGACCGAGATCGAGGAAAGGTGCGCGTACTGGGTGTACTTGCCGTCCGCGTGCCGGATGACGACCTCGTTGCCGTACGCGCCGCCCCAACCTGCCGACACGACGGTGCCCGAGGTGACCGCGCGCACCGTGGTGCCGGTCGAGACCGCGAAGTCCTGGCCGGTGTGGCTGCCGCTGGACCAGCGCGAGCCGCCGGCGCCGAAGCTCGAGGTGAGCGTGGCGCCGGAGACCGGGGCGACGTACGAGCCGGACGCCTTCTCGGTGCTCGCGGCGGGCTTGGCGTCGGACTTGGCGGCCTCGGTCTTGACCGAGGTCTTCGGCGCGGCCGGCTTGGTCTCCGCCTTCGGGGTCTCCGGCTTCTGCACCTCGACCTTGGGCGCGGCCTCGGTCTTGGCGGTGGTCGGCGCGACCTTGCCGTCGACCGTGAGCTTTTGGCCCGGGAAGATCAGGTCGGGGTTCTCGCCGACGACGCTCTTGTTGGCCTCGTACAGCTTCGGCCAACCGCCGGGCACGTGCGCGGCGCCGGCGATCTTCGAGAGCGTGTCGCCGGCGACCACGACGTAGGACGACGTCGGGGTGGAGTCCGCCTTGGCGACCGGCTCGGTCTTCGGGGTCTCGGTCTTGGGTGCCTCGGCCTTGGGGGCCTCGGACTTGACCTCGATCTTGGGCTCGGCGACCGTCTTCTTCGGGGTCGCGGCCTTGGGAGTCTCGGTCTTGGGCGCCGTCTTCGGCGCGGTCTTGCCGGCCGAGGAGCCGGTGTCGACGTCGGGGGTCCCGCCGCCGCGAGTCAGACCCGCCTTGATCGAGCACACCGGCCAGGCGCCGGGGCCCTGGCTCTTGAGCACCTTCTCGGCGATCGTGATCTGCTGACCCTTGGTCGCCAGGTCGGCCCGCGCGGCGTACTGCGTGCCGCCGAACTCGTTCCAGGTGCTCTGGGTGAACTGCAGGCCACCGTAGAAGCCGTTGCCGGTGTTGATCTGCCAGTTGCCCGTGCTCTCGCACATGGCGACCTTGTCCCAGGTGCTCACGGAGGCGGCCTGAGCCGTGCCCGCGCCGATGATCGGCATGGCGACGCCGACTCCGGCGACACCCGCCGCGGCGATCAGACGCGTGGTCCTACTGGTGCTGCGACGGCGATGACGCCCGGTTCCGGACAGCATGGCTGGATCCTCTCCCACGCCTACGAGGTGAGCTGTCGGATTCGGGCCGGAGATCGATAGCCCGGCCACATCCCGAAGGACGTGGCTTCACCCCAAGCCGTTCGCGGCGTCCGATCGTTGTGATCGGGGCCGTTCACGGCGGTTCACCTGTGGTTCCCCCGCTCCTGTCGTGTGGTGCTCGTCAGCCTCCCGAACGGCCGGCGACAGGATTCGGCGTACCGGCGATCGGGGTCCGTGTGGGATACGGACGGATCGAACGCTAAGCAGGCCCGGACGTAGATCACAAGTCCGTGTCGGATAGACGTCGAATATCCGATTTGCGGATGAGCGCAATGTAGATGATCCCTTACGGAAAGGACCGTAGTTGGCGTTCCGTGGTGGATGCGTCGGAAATGCGTGACAGGGGCTCCCGGTTGCCGTGCAGGCGGATCGTCCGGAAACGAACACCTACGCCCCGCTTGTCACATCGGCATCGCGCGTAGCGTCGCGCGGGGGCGCTCATGCCCAGCCGGGCGGGCATCCGCACTCGCGGCCGGCGTGATCTACCCCACACATGAAATGCCGCATGTCCGATTCGTCCCAGGCGACTTCGTGCCCGCCGACCTCGGCCCGAGCGGCCCCGGCGGCTCGAGAAACCCCGGTCCGCCGCGCCGACGGCCGACGACCCACCGGCGCGGCGCGCCGCACTCGCCTCAGCCGCGCAGCGCCTGCCAGCCGGCCCATGCGCTCTGCACCATGTCCGACGTGCCGTACCGGGCCTTCCAGCCCAACTCGGTGGTGATCAGGTCGGCGCTCGCGACCACCCGGGCCGGGTCGCCCGCGCGCCGCGGGTGGTGCTCCGGCGCGGCGTCGGGCAAACCGGTGACCTCGCCGATGAGTTCCACCATCTCGCGCACCGACGTGCCCTCGCCGCGCCCCACATTCAACACCAGGCGCGCGTCCGGGTCGGTCGCGAGCCGACGGGTGGCGGCCACGTGCGCCTCGGCCAGATCCACCACGTGGATGAAGTCGCGCACGCACGTGCCGTCCGGGGTGTCGTAGTCGTCCCCGAAGATCACCGGCGCCTGATTGGCCGTCAATTTCTCCAGCACCATCGGCACGAGGTTGAACACGCCCTTGTCCGCGAGCTCCGGCGCGCCCGCGCCCGCGACGTTGAAGTAGCGCAACGAGGCGTACGAGATCCCGTGCGCGCGCGCCGTGGCCTTGATCATCCACTCGCCGACGAGCTTGCTC
This sequence comes from Embleya scabrispora DSM 41855, assembly GCF_000372745.1. Classification (GTDB taxonomy): domain Bacteria; phylum Actinomycetota; class Actinomycetes; order Streptomycetales; family Streptomycetaceae; genus Embleya; species Embleya scabrispora. The sequence continues at coordinate 71,566 of NZ_KB889669.1, read as the reverse complement.
TCGCCGTACGGGTTGATCGGCAGACACGGGGTGTCCTCGTCGACGAGGTCGACGTCGGGCATGCCGTACACGGCGGCGCTGGAGGAGAACACGATGCGGGTGACGTCGGCCGCCACCACGGCCGCGAGCAGGGTGCGCAGACCCTCGACGTTCTCCTCGTAGTAGAAGAGGGGGCGCGCGACCGATTCGGGCACCTGCTTGCGGCCCGCGATGTGCACCACCCCGTCCACGGCGTGCGCCCGGAAGACCTCGTCGAGCAGCGCCCGATCCAGCACCGAGCCGACCACCAGCGGCACCCCTTCGGGAACCCGCTCGCGCGAGCCCGAGGACAGGTCGTCGACCACGACCACGTCCTCGCCGACCGCGAGCAGCGCCCGCACGACATGCGTCCCGATGTATCCGGCACCGCCGGTGACAAGCCACTTCATGGATTCAGCGTATCCGCCGAGCCCGCCTCCCGGGACGAGGCCGGGCCGATCAGGACACAGGTGTCGAACGGGACTCGGAGACGCGGGGCTGCGGTTCCGTGCCGGGGATCATCACCTTGCGCGAGACCACGAACGTCACCGGGATCGCCGCGGCGGCGGCGACGAGCGGCGCGATCCGCTCGTCCATCGACACCCACGACACCAGCGCGTACACGCCGACCGTGGTGATCACGAAGTTCGTCACGTTGGTCAGCGGGAACAGCAGGAACTTCTTCCACGTGGGCTTCACCTTGTAGGTGAAGTACGTGTTCATGAAGAACGAGCCGATCATGCTCAGGATGAAGGCGGTGATGTGAGCCACCAGATACGGCACCACATGACGCAACCCGAGGTAGAGCAGGTAGTAGGTGCCGGTGTTGACGACACCCACCAGCGCGAACCGGATGGCCTGGCGCAGCATCAGCGACCAGCCCCCCGCGCGGACATGTCCGCGGACGTCTCCCGGATCGAGACGGTCGCGGCGGTCTGCGGCACCGGGACGCGGTGGTCCTCGGCGCTCTCGCGAACCAGGTAGTGCGGCCGGTTCTTGGTCTCGTAGTAGATACGGCCGATGTACTCGCCGATCAGCCCCAGCATGGTCATCTGCAACCCGCCGAGACCGGTCACGGCCGCGATGATCGTGATGTAACCGGGCGTCTGGACACCTTGGACGATGGCCATGCCGACCAGGACCATGGTGTAGACGAGTGACAGCGCCGAGAGCATCAGACCGAAGTAGATGGCCACGCGCAGCGGGCGGTTGTTGAACGAGATCAGACCGTCGAGCGCGTAGTTGAGGAGCTTGCCGAAGCTCCACTTGGTCTGTCCGAGTTCGCGCGTGACGTTCTTGTACTCGAACAGGACCGAGTCGTACCCGATCCAGGAGTAGAGCCCCTTGGAGAAGCGGTTGTACTCGCGCATCGACAACAGCGCGTCCAGCGCCTTGCGCGACAGCAATCGGAAGTCGCCGACGCCGTCCACGAGTTCGACGTCGACCCAGCGGTTGACGAGCTTGTAGTAGGAGCTGCTCAGGAAGCTGCGGAAGCGCTTGTCGCCCTCACGGCTGCGCCGCGCGATCACCTGATCGTGACCCTTGAGGTGCAGGTCGAGCATGCGCGGAATCAGCTCCGGGGGGTGCTGGAGGTCCGCGTCCATGATCACGACCGCGTCGCCGGTAGCCTGTTCGAGGCCGGCGAGCATGGCCGCTTCCTTGCCGAAGTTGCGGCTGAACGACACGTACTTGGCGGCCGGGTCCTTCGCGGCCAACTCGCGCAGGATACGAAGGGTGCCGTCCGAGCTGCCGTCGTCCACGTAGCAGATCTCGACGTCGGCACCGATGTCCTTCAGTTCCTCGCGGATCGTCTCGTGGAATGTGGAGAGGACGGCTTCTTCGTTGAAGCACGGCACCACGAGAGACAAGAGCATCGACTTCACCGGTTTCTCGTCTGAAGACACAGGCCGCGCCCTGGTCGCAACCATATGGTCGGGGAGCCTACCCACCCCCGGGGTGACCTCGGGAGGAGGCGACGATGTTCGAGACGCGCGCCTGCCCGAGCGTCGATCATTGTTGCATGATTCGGCCGCGATCCGGGTCTGGGAAGACCGCCTGAAAACCCGCTCATCAGCCGATCGGCGCCTGGGTCCAGGCACCGAACGCTGCTGCCGCGCCCGCTCGTTCCTGGCGGGCGGAGGACATCCTCCCGTCGGGGCCGAGCACGGTGATCAACACCCGGCCGGCGGCGTCGGCGGTCACGGCGGGCAGATGCACGGACTTGCCGCCGAGATCGGTCCAGGTCGGCGCCCCGGTCGGGGTGGACGGCAGGCGGGCCACGCTGACCCCCAGACCGTCGTTGCGGTGCGCCAGCAGCACGCCCTCGACGCCCTGTACGCGCAGCGCGGCCGGTGCGCCGGTACCGCCCTGCCCGCCCAGATCGATCGGATCGGTCTTGGCCCACGACGCTCCGGGAGCACTCTGCCGGTACAGCAGGATGCGCCCGGAGTCGACCTGACGGGTCAGTAGCGCGACGCGACCGTCGGCCTCGGCGTACGCCGTCAACGGTCCGCCCGGTGCGGGGTAGGGCATCGACGAGTCCAGGGTGAGCGGGTCGCCGCCGCGCGACTGGCTCCAGCGGGCGATCCCGGTCCGAGTCGAGGCGTAGACCTCGATTCGACCGTCCTTGAGGGCCACCGCGGACACGCCGTCCTGGATCTCCGTCCCGCCCAGCGACCGCCAGGGCTGCCAGGTCCCGTCCGTATTCTGTACCCGCTCGCTCAGGCTGCGGACCTTGTTGCGGGCGAACAGATGCAGCCGGCCCGCTCCGTCGGCGATCACCGTGGGCGACCCGGTCTCGCGGACGGCGACCGGATCCGCCTCGTCCGGTGCACCCAGCGAGGTCCACGAGCCGAACGAACCGCCCGCGTTCTGCACGCACGTGACGATTTCCCGGCGCTGCGCGGCCGGGTCCGCCGCGAGGTTCATCCGCAACGAGAACAGCTGGAGTCGACCGTCTCCCCGCTTGAGCACCTCCAGTCGGGGCGCGAGCAGGCCGCCGCCGAGGGTGGCGGCCTTTTGCCATGATCCGTCGGCGCCGGTCGCCCAGACGACGGCCTGCCCGTCCAGCACCGCGAACGAGTAGAGCGCCCCATTGGGGCCGGCCTGCGTCCAGTTCGCCGTTCCGGGGTAACGCGGGTAGGTGCTTTCCGCCCAGTTGTAGACGGCGACGTTCGAACCGACCTTGCGGTCGCCGCACCCGATCGGATCACCGCAGTCCCACGCGTCCACCCAGCCGTAGGTCTCCAGCACCTTCTTCTTGCGGCCGAAGCCTTCGGAGCCGAGGTTGTGCGGCCAGTGCGCGTTGCAGTACGCCCGGTAGGACTCGACGACGGTGGGCGGACGGCCCGGCGCGCCGCCCTCCTGATAGCGGCGCAGCGCCTCCAACGCGAACAGAGCCGCAGCGGTGTGGTCCTGATGGTCGTCGGGGGTCGGCACGTGATCGGGGCCCTGCGGGCTCGTCTCCGGATCCGGGTCCAGGGTGCGCAGCAGGGTCGGCCGGAAGTGGCCCATCAGATCGGTGAGGGTCTCCAGCAGCGAATCGCGCGTGAACGAGGACGCGGTGGTCACCAGGCCGCCCTTGGCGGGGAGCGTACCGAGGCGGGGCAACGTGTTCTCCCAGAGCGCACGCAGGCTGTTCCGGCTGAAGGCCGTGATCATTCCCGCCTCGTGCATGCTCAGGAAGACGAGTTGCACGCCGGGTGCGTCGATCAGGGTGTTCAATTCGGCGACGGCGCCGCGGGTGTCCAGTCGCTCGCGTTTCCAACGCGCCGTGCGGTCGCCCAGCGCCATCAGGGCGTAGGCGCCCCGCGCCCCGTTCTGCCGGGCGCCGGTGAAACCGGCCCGGTCCGGAGCTCCTTTGGTACGTCTGGGGTCGTCTCGTCCGAAATTGCGCCCGTCCGACTCGCCGGCGGTGAGTACCACTGTCACGCTGCGCGCGTCGGGGCCCAACGTGGCCAGCACGTCCGGGTTCATGAAGTAGAGGTCGTCGTCGGCGTGCGCGATCACGTGCATCACCGAGGCGGGGACCTTCGCGGGTGCGGGTGTCTTCGTCGCGATGTCCTGCGCCCGGCGGTTGCGCCGGGGTTCGTCCCGCCGGTCCAGTCCCCACCAGGTCAGCGGTGCCACCGCGGCGGCGAGCACGCCACCGGCGGTCACAAGCAGCCCCCGTCGAGTCGGCGACGGCATCGGCATGGGTGGCACCCTTCCTTCCGGGAACTCGTGTCATCACACGCGCGGAACAACCCCATCGGTTGCGCGCGGTACGCGGCGCCGGGCGATCGGCCATGTCCGCGCGGGGCTGCGGCGACCGAAACCGTCGATGCGCCGGGGCTCTACAGTATGACCTTGGAGAATGGTGGCTCCGGCACGGGGCGCCGGCCCGCCCCCGGCGGTGTGGTCACGCGAGGTTCCACCGGTACGCGACATGTCTGAAAAGGGAACAGAGGCTTTGACGCACACCGCAGAAGTCGATCAGGACGGCCAAGCGGCCGGAAGCGGAGAGGATCTCGTCGACACCGCCTCCGGCAATGACGGCCGATTCCCGGGTCCGCGGCTGCGCCGGTTCGCGAACGCCGGGCGAGGACCGCTCCTGGCGGCGTTTCTCGCCTTCGCGTCCTACTGTGCGGCCTGCGCGGTGCGCGGCACGTCCCCCTTCGGATCCCGCTCCCGGGCGATCAACGACTTGGCGAACCAGTTCGTCCCGTTTCACGCGCACTTTTGGGACCTGGTGCACGGCCGCACCTCCGGAGACCTGTTCTTCAACTGGGACAGCGCGTACGGGACCGGTTACCTGCCGGACTTCTACACCTACCTGATGAACCCGTTCTCGTGGCTGGTCGCGCTGTTCCCGCGGGACCAGATCGACTTGGCGGTATTCCTGATCACCCCCTTGAGCATGGCGCTCGGGGCCGCGCTGATGACGCGCTACCTCGGCATGATCTCGAACGGACCGTGGTGGCAGCGCGCCGTGCTCGGCGCCGCTTTCGGGATGTGCGCGTGGGCGCTGGACGACGCCTCGCCGGACCCGATGTGGATGTGGGGCCTGGCCTCGTTCCCGTTGATGTGCATCGCCGTCGAGTGGAGCCTGCAGGGGCGCCGATGGGTCTGGGCGACGCTGTTCGTCGCGTTCTCGTGGGGTGGCAACTTCTACACCGCGATAATGGCGACGATCGGTGCGGGCGTGCTCTTCACCGTCCGCGCCATGGCCGAGGACGTGACCTGGCGACACCGTGCGGAGCGCGCGGTCCGGGCGATGTCCTCGGTCGGCGTCGGGGTGTTGCTGACCCTGCCTCTGCTCGTGCCGTCGTATCTCGCCAGCAAGGATGCCCAGCCGGCGCCGATGTCGATGTTCAAGGCGATCCCGGGCGACGTCTACGTCACCCAGATGTTGCCGGCCACCCGTCCGCTGGTGACCGCGCCCAAGTTCTTCGTCGGCACGTTCGCGTTGCTCCTGGTGCTGACCATGCCGTTCAACAAGGCGCTGGCGAAGCGGGTGCGGGCGAGCTGGAGCATCGCCCTGGTCCTGGTGGGCGCCTCCTACGTATGGGAGCCCACGCAGAAGCTCTGGCACGGGATGGACATCCCGAACGGCAGCCCCTATCGAGCGATGTTCGTGCTCAGCGGGTTGATCGTGATCGCCGCCTGGTTGTCGTTGTCGCATCGCCCCGGTCTGTTCGCCGTGCTCGGCGCGGGCGCTGTCGTGCTGGCGGTCGCGTTGTACGCGAGCGGCGTCAAGGACGTGCAGATGGAGTACACGTGGTGGGCGCTGCTGATCGGTGGCCTCGTGGCGCTGGTGGTGCTGATCGTGCCCAACCTGTCGGTGGGTCGGATCGGCGGCGGAGCCGGCCGCGCACTCGGAGCCGGGCTCGCGGTACTCCTGGTCGGCGGATTCGCCACGGAGGCCACGATTTCCGCGGTCGCGGTCGACGACTACCGCAATCGCCTGGACTTCTTCGAGCCCAAGCCCGAATGGAACTCGTCCTACGCCGCCAAGTACGCGGCGACACGCGAGGCGGACGGCTGGCCGGCCTATCGCACCGACACCGCGCCGAACTCCTCCGTCAACAACGACGTGTTGTTGATGGACGGCCAGAACGCGCAGTACTACAGCAGCTACGTGACGTCCCGCTCGGCGACGGTCCTTCAGCGCTTCGGCTACCCGTGGTGGATCAACGGACGGTACCTGGACTCGGTCGAGAACCCGGTCACCGACGCGATCTTCAGTGTTGGCGCCCGGGTGCTGGCGCCGGAGAAGGGGACGTCGGTCTCCCGCGTCGACCGCTACTCGGCGCCGCCTCTGGTCACGGTGCAGCCCAAAACCGCGACCTCGGTGCGCGGCAGCGCGTTCGCCTGGCAGAACGCCGCGCTGGGCACGGACGTGTACACCGTGCCGCAGGTGCGCGTGTCCGGCCTGGAGACCGCGAAGTCGCACAGCGGGACCGATCCGGTCCGGGTCGTGCCGGTCAAGGGCAAGACCAACGTGCGCCTGGACGCCCAGTGCACGCCGGGTTCGACCGCCTACCTCTACGCACCGTGGTTGTCGGCGACCGTGTCCGCGTTCGACAACGAGTCCAAGATCTCCGGGCGGGCGCCGGGCACGAGTGCCCCGGTGATCCCGCTGGGCACGGTCCCGACGTCGGGCGCCGTCTCGGTCGTGCTGAAGCCGAGCGAGACCGGCAACGTCCCGCGTGAGCCGATCGGCTGCCTGGACAACGCCCGCCTGAACCAGGCGGTGGCCGGACTCAAGGCCACCGGTGCCCGGTCGTTGTCCGTGGGCGGACACGACGTCAAGGCGAAGCTGCCCAAGGGCAGCACCGGTACCGCGGTGGTGGCCACGCCCGCCAACAAGGGCTGGACCTGTGAGCGCGACGGATCCTCGGTCAAGGCGACGAACCGCTACGGACTGCTTGCGGTGCCGCTCGGATCCGGGGCCTCGGAGATCTCCTGCTCGTACACCCCGCCGGGCTTGGCGAAGGGTGCCGTCGCGGGCGGTGTGGGCTTCGTGGCGTTGCTGGCGATTCCGCTGATCGGCCGCTGGATGCGGCGCCGGGCCGAGACGTCCGCAGCCAACCTGCCGTAGGCCGACACATCGCCTTGCCACGAAGGCGGCGGCCGCCCGGAAACCGGGTGGCCGCCGCCTTCGTGTCGGGTTTGCTCAGCTCTTCTTGCCCGGAGCCTTCCGTCGCTTCATCCGGGCCGATGCCACCGCCGCCGCACCCCGCGGGCCGTCCGCCACGCGCACGCCCAGCGAATGGCTCGACGTGCGGTACGGCTGGACCAGCAGCACGCCGCGGCGCAGGTCGGGCACCAGGTGTCGACCGAGTCCGGAACCGCCGCCGGCGCGCACCCGCACCTCGCGGAACGTGCCGTCCCGGAACGAGATCCGGGCCCAGATGTCCCACGTCGCGAACGCCTCCAGGCCGCGCAGCGTGCCGCCCTCCAGAGTCGCCTTGCCGTGCAGGAACCCGTCTCGGGCCACCGTCTCCAACTGCGCGGCCCGGCGCCGCTCGGCACGACCGTGCCGATCCCGCAGGATGATGTCCGCACCGACCGCACCGGCCCTCGAAAGCAACCCGTACAGGTCGGCCACCCGCAACACCAACGCGAGCCGGGGCCCGCTCATCGTCACCGCGGCCTCGATGTTGATGGGCAGCCGATCGGGCGACTCGGTGGTCAGCCCGGTCAGTGGCACCGACGGCTCCTCGTCGTCCCACAGGGGACGGTTCGGCGTGCCGGCGTACGGCGGGACGAGTCGCGCGGGCTCGGCGGCCAACTCGGCCAGCCGAGGCAGGGCGGTCGGTTGCCCGCGCAGCGCGATCAGTGCCGAGATCCAGCGCATCGGCGCGTTGGCCGTCTCGATCCCGCGGTAACCGAACGTGTCCAGATGTGCGCGCGTGGCGTCCCACCACTGCTGCTGGTAATCGGCGTCCTTGGTGTGCAGGTCGCGCAGGTACAGCGCCAGATCGTGCTCGACGAACTTGCGTTCGGCGGCGTCCACGAGCCGGGTCTCGCCGGTGGCGCGCATCGTCTTCAGGACGTGGGTATGCGCCTTGAGCCGGTCCTGCCAGTTCTTCAGCTGATCCCGGCGCAACGAGATCGACGGCGCGGCCGAGCGACGCCGCACGTTCCAGGTGTAGACGTGATCCGGGATCACCGCGAAGCGGGTCGCCGCCGCGTACACGTCGGCGGTGAAGACGAAGTCCTCGTAGTGCTCGTCGCCGTCCGGGAACTGGATCTTGTTCGCGGTCAGGAACGAGCGCCGGTAGAGCTTGTTGACCGCCAACGTGTCCCAGAGCGTCTCCGGGCGGAGGGCCAGCGAATACACGCCCCGGTTCGTGAACAGTTCGCGCTGCCACGGTACATCGCGATTCTCCGGGAGTTCGTGCCGCACGCACGCGCCGACGGCGAAGTCCGCGTCGGCGGCCTCGGCCGCGGCCAGCAACTTCTGCACCGCCCCGGGGGGCAACACGTCATCGCTGTCCAGGTAGAGCACCCACGGGGCCCGCGCGAACGCGGTTCCGTCGTTGCGGGGCGCCCCACACCCACCGCTGTTCACGGTCCGTCGCACCACGCGCACCCGATCGCGGGGCCAGCGTCCGAGGACCTGGGGAGTGTCGTCGGTCGAGGCGTCGTCGACCACGACGACCTCGTGCACGATCTCGCCTTGGGCCAGTGCCGACTCGATGGCATCCGGTAGGTGCACGGCGTCGTTGTACGTGATGACGACGACGCTCACTGCGTCCTTCGCTGCCATCCCTCACCCAATCGTGTCCACCCCTGCCGGGGTCTTCCTGTTCCTGCGTTGTCGCAACCATACGGTGGCGGGTACGGCGAGGACGGCCAGGAGTGCCGCACCGCCGCCCGCGAGTCCGGCACGCAGCCCGGGCGGGGTGAAGGAACACGCGATGCGAGTGGTCCCCGGTTCCACCGGAATGGCGATCAGGCCGTACCGGTTGTCGGGCTTCTTCATCGCGCCACCCTGTCGCGAGCACACCCAGCCGTCGGTGGCGGTCGTGGCGATCACCGCGGTACCGGTGCTGCCCGCGGGCAATCGGGCTTCGATCGAATGCCCGCCGACGGACACCGCCGTCGCGCCTGTCGTGGTGAGCTGTCGCACCGACTTCGCCAGCAGTCCGGGGTCGAGACAGCCGATCGGGCGAGCCGGGATGTCGGCGTCGGCCGTGGTCGACACCTTGACCTCGACGATGCCCGAAGCGGGCACCGTGCCCACCGGGACGACACCGGCCTGGGCGTCGCCGGTGCTGCCTTCGCTCAGGGCCTCCGCGCCGTTCTGGTTCACCGGGCCGTACAGGGTCGGGCTGTACCAGTAGACACCGTTGCCCGGCGTGCATTTCGCGGTGAAGGTGAGCGTCGTTCCCGACTCGCGCGGAGCCAAGCGGTACGGCCCGGTACCGGTGACCGAAATCGCGGTTTCCTGGCCGGACACCACGGGAGTGGGCACCTGGTAGACGGTGCTTCCCAGGACGGCTTCCTGCCGTGCGTAGACGCTGTCGAAGGCGGTGCCGGTGGGCGCGTTCCCGCCGGGGTGGACCGTGACGAGCGGAGTGGTCGAAAACCGCGACGCCTCGAAGCGGGTGGCGGCGGCGTTGGTCGGGCGAACGCGTGCGCCGACCGAGAAGATCGCGTCGAGCACCGGATTGTCCGCACCGAAAATGGTCCGCCCGCCGTTCATCCAGCCGTATCCCAGCGGAGCGAGCGCGTCGAAGGTCACCTTGGGCGTGTAACTGCTGTAGTACTCCGGACCCTCACCGCGCATGCGCAGCGGATCGTTGTACGCGAAGTACTGGGTGCCGGTGTCGGTGCGGTACCGCGGCCACCCGTCGGCTTCCCCGGTCGCCCGGAACTTGTTGTCGAAGGCCGTGCCGGAGGTGGCGACCGGCCAGGCCCATCGCTCGCGTCCGCGACGCACATCGGCGACGGCGGTGGCCATCGCCGACTCGGCGACCACCACGCCGACCATCAGGACGGTGGCGACGATCATCAGAAGGGGTCGGCCGCGGTCCCTTCGGTGCATTCTGCCCACGTTCATGTCGGGGCGGGACAACTTGAGCAACCACAGCGCGAACACCGAGATGCCGCCGCCTCCGAGCACCGCCCACCAGGTGTACCGGCCGAAGTCGTCGACGTCGCGGACCAGGAAGGTGAGCAGGACCAGGGACAGGGCCGCTCCCGCCACCGGCAACATCCCGGGCCGGTTGGCCAGGCACATCCAGGCCAGCATCGCCAGCATCGCGCTGAAGACGAAGGTCTCGCGGTAGGGGTTGCCGTTGGGCACGGCGAGCCCGTGCCAGAGGTACTGGGTGGGCGACCACTGGAAGGACGCGGCCAGCAGGACCATCGCGCCGCCCCACACCGCTCGGGTGCGTGGTGCCACCGCCCGATTCGCCAGGAAGGCGAGGGCGAGGATCATGCCCAGGCTCGCGATGTACAGCTTCGGGCGGCCACCCCAGAGATGCGTCGCCGGAAGCATCGACGCGAAGAAGATCTCCGAGCGCTCGGCGACGAATTCGCCCGCCTCGGTCGGCTGGGACGCCTTGCTCGACAGGTACGACGGCAGCAGCAGCGGCAGGGTCACCGCGGCTCCCAGCATGAAGGCGCTGCCCGCTCGCACGGTGGCGTCCACCCGTCGGCGCCAGTCGACGTCCAGCGTGGCGAGCCGGATCAGCAACAGGATTCCGCCGGCGAGGGTGGCCATGATCGCGGTGTAGTAGTTGCCGGTCCAGGCGATCGCGACGAACGCGGTCGCGCCCACCCAACGGCGACCCTGGATACACCACTCGACCGCGAGTCCGATCAGCGGAAGCGAGACCAGGCCCCATGTCCACATCGGGATGTAGGAGGCGTCGCTCACCGACCATCCGCACAGCGCGTACGCGACTCCGAGCGCGGCGCGCATCCACCGCGACCCGGGTGCCAGATGTTTGAGGTAGACGGTCATTGCCGCCGCCGCGATGCCCATGGTCAGTGGACTCACCAGGTAAACGGCGAAGTCGACGTGCTCACGCGGGACGAGGATGGCGATCAGCGATACCGGATTGCCCAGATAAGTATGGTAATCGGAGAGGAATTGCTGGCCGAAGCCGCTGCGCCAATTGAAGAACGGATCGCCGGCGGCCTGTCCGTGCGCCAGATCCCACAGGTTCTGGTGGAAAGGCACGTACTGGTTCGCCAGGTCGTTGACGCCCCGGGGTATGTCGCCGAACGGATAGACGCCACGGGCCACCCACGCGGTGCAGTAGGCGGTCACCGTGGCGACGAAAGCCAGCAGCGGCCCGGAGAGGCGGATCGCGAAGCGCCGCAGCCGAAAGCCCCGGCGAAGCCCCGGCCCCGCCGGTTCGCCGGGATCACCGATGTCGGTCACTCCGGCCGGCGTACCATCGGCGACTTTCTGCATGCACAATCCTGTCCGGTGCCCCGGAGCGGCGTCCGGCAACTCGAATGGTGTTCGAGATCCTCAGCGGTAGACGAACTCGAAAAGTTGTTCCCAGCGCTGGAGGATCGAACTGGGAGCGTACCGTTGCACGTCCTTCAACGCCTGCTCGCCCAGCCGGTCGCGCAACTCCGCGTCCGCCATGAGCGTGCGCACGGCACCCGCGAAGCTTTCCGTGTTGCCGCGCGCGACGAGCAGTCCGTTGTTCTCGTGGGAGATGATCTCACGAACGCCCGGCGCGCAGTCGAAGGCCACACACGGAATGCCCATCGACATCGCCTCCAGCAGCGACATCGGGAAACCCTCCGCCCGTGAGGACAACGCGAAGATCGCCCCCTCGCGCAGCGCACCCTCGACGTCCGCCGTCGGCCCGGGGAACTCAACGCTCCCGGCTACACCCAAGCGCAGCGCCTGCGCCCGCAGCGCCGCGTCCTCGGATCCGCCGCCGTACAGGCGCAGCTTCCAGTCCGGGTGCTTCGGCGCGATCTCCCCCCACGCCTCCAGCAGCAGGTCGTAGCCCTTCTCGTAGGAGAAACGGCCCAGACTCACCACGACCTTGTGGCGACGGTCGGAGGAGGTGGTCGGGTCGATCGGCAACGGGTTCGGCAGCGCGCCCGTGTTGTTCATCCCGGCGCGCGCCCACGCCTCGGCGTCCTCGCGGGTGAGCAGGAGCAACCGGTCGACATCGCTGAAATAGCGCTGGACCCGGGCGAATCGGGAGGAAGCCTTGGACGCCTCGAACGACTCGTGGCTCATGCCGATCACCCGCAGCCCGGTGGTGTCGGCGAGCGCGACCCATTCCATGGCCCACACCTGGGGCACGATCACGATCGCACCGGGTCGGGCCGCGCGGAACATCTCGGTCAGCCGGTCCGCGACCTCGTGTGCCTCTTCCCGGCGTCGGGTCTCGCGGACCCGGGCCGGGACGTTGGCGTGATCGCGCAACCGCTTGGGCGACCACGCGCTCGGCGGGTGAACGTCGTACAGGACACTCGTGCGGTACGAGTGCCCGGGCTTGAAGTCGTGCGGTTCGTTCGGGTGCACGATGCCCACGAGATGCACGTCGTGGCCCTGCCCGGCGAGCAGGCCCGCGGTGTGGTGCGCCCAGCGCTGCAGGCCGCCGAGCTCCTCGATGTTGTTGCAGACGATGAAGATGTCACGTCGTGCCTTGGGGCCGGGCACGCTGTCACGGGGCTTCACGCTGTTCCTCCGGGTCCGAAGAAGCGTTCCACGATGGCCTTTGCCGCCGTGCCGGTGTCGTATTCGCCGAACTCCTCGACGAATCGCTGCCGCCGGTCCGCGTGCGCGAGCTGGGTCGCGTCGAGATCGTCCAGCACCTCGAACAGGGCGTCCTCGTCGTGTACGAGCGGGCCCGGGGCATGCTCGGCCAGATCGAAGTACGCCCCGCGGGACTGGCCGGTGTACTCGTCGTAGTCGTAGGTGAAGAGCACCAACGGTCGCGCCAGCAGGGCGTAGTCGAACATCATCGACGAATAGTCCGTGACGAGGGCGTCCGCGAGCAGGAGCAGCGGCGTGATGTCGTGGACCCGCGAGGCGTCGCGCACCACGGCGGCCAGCGACGGCGGGACCTCGACGGTGTTGCGGTAGTGAGTGCGGATCAAGAGTACGTACCGGTCGCCGAAGCGCTCGGCGAACCGTTCCAGGTCGAACGGCATTTCGAACGGCATGATCGATCCCTCCGGCGCCTGCCGGAAGGTCGGGGCGTAGAGCAGCACCCGCCGAGTGTCGTCCGCGTCCAGTCCCAATTCCGTGCGCAAGCGGGTGAGTTCGTCGTCCATGTGCGACGGGTCCACCAGGGCGTCGTTGCGCGGGTAGCCCACTCGAAGGATTTCGGCGCGCAGTCGATACGCGGCGACCAGCGTGCGCACGTCGTGCTCGGAGCGGACCACGAAGTGGTCGAACCGGTCGACGGCGGTCTGCAGCCGGTCGCGTTCGGCCTCGCTCGCCTGCTTCACGGTCGGGATGTCGAAGCCCATCCGCTTGAGCGCCGAGCCGTGCCAGGTCTGGATGTAGGTGGTGCCCTTGTTCTTGACCGCGTCCGCGGGGAAGCCCTGATTGTCGATCCAGAACTCGGCCTGCGCCAATGCCTTGTAGTAGGCCCAGGAATGACGCTTGACCAGTTTCGCGTCCTTGGGGAAGCCCTCGGTGCTGCCGGAATACGACCAGATCGCATTGATCTCGATCCCGGAGCGGCGCAGTTCCTCATAGATGTACTTGGGATTGTCGCTGTACTGCTGTCCCAGGTGGCTCTCGAAGACGATCGTCCCCTTGTGCACAGGCAACTGGGAGAGGGTGCGCTTGCCCAGATCGAGAATGCTCTTCTTGCGCGCCTTGCCCTGCTTGAGCTGGTCCTTGAGCGAACGGATGGCCTTGTGCCCGAGCGGACTGTGCGCGGAGCGCAACATCAACTCCTGGCTCTTGCGGGCCAGTTCGCTCTCGCTGACGACGGCGAAGGCGAGATGCCCCTTGGAAGTCAGGTGCGGCAGCAGGTTGTCGCCGGCCAGCCGGCTCAACCGCGGCCGGATCGGAATGGAGGTGGTGCCTTCCGGCAGCGAGGTCGCGAACAGTCGGGTCGAGGTGATCTCGCCGTCCACGCGCAGCTGTAGGCGGACGTCCCACACCGGGTCGATCAATCCGATCGGCCGAACGTGCTCGGCGAGGTCGAACTCCGAGGTCCAGGTGAGGACGGAGCCCTCGTGTCGCACGGTAGTGACCGGGACGCGCACGGCGATCTTGGCCAACTTCTTGCGACGGGCCCGGAATTCCAGGGTCGCCGCGATGGCCGACTGCGGATCGAGCCGCCCCAGCGCATTGTTGATCTCTCCCGACATCGTCAGGACCGAGCCGGAGCTGCGGAACGAGGTGAGTCGGTTGCCGAACCATGTCTGGAAGAGCGGCTTCGACCACGGCAGTGTGTCCGTGACGTCGAGGACCTGTCGACCGAGCTCGTCGTCGAGGTGATCGGCGCACCAGTAGACCCGCTCGCCCTCCCGATGCAATTCGGTCGCCAGCTTGTTCGGGTTGAGCACCGTGTCCAGTGCCGGGAGCAGGTTGTCCCAGTCGTCGCGCATGATCAGGTACGCGGCCAGAGCGGGGATCGGTTTGCTGTCCAGGAACGCGCTGCGATCGAGCGTTTCCACGTAGGGCTTCGCGAGGGCGAGAAACTCCCGACGGTAGGTCTCGTCCTGGAACGGAAGACCCCACAGATACAGGACGAGGTCGTGCTTGACGAACTTCTTGTCCTTGTGGACCTTGAGCAGGTGCGCTTGCTCGGCGGGAAGACGTTCGACCAGCTGTCGGTCGATCAGTTTGTGGATCCGAATGCGGTCCACGAAATTTCCGATCTCGTCCCGGCGATTCGAGATCGACTTGGCGTCCGTCTTGTCGATGACGTGCCAGTAATAGACCGTATACGGGACCAGTGCGATGCGCTCGGCAGCCAGATATGCCTGTGCGGAGAACAGCAGGTCCTCGTAGTGATACCCCTCCGGAAAACGCAGCGCGTTATCGTTCAGGAAATCCCGCCGATAGCATTTATTCGTCGACAGGGTGTCGTAGAGAAGGTCCGGCTGCTCGCTCAGGGACTCGTACACCGCATGCTGTTCATAAAGGTGCGGGTACCACTTCGTCATCTTGTTCTGCTTGTCCACGTGCAGTCGAACACACAAACCGGAGACCAGGTCCGCGCCGGTCTCCTCGGCGGCAGCCAACATGTTCTTGCAGGCGTGGCGGTCCAGAGTGTCGTCGCTGTCGAGGAACATCACATAGGTGCCGCGGGCCGCGTCGATTCCCACATTGCGGGGTCGGCTGCAGCCACCACTGTTCTCCGGGAGGCGCATGGCCGAAACCTTGTCCGGGTTTTGCGCGGCCAGGCTTTCGGCGACCGAGAAACTGTGGTCGGTGCTGGCGTCGTCCACGATCAGGACTTCGATATTGTCGAGCGTCTGAGCCAGCAGCGAGTCCACCGCTCGGGGCAGGCGGTCCGCATCGTTGTAAACGATGACGACGATGCTGACGTCCGGTGCCGGCGTCATGGACAAGCGGCCACCTCCAAAGGCAAGGATCTCGAAGTCGTATGCGGCGCGAGAGACCTCCGCCGCCGGCCGTGGGCCAATCCCCGCGTGTCGCGGACGGTTTTGCCACAGGGCTCGGACTCGAACGTGAATCGTATCGACTGTATCAATCACAGTATGGCCTCGGTCAAAGCGCTCGAATCGCCGACGCGCGGGATCTGCGCCCATCAGGACGCGCAGCCGGGTCCGGTCGGTTCCGTCGCCGGCCCACTGGCTCCGTCTTCGAGAGTCGGCCCGCCCGCCCGCTCGCTCGGGGGCGGAGGAGCGTGTTCCGGCGGCGGTTGATCGGCTAGCCTGTCTCGTTGTTCAGGGGCTCGGCCCCCGATTTCTTCCTGCGCCAGGGCGTCGCTGTGGCGGACGCCGATAAGGAGTGATGGCGCATGTCCACGGCTCTGGTGATTACGGTGCTCTCGCCGTCCTCCGGGACAACCGTGACCGATTGCGCACCGCTGCTCGGCGATCTCGCCGGGCTGACCCGTAGCGTGCCGGAGATCCGGAGCACGACGAATCGGGCACTCGACCTTCTCGACGGGGACGACCAGCGGATCGCTCTCGTCGACGAGCGGTTCGTCGGGCATCGGCACGCGTTGCGGCTGGCGATCGCCGACACGCGCTTCGCGGCCACCCACGTTCCGGGCGTGCTCGTCGTGGAAGGTGAGGCGCGGGCCGCGGCCGCGCGTATCGCGGCCGCGCTGCGGCCGGCCGACGAGGACTGTCTCCCCGACCTGATCGCCGAGCGCCTGGTCGCCGCCGGTGTGACGCTGCGCGAGGTGCCGTTGGGCGACCTGGTCGCCGCGGTCCCGCGTGATCGTGCCGAACGCGAGCACGCGCTGGCCGCGGTGGCGGCCGTGGACGAGGAACGCATCCGGCTGGATTCGGCGGTCAAGGCCCGTGACGGGTTCTTCACCACCTTCGCGGTGAGCACCTGGTCGCGCCATCTCGCGCGTTGGTGCGCCCGCCGGGCCCTGACGCCCAACCAGGTCACCGTCGCCTCGCTGTTCGTCGCGCTCGCCGCGGCCGCGGGCGCCGCCACCGGTACCCGGGCGGGCTACATCGGTGCCGCCCTGGGCCTGTACCTGTCCTTCGTGCTGGACTGCACCGACGGCCAACTCGCCCGCTACGCGGTGAGTTACTCGCGGATCGGCTCGTGGCTGGACGCCACCTTCGACCGGGCCAAGGAGTACGCGGTCTACGCGGGCCTGGCCCTGGGCGCGGCTCGGCACGACGACGACGTGTGGACCCTCGCGCTGGTCGCCATGGTCGTGATGACCACCCGACACATCGTCGACTTCGCCTTCAACGAGACCCGGCGCGGCATCGGCGGCGGGGACGACGACAGCGCCGACGGCGGCGCCGGCGCCAAGCTCTCCGGCAAGCTGAACTCGGTCGGCTGGACCGTGTGGGCGCGGCGGATGATCATCCTGCCGATCGGCGAGCGCTGGGCGCTGATCGCCGTGCTCACCGCGACCACCACGCCGCGGATCACCTTCGTCGTGCTGATCGTCGGCTGCGTGCTGGCCGCCTGCTACACCTCGCTGGGCCGGATCCTGCGCTCGCTGCCGCGCCGCACGGCGTTCGTCCCGCAGGTGGGCGAACACCTCGCCGCGCTCGCCGACAGCGGCCCGCTCGCCGAGGCGGTGGCCCGACTGCGGCTGCGGGTGCCCGCTCCCGCCGCGGCGCTGGCCGGCACCGCCGCACTGCTTGCCGTACTGCTCGCGGGCGGCGCGGGCGAGTGGTGGGGCCTGGCCGGTGCCGGTGTGTACGCACTGTGCGCCGGCGTGGCGATCGGCCGGCCGCTGGTGCGTCGGCTCGACTGGGTGGTGCCGCCGGTGTTCCGGGCCGCCGAGTACGCCGCGATCACCATCCTGGCCGCGAAGGTCGCGCCCACCGCGGTGGCGGCGGCGTTCGGCTTGGTCGCGGCCACGGCCTACCATCACTACGACACGGTGTACCGCCTGCGTGGCGGCTACGGGGCACCGCCCCGGGCACTGGTGTGGCTGGTCCTGGGTCACGAGGGGCGTGTGCTCCTGGTGACCGTGCTTGCCGCACTGGGTTCGGGGACCCTGCGCACCGGCCTGATCGTGACGGCCGTCGTGCTCGCGGCGATCGTGCTCACCGAGAGTGTCACGTTCTGGGTGCGCGGTGCGCGCCCGGACATCGAGGACGCGACTCCGGTGGGTCCGGCTCCCACGGCCTCGACGCCGTCGTACCGCCCCCTGGAGGCCGCCGCGGCGGCCTTCGATCGAACTGGAGACCTTTCATGATCGGCCTCGTTCTCGCAGCCGGCGCCGGCCGCCGGCTGCGCCCGCATACCGACACGTTGCCCAAGGCGCTGGTGCCGGTGGGCGCGCCCGGTGCGCCGGACAGCGAACGGTCGATCCTGGAGGTCACGCTGTCGCACTACGCCTCGGTCGGGCTGACCGAGGCCGCGATCGTGGTCGGCTACTGCGGCGACGCGATCCGCGAGCGGCAGAGCGTGCTCGAGCGTCGGTACGGCCTGAAGCTGCACATGGTCGACAACGACAAGGCCGAGGAGTGGAACAACGCCTACTCCCTGTGGTGCGCGCGCGAGCACCTCGCGGACGGCGTGCTGCTGGCCAACGGCGACACGTTGCACCCGGTCTCGGTCCAGGAGACCATGCTGGCCGCTCGGGACGGCGTCAAGGGCATAATCCTGGCCCTGGACACCGCCAAGCCGCTCGCCGACGAGGAAATGAAGGTCACCCTCGGCGAGGACGGCCGGATGAGCCGGATCACCAAGCTGATGGACCCGGCCGACGCGGCCGGCGAGTACATCGGCGTCACGCTGATCGAGGGCCACGCGGCGCCCGCGCTGATCGAGTCGCTCCGGGTGACCTTCGAGCGCGACCCGCAGCTGTACTACGAGGACGGCTACCAGGAACTGGTGAACGGCGGCGGCCGGGTCGACGTGCAGCCGATCAGTGCGCCGGACACCCGGGTGCCGTGGACCGAGATCGACACCACCGAGGACCTCATGGTCGCGCGGGAGATCGCGTGCCGGTACTGACCCGACTGGTTCCCACACCGCTCACCGTCGACATCCGCGCGGGCGCGGTCGACGACCTCGCGGCCATCCTGGCCGACCGGCGGGTCTCCACCTCGGGCCGGATCGCGGTCGTGGTCAGCGAGGGTTCCGGCGCGCGGCTGCGCGAACGGTTCGCGCCGCAACTGCCGGGCGCCGAGTGGTACAGCGTCGCCGGCGGCACGCTGACCGCCGCCGTGGACCTGGCCGACCGGATGCGCGGCGGGGCCTACGACGCGGTGGTCGGCCTCGGCGGCGGCCGGGTCCTGGACGCGACCAAGTACGCCGCCGCGCGCGTGGGCCTGCCCATGGTCGCGGTCGCCACCAACCTCGCCCACGACGGCATCGCCTCGCCGGTGAGCATCCTCGACAACGACGCGGGCCGCGGCTCCTACGGCGTGCCCACGCCGATCGCGCTGGTGGTGGACCTGGACCTGGTCCGCGCCGCGCCGCAGCGCTTCGTGCGCTCGGGCATCGGCGAGTCGCTGTCCAACCTGTGCGCGGTCGCCGACTGGGAGCTCTCCCAGCGGGAGACCGGCGAGCCGGTGGACGGCCTGGCGGTCGCGCTGGCCCGCACCTCCGGCGACTCGATACTGCACCGCCCCGGCGGCATCGAGGACGACGACTTCCTCGTGGCCTTGGCCGAGGGCCTCGTACTCTCCGGCATCGCGATGTCCGTGGCCGGCACCACGCGCCCCTGCAGCGGGGCCTGTCACGAGATCTCGCACGCGATCGACCTGCTCTACGGCGAGCGCGACGGCCACGACGGGCTGCACGGCGAACAGGTCGGCCTGGGAGCCGCGTTCGCCACCCACCTGCGCGGCGACGTCGAGCTGACGAAGCTCTTGACGAGCACCCTCGATCGGCACAAGCTGCCGGTCGTGCCGGAGCATCTCGGCCTGACCATCGACGAATTCGTGGCGGCGGTGAGTCACGCGCCCCAGACCCGTCCGGGACGCTTCACCGTCCTCGAACATCTCGACCTCGACAATGACGCCATCCGGGATTCGGTGACCGAATATGTCCACACCTACGGCGGCTGAGCTTCGCTCGGTCGTACACCCCGAGGGCCTGCTCGACCGGCGCAGTGGCGAGCACTGGGCCGGACGCATCTACATGCGGCAGATCTCCCTCCAGGTCACCCGACGCATCGTCGGGACCCGGGTGACGCCCAACGGGCTCACCTACATGATGATCCTCGCGGGCATCGCCGCGGGCGCCGCGCTGATCCTGCCCGGGATCGCCGGGCCGCTCGCGGCGCTGATCCTGGTGCAGCTCTACCTGCTGCTCGACTGCGTCGACGGCGAGGTGGCCCGCTGGCGTCGGCAGACCTCGGTCACCGGTGTCTACCTCGACCGGGTCGGCCACTACCTCTCCGAGGCGGCACTGCTCTCCGGCGCCGGCCTGCACGCCGCGGGCGTCCTGGACGGCGGCGGCTTCAACGGCTACGCGACGCTGGGTGTGGTCGCCGCGCTGGGCGCGATCCTGATCAAGTCGGAGACCGACCTGGTCGACGGCGCCCGGGCCAAGAGCGGCCTGCCGCCGGTGCAGGACGCCGCCGCCGTGCCGCGTTCCTCGGGTGCGGCATCGGCCCGCAAGCTGGTCGCCTCGCTCAAGTTCCACCGCCTGGTCGGCGCCGTCGAGGCGTCGATCTTCCTGCTTCTGGCAGGCGTGCTCGACCTGGTGGCCGACGACGGCGGCCTGCTGTACAGCAGGATCGCGGTCGGCGCGCTCGCCGCCATCGCGCTCCTGCAGACCGTGCTGCACCTGGTCAGCGTGCTCATGTCGAGCAGGCTCCGGTGACCGCCGAGGCTGCCGAGGGGCAGCGCGCCGGCGACGTCGCCGCGGCGGAGCGCATCACACTCGGCGCGGTCGTGTTGACCATGGGCGACCGCCCGGTCGAGCTGGACCGGCTGCTGCGCTCGGTCGCCGACCAGGTCGGCGACCCGATGGCGGTGGTCGTGGTGGCCAACGGCGGTCCGCTGCCGGAACTGCCCGAGGGCGCGGTGGGCATCCCCCTGCCGAAGAACGTGGGCATCCCCGCCGGCCGCAACGTGGGCACCGCGGGCCTGCCGGCCGGCACCGACGTGGTGCTCTTCCTCGACGACGACGGCCGCCTCGGCGGTACCGACGCCGGTCGGCTGTTGCGCGAGGCGTTCGCGGCGAACCCGCGCCTGGGCATCGTCAGCTTCCGGATCGTGGACCCGGAGAGCGGTGAGACCCAGCGCCGACACGTGCCCAGGATCCGGGTCGGCGACCCGCTGCGCTCGGGCCCGGTGACCACCTTCCTCGGCGGCGCGAGCGCGGTCCGTGCGGCCGTGCTGGAGGAGGTCGGCGGGCTGCCCGACGACTTCTTCTACGCGCACGAGGAGACCGACCTCGCGTGGCGCGCGCTCGATGCCGGATGGGAGATCGAGTACCGCGCGGACATCGTGCTGGAGCACCCCAAGACCAGCCCGGCGCGGCACGCGGCCTTCTTCCGGATGAACGCGCGCAACCGCGTCTACCTGGCCCGCCGCAACCTGCCGTGGCCGATCGTGCCCGCCTACCTGGGCACCTGGGTCGTCCTGACCGCCGCCCGCCGGCCGTCCAGGGAGAACGCCCAGGCGTGGCTGGGCGGCTTCCGCGAGGGGTGGAAGACCCCGAGCGGCCCGCGCAAGCCGATGTCCTGGCGGACCGTCTGGCGGATGACCAGGCTCGGCCGTCCGCCCGTCATCTGACAGGCTGGAATTCTCGTACCGTTTCGATTTCGATCCGACGCAGACGAAAGTGTCAACGTGGCCAACAGCGCGCAGGCCGACACCCTGAGCCCACAGGGGACGTCGGCGCCCCCCGGTTCGTCCGAACCTCTGGCGGATCTCGCCGCCCGCTACAAGCTGACGGTCAGCGGCGCCCGACCGGGGCTGCTCTCGTACACGAAGCAGCTCTGGGCCCGGCGCCACTTCGTGGTGGCCTTCGCCAACGCCAAGACCCGGGCGACCTACAGCACCGCCAAACTCGGCCAGGTCTGGCAGGTGCTCACCCCGCTGCTGAACGCGGCCGTGTACTACCTGATCTTCGGCTACCTGGTGAAGACCAAGGGCGGCATCGACAACTACGTCGCCTTCCTGGTCACCGGCGTCTTCGTGTTCACGTTCACGCAGAGCGCGGTCCTCGCGGGCAGCCGGGCGATCAGCGATCAGCTCAACCTGATCCGCGCGCTGCACTTCCCGCGCGCGTGTCTGCCGATCTCGTTCACCATCGTGCAGCTCCAGCAACTGCTGTTCTCCATGGTCGTGTTGTGCGCGATCGTGTTGGGCACCGGTGAGCCGCTTACGCTGAAATGGCTGCTCATCCTGCCCGCGCTGATGCTGCAGTTCGTCTTCAACGTCGGCCTGAGCCTGGTGCTGGCCCGCATCGGCGCCGTGATGGTGGACATCAAGCAGCTGCTGCCGTTCATCCTGCGCACCTGGCTCTACATCAGCGGCGTCTTCTACAGCCTGGACAACTACACCAAGACGGCGCCGTCCTGGGTGGCCCGCGTGCTGGAGGCGAACCCGGGCGCGGTGTACATCGAGCTGGTGCGCGACGCGCTGATCGACAGCCACACCAAGGTGCCCCCGCACACCTGGGCCTACGCCATCGGCTGGGCGTTCGTGATGGGCTTCGGCGGCTACGTGTACTTCTGGAAGGCGGAAGAGAGGTACGGCCGTGGCTGAGCAGCCGGCAATCATGAGTTGGAGCGAGGTCACCGAGAAGCCCGAGGTCGAGGTGCCCGAACAGAGCCAACCGCACGAACCCGAGCAAGCCCCGAAGCAGGAGGAGGTCCCGCCGACCGTCGTGGTCGACGACGTGCACCTGATCTACCGGGTGCACGGTGCCTCCTCGGGCAAGGGCAGCGCGACCTCCGCGCTGTCCCGGCTGGCGTTGCGCAAGAAGGCCACCGGCGTCACCGAGGTGCACGCGGTGCGCGGCGTCAGCTTCGTCGCCTACAAGGGCCAGGCGATCGGCCTGATCGGCCGCAACGGCTCCGGCAAGAGCACGCTGCTCAAGTGCATCGCCGGCCTGCTGCCGCCCACCAAGGGCAAGATCTACAGCGACGGCCAGCCGTCGCTGCTGGGCGTCAACGCCGCGATGATGAACGACCTCACCGGTGAGCGGAACATCATCCTGGGCTGCCTGGCGATGGGCATGACCCAGCGGGAGGCCGAGGAGAACTACGACGAGATCGCCACGTTCTCCGGCCTCAACAACTACAACGGCAAGGACTTCACCAAGCTGCCGATGCGTACGTACTCGTCCGGCATGGCGGCCCGGCTGCGGTTCTCCATCGCCGCCGCGCGCACGCACGACGTGCTGATGATCGACGAGGCGCTGGCCACCGGCGACCGTGAGTTCCAGCTCAAGAGCGAGGCCCGGATTCGCGAGCTGCGCAAGGAGGCCGGCACGGTCTTCCTGGTCAGCCACAGCATGAAGTCGATCCGGGACACCTGCGACCGGGTGATCTGGCTCGATCAGGGCGTGATCAAGATGGACGGGCCGATGGCGGAGGTCGTCAACGCCTACGAGGGCAAGTAGCGACACCGCTGCACGGCACCACCCGCACCACGCGCACCACCCGCACCACAATGCACCACGCGAAGGGGTTCACCGGTGTCCTTGCAGGTCCTGGCGGAGAGTACCGACGACAATCTCGACATCGAGGTCCTGCGGGACGTCAACGGGCTCACCGAACACACCTCATGGGCACACGGGGGCATGGAGTTCATGGGCGAGTACGGCATGTTCGCCGTACTCGCCGTACTCGCCCTGCTCGCGTGGTGGCGGGCCCGGAGTCGGGCCGACCACACCGCGGCGATGGCCGGCCTCGTGTGGGCTCCGCTCGCGGCCCTGGTCGCCGAGTTGGCGAACGCCCCGCTGCGCGACTGGGTGGACCGGCCGCGTCCGTTCCTGAGCCACGACGGGCTGCATGTGCTCGTCGAGGGCAAGACCGATCCGTCCTTCGCCTCCGACCACGCGCTGACCACGATGGCGCTGGCGGTCGGGATCCTGCTGGTGGATCGCCGGATCGGGATCCTGGCGGTGCTCGCGTCGGTGTTCACCGGTTTCTCCCGGCTGTACGTGGGTGTGCACTACCCGACCGACGTGCTCGCCGGGTTCGCGCTGGGCGCGCTGGTCGCCCTGGTGGGGTCGCTGTTCATGGGTCGTGTCCTGGAACCGGTGGTGCGGCTGGTCGAACGCGGACCGCTGCGTCCGCTGGTGACGGCCGAGCCGCGCCCGGCGGGATGACGGCGACGCGGCCGAGGGGGCGGACACGATGGGGACGGACAGCGAGGGCGGCCGCGACGCCGGACGCCTGGGCGAGCGGCTGAGCCTGCGCGAACAGGTGGCGCGCGCGGTCCGGGCCGCGCTGGTGGCGGGCCGGATGCAGCCCGGCGTGGTCTACTCGGCGCCCGCCCTGGCCACCCGATTCGGGGTGTCCGCGACGCCGGTCCGCGAGGCGCTGCTCGATCTGGCCAAGGACGGTCTGGTCGAGCCGGTCCGCAACAAGGGCTTTCGGATCCGCAGCATGTCCGCCGCCGACCTGGACGACATCCACGACCTGCGCGAACTCCTGGAGATACCGATCATCGGGCGGATCGCCCGGGACGGTTGCGCGCACGCGTTGCCGGCCCTGCGGGCACTGGTCGACGAACTCGCCGACGCGGTCGCCCGCGTCGACGCGCCGGCCTACGTGGACGCCGACGATCGTTTCCACGCCCACCTGCTCGGCCTGGCCGGCAACGCGCGCCTGGTCCGGATGGTCGCCGAACTGCGGGCCCAGGCCCGGCTGCATGGTCCGCACCCGCTGGCCGACCCGGCCGACCGGAGCCGGATCGCCGCCGAGCACCACCGGTTGCTCGACCTGATCGAGGCCGGTGATCGGGCCGGCGCCGAGGAGTTGACCCGGCGGCATCTGGCCTGGTCGCGCCGCCCGGCCCCGGACGTGCTGCCCGCGCCCGCCGACCCGCCGTCCCCCGAACGGCCGTAACCCGGCGTCGCCTCGCTCGTTGTCCCGTCGAGCCGCCGCCGCGTGGCCGGCCGTCACGCGAGGATTCCGAGCATCCGGGAGAACCCCACATGTTGGTCCGTACCGCGCTCACGGGTGTCTGCTGTGCGCTCCTCCTGGCCGGGGCCGCCGGCTGTCAGGGCGACGACGTGCAACCTCAGGGAGCGCAGGTCAAGGGCAGCGCCGGGGCATCGAACGGCCCGCCCGCAGCGGTCCTGGCGGTCCGCAGGGCGGCCGATGTCACGACCGGCGCGAAGAGTTCGCGCACCCGCACCACGATGACCATGCAAAACGCCGACCGGGTGGTCAAGCTCACCGGGCAGGGCATGTTCGACTACGTCCGGCACATCGGCTCGCTCACGGTGGACGCGCCCAAGGACTCCGGCATCGCCGGCCCGCTCCAGGAGATCCTCACCCCCGACGCGCTCTACATGAAGAACGGGTCGCCGGGCGTGCCCAAGGACAAGTGGGTGCGGCTGGCGATCGACGGGCTGGCCGACGGCAACCTGGTCAGCGGCGGTGCGACCGACCCCGGGACGTCCTTCGAGATACTGCGCGGGGTCAACGACGACGTGGTGCTCGTGGGGACCGAGAAGCTGGGCGCGGACACGGTGCGGCACTACAAGGGAACCCTCGACATCCGCAAGGCGCACGACCTGACCGCGCCGGAGGTGCGCGGCCCGCTGGCCGCCGCGCTCAAGACCTTCGACGGCGCGCCGATTCCGTTCGACGCCTACCTCGACGACGCCGGGCGGCTGCGCAAGGTCGAGGAGTCGTTCGCCTTCGCGATGGGCCCGGATCAGGGCAAGGCGGCACCGACCGCGAAGGTGCTCTCCGCGGCGGAGCTGTACGACTTCGGCGTGGTGGTCGACGTCAAGCCGCCCGAGGCCAAGGACCTGTACGTCGCGCCGAGCCCGTCCCGGACACCCGCGCGACGCGGCTGAGTCACTCGCGCGGAGTCGTTCCGGGCGGTCCCCATATGACCCAGGCGTGCCATGTCGGCGCCGCGGAGCCACCCCTACGCTGGATGGGCCGAGGCCCGTCCGGGGTGCGCACGAGGAGGTGATGTGGGTGTCACGATTCTCCGATCGCGGTGTGCACGACCACGTCGTCCTCGACGAGATCGAGCTCTACGGCGACCTGATGATCGCGGCGTCGGCGAGCGAGGGTCCGCTCACGCAGGCTCAGATCGACGCCGTGCTCGGACTCGTCGGCGGCTGGGGGACAGGGACCCACACCCGGGCCGGCCCCCGTCGCCGCGGCCTCAGGAGCGCACCAGGCGTGCGATCGCCTGGGACGCCTCCTTGACCTTTTCGTCCGCTTCCGGGCCGCCCTTTTCCACCGCGTTCGCGACGCAGTGCGCCAAGTGTTCCTCCAGCAGGCTGAGCGCGAACGATTGCAGCGCCTTGGTGGCCGCCGAGACCTGCGTCAGGATGTCGATGCAGTATTCGTCCTCGGAGACCATCCGCTGCAACCCGCGCACCTGCCCCTCGACCCGGCGCAGCCGCTTGAGGTGCTCGTCCTTGCGCCCGCTGTAGCCGTGCCCGTGCCCCGATGCGCCGTGCGCCGCCGTCGTATCCGGCTTCTGCGGATCCTGTTCCACCGTCGTCTCCCGTATCTCTGCGGCCGTTCCCCACGTGTCCATGGCCCGATGGGTGACCGTCCATTATCCGAATTTACCCCCGGGGGGTATATCCGGCAAGCATTGCGATTCCGCGCCGGTGGTGTCGGTCGCTCGCGCCCGTCTCAGGTGCGAACATCGCGGCCGATCCCTCGGATTCGTTCATGTGATGTGGACGACATGGATCGAGCCTAGGTCGCACTGTCACTCGAATGCCGCCCTGGCCCATACTCTGGCCGTGTGACGGGCGTCCTAGGCGGCGGAACGGGTGGTTCCGCATGCCCGTTCGTCGCTGTGAGCGCGCGTCTCGTTACCGCCGGGTACGGTCGCGGTTCGCGTCGACTCCCCGGCTTGCGTGCACGACCGCCGGAGCGCCTAGCATCGACGCCGACCACTTTCATTATCCCGGAGACCTCCAGTGCGATTGCGTCTGACCCCCAGGGAGACGAGCTTCTACGACATGTTCGCCGCAGCGGCGAGCAACCTGGTCACCGCATCCAAGCTCCTGACGGAGTTGCTCGGCGCAGAGGTCTCCGCTCGTCCGGAGATCGCCGAACGGATGCGCGCGGCCGAGCATGCCGGTGACGACACCACGCATGCGATCATGCGCCAGCTCAACGCCTCCTTCATCACCCCGTTCGACCGCGAGGACATCTACGCCCTCGCCTCGCAACTGGACGATGTCATGGACTACATGGAAGAGGCCGTCGACCTGGTCGTGCTGTATCAGCTCGACGAGCTTCCGCCGCAGGTGGCCGATCAGATCGAGGTGCTGGTCCGGGCCTCGGAGCTGACCGCCGAGGCGATGCCCCGGCTGCGCACGATGAAGGACCTGACCGAGTACTGGATCGAGATCAACCGACTCGAGAACCAGGCCGACCAGATCCACCGCAAGCTCCTGGCCCATTTGTTCAGTGGCGCGTACGACGCGCTGACCGTGCTCAAGCTCAAGGGCATCGTCGACGTGCTCGAAGAGGCCGCCGACGGGTTCGAGCACGTGGCGAACACGGTCGAGACGATCGCCGTCAAGGAGTCCTGACCCAGTGGAACTCACTGGTCTGATCATCGTCATCGGCGTCGCGCTCTTCTTCACCTACACCAACGGCTTCCACGACTCGGCCAACGCCATCGCGACCTCGGTGTCCACTCGGGCACTGACGCCGCGGGCGGCGCTGGCCATGGCCGCGGTGATGAACCTCGCGGGCGCCTTTCTCGGCGAAGGCGTCGCCAAGACCGTCAGCGAAGGGCTGATCGCCACCCCCGAAGGCAAGGATGGCCTGGTCATCCTGTTCGCGGCGCTGGTCGGCGCGATCTTCTGGAATTTGCTGACCTGGTACTTCGGACTGCCCTCGTCCTCGTCGCACGCGCTGTTCGGTGGCCTGGTCGGCGCCGCGCTCGCGGGCTCCAGCACCGTCTACTGGAACGGTGTGCTCGACAAAGTCGTCATCCCGATGTTCCTGTCGCCGGTGGTCGGCCTGGTCGCCGGCTATCTGGTGATGGTCGGGATCATCTGGTTGTTCCGTAAGTCCAACCCGCACAAGGCCAAGCGCGGCTTCCGGCTGGCGCAGACCGTCTCGGCGGCCGGCATGGCGCTCGGGCACGGTATCCAGGATGCCCAGAAGACGATGGGCATCGTGGTGATGGCGCTGGTGATCAGCGGTCATCAGCAGGGCGACGGCATCCCGGTGTGGGTCAAGCTCGCGTGCGCCATCACGCTGTCGCTGGGCACCTACGCGGGCGGGTGGCGGATCATGCGCACGCTCGGCCGCAAGATCATCGAGCTGGACCCGCCGCAGGGTTTCGCGGCCGAGACCACGGCCGCCTCGATCCTGTACACCACGGCTTACGTCTTCAAGGCGCCGATCTCCACCACGCACATCATCACCTCGGCGATCATGGGCGTGGGCGCGACCAAGCGGGTCAAGGCGGTGCGCTGGGGCGTCGCCAAGAACATCCTGATCGGCTGGTTCACCACGATGCCGGCCGCCGGGTTGGTCGCGGCCGGCGTGTACTGGATTGCCCACCTGATCGTGGGCTGATCCGCGGACCACGCGCCGCGTACGTAATGCAGGACGTACGGGGCATCCGGCCCGCGGGCGAGACATCGAACGTGAGGGCCCACACCCGTCCCGGTGTGGGCCCTCACGCATGTCCATCGCCGCCGTCCGTCGACGCTTCCGCGCTCAGCCGAACCGGCCGGCGATGTAGTCCGCCGTCGATTCCTCGGTGGGTGCCGAGAAGATCGTCTCGGTGTCGCCGATCTCCACCAGCCGACCGGGCTGACCCGGACCGGCGAGGTTGAAGAACGCGGTCTTGTCCGAGACGCGCGCGGCCTGCTGCATGTTGTGGGTCACGATGACGATCGTGTACCGCTCCTTGAGCAGCGCGATCAGGTCCTCGATCGCGAGCGTGGAGATCGGGTCGAGTGCCGAGCACGGCTCGTCCATCAGCAGCACCTGCGGCTCGACGGCGATCGCCCGCGCGATGCACAGTCGCTGCTGCTGGCCGCCGGACAGGCCCGCGCCGGGCTTGTTCAGCCGGTCCTTGACCTCGGTCCACAGGTTCGCGCCGCGCAGCGAACGCTCGACGATCGCGTCCAGGTCGCCCTTGCGCTTGATCCCCGCGAGCTTGAGCCCGGCCGCGACGTTGTCGTAGATCGACATGGTCGGGAACGGGTTGGGCCGCTGGAAGACCATGCCGACCGTGCGGCGGACCGCGACCGGGTCGATCTCGCTGCCGTACAGGTCCTGACCGTCCAGCGCGACCGACCCGTCCACCGAGGCGCCCGGAATCAGCTCGTGCATGCGGTTCAGGGTGCGGATGAAGGTGGACTTGCCACAGCCGGAGGGACCGATGAAGGCCGTGACCGAACGCGGCTCCATGGTCATCGAGATGTCCTCGACGGCCTTGTGCGAGCCGTAGTAGGCGTTGAGTCCGGAAACTTCGATGCGCTTGGTCATTCCTGCCTCTGGATCGGTGCGGATGTCGGTGCCGCGGTCGGCCGTTCGGGTCGTCGTCGCCTTCATCGGCCCGCCTTCGGTGCCTTCCAGCGGGCGATCAGCCGCGCCGCCAGGTTGAGGATCATGACGATGACGATCAGCGTGAGCGCCGCGGCCCAGGCCCGGTCCTCGGCGAACTGGTTGCCGGCGTGGTTCTGGTCGAACACGTACAGCGGCAGCGCCGATTGCCACCCCGAGAAGGGGTCGGTGTTGATCGACTGGGTGAGTCCGACGAGCAGCAACAGCGGGGCGGTCTCGCCGATCACGCGGGCGATGGAGAGCATCACGCCGGTGACGATGCCGCCGAACGCGGTGGGCAGCACCACCTTGAGCACGGTGCGCCACTTCGGGATGCCCAGCGCCAGGCTGGCCTCGCGCAGCTCGTTCGGGACCAGCTTGAGCATCTCCTCGGCGGAGCGCACCACCGTCGGCAACATCAGGATCATCAGCGCCAGCGACCCGGCGAAGCCGGAGGCCTGGAAGCCGAGCATCATGATCCAGAAGGCGTAGATGAACAGACCCGCGACGATCGACGGCAGACCGGTCATCACGTCGACGAAGAACGTCACCGTCTTGGCCAGTCGACCGCGCCCGTACTCGACCAGGTAGATCGCGGTGAGCAGACCGATGGGAACCGCGATCAGGGCGGCCAGGCCGACCTGCTCCAGGGTGCCGATGATCGCGTGGTAGATGCCGCCGGTGTCGTCCCGGGCGCCCACGCCGCGCATCGAGTGGGACAGGAAGTACGGCGACAGCTTGCCGTAGCCGCGCTGGATCGTGTAGCCGAGCACCGACACCAGCGGCAGCACGGCGAGCACGAACGCGGTGGAGATCAGGCTGGTGGCGAACCGGTCCCGGGCCCGGCGGGCGTCCTCGAACCGCCACGAGACGGCGGACAGGACGCCGATGAAGATCACCCCGGCGAGGAAGACCGCGAGTGCCCAGTTGTCCAGGGTCAGCTTGAACACGATCGTCAGCAGCACGCCGCCGCCGGCGATCGCCCACGGCACCTGGCGCGGCAGGGTCCGGCGGGTCAGCGACGCCGCCCGCGGATCCGCCAGACCCGCGCGACCGACCTCGACCGCGTCCGTACCGATGCCCGGGCGCTTGTCGCCCGTGTCCAGGACGGTCATGAGTTCGCTCCAGAGAACGCCTTGCGCCGGTTGATGACGACGCGCGCGGCGCCGTTGACGAGCAGCGTCATGATGAACAGGACCAGGCCGGAGGCGATCAACGCGCCGCGGCCGATCTCGTTGGACTCACCGAACTGGTTCGCGATGTTCGCCGCGATCGTGGTGTTGCCCGGGTCCAGGATGTGGATCGAGAGGTCGAAGCTGGGCGAGAGCACCATCGCGACCGCGATCGTCTCGCCGACCGCGCGGCCGAGGCCGAGCATCGACGCGCTGATGATGCCGGGCTTGCCGTAGGGCAGCACCGCGACCCGGATCATCTCCCAGCGGGTGGCGCCGAGCGCGAGCGCGGCCTCCTCGTGGGCGCGGGGCACCTGGAGGAAGACCTCACGGGTGACCGCCGCGATGATCGGCAGGATCATGATGGCCAGCACGATGCCGACGGTGAACAGCGTGCGCGCGGTGACGCCCGCCTGCTCCTTGTCGAACACCGGGATCCAACCGAGGTAGTCGGACAACCACGAGTGCAGGCCGAGCAGTTTGGGGGCCAGGAAGATGTAGCCCCACAGGCCGTAGACCACGCTGGGCACCGCGGCCAGCAGGTCGATGATGTAGCCGAGTGTCTGGGCGATCCGCCGGGGGGCGTAGTGCGTGATGAACAGCGCCACCCCCACCGCGACCGGCACCGCGATGAGCATCGCGATGGTGGCGCTGACAACCGTGCCGAACACCAGCGTGACGACACCGAACGCGGGCTTCGCCGTGTTCGGGTCCCAGCCCTGGTCGGTCAGGAAGCTGCCCTGGTTCTTCGACAGTGCGTCCGTCGCCTTGACCACGAGGAAGATCGCGATCGCGGCCATGATGGCGAGCAGGCTGATGCCGGCGCCGCGGGCGGCACCGGAGAAGATCCGGTCGCCTGGCCGAACCTTGGTGCGCTTGGCCGCGGGAGCCTTGCGCTCGGGTTCCGCCGGTGCGGTGGGAGTGGTGGTGGACATCTCTCTCCGTACGAGTCGGTCGCTCAGCGGGCTCGGACTAGGACAGACCGGCCACGGCGGCGCGAACCTTGTCCGCGACCGTCGTCGGGAGCGGCGCGTAGCCGATGCCCGCGAGGACCTTCTGGCCTTCGGCGCTGGAGGTGTAGTTGAGGAAGGACTTCAGCAGCGGGAGCTTGTCCGCGGCGGTGCCCTTCTCACAGACGATCTCGTAGGTGACCAGGATGATCGGGTAGGCGCCCTCGGCCTTGGTCGCGTAGTCGACCGACAGCTTCAGGTCGTTGCCCTGGCCCACGATCTTGGCCGCCTCGACGGCCTTGCCCGCCGCCTCGGGAGTGAGCTTGACCGGAGCCGCCGCACCCGTGTTGATCTGCGCGATGCCCAGGCCGGAGTTCTCCGCGTAGGACTGCTCCATGTAGCTGATGCCGCCCTGCGTCGACTTCACGATGGAGGCGACACCCTCGCTGCCCTTGGCACCCTGACCGCCCGGGGCCTTCCAGTCCTGGGCCGCGTCGAAGGTCCAGTCGGCGCCGGCCGCGGCCTTGAGGTACTTGGTGAAGTTCTCGGTGGTGCCCGAGGCCTCGGAGCGGTGCACGGTCTGGATCGCGGTGCCGGGCAGCTGTGCGTTCGGGTTCAGCGCCTTGATCTCGGCGGCGTCCCACTTGGTGATCTTGCCGGAGAAGATGCCCGCGATCGTCTTCGCGTCCAGGGTCAGGTCCTTGACGCCGGAGACGTTGTACGCGATCGCGATCGGGCCGGTCACCATCGGCAGGTTGATCGCCTGGCCGGGGGCGCACGCCGCGCCGGCCTTGGCGACCTCTTCCGGCTTGAGCGCCGAGTCGGAGCCGGCGAAGGTGACCTGCTTGTCGAAGAACGACTGACGGCCGGTGCCCGAACCCGAGGACGCGTAGTCGATCGAGGCACCCGAGCACTTGGCCTGGTACGCCTTGATCCACTCGTCCATCGCGTTCTTCTGGGCGCTGGAGCCGGCGGCGGCGAGCTTGCCGGTGCCGCAGTCACCCTTGGGGGCCTCGGCGCCGGGGGCCGCCGCGGCCTTCGTCGACGACTTCTTGTCGTCACCCGAGCTGTTGTCGTCGGAGCCACACGCGGCCAGCGTGAGCGCGCCGGCGAGTGCCAGGCCGGTGAAGCCGATACCGCGACGGACACTGCGGGGCCGAATGGTCACGGCGCTCCCTTTCGATCGAACTCAACTCGTGGTGCGGCGTCCCGAACGGGCGCCGTCTCCCATGAAGTTAGGCCGTGAGAATGAAGCGATCCGCCGCGCAAAGTGAACCGAGGGTGAACTCGAACGGTCGAGTCAGATAAGCCGACCGCTGGATGAATTGTCCGCTCATGTGCGCATTTACTACCCGTGAACTGGGGCTTTGTCGCGCAGGCCGAATTTTGTTCATCCGATGTTCAGATGCACGCAGTGTGACGTTGGGCAAACCGTGACAACGGCTTGACCAAGTGCTCAGCTTCCCGTCGGGTAGGGAGCGTAACGGCCCATGGCCACGACTCGACCCGCCCAGGCGTGCAATACGACGAACTCCCCGGGCAACAGGGGTTCGGCGGCCAGCCGGGTGGCACCGACCCCGGGGGCGGCGCCGGGCAGGTCCGGAACGGGTGCGCACAGCAGGGTCGGCCGGCCGCCGCGCAGCGCCTGGGCCACCGAGCACGAGGTCGCCCACACCCGCGCGCCCACGGCCGTGACATAGGGCTCGACCGTCGCGGCGGCGGCCGGCTCCGCGCAGCCGTACACCTCGACCGGTCCGAACGCGGCCAGCATCGGCACCAGGTCTCGGGCGAACGCCGGGCCCGCGCGCAGCACCAGAACCGGCACCGTCGCGGGCGGCGGCCCGGTGCGGAACGCGTCGGTCAGCGACGCGGTGTAGTCCGGGGTCCCGGTCAGCGTCGCGGCCTGCTCCGGCGGACCCCACCACATCCGGTCCACCTCCCGGTTGGCGACGAACTCGCCCGCGACCGCCTCGGCGACCCAGTAGCGGTTGACCTTGAGTCGATCGCGCGAGCGCAACGGATAACTGCGCATGCCCAGCTCGCGCCCCAAAATGGCCCGATACCCGGTCTCCTCGGCGATCTCGCGGACCGCGGCCACCACCGCGGGCTCGCCCGGCTCCAGCTTGCCCTTGGGGAAGGACCAGTCGTCGTAGCGCGGCCGATGCACCAACCCGACCTGCACCGCGTCCCCCACCCGACGCCACAACACCGCGCCCGCGGCGAGTACCGGGTGGTGGTCGGGGTGCGTGACCCGAGCAGGGTCATCCATCGAGCCACGCCCGCGCCTCCGGGGCGCCCGCCCTGGGCCACACCCGGGTGAACGCGTACCGCTGAGCCGTGGCGACCCGCCGCTCGTGCGCGTACAACTCGCCCAGGACGAAGGCGGCGGGCCCGCCGACCCGGGGGCCGGCCGCGAGTGCGGCGACCGCGTCGGCGGCGATGGTCGCGTCCTGGTGCACGCCGAGCACCTCGGTCACCGCCTTGAGCCGCCTGGCCAACCGAGCGGCCGGC
The DNA here is from genome assembly GCF_000372745.1 of Embleya scabrispora DSM 41855. Taxonomy (GTDB): domain Bacteria; phylum Actinomycetota; class Actinomycetes; order Streptomycetales; family Streptomycetaceae; genus Embleya; species Embleya scabrispora. The sequence continues at coordinate 37,660 of NZ_KB889669.1, read as the reverse complement.
GGGCCGAACGCGGGCACGCACATGTCGGCCGCGTAGCGGGCCCGCTTGGCCAGGATCCGCACCCGGTGCCAGGCGTCGTCGTCGGTGCCCGCGTAGGGCGTGAACCCGGCGCGGTCCGCCGGATAGGGCTCGCCCGCCGCCGCCAGCGGCAGCGCGTCGACGGCGCGGTCCAGCCGGCGCAGCGTCCGGGCGACCAACCCGGGCACGAGTTCGGCGCCCGGCGCCGCGGCCCGCTTGGTGAACGTCAGGCCCAGAGCCGGCTCCACCAGGTCCGCGGACAGCGTGGTGAACACTCCCGAGCCGAGCGCGGTCAGCGCGCGGGTCCGCCCGGCGCCCAGATCGCCGCGCAGTCGGCGGGTGACGATCGCCCGGGCCCGGGCCGAGCCGGGGCGCTCCGGCAGCGTGTCCAGGTCGGCCGACAGTCGCTCCAGCAGCACCTCGGCGTCCCGCTCGCCCGCCAAGGCGTCCGCCGCCTCGCGCAGCCGAGCGCGCAGACGCGCGGCGGGCTCCGGCTCCAGCAGCGGCCCGCACGTGGCCAGCGCGCTGCGGATCCGCCGGGCGGCCACCCGCGCGTTGTGCGCGGCCTCCTCCTCGCCCGCGCTCAGCCGGGGCAGTTGGTCGATGAACGCGCCGGCCTCCCCGACCAGATGGGCGAGCAGGATCGCGCCGGCCGAGGTGTCCTCGGCCGCCGCGCGCTGCCGAGGAATACCGGTCGTCTGCTCAGTCCGGCCCACGTCTGCGCCTCCGGGTCTCGATGAGGTGCTCCTGCACGTCACGAAGCCGGCTGCCGTCGGCAGCGGTTGCGTGCCTGGTCCAGGTGCCGTCCCGGTCCAGGTGCCAGGACGCGGTCTCCGCGCTCATCCCCAGGTCCATGAAGGACGTCATCTCGTCGCGGTGTCGATCGCCGCGCAACCGCACCGCCGCCTCGACCCTGCGGTCCAGGTTGCGGTGCATCAGGTCGGCACTGCCGATCCACACCTCCGGTTCGCCCCCGCCGGCGAACACCCACACTCTGGAGTGTTCCAAAAATCGGCCGAGAATGCTGCGCACTCGGATGGTCTCGGACAGACCGGGAACGCCCGGGCGCAGCGCGCAGATGCCCCGGATCCACAGATCGACCGGGACGCCGGCCTGCGAGGCACGGTAGAGCGCGTCGATCACCAGTTCGTCGACCAGCGAGTTCGACTTGAGCCGGACGTACGCCGGCAGCCCCTGCTCGTGGTTGGCCGCCTCGCGCTCTATCCGTTCGACCAGCCCGTTGCGCAACGAGTGCGGGGCCACCAGCAACCGCCGAAACGATTGCGCGCGCGAGTAGCCGGAGAGCCGGTTGAACAGGTTCGACATGTCCTCGCCGACCTGCGGGTCGGCGGTCAGCAGGCCCAGGTCCTCGTAGAGCCGGGCCGTCTTCGGGTTGTAGTTGCCCGTGCCGATGTGGCAGTAGCGGCGCAGCGTGTCGCCCTCCTGGCGGACCACCAGGCACAGCTTGGAGTGCGTCTTGAGCCCCACCACGCCGTGCACGACATGGCAGCCGGCCTGCTCGAGCTTGCGCGCCCAGGTGATGTTGGCGTGCTCGTCGAAGCGGGCCTTGAGCTCGACCAGGACCAGTACCTGCTTGCCGGACTCGGCCGCGTCCACCAGCGCGTCCACGATCGGCGAGTCGCCCGAGGTGCGGTACAGGGTCTGCTTGATCGCGAGCACGTCCGGGTCGGCCGCGGCCTGCTCCAGGAACGCCTGGACCGAGGTGGCGAACGAGTCGTAGGGGTGGTGGACCAGGATGTCGCGCTTGCGCATCGCGGCGAACACGTCGGCGGCCTGCGCGGTCTCCACCTCGGCCAGGTCGCGATGGGTGCCGGCGACGAAGCGGCCGAACTTGAGCTCGGGCTTGTCCAGGTCGGCGATCGCGTGCAGACCGGTCAGGTCGAGCGGACCGGGCAGCGGGTAGACCTCCTTCTCGCCCACGCCCAGCTCGCGCACCAGCAGGTCGAGCACGTGCGGGTCGATGGTCTCCTCGACCTCGAGCCGGACCGGCGGGCCGAACCTCCGGCGCATCAACTCCCGCTCCAGCGCCTGGAGCAGGTTCTCCGCGTCGTCCTCCTCGACCTCGAGGTCCTCGTTGCGGGTGACCCGGAAGGCGTGGTGGCCCAGCACGTCCATGCCCGGGAACAGGTCGCCGAGGAATTCGGCGATCACCTCCTCGAGCGGCACGAAGCGGGCCGGCGAGGTCTCCACGAAGCGCGGCAGCAGCGGCGGCACCTTGACCCGGGCGAAGTGCTCGTTGCCCGAGCGCGGATTGCGCACGATCACGGCCAGGTTCAGCGACAGGCCGGAGATGTACGGGAACGGGTGCGCCGGGTCCACCGCCAGGGGGGTGAGCACCGGGAAGACCCGCTCGCGAAAGAGCGCGTACAACGACTGCCGCTCGCCGTCGGTCAGGTCGTCGAAGCGCAACAACTGGATGTCGGCCTCGCCGAGCGCGGGCAGCACGTCGTGGTGGAAGCACGTGGAGTGCCGGGCCATCAGTGCGCGGCTGCGCGACCAGATGTTCTCCAGCACCTCGCGCGGCTGTAGGCCGCTGGCGGCGCGCACCGCCAGACCGGTGGCGATCCGGCGCTTGAGACCGGCCACCCGGACCATGAAGAACTCGTCGAGGTTGGACGCGAAGATGGCCAGAAATCGCGCCCGCTCCAGCAGCGGTGTGCTCGGGTCCTCGGCGAGTTCGAGCACACGTTCGTTGAACGCCAGCCAGCTGCCCTCCCGGTCCAGAAACCGGTCCAACGGCAACCCGTCCTCCGATCGCGGCGGGGCCGCGGCGACCGGGTTCGTGCCGCCGGCCTTCGCGGGCGGCACGGCCACGGTCAGGTGTCGGGAGGATCGAGCGGCGGGGTTCTCGGCGTTCATCAGACCATTGTCTTTTCGCGGCGGTCTATGCGCACCTGTGCGGCCGCGACCCGAAACAGATGTTCGCCAGGTTTCACACCGTGTTCAGCGCCGGTACATCACATCGACGGTATGCACGCGAAAGCCCAAACGGGCGTACACCTTGACCGCCGCCTCGTTGTCCGCGTCCACATAGAGCAGGATTTCGGCGAGCGGACGGCCCTCGACGGTGCGCCGGGCCAGGTGCCGCAGACCCACCGAGGTCAGCAGCGCGCCGAGCCCGCGGCCCTGCGCCGCCGGGTCGACACCGACCACGTACACCTCGCCCAGCGGGCCCGAGTCCGCGGTCGCGGGGTGTGTCTTGGTCCAGTGGAAGCCGAGCAGCTCGCCGGTGTCGGTGTCCTCGGCGAGGAAGAAACCGGCCGGGTCGAACCACGGCTCGGCGAACCGGCGGCGCAGGTCGTCCGCCGTCCACGCGCCCTGCTCGGGGTGGTGCGCGAAGGACTTGGCGTTGAGCGCGAGCCAAGCCTGGTCGTCCACGCCCGGACGGAAGGTGCGCAGTCGCACGTCGGCGGGCAGGTCCAGGTCGGGCACCGAAGTGGCGGCCGCGCGGCGCATCTGCCACAACTCGCGGAACGCGGCGAAGCCCAGCGCCGCGGCCAGTCGCTCGGCCGCGGGCAGCTTGCCGTGCGCCCACACCCGCAACCGGCCGGCCTCCTCGATCCGGGCCGCCTCGCTCACCAGCGTCTCCAGCAGCGCCCGGCCCAGGCCCGCGCCGCGCGCGGCCGGCGCGACGAACAGTTCGGCGGACGGGCCGTCCACGAGATCCGAGCCGTCCAGGTGCGCGAAGCCGACGATGGCGGCGCCGTCCCGGGCGAGCACCTCGCGCGCCGCGGGCGCGCCGTGCCGTAGCTCGAGCCGGGACTGTTCGGACAGCGGCGAGGCGCCGTCGACGCCGGCCGCCGCCTCCGCGAGGGCCGATACGGCCGAGGCGTCTTCCGCCGAGGCCCGATTCACCGTCTCGATCGACACATCCGCGAGGTCCATGGCCTCCACGGTACTGAGCGGCGCCGGCGGTCGTCGCGCGGCCGTCAGCCGCAGCCGCAGCTGCGGCGGACCACCAGCGTGGACGGGAAGGTACGCACCCGCGGGTCGCCGGCGGCGGCCGGCTCGCGCTCCAGCGCCAGCTCCACCGCGGCGCGGGCCATACCCGGGCGGTCGGAGGTCACCGTGGTCAACGGCGGATCGGCGATGGCCGCCTCGGCGATGTCGTCGAAGCCCACCACCGCGAGGTCGTCCGGTACCCGCACACCCGCCTCCCGCGCCGCGTGCAGGACACCCATCGCCTGGTCGTCGGTCGAGCAGAACAGCGCCCTGGGCCGATCCGGGCCGGTCAGCAGCGACAGCGCGACCTGGTAGGCGCCGAACCGGCCGAAGGGCGCCTCGTGCAGCAGACCCTCGGTGGGCAGCCCGCGCTCGGTCATCGCCCGCCGCCAGCCGGTCACGTGGTCGGTGACCGGGTCGCCCGAGTCCGGCGTGCTGGGTGGACCGCCCAGGCAGTCCACCCGGGTGAAGCCGTGGGTGTCGAGCAGGTGGCGGACCGCGGTGTAGGCGCCCTCGACGTCGTCCAGGATGACCGCGTCACCGCCGAGCGCATCGGGCTGACGGTGCATCAGCACCACCCGCACGTCCCGCGTGGCGATCTCACGCGCGGCGCGCTCCGAGGGGCCCTGGCTGACCAGCACGAGCCCGGACACCTGCATGCCCAGGAACGCGCGCACGTAGTGCAGTTCGCGGTCGTCCTCGTAGTCGGAATTGCCGATCAACACCAGCCGGCCCTGCTCGAACGCGGCCTGTTCGACGGTGTGCGCGAGTTCGGCGAAGAAGGCCTGCCGGGCGTCGGGCAGCACCAGGCCGATCAGGTTGGTCCGGCGGCTGGCCATCGCCTGGGCCACGCTGTCGGGCCGGTAACCCAGCTTGTCTATCGCGGCGAGCACACGCTCGCGCGTGGCCGGCGCGACCGGGCGCGGGCCATTGTTGACGACGTAGGAGACCACCGCGGTGGAGGTCCCCGCGAGGCGGGCGACGTCGTCGCGGGTCACTTTGGGCACGCGGTCATTGTAGGGATGGAGACCGGTGCGACTCACGGGAGTTCACAACCTGGACGCGGGACGAGATGGTCCTCCGCGTTCCTCCGGATAAGTCTGCTTTGTACTGCTGCGTAAGGGATGTGACGCTCCGTCGGCTCCACCGGCCGGACCGGCGCGGAGCGACGGGTCACCTGGGCACGGGGCACATGAGCAAGGGTCACGTACGCACGACTCACGTATGTACGACTCACGTACGCTCGGCGAGCGCGGGCTCGCCGACGCCTCGATCGGGCACCACGAACCGGTAACCGACGTTGCGCACCGTACCGATCAACGACTCGTGCTCGGGCCCGAGTTTCGCCCGCAGGCGGCGCACGTGCACATCCACCGTGCGGGTGCCGCCGAAATAGTCGTAGCCCCACACCTCCTGCAACAACTGGGCTCGGGTGAAGACCCGGCCCGGGTGCTGCGCGAGGTACTTGATCAGTTCGAACTCCTTGAACGTCAGGTCCAGCACTCGGCCGCGCAGCTTCGCGCTGTAGGTGGCCTCGTCGATGCTCAGGTCGCCGTTGCGGATCTCGGTGGGCTCGTCCTCGGCCCCCTGCGCCGCCTGGAGCCGGCCGATCGCCAGCCGCAGCCGCGCCTCGACCTCGGCGGGCCCGGCGGTGTCCAGCAGGACGTCGTCGACGCCCCAGTCCGCGGTCAACGCGGCCAGCCCGCCCTCGGTGGCCACCAGCACCAGCGGGGCGCCGACCCCGGTGGTCCGCAACACCCGACACAGGCTGCGCACCTGCGGGAGGTCACGCCTACCGTCGACCAGGATGACGTCCGCGGCCGGCGCGTCGACCAACGCGGACGCCTCCGCCGGGGCCACGCGTACCTGGTGCAGCAGCAGACCGAGCGCGGGCAGCACCTCGGCCGACGGCTGGAGCGCGTTCGTGAGCAGCAGCAGTGCACTCAACGGGACACCTCCCAAAACAGGCACAAAACACGAAAGGACCCGGGGCATCGTCGCCCGGATCCTTCATTGGTCGCCGACTCGTCCGATTCCGTAACCGTTCGGGAACCACTTCTGGGGTCCTTGGGGTGTGCCCGTCATCGGAGGTGAGCCTGCGGAGTCAGGATAGCGAACATGTCTCCGGGAACCGACCTACCCGGGGATCTTCCCGCACTGCGGACACCCCACGGCCCCGACTTTCACCGGAATGCCTGCACCCGAACCCGCATCCTCATCGCGCGGACCAGCGGGGGCACCCCCGAAAAGCCGATCAGGACCCACCCGACCAAGCCCCCACAACCTCCACGGGTTCACCGGTTCGGGGCACGACCCGCCGCGTGGGCAACCCGGCAGGGGCGCAACCGGTTGCCCGTCCCCTCCGCGGCCACCGCGAGCCGGTCGCCGGGCGCCGGCTCACACCGTCCGCTCCGCGGCCGGGTCGAGCCGGTGGTCCGAGGGCGCCCGGGCCGAATGGTCGGTGTGGAGGCGTCATCATGGATGCTGCACACTTCGGCGCCGCCGGCGCCGGAGGCCGCGACGTACACACGGACACACGGGAGGGCGCGCGATGGCGGTCGGCACCATGCGGTACTGGGCCGCGGCGAAGGAAGCCGCGGGCACGGCCGAGGAGCCGTACGACGCGGCCACTCTCGCCGAGGCGCTGGGGCGCGCCCGGGAGCGGCACGGCGACTCGATCCGCTTCGGCGCGGTCGTCGCGAACTGCTCGTTCGTCGTGGACGGCGACCCCGTCGGACGGCGCGACCACACGGCGATCATCCTGACCGAGGGCGGCACGGTCGAGGTCCTGCCTCCCTTCGCCGGCGGATGAGCGGCCGGCGCGGGCGCCCGACGGGCGACCGATACGAGGAACCGGGCGGCTACGACCCCGCGGCGATCCACCCCGGCGAAGCGCCGCTCGACCCGGGCCCGCCGGGGCCGGGTTACGGCGAGCAGGCGTTCGCGCCGCCCGGCGAGTACTACGGCGAGCAGTACGGCACACCGGCCGCCGAGTCGTACGACGGACGACTCGGCGGCTACGCCGAGCCCGGGCAGTACGCCCAGCCGCCCGCCGACCAAGGCTCGTACGGCTACCCGGCAGCGCCGTATCCGCCGGAAACCCGGCCACACGAGCCCTACCCCCAGGACGACTACGCCCAGGGGTCCTACCCACCCGAGTCCTACTCGCAGGAGCCCTACCTCCAGGACTCCTATCCGCAGGGTCCGCAAGCCCCGCAGGCTCCGCACGCCTCGCATGCCCTCCAGCCGTACGCCGAACCGCTCCCGAGCGCGCCCGCGGCCGGCGGATACGGCTACCCGGACGCCACCGAGATGTTGCCCGCGCTCGCCGAACCCGGGCGGGATGGTTACGACTCGGGGTACGCGGACCGGGACGGTGCGACGAGCGTGCTGCCGGCCGTCGTCGAGCCGGTTCCCGAGTCCGAGCCGGATTCGTACGGTGGGTATCGCCCCGAGGATGCCCATCGGCGGGACGAGTCGGTCGACCACGCGGCGTTCGACCACGAGCAGGACCACCCCGAGTTCGCCCACGACTTCACCCACGCCCACGACCACCCGAACGACGCGCCCGCCGATGACGACGCCCCCGCCGACTCCCGCCGCCGCCTCGCCCGCGTGCCGGCCCAGCGCACCGGTGAGGCGTCCGCGCGCTCGGCCCGGACGCCGATCTGGGATCCGCCGGGCATGCTGCCGGCGCTGTGCACGGTCGGTCTCGCCGCCGTCTTGGCGGTGACCGCGATCGCCGGGAAGCCGGCCCTCGTGCTCGGCGTGGCGTTCCTGCAAGTGCTCACCGCCGCCGGGTGGTTCCGGCTCAACGGCATGTGGCCCGCGCGCCAGGGCATAGCGCTGGTCGTGGTGGCCGCGTTCGGTACCGACATCGCGGTGTACGCCAAGGGCGAGCAGGGCCTGGCGAGCGTGCCCGCCGTGCTCGCCGCGACGTTGCTGGTGATGCTCGCGCTCCAGGCCCGGAGCGGTGCTCGGCCGGGCGAGTTGTTGCCCGCGCTCACGGTGACCACGTCCGCCGCGCTGATCACCGCGTTCGACGTGGCCTACCTGGTCGCGGGCGAACTCCACGGCGGCCCGATCGACGCGGGCGCGGCCGTGGTGTCCGCGGTGCTCGCGGCCGGTGTCGCCACGCTGGTGCGGGCGGTGCCGCTGCCGCCGGCCGTCGCGCCGATCCCGTCCTGGCTGCTCGGCACCGCCGCCGGCGCCGCCGCGGGCATCGCGCTCGGCGGCGAAGCGCCGTACGCCGCGCTGCTCGGCGCCGCCGCCTCGGCGCTCGGCCTGCTCGGCCGCCGGGTCGCCGGCTACGACCATCCGTCCGGGTTCGTTCACTTCACCGCCGGTGTATCCCTGCCGCTCGCACTCGCCGCTCCGGCGGCGTATCTGCTGGGCAGGGTCATGATCGGCTGATTAACCGTGCGGCGGCGGCTCCGCCACGGGAGGATGCGGCCATGCCGTGGATATACCGCCGGTCCCGTCCCGGGAGCCGGGATGAACCGCCGGACCCGCCCACCCGTGCAGAGGGTGTGGCGCAACGTTCGGAACTGCTCGGTGCCGAGGCCCAGGCGGATCCGGCGGCGGCCCGGGCCTTTTTGGCCCGGCCCCCCGCCGGCGACGAGCGGCCCGCCGCCGACCCCCTGCACTCGGCCTCGCGAATATCGACCGCCGACGAGGCGGTCATCCGCACGCTCTACCTCGAACACGGCGGCCCGCTCCTCGGGTTCGCGTTGCGCCTGACCGGCGGCGATCGGGCCTGGGCCGAGGACGTGGTCCAGGAGACGCTGCTGCGTGCCTGGCGCCACCCCGAGGCGCTGGACCCGGCCCGGGGCTCGGTGCGGGGCTGGTTGTGCACGGTGGCCCGCAACGTGGTGATCGACGTCGGCCGGGCTCGTCGGGCCCGACCACCCGAGACCGGCGACGCGGTGCTGGCGACGGTGGCGGACGAGGGCGCCGAGGCCGAGTTCGACCGGGCCGTGCTCGCGTGGGACGTCGCCGACGCGATGGCCGCGCTCAGCCCCGAGCATCGGGCCGTGCTGCTGGAGACCTACTACCGGGGCAGTTCGGTGGCCGACGCGGCCAAGACGCTGGGGGTGCCCGAGGGCACGGTCAAATCACGGACGTATTACGCGCTGCGAGCGCTGCGCGTGGCCTTCGAGGAAAGGGGGTTGGTCCCGTGACGGACACCGGGGACGAGAACGCGACGGCGAACGGCGCCGCTCCCGACGCGCATCCGCCGAAGCCGGCGGGCCCGCCCGCACGGCTGGGCTGCGCGGTGGCCCGCCTGGACCTCGGCGCGTTCGTGGTCGGCGCCCTCGACGAGGACGAGGCCGCGCGAGTGCGGCAACACGTGGCCACGTGCCCGCGCTGCCGGGCCGAATACGAGGAACTCGCGGGCCTGCCCGCCCTGCTCGCCCGGCTGACCGAGGCCGAGGCGCAGGCCAGCGGTGTGGCCGCGAGCGGCACCGCGCCCGCACGTGTGTTGTCCGCCGCGGCCCGGCAGGCGGATCGGCGCCGCCGGTCGCGCCATGCGGTGGCCGCCGCGGCGGCCGTGCTGATGATCCTCGCCGGGTTCACCGGTTGGGCGCTGGGCGACTCCTCGGACACCGGGGACACGGCCGCCGCGCCGCCGACCACGGCCGCCCCGGGCCGGCCGTCCGCGACGGCCGGGCCGGCCGGTACCGCGACACCGCCCGGGCCGGCCGGTCGGATCGCCCGCGGCGGCGACCCGCGCTCCGGTATGGGCGCCGAACTGCGCTACGCCGCCACCGCGTGGGGCAGCAGCGTGGATCTGTCGCTGTCCGGCATCCGGCCGGGCACCCGCTGCCAGTTGGACGTCTACGGCACCCGGGGCCGGGTGGAGACGGCGTCCTCGTGGGTGGTCCCGAACGGCGAGTACGGACCCGGTGATCCGATTCGGGGCGCGACCAGCATTCCGGTCGGCGAGATCACCCGGTTCGCCGTCAAAACGGTCGGCGACGGCGAACAACTACTGGAGATCCCGCCCGCACAACCATGACAAATCGGTGCCAATTGTCCGCCCATCTCAATGGGCGGACAATTTTGTCTCACATCATGGGCCACGCATGACACGGGTGGCCCAGGCTCCCTACGATCGATGGTGTGAAGCGACAGGCGGATGACCTCACCAAGCGGCGCGCAGTGGACCTGTGCCGCACGCAGACCTGCCTGTGTTGCGCTGACTGACTTGCCGACAGTCGTCGATCGGCGATGCGCCCGAGGCGGATCGCGACCGGCCGTCGGACCCGGGACCCGAACCGCGTGACGACGCGGTGGAACGGCCCCCGGCCCCCGCGTAGCAACCACGGACACACCCACACCCCGCCTGCCGCGGCGCCGCGGCACGCCCGGGTGTACCCCGAGACCGCGTACCCCCACATCCGCGGCAATCCCGCGCACTTCTGCACCGGAGGTATCCCCATGAGCCGCTCCGACGTTCTGGTAGACGCCGACTGGGTCCAGGCCCACCTGGACGACCCGAAGGTCGTGCTCGTCGAGGTCGACGAGGACACCAGCGCCTACGTCAAGAACCACATTCGTGGTGCGGTGCGCATCGACTGGCGCGACGACCTGCAGGACCCGGTCAAGCGCGACTTCGTCGACGAGGCCGGCTTCTCCGCGCTGCTGTCGGCCAAGGGCATCTCCAACGACGACACCGTCGTGCTCTACGGCGGCAACAACAACTGGTTCGCGTCCTACGCCTACTGGTACTTCAAGCTCTACGGCCACGGCGACGTCAAGCTGCTCGACGGCGGTCGCAAGAAGTGGGAGCTCGACTCGCGCGAGCTGGTCGTCGAGGTGCCCGAGCGCGCCGCGACGAACTACGTGGCCAAGGAGCAGGACACGTCGATCCGCGCCTGGCGCGACGACGTGCTCGCCGCGATCGGTTCGCTGAACCTGGTCGACGTGCGTTCGCCCGACGAGTTCTCCGGCAAGCTGCTCGCCCCGGCGCACCTGCCGCAGGAGCAGTCGCAGAAGGCCGGCCACGTGCCGACCGCGAAGAACATCCCGTGGTCGAAGGCCGCCAACGACGACGGCACCTTCAAGACCAACGAGGAACTCACCGCGCTGTACGAGGGCGAGGGTGTGGACCTGACGAAGGACACCATCGCCTACTGCCGGATCGGCGAGCGCTCCGCCCACACCTGGTTCGTCCTGCACGAGCTGCTGGAGCAGGGCAACGTCCGCAACTACGACGGCTCGTGGACCGAGTACGGCGCGCTGGTGGGCGTGCCGATCGAGCTCGGCGACGGCAAGTGACCGACGGCTACACCACCTACCCGACTTCAGGGAGCAAGAACGATGTGCGGTGCGAAGGCCGGCGGCCCGGATCTGGCAGGAGTTGACGTGGCGAAGGAAACCATCATCCAGGGGGCGGTGACCAAGGGCGGGCAGCCGATCAACGGCTACGTGCGCCTGCTCGACGCGGGCGGCGATTTCACCGCCGAGGTGCCCACGTCCGCGACCGGTCAGTTCCGGTTCTTCGCGGCGCCGGGCAACTGGACCGTGCGGGCGCTCGTCCCCGGCGCGACCGTGGACCGCAGCGTGGTGGTGTCCGAGAAGGGCACCGTCGCCGAGGTCGAGATCGCGGTCTGACCCCGACGGGGGCGGGTCTCCTTCGGACGTACACCCTCGGACCCCGCGACCCGATCGGCGGCAAAACGGCCCCACCCCTCCCCACGTGCTCGGGGGAGGGGTGGGGTCGTTGCCGGTGTGTGCCCCGGGTCGCAGGGGCAGAAAGGTTTCCGTATCTTCGGTGGATCTGCCGGGGGCAGATCTTTCGGGGTGTGGGGACACCGGAAGCAGCGCGCGACGCCGGGAGGCAACACGTGGCATGGATGATCGTGATCATCGCGGGAATCCTGGAGACCGGCTTCGCCATCATGCTCAAACAGAGCCACGGATTCACCCGGTTGTGGCCCACGATCGGCTTCGCCGTGTGTGCGCTGGGCAGCTTCGGGCTGCTCACCTACGCGCTCAAGTCGCTGGAGGTCGGCCCCGCGTACGCGGTGTGGACCGGAATCGGCGCGGCGGGCACCGCGCTGGTGGGCATCTGGCTCCTGAACGAGGGCTCGTCGCCGCTCAAGCTGATCTCGATCGGCCTGGTCCTGCTCGGCGTGATCGGCCTGAACATCTCCGGGATCAGCCACTGATCCCGGGCCCGCGCGGGCGGGTGGTCAGTACACCAGCGCCTGGGCGTCGTCCGCGAGCGCTTCCTGGACGAACACCTGGGCACCGGCGATCCGGATTCCGGGCAGTACGTCGTCACCGGTGATCTCCCGGCGCGCCGCGCACTGCGTGCACAGGGTCACCCGGCCGCCCGCGATCAGCGCGTCGAGCAGGTCCGGCAGCGGCGCGGCGTGCGGCAGCTCGAACTCGGCGGCGCGCCCGGGCAGCGCGAACCAGGACGACTCGCCGGTGAGCCACAGCGACACGTCCACACCCGACGCGAGCGCCACCGACGCCACCGTGAATGCCTGGGAGCAGCGCTCCGGCGCGTCCTGACCTGCGGTGACCTTGACCACGAGAGATCGCTTCACGGCCCGCAGCCTATACACTGAGGCCGTTTGGCACCCGGCCAGGTCGACCTGGCCCACCCGTACGAAGCACGAGGAGCACCCTGGCGATGCACATCTTCTTCATTGCGCTGCTGGCCGTGGTCGGCGTCCTCGTCGCGTGGTTCGCCGCGCTGACCGTGTCCAAGCTGTACAAGGGCCAGAACTGACGCCGAGCCCGGTAGGCTGACCCGCCGTACCCGACCCGGAAGCGGCCGCCCCACCATGATCGAAATCCCGGACGACCTGCACTTCGACGCCGTCCCGCTCGCGTTCCTGCTCGGCACCTGGGAAGGCGCCGGTGTCGGCGACTACCCGACCATCGAGGCGTTCCGCTTCGGCCAGCAGGTCACCTTCGGCTACATCGCGAACAAGCCGTTCCTCACCTATACCTCGCGCACCTGGCTCCTGGACGACGCGGGCGAGCGGGTGCGTCCGCTGGCCACCGAGACCGGTTTCTGGCGCTCGAAGCTGGACGGCTCGGTCGACGTGACGCTCGCTCACCCCACCGGGATCGTGGAGATCTGGCTCGGCAAGGTGGACGGCCCGCGGCTGGAGATGCGCACCGACGTGGTCGCGCGCACCGAGGACGCGAAGGAGTACACCGCCGGTCACCGGCTGTACGGCCTGGTCAAGGGCGAGTTGATGTACGCGTACGACATGGCCGCGATGGGTCACCCGCTCCAAGCCCACGTCTCCGCCCAACTCAAGCGCGTCGACGCGGACCTCGCGGCCGAATAGCGCCGGACCGCGCCGGACCGAACGCGACCGCGTCGAGTGACCCCGGGGACCGGTCCGCCCTCGTAAACTTCCGTTCGTGAGCACTGACTGGAAGCACGAACTTCGGGAGAAGGGCTACCGGCTCACGCCGCAACGCCAACTCGTCCTCGAAGCGGTGAACACCCTGGGCCACGCGACGCCGGACGAGATCCTGGTCGAGGTGCACAAGACCGCCGGCGGGATCAACATCTCGACCGTCTACCGCACCCTCGAACTGCTCGAACAGCTCGACCTGGTCACCCACACCCACCTGGGCCACGGTGCGCCGACCTACCACCCGGCCGACGTCGGCGGCCATCTGCACCTGGTCTGCCGGGACTGCCGGCGGGTGATCGAGGTGGGCACCGAGGTCGCCGCCGCGATGGGCGAGCGGCTGCGCGCCGAGCACGGTTTCGACATCGACCTCGCGCACTTTGCGATCTTCGGCCGCTGCGCCGAGTGCACCGCCGCCCGGCTTCGCTGAGGCAGCGGCAGCGGTGTCGGCCGAGCCGGTCTCGTACTGTGGGGACATGTCCACGAGCCCTTTGTTGTCCCTGCCCGGCGCGGTCGCCGCGGAAGCCCCCGACGCCGGCGTCGCCGCGCACTACGGCGACCCCCTGCGTGAACAACGTCGGCTGGAAGCGGGCGAGGGCTTCGTCGACCTCTCGCACCACGACGTGATCAAGGTGAGCGGTCCGGACCGGCTGAGCTGGCTGCACTCGCTGACCACGCAACACCTGACCGGGCTGAAGCCGCACGAGGCGACGCTGACCCTCGTGCTGAGCCCGCACGGGCACATCGAGCACGCGCTGTACGGGGTGGACGACGGCGAGGCGTTCTGGGCCCACCTGGAGCCCGGTGAGGCGCCGGCCCTGGTCGAGTTCCTGGACCGGATGCGCTTCATGCTGCGGGTGGAGGTCGCGGACGTGTCCGCCGACTTCGCGATCGTGCACGAAGCGGGCACGGGCGGCGACACCCCCGAGGACGTGCTGGTGCGCGAGACCGCGTACGGGCGCGAGTTGTTCCTGCCGCGCGAGCGGCTCGAGCGGTACGGGCGAGAGCACGCGCACCCGGCGGGCATGTGGGCCTACGAGGCGCTGCGGATCGCGGCGTACCGGCCTCGACTGGGCCTGGAGACCGATCACCGCACGATCGTGCACGAGCTGGGCCTGATCGACACCGCGGTGCACCTGGACAAGGGCTGCTACCGGGGCCAGGAGACGGTCGCGCGCGTACACAACCTGGGTCGACCGCCGCGCCGGCTGGTCTTCCTGCACCTGGACGGCACCCCGGAGGCGCTGCCCGAGCACGGGGCACCGGTCGAACTCGCGGGTCGTCAGGTCGGCTTTGTCACCAGCTCGGTGCGCCACCACGAACTCGGCCCGATCGCGCTGGCGCTGATCAAGCGCAACACCGCGGTGGACGCCGAACTCTTGGCCGGCGGTGTGCCGGCGACCCAGGAGGTCGTGGTTCCCGCGTGAGTTCGGGGCCCGCGCGCGGGCTCTTCGACCCGGCCCCGGCCTCGACCTAGCGGATCTCGCGGCGGCGGATGCGGTGCAGACGCCGCCGCTGCGAGCGGTCCAGGGCGAAGTAGGCGACGACCGGCAGGCCGATCGCGACCGCCACGATGGTCCAGGCGATCCACGAGGGCAGCACGATCAGCGCGATGATTGCGATGACGATCCCGGCCGCGATGTACGGCCCGCGGTGCGACATGGTCCAACCCCTTCGGTCGGTGTACCCGACGCCCATTCTCCTTCCCCGTTCCGCCGCGGAACATGGGGAGAACCCCCGGAACCGGTGAATCCCGGGCGGGATCTCGCATCCGCCCCCGGTTCACATGTCCACGACGAGGGTCATCGGGCCGTCGTTGACGAGCGCGACCTTCATGTCGGCACCGAAGACGCCGGTGGCCACCTCGGCACCGAGCGCGCGCAGCGCCGCGACGACCTCGGCCACCAGGGGTTCGGCGACCGGGCCCGGCGCGGCCTCGTTCCAGGTCGGCCGACGACCCTTGCGGGCGTCGCCGTACAGGGTGAACTGGCTGATCACCAGCAGCGGCGCGGACAGGTCCGAGCAGGATTTCTCGCCGTCCAAGACGCGCAGGCTCCACAACTTGGCGGCCAGTCGGCGGGCGATCTCGGGAGTGTCGGTGTGCGTCACGCCGACCAGGACGCACAGGCCCGGGCCCACGATCGAGCCGACCACCTCCCCCTCGACGGTCACGGATGCTTCGGTCACGACCTGCAGGACGGCACGCATGGGCCCATTCTGCACACCCGTCCGGACCGATTCCGCGCCATGTGGCACGCGGTGGTCTGCCCGACATGACACGATGCGTCTCATGGTGGATCTTCCCGACGGAGTGGCCCCGGAGGCCATCCGCGCACTCACGCTGAGTCGGGTTCGCGAACTGATGCGCGACGCCCAGCGCGAGGAGAACGATCTGTCCTATCTGCGGAGGCTGCTCCAGGGGCGGATCGACATCCTGCGCGCCGAACTGGCCCGGCGAGCCGGCCGGGACGGCGCCGAGCCGACCTCGCCGGTGGTGGGCCGGCTGCCCGAGATCCTGTCCGAGTCCAGACCGCCCACCCGCGGCGCGCGGCACGTCAACGTCCAGCCGCCGCGCACCGATCGCTACCGCAGCTGGATCGAGCAACTGCTCGCCGACGTGGGCCTGTCCGACCTGGCCGCGCATACCGACGCGGAGCTGGGCGAGGCGCTGGACAAGCTCGGCGCCCACGAGCAGGAGGTGTCCTCGCGTCGGCATCGCCTCCAGCGCACCGCCGACGATTGTGCCGCCGAGATCACCCGCCGCTACCGCGAGGGCGAGGCGAAGGTGGATGACCTGCTGTCGGGCAGATGACCTGCTGTCGGGTCGGCGACCGCCTCGACGGTACCTGTCCGATCCGATCGCCCCGACCGATTTCACCCGTTCGTCGCCTCTTCGCATACGGCTGCTAGCACTGTGCTTGCAATAGCAAGCATGGTGTGTGCATGCTGGAGCCATGGCTGGTCTGAACGTCGGTTCGCTGGGTGAGTACATCCGGGAGCAGCGCCGCAACGCGCAATATTCGCTTCGGCAACTCGCCGAGGCGGCCGGGGTCTCGAACCCCTATCTGAGCCAGATCGAGCGCGGTCTGCGGCGGCCGAGCGCGGAGATCCTGCAACAGATCGCCAAGGCGCTGCGCATCTCGGCCGAGACGCTGTATGTGCAGGCGGGCATCCTCGACGAACGCGAGGAGGGTGACCGTGAGGTGCGCACCGCGATCATGGCGGATCCGGCGATCAACGACCGCCAGAAGCGGGTCCTCATCGAGATCTACGAGGCATTCCGCAAGGAGAACGCGCAGGACGGCGCCGTGCGCGACGAGCGGGGCGCCGCCGACGGAACCGAGAACGGCAAGGCCGGCCGGGCCGTAACCGACACCTATCTCGAGTAGTTGGGAATGAACACCATGGCTATCGCCACGGAACTGAAGAAGACCCTGACCGACTCCACCCCGCTGTACGCCGTCGCCGGCGCCGGCGACCTGGTGGTGGAGAAGCTGCGGGAGCTGCCCGAGCGCTTCCGGGCCGAGGTCGTCACCGACCCCAAGGTGCTTCGCGAGCGCCTCCAGACGCTCCCCGACCGCACCCAGACCTTCGCCAAGTCCCAGGTGGACAAGGCCAAGGAGCTCTACGAGGACCTCGCCGCACGCGGCGAGAAGCTGGTCAAGCGGGTCGACCGGCAGGAGAGCACCAAGCAGGCCAAGGTGGCCGTGCGGACGACCGAGAGCAAGGCCAAGGCGGCCACGACCGCCACCAAGCGCGGGGCGGCCAATGCCAAGATCCAGGCCAAGGCGGCGGCCACCGCCGCCGGCAAGGCGGCGGACGCGGCGGCCGGCGCCGTCGAACAGGCCGCCCGCAAGGTCGGCGACTCGGGCAACAAGCCGGCCGGCGGCTCGCACGGCTGATCCTCGGCACATCGATCCGTCAGGTGCCGCCTCGGTGACCCCCGAGGCGGCACCTGCGTCGTGCCGGGCGCGGCGGCGCAGGGAAAGTCGCCGGGTGCGGCGCCGGGCATGCCAGACTGGAAGCCCGCACGACGTGGCGGCACGCGGCGGCCGCGCAGAGGAGGATCGATGGAACTGGCCATGGCCGATGGTCTGCTGACGGCCAAGTTCGACCAGGTGCTGACCTGGCTCTTCCTCGGCATTTTGCTGCTCAAGGTGTTCTGCCTGTTCGACGCCGCCTTCCGGCGCGAGGACGCGTACCGCGCGGCGGACAAGAAGAAGAAGTCCTTCTGGCTGATCCTGCTGGGCGTCGCGGTCGTGGTCGACGTGCTGCCCACCGGCCTGGGCCTGATGCTCATGCTCGCCGGCCTGGTCGCGGCGATCGTCTACCTCGTCGACGTGCGGCCCGCGCTCAAGGAGGTCGCCGGCGGCCGCGGAGGCGGTCGCAACATGGGGCCGTACGGCCCCCGGTGAACCGCTTCGCCGCGCTCAGCGGGTGGGCAGCTTGACCACCGAGACGAAGAACTCGTCGATGTGCCGCACCACGTTGATGAACTGCTCGAAGTCCACCGGCTTGGTGACATAGGCGTTCGCGTGCAGGTGGTAGCTGCGCAGCACGTCCTCCTCGGCCTCGGACGTGGTCAGCACCACCACCGGGATCCGGCGCAGATCCTCGTCCGCCTTGATCTCCTCCAGCACCTCCCGGCCGTCCTTGCGCGGCAGGTTGAGGTCCAACAGGATCAGGTCCGGGCGGGGCGCGTCGGCGTACTTGCCCTCGCGCCGCAAAAATGCCACCGCCTCGACGCCGTCGCTGACCACATGCAGGGTGTTGCGCACCTTGTTGTCCTCGAACGCCTCGCGCGTCATCAGGACATCGCCCGGGTCGTCCTCGACCAACAGGACCTCGATGGCTCCCGCGACAGGATGGGTCATGCGTTGCTCCCTCGTACCGCTTCTTCTTCGGCCGGTCCCCGGGACTGCGGCTCGGACGTCTTCGGTTCCCGACCCTGTGCCGACTCCGGCATGTCCGGGGCCGTTGCCCAAGCGCGCGGCTCCGGCAGTGCGGCGGGCGGCGGGCCGGGCAGGGTCCAGCGAATCGTGGTGCCGCCGGTGACCTCGGCGTCCAGCCAGATCCGGCCGCCGTGGTACTCCACGATCTTCTTGCACATCGCCAGGCCGATACCGGTACCGCTGTAGGCGTCCTTGGGGTGCAACCGCTGGAAGATCACGAAGATCCGGTCGGCGTACTGCGGTTCGATCCCGATGCCGTTGTCGGCGCAGGAGAACTCCCACTGCTCGCCGTCCCAGCGAACCCCCAGATGTACGCGCGGGACCTCCTCGGCGTGGAACTTGATCGCGTTGCCGACCAGGTTCTGCACCAACTGGCCCAGCAGCAGCCCGTCGCCGGGCACGGTGGGCAGCGGGTCGGCGGTGATCTGCGCGCCGCCCTCCTCGCGCGCGACGGCCAGCGCGTGCAGCGCGTGCTCCAGGCACTCCCGCATGTCGACGTCGCCCTGCTCGGTGTCCAACCGGCCCACCCGGGAGAACGCGAGCAGATCGTTGATCAGCGTCTGCATGCGCTTGGCGCCGTCCACCGCGAACGCGATGTACTGGTCGGCGCGCTCGTCCAGTTGGCCCTTGTACCGCTTCTCCAGGAGCTGGCAGAAGCTGGCCACCTTGCGCAGCGGCTCCTGCAGGTCGTGCGAGGCCACGTAGGCGAACTGCTCCAACTCGGCGTTGGATCGACGCAGATCCTCGGCCTGCTCGTCGACCAGCGCCCGGGCCGCCTCGGTGCTGTGCAACTCCTCCACGATCCGGTCGCGCATCGAGTTCACGTCGTGGGCGAGCGCGATGATCTCGGCCGGTCCCCGGCCGGTCAGCACCTGGCCGTAACGGCCCTCGGTGACCTGGCGGACCTGCTCGCCCAGGTGCTCCAGCGGGCGGGTGACCATTCGCCGAAACAGCAGCGCTATCAGCAGGACCAGCGCGGCGAACAGTGCGGCCACCGCGATCAGCGTCGCGGTCAACATGGTCGCGTCGCTCGCGAGTTCGTCCCGGGCCTCGGCCCGCTCGCGGCCCAGATCGGCCTGCTGGGCCGCGGTCGCCGCCCGCACCGCGTCGAACAGTTGCTTGCCCTGATCGGGCATCGCGCCCGCGGCGGTGGCCGCCCGGTCGGCGAGCGCGGGTTCCGCGTAGGCCGAGCGCCAGGCTCGCGCCCGGGCGCCGACCTCGGCCAGGTCGGCCCGCAGCCGGGCACCCTTCGCCGAGTCCGGCAACAACCGCTCCAGGCTCGCGTACGCCCGGTCCTCCTCGACCCGGCCCTGCGCATACGGCTCGCGGAAGCTCGGGTCGCCGCTGATGATCCAGCCCCGGACTCCGGTCTCCTGGTCGATCAGCGCGTTCTCCAGCCGCAACGCGGAGTTCGCGGCCGGTTCCAGGCGGTCGAGCACGGTGTGCCGAGAGTCGTTCAGCCGGGATATCGCCAGCGCGCCGACCACCGCGGAAATCACGATCACCAGCGCGAGCAGGCCCAAGCCCAAGGCGACGACCTGGCGCATGCGCGGCCCGCCCTGTCGCTCCCGCGTGCGGTCTTCGCTCACGCCGTATCGTCCTCACCCGTCGTCTGGCCCGGCAGCACCGGATGTTCGCCCTGCACCCCGTACAGCGGGCGCTCCGGGTCGTGCCGCAGCAGCAATACCGCCACGTCGTCGTTGAGACTGCCCCCGTGCAGGTCTTCCACCGCGGCGACCGCCGAATCGATCAGGTCGTAGCCGGAATGGCCGGCCGCCAGCAGCCGGCCGATCAGCGGCAGCAGGCCGTCGGTGCCCAGTCGCTCCGGGCCCGGGCCGATCCGGCCCTCGATCAGCCCGTCGGTGTACAGGAGCAGCGACCAGTCCGTGCCCAGCTCCATCGACTCGTGGCTCCATCGGCCGTCCGGGAACAGGCCCAGCGCCGGGCCGGTGGCGCTCTCGGACAGCGGCGCGATGCCCTTGGGCGTGAGCAGGAGCGGGGCGGGATGGCCCGCGAGGTAGACCCGGCCGCGCCGCCGGTCGGGCTCGATGATGGTCATGCACAACGTGGCGAACATCTCGTCCGAGCGCCGTTCGTGTTCGAAGATCCGCTCCAGCGTGGTGAGCAACTCGCCGCCGGTGAGACCGGCGAAGATCAGCGATCGCCAGGCGATCCGCAGGTTCACCCCCAGCGCGGCCTCGTCCGGGCCGTGGCCGCAGACGTCGCCGATCATCACGTGCACGCGCCCGTCGGCGGTCTGCACCGCGTCGTACAGGTCCCCGCCGAGCAGCGCGCGCTGTCGCCCGGGTCGGTAGCGCGCGCGAAAGTCCAGCGACGGGTCACGCAGGATCGGGGCGGGCAGCAGCCCGCGCTCCAGGCGGGCGTTCTCCTGCGCGCGCAGCTCGGACTCGACCAACCGGCGCTGCGACTCGTCGGCCCGCTTGCGCTCCAGGGCGTAACGGATCGCCCGGGACAACAACGAGCCGTCGATCTCCTGCTTGACCAGGTAGTCCTGGGCGCCGGCGGCCACCGCGGCCGAGCCGCGATGTGCGTCGGACAGGCCGGTGAGCACGATCACCGCCGTCCGCGGCGCGAACAGCAGCAGCCGGTGCAGCCCGTTGAGCCCCTCGGCGTCGGGCAGCCCCAGGTCCAACAGGACACAGCCGATGTCCTCGCCGAGCTTGACCATGGCCTCGGCCATCGACCGGGCCCAGACGATCTCCATCGGATCCGGCGAGTCCGCGAGCAGTTCCTCGACCAGGAAGGCGTCCCCCGCGTCGTCCTCGATGAGCAGGACGCGCAGCGGATACGCGGCGGCCGGGTCCGATGCCGAGGGAGCCGGCACCGGTACCGCGCGGTAGTCGGTCCGTTCGACCGCTCCGCCGTCGCCGCCGTACGCGGGGCGCACGCCACCACCTCCGGAATTGATGTCGCCGCACGAATCGTTGTCGTTCGGCAATCGAAAAAGGACGATAGCGCGGCCTGGTGTGAGGCGGTAACCGAACGAGGCTCGAACCGAGCCCGACCTAATCCCGGCCGCCCGCCCGATGTGCCGCGTCGCGCAGCACCGCGAGGGACCGCACGAGCGAGTCCAGGTCGTCCGCCTCCAGATGTATCAAGATTTTGGCCAGGGCCTGTCGTCGAGCCGATCGCAGCTCCTCCACGAACCCGACCCCGTCGGGCGCCAGCCGCAGCACCACCTCTCGGCGGTCGGTCGCGCTCAGCTCGCGCACCAGCAGGCCGGCATCCTCCAAGCGGTCGCACAACCGGCTCGCCGAGGACGGGATGGCCCGCAGCCGGGCGGCCAACATGTTCAGGTTGATGCCGTCGTGGCCGGCGATCACGAGCAGGGCCCGCAGCTGGGACGGCGACACCCGCCCGCCCAGATCGCCGTGTGCGTGGGCGCGCACCGCGGCCATCCACTCGCACAGTGAGTCCACACGATCGAGCAGCTCCGCGGGCAGGTCCCCTTCTCCTCGGGCCACGGACATCCGACCACTGTGCCGGCCAATCGAGTGGGAGCGCCACGTTCGGGCCGGCAGGCTGATGTCCATGACACCGATAACGCTGGTCCGCGGCGACATCACCGAGCAGCGCGCGGACGTGATCGTGAACGCGGCGAATTCGTCCCTGATGGGCGGCGGAGGGGTCGATGGGGCGATTCACCGCAAGGGTGGCCCGGAAATCCTGGCCGAGTGCCGGGCGCTGCGTGCGGCGAAGCTGGGCCGCGGCCTGAAGACGGGCGCGGCGGTGGCCACGACCGCGGGCCGGCTTCCGGCGCGGTGGGTCGTGCACACGGTGGGGCCGGTGTACAGCCACACCGAGGACCGGTCCGAGCTGTTGGCGTCCTGCTACCGCGAGGCGCTGCGGGTGGCGGACGAGCTCGGCGCGACCTCGGCGGCGTTCCCGGCGATCTCCGCGGGTGCCTATGGCTGGCCGCTGGAGGACGCGGCGCGGATCGCGGTCGAGACCGTGCGGGCGACGCCGTCCGGGTTGGCGCAGGTGTGTTTCGTGCTGTTCGAGGCGCGTGCGTACGTGGCGTTCGAGCAGGCGCTCGCGGCGCTGTAAACCCCGAACACGCGGGTGGGCCGGACCCGAAGGCCCGGCCCACCCGCATGTTCGGATCTCGTCAGGTGCCGGTCGAGGTGGCCTTGGCGCTGCCCGACGCGGAGCCCGATTTCGAGGTGCTCGGCGTGCCGGTGGACGGCGGCGTCGAGGTGGGCGGCTTCGAACTCGGCGGCGGCGTCGTGGGCGGCTCGGTGGTCGGCGGCGGCGTGACCGGCGGAGTGGTCACCGGCGGCGTGACCGGCGGTGTCGTCACCGGCGGGGTGACCGGCGGGGTGACCGGCGGGGTGACCGGTGGCTTGGCCGGCGGCGGGGTCGGGACGTTGGGAATCGCCGGGGCGTTCACCGTGCCCGCACCCGCGTCGGGACGCACCACGCCGAGGATCGGCATCGAGCCGGCGTTGGCCACGGTGATCGTGCGGCCCGGTCGAGGCGCGTGCACGATCTTGCCGTTGCCCAGGTACATGCCGATGTGGCTGGCGTCGGAGTAGTAGACGATCAGGTCGCCCGGGCGCATCTCGGCGACCGGCACGCGCGGCAGCGACGCCCACTGTTCCTGGGAGGTGCGGCGGATCGGCACGCCCGCGAACGCCCACGCCTTCGAGGTCAGGCCGGAGCAGTCGTAACCCACCGGCCCCACGCCGCCCCAGATGTAGGGCTTGCCGATCTTGTCGATCGCGAACGCGATGGCCAACGCGGCCTTGGGGGTGGTCTGTTGGTCCGGCTTGCCGATCAGGGTGTTCAGCTGGGCCTGGCCGGCCTCCGCGGACAGCGCCTCCATCCGGGCCAGTTCGGCGAGCTGCTCGGGAGTCAGGCCCGCCAGTATCTTCTCGGCCTCGGCGATCCGGGTCTGGATGTCGGTCCGGGTGGTGGCGGCCTCCTGCTCGAGCCGACGGCTCTCGGCGAGCTGGGTGTCCGCGCTCTTTTGCATCGCGGTGAGCTGGAGTTCGGCCTGCTTGGCCCGGGTGATGGTGTCCAGTTGCGTCTGCGAGATGTGCTCGTATGCCGGCGCGTCGCGCAAAAAGCCCTGCGGGTTCGAGGACAACATCAGGGTGAGCAGCGGGTCCATCCCGCGGGTGGTGTACTGCAACCGGGCCAGCCGGCCGAGGTCTTCCTTGGCCTTGTCGACGTTCTGCCGGGCCCACACCACGCCCGCGTTCACGTCGTTGACCTTGACCTGCGTGCGGGCGAGCTGTTCGGTGGTGGCGTTGAAGCGCTCGGTGGCCTGCTCGGCCTGGCGGTACAACTCCTGCACCCGGGCCTGGGCGGCCAGCAGGTCCTGCACGGAGGTGATCGCGGTATTCGCCGGCGGTACGGGCGGGACGCCGGGGTCCGCCCACGCGTTGCCGCCGAACAGGACCGCGCACAACAGCGCCGCGCCACAGCTGGTCACAGCCCGGGTTCGCAGGCCGATTCGGCCCCCGAGTTTCACCATGCTTTCGCCCTTTCGGAACTCGATGCTCGCCTGCGACGTACGGGCCGATTCCATCCGACGACGTCGATTCGAACCGGAATCGGTGCTCTCGGACGGCAGTTCCCGAGGACCGACTCAGCGTCGGATCCTTGCATGTTCCGGCGACGATGGGCAGAGGAGAATTCGCGATCGTCCGGTTATCGGAACGGACTAATCATGCTATTCACGGATGACACGCCGAGTTGAACCACGGTCAAGTGAACGTGGTGTGCTCAAGATTTCATGCGCCGTTCCGGATCGGACACGAGTCACCGGAATGTATCAATGACGCCGGCCGATATCTCGGCCCCGCGCGGGGCCACCGCCGACCACGCCACGGTCACCTCGCCCTGCCGCCGACGGGCCGGCCGATCGCATACCGGCCAGTCCCGGGCCAGGGTGTCGGTCGCCGCGAGCCAGCGCTGGCGGGCGCCGAACGCGGCCAGCGGCGCGTGCAGATCCCAGGCCCGGTCGAACGCCGCCAGGAACGCGTGCACCGGCTCGCCCGGCACGTTGCGGTGGATCAATGCCTTCGGCAGCCGCTCGGCCAACTCGGACGGGCGCCCGAAGCCGGCCAATCGGGTGGCGAAGGTGACCGTGCGCGGCCGCGCGTCCGACCCGATGCCCAGCCACACCGCCCGCCGGCCCAACTCGTCGCACGTGCCCTCGACGAGCACCCCGTTCGGGGCCAGCCGCGCGCACATCCGGGCCCAGGCCGCCGGCACCGCGTCCTCGTCGTACTGCCGGAGCACGTTGAACGCCCGAATCGCGGTCGCCGACCGACCGGCCGGCAGCGGCACCTCGAACCCGCCGCGGGCGAAGCTCAGCCCGCCCTCGGCATGGGCAAGCGCCGCGGCGACTCGCTCCGGATCGATCTCGAACCCGACCACCGCGACGTCGGCGCGCACCGTGCGCAGCCGGCGAAGCATTTCCAGCGTGGTCACCGGCGACGCGCCGTAGCCCACGTCGACCACCAGCGGATCGGCCGCGCCGCGCAGCAGTCGCCCGTGCACCCCGGTCAACCACCGGTCCACCCGGCGCAGCCGGTTCGCGTTGGTGGTGCCCCGGGTGATCACCCCGCTGGGTCGCGTCCGGGACGCGGCTCTACCGCCCGCTCCCGGGGTGCCCAATCCCGACATGCCGCGCGTACCCATGCTCGCAGGGTAAGGGAACGCCTCCACCGGCCCCCGCGAGCGGTCCGGATCACACTCCGCCGGGGAATCCCCTTCCACCACGATGGGTTGGTCCTTGAGTTGGGCCGGCGACGATGGACGGGCGGCCGACACGATCGGTAGTAGCTCTGTACAACTGGTAGCTCTGTGTACACGTGGTAGCTCTGTACACCGGACAGCACGACACGGGGCCGGCCTGGGAGGTCAACGAGTGAGCCACCACGTCCAGCGCGCGATCACATTGGGAGCGCGCCGGGGGGCACCTCGTCGAATCGCGACGCTGAGCGTTCACACCTCCCCGCTGCATCAACCCGGCACCGGCGACGCCGGTGGCATGAACGTGTACATCGTCGAACTGAGCAAGCGGCTGGCCGCGCTCGGCATCGAGGTGGAGATATTCACCCGCGCCACCGGCAGCGACCTGCCGCCGGTGGTCGAGATGGCACCGGGGGTCCTGGTCCGGCACGTCACCGCCGGACCGTACGAGGGCCTGTCCAAGGAGGACCTGCCGGCTCAGCTGTGCGCGTTCACCTCCGGGGTGCTGCGCACCGAGGCGATGCGCGACCCCGGGCATTACGACCTCGTGCACTCGCACTACTGGCTCTCCGGCCAGGTCGGCTGGCTGGCCAAGGAACGGTGGGGTGTGCCGCTGGTGCACACCATGCACACGATGGCCAAGGTCAAGAACGCCTCGCTGGCGGGCGGCGACGCCCCCGAACCCCGGGCCCGGGTGATCGGCGAGTCCCAGGTGGTCGAGGCGGCGGACCGGCTGGTGGCCAACACGATCGAGGAGGCCGATCAACTGATCGACCTCTACGACGCGGCCCCCGAGCAGGTCGCGGTGGTCAACCCCGGCGTGGACCTGGAGACGTTCCGCCCCGGTGACATGGCCGACGCGCGCCGCCGGCTGGGGGTGCCGGTGGACGCCACGGTGATCCTGTTCGCCGGTCGCATCCAGCCGCTCAAGGCCCCCGACGTGCTGCTGTACGCGATCGCCCACCTGTTGCAGGCCGATCCCGCGCTGCGCGACTCGCTCGTGGTCGCGGTGGTCGGCGGCCCCAGCGGCAACGGCATGGCGGCGCCGGAACACCTGCACAAGCTGGCCGCGACACTGGGCATCCACGACGTGGTCCGATTCCAGCGGCCGGTCCGCCAGGACGTGCTGGCGGACTGGTACCGCGCGGCCACCGTCGCGGTGGTGCCCTCCTACAACGAGTCCTTCGGCCTGGTGGCCATCGAGGCCCAGGCGTGCGGAACCCCCGTGGTCGCGGCGGCGGTCGGCGGCCTGCCCACCGCCGTGCGCGACGGCGTCTCCGGCACCCTGGTCCGCGGCCACAACCCGGTGGACTACGGCCTGGCCCTGCGCGATCTGATCCGCGCGCCCCGACTGCGCGAGGACTACTCCGACGGTGCGATCCGGCACGCGGCGGCCTTCGGATGGTCCTCGGCGGCCGCCTCGATGGCCGAGGTCTACGCCGACACGCTGGCCCGCAGCGCGGCCCCGCGTGGGCGGGTCGTGGGCGGGCAGTAGCGTCGAGGCGTCGAGACGAATGGGGTGGGTCGTGGAAGCCGAGAAGGATCGGGCCGCGGAGACCGTCCGCGCGGCCCTGAAGGACGCCGGCATCGAATGGGAGCAGCCCGCGCCGACCACGTTCGTCGCGGTGCTGCCGGGCACGCGCAAGCTCAAGACCGCGGTCTCGCTCACGGTGGGCGCACACACCCTGGCGGTGAGCGCGTTCGTGATCCGGCACGCGGACGAGAACCACGCGGCCTTCTACCGCTGGCTCCTCGAGCGCAACGTGCGGATGTACGGCGTTGCCTTCGCCGTCGACAACCTCGGCGACGTGTACCTGAACGGCCGGCTGCCGCTGGCCGCGGTCAGCGTCGACGAGGTGGACCGGATTCTGGGCGTGGTGCTCCAGGCCGCCGACGACAGCTTCAACACGCTCCTGGAGATCGGCTTCGCCGCCTCGATCCGCCGCGAATGGGACTGGCGCGTCGAACGCGGCGAATCCCTGAAGAACCTGGAAGCCTTCGCCCGCTTCGCGGCCCCGGAGAACCGCTCCGATCGCCTGGATTAGGCTCCTGGGCATGGCTGATGCTCTCTACAAACTGATCCTTCTGCGGCATGGCGAAAGCAAGTGGAACGAAGCCGGACTTTTCACCGGCTGGGTCGATGTCGACCTGACCGAAAAGGGTGAGAAGGAGGCCGCGCGCGGCGGGCAATTGTTGCTCGACGCGGGCGTGCTGCCGGACGTTCTGCACACCTCGCTGCAGCGCCGCGCGATCCGCACCGCCCAGCTCGCGCTGGACGTGGCCGACCTGAACTGGCTGCCCGTGCGTCGCTCGTGGCGGCTCAACGAGCGGCACTACGGTGCCCTCCAGGGCAAGGACAAGAAGCAGACCCTGGAGGAGTTCGGCGAGGAGCAGTTCATGCTCTGGCGTCGCTCCTACGACACCCCGCCGCCGCCGCTCGCGGACGACGACGAGTACTCGCAGTTCGCCGACCGCCGGTACGCGTCGCTGCCGCAGGAGATCCGG
Source organism: Embleya scabrispora DSM 41855 (assembly GCF_000372745.1). Taxonomy (GTDB): domain Bacteria; phylum Actinomycetota; class Actinomycetes; order Streptomycetales; family Streptomycetaceae; genus Embleya; species Embleya scabrispora. The sequence continues at coordinate 10,107 of NZ_KB889669.1, read as the reverse complement.
CCGCGCACCGAGTGCCTCAAGGACGTCGTCGAGCGCATGCTCCCGTACTGGTACGACGCGATCGTGCCGGACCTGCTCGCCGGCGACACCGTCCTGGTCGCCGCGCACGGCAATTCGCTGCGCGCCCTGGTCAAGCACCTGGACAAGGTCTCGGACGCCGACATCGCGGGTCTGAACATCCCCACCGGCATCCCGCTGCTGTACGAGCTGGACGCGAACCTGCGCCCGCTCACCCCGGGCGGGCGCTACCTCGACCCGGAGGCGGCCGCGGCCGCGATCGAGGCGGTCAAGAACCAGGGCCGCAAGTAGGTACGAACATCGGGTGAACATCCCATCGGCTCCGCACGGGGCGCCCACCTGTCACGGAAGGGGTCGGGCGCCCCGCGCGCGCCGGGCTCGTGGACCCGAGCGCCGGTTCAGCGACCGCAACTGCCCCCACAATTGCATGCGGAACCGGACTTACAGCCACAGCCGCAGCTGGACGGGCAGTTGCAGCCCGGCGTGGGGGCCTGCGGCTGGGGTGGGGTCTGCGGGTCGGGCATGACGACCTCCGAACGATCACCGGTGACAGGCGTGGCGCACGGATGAACGACACATGAAGATCTGCACGATGGACCCTCTGGACGGTTTCACCCGTTCGGAGCAGCTCTACCCTGGAACATGTGGACGTGAACGTTGCTGCTGCCGCTTTGGCCGCTGTATCCGGATTGGCCGTGGGTGTGGCCGGCACCCTGGCCTTCCGCTGGAGTGAGCGGGCCCAGGGCAGAGGCACGGCCGCGGCGGCTGCCGCGGCCCCGTCGCTGCCGCCCGGAGTGGCCACGGTGCTGTCCGTGCTGCGCTCCTCGGCGGTGGTCCTGGACGAGTTCGACACCGTCGTGAAGGCGAGTTCGGCGGCTTACAAGTTCGGCCTGGTCCGCGGGGACCAACTGGTGCCCGCCGATCTGCTCGCGATGGCGAAGGAGACCAGACGCGACGGCGAGATAAGGCAGCGGGATCTGTTGTTGGCCCGCGCCGACGGGGAGGCGCACGAGTTCGAGGTGTCCGCCCGGGTCGCGCCGCTGGGGTCGCGGCTGGTGCTGCTGCTGGTCGAGGACCGTACCGAGGCCCGCCGGGTGGACGCGGTGCGCCGCGACTTCGTGGCCAACGTGAGCCACGAGCTCAAGACCCCGGTCGGTGCGCTGTCGTTGCTGGCCGAGGCGGTCATGGACGCCAGCGACGACCCCGAGGCGATCATCCGCTTCGCGGGTCGCATGCAGATCGAGTCGGCCCGGCTGACCAACCTTGTGCAGGAGCTGATCGATCTGTCCCGGGTGCAAAACGATCATCCGCTGCATCACGTGGGCCCGGTGCCGCTCGACGAGTTGGTGGCCGAGGCCGCCGACCGCTGCCGACAGGCCGCCGAATCCAAGCAGATCACCCTGGCGATCGGCGGAGATCGCGAGCTGATCGTGCCGGGGGACCACAATCAACTGGTGATGGCACTGGGCAACCTCGTGGAGAACGCGGTCAATTACAGTCCCGCGCGGACGAGGGTCGACATCGAGGTCAGAGCCGAGGCGCGGATGGCCGTCATCACCGTTTCCGACCAGGGGCTGGGCATTCCCCAGCGCGACCTGGACCGAATTTTCGAGCGGTTCTACCGCGTCGATCCGGCCCGTTCGCGGGCCACCGGCGGTACCGGCTTGGGTCTGTCCATCGTCAAGCACATCGCGGCGGGCCACGGGGGAGAGGTAACCGTGCGCAGCCTGGAGGGTGTGGGATCCACCTTCACCCTGGTGCTGCCCTTCAAGTCCAGTACCTCTCAATCGATGTCGATGACATCGTCGACCCCATCCATGGAGGCTTCACGATGACCCGTGTGCTCGTCGTCGAAGATGAAGAGTCCTTCAGCGACGCGCTGTCGTACATGCTTCGCAAGGAAGGCTTCGAGGTGGCCGTCGCCGCCACCGGACCCGAGGCCCTGGAGCTGTTCGACCAGGGCGGCGCCGACCTGGTGCTGCTCGACCTGATGCTGCCCGGCCTGCCCGGCACGGAGGTGTTTCGCGGGCTCAGGGCCAAGTCCAACGTGCCGGTCATCATGGTGACGGCCAAGGACAGCGAGGTGGACAAGGTCGTCGGTCTGGAGATCGGCGCCGACGACTACGTCACCAAGCCGTATTCCACGCGCGAGCTGATCGCCCGGATCCGCGCCGTGCTGCGGCGCCAGGGCGGCGAACCCACCGACGAGCCCCGGGCGATCGAGGCCGGGCCGGTGCGGCTCGACGTGGAGGCGCATCGGGTCACCGTGGAGGGTCGGCGGATCGACCTCCCGCTCAAGGAGTTCGACCTGCTCGAAGTGCTGCTGCGCAACGCCGGCCGGGTGCTGACCCGGATGCAGCTGATCGACCGGGTGTGGGGTGTCGGCTACGTGGGCGACACCAAGACGCTCGACGTGCACGTGAAGCGGCTGCGCGCCAAGATCGAGCCGGACCCGGGCGCCCCGCGCTACCTGGTCACGGTGCGCGGTCTCGGGTACAAGTTCGAGCCCTGATCGGGCCGGGGGCGGCACCGCCTCTTGCATACGACGGCGCCCGTGCCACCCACCGGACAACGGTGGGTGGCGCGGGCGCCGTCGTATGTGTCCGTCGCGCGGATGCCGGGTGCGGTCAGCCGCCGGCCGGGGCCGACGAGCTGTTGCGCGGCGGCGTGCTGCCGGCCGCACCGGTGTTGCCCGTCGCGGGCGTCGTCGCGTTGCCCGTGCTGTTGGCGGGAGGCACGGTGGCGGCGCCCGTGACCGGTGCCGCCGAGGTCGGCGGGGCCGGCGGCGGCGGGGTGAACGCCGGGGTCGGCTTGAGCTGCGCGTAGTAGCTCGTGGGCGAGTGCACCGACACGTCCAGCGAGGTCTCGCCGGCGGTACCGAACGCGAAGGTCACCCGGCGGAACGAGCCGGCCTCCACCTTGGCGGCGTCCGGGAAGACCAGCGGGCCGAGGAAGGTCTTGCCCAGCGGGCTGTCCGGCGCCACGTCCTTGGGCGGGTTGACCATGTACACGGCGCCGCCGGCCGGGATGGTCAGCGGACCGCCCAGAGCCTGACCCGCGCCGTCGACCGTCACCTTGGTGATCGTCTCGGGCTTGGTGCCCTCGTTGAACAGCGCACCACCGAGCGCGACCAGGTGCTTGCCCGGGTCGCCCGTCACCAGCTGAACGTTCTGGATCTTGAGCGAGCCGAACGCCGTACTGGCGGTGTCGGGCTTGATCTCGTTGGTCTCGGCGTCCTTGCCACTGGCGCAGCCCGCGGCCAGGGGAAGGACGACGGCGATGGTGGCGGCGAGGGCGCCGCGTCGAAGGCTGCGGCTCACGGCGGCGGCATCTCCTTGAAGATCTTGGATCGAGGACCGGTCAGGACGACCGGGGACAGCGTACTCAGCCCGCGCTGACGACTTGTACGCGGCTCACCGCGCCGGCGCTCGGCTTCGACCGGGTCGAGTCGGCCGGATGATCTCGAACAAGGGACCGACACCGCTGGGGCCCGTGTGACATATGGGTCGTCGGAGAGTGGTCGGCTCGCGACCGGGAGGAGTTGTATGTCCTGTTTGTTCGAGTCCTGCGGGTGTGGGGTTCCCTGTCCCAGCACGGCCACGGGCCCGTTGTCAAGCCCCGACTAAGGCTCTGACCTGCGCAAACGTCATTCAGTAGGGGCGTGTCCCGTGTTACCCTAGAAAGCCACGGAAGGGGTACCTGTCACATGACGTTCAAGGTTGGCGACACCGTGGTCTACCCCCATCACGGGGCCGCGCTGATCGAGGCGATCGAGCAGCGCACGATCAAGGGTGTGGACAAGACCTATTTGGTGTTGAAGGTCGCCCAGGGTGATTTGACCGTCCGCGTGCCTGCGGACAACGCGGAATTCGTCGGTGTTCGGGACGTGGTGGGCCAGGAAGGGCTCGACCGCGTCTTCGAGGTGCTGCGCGCTCCGCACACCGAAGAACCGACGAACTGGTCACGACGTTACAAGGCGAACTTGGAAAAGCTCGCTTCCGGTGACGTTATCAAGGTCGCGGAGGTCGTGCGCGATCTATGGCGCCGCGAGCGTGACCGCGGCCTGTCGGCAGGCGAAAAGCGCATGCTGGCGAAGGCTCGGCAGATCTTGGTGAGCGAGTTGGCGCTCGCCGAGAACACGAACGAGGACAAGGCCGAGGCCATCCTCGACGAGGTTCTGGCTTCCTGAGCCGTAGGATCCGCCCGTCGATGACGGACGAATCCGCCGGTGCGGTGTCGACGCCATGTGGCGTCGGCGCCCGGGTGGTTTGAGGGGACTTCGTTGAACGCTGCGGTCCTTGTGCCCGCTGCAGGGCGTGGTGAACGGCTCGGTCCCGGTGCGCCCAAGGCGTTGCGTGAGCTTGGGGACATCCCGATGCTGGTGCACGCCGTCCGGTCGCTGTTGGCCGCCCGCGGGGTAACCGCGGTCGTGGTCGCCGCACCGCCGGACGGTGTCGCCGGTGTCCGGGATCTCTTGCGTGCGCATTTGCCGGCGAAATCACCCGTACGGGTGGTCGCAGGCGGTGCGACACGCCAGGAATCGGTGCGATTGGCGCTCGCTGCCGTGTCGCCCGAGTACGACGTCGTGCTCGTGCACGACGCCGCGCGGCCGTTCGTGCCGGCCGAAGTGGTGGAGGCGGTGATCGCCGCCGTCGCCGACGGGGCCGACGCGGTGGTGCCCGCGTTGCCCGTGGTGGACACGGTCAAAGAGGTTGCCTCGGCCGACGGCGCGGAGACGGTGGTGCGCACCGTCGACCGGTCGCTGCTGCGCGCCGTGCAGACCCCGCAGGGCTTTCGCCGCGCCGTATTGGCGCGCGCGCACGCCGAGGCCGGCGGGTTCGGCGGGGAGGGTGCGACCGACGATGCGGGCATGGTCGAACGCCTCGGCGGCACGGTCGTGGTGGTGCCCGGTTCCGAAGAGGCGTTCAAGGTGACCCGTCCGTTCGACCTGTTGCTCGCCGGCGCGCTCCTGGCCCGCCGCGCGCAGGCGGGGGACGAGCCGGCGATCGGCGCGGAGAGTACGGAGATCGACGTTGCCCGGTGAACACACTCCCCGTGTCGTGCTGCCCCGCACCGGCATCGGGGTGGACGTGCACGCCTTCGAGGAGGGCCGCGAGTTGTGGGTGGCCGGTCTGCACTGGCCCGGGGAGACCGGGCTGGCCGGCCACTCGGACGCCGACGTGGTCGCGCACGCCGCGTGCGACGCGCTGTTCTCGGCGGCCGGGATCGGTGACCTGGGCGCGCACTTCGGCACCTCGCGGCCACAGTGGTCGGGGGCGTCCGGGGTGACCCTGCTGACCGAGGCGGCGCGGCTGGTGCGCGCGGCCGGGTTCGAGATCGGCAACGTCGCGGTGCAGGTGATCGGGGTACGGCCGAAGGTGGGCCGGCGCCGGGCCGAGGCCGAGGCCGCCCTGTCGGCCGCGGTCGGCGCGCCGGTGTCGGTGTCGGGCACCACCACCGACGGACTCGGCCTGACCGGGCGGGCCGAGGGAGTGGCCGCGATCGCCACCGCGCTCGTGGTGGCGACCTGAGTCCACCGGCGATGATCGTTGTCCGAACCGAGGGATAACGGGGAACGCCACGCCGCCGCGACGCTCTAAGCTTGCGCGTGTGAGCATGCGCCTGTACGACACCAGCACCCGCACGGTCCGGGACTTCGTGCCGCTTGTCGAGGGACAGGTCTCGATCTACTTGTGTGGTGCCACCGTGCAGGCGCCGCCGCACATCGGGCACATCCGATCGGGGCTGAACTTCGACGTGCTGCGCCGGTGGTTCGCCCACCGCGGCAACGACGTCGTGTTCTGCCGCAACGTCACGGACATCGACGACAAGATCATCGCGAAGTCCTGCGCGCAGGAGATTCCGCACTGGCAGCTCGCCCAGACCAACGAGCGCGCCTTCGCGGACGCCTACACCGCGCTCGGCTGCCTGCCCTCGACGGTGGAGCCCCGGGCGACCGGGCACATCCCCGAGATGATCGCGATGATGGAGCGGCTGATCGCGACCGGACACGCCTACCCGTCCGGTGGCGACGTCTACTTCGACGTGTCCTCGTTTCCCGCCTACGGCGCGCTCTCCGGGCAGAAGCCCGACGCGATGCGCGAGGCGGAGGACGCGGGTGCGGGGGCGGCGGGCAAGCGGGATCGGCGCGACTTCGCGCTGTGGAAGTCGGCCAAGCCCGGCGAGCCCTCGTGGGAGACGCCGTGGGGGCTCGGTCGTCCCGGGTGGCACCTGGAGTGCTCCGCGATGGCGCACAAGTACCTGGGTCCCGCGTTCGACATCCACGGCGGCGGGCTGGATCTGGTGTTCCCGCACCATGAGAACGAGATCGCCCAGTCCAAGGCGGCGGGCGACCCGTTCGCCAACTACTGGATGCACAACGCCTGGGTCACCCTCAGCGGTGAGAAGATGAGCAAGTCGCTGGGGAACTCCGTGCTCGTGACGGAGATGCTCAAGCGTTGGTCGCCGCTGGTCCTGCGGTACTACCTGGCCACCCCGCACTACCGGTCGATGATCGAGTACAGCGAGGAGGCCCTGCGCGAGGCCGAGGTCTCGTTCGGGCGGATCGAGGGTTTCCTGGAGCGCGCGGGCGAGCAAACCGGGGTGATCGAACCGGCGGCGCGGGTGCCGGCGGTGTTCGCGGCGGCGATGGACGACGACCTGGGCGTGCCGCAGGCGATGGCGGTCGTGCACAACACCGTGCGCGACGGCAACACCGCACTGGCGGCGGGCGACAAGGACGCCGTCGTGCGGCATGCGGCGGACATCCGGGCGATGCTGGGCGTGCTCGGCATGGACCCGCTGTCACAGCAGTGGACGGCGGGCGCCTCGGCCGGCCGTTCGGACGAGCTGCGCGGGGTGGTCGACCACCTGGTCAAGCTCGCCCTCCAGCAGCGCGAAGCGGCGCGGGCCCGTAAGGACTACGCCGCGGCGGACGCGGTCCGGGACAGCCTCACGGCTGCCGGGATCGTGGTGGAGGACACCCCCAACGGCCCCCGGTGGACGCTGCACCGGGACTGAGCAGGCAAGGGCCCCAGCGCCCGACGAGAACGTGCCGTACGGCCGGATCGCCACGAGGTGGCGGGCCGGCCGTACGGTTGTAGTGGCGGTCGCCCTCCGGAGCGGCCGGGATCGCAACGAAGGGATGTACCCGTCATGGCCGGCAACACGGAGCGCCGTAACAAGCGCAACGAGGGAAGCAAGAAGGGGCCCTCGGTCGGTACTGGTGGGCACAGCCGCCGGGCGCTCAAGGGCAAGGGGCCGACCCCGCCCGCGGAGATGCGCAAGGGGCACGCCAAGCAGCGTGCCGCCAACGCCGCGGCCAAGCGCAAGGCCGCCGCGCCGGCCGCCCGCCGGGCCCCCGGCGGCCGTCCCGGGCGCGGCGGCAAGAGTTCGAACGAGCTGGTCGCGGGCCGCAACTCGGTGCTCGAGGTGCTGCGCGCCGAGGCGCCGGCCACGTCGTTGTTCATCGCGCAGTACATCGACAGCGACGACCGGGTGCGCGAGGCGATGAAGATCGCCAACGTCCGGGGCATCCCGCTGATGGAGATCCCGCGTCCCGAGCTGGACCGGATGACCGACGGCGCGATCCACCAGGGTCTGGTCCTGCAGATGCCGCCGTACGAGTACGCGCATCCGGACGACCTGGTGGTCGAGGCGCACGACCGGGGCGAGACGCCGATCATCGTCGCGCTCGACAGCGTCACCGACCCGCGCAACCTGGGCGCGGTGATCCGCTCCGCGGCCGCCTTCGGCGGTCACGGCGTGGTCGTGCCGGAGCGGCGTGCGGCCGGAATGACCGCGGGCGCCTGGAAGTCCTCGGCGGGTGCGGCCACACGGGTGCCGGTGGCTCGGGCGGCCAACCTCACCCGCGCCTTGGAGGCGTACAAGAAGGCGGGCCTGACCGTGGTCGGCCTCGCCGCCGACGGCGACATCTCGCTGGAGGAGTTGGCGGCGGCGACCGACCCGATCGTGGTGGTCGTCGGTTCCGAGGGCAAGGGCCTGGGCCGGCTGGTCCAGGAGACCTGCGACATCACCGTGCGGATCCCGATGGCGGGCGGCAACGAGTCGCTCAACGCGGGTGTCGCGGCGAGCATCGTGCTCTACGAGGTGGCCAGGCGCCGCGCAGTGTAGCGCTACGCGGGGGCCGGCCGGCCCCGCATCGGGTAATACGCGAAGGACCGCATCCTCGGGGGACCTCGCGCGGTTATTGATGCGTGGACACCAGAACGGAAGGCAGCTTCGGCGGTGCTGTCGGGCTGTTGCCCTCGCCCTCGGCAGTGCGCGACCCCGGCGATCCGGCGTCGGTCGCCACCCCTTCGAAGACCCTGCGAGTGGTGATCGCCGGTCCCGGGACCGGCGGCGCCGGCAGACCCGTGCCCGGAGCGCGTGGGCCGGCGGACGACGTCACCACGCGGTTGCCGGCGATCCGGGACGACGGCTCCCGGCGGCGGGTGCCGCCCGCGCGTCGCGACCCGGGCGCCGGGCGCGAGCGGGACGGCACCGCGACGCCGGCGCACGGGCGCCGGGCGACCCTCCAGGGCGGCACGGTGCTGTTGCCGCTGCGGCTGTTCCTGGGCGGGGCGTTCCTCGTCGAGGGGCTGCGCAAGCTCTACGCACCGGGCTTCCTGGACCCGGGTTCGACCGACTCGTTCGGGCATCGCATCGGGGTGCTGCGGGACGGCAGCCTGTCGCCGTCGGTGATGGACCTGGCCGCCGACCACGCGATCGGGGCCGGCCTGCTGTTCGCGTTCGGGCAGGTGGTGGTCGGCTTCGCGGTCGTGCTGGGGCTGTGGACCCGGCTCGCGGGTCTGCTCGGCATGCTGCTTTCGCTGGGCGTGCTGATCGCGGTGGGCACCGGCTCCTCGCCCTATCACGCGCCCTACGTGGTGTTTCTGGCCGCGTTCAGCCCGTTGGCGCTGGCGGGAGCGCCGATGTACTCGGCTGACGCGTGGTTGTCCTTGCGCACCTGGCGCGGCCCGATCATCACTCCCGTACGGGCCCGGCGGCGCAAGCTCGGCTACGGCTCGATGCTCGCCTGCGCCGGGGTCGGTACGACGCTGCTCGCGGGCTCGTTGCTCGGCGGCGGTCACCGGCACCTCGACGAGTCGGACACCGGCCGGATCGTCGACCGGGAGCCCGCGACCTCCACCGCTTCCACCGCCCCGGTCGCTCCCGAGGCCGCGCAGCACGGCGATGCGGTGGCCACCCAGCCGCGTCCACCGATGACCGAGCCCTCGGCGGCGGCCGTGCCGGGCAGGGAGAACGCACAGCCGCAGAGCACGCCGCGCCCGACGACCACTCCCTCGCCCACCACCAGGACCGGCTCGGGCGAGGCCAAGTCGGCCTCGCCGGAGGCCGGCACGGAGAAGAAGTCGGCCCGGCCCTCGACGCCGGCCGCCGGATCGGCCGGCTCCACGAGCTCGACGGCCGGTTCCCCCGGCGGCGCGCGCGGGCCCGCCGGCAGCGCCGGCAGGCCACTGGGCGGCCTGCTCGGCTGACCCCCGGACGTCCGACGTGCCGCAGGGCCCGCACCATGTGCGGGCCCTGCGGCACGTCCTGCCGCGTCGCGGTCGTTTCAGCCGGTGATGTTCCGATCCGCGACCACGTGGTGGATGTGCACGTGGACGACCTGTTCGCCGTCGACCGGCTCGCGATCGATCACCTTGTCCGCGCCCATGTACCGCGCGGCGATCCGACTCGGCCAGATCCTCAGGTCGTCCGGTTCGGCCGAGATCCGGGCCTCGCCCTCGACCACGACGTACGCGTACGGCGGCCGGTCGTCGTCCACGCACAGGCTCACGCGCGGATCGTTGGCGAGATTGCGGCCCTTGACCGAGGACGCGAACGTGGTGAACACGAGTTCGACGGTGTCCCCCCGATCGTCGAGGTCGAACCAGATCGGCGTCACGTGCGGTCGGCCGTCGGGGCGTACGGTGGCAAGCTTCCCGGTGCGGGGACCGGCCAGGAGGAAGGCCCGCCATTGGGTCTCGGTCATGCGTTCCATGCTCCGAGTTTGGCTGCTTTGTTGGGCGACTTCGTCGCCGGCTCGCGAGGCACCACTTTTTTGCTCCCCCGCTTCGCTCCTCC
>NZ_KB889668.1 GCF_000372745.1 Embleya scabrispora DSM 41855 | reverse complement strand
TCGCCAGCTCAACTCCCCCAAGTCGCCAAGCTCAACTCCGCCCCGGCGCGTCAGCGCCCCCGACCCACCCCCACCCAAGTGATCGACGCGCGAAGCGCGGAGAGCGGCGGAGCCGCCAGTTTGGACTTCGTGGCCCGGAGCGAAGCGGAGGGACACGAAGTCCCGAGCGAGGGGCCGCTTTTTTGCGGAGGAGCGAAGCGGGGGAGCAAAAAAGCGGTGCCTCGCGAGCCGGCGCCGAAGGCGCCCAACAAGCAGTAATCACAGTCCGAACGCGTCGCGTCGATCCTCCGGAACCAGGTCCGTGTACTCCGGGTGCCTGACAATCCAGTCCTTGATGAACGAGCAGTACGGCAACACCGCGAGGCCCCGCTCCCGGACCGCGTCCAGCGCCGCGCGGGCGAGCCGACCGCCCAAGCCCCGGCCACCGAATTTCGGGTCGATCTCGGTGTGTGTGAAAGCGACCTCGTCGCCGCTGACGAAGTACTCGGCGAAGCCCACGAGTTCGGTCGCCCGCAGCGGCGGGGCGACCGGGCCGGTCGAGGTGCCGACAGCGGCCTCGACGGCGGTGAATATCTCGTAGCGGGACTGCGCCGGGTTGTCGGTCACACGCGTTTCCATACCGCTGCCTCCTGGGTCACGATCGGGACCTGCGGCCCGGGCAATGTCGTCCGCGCGCACGTCCTTCGGCCACACCGATCGCCGCACTCGCGCGTCCCACCGTATCCGGCGCCGCAGGCGGCCGTGTCGCCACCGCTGCCGCCGTTCCGCCCCGAACCCGCCGGCCCGCCGCCCCGAACGGGCTCGGGCTCACTCGGGCTCGTCGTCGACATACACCTTGGTGCCGTCCGCGTACACCTTGCAGATCCGACCACTCTCGTCGGTCCCGACCGAGGGCAGCCCGGCCGCATGCAGCTCGGCGACGGCCTTCCGGACGCCCTCCTCCATCAGTTGATCGAATCGCTCCGGGCCGATCCGGTCCCGCAAGGGCTCCCCCATCGACACTCCTCGGAAATTCGCGCGGTCACCCGGATCACCCCGTGGCACCCGTGCGTCAAGACTGCCAGGCCGACCTCGACGCCGACACCCTTCGGGCGGATCACAGCCCCAGGGCGGACCGATGCCGTAGAGGGACCAGGTCGAGGTATTCGGGGTGCTCGATCATCCAGGCACGCAGGTAGGCGCAGTTGGGCACCACCCCGACGCCGCGCTCGCGCGCGGTGTCGAGTGCGGATCGCACCAGCACGTCACCCAGACCGTGCGCGGCGAAGCGCGGATCCACCTCGGTGTGGATGAACGCGATCACGTCGTCGTCGCCCGGGAAGTATTCGGCGAACCCTGCGAGTTCGGCCGGATCACCGCCGGCGAGAAGCTCGAATCGGGACTGCGCCGGGTTGTCGATCACGCGCGTGCGCATGGTGCCTCCTGGTCCGGACCGGGACGTACGACCCGGACCTTCACCGTACCCAGCGCCCGCGTCCCATCCGAAGGGCCCGGCCGCGACCTGCGGATCCGGGCCGCCCGCGCCCGCCGATTGCCCGGTGCGCGCGGGCTCGGCCCGGCTCAGGCGTCGAACGCCGTCGCGCGGGCGACCTTCTCCCACACGTCGATCTCGGACCGCACGGTGTCGAGGTGGGCGACGAGCGCGTCCACCGCGTCCGCGCCCAGCGGCAGGCGCAGCGGGGTGGCCTCGGCGGCGAGCGCGGTCAGGATCGCGGTGGCGGCCTTGGCCGGATCGCCCGGCTGTTGCGCGTCGCCCGCGCCGACCATCCCTCGGGTGACGCCCACCGCCGACTCGGAGTACTCGGCGATCTCGGCACTGGCACCGGCGGCGCCCATCAGGCCGGTCCGGAACGCACCCGGCTCGACCACCAACACCTTGATGCCGAACGGCCGCACCTCGTCGGCCAGTGCCTCGGACATACCCTCCAAGGCGAACTTGGTACCGCTGTAGGCCGAGAAGCCCGCGAACGACATCTGTCCACCCATGCTGCTCAGTTGCACGATCGCCCCGGACCGGCGAGCGCGCATGTGCGGCAGCACGGCGCGCACCAGCGCGGCCGGGCCGAAGACGTGCACCTCGAAGAGTGCGCGCAGTTCCGCGTCGGTGGTCTCCTCCAGCGCGCCCACGTGGGTGCGACCGGCGTTGTTGACCAGGACGTCGACCCTGCCGTGCCGGACCACCAGTTCAGCCACCGCGGCCTCGATCCCGGCCGCGTCGGTCACATCCAGGCGGACCGCCTCGATCCGGTCCGGATGCGCGGCCACCAGATCGGCCAACGACTCGGGCCGGCGCGCCGCGGCCACCACGGTGTCGCCGGCGGCCGCGGCCGCCTCGGTGATGGCCCGCCCGAAGCCGCTGTTCGCACCGGTGACCAACCAGATTCTGCTCATCGTGTGGTTCCCCTCGTGATCGTCCCGCCGACTCCGCACGTCGTCGTCGGCGGCGTTTCCCGTGCCATCACTGTGTCGTGCGGGCCGGTGCCCGGTCCAAGACCGATGGTGATAGCCGATGGTTATCGACGAAGGGGCCACCGACGACCGAGGACGGGCCCGGTCACGGCGGGCCGACGACCACCGTGTGGTCCGTGGCGCCGGATCGCACCTCGAACACGGTGAACCCGTGCGGCCCGGCCAATACCTGGTGCAGACAGCCGGCCGGGATGAACACGACGTCGCCCACCCGCATGTGCACCCCGCTTGCCAAACCCTCGCCGGAGAAGACGTCGCAGCTTCCCGCGGTGAGCAACACGATGGTCTCCTCGTCCCCGTGGTGGTGCACCGCGGTCCGCTCGCCCGGGCCGAGCGTGGCGAAGAACCCGCACAGACGTCCGGCGCCCACGGTCGCGGCGGACACACGTTCGCTGATCCGGATGCCCTGCGCACCGACGACGTCGGCGCCGGCGGGTACGAGCACGGCTTGGTTCACGAATTCACGGTCGACCATGGGTTCAGGGTCGACGCCGGGCCGATGCCGGAAACGCGCGTGCCGCCGAACCACACCGAATGGGCGAGTCCGCCTCCGCTGCCCGGGCACTCGAATCCGGGCCCGGGACGCCTCTTTCGCAATCATCGCCGCGCCGGCACCCTTGGGGCGGCCTGGGGCGTGTCCGCAAGCCTCCACGTGGTCCGGCCGGGTCCGCGTGCGGTCCCTCGACGCGGGAGCAACGGTGGCAGACAAGGGGAACCGGGCCGGGCACGTCGTGCCGAACCACGATGTGGCCGCGAGTGCCGCGCGGGCGATCGTGCGGGACGTGGTGGCCGCGGCAGCGGCGGCCGGGCGCGCGGTGAGCGTCGCGGTGGTGGACGGCGCCGGCGTACCGGTTGCGTTCGAGCGCATGGACGGCGCGTTGCGGTTCAGCGCGGATCTGGCCACGGCCAAGGCTCGCACCGCCGCCGCCTTCGGGCGGGCCACTGCGGCGATGGAGGAATCGCTGGGCGATCGGCCGGCGTTCGCGTCCGGCTTCGTTCAGCAAGGGAGTTGGTATCTGGGCCGCGGCGGTCATCCGCTCCTGGTCGACGGCCGACCCGTGGGCGGGGTCGGGGTCAGCGGGGACGCGGCGCAGTACGAGGACGAACTCGCCCGCGCCGCGGCCGAATCCTTCCGGCGATGACGCGGGCGTTTATCCGATGCCGCGCCCGGCACCGGATGGTCGCCAACCGGGAACCGGTCAACCCACGATGCGCTTCTCCACCGCCACCGTCGCCCGCTCCACCCCGCGGGCCACGTCCCGGACCAGGCCGTTGACGCGCAGCAGCAGCGCCGAGGTGACCGTGGTCGCCGCCTCGACCAGGTTCCCGGACGCGGCCGCCGTTCCCGCCGCCGCCACCGCGCCGCGTACGCCGCTCGTCGCCGGCGGGAACGGCAAGGGCAGCGGGCCCGCCTCCGAACGCAGGTCGGAGAGGCGGCCGTTCTTCAGCGCCGTCATCGCGTCCTCGCCGGACACGTACCCCTCGCAGTGGCCGTACCCCTTCAGCGCCGCGTGCAGGAAGGCGGTCGCGTACACATTGGTGATCGCGTGTTGTTCGGCGAAGTCGATTCCGGGCTTGCCGTCCCGGGGCAGGCCGGGCAGGTGGATGTCCATGTCGCTCGGGTCGAGGAACTGCACGTGGTTGCCGCCGCTGATCTCCACGTACGCCTTGTAGCCCCGCGGGACCAGATTCAGGTAGTGCACGCCCGATCCGGGTGAGATCTTGTCGTTCTGCCCCGACACGATCAGCGTCGGCGCGGCCACCTTGGCGACGTCGGCGTCGATCCGCGCGTACAGGTCGGGTTCCTTGACGTTGCGACCGGGTGCGAAGCCCATGACCGCGCGGATTCGCGTGTCCTTGGCCGCCGCGATCAGCGCGCCGGCCCCGCCCAGGGACACCCCCACCGCTGCGAACGCGTCCTGCTTGATCAGGCCGCGCAGCGGGTTGAACCGGTCGTCGTCGATGTCGATCAGCTTGTCGATGGCATCGCTGATGGTGTCCGCGTGCACGTGCGGGTCGAGCGCGAGGATGTTCTCCGGGAAGTAGCGGAAGACGATGTAGCCGTGCCGCACCACGTAGTCGGTGAACCAGTCGTACATGTTCGAGCCGGTCCAGGTCGCCGGCGCGAAAACGATGGACGGGTAGGAGCCCTCGGACTTGTCGGCCGGGGCCAACCAGCCGTCGTACTCGGCCGGATAACTGATCTTGGCAAGGGTGAACCCGGGTCCACCGGTCCAGAACGGGAACTCGATGGTGCCGATGCCGAAAGGTCCGGGCCGGTCCGGTCGTACCGGACTCTCGGGCACGAATGTGGTTGTCATGAAGGGAGTCAACAGCCCGCCGACTCCCTTTCACACGGCGATACTTGGCCAAAGTATCGAGACCCCGGTCACAGTCGTCGGTCGTCGGTCGTCGGTCGTCGGTCGTCGGTCGTCGGTCGTCGGTCGTCGGTCGTCGGTCGTCGGTCGTCGCCCGAAGGCGACCGCGACCGGCCCTCGACGCGCGGCCCGGCCGGCGTCCCGCACCGCACGGCTATTGATGGACCATCAGCAACACGGCCCGGTTGTCCTCGGCCAGACCCCGGTACACGTGCGGACGGGTCGCCTCGAAGCGGATCGAGTCGCCCGTCGACAACTCCCGACGATCGGCGACCGGACCCGTCTCGATCCGGCCGGCGGTGACCAGCAGGCACTCCTCGACGCCGGGGCGATGCGCTGCCGAGACCTGTTCGGCGTCGGTGACGTCGAGTTCGTACAGTTCCACCCAGCCGCGTACGTGCACCCGGTGCAGCAGGCGGGCGTGCACCGCCTCGCCGCTCACCTGCGGCCCCTGGTCGGCCCGGACCACCGTGACCGCCGGCGCACCGCCGTCGAGCAGGCCGCCCAGCGGGACGTCGAGCGCGCCCGCCAGCGCCCACAACGTGCTCAGGGTGGGATTGGCCTCGCCCTGTTCGATGCCGTGCAGTGTGGACTTGCTCAGGCCCGCGCTCGCGGCGAGGTCGGCGAGCGAACGGCCGGCCGCTTCGCGGAGCACCCGGATGTTGCGTCCGATTTCCCTTGCGATGGTCATGGCGTTCATTATGCTGGATCCTCGTACCAGTTTACCGGTACACCGTGACGTTCGCTCCTCGACACCGTTGGGATGGAGAACATGATCACGCGCGTCTCCCGCCTGGAGCACATCCCCGGCATCGGCGTGGACAAGGTCGGTGCCGCCGCCGACGCCGCACACGATCCGGACCTGCTGCGGCTGGAGAACCTCGACACCGACATCCGCCCGCCGGCCGTCGCCCTGGCCGCCACGAAGGCCGCGGTCGACGACGACGACGCCAACAGCTACCTGCCGTTCCACGGTTCGCTCGCCCTGCGCGAGGCCGTCGCGGCGCACGTGGGCCGCATCGCGGGGCGCGCGTACGACCCGCACGATCAGGTGGTCAACGCCGCCGGCGGGCTCAACGGCATCCTCGACGTACTCCTCGCCACGGTCGAACCGGGCCGCGAGGTGGTGCTCGCCGACCCGATCTACGCCGGCCTGGTCAACCGGATCCGCCTCGTCGGCGGCGTTCCGCGTCACGTGCCGTGCACCGCGGGCCCGGACGGGTGGAGCACCGACCCGGACGAACTCGCCGCCGCGGTCGGCCCGAACACCGCCGCGGTGCTCGTGATGGCCCCGGTGATGCCCACCGGCGCGCTGCTCGACCACACCCACTGGGACGCACTGGCCCGCGCGGTGGCCCGGCACGACTGTTGGGTGATCTACGACGCGGCGATGGAGCGCATCCGGTTCGACGGCAGAGCGCCCGACCACCCGGCGGCACACCCCGGGTTGGCCCACCGCACCATCACCTGCGGCGCGGCCTCCAAGGAACTGCGGATGATCGGCTGGCGGGTGGGCTGGGTGGTCGGGCCCGCCGAGATCATGGCCGACGTCAAACTCGTCGGTCTGAGCAACGTGGTCTGCCCGGTCGGCATCGGCCAGGCGGCCGTCGCCGCCGCGCTGTCCGCACCCGACGCGGACGCCGACGTGGCCGCCGCGACCGCGATCTGGCGGGATCGCTGCGCGACCATCGTGGACGCGCTCGCCGACTACCCGTGCATCCGACCGCACGGGGGCTGGTCGTTGCTCATCGACACCGCCGCGCTGGGCTTGGCCCCGGAGGTCGCCGCCGAACGGCTGTTCCGGCTCGGGCGGATCGCGGCCACACCGATGAACGGCTGGGGGCCGCAGGGCAGTACGCATCTGCGTCTGGTCTTCGCCAACGAACCGGTCGAGCGACTGGGCGACGTACGCGCCCGGTTCGCGGCGGCATTCGGCTGACCGGGAGCCTGTCCGGGAGTTCACGACCCGCCGGAGCCTCAGCCGTTCGCCAGGGTGCGGCCGAGGAGGGGGAGCAGGCGGTCCCAGTGAAGCCGCAGTGCGGCGGGGTCGAAGGCGTCGGTGTCGGACATGGTGAAGCCGTGAACGGTGCCGGGATAGATCTCGGAGGTGTAGTCGACACCCGCGGCGTCCAGGGCCCGGTCGAGCTCGCCGAGAGCCTCGGGCGTCATGTCGGTTTCGGCGTGCCCGAGGTAGACCTCGGCGGTGAGCTCGGCGAGGCTGTCAGGCCCGTCGGCGCCCACGGGGCCGTGGAATCCGGCGACGGCGGCCACCCGGCCGGGGTGGGCCGCGGCGGTGCGCATCGCCAGGAGGCCGCCTATGCAGTAGCCGGTCACCGCGACCGGCCCCGCGCCGACCTCGGGCCGAGTGGTGAGGAACCCGAGGTAGGCGTCGGCGTCGCTCAGGACACGTTCGGTGGTGTGCGCCTCGATCATGGGCATCAACCGGGCGAAGACCGCAGGCCGGACCTCTTCTCCGATGTACTCGGGAAGTTCGATCACCGGTGCCGGGCCGTGCCGGTAGAAGAGGTTGGGGACGAGCACGTAGTACCCGTGCTCGGCCGGCTCGCGGGCCATCTCCCGCAGTACGGGCCGGATGCCGAAGCCGTCCGCGTACATCAGCACCCCCGGGTGCCGCTCGCCGCGGTCGGGGAAGGCGGCGAAGGCGTCGGCCCGGCCGTCCGTGGTGGGAATCTGCAACATCGTGGTGGGAATAGCGGTCTTCCTCCCTCAGTTCACCAAATAACGTTTATCTCACTAACGTTTTCGGCGTGAGTGACCGTACATCGTTAGTGTGACTAACGCAACGGATAGGATCGGCGCCATGATCACAGCCGAGGCCGCGGACATGCCCGACGACGGCACGAGCCGGACGCCCGATCGGCTGCGTCGACTGCCGAGCCGACAGTTGTCGCAGCTGACCACGCGGTCGGACCGGCTGATCAACGAGGGGTTGGCTCGGGTCGACGCCCGCAAGTGGCACTACGCCGTGCTCGCCTCGCTCCAGGAATACGGGCCCGGCAGCCAGGCGGCGCTGAGTCGGCGAACCGGCATCTACCGCAGCGACATGGTCGGCGTGCTCAACGAACTGGCCGAGCGTGACCTCGTCGAGCGAGTGCCGGATCCCGACGACCGGCGCCGCAACATCATCACGATCTCCGCCCGAGGCCGTCGTCGCCTGCCCCGCCTCGACAAGGTCCTGGACGACCTCCACGACGAACTGCTCGCGCCGCTGAGTCCGGCCGAGCGCGACCAACTGACGCGGTTGCTCGGCCGCTTGCTGGATTACCACACCCGAACCGCGCCGCCTGGCACCGCGCCTCGCCGCGCCGGAGAAACAGGCGAGTAGAACACCCTGCGGCTGCTTCTCGGTTCCACGGTCGCACGGCACCGGACGGCGCGGCCCGATCCGCCGAGATCCACCGGGCCGGACCCGGGATGTCTCCGGTTGCGGGCGTGGACCGCCCGCAGGACCTTGGAAACAGGGGGCATCTCTCGAACGAGGTTGCGGAGACGACCGTGTCCAGTGGTAAGAGGAAGCTGACCGAAGAGCAGCAGAAGGTCGTGGAGGACGCCGCGGCGAGTGTCGCCAAGGCGTACGACGACGCGCGGGCCCGGGTGCTCGATGCAGGCGTGGACCCCGACGAGGGTGGCGGGACGCCGTGCCGCCGGTGCGGCTGCGACTCCTTCATTTTCGGCGCGGACGGTCTGAACAAGTGCAAGCGGACCTCTCCGGCCCGATGCGGCCACGACTGGATGAGCCACGACGTGTTCTGACCCTCCGGTGGGGATCGGGAGCGGTTCCCGCTCGATCTCCACCACTGGGCGCCGAATGTCGCCTCGACCGCGAACTTCGATCGGCCGCCGCTCGCCCGCCCGCCCGCGCCGGCCGGGCCCGGCCGGCTGCCGTGCTCAGCGGCCGGAGTCCCCCGAGACCAGCCGCAATCGCACCCGCTCGCGCGGGCTCTCGGCGATTGTCGTGCCGAGGCCGACGCCGAAGCCCAGGCCGTCGGAGCCGTCGGAGCCGTCGTTGAGGAGCCTGCACATGGCTTCCTTGGAGTGGTTGCCCTCGTCGAGCAGTCGGCGGATCAGCGGCTCGTCCTCCGGCCGGTCCGCGCGCTCGGGGTCGGCGATGCCCTCGGACAACCGCTGGACCAGGTCGAGCAGTGCGTGGTCCTCGGGTGTGAGGCCACCGGTCCGCCACCCCTGTGCGGCCGGATGATTGCGACGCAGCGCAGCGCCCGCGGCCACCGCGCGGGCCGAGTTCGCGTCCCGCAACACGGCTATCGCGCGCGCGGCCCACGCTCGCGGGCTCTGCCGACGGCGGTAGGCGAGCCGATGCTCGGGGGGTGCGACGCGGCGTCGGGCGGTGCGCACGGCGGCGACGTGTCCGCGCATACGATCCACCGTCGGGCCGTCGGTCCACTCGATGCCCCACGCCGCGATGCCCTCGACGACGATGCGCACCTCGGTCCCGGCGATTCTGGTCAACTCCCCGTCCAGCCCGACCTCCCGGATCCCGCGATCGCTCACCGCTGCTCCTTCCGATCGCGTGATCACCCGTTCGGCCACCGTTCCGGATCATGCCCATGCCGAAGGGTCCGAACACAAAATACATCTCTGAACCGGCATGGCGGATCGGCTCGCATTTGCGACCCAATGATGAGCATTTGGCCGGCAGATGCAAATCGGCCGGCCGGCCGTGCAGACCGCCGGCCGCCGACCGGGCCACCATCGGGCTCGACTCGCGTGTTCAGTCCGGCAGTTGCTCGTGCACACGCAGCAACAGCTGGTTCAAAACGCTGCGTTCGGAGGCGCTCAACGGCTCCAGCAACCGGTCCTGAACCTCGCGCGCGTCCGCCTCCAACTCCGCCAGGGCGATGCGGCCGGCCGCGGTGAGGCTGACCTGGATCCGGCGGCGGTCCGTCGGGTCGCGCACCCGCTCCACCCAGTTCGGGACGGCGAGTTCGTCGAGCACCTTGACCACGTCGCTGGCATGGATGGCCAGCCGAGCGGCCAGGTCGCGCTGCGCATGCGGACCGAAGTCGGCCAGCGCGGCGAGCACGGCCATGTGCCACAGACGCAGCCCCCTCCCGGCAAGACGGTCGGCGAGCCGGCCCCGGGCGGTCTTTCCGACCCGGGACAGCAGGTAGGTGGTCAGCGCGGTCAGCGTCGGTGGCGCGGTCTCGTCCATGACGAATACTATAGGGTTCAACCAATGATTGGTCTGCACCCACGAATTACGGAGCTCGGATGGACGCCCTGCACCCACGCCTCCTGGTCGACCGCTTCGCCGACTGCTTCCGCTTCTACGACGCCCTCCTGCCCGAACTGATCGGCGCCACCCGCACCCGGGGTGCCGAGCACGGCCCCTACGCGAGCTGGGACGTGGGCACCGAGGGCGTACTGATGTTGTTCGACCGTACGGCGATGGCCGAGGTGGTGGGCACCGGCCTTCTGCCCGGCGAGTCCCCCGGGCCCACGCAGGACCACACGATGCTCGTCAGCCGGGTCGCCGACCTGGACGCGGCGTACGCACTGTGTCTGGCGCACGGCGCGCACCCGGTCACACCGCCCACCCACCGCCCGGCCTGGGGCGAGGGCCTGCACACCGCCCACGTCCGCGACCCGGCCGGCACCCTGCTCGAACTCCAGTCCTATTGAGGCGCGTTCGACACGGTGATCGGTTCGAGTCGGGCCAGCACGGCATCCAGGGCCTGCTCGCGGGGCAATACGACGCCACGCTGGTATGCCTCGCGGTAGCCCGCCGTGCCCAGGGCCGCGACGAGCCGGTCCACCAGCAGTCGCAGGTCCGGACTGCCCGCGTCGAAGATGCCGCGCAACGCCGCACTCAGCCCGAGCGCCTCGGCCGCGCCGACCGGGTCGCCCTCCCACCGCAACACCGCGGCGAGCAGTTCCGCCGTCGGCGCGACGTCCGCCAGGTCCCGACGAAGGACCGCCGCGGCGGAGGTCGCGGGCAGCAACTCCCGGGCACGCGCGGCCGGGGCGGCCGGATCCGTGATGGCGAAGCACGCCGAGTCGGTCCGCATCGCGGTGCCGGAGGACGCCGGGTGGGCCCGATCCGTGGCGGCGGACGGCACCGGGTCGACCTCGTGCGTGCGACCCGTCGACGCCGGGTCGACGTCCTCTTCGACGCCCGCTTCGGCAGTCGCCTCGGCGGTCATCTCGGCGGTCGTCTCGAACGTCGCCTCGGCCGCCGCGAGGAGCGTGGCCAACCGCCCCTGCGCGAGCATGTCGCCGACCAGCTCGGCGGGCAGCGACAGGCTCTCGGCAAGTGCCCCCAGGCGGTCGAGCATCCCCTCCGCCGCTTGGAACTCGCCGGATCTGCGGTGCAGTTCGGCGCGGCCGGAGAGTACCGCGAGCTCCAGATACCGATGCCCGCGCGCCCACGCCTGCCGCTCCGCGGCGTCCAGCTCGCCCCGCGCCCCGACCAGGTCGCCGGCCCGCATGCGTTCGGCCGCGAGGGTGCCCCGGTACAGGGACGCGTCGTCCGCGGCGCCCAGTTCGCCGGCAAGCGCGACCGCCCGCTCGAACGCGCCGATCGCCGGCCCGTGTTCACCGCGGATCGAGTGGTGCGCGCCGATGGCCATCAGCGCCGTCCCCAGACCCCACCGATCGCCGACCGCGGCGAACCCGGCCAGCGCCTCGGCCCGCGCGCTCGCCCCCGCCTCCCAGTCACCGCGATCGGTGTGCACGAAGTCCGTCATCCAGTGCGCACAAGCCCGGACCCACGGATCCGACCCGGACGCCATCCGGGCCAGTTCGCGCTCGCCCGCCTCGGTATTCCCGGACAGGAACGCTGCCAGCGGCAGTCCCACCACAAGCGCCGGGTAATGCTCGAACACATCGGTCCGGGCGCAGGCTTCGAGCAGCGAACGCAGTTCCTCGCCGTCCGCGAGCCGTGGCGCGCCGATCCCGGCCAACAGGCGCATCACGGCAAACGCGGCCCGCGCGTGCTCGGGCAGCGCGTCGCCGAAGCGCAACACCTCGGGCACGATGGTCTCGAACGGCGCACCGATCCCGCGTATCCCCCAGTACCAGAACAACGCACCGGCGAACCCGGCCGCATCCGCCGCCTGCCCGGCGTCCACGAACGCCCGCAGCGCGGCCATCAGGTTGTCGTACTCCGCATCCAGCAGCGCGAGCGATTCCAACTGCGCGGAAGTGCGCAGCAGCGGGTCCTGCTCATACGCGAGCGACAGGAAGTAGCGCTCGAACCGGGCCGCGAACTCGCCCTGTTCACCGGCCCGCACCAACTGTTCGGCCGCATAGGCGCGCACCGTCTCCAGCATGCGATAGCGCGGTTCGCCCTCGCCCACCGCGTCCACGATCGACTTCTCCACCAGCGAGCCGAGCACATAGAACACGTCGTCCACGGGCAGCAGTTCGTCGGCACACACCGCCTCCAGCGCGGCCACCGTCGCGCCGCCCGGGAATACCGACAACCGCCGGGCGAGCATTCGTTCCGGCTCGGCCAGCAGATCCCAGCTCCACTCGACCACCGCGTGCAGCGTGCGCCGACGCGGCGGCTCGGCCCGGCTGCCCGAGTCGAGCAGGCGGAACCGGTCGTCCAGTCGCCGCGCGATCTGCCCGACGCTCATCGCGCGCAGCCGGGCGGCGGCCAACTCCAACGCGAGCGGCATCCCGTCGAGCCGCCGGCAGATCTCCACCACCGGACCGATCGTGCCGGCGTCGAGCGCGAACCCGGGCCGCACCGCACCGGCCCGGTCCAGGAACAACCGCACCGACGCCGCCTCGGCCGCCGCGGCGAGGTCACCTTCCGGATCACCGACCGGAATCGGCACCGGCAGCGGGCCGACCCGACACAGCGCCTCGCCGGTGATGCCCAGCGGCTCCCGGCTGGTCGCGACGACGGTCAGCTGCGGCAACCGGTCCAGGAGGCGGTAGGTCAGCTCCGCCGCCGCGTCGACCAGGTGCTCGCAGTTGTCCAGAATCAGCACCGCCGCACCGACGTCGAGCAGTTCGGCGACCCGGTCCAGTGCGGTGCCCGTTCGACGCGGCCGGCCGTCCGAGGAGCGCAGGTCCCACGAGCCGAGCGCGGACAACACCGCGTCGGCCACCCCGTCCGGCGTACCCACACCGGCCAACGGCACGAACCACACCCGGCCGCGCCGGTACGCCTGATGCCGGGTCACCGCCTCGACGGACAACCGGGTCTTGCCCGCACCGCCGGCGCCGACCAGGGTCACCAGCCGGGAACCGGCCATCAGCTCGGCGAGCAGCCGCAGTTCGTCGTCCCGGCCGAAGAAGCCGGTGAGCCGGGCCGGGAGCGGCGGGGCGGCGGGCGCGGAAGGTGCCGCGGGCCGGTCCAACTCGCCGCGCAATACCGCGAGATGGGTCTCCCGCAGTTCGGCGGACGGGTCCACGCCCAGCTCTCCGGCCAGGCGGCCCCGGATGTCCTCATATCCGGCCAGCGCATCCGCCTGGCGGCCCACCGCGTACAGCGCCCGCATCCGCATCGCCGCGGTCCGTTCGCGCAAGGGGTGCGCTGCACAGGCCGCCTCCAGGTCGGCCAGCACCTCGGCATGCCTGCCCAACCGCAGCTCCGCCTCGAAGCGGTCCTCGGCCGCGTCCACCCGCAACCCGTCCAGCCGCGCCGCGACCGCCCGGGCGAACGGCGCCTCGGCCAAGTCCGCCAGCGCCGGCCCCCGCCACAACGCGAGCGCTGCGGCCAACACCGAGGCCGCCTCGTCCGGTCGGTCGGCGGCCAATGCGCGTCGCCCGCGCGCGGCCAGTTCCTCGAAGCGATGCGCGTCCACGTCCTCGGCGCGCACGCCGAGCCGATAGCCGCCGCCGACCAGGTCCACCGACACGTCGGCCGGCCGCAACACCTTGCGCAGCCGCGACACCAACGTCTGCACCGCGTTCCCGGCATCCGCGAGCGGCTCCGCGCCCCACAGCCCGTCCACCAGCGCGTCCACCGACACGACCCGGCCCGCGTCCAGCGCCAACCTGGCCAGCAGCATGCGCAACCGCACCCCGCCCACCTCGATCGGCGCGCCGTCATCGCCCTGAGCCCGAATCCCGCCGAGCAACCCAACCTGCATCCGGCCAGGATCGCAGAGCCCCGATCCCGACCGATGGGTGGTGGGCGCGCGGGCCGGAATGGGCCGTCCCCGGCCGCGCCGCACGCCGGACCATCACGGCAACGGTGTGTGGTCGACGGATCGCGGATTGTGCGACCGCACGGTAAGGGCGTCGGTTTTGGGCCTCACGGTCGAAGGCCGGCGGACGGCCGTCCCGACTGCCAAGTGTCGTTTTGCGGTTCGCCGCCCGGTCGGCCTGCCGCAGGACGTCCGAGGACATGATCGGGCGGCCCGCCGTCCGGGGCCCTTTTGACGGGCCCCGGCGGCGTGCCGGTGGGCACGGACGATCGTGGAGTCGACCGCGACGACCCGGTCGAGATCCCGTTCTGCGTCGGCCTGCGCCGGGAGAACAGTGAAGACCTTCGCCCGGCTGCCGTCCGCGGCCCACATCCGCAGCCGGTGGTGGGCGCCTTCCACGAGCCGAAGTGCTCGGGCAGGTCCATCCACGGCGTCCCGAGGGTGCGGTACTTGAACGCGATCGCGTCGATCATCCGCCGGTGATCCCGCCACCGCCCACCCCGCCGAGGCGTGCGATCCGGCGGCAACGACTCGATCCGTGCCCACTGGGCATCAGTCGACGACACACATCGACCAACGACCGGACGATCCGAAGGAAATGGTCTAGCCGTTGGTGGTGAAGACGACGTCCACCCAGAAGTTGGTGTCGTTCCGGGTGCTGGTCGGGAAGCCGCTGGAGCCGTACTTGTACACGCCGTTGCCGCCGACGCTGCCGGACGCGGGGGCGGTGATCGTGCCCCCGGCCGCGTCCGTCAATCCGCCGTCGGTGTAGGAGTACCGGCCTGCGGGAGCGAAATACGAAGCCACGTAGGTGTAGTTGGGGCTGAGCCAGACCGGCTGGTCGAACGTCACCTGCTGCCAGCCCGATTCGGACTCGTTGGTGAACGTGGCGGTGGCCAGTCGATAGCCCGCGCCGAACCAGATGCTTCCGGTGTGCGGGCCGGTATTGCCGGGGCCCTTGTAGAACCGCAGGCCGGTGGCGAACCCGCGCGTGTTGACGCCGAATTTGACGCCGAGTTCGATGCTGGTGGCGTCGTTGTCCGCGAGCACGGCCGGCGTCGCGTTCGAGGGCCAGATGGTGCAGGACGGGTTGCAGACGGGTGGCGGGCTGTCTGCCGTGGTGAAGGTCCAGCGCTTGGTGGGCATCGGGGTGCCGTCGACGGATTTCACGCCCACCAGGTCGACGAAGTAGGTGTTGGCGGGCGCCAGATGGTAGGTGAGATCGAAGGTGGTGATGCGGGTGGCGGCGTTGTAGGTCGTGGTGCCGGGGCGGCCGCCGCTCTCGCCTTGCCAGACCACCCACTGGATGGTGGAGGGTTGCACCTCCCGGTCGAAGGTGGCGGTGATGTTGGTGTCGACCGGGACGGAGGTCTCCCCTTGCGTCGGGGAGATGTCGATGACCACCGGCGCGGGGCCGGGGGTGTTGGAGGTGTTGAACACCGGATCGACCCAGTAGTTGGTGTCGTTCCAGGTCGAGTTCGGGAATCCGGCGCCGTAGAGGTACACCCCGTTGCCGCCGGCGGCATCGCTCGCGGGCGCGGTGAGCGGGCCGCGGACGTGCGCGGTGGTCAGGCCGCCCTGGTCGGCGCTGTACCTGCCGTTGGGCGCGTGGTACGAGGCCACGTAGGTGGTGCCGGCCGTGACGGGGACGGGCTGGGCGAAGTTCACCTGCTGCCAGCCGGAGTCGGACTCGTTGGTGAACGTGGCGGTGGCCAGTCGATCGCCGGACGCCGACCACAGGGTGCCGGTGTGCGTGCCGGTGTTGGTGGCGTCCTTCCAAAAACGTACGCCGGTGATGTACCCGGCCCGGTCCGCTTGGAACTTGACGCCGAGTTCGGTGGCGGCGGTGTCCGGATCGGGACCGGAGGAGGGCTGTTCGGTCGATGCCCACAGGGTGCACGGGCAGGCGACCGGCTGGACCGGGTCGCCATTGACACCGATGTCCGTGGCGCCCGCGGCCGCCCGGGGGATCCCCGGTGCGGCGACGGTTAACGCGAGCAGTAACGCGAAGATCGTCGGAATGGTTGCTCTGTGCAGCCTTGGCCAAGGTATGTTCATGAGTCTCCCCCACTCGAACATCACTTCCCGGGGCGGTTGTCCCGGGGCCGAGCCATGGGAAAGTCTGGCGCACGTCCCGGTCCGTTGTCCGTGGTTTGGCCTCTCGTGATGAAGCGGGTCGACCTCCGCGATCCGTGCCGGAGCGCTCTTGCCCGAGGTGTCGTGGAACCCGAGCGCGGCGAGCACCGCAGGCGCCGCCCGCATTCCGACGATGTCGTGGGACTCGGTCTCCGGGCCTGGTCGATGTCGAATGGGCCGACGGTGAGGGCGGCGGGCAGCGAAGGTCCTCGTTGGAGGCGGGGTCCCGGGTTCTCGGAGCGGTGCCCACAGTGATGTCAAGTGGGCACCGCTCTACCCTGCTCACCTGGTCGGGGCCGGCCTCGCACGTCGGTGCCTTCTTGCGCGTTCGGAATTGCTCATCCTCGTGGCGGTCGAACGGGCTCGACAGCCACTTGATGGAGCCGACCAGACGGACCTGACCCCCTGGCGCCGGTGGGCGCCTCGCGGCGGCGTGGCGGCGGCGCAGGCGGGCGCCCGGCCGGGGGTCCACCCCCGGACGGGCGCCCGCACACAACCTGGAGCGGCAGCGCTCAGCCCGTCACGGGCAGACGCTCGTGCACGGTGTCCCGAACGCCGTTGCGGACGCCAGCGGGATCGTCACCGAGGACGGGTTGGCCGGGCCCGACTTCACCTGCCAGATGCCGGCCAGCAGGCCCGGGGTCTGGGTCAGCGTCGCGGCCAGGTGCGGGGTGTCGGCCGTGGTCACGTTCACCCGGATCCGGTGGCCCGGGGCGATCGAGGCGAAGGTCGGGAAGACCTCGATGTCGTAGCGGGTGATCTGGTTCGGCTGTACGGATGTCGTGGTGGTCTGGGTGGACGGGTGGTAGGGCATCAGGGTCGTGCCGTCCGGGGCGTACCAGGTGCGGGCCGGGTCGAGCGCGCGGTGGGAGCCGGCCAGGGCGCCGGAGGTGAGCGGGACGGAGGAGCCGTCGGGGGCCACGTCGGTGACGGTGACCACCCAATGCGTCTCGGGGGTGTTGGATTGGGCGTACAGCGTCGCGCCGATCGGGCCGGCGAGCACCTTGGTCTCGGTCATCGGGGCGGTCGTGTAGACCAGCGAGCTCGAACCGGTCTCCCGCGCCGTGTTGCTGTCGGTACAGGCGGGATCCTTGATGAAACCGCCGATCCACTGCGCGGTCGAGCGGGTGCACGGACTGTTGTTGGTGGTCCAGCTGATCCACTCGCTGCCGTTGCCGGTGGGCGCGTTCGGAGTGAGCAGGCCGTCGTTCGCGGAGGCCGGTGCGCTGCCGGTGCGGCCCTTGTCCAGGTAGAGGCGGGTTGGGTCGGCACCGGTGAACGGGTAGGTGCGGGTGTCCAGCCAGCGGTTGCTGCCCAGTTCCTTGACGTGCAGCGGGTTCGGGTTGGCGCCGCCGGTGATGCCGGTGTCGATGCCCTTCAACCACTTGTCATACCAACGCAGTTGCAGGCCCGGCAGGTCCAGCGTCGGGTCCTGGCGCGGGTCGTGGTACCACGGCCCCATCAGGAGCTGGTAGCGGTCGGTGACCGGCTGGCCGGCGATCATCGGCGCGCCGACCGGGCGGCCCGCCCACGCGTTCTGCAGACCGGCGTAGTTCATCAACGCGCCGCGCTGGAACAGGTCGTACCAACCACCGACCAGGAACGCGGGCACGCCGTTGGCGACCACGTCGCCCAGCAGGTCCGCCGGTCGGCGCTGCTGCCAGAATGTGCCGTCGTACGCCTGCTCGCCGCCGCCGAGCAGGCCGGTGAGGATCGGCAGGTTGGCCGAGGCGACGCCGCCCAGGTGTTGCAGCTCCAGGGTCAGGGTGTCCAGGATGTTCTGCGTCGAGCCCTGGCGCAGCGCCTCGGCCAGCGGTGCGGTCATGTGCGAGATGCCGGTGTAGGTCAGCCAGAAGGACATGAACTGGGCATCCGGAATGCCGCCCATCGTGGCCAGTTCGCGGTACAGGTCGTTGCCGGCCACCAGCGGGAAGATCGCCTTGACCGGCGAGTTCGGCCCGACGGACGCGGCGGTCATGATCTGGTTGATGCCGGCGTAGGAGCCGCCGATGAGGCCGACCTTGCCGTCGGAGTGCGGCACCTGAGCCGCATGGGCGACCAGTTCGGCGCCGTCCTGGGCCTCCTTCGGCGCCCACGGCGACCACGAACCGTTGGAGGTGCCGGTACCGCGCACGTCCGCGGCGATGGCGATGTAGCCGCGCTGGACGAACCAGGACAGTTCGGCCTCGGTGGAGCCCTTGCCGTACGGGGTCTGGGTCAGCAGCACCGGGAAGGAGCCGGCGGCGGGCGTGCTGGTGCCGGCGGCGGCCGGTGTGTAGACGTCGACGCGCAGGACCGTGCCGTCGGACATCGTGACCGGCAGGTTCTGCTGCTTGGCGATGCCGTACTGCGCGACGCTGCCCTGCACGAGCGGCGTCGCGGCGGCGGGCGTCGAACTCGCCGGTACCGCGCCGAACAGCGCGGCCAACAGGGCGAGGGTCGAGGCGAGGGCCACGCCGATGCGTCGGCGGGCCGCTCTGCGTGCTGTTCGTTGCCGGGGAGTGTGGACGGGTATGTGGACGGACACCCTTGGCCTCCAAGGATCACGCAATACAAGGGGGACTGTGGCGCGAAGTGCGTTGGGAGGGACGGATGGGATCGGCAATCGTTCGCGTCGGGCCCGGACGGGCCCGACGGCGCGGGACCGGCACGGCCGCGAGGCGGGGCGTGCCGGGATGGCCGCATGGCGGCTCGGCCCACGGGGCCGGCCGGCGGCCGCGTCGTGCTCGAACGGCGGACGACCCGGGCCGCCGACCGCTCCGGGTTCCCGGAGAGCGGGCCGTGGCAGGGCCGCACGACGTTCGAGGACGACCGTTCGGGGGGCGTCGAGAGGCGGGCATCCCGGTCAGGGCGCGAGCGTCCGGGTCGGGACCGAGCGCCCGGGTCGGAACACAAGCGTCCCGATCAGGGCGCGAGCGTCCCGGTGAGCGCTCGGCGCACGGAGGCGGCGCGGAGGTCGCCGACGAGGGCGTGGGTGATGGTGCCGGGGATGACCCAGCCGCCGTGCAGGTGGGCCAGCACGCGGAAGGCCGCGCCCGCAACTCCCGCTTCGTGCAGTCGGGTCAGGTAGCGTTCGCCCTGGTCGCGGACCGGGTCGTATTCGGCGACGGTGATCACGGCCGGCGGCAGACCGCTCAGGTCGGGCTCGTACATCGGCGAAACCCTGGGATCGCGCGGGTCGGTGACACCGGCCAGGTAGAGGTCGAAGAACTCGTTGCAAGCCTCGGGGGTCAAGCCGCCGAAGTCGAGGATCGCCTCGGGGTCGGCGTCGGTGTCCATCCGGGTCAGGTCCAGGCACGGGACATCAAGCAACTGGGCGCACGGCATCGGCAGTTCCCGGTCACGGGCAACCAGGCACAGGGCGGCGGCCAGGTTGCCGCCCGCGCTGCACCCGCCGACGGCGATGCGCTCGGGGTCCAGGCCGAGTTCGGCATGGTTGGCGTGCAGCCAGGCGTAGCCCGCGACGCAGTCCTCCAGCGGTACGGGATAGGGGTGTTCGGGCGCGAGCCGGTAGTCGACCAGGGCCACGGCGCATGGCACCAGAGAGGTGATCGGACCGAGTTCGACCTCGGCGGTGTCCAGGTCGCCCTGGAACCAGCCGCCGCCGTGGATGAAGTAGAACACCGGTGCGGCGGCGGGCAGTCCGGCCGGTCGCAGGATCCGGACGGTGATCTCGCCGTCCGCGACCGGCACCCGGTGGTCGGTGGCGGCAACGTCGTCGGGCCGACCGGTGAACGCCAGTCGCATGGTCGCGTTCGCGAGCTTGCGCCGCTCCTCCAGGGTCCCGGGCGGCTCGTTGGTGTCGCGGTGGGCGGCGAGCAGGTCGATGATGCGCTGAATCGGCGGGTCGAGGGGCATGGGTCAGCTCTCCATCACGGGGTCGGGCACGGGATGCGACACGGCGGGGACGGGGTTGGGCCTGGCCCCGGAGCCGAAACCGGAGCCGGAACCGGAGTCGGAACCGGAGTCGGAGTCGGAACGGGAGTCGGAGTCGGAACGGGAGTCGGAATCGGAACCGGAGTCGGAGTAAGGCCCGGACCCGGCACCGGACTCGGTCTCGGACCCGGGAGCGGCCGCGGTACGGACAGCCCCGGTCGCCGCGCCCGACCGGTCGATCGCGCGCGTGTCGGTGCCGAGGTAGCCGGCGATCACGGCCGGATCGGTCCGCACCTGCTCCGGTGTGCCCTCGCTGATCACCCGCCCCGCACCCAGGCAGTACAGCCGGTCGCTGATCGACATCATGAACGGCATGTCGTGCTCGATCACGATCATCGCGGCGTCCAGTTCCTGGCGCAGTCGCAGCAGCAGCGGGCCCAGCGCCTCGGTCTCGCGTTGGGCGACGCCGGCGGTCGGCTCGTCCAGGCACAACACCCGTGCGTCCAGCGCGATCAGGTTGGCCAGTTCGACGATCCGCCGGGTGCCGGTGGACAGTTGCGCCACCGGCGAATCCGCGTAGCGGCCCAGGCCGACCAGGTCGATCAGGTCGGCGGCCTCGGTTCGTCGGTGTCGTTCGGCGCGGGTGGCGGCGGGCAGGAGCAGTGCGGTCGACAGCAGGCCGGAGCGGCGGCGCGCTTCCAGCGCGACCAACACCGTCTCCCGCACCGTGAGTTCCGGGAACAGCCGGGCCGCCTGGAAGGTGCGCCCGAGGCCGAGCGCGGCCCGCCGGGCCGGCGCCAGGCGTGCGACGTCCCGGCCGAGCAGTTCGATCGTTCCGGTGGCCGGCGCGAATCCGCCGATCGCGTTGAGCAGCGTGGACTTGCCGGCGCCGTTGGTGCCGATCAGACCGAGGATCTCGCCGGGGCGCAGCTGGATCGACACCGAGTCCACGGCGGTGTTGCCGCCGTAGCGCACGGACACGTCGCGGGTGACCAGTACCGGAGCGTCGGTCGGGGTGCCCGGCGTCTCGGTCCGCTCGCGAACCCGCAGGGGCCGTTCCGGTTTCGGCGTAGGCGTCGACGGCGCGGGTTCCACCGGCAGACGCCCTTCGGCCCAGCGCAGCAGTGCCGTGCGTGCCGCATTCCCGATCTGGGTCAGTCCACCCGGGAAGTACAGGAGCAGTACCAGCAATCCGATGCTCGAGGCGAAGATCGGCACGAGCGAGTTGCCGGGGAAGAACGCGGGCAGTCCGATCACCCACACCGACCCGACCACCGGGCCGACGGTGGAGCCGAGGCCGCCGATCACCACGATCGCCACCAGGGTCAGCGAATCCGAGACCTGGAAGAACCGTTCGGTCAGCGGCACGCTCTGCACGCTGCCCGCGAGCAGCGCGCCGCCGAATCCGGCGATCGCCCCGGACAGCGCGAACGCGGTGACCTTGGTACGCAGCGGCGCGACGGTACAGGCGGCAGCCGCCTCCGGGTTGTCGCGCACCGCGATGGTGCGCCGCCCGGTGCCGTGCGCACGCAGCCGGGCGATCAGCGCCAGGACCACGATCAGCACGCCCAACAGCACGTAGTAGTAGTTGCGTTCGTCGGACAGATCCAGGCCGAACAGGTCACCTCTGGGCAGCGGTACCGAGGACGCGTTGCCGTCGGTGAGGAACGGCCGCCGGTAGAGGTAGCCGGCCGCGGCGACGCCGAGCGCGAAGGTGCTGACAGCGAGCAGCATGCCGTCCACTCGCAGTGCGCCGGCGCCGACGATCGCCGCCATCGCGGCCGTGACCAGCGCGGCGAGCAGCGCGGAGAGCGCGAACGGCAGGGCCTGGAAGGCGATCGTGCGGTCCGCGCCGATGTCGATCGAGACACCCCGGGTGAGCGCGGCCGTGGTCAGCGCCCCCAGACCGGCGAACGCCATCTGGCCGAGCGAGAGTTGCCCTGCCCAACCGGTGAGCACGGTGAGCGAGCAGGCGCAGATCGCGAAGGCCAGGATCGTGCCGTAGAGCAGGTGCCGGGATGCCTGGGTGACCACGAGCGGCAGCAGTACGGCGATCAGGAGCGGTACGACCAGGGCGAGTCGGTTCAGGTGCCGGATCCACCAGATGCCGCGCAGCCGTTCCGGAATCGGCGCCGGGCGCGGGCCGGTCGCGAAAGCGCGCGCGTCGCTGCGACCGTCGGTGCGGGCGTCGCGCCGGGCGCGGACCCACACCGCGGTGACCACCGCGCCCAGCAGCAGGAAGTCGACCAGGCCGGTCTGTTCGACGAAGTTGAACCGAACGGCCGCCTGGAGCACCCCGATCAGGACGCCGGCCAGCATCGACCAGCGGAACGAGGTCAGGCCCGCGATGACCGCGGCGGCCATCGCCCGGACCATGGTGTTGGGGCCCAGGTCGGCGGTGGCGGCGACTCGGCCGGACTGGCCGGCGATCAGGATCATCGCGAGGGTCGAGAGCAGGCCGGCCAGGGTCCAGACCACGGTGGACACGATTTTGGGGC
Source organism: Embleya scabrispora DSM 41855 (assembly GCF_000372745.1). Taxonomy (GTDB): domain Bacteria; phylum Actinomycetota; class Actinomycetes; order Streptomycetales; family Streptomycetaceae; genus Embleya; species Embleya scabrispora. Next base: position 110,717 of record NZ_KB889668.1, on the reverse strand, counting down.
TGATCCCGACCGTGCGGGCCAGGTTGGGATTCTCGGCGGACGCGGTGACCGCGCGGCCCTGGGTGGTCCGGCCGAGGAACCAGGTCAGTGCGCCGGCCACGACCGGAACCACCACCAGGACGCAGACCTGCGCGCCGGTCACCCGGACTCCGGCGATCTCCCATTGCGAGGTGATCGCCACCGGGTAGCTCGCGCGGACCGCACCGTCCACGTCGGGCAGCGCGCGCACCGCCGCCACGCAGGCCTGCGCGACGCCGATGGTGGCGATCAGTACGGTCACCCGGGCCGAGTCGAACAAGCGGCGGATCACCGCGAGTTCGACGATGGTGCCGGCGAGCGTGCCGACCAGGAGGGCGCCGATCAGGGCGGCCCAGAACGGCACACCGTAGTTGATCACCGCGAGCGGCAGCAGTGCCGCGCCGATCACGCCGAGGTTGCCGACCGCGAAGTTGATCACCCGGCTGGAGCGGTACACCAGCACAATGCCCAGTGCGATCAGGCCGATCGCCAGGCCGTTGACCAGGCCGTCGAAGGCGATCTGGCGAGTCATCAGGTCAGCCACGGTCGGCACCCTTTCCCCCGGTTCCGGCGGGATCGACGGAACCGGCGGGATCGGCCGGATCGAAGAAGCCGGCGGGATCGGCGGGAACCGCCGAATCCCCCGCCTCCGCGTCGCCGCCCAGGAACACCGCCCGGACGAAGTCGCGTTCGGCCAGGTCGGCCGCCGCCCCCTCGAACCGGATCCGACCCTTCTCCAGGAAGATCGCCCGATCGGCGATCGACATCGCCACGTTCAGCGACTGCTCGACCACGATCATCGCGAGACCCTCGGCCTTCAGCCGCTCGATCACCGCGAGCAGTTCGGCCACCATCGCCGGCGCCAGGCCGAGCGACAGCTCGTCGATCAGCAGCACCTCGGGGTCGTGCAACAGTGCCATGGCCAGCGCCAACATCTGCTGCTGGCCGCCGGACAGTGCCGAGGCCGGCTCGTCGGCTCGCTCGACCAACTGCGGGAACAGTCCCAGCGAACGCTCGATCCGGGTCCGCACCTGCTCGGGATCGCCGCGGTGGATGTACGCGCCCATCTCCAGGTTCTCCCGCACGCTCATCCCGGGGAACACGCCCGCGCCACCCGCCAACGACACGATGCCCAGCCGGATCCGCTGCTCGGGGGCGACGAAGGTGACCGTGCGCCCGCCCAGTCGGATCACCCCACGCTCGGGCGTGGCCAGGCCCGCGATCGCCCGCAGGATGGTCGACTTGCCCGCGCCGTTGGTACCGAGCAGGGCCAGTACCTCGCCGCGCCGGACCTCGAAGCCGACGTCGAACAGGACCTGGACCCGGCCGTAGGAGAAGTCCACGTGGTTGAGCTGGAGCACCGGGACCTGGTCCGGTCGGGCCTGCCGGCGCTCGTATTCCTGGTGTTCCTCGTGCAGTTCGGCCACGATCAGCGCGAGGTCGTCACGCACGTAGCCGGCACCGCGCATGATCAGCAACCCGCCGATCACGGTGGCCGGGACCAGGGTGATCAGCACCGCGGTGCGCGGGCCGAAGCTGTCGATCAGCGGCGCGGAGACCAGGCCGCCGCCGGTGGCGCCGATGAAGAACACGTAGATGGACGCCATCGCGGTGCCCAGGCCGCGCAGCCGATACGGCACGATCGTCTGCATCAGCGGACCCATCAGCGCGAACGCGCAGGACAGCAGCACGATCTGCGGCACGCCGAAGACCGTGTAGAGCACCGGGTTGGGCGAGAAGTACTGCAGCGGCGCGAACAGCGCCGAGGGCACGATCAACAACCCGATCAGGCGCAGCGCCTGTGCCGGGTCCTCGCGGAAGCGGCGGTCGTAGTAGCGGCCGATGAACGGCAGCACGAGCAGCCCGCCGATGCCGCCGGCGGTGCCGACCAGGCCCCGGTCGAACGCGTCCAGGCCGTACTCCTGTTCCAGGAACAGGTTGCCCAGTACGGGTGTGGTGAACAGGCCGAAGCCCATCGCGGCGAAGGCGAGGATCACCGTCTTGAGGGTGCGGATCCGGCCCAGCCGGGCGAAGGCCGCCTCGATCGAGATCGGCGGCGGGTTCTCGTCCTCGATCACCTCGCCGAGCACGTCGGCCTTCTCCCATTGCCCGCGCGGGGGTTCGGGCAGGAAGAACGCGAACGCGGCGAAGACCACGACCGGCAGGCCGAGCAGGTAGTACGCCCAGCGCCAGCCGTCGGGTCCGCCGACCGCCGCGGCGATGCCGCCGACCACCAACGGACTGAGCACCGCGCAGAGCCGGCCGGACACGCCGATCGAGGCGCCGAGTCGGCCGCGGATCCCGATCGGGTAGGTGTCGGCCAACAACGATCCCTGCACGGGACCGCTGTTGGACTTGGCCACGCCCGCGCCGAACCGGGTCCAGAAGAACATGAACGCGTTCGTGGCGAAGCCGGACAGGAACACCATCATGGCGAAGAACGCGGTGGAGACGCCGATCACCGGACCGCGCCGGAAGCGGTCCGCGATCCAGCCCATCGGCACCGCGCCGAGCACGGTGAACGCGCCCGCGGCGACGCCGAGGAAGACGATGGTGCCGTTGCCCACGCCCAGGCTGTCCCGGATGTCGGGGGCGAGCACCGCGAGCGCGGCGCCTTCGAGTTCGTCGAGCGCGGTCAGGATCAGCAGCACCGTGAACACGGACGTGCCGCCGCGACGCAGACCTTGACGCAGGGTCAGTTGCTCGGCGGCCGGCTTCCCGCCCGTCCGGCCGGGGCCGTCACCGACACCGGGGACGGTGGTGTCGACGGCGGGGTCGTGGGGGCTCGGCGGCGACTTCCGGCCGCCGGGCGATCCGCGCCCGGCGGCCCGCGGTGATTCGTCCAGGACCGCACCGGCGAGGTCTGCCAGGTTTCCGGGCTCGCCCGCGGTGTCGTCCCGCTGGGGTGCGGCGGTGCCGCCGTCCATATGTGATCGGCCTTTCTCGTGGTTCGCGTGCCGTCACTTCGTGGCGGAGATCGGCGGCCCCGCCGGGAGCATCTGGTTCTGGGTCGGGTCCCAGCGGTACACGCCCACCGCGTCGCCGGCGCTGTGCTTGCCGGGGGTGAGCGAGGCGAGCGGCATGCCGGGCAGCGCGAGCTTGGTCAGCGACTCGGCCCCGCGCTGCCAGGAGGCGGCGGTGAGGTCGCGGCCGGCGGCATCGGCGGCCTGGACGAACAGCCGGAACGCGGCGCAGGAGTTGGCCACCGCGCTCAGGCTCTCCCGGCTCGCCGCCGCCGCGTCGAAGCGCTCGCCGACGCCGCCCGCGTTGTACTCGTCCACGCACGCCGTCACGGCCGGATCGGCGAGCAATTCCGCCTTGGTCGGAATGTACGGCGCGGCCACCGTCACCCGCTGCATCGTCGCCGGCTTGATCCCGGTGGTCTTGACCACGGCCGGACTCAGTGCCTGGGCCGAGGTCGCGTACACCTGCTCGGGCAGCCAGTTCGCCCGTTGCAGCGCGATCATCAGGTTGGAGAAGTTGGAGGTGTTGAGGATCGTGTCGGCGCCCGCCGAGCGCATCTTCTGGACCAGCGTGTCCAACGCCTGGTCACCGGCGGCCTGGTCGGTGCCGTAGTCGTCGAGCGGGGTCTGCACGACCACGTCGACGCCGGCCGCGTCCAGGAGCGGCTTGACGGTGTTCTTGGTGACCGCCGCGTCCTGAGCCTCCCAGTAGAGCGCGACCTTCTTGCCCTGGAGCAGCTTCTGGTCGAGCAGCGCCTTGACCGCGGCGGCCCGCTGCCGGTCGTCGGCCATCTCCAGCGCGACGAACGGCGCCTTGGAACGGCGGTCGCGCTCGGCGGACTGGCCCCATTGGCCCAGGTACGGCGTGCCGTGCGTCTCGGTGAAGCACAGCGGGGTGTCCCCGGTGAGGATGCCGATCGCCAGGAACACCTTCTTGTCCTCGCTCAGTTCCACGCACGCGGCCTGCGCCTCGGCCGGGCCGGTGGGCAGGAACGGGCGGAAGGCGAGTTCGATGGTGCGGCCCTGGACACCGCCGCGTTTGTTCTGCGCGGCGATCCAGGCGGCGTACATGTCCTTGCTCGCCGGGCCCTCGCTCGGCACGCCGAATGCCTTGAGCTGGGCCGGGTCGGTGGCGGCGACGCCGAGCTTGACAGTGGTGTCGGTGACGCCGCGGGCGGGACCGCTCGGGGCCGCGGCCGGGCCGGCGGGCTTCTTGTCGTCCGACTTCTTCTCGACCGAGCAGCCGACCGAAGCGGTCAGGCCGAAGGCGGCGAGCAGGACGCCTACTGCGATACGTCGCGCCGGAGCGGGTCCGTCTCCTCGGAGCAACATGAGGGCTCACCTGTCCTTCGAACGAAACAGTGGATCACGGGTGGTTCGGTCGCGGATCCGGGCTGGACCAGCGAGTCGAGCAGCGGTGGAGCGGTGCGGGCCGGCGGCGGAGCGCCGGCCGGGTCGACGAGTCGGGTGCCGTCGACGGGTGCGGTCGACGGTGGAGCCGACGAGTGCGGTCGGCGGATGGGTCGGCGGTGGAATCGGCGAGTGGAGTCGGCGGGCGCGGGATCGGCGCGACCGCGGTGAGCAGCACCGAGAGCGCCGACGGGCGATGGCGGATCCGTGGTGGGAATGGCGGCCGGGTGGCCCTGGTCCCGGCGGATCCGGGGGGATTTGGTTGTCACATCACGACGGCGGGACGCTAACATCGAATACATGCCAGATGGAAGGCTTTCGTGGACGGCATCATCCCGACTCCTCGCCGGCGGTACACACGGCGAGGCCGAATCGCACCACCCCGACGCCCCTCGACCACCGTTCTCCGGGGCGGACCTGCGCTATTGCGACCTGCCCGCGGTCGAGCCCGATCCGGGCACCGCGCCGCTGCTCCTGCTGCACGGATTCGCCGGCAGCCTGGCCGACTGGGACGGCGTCGCGCCGCTCCTGGCGCGGGATCGACGGGTCCTCGCGTACGACCATCGCGGGCACGGGGACAGCACCAAGTTCGCGGACCGATCCGCCTACACGTTCGACCACCTCTCGGCCGATCTGGAGGGATTCGTCGAGCGCATGCTGCCCGAGCCGATCGATCTGCTCGGCCACTCGATGGGCGGCGTCCTGGCGCTGCGGTACACGCTGGCCCACCCGGACCGGGTGCGCTCGCTCGTGCTGATGGACACCGCGGCCGAACCCACCTCCACGCCGCTGCTGCGGGTGCTCAGCGCGGGCATGAACGCGGTGGTGGGCAGGTTCGGCCTGGCCCCGCTGCTGACCGCGCTCAAGCCGTTCACCCGCACGCCGGCCGACGCCACGCCCGAGGACCTGGCCCGCCGCGAGCGGCAGACCCGCGCGATCACCGGGATGGACCCGGCCGCGTTCGTCGGCTGCGCTCGGGCGCTGGGCGCGTACCCGTCATTGGTCGGCCGACTGGCCGAGCTCTCCTGCCCGGTCACCGTCGTCGTCGGCGAACACGACCGGCGGCTCCGGGGCGCGGCCGAGCAGTTTGCCGCGGGCATTCGGGGGGCGGAGCTACGAGTCGTCGCGGGGGCCAGGCACAGCCCGCAGACGGAGCGGCCGGATGCCTGGTTGGCTGCGGTCCGCGGGCACCTGGCCCGCTGACCGGGTCGACGGCGGCTTCGCCCCTCGGGCGCCGGGCCGGCTCTGTCCTCGAACGCCGGACCGGCTGAGGGGCCCCGGCCTTCGGCCGAGGTGGCCCCAACCGCCGGCCGGGCTGGATTTCGCATGACTTCGGTGCATTGTTCGGCATCCCGAAGCACTTGGTGCACCGGATCACTCAACCCGCCGGATCGTTCGACCTCCCGAGTCGCCCAACCCGCCGGCTCGCCCACCCACAATCGCTCTCTCCCGACTCGCACAAACCCCCCGCGTGGCCACCCCCGGCCCGCTCCCCCGGGCAGTTCGCCTCCCGGTTTGATCGCCTCCACGGGCCCTCGGAAATCGGGCTCGGTTCTGCTTGTTTTCTCCGACACGAAGGAACGATCGCGTGATCGTCAGTACCGACTTTCCGCCCGGACGGTGGCGGGCCCGGTGGATCTGGGCCGAACCGGAGGGTGGGCGTCCGCAGGGGCGGCATGCCGTCGCGTTGCGGGCCGTTCTCGACCTGGACCGAGTGCCCGAGCGGGTGCCCACACGCGTGGTCGCGTTGTCCGGGTACACGCTGGCCGTGAACGGGGTCGAGGTGGCGCGCGGGCCGGTGCGCGCGAATCCGCGCGTCCGGCCGTACGACGATCTCGATCTGGCCGCCCACCTGCGGCCGGGCGCCAACGTCGTGACCGCGCTCGCCTGGGTCTACGACGGGCCGAATCCGTGGTGGTTGCCACCGTCGCCGTTCGGCAACGACCTGGTGCACGGCGCGTTCGTGCTGGAGGCCCGGCTCGGCCCGGATGCGTGGTTCGTCACCGACGAGCGCTGGCAGGCCCGGGTCCTGGACGGGTGGACCGCGACCCCCGGCGGCGGCACCGTCTCCGGGCGCGGCCGCGAGTTGCTCGACGCCCGTGCGCTGCCCGCGAATTGGCAACATCCCGACCACGATCCCGGTTGGCCGGCGGCGGTACTGCGGCGCGCGATGACCACCGGCGAGCCGGGTCGGCCCGAGCCGCCCAGCTACCCGGGCGGCCCGTTCGGCGGCCGGCCGATCAGCTGGCCGCGACCGCACGAGACGATCCTGACCCCGAGTTCGGCCGGCGCGTACTCGGCGGAGCAGGTGCTCTCCGGCACCCTGGTCGTCGACGCCCACGGCCCGGCCGGCGCCCAGGTCGTCGTGCACACCGCCGAGTTCGTCGACCCGAGCGCACGCCCCGCTCCCGGCGAGCACGACGCGAGCTTGGCGGTGACCCTCGACGGCACCCGTCGCGAGCTGGAATCGTTCGACTCCTACGGCCTGCGCGGTGTCCTGGTCGAGGCCCCGGACGGCGTCACCGTGCACCGCGTGGCGGTCCGCGAACGCACCTATCCGGTCACCGGCGACGCGTGGTTCGCCTGCTCGGATCCGCGCCTGGAAGACATCTGGCGGGTCGGACGCCGCACCGTGACGCTGTGTTCGGCGGATGCCTACGTCGACTGCCCAACCCGCGAGCAGCGGGCCTGGACCGGCGACGCGGTGGTGCACCAGTTGGTCGACCTGACCACCAACTCCGACTGGCGGCTGGCCCGTTGGCATCCCCGGCTGGCCGCGTCGCCACGCTCGGACGGGATGTTGCCGATGGCGGTGGCCGGGGACGCCGAGTGGGCCGACTTCACGGTGATTCCGGACTGGGCGCTGCACTGGGTGCACTCGGTGTGGAACCTGTACCGCTATGTCGGCGATCGGGAGGAGATCGCCGAACTGCTCCCGGTGGCCGAGCGGGTGCTGCGCTGGTTCGTGCCGTTCCTGGACGACACCGGCGTGCCCACCGACGTGTTCGGCTGGGTGATCATCGACTGGTCGGCCGTGCACACCGAGGGCGTCTCGGCGGCGCTGTGCGGCCTGTGGGGCCGGGCACTGCTGGAGTTCGCCGAACTGGCGGACTGGCTGGGCGATCGCGGTCGGGCGCAGTGGGCGCGCACCACGCATGCCCGGCTCGTCATCGGCTTCGAGCGGCTGTGGGATCCGGAGCGGGAGCGCTACGCGGACTCGTTCGCGAACGGTGAACGCCGCCCGATGGCGTCCCAGCACGGCCAGGCGGCAGCGATCGTGGGCGGCCTGGTCCCAGCCGAGCGGATCGAGCGGCTGGTCGCCGTGCTCACCGCCGAGGAGGACCTCGTGCACGCCGCCTTCAGCGCTCCGGACGGCCCCGCCGAACCCGGCTCGGACACCGAGGTCGGCGGCGCGCACCTGCGGGCCGGGCCGCCGAAGCCGTGGTGGGACACCGGCCGTCGGGTGGTACGCGCCCAGCCGTTCTTCCGCTATGTGGTGCACGACGCGCTGGCGCAGGCGGGCCGGGCCGACCTGATCGCCGGCCTGTGCCTGGACTGGGTGGCCCTGCTCGCGCGCAGCGACACCTCGTGGAGCGAGACCTGGTACGGCGGCACGATCAGCCACGGCTGGTCCTCCACGCCCACTCGCGACCTGATGACACGCGTGCTGGGCGTAGAGCCGGCCGAACCCGGCTTCGCGGTGGCCCGGATCGAACCCGCGCTCGGCCGGCTGACCCGGGCGTCGGGCGCGGTGCCGTGCCCGGCGGGACCGATCGAGGTGGCGGTGACACCGACGCTGTTGAGCGTGCGCAGCCCGGTGCCGTTCGTGCACGCCGGCCGGTCCTACCCCGCCGGCCGGCACGACATCCGCCGGCCGCGCTGACCCGGGCTCACCTCCCGGTCACCGCTTCGCCGTTCCACCGTCCTCGGACAGTGGAACGGCGAGCACGGCCAGGAAGCGGTCCAGGAACTGTCCGTAGGCGGCCACCATGTCCACCCGGTCGGGTTCGAGCAGCCACTGCACCTGAAGGCCGTCCATCGCGGCCAGCATCAGCTCGGCGCAGTGCTCGGCGTCCACGTCGGCGGCGATGTCGCCGTCGTCCCGGGCCTGCGCGAGGTGCCCGGCGGCGATCTCGCGCGCGATCCGGTAGCGCTCGACGAAGTACGCGTGGGCCGGATGCGCGGGATCGGTGGCCTGCACGGACAACGTCGCGAACAGCCGGATCAGCAGCGGCTGCCGGGCGTTGAGCGCGACCACGTCCCGGCTGGCCCGCACCCAGGCGATGCCGCAGACGTCCACCGGCTCGTCCGGGGTCAGCGTCAGCTCGTCCTTGTAGCGCAGCACCGCGGTGAGCAGGTCCTCCTTCGACGCGAAGTGGTGCCGCAGGCCGGTATGCGACAGGCCCACCTGGGCGGCGATCTCGCGCAACGAGACCGCGTCGTACCCGCGCGTGGCGAACACCTCCAACGCCGCGTGCACGATCTCCTGCCGCCGCGCGACACCTCGCGCGTACGGGCCCCGTGCCCCCGTGCGATCCGACATCCGTCCGGCTCCCCTCGTGAAAGCATTCCACCTGGAATGTATTGAATGTAGTGTGCCCCGCGTGTCGCAGGCCAACGGTCATGATGACCGCACCCTTCCCCCGTCCTCGGCCGAAGAGGCGTCCGGCGCCTTCGAGCCGCTCGAAACCACTCCCACGCCCACCTCCACAGACAGCCCCAGGGCGCCGGACGCCCGCATCCACGAACACATCGAGGCGGCCCTGGCCCGACTCGATCTCGAAGCCAAGGTCCGCCTGCTCACCGGGTCCGGATTTTGGCGGACCGCTGCCGAACCCGCCATCGGACTGCGCGAGATGGTGTTGTGCGACGGTCCGGCGGGCGTGCGGGGCGAGCGCTTCGACGAGCGCGAGCCGTCCGCGTCGCTGCCCTGCCCGACCACGCTCGCCGCGTCCTGGGACGAGAATTTGGTCGAGCGACTCGGCGGCCTGCTCGCCGTCGAGGCGCGCCGCAAGCACGTGGACGTCGTGCTCGGCCCGACCGTCAACCTCCAGCGCAGCCCGTACGCCGGCCGACACTTCGAGTGCTACTCGGAGGAGCCGCTCCTGTCCGGCCGAATCGGCGCGGCGTTGGTGCGCGGCATCCAGGCCGGCGGCGTGGCGGCCACCGTCAAGCACTTCGCCGCCAACGACTCGGAGACCGAGCGGTACTCGGTCGACGTGCGGATGTCCGAACGCGCGCTGCACGAGATCCACCTCGCCCCGTTCGAGGAGATCGTGCGCGCGGGCGGCGTCTGGGCGCTGATGGCCGCGTACAACAGCGTGGACGGCGTCACGATGACGGAAAATCCGCTGCTGAACACGCCGTTGCGCACCGAGTGGGGCTTCGACGGATTGGTCGTCTCGGACTGGTTCGCGACCCGCTCCACCGAGGGCGCCGGGCGTGCCGAACTGGACCTGGCGATGCCCGGTCCGGGGCCGGATCGACCCTGGGGCGCGGCCCTGGTGGCCGCGGTGCGCGCGGGCCTGGTCGCACCGGAGGCGGTGGACCGCAAGGTGCGCCGGCTGCTGCTGCTCGCGGCCCGGGTCGGCGCGCTCACCGCGATCGTGCCACCGGCCCCGGCGCTTTCGAACCCGGATCCCGCCGCCCTGCTGCGCGAGGCGGCCGCGGCGGGCATGGTGCTGCTGCGCGACACCGGGACGGCGCTGCCCTTGGCGCCCGACACGCTCCGCCGGGTCGCGGTGCTCGGCCCCAACGCCGACGTCGCGCGAATCCAGGGCGGCGGCAGCGCGACGGTCATTCCGCCGTACGCGATCAGTCCGCTCGCCGGGCTACGTGCGGCGCTGGGCCCCGATGTGACGGTCACCCACGCCGTCGGCGCGCGCATCCGGCACCGGCTGCCCGCGGTCACCGGCGCCGACGTGCACGATCCGAAGACCGGCGAACCCGGCCTGTGGGTGCGCTTCATCGGCCCGGGCGACGAGGTGCTGCACGAGGAACCGCGGGGCGGAGGGCGGCTGTTGTGGCTCGACGATCCGATCGTCGCGCGGGCCGTCGCGATCGAGGCGATCGGCGTACTCCGGGTCCGCGCGGACGGACCGCACCGGATCGGAGTGGCCGGCGTGGGTCGCTTCCGGCTGCTCGCGGACGGTGTCCCGCTCGTGGACGACGACCTGGTGACCGAGGACCCGCTCGGCGGCATCCTCACCCCGCCCGAGCGGTGGGCCGAACTGGACCTGACGGCCGGCCGGGAGGTCGAGCTGCACCTGCGCCACGAGTTCGCGGCGGAGCGTCCGGGGACCGGGTTCGTGCTGGGCGTCGATCCGCCGCCGGTGCACGAGGACGCGGAGCTCGCGCACGCCGTCGCGGTCGCGGCGGACGCCGAGGTCGCCGTGGTCGTGGTGGGCAGCACCGAGGAGAGCGACAGCGAGGGCCGCGACCGCACGCACCTGTCGCTGCCGGGTCGGCAGGACGAGTTGGTCCGCCGGGTCGCGGCGGTCAACCCGAACACGGTGGTGGTGGTCAACAGCGGATCGCCCGTGCTGCTGCCGTGGCGGGCGGACGTGGCGGCGATCCTGGTCTCGTGGTTTCCCGGCCAGGAGTTCGGCGCGGCGCTGGCGGACGTACTGCTCGGGCGCAGCGAGCCGGCCGGCCGGTTGCCGATGACCTGGCCCGAGCGCGAGGACGATCCGGCGGTGTTGTCCACCACGCCGATCGCGGGCCGGCTCGACTACGCCGAGGGCATCCACATCGGCTATCGCGGCTGGGGCCGGGCGGGCGCGACGCCTGCCTACCCGTTCGGCCACGGTCTGGGATGGACCACGTGGGAGCACGTCGGGATCGAGACGGTCGCGTCCGGCGCCGACTTCGTGGCCCGGGTGAGGATCCGCAACACCGGGCCGCGTCCGGGCCGACACCTGCTCCAGGCGTACCTGAGCCGCGCCGACGGCGCCGTGGAGCGGCCCGCGCTGTGGCTGGCCGGCTACGCGTGGGCGACCGCACCCGCCGGCGCCGAGGTCACCGTCGACCTTGCGATCCCGGCCCGCGCATTCGAGCACTGGTCCGCGCAAACCGGTCGCCGCGAAACCGAACCCGGCGGCTACACCCTGCGCGTGGGCGCCTCCAGCGCCGACCTGCCGCTGACCACGACCCTGGAGGTGAGCCCGGGCCCGCGGTCCTGAACCCGTACGTGGGACGGTCCGCGGGACCGTCCCACGCACGGAGGCGACCGGGTCTGCCGAAGGGCGGCCGACTCCGCACCGCGACCCGCCCACACGCGGCACGCGCATCCGGCCCGTCCGGCGTTCGCGGACACCGGACGCGGACCGGCCCACCCGCGCCGCGGGCTCAACCGTGCGCGAGTTCGACGCGCAGGTCGAGTGTGGCCAGCCGACTCACCCCGAAGTTGTTGCCGTACGTCAGACCCGCCTCGTACCGATCGACCACTCCCGTCGCCCACACCGTCGCGATGCCCTCGGCGACCCGCACCGTGCGGGTGGTCAGGGTGATCGGCGTGGCTCGCTCCTTGATCGTGAGCAGGCCCCGGATCAGCCACGCGTCGCCCTCGCGGACCACCTCCGTGCTCGCGAACAGCACGTCCGGGTGCCGGTCGGCGTCGAGGAAGTCGGGGTTGCGCACGTGTGCGTCACGCTTGGCGTTGCCGGTCTCGAAGCCGGTCGCGTCCAGTCGCGCCCGGACCTCGACCGGGCCGCCGTCGGGGCCCACCGACACTGTCGCCTCGTGGATCGGGAACGCCCCGGTCACCGACAGGACCAGGAAGTTCTTCACCGTGCAGGCGGCCCGGCTGCGCTGCGGGTCGGCGCTCCACAGGCCGGGTCGGATGGTCTGCGCGGCGGACGTGGGTGTACTCATGGCGGTGGCCTCTCGCTGGCATGGGGCATCGTGATCGGGCGCTCCCGAAGCAGCCCCGGGTGTCGAGTCACTCCACCGTAGAACGATTCAGTTCCGGAACTCAAGTGTTCCATAAGTGGTGAGTCGGGGCACCCCTCTCCGCCGCGGCCGCGAGGTGGGATTCTGGCTACATCCGCCGGTCCGCGGACCGCCTCCGCCGGGAGCGCACACGATGAGCAGGACGACGAGTACGAGGAGGCAGCCATGCCGGACACCGAGGTCGACAAGACTTCGGCCGCCGTCGACGCCCTGCGCCGCCCCGCCGCCGCGCCGGCCGGACGCGGTGGTCGACCGCGGGACGCTCATCGGGACGCGCAGATCATGCGCGCGGCGCTGGATGTGCTCATCGAGATCGGCTACGACCGGCTGACCATGGACGCCGTGGCCACCCGCGCCCGCGCCGGCAAGGCCACGCTGTACCGACGCTGGCCCTCCAAGGAGGCGCTGATCGCGGAGGCCGCGCTGTGCGCCGGCGCCGATTCGACCGAGGCCGTGCCCGACACCGGCAGCCTGCGCGGCGACCTGATCACGATGCTGGCCGGCGCCGCCGAGCACATCGACGAGTCGCACGCCCGCGCGGTGGTGGCCCTGCTGCCGATCCTGCCCGGCAATCCGGAGTTGGCCGAGATCGTGCGCGAGCGCTTTCTCACCGAGTGGCAGCGCCTCCTGCAACCGCTGTTGGCCCGCGGCCGCGAGCGCGGCGAGGTGCACCCGGATCGGGACCTGGACCTGCTCGCGCTGGTGCTGCCCTCGATGGCCTTCTATCAGACGGTCTTCGCCGAACGCCCGGTCGACCCACCCCTGTTGACCCGCCTGATCGACGAGATCCTGCTGCCGCTGGCGGCCTCGCCGCCGCACCCGCGCACGGGGTAGGGCCCCGAGCGGGCCGGCCGCGCCCGGTGTGGGGGTGGCGGGCCCGCCCGCCACCCCCACATCGCGCACGCGGTCCATCAGGACACCGGCAGGCCCGTCTCCCCCACGCGGGCCAACCGCCGGTCCGCCTCCGCCTGGATCGTGTCCTTGTCGCCGATCTCCACGTCCGGGATCGCGTCCGGCAACGCGTCCTCCATCCGACTCAGCGGCCGGTACCACAATCCCAGCAGGCCCCACACGCCCAGCGCCAGACCGACCAGGACCAGCAACAGGCCGGTGCCGCGGCCGGGTCCGGTGCCCAGCACCACGCCCACCGAACCGGCGAGCGCGCCGTCGGAGCGCAGCAGCGGCTCGAAGACCCGGTCCGCGAGCGGGCCGGCGGTCACGAAGCCCAGCGGCATCATCGACATCGCCAACATCTGATTGGTGGCCAGCACCCGACCCTGCAACTCCATCCCGACCTTGGTCTGGATCAGGGCCATCCAGTGCGAGTTCAGGATCATCAGTGCCGCCCACAACACGAACAACCCGAGCGCGACGAACACCGGTTCGGGCCGACTGCCCGCGAACACCGCGGCCAGGCCGACCACCGAGGTGAAGCCGATCATGCCGGTGGCCCGCCGGGCGGTCCCGCCCCACAGCGCCATCACCAGCGCGCCCAGCACCGCGCCCACCCCGCCGAACGCGGTGACCACGCCCAGCGTCACCGCCGAGCCGTCGGCCAACACCATCGGCGTGACCAGCACGGTGGCCACCGCGAAGAGGTAGTTGAACACCACGAAGAAGACCACCATCGCCACCAGTCCGCGCCGGCGCACGATGTACCGCCACCCGGTGACCACTTCGCGCAGCAGCGGCTCCTCGCGCTTTTCGAACAGGGCGTCCGGGAAGCGCACCCGCAGCAGAACGGTCACCCCGATCAGGAACGTGGCCATGTCGAACAGCACCACACCGTGCAACCCGACCGCCGCCACCAGCACGCCGCCGGCCAGCGCGGCGAGCATGTCACCGGACCCGGTGCCCAGTTGGGCCAGTCCGTTGGCCTGACCCAGATAGCGCTTGGGCACCAGTTGGGCGATCGCCGCGATGTAGGCGGGTCGTTGGAACGCGTTGCAGATCGACCCGACGCACGCCACCACGTACACATGCCACAGGTGCAGCTGATCGGTCCACAACAACACACCCAACGAAAGCATCCCGGCCGCGGCCACGGTATCGGTGACGATCATGATCCGCCGCCGGTCCACCCGGTCCGCGACCGCGCCCGCGATCGGCAGCAACAACACCGCGGGCAGCACCGCGGCGACCGAGATCATCGCGAAGTCGAAGGCCGAACCCGTCTGCAGATAGACCCACACCCCGAGCGCGAACGTGGACAGCGCGGTGCCGATCATCGACACGAACTGTCCGCCCGCCACCTTCGCGAAGGTGGCCAGGTTCGGCCGTGCCGAGGCCGGCCGCGCGCTCGGCCGCTCGGCCGCCGGTGTGGGACCCGCCGACCAACGGCTCAACACCCGGGCCAGTTCGACGGCCTGGTGCTTGAGGAAGTAGTGGCCGGCGCGCGGGATCACCGCCAACTCGACCCGTGGACCGAAGTGCTCCCATTCGGCGTAGCGTTCCTCGTACAGCAGCGTCGCCCGGTCCTTGTCGCCCACCACGCACAGGATCGGCGCGGCCACCGGCGCCGGCCGCTCGTCACCGTAGGCGCGCGTGTAGAAGTCCTCGGCCTGCCGCACGTCGTGTCGCAACGCCCGGATCAGGTATCGCTGTTCGGCGTCGTCGTAGACGTCGGTGAAACCGCCCATCGCGCGCAGGTAGTCGAGGTAGGCACGGTCGGAGAGCAGCCGGTCGCCGGGCAACCGCCTGGCCACCCACTCGGCGAACCGGCCCGGCAATCGTGCGGCCGGGAAGGTGCCGCCCAGCGCGACGCCGCTCAGCTCGGCACCGGCCGCCTCCAGCCGGCCGGCCAGCGCGGTCGCGAGCGCGCCGCCCAGGCAGTGCCCGTAGAGCAGGATCGGGCCGCTGATCCGCTCGGTGATCTGCGCGGTCAGCCGATCGGCCAGCTCCTCCAGCGGCTCGGGTTCCTCCTCCGGCCGACTGGGATCGTGGCCGGGCAACTCGACCGCGTACAACCGGTGTCGGTCGGGCAGTGCGTCGGCCAGCGGTTGGAAGGTGATCGGACTGCCGCCGCCGTACGGCACACAGACCAGGGTCAGCGTGGTCGGCCCGGCGTCCTTGGTGAGCCGGTGCAGCAGCGTGCGCGGACGCTTCGCCGCATCCGGTTCGCCGGCGCGTTCGTCGAGCAGGGCGGCGAGTTCGCGCACGGTGGGCCGTTGGAACAGGTCGATGACGGACAGGCCGCGACCGATCGTGCGAACCGCCCGGACGGCGGAGAAGCTGTCGCCGCCCAGCGCGAAGAAGTCGTCGGTCGCACCGACCCCGGTCGTGCCCAACACCTCGGCGAACGCCGCGCCCACCACCGCCTCGGTCGCGGTGTCGGGCTCCATGTGGCCGGTCTCGACCGGTGCGAGCTCGGGCGCCGGCAGTGCCGCCCGGTCCACCTTGCCCGCACCGGTCAGCGGCAGCGCGTCCAGCACGAGCACCGCCGAGGGCACCATGTAGTCGGGCAGCCGGGCCCGGGTGGCTGCCCGAATCGCGGCGCCGTCCACCTCGGCGCTCGGGTCCGCGACCACATAGCCGACCAGCTTGCGCGCCGCCCCTTCGCCGCGGGCCACCACGATCGCCTCGCGGACACCCGGCTGCGCGGCCAGTTCGGCCTCGACCTCGCCGATCTCGACCCGGAAGCCGCGGATCTTGACCTGGTGATCGGCCCGGCCGAGGAACTCGATCAGGCCATCGGGACGCCGCCGGACCAGGTCGCCGGTGCGATACGCGCGCCGCCCGGCCCACTCGACGAAGCGCTCCGCGGTCAGCTCCCGCCGACCCAGGTAGCCGCGGGCCAACCCGGCCCCGGTCACGTACAACTCGCCCGGCACACCCACCGGCAACTCGCGGCCGTGCCCGTCCAGCACATGCGCGCCGACGTTGCCGAACGGCAGTCCCAGCAGCGCACTCGCCGCGCCGGCCGGCACGGCCGAAACCGGTGCGCCGAGCATCGACACCGTGGTCTCGGTCGGCCCGTAGTGGTTGTGCAGCGTCAACTCCGGTCGGGCCGCTCGGATCCGGTCCACCAGATCGGCGCGCAGCGGCTCGCCCGCACAGATCAACAGCTCACGCGGAAGCACCTCGGCGAGCCGGTCGCCGAGCGCGGCCAGGCCCTCCAGGTGGCTGGGCACCAACTTCATCGCATCGATTTGATGGGCGCGCAGATACCGGGCGAACGCGTCCGGATCGGTGGCCTGCTCCCGGGTCAACAGGTGCAGACACCCACCGCCGGTGAGCGCGCCGAACACATTGGTGGTGCCCAGGTCGGCGGCGAAGGTGGAAACCAGCGCCCAGTTCCACGGCCGCCCGTCGGCCGCGCGCCCCGGACCCACCCGCTCGCGCAGGCCGGACAGGTAGTTGCGGTAATTGCGATGCTCGACGGCCACCGCCTTGGGGGTGCCGGTGGACCCGGACGTGAACAACACGTAGCAGAGGTTGCCGGGCCCTGCCTCCGTGCCCGAGGCGGCCGAGGCGCCCGGGACAATCGGGGCAGCCGAGGTGACCGGCCCGCTGCCCTCCGGAGCCGCAGGGCCCGCCTCGGGTACCACGATCGGCAACGAACCGGCCACGCGCGCCCGCAGTTCCCCGGTCGTGACCACCGCGACCGCGTCGGCCGCGCCCAGCAGCGCCCGGATCCGTTCGTCCGGATACAGCGGGTCCAGCGGCAGATAGGCACCACCGGCCTTGAGGATGCCGAGCATGCCCACGATCAGCGCCACCGAACGCTCCGCGAACAGCCCGACGACCCGATCCGGGCCCACTCCCGATCCGCGCAGCCGATGTGCCAACCCCTCCGCCCGCGCGTCGAGTTCGGCGTAGCTCAACTCGCCGTCGACACCGCGCACGGCGGGTGCGTCCGGGGTGCGCCGGGCCTGCTCCTCGACCAGGGCGTGCAGCGTACCCTCGGTGTCCCAGTCCCGGGCGGTGTCGTTCCACCCGGTGAGCCGGCGCTCCTCGGCGGCCGTCAGCAGCGGCAACTCGTCCACCGAGCGGTCCGGGTCGGCGCTCATCGCGTCCAGCACGGTGGTCAGGTGACCGAACACCCGTCGGATGGTCGCCTCGTCGTAGAGCACGCTGCGCCAGACCAGGTCGGCGACCAGTTCGTCGCCGGGGGCGGTGTCGAGCACGGCGATGGCCAGGTCGAACTTGGCGGCGCCGGTGTGCGTGTCGCACCACTCGACCTCGACACCGGGCAGCACGGGACGGGCGGGCGCCTGGTTGTGCACGTTCAGCAGGACCTGGAACAGCGGCGTGTAGGCGAGTTCCCGGTCCGGGCCGAGCGCGTCGATCAGCCTGTCGAACGGAAGTTCCTGCCGGGCGAAGGCGGCCAGGGTGTGCTCCCGCACCCGCCCCAGCAACTCCCGCACGGTCGGCTCGCCGGACAGGTCGGTACGCATGGCCAACGTGTTCACGAAGCAGCCGATTAGGGCATCGGTACTGCTGTGCGTGCGTCCGGCGACCGGACTGCCCACCGTGACGTCCGTGGTCCCGTTGTACCGGGCCAGCACGATCTGCAGGGCGGTCAACAGCACCATGTACGTGGTGCCGCCGGTGCGTTCGGCCAGAGCGCGGATCCGCCGCGAGCGCTCCGCCCCGAAGGCGACCTCGATCCGCTCGCCCCGGGTGTCCGCGACGGCCGGACGCGGGCGGTCCACCGGCACGGTCACCGTGCCGGACGCACCGTGTAGTCGAGCCAGCCACCAGGCCGACTGCCGGTCGAGCTCGGCCGCGAGCGTGGTCTGCTGCCGGTACGCGACGTCCGCGTACTGCACCGGCAGCGGCGCGAGTTCGGGTGGATGCCCGGCACACCGCGCGGTGTACGCGGCGGCCAGGTCCCGAAACAGCACGCCCACCGACCACGCGTCGGCCGCGATGTGGTGCAGCACCACGCTCAGCACGTACCGCTCGGACGAACGCAACAGCGTTGCTCGGATCGGCAGTTCGCCGGCGAGGTCGAACGGGCGGCGGGCCTCGGCGGCGAGCAGCCCGGGCACGTCCGGCTCGGGCGGGTCGAGCACGGACACCCGGAACTGGTCGATGTCGTGCACGGTGGGCAAGACGTGCCCGTCCACGCTGGGATACACCGTGCGCAGCACCTCGTGCCGGGCGACCACGTCGGTCAGCGCCGCCACCAGCGCGTCCTCGTCCGGCCGTCCGGTCAGGCGCAGCACGAGCGGCATGTTGTAGGCGGCGCCGTCGGGTTCGTACTGGGCGAGGAACCACATCCGGCGCTGCGCCGCGGACAGCGGCGCGGGCACGTCCGCGGGTCTGGGCATCAGGTCGGCGCGGGGTGTCGCCACGCGCGCCCTGGCCAGCCGGCGACGGAGCAGTTCGCGGCGGGCCTGCGCCGGGTCGGGCTCGGGACGGGTGGTCAGGATCTCTTCGGAGTCGGTCATCCCGCGTCCAGGTCGGTCGAGGTGATCGGGGTGCCGGGGCCGACCCGGTCGCCGTGCGGGCCCGGGTCGCCGAAGGCATCGGGCTGTGCGGGGGCACCGGGCTGGTCGAGTTCGCTGAGCAGGATGTCCTCGATCCGCCGGGCCATCGCAGCCAGGGTCGGCGCCTCGAAGACGACGCGCAACGGGAAGTCGATCTCGAAGCGTTCGCTCACCAGGGCCATCAGGCGCAGCGCGAGAAGCGAATTGCCGCCAAGCGCGAGGAATCCGTCGTCGCGGCCGATGCGATCCGGACCGAGCAACTCGTGCCAGATCTCGGCCAGGATCTCCTCGCAGTCGCCCTCGGGCGGGGCGCCGCTGCCACCGGGTCGGGGTTCGGGCAGGGCGGCCCGGTCGATCTTGCCGGCCGGGGTCAGCGGCAGTGCGTCGAGCGGGACGAACACCCCGGGCACCAGGTGCCGGGGCAGCCGTTCGCCGAGCGCGGCGCTCAGATCGGCGGCGTCGAACGCGGTCTCGGTGACGACGTAGCCGACCAGGGTCGGTCCGGCCGGTCCCCGCCACAACGTGGCGACCGCGCCGGTGACGCCCGCGAGCGCGGTCAATGCGGCCTCGATCTCCCCGAGTTCGATCCGGAAGCCGCGCAGCTTGACCTGATGGTCGGCGCGGCCGTGGTACTCGAGCGTGCCGTCGCGGCGCCGGCAGGCGATGTCGCCGGTCCGGTACATCAGCGTGCCGGGCGGGCCCAGGGGGTCACGGACGAAGCGCTCGGCGGTCTGTTCGGCCCGGCCGAGGTAGCCGAGTGCGACCCCGGCGCCGGCGATGCACAACTCGCCGGGAGCGTTGACCGGCGCGGGCCGCCCTGCCGCGTCCAGCACGTACACGCGGGTGTTGGCGATCGGCGTACCGAGCGGAACCACACGCCGTGCCGCATGCGCGCGATCCACCCGCAGGACGGTGGACCAGACGGTGGTCTCGGTGGGGCCGTACATGTTCCACACCCGCGCGCAGCGGTCGAGCAGGGCACCGGCCAGGTCCCCGGTCAGCGCCTCGCCGCCGCACAGCGCCACCAGGTCGGGCCGGCCGGACCAGTGCGCGTCGAGCAACATGCGCCAGGTGGCCGGCGTGGCCTGACATACCGTCACCTCGCGGCGGGCGAGCCACTCGGCGAGCCTGCCTCCGTCGCCGGCGGTCTCCCGGGAGGCGATCTCGACCCGGGCGCCGACCACCAGGGGCAGCCACAGTTCCAGCGCGGCGATGTCGAAGGTGAGCGTGGTGACGGCGGCCATCGTGTCGGCGGCGCCGAGTCCGGGCCGGTCGGCCATCGAGAGCAGGAAGTTCACGATCGCCCGGTGCGGTACCACCACCGCCTTCGGCCTACCCGTGGAGCCGGAGGTGTGGATCAGGTAGGCCGGGTCCTCGACCTCGGCCCGTCCGGGCAGCGCCGCCGAGGAGGCGGCGGCGACCTCCGGACCGTCCACGAGGACCACCTCGTAGCCGGGATCGGTCAGCAGCGGGGTGGCCGCCGCATGTACCCGCTCCCCCACGATCAGGGTGACCTTGGCGTCGTCGAGCAACGCCCGGTTGCGAGCGATCGGTTGGTCGGTGTCGATCGGCAGGTAGGCGGCCCCGGTGCGCAGGACGCCCAGCAGGGCCGCGGGCAGCAGGTGGGAGCGGGGCATGGCGATCGCCACGAGGGTGCCGCGTTCGGCTCCGTGGGCTCGTAGGGTATTGGCCAATCGGTATGCGACCGCGTCGAGTTCGGCGTAGGTGAGGGTGCCGGTGTCGGCCGAGACGGCGGTCCTGTGCGGGGTGCGGGCGATCTGCTCCGCGAGGAGATCGGGCAGACACAGCTCGGGCCGTGCGGTCGGGGCCGGGTTGTCCGCCTCGACCAGGCGTCGATATTCGGCCGGGTCGAGCATGATCGTTTCTTCGATCGCCCGGTCCGGCGCGGCCAGCGCCTCGGCCAGTACCGACATCAGGTGGTCGATGATCATCTCGATCGAGGCCGGGTCGTAGCGTCCGGTGCGATACTCCACGGACAACAGCGGTCCGGAAGCCGGGAACTCGACGAACATCGACAGGTCGACCTTGGCCCCGCCGTTGCACACCTCGTTCAGGAACTCCAGGGTCAGATCCGGCAGTTCCACCGTCGCGCCCGGGTGGTTCTGGACCGCGAGCAGGATCTGCGACACGGGGGTCGCGGTCTCCGCGCCGAACACGCCGGCGAAGCGGAGCTGCTCCAGATAGGGCAGCGCACAGTGGTCGAGCGCGTCCAGCACCACCGGACGCAGCCGGTGCACCACCTCGCGAAAGGTGTCGGTGCCCTCGATCCGGAATCGCAGCGGCACGGTGTTGAGCAACGGACCGAGCACGCCCTCCAGTTCGGGCAGCGGGCGGGCCGCGAACGGAGTCAGTACGGCCTGATCGGTGCGGCCGGTGCAGCGATGCACGAGCGTGCCGAGCGCGGCGAGCAGGGTCATGTACAGACTGGCGCCCTCGCCCGCCGCCCACTCCTCGGCGGCGCGCATGAGTTCGGGATCCAGGCGGCGCGCCAGGCGGGCTCCGCTCGGGTCGAAGGGGTCCGGGTGGTCGCGGTCCCCGGGCAGGTGCTGTTCGACGCCCAGGCCCTCCAGCCGGCCGGCCCAGCGCCGCGCCTCCTGGTGTTCGGCGTCCGCGTAGCGCCGCTCCCAGGCGGCCACGTCGCGGTATTGCAGGGCCGGTTCGGCGAGCGGCAACCCCTGGTAGGCACGCGCCAGGTCGCGCAGCAGCAGGCCGATCGACCAGCCGTCCATCGCGATGTGGTGCACGGTGAGCAGCAGTTCGTGCCGGTCCGGGCGCACCCGCACGACCAGTGCGCGCAGCAGTCGGCCCTCGGCCCGGTCCAGCGGCCGGGCCGCCTCGGCGCGCAGCAGGGCGTCCAGGCGTTCCTCGTGCCCGTCCCCGTCGCCGGCCGTGTCGGGCAGGTCGAGCACCGGCACCTCGACCGGGTAGGGCGGGCGGATCTCGGCCACCGGTTCGCCGGCCCGGTGCACCAGCGCGGTGCGCAGCACCTCGTGCCGACGTACCACCTCACCCAGCGCCCGGCCCAGCGCGGCCACGTCCAGGGCACCGGTGGCCCGGATCCGCAGCGGCACGCTGTACAGCGCGCTGCCCGGCATGACCAACTCGTGCATGGTGAACTCGCGTTGCACAGTGCCCACCAGCGCGGGTCCGTGCGGTTCGCGGTGCGGTGGTTCGACCATCGAGGTGGTGGTGCCCTCGGCGCGGTCCACCCGCTCGGCCACGGCGGCCGGCGTGGGGCCGGCGAAGAACGCGTCGAGCGGGATCCGGACTCCGCAGGTCCGCTCGATCCGGGCCAGCAGGCCCACGGCGAGCAGCGAGTTGCCGCCCGATTCCAGGAACGGGTCGTGCACCCCGATCCGGGAGGCGTCGAGCACGTCGCGAAAGAGTTCGGTGATCCGGGTCTCGGTCGGCGTCCGCGGCGCGACGAACTCGGCGTCCCGGAACCGGGATCGCGTCGCGGCGGGCAGCGCGTTGCGGTCGATCTTGCCGTTGAGGGTGAGCGGCAGGTCCGCGAGCACGGTCACCGCGTCCGGCAGCATGTAGGTGGGAACCCGGGTCAGGCAATGCGCGCGCAGCTCGGCCGGGGTGGGCTCGGGCGTCCGGTCGGCGCCCTGCACGAACGCCGCCAGGTAGGGTCCCGCCGCGTCCTCGCGCAGCACCACGGCAGCGGCCTGCACGCCCGGATGACCGGTCAGAACGGCCTCGATCTCGCCGAGTTCGATCCGGAAGCCGCGCAGCTTGACCTGGTGGTCCACTCGCCCGTGATACTCCAGCGCGCCGTCGGGCCGGCGGCGGACCAGGTCGCCGGTGCGGTATCGGCGCTCCCCCGCCACCGTGACGAACCGCTCGGCGGTCAGGTCCGGACGCCCGTGATAGCCCTGCGCGAGGCCCTCGCCCGCGAGGTAGAGCTCACCGAGTTCGCCTGGCGGGGCGAGTTCGCCGTGCTCGTCGTGTACATGCGCGGTGGTCCCCGGCAGCGGTATGCCGATCAGCGGCTCGGCGCGATCGGTGCGATCCACCAGCGCCCAGGTGGAGTACACGGTGTCCTCGGTCGGCCCGTACAGGTTGTACAGCCGCTCGATCTGCGGGCACGCGTACACCTGGTCCGCGACCCGACGCGAGAGCGCCTCGCCGACCAGGTTGATCGTGCGCACCTCGGGCGGCAGTCCGGGACCGCGTAACAGCGCGGCGATCGCGCTGGGCACGGTGTTGATCAGGGTGACCTCGTCCCGGGCGGGCGCGTCGGCGAGTGCGAGCACGTTCTCCACCAGGATCACCGTGCCGCCGACCGCGAGCGGGAAGAATATCTCGTAGACCGAGATGTCGAAGCACACGGAGGTGGCGAACAGCACCCCTCGGGTCTGGTCCGGCCGGTAGGTGTCGGCCGCCCAGCGCAGCATCGCGGTGACCCCCCGGTGGGTCACCCGAACGCCCTTGGGACGGCCGGTGGAACCGGAGGTGTAGAGCACATAGGCGAGATCGTCCGGACCGGTGTGCGCCCGGGCCGGCCGCACGTCGGTGGGCGGCTCGGCGTCGACGTACACGAGGCCGGCCGTCGCGCCGGCGAGCAGGTGCTCGTGCGCGCGGTCGGTGACCACGAGGGGAGCCCGCGCGTCGCCGATCACCCATTCCAGGCGCTCGCGTGGGTACTCCGGGTCCAGCGGGACATACGCGGCGCCCGCGCGCAGCACCGCGATCAGCGTCGCGACCAGGTGCGGGGTGCGCGGCAGGCAGACGCCGACCAGATCGCCCTTGGTCACCCCGGCCGCCGCCAGGCGCGCCCCGACCAGATCGGCCTGCGCGCCCAACTCGCGGTAGGAGAGCCGGTGTTCGCCGGCGATCAGAGCGATCGACGCGGGCGATTGATCGATCCGGGCATCGACCGGAGCGGCCAGGGATGCGGCCGGATCGAGTGCTGGGAAGGCGGTTGGACTCATCGACTCTCCTGAGGTGTCCTGGTGCCGATTCGTGGTCGGCGGCGCAGACGATGTGCTCCCGGGGAGATCGTGGAGGAAAGTGTTGACTGTGCCTAGCATCTTCCCCTCACTACTTCGGGTTGGCTGAAAGCCGCCGTCGCGGACGGTCGTGGCCGGCGGGCCGCCGACTCCGGGTCTCGGCCGGTTGCGACGGGCCGGCCGCACCGGGCCCTTCGGCCTTCGAACTCGTCGTCACGTTGGTCAAGGAGTACCGCGTCGGGCTTGTACCGCGCTTGGCTCGGGCCGGATCGCGGAACCGGATACGCACCGTGGGCCGCGCGGCTATCCGTCCGGCGACGTGCGCGCAGGGGAAAGGCCCACGCGCGACGCTCGCGCGTACCCGATCGTTGCGCAGAGTTTCGCCGTCGTGTGTTCGGGGGTTCGTTCGGGCTTCCTAACGTTTCGATCATGTTCTCGCAAACGTCTTCGTCCCCGTTTCGGCTGCCTCGGCGGCATCGCTCCCGGCTTCGGGCCGCCGCCCTGGTCACCGCGCTCGGCATCGGCGCCGGCGCCGGCCTGATCGACGTCTCGCTCGCGGCCGCGGAACCCGCCGCCGCACCGACCGCCGGCGACGTGGCGGTGTCGGAGGACTTCGCCGGCTCCGCGCTGCCCGACGGGTGGCGGGCCATCGAGGGCGATTGGCAGGTGGAGAACGGCCGGCTGGTCGGCACCTCGGCGAACTCCGGTCAACAGAGCCGGATCACCTTCGGCCGGCACCTGGAGGACTTCCGCTTCGAGGCGGTGGTCCGCTTCGAGAGTGCCGTCGACGGTGCCCGCTGGACCGCGTTCGGCCTCGACGTGCCCGCCGCCGGTACGACCCCGTGGTCGATCGCCACCATGCGTACGGGTACCACGGCGGCCAACGGTCTGGAGTTCGCGCAACGCACCACCGCCAACACCTGGAACGTGACCGACACCGGCTCGGCGCCGACCGCTGCCGGGACCGGCCGGGACGTCCGGGTCGCGGTCGAGGTGCACGGAAGTCGGGCCCGCCTGGTGGTGGACGGTCGCGAGGCACTGCGCAGCACCCGGGTTCAGCGCTCCGCCGACGGCGCGCAGGCGTTGTTCGTCAACGGTGCGCGGGTCTCCTTCGACGACGTCAGGATCACACAACTGGCCCCGGAGGCGAACGCCTTCCTGCGCGCGCCCGGCACCCCGCCGGCCGTGATCGCGCACCGGGGCGCGTCCTCGGCCGCGCCGGAGAACACGCTGATCTCGGACGAGACCGCCCGCCGGGCCGGCGTCGACTGGATCGAGAACGACGTCCAGCCCAGCAAGGACGGCATTCCGCACATCCTGCACGACGACACGGTCGACCGGACCACCGACGGCAAGGGCCGCATCCGCGACCTGACGGCAGCTCAACTCGCGGGCCTGGACGCCGGTTCGTGGTTCTCCCCGCTGCACACCGGGGCCCGGGTGCCCACGCTGCGCGCCCAACTCGACGACCTGCGCACGCGCGGCGGCAACCTGCTCCTGGAGATCAAGGGCAGGCACACTCGCGACGAGGTAGCCCGGATCGTCAAGGACATCCGCGACACCGGGATGAGCGGACGGGTCTTCGTGCAAAGCTTCGAGGTCGACGCGCTCGTGTTCACCCACGAAGTGGCGCCCGACCTGCCACTCGGCCTGCTCCGCAGCACCCTGGACGCGGACCCGGTCGCCCTCGCCCGGCAACTCGACCTCAGGGCCTACAACCCCTCGGCCGCCGCACTGGCCACACGCCCCGGCGTGGTCGCCGACCTGCATCGGGCCGGCGTCGCCGTGATGGCCTGGACGGTGGACGACGCGGCCGGCTGGAAGACCCTGGACGCGGGCGGCGTGGACGCGTTCATCACCAACCGCCCCGCCGAGCTGGCCGGTTGGCTAGCCGCGTGGCGACAGATCGGCCCGCCCGTGTCGCCCGCCGCACCGACGGTCAAGGTGCTCGCGCCGGCGGCCGGCTCCCGGGTGGAGCGGGCGAGCAATCCGGTACCCGCGCTCGACACCACCGGCGCCGACACGGTCCGACTCAGCCTGGACGGGCGGGAGTTGGCGCCCGGCACGCCGATCGACTCCGGCACCCTGCCGCTCGGCGCGCACACGCTGCGCGTCGAGGCCAAGGGCCCGGGCGGCAGCACGGCGGTCGAGGCCGGCTTCACGATCACCGCGTCCAGGACCGGCCTGGCGCACCTGATCCTGACCTCCGCGGCCGACCGCAACGCGATCGCCACGCTCACCACGATGCTCGCCCACGACCAGTACGACGCGCTCGCCCGGTGGGCGGACAACCAGGCCGGGCGCACCATCCCGGAGGCTCGCGCCCGGCTCATCGCAGGCGACGCCCGCGCCCTGCGCTGACGGCGGCCGGGAGGCGCTCCGCAGGCCCGGGAGCCGGCATCTCGGGGCCGCCGGGCGCCGACCGGTGCGAGCGGACCGCGACGAGCCAGGGCGGAACGGCGCGGGACGAGGCGGCGCGGGACGAGGCGGACCGTGACGCGGCGGCGCCGACCGGACCGGCCTGCTCGATCCGGTCCGTCCGCCTCGATGGTGTGATGCGTTTCGGGGACGTCCCCGTCATCCGCCGGTGTCACGCCGCTTCGATGGTCGCCGACCGGGATCGGTTCCCGGGCGACGTCCCGGACGCCTCCGCGCGATGCGCCCGCCGAGGCGTCGCCGACGCGCCGGGGGCGCGGTGGACCCGGGTCAGTGGCCGGGCACCAGGCCCGCGAGCCGGTGGGCCGCGCCGGTCGAGGTCGTGGCCGGCCTGGCGGTTCGGCGGGCGCAGGCCGCATCGTGGTGCAGCGTGTGGGCCCGATGGCGGGTGCGCCAGGCGAGTGAGGGTTTGCCACCGGTGTCCGCGGCGGCGATCAGCAGGCCGCCGAACATCGACACGTTCTTGAGGAAGTGGATGCGCTGTCCGGCGCGTTCCTGCTTGTTCTCGGCGGCCCAGAACCGATGCCCGGCAAGCGTGGTCGGAACCAGCGTGGCCGCGATCGCGAGCGCGGCCAGACGCGGCACCCGGCCTACCGCGAGCAGCGTGCCGGCGACCAATTGCACACCGCCGTTCAGCCGTACCGCGGTGCGAATGTCGGCCGGCACCACCGGCACCCAGCGGGCGATGCGTCGCACCACCGGTTCCGCGGCCGGCACCACCCGGTCGGGATGTACCAGGGCGTCGTAGCCCTGGAGCACATAGATCGAGGCGAGCATGGGACGCGCGAAGGTTCTCAACACAGCCATGACGGGACGAGTGCCCCCGGAACGGGCGCCTCGAACCCACCCGAACGCCGCGCCGGGCCCGACCGGCGAAACACCCGGGGTGCGATCCGACGATCCGCCGGTATGCCCGGACGCGGACCGTACACTGCGACAATGGCCGAACGGAACGCGGCGAGTGCCCTGGTGTTGCTGGTCCCCGACGTCGAACAGGTCGTCGAGCCCTGGCGCGAACGCTACGATCCGCGCACCGCCGACGGGATCCCCGCGCACGTCACGGTGCTCTACCCGTGGCTGCCGCCCTCGGACATCGGCCCCGCGGATCTGGCCGCGCTCGCCGACATCGCCGCCGCACAACCCGCGCTGGACCTGGTCTTCGATCGGGTCGGCCAATTCCATCGGGGGCTGTGGCTGGCTCCCGATCCGGCCGAGCCGGTGCTGCGCCTGATCGAGGCGGTGACCACCCGCTGGCCGGACTGCCTCCCCTACGGCGGCGCGTATCTGGACGACCCCGACGACGTCGGTCCGCACCTGACCGTCGCCCTGGGTCAGGGCCCCGACGAACTGCGGGCCCTCGCACGGGAGGTGACGAGCCGGCTGCCGCTGACCACGCGGGTCGACCGGCTCGATCTGGTGGTCGGCGACGACGACGGCGCCTGGGCCGTTCGGGACTCGTTCGCATTCGCGCCGCGCGCGGCGAACGGTAGGACCGACGGCGGCACGCCCTAACCGGCCGCGCGGGAGCCGAGGTGGGGGTGCTCAGCTTTCCTTGGTCCAGGAGCCCAGGACCATGAGGGTTTTGGTGCCCGTGACGTTGCCGCTGCGGCGGAGGTGGTCGATCACCTGCTGGAGGTGGGTGATGTCGCGGACGCGGACGTGGATGAGGGCGTCGGGGTCGCCCGCGATCGTGTAGACCGCCTGTACCTCGGGTGTGTCCGTGGCGGTGCGGACGATCTCGCCGACCGGCATGCTGCCCGGATAGCGCAGTTCGGTGAACGCCTCGACGCCCCAACCCAGTTTGGCGTGGTCGATCTGGACGGTGAAGCCGGTGATCACACCCTCCTCGCGCAGGCGGTCCACCCGGCGCTTGACCGCCGCCACGGACAGGCCGATCTGGCCCGCCATCTCGGAGAAGGTCCGCCGTCCGTCCTCGCGCAGCATGCGCAGGATCGTGTGGTCGATGCTGTCGATCTCGGCCATGCTCGGCGCTCCACTCCTCGGCGCTGCCACGCAAACGTCAGGCCACGAACCTGACCGGCAGGCAAGAATCTTGCGGCCTGAGGCCGTTTCGCCGCAAGTTGCTTGCGCCGGTGAGCCGAATGCTCGCTCCGGCGCCGATCGCCGCGAGTCCCCGCGGGTCGAGGCCCTCGGCCCGATACGCTTCCGCCGGGATCCCGCCACCAGACGCGTCGAACGGATCGGGAGGGCTGGGCCATGGGCAGGACACGGGAGGATCAGGGCGGTACGGACGAGGCCCCCGGCACGCCCGGTCCCGCGCCGGGCCACGCACACCACGCGGCCGGCCACGCACACGGTCACGGCCACGCGCACGGACCGCCCTCGCCCGCGTCGGCCCGGCTGCGGCGCCTGGTGGCCGCCGTCCTGATCCCGTTCGCGGCGGCGGTGGTGGTGGGCCTGGTGGTGTTGTGGCCGGGCGGCACCCCGGCGCACCCGCGTACCGGAGTCGGCTTCGACCAGGAGACCCGGAACGGACGGGTCACCAAGGTCGAGGAACTGCCGTGCGCGCAAGCCGACGCCGAGATCTTCGCCGGCCCGACCGGCGCACCCGCTGCCGGCGGCCCACCGGACACGAGCGGGCCCTCGGGCACGAACAGATCCTCCGGCACGGCTCCCCCCGTCGCGGACGGGCAACCCGGCGACGACATCCCACCCGGATCGAACGGCGCCGCCGCCCACCCCGACGAACCCGGCGGTGTCCCCTGGCCTCCGCCCTCACTCGGCGCCCCGGGCGCGCCGGGCACTCCGAGGGCGGCGCCCGCCGATTGCCACAGGGCCACGATCGAGGTCACCTCGGGCGCCGACAAGGGCCGGCGGGTCACCGAGTTGGTCCGGCCCAGTGAAGTGCGCCGGTTCTCGGTCGGGCAGGAGGTCGTGCTCGCGTACTCCCCCGGCGCGCCGGAGGACCTGCGGTATTCGGTGATCGACGTCCGGCGCGGCCCGCCGATGCTGCTGCTCGCGGGCCTGTTCGCGGTCGCGGTGATCGTGGTGGGTCGACTGCGCGGGCTGACCGCGCTGATCGCGCTCGCGATCAGCTTCGCGGTGCTGTCGTTCTTCATCCTGCCCGCCATCCTGCACGGTTCCGATCCGCTCCTGGTCGCGGTCGTCGGCGGCAGCGCGATCATGTTCGTGGCGCTGTACCTGTGCCACGGCCTGTCCACGCGCACCTCGGTCGCCGTGGTCGGCACGCTCGTGTCGTTGTCCCTGATCGGGGTGTTGGGTTCGCTGTTCATCGGGTGGGCGCACCTGACCGGCAACACCTCCGACGAGACCGGCCTGGTCCATGTGCTGTATCCGGACATCGAGTTGCACGGCCTGCTGTTGGCCGGGTTCATCATCGGATCGCTGGGCGTGCTCGACGACGTGACCGTCACCCAGACCTCGGCGGTGTGGGAACTCAAGCAGGCCGACCCGACCATGACGGCCCGTCGGTTGTACCAGGCCGGCATCCGGATCGGCCGCGACCACATCGCGTCCACGGTCAACACCCTCGTACTGGCCTACGCGGGCGCGGCGTTGCCACTGATGCTGCTGTTCTCCATCGCCCGTCGAGACGTCCTGGACGTGGCCACCAGCGAGATCGTCGCCGAGGAGATCGCCCGCACCCTGGTGGGCAGCATCGGCTTGGTCGCCTCGGTCCCGGTGACCACCGGCCTGGCGGCGATCCTGGCGGCGGCCGACCACGGCAAGCCCGCACGAGGCGAGCCCGCGAAGGGCGGGCCCGCCCCGGTCCCGGTGCCCGCCGCCCGGGGCCGACACCGGGGCCGCTGACCCCGACTCCGTCCGGCACGGAGGGAGCGCGGTACCCCCATGCGCCGCGTCTCATATTCGGGATATCGTCTCCGATATGAGAAGCACTGGGAGTGAGGCAGCACCCGGGGGCCGTACTCCAGAGGAGCTGGAGGCTCGGCTGGCCGTACGGCTGTCCGAGCTTCGGGGCGAGCGCGGGTGGTCGTTGGACGAGTTGGCGCGCCGCGCGGAGGTGAGTCGATCCACGCTGTCCCGGTTGGAGCGGGGCGAGATCAGCCCGACGGCGTCCCTGCTCGGCCGGTTGTGCGCGGTGTACGGACGGACCATGTCGCAGCTGCTCGCCGAGGTGGAGTCGGAGCCGCCGCAACTGGTGCGGGGCCGGCGGCAGGAGGTGTGGACGGACCGGGCCTCGGGCTTCACCCGGCGATCGGTGTCGCCGCCGCACCCGGGTCTGCGCGGCGAGGTGGTCGAGGGCGTGTTGCGGGCCGGCGCGGACATCGCCTACGACGGGCCGCCCGTGCCTGGGCTGGAGCAGCACATCTGGGTGCTGGAGGGTGTCCTGGAGGTGACCGCGGGCGGTCACGTGCACGAGGTGCGCGCCGGGGACTGTCTGCGCTTTCGACTGTGGGGCCGTTCGCGTTTCTGCTGTCCCGGCCCGGATCCGGTCCGCTATGCCCTCCTGATCGTCCTGCCGTAGCCGAGCCCTTCGACCCGCCCTTGTCGTAGCCATGCCCCCGATCGACCCCCGCACAAGGAGACCTCGATGCACACCATCACCCGGCTGAGCCCCGACGACTTCCGAAGCAGCGTGCAGGGCCTGGCCGACCTCCTCGCGGACGTCGTCGCGGACGGCTCCTCGCTCGGCTTCGTCGCACCCTTCGACACGACCGCGGCGGCGAGTTGGTGGCGCGAACGGGAATCGGCCGTCGCCGACGGCAGCCTGCACGTCTGGATCACCCGAGGCGCGGAGGGCGTCGCCGGCACCGTGAGCCTGGCCTTGGAGCGCAAGCCGAACGGCCGGCACCGCGCCGAGGTGGTCAAGCTCATGGTGCACCGCGACGCCCGCGGCCACGGCCTGGGCCGTACCCTGCTCGCCACCGCCGAACGGGCCGCCGCCCGGGCGGGCGCCACCCTCCTGCTGCTCGACACCGAGACCGAGAGCAGCGCGGACCACCTCTATCGCGCGGCCGGCTGGACCCGCTACGGCGTGGTCCCCCGATACGCGGCCGACCCCGCCGGCGCACTTCGGGACTGCAGCTTCTACTACAAGCAACTGCCCTGAACCACACACCGATCCGCCGCCGTCCGCTCTCGGGCGGGTCCTCGTCGCGGCAGGCACCACGCCGGGGCGGGGGGCTGGCACCAGCACCGTCTCTGGTGGTCGCCGGATACTGCCGGGGGCCCGAACTTCCTACCTTCGAGGGGAATCAGTCATCCGAGCGAAACAAGGGGACGATCACCGTGGACCGCAGGAGAAACCGCAAGTTGGCCAGGGTCGCCGCGTGTGCCGGCCTCGCACTCGGCGCCGTGGGATTGTCCACCGCTCCGGCCCTGGCGGATGCGGACAGTCGACCGGCCCTCCGAACCGCCTCGGCCCCGACCGCCGCACCGCTGCCCACCTTCGACTTCACCGACTGCCCCGCGCTGCCGGCGAACGCGGACCCGAACAAGTGGCGCTGCGAAGTGCACGTCTCCACCGGCGAGATGCGGCTCGGCGGACTCACCGTCCCGCTCCGCCCGATGACCATCACCCATGCCGAGGGCCCGCTGCCCGACGGTTCGACCGGGCAGGTGTTCGGCGCCATGCACGCGACGCCGAGCCCGGCGACCGGCGGCCTGCTCGGCGTCCCCGGACTGCCCGACCGGGCTCCCGTCGTGGGAGTGAACGTCGAGACCAGGTACGGCGGCTGGTTCGACTTCCTCTCCCATGGCACCTCCGCCGGCGGCCTGGACGTGACCCTCGCGCTGAGCGGTCCACTGTTGCCGCAGGGCTGCTCGATCGGCACCGCCGAGCACCCGATCCGGCTGACCATGATGCGCAAGGGCCCCAACGAATGGGTGTCCAAGGACCCGCCCGTGCTCAAGGGCACGTTGTGGGACAACACCGTCGCGATCCCCGCCGCGACGAACTGCGGCCCACTCGGCCCGGTCCTCAACCAGCGCAACCGACTGCCCTCGCCCGGCGGCGCGAACTCGGTCACCCTGGACGGCCTGTACACGTTCAAGACCTACGCCCGGCTGGGCCGCTGAGCGCACCCGACGCCCGACGCGTCCACGACGAGCGACCCACCTACGCCGTTCGGTCCGTGCGTCGCGGGGTGCGCTTCGCCGCCCCGGACGACCCCGATCGAGGACAGAGCCCACCACCTTCCGCCACCTGACGCAAAGCCCGCCCCGGACGGCCCAGCCGTCCGGGGCGGAGCCGTTTCCGGGGCCGAATCGAAGACAAGGAGGCTTCCACTTTCTAATGGCTGAACATGTGTGTAATCATTAGTCAGAGTGGTGGGGTCACCACCTCGAACCACCGGGCATCCCCGTCGCAATCGCCACCACCCCTGTCGTCGCCACCACCTCCGCACCACCGCCAAGGAGCAACGATGAGCAACCTCACGACACTTCAGACCGGCCACGTCGGGCTGAACGTGTCCGACCTGGACCGATCCGTGGCCTTCTACAAGGCGGTGTTCGGGTTCGAGGTGGTGGCCGAGGGCAACGAGACGGACCGCCGGTTCGCCTTCCTCGGCCGGGACGGCAAACTCCTCGTCACCCTGTGGCAGCAGAGCGAGGGCGAGTTCCGGGCCGATCGCCCGGGCCTGCACCACCTGTCCTTCCAGGTGGAGACAATCGACGAGGTCAAGGCCGCCGAACAGGTCCTGCGTGGTCTCGACGCGCGCTTCGGCTACGACGGGGTGGTGCCGCACGGCGAGAACGGGACCTCCGGCGGGATCTTCTTCGCCGACCCCGACGGCATCCGTCTGGAGATCTACGCCCCGTCCGGCGCCGACCCGGCCGACGCGCCCACCGCCGGCGCCCCGACCTGCGGCTTCTTCTAAACCCTGGCCCCCATCCGGCCGCGAACCTCGTTCCGTACCCGCCCTCGGCCCCACCCGGCACCGGCTCGGCCGGGGTGACCCACAGGACCACTTTCGGAGGGAATGCCATGGCAACCCGATACCACCGCGGGGAACGCGCGGTGCAGGATCGCGCCGACCTGACCCGTCAGGCGTCGATCGCACTCGGCGGCATCGGGGAGTCCATCCCGCCGGTCGCCGCGGCATTCCTCACCGAGCAACCCATGATCATCGTCGGCGGCGCCGACGCCGCAGGGCGGATCTGGTCCTCGCAACTGGTCGGCGAACCCGGCTTCCTGCGCGTCCCCGACCCGCGCACTCTCCTCGTCGACGCGACTTTGCCCGCCGAGGACCCGCTCGCCGAACTCCTCGCCGGACCCGCCAGGGTCGGCATGATCGCCATCGAGCCCACGTCCCGACGCCGGATGCGGATCAACGGCCGGTCCACGCCGGTGCCCGGCGGCCTGTGCGTCGACCTCGACCAGGTGATCGCCAACTGCCCCAAGTACATCCAAAAACGCGACTTCCGCTTCGTCTCCGACCCAGGGCCCGGCCCCGCGCCGACCCTGCGGGCCGTCACCCGGGGCACCGCCCTGACACCGGCGCAACAGCGGACCCTGCGGGCCACCGACACGTTCTTCGTGGCCAGTGCGGACGACTCCGGCAACACCGACGCGTCGCACCGGGGAGGCAATCCCGGCTTCGTCCAGGTGTTGTCCCCGAACGTACTGCGCTGGCCGGACTACGTCGGCAACGCCATGTTCCTCACCCTGGGCAACCTCGAAATCCGCCCGGTCGCCGGCCTGTTGGTACCCGGCTGGGACACCGGCTCGACCCTGCACCTGACCGGCACCACACGCACGATCTGGGACGCGGACGAGGTCGCCCGCGTGCCCGGCGCGCAGCGCCTGGTCGAGTTCACCGTCACCGGCGCGGTGGAGATCGCCGACGCCGTCCCGCTGCGCTGGAGTGCGCCGAACCACTCCCGCTTCAACCCGCCCGTGTCCTGAACAACCCACCCGACAAGGGAGTCGCACCATGCGCGTCACCGTGGACCCGAACCTGTGCCAAAGCCACGGCCAGTGCGTCTTCGCCGCGCCCGACGTCTTCTCCTTCGACGAGGACGACTATCCGGTCCACGACGCGAACCCCTCGGACGCGTACGCCGAACACGTGCGCACCGCCGTCTCGATGTGCCCGGTCCGCGCGATCACGATCGAGGCGCGGGGACCGAGAGGCGCAGCGTGATCACGATCGGCGCGGTGACACCGCGCCGGATCGGTCGGACGCGCTCGCCACCCGGCGCAGCAGGTGCTCCGGGCTGGTCAGCGCCGGGTCCGTGTCGGTGTCCGCGCGCCGCGAGATGGCGATGTCGACCTCGGGCGCGGCGGGCAGGCGGTGCGGCGCGGACAGCCGTACCGCGTCGGGGGCAGATTGGCCGCCGGCAGCGCGCCGACCCCGATCCCGGCGGAGATCGCCGCCCGGACGGCGTGCACGCTGGTGCTCCGGAACGCGACCCGCCGGCGGCGACCGTGCCGATCGAGTGCGTCCAGGGCCGGTTGCCACCACCTGCACGGCTGGGAGAACAGCACCAGCGGCAGTGGTTCGGCGAGCGGATCCAGACCCGGCGCGGCGGCCCACACCAACGGCACCCGGCGTTCCCAGCGCAGCGCGGCACCGGGCATCACGATCGGATCGCCGAGCACCAGGGCATCGAGATATCGGGATTCCCTTCGGCTCGGGGGTCCCCCTACGCTCGGCGCCATGCCCTTGACCTACCACCACGTCGACGTCTTCGCCGACCGCCCCTACACCGGCAACAGCCTCGCGGTCTTCGTCGATCCACCGGCCCTGGACACCGCGCAGATGACTCGGATCACCCGGGAACTGCGGCACTTCGAGTCCATCTTCGTCACCACTCCGGACACCGGCGACGTGGTACACGCCCGGGTGTTCGACCTGTTCGAGGAACTCGCGTTCGCCGGGCACCCGGTCCTCGGTGCGGCCGCCGTCCTGCACGCCGGGTCGGGCGCCGCCGTCGACGACGAACGTGTCTGGACGATCGCCCTGGCGGACCGCATCGTCGCGGTGAGCACCCGGGCCGACGCCGACGGCCGGGTGTCCGCCGTACTCGACCAGGGCCGGCCGGAGTGGATTCCCGCTTCGACCCGCGAGCGCCGGGCGGAGATCGCTGCGGCCCTGGGCCTGGACGTGGCCGATCTGGACCCGACACTGCCGGTGGAGGTGGTCTCCACCGGCCTGCGCTACCTGATCGTCCCGGTCGACGGCACCGGCCCGCTCGGCCGGGCCCGGATCGTGCACCCGGACTTCGCAACCCTCCTCGCCACATTCGGCGCCCAGTTCGCCTACCTGCTGGACGCGCGCGCACCGGAGGGCCGGCACTGGAACAACGACGGCGTCCTGGAGGACGTCGCCACCGGCAGCGCGGCCGGGTGCGTCGCGGCCTACCTGCTGCGCCACGGCCGGGCCCACGCCGGAGTGGAACTCACGCTGTCCCAGGGCCGATTCGTCGACCGTCCGAGCACCCTGACGATCGCCGCGCACGGCACTGCCGAGGACGTGGAGCGAGTCGTCGTCGGCGGCACGGTCTCGATGGTGGGCATCGGAACCCTGCACGCCCTGCCGCCGAGCAGCCCCGCATGAGCGGCCCGGGCCCGGAATCCGCCCCGAGGATCTTCGACGCCGACCCCATCCGCCGTGCGATCGGACCGGGCGGTGTCCGTCGTGGCCGATGCCGAGCGACGGTCCGCGCGGCCGACGTGATCGTGACCGCGACCGCCGCCAGGGAACCGATCGTGGCGGGCGCGTGGTTGCGGCCGGGCCAACACGTCACCGCGATCGGCGCGGACGACCCCGGCAAGGCCGAACTCGACCCGACCGGCGCCGATGCGGACCCGATGCGGCGGCGCTGATCGGGGACGCCCTTGCGCACGGCCCCGGTCCGATCGACACCTGTCCGAGGTCGGGTCGCCCGAGCGCACCCGGTGCGGCCCCGACGTCCCGCACGACCCGGCGCCCCGTGCTCAGCGGAAAAGCTCGATGTTCTCGTCGAGGAATGCCTCCAGGGTGCGGGGCGGCCTGCCGAGCAGGCGCGCGACCGTGTCGGTGGGCTCCTCCGGCCGGTTCACCGCCAGTTGTTGGATCTCCACCACGTGGGCGGCGAGCCAGTCCGGCAGGCCGACGCGTTCGATCAGGTTGTGCCGCATGGCCTCGGGCGACAGGTCGACGTAGCGGATCGGCCGGCCGAGCATGTGCCCCAACAGCTCGACGAGTTGCGGGTGGCTGAAGGTTCGACTCCCGGTGAGCGTGTACGTCCGCCCGCCGAGTTCCGGTCGGATCAGCACCTCGGCGGCCACGTCGCCGATGTCGCGACAGTCGACGTAGTTGCAGGCCGCGTCCCCCGTCGTCCCGAACACGACGCTCTGCGCCGCGATCATCGGTGCGAGCGTCGACAACTTCTGCATGAACGCGTACGGGCGCAGCACCGTGTGTGGCACACCGCTGTCCCGGAGGGTCTGCTCGATGGCGTGGTGCCATCGGGACACCGCGACCGGGGAGTCCGCCGTCGCGGCCGGGGCGGAGAGTTTGACGACGTGTTCGATGCCGGCGGCCGCGGCCACCCGGATGGCGCACATCTCCTGTGCCTGCTGCGCGGGGCTGTTGGCCATCGCGAGGAACAGTCGGCTCGCGCCGTGGAAGGCATCGTGCAGCGACGACGCGTCGTCCGCGTCGGCGGCTCGGACGTCGACCAGGCGACGCGCCGCGTCGTCCAGGCCGGCTCGCAGCCGTTCGGGGTGGCGGCTGAGCGCCCGGCTCGGGATGCCCAGGGTGACGAGGCGGTGCAGGAGGGCACTTCCGGTGGCGCCGGTGGCGCCCATGACGACGATCATGTGTGTCCTGTCTTTCCGGTGAGGGGTGGTACGGCCGGATCCGACCGCTCGGTCGATCCGGCCTGTGCGGCCTGTGCGGCCTGTGCGGTCTATGCGGCCGGTCGCCGGTCCCGCGTCGCCCCGCGCCAGCGCCACGTGATGATGGAGGTGGCCAGGGCCGCCGAGAGCGGCAGATCCAGGCGGAGGCGATCGGGCCACGGGCCGTGGTGCGGGATGATGCGTTCGGGTACGTGGCCGGCGACGAACCAGCCGACCAGGGCGGCCAATGCGGTGACCGCGGTCGCCAGGACGAGGGTCGGGACCACTCGCGGCGTCGAGGTCAGCCATGTGCGTCGAACACCGATCCGGCGCAGCCGGCCGCCGACGAGCGCGGCCACGATCGCCGAGGTGCCCGCGATCGAGGTGCAGGCCGCGACGACCAGATCGGGCTGCCCACCGACCAGGCCGCCGGTGCCCGCCATCAGCGCGGGAGCCAGGTACGCCACGAGCACCTCGCGCCACAGCGTGAACGGCGGTGGGCCGGAGTTCCGGGCGGACGAGCGGCCTTGTCCCATGCGGTTGTCGACCTCCATTTTCGGCATATGGTTAGCTCCCTAATTACATGGTCGAGAGAATGCCGCCTCGGCGGCACACCGCGCGGACGCGACGTGCCGCCGAGGCGGCGACGGGAACGGATGGTGTGGTACTACTCCTCGCGCGCCGAACGCTCACGCGTCAACGCCGGGATCCCGCGGACGAGCCGGCCGAGCAGATCCAGGAAGACGGCGCGCTCCTCGGGATCGAGCGCGCCCACCATCTCCTGCAACCGGCCGAAGTGCTCCGGGGCCAACTCGCGCATCCTGCGCGCACCCCGGGCGGTCAGCACCACCACGGCCGAGCGGCCGTCCTCGGCGGACGGTCGGCGAAGCACCAGACCCTCCCGCTCCAAACCGCCGATCAATCCCGTCACGGTGGCCCGGGACACACCCAGAACGTCCGCCAGCCCCGAAGGGGACATCTCCCCGTCGGCGTCCTCCAACGCGGCCAGCAACCGGTAGCGCCCGGCGGACAGACCGAACCGGGAAAAGTGCACCTCGACCGCCTGGCCGAGCCGCGCCCCCGCCGCCATCAACCGCACCGCGACCAACACCGCCTGCGGGTCGACATCGAGCCCGTAGCGCCGGATCTGGTACGCCGCCTGGTCGAGCGTGGGGGTGTCCTCAGGCATCGGTTCGTGTTCCACGACATTTAGTATGGCCCCTAACCACCTCGCCGGTCAACATGCCGAACCGAAAGCGGGCCACGCTCCAAGTCGCTTCCATGTGCCTTCCATGACTCCCCGGCGAGAGTTCTTCCAGGACGACGAAGACCGCCTCCCGGGCCGACGGTTCGCTCACGAATCGCTCGACCCGGACCACCGCCTCACCGGGAGACCTCCATGAACGTCAAGAAGTTCACCACCACCCTGGCCGCGCTCGGCGGCCTGTTCATCGTCTACATCGGAATCGCCTACCTGATCGCCCCGCAGTCGAGCGCGTCCGGGTTCGGGCTGCCGAGTCGGCCCGAGCACGAGGGCACCGCGTTCCTGGCCGTCAAGGGCATGCGGGACCTGGGCACCGGGCTGGTCGTCTTCGCGCTCCTGCTGACCGGTCACCGGCGGGCGCTGGGGTGGGCGATGGCGGCCATCTCCTTCATACCCGCCGGCGACATGGTGATCGTGCTGAGCAACGAGGGCTCGACCGGCAAGGCCCTCGGCATCCACGGCCTCACCGCCGTCCTGGTCGCACTCACCGCCGGCCTGCTGCTGCGTGAGCGCCCGGCGGCCCCGGTGCCGGCTTCGGCGACCGCACCCGCCGCCGTGACCCGGGTCCCCGCCCCCGCCGCGCGTTGACCCGCTCCGCCGCCCCCGCCCCCGATCCGCTCAGTCGGCGGGGGCCAGGCGGCCTGTTCCCATCGGCAACCACGTGAGCCCGAAGTCGTCGTCGGCACCGCCGCTCGCGCCGATCTCGACCAGCGCACCGCGGCGGATCGGCACATGGAACGGAGTCTCCGCCGGGACCCGCGAGGTGTCCCGGTTGTCCGACGTGAAGATCTGCGCGTACTCCGCGGTGCCCACCCTGATCGTGGCCGGCGCCGCGCCGGCCTTCGCCCGCACGTGACCGACCAGGATCCCGTCCGTTTCGGCCCGCAGGCGCAGCGCCGGGCCCGATCGCGGCGGGTCCAGCCGCTGATCTGCGCCGATCATCCGCACGTGGCGCCGAGCGGCGAGATCCCGCACCCGCAGGTGCGGCCGGAAGACGGTCACGGTGGTGGTGAGCACCCGCTCGGCGGTACCGCCGGGCAGGGTCGCGGCGAGCCGGAAGGTCGTGGTGTCGTGCAGCGGCGGCGAGTCCCACTCCTTGACCGCACTGACATCGCACTCGCCCCGCAGGCCCCAGCGCATCGTGTAGACGGCCGGCGAACCCTGCCAGGTGAGCCTGACGCACGAACCGTTGGCGACGTGGATCGCACTCGGGGCGAAGTAGCGGAAGGCGAAGTCGGCGGGAAACTTGGGGACGCCGAGCTCCGCCGTCCGGGCGACCCAGTTCGTGCCGTCGGCGCTGGTCTCCTCGGTGACGGTCAGCACCGTCCCGCCGAGCGCCGCGTTGACCGCGACGGCGCCGAGTTCGAGGGTCAATGGCGTGACCCCGGCCAGCCAACCCCTGGCCGCGTTCGGAGTCGCGGTGAACACGGCCGAGCCGCTCGGGGTGGAGCGGGCGATCGTCCAGCCGCCGCCCTGATCCTGGTGTCCGCCGCCCTGGACCGGTGGTGTGACGATCGAGGCCGGATCGGCGGTGAGCGCGCCGGCTCCCGTGCCCGTCGGTATCCCGAGACTGATCCGCCGGCAGTACGCGGGGGCCATGCCACCGCGGGCGACCAGACGCAGCGTGGCCGGCGCACCGACCCGGATCGGATCCGGGTCGGTGGTGAGTGCGTACGCGAGCAGCGGTTCGGCTCCGACCCTCATCGCGACATCACCTCGAACCCGCCGGTGCCCTGCGGCAGCCAGACCAGGTCGAGGGTGTCCCCGCTCTGTCCGCCGAAGTACAGCAGCACCTCGGCGTCCTGCGGCACCGGCACGCTGATCGGGGTCTCCCGGGGTGGCGTCGCCGCCGGGTTCTCCGAGCTGAAGCGCATCGTGTACTCGTTCGCGCCGGCCCGGTACACGGTGGCGGCCAGGGTCGAACTCGGCGCGCCGCTGCGGCCGGAGAGATATCCGACCAGCGTTCCGTCGGTGGCGGCTCGGTAGTACTGCGAGGTCCCGGACGCCGGCAGGGGGAACTGCTGTCTCGGGCCCTGGAGTTGGGTGATGCCATTGACATCGAGATTGCCCACGAGCAGGTTCGGCTCGGTGACGGTGACCGCCGTGGTGAGCGCGTACGTACGGCGACCGGCACCCTCGCCGTCGACGGCGACGAGCATGAAACCCGTGGTGTGGTACAGCTTCTTCGAAGGCCACGAGCTGCGCGCGGTGACGTCCTCGGATCCGCCGTCCCAGTACATCGTGTACTTCGGGCCTCGGCTGCGCTCCCAACGCAGCATGACGGTCTCGCCGTTGCGGACCGTGGCGTCGTCGGGGCGGAAGTTGGCGAAGGTGAAGTCCGCCGGCCACTTGTCGATCGGGAATCGGGTCGTGCGCCGTGTGGTCTCGTCGTCCTCCTTGGGCGAGGTCCACTCGTCGACCACGATCTCGGCGGTGCCGACCTCCTCGTTGACGTGGAAGTCGTACAGGATCATCGTGACCGCGAAATCGCCGTCCGCGTAGACCCCGCGCCGGTTGGTGAAGGAGACGGTCGCGATGCCGCCGACCAGGCTCGCCTCGGCGCTCCACCCCTGGTCCGGCGGCGTCTCGTAGTCCGTGCCGTCCTTGATCGACGCGACGGCGGTGGTGGTCAGTTCGCTCGCGCCGGGGCCGTGCGGGATGGCGATGTCGATCCGGTCCAGGTACACCGGCGCCTCGGCCCGGCCGCGGACGGTCAGTTCGAGGGCGAGGAGTTGCGGCTTCTTCGGGGTGCTGACGTTGACCACCGAGGGCACCGGGGCCAGCGTCAGGGTCAGCGCGGTGTCCTCGAACGCGGCGTATCGCCTCACGTGAGTTCCTCCTCGTCGGCGGCCTGGGCCGGTTGCAGGAGCAGATAGCCGGCACGCGCGTGCGGCACCGGGTCGTCGGGGTGCGGAACCGCGTCCGCGGCCAGGATCGCCCGCTCCTGCCAGTCGCCGTCCACCGCCGACAGCGGCTCGGCCCAGGTCCACGTGCCATGCCAGGCGGCCGGCCGGATCATCACCAACATCTCCTCCGGCAGCGGCTGTTCGTCACCGAAGGTGCCGATCCGCGCGTACCGGCCGCCGCTCGGCCGAGCGGGTTCGATGGCCGGGATCCGGGTCGGCGCCAGCAGCGGGTTGAGCCGGAACGCGGCACGAATGCGCAGCAGGGCCTGGTGCACCAGATCGGCGGGCAGTTCCAGATCGGTCACCGGGAGGATGTCCGTGGTGGCGTGGATCGGGTTGTGCGGGTCGGCCAGGATGGTGAGGTAGTGCGAGACGGCCTCACCCTCGGTGGGGCGGGCCGGTAGTTCCAGGCCCGCGCCGTTGCCGATCTCGACCAGGTAGGGATCCCGGACCGCGGCCTCCACGACATGCAGGCTGCTGTAGTCGGTCCGGCCCCCGGGCCCCTCGGCGCTCGCGTAGTAGCCGATCAGCCCGTCGGTGAGCCGGTCTGGATCGCCCAGCCGGATCGGCCACCTGTAGTCGGGGTACACCTCGTCCGACCCACCGAGCGCGTACCGCCAACCCGGGTTGCTCAACGGGTCGCCGCGCAGCTCGACGTCCAGCCGCATGCGGTACAGCGCGACCGGCCGGCCGACCAGTCGGGCGGGCGCGCGGTCGTCCTGAGCGGCGGTGTCGGTCATGCCCTCGACGCCCTGGTCGATCGTGGCCAGCAGCGCCGTGAACGGGCCCACCGGACCGACCAGTTCACGGACGAATTCGGCCAGGTTCGGGTGTTCGCGCCCGAAATCCTCGTCGCTCTCGTCGTGGTATGGCGACGACGGCAGCGGGGTCCACATGGTCTCCGTGGTGTCCCCGCCGGTGCGCACGATCCGCAGTTCGCCGAAAGCCTCTCCGTCCGGCCCGTACACGAGCAGGTTGTCGTCGAGCCGGTTGATCAGCACCCAGCCGACGAGCGGGCCGGCCGGGTCGCCGACGCGAGCAGCGCTCCCGGCGGGCGCCTCGGCGTCGTCGCGACCGGACACCGTACGCATCCGCACCCGTGCGTCCTGGAGCAACCTGGGCGGCAGTTGGGCGAAGCGGTCCGGTGCCTCGATGCCCTCCTCCAGCGGACCGCTGGGCAGCGTGCTGGGGGTGGGCACCAGTTCCAATTGGAGATGCCCGTCCCCCAGCGTGTTGGCGATCACGGCCGAGCGGCCGAATCGGTCGACGATCCGCAGATCGCGGAAGTAGAACTGGCCCGCGCGCACCGGTTGGAAGCGAAAGTCGACGTCGACGTCGCCCGGCAATCCGGGCGACGCGACGTGCCCGGCCTCCCCGGTGAGTCGGGCCACCGCCGCCGGGGTGGCGTTGCGCGCGCCGATGTCGCGCATGAGCAGCGTCTCGTTGAAGCCGTCCAGGGTCTGCGCGAGCACATCCAACTCGGCGTAGGTGTCGCGCAGGGTGCGCAGGCTCGACAGTTCCGCCGGGCTGCCGCCGTAGGTGTCGAGCAGCCGGTCGATCTGCTTGGCCAGTACGTACGGCGCGCTCGGGGTAAGGAAGGTCCGCGCGGTGAAGGGGATCCACTCCGGCCCGTCCTCGCCGTTGCCCGGATTGGCGCCGGATCCCTCCCACTTGTAACTGCTGCCCTCGAAGGTCCAGTTCCGGGAGCCGTCCTCCTCCTGGTACGGGATGGGGTGATAGCGCAGGTCCCATTCCAGGTACATCGGCAGCCAGGGCTGGCGCCACACCGCGGCGTACTCGCCGAGGACACCGCGCACGTTCCCGGCCTGCCTGGCCAGGGCCATGGCGAGTGCGCTGCCCCCGTCCGGATCGCCGGTGGCCGGCACTCGCGCGGCCCGGTCCAGCAGGGTGAATTCGGCCAGCAGCGCCCCGGCGGGCCCGGGCAGGCCGGCGACCTCGATCGGGCCGGGATCGGGCAGGTCGAGCGGCGGCAGCACGACGTCTCGCGTGTCGATCCATTCACCGTTCACCCGCAGTGAGGTCAGCAACCCGGACTCCGTGCGGCACGGCAGCGGGTTGTCGGGGTCGCGGGTGAGCGGGTCCTTGACGCCCGCACCGGTGATCAGCACGACGGGATCGCCGGTGCGGTGGAAGGGCGGCTCGGCGACGCGGCGCAGTTCCAGGTCGGGGGCCAAGCGGTGATCGTCGGCGAACCGGTCGATGTCCGCCTGCATCTGTTCGGAGGTGATGCCCTGCGGGATGTACTCGCGCAGTTCAATCAGTTCGGCGTCGAGGGCGGCGGCGCGCGCGGCCGGCGTACCCGCGATCTCCGGGTTGAGCTGTTCCGCGGCGGCCTCGTCGAAGCCCTCGGGGTGCTCTCCGGGCAGGCCCTTGAGCCACCACAGCGTGCGCAACCGTTCCTGGACGTGTGCGAGTTCGCGACCGGCCGCGTCGTGGCGCCGCTGCTGCGCATTGAGTTCGGTCAGCCACGGCGGGGTTCCGGTGGGTGCGGCCCGGGCGGGTTCGGGACTGTCGGTGGGCCTGGGCACGATCTGCCAGGTGTAGCCGGACGCGGATACGGAGAACCAGGCGCGGCGGGTGATCTCGTCCAGATCCTCGCCGCCGCCCGCCTGGTCCAGGCCGTCGATGGTGCCGTTGTACAGGGCCTTGATCAGTTCGCCGGTTCGGCCACAGCGGGACTGGCGCGCGGCGATCTCGCCGAGCGCGTCGGCGGTGCTGTGTCCGACGGCGACCGGGAGTTGCTCCGGACGGGCGGGCATATCGTCCTCGGGCGACCAGTCGTAGTAGGTCCACGGGATGCCCAGGGCGGTGCCGGCGTAGATCGAGCGCTGTGGGCCGGCGGGCGGGGTCTGCTCCTCCGGGAGGTCGGTGTAGCCGGGCAGCGCCCAACCCAGGGCGCGCAACAGGTCGTCGGTGCCGTTCGCGCCGGGCGGGAGCAGGCCGGGAATTGTGCGGGCGCGGAGCAGGAAGTCGGCGGTGTCGGTGGTGTACCAGCCGAGCACGAAGTAGCTCAGGGTGGTGGTGGCGGGCACGTTCCGCTCGATCAGGTCGGTGAGCGGGTCGTGGAACGAGAACACGTTCTGGTGATAGGGCTGGAAGCCGGCGAAGGCGGGCAACCCGGGGCCGATCGCGGTCAAAAACGGCTTGACCGGGGCCGGTTCGGTCCAGCCGCCCGTGCGCAGATCGTGCGCCCGCCCGATCCAGTCCTCGCGGAGTTCACCGGGTTCTCCGGGCTTCTCGGACAAGTACGGACAGGTGCCTCGTTTGCCGGTGCCGTGGGCGTGCTGGAGGTGGTCGCTCTGGATCAGCCAGGCCGCCGCCCGGGTCTGGCCCGCGCCGGGTCGCGGCGAGGGCACCGTGTGGTGGCGGACCACCAGCCAGCGATTGGGCACCAGCGGGAACGTGGTCTCGCCGGTCTCGGGGTCGTAGTGGCCGGAGGTCAGCGCCTCGGGCAGCTGCCACTGCACGTGCACGCCGAACGCAACACCCGTGGTGCCCTTGCCGGGTTCCGGCTCGGCGGCCTTCCGCTTCTTCAACATGTCGTCGAAGTTGGGCTGCCAGCGAG
The DNA here is from genome assembly GCF_000372745.1 of Embleya scabrispora DSM 41855. Classification (GTDB taxonomy): domain Bacteria; phylum Actinomycetota; class Actinomycetes; order Streptomycetales; family Streptomycetaceae; genus Embleya; species Embleya scabrispora. Next base: position 66,003 of record NZ_KB889668.1, on the reverse strand, counting down.
CGAAGGCGTTGCTCTCCTTGACCGTCTCGTTCACCACCAGGGCATGCACCCGGACGGGGACGATCAGGTCGGGATCGGTGTCCGTCATCGCAGGCTCCCGGTGGTCGTGGCGGGCGGGGCGGGCGGGACAGGCCCGGTGCTTCCGGCGGCCGGGAAGGCCGGCCCCCTGGGGACGAGCCGCTGGCGGACCGGCGAGTTGATCAACTGCACGGCGAACTGCGACGGCGTCAGATCCTCCAGCTCGAACGCGCCGGCCAGGCCGGGCACGAGGCCGTCGACGCCGAACAGGCGCAGGACGTCGCGTTCACCCCCGTCGGGGCGGTAGCGCAGGTACTTGCTGAACACCGTGTCGCCGTCGGGGTGGTCGGGGTCCGGGAAGTACTCGCCGGTGGATCCGCCGAGCGGGTCCTCGACCCCGTCGAGGCTGCGCAGGCCGATCCGGTCACCGATGTCGATGCCGAAGTGGATGCCCTGGCCGGGCTCGCGGATCTCGATCACGTCCGGCACGTCCTGGAACAGGTAGAGGAGGATGTTCGAGGTCAGGCGCTCCTGACGCAACTCGGCGATCGGCGTGTCCGCGGCGGTCTTCGCCACCAGCGGGAAATCCGGCCATGCCTTGACCAGTTCGGAGTTGATCAACAATCCGGCGCCGGGCACGAGTTCGCTGCGCCGGCTGCGGGAGACCACGGCGCGCAGGTGCGTATCCACGTCGCGGTCCAGCGTGGTGTGCAGGCCGACGTCGCTCGCGCCGGCCAGGACCGCGTCCAGCCAGCGCTCGTCGATCCGGAACATCCGCATCGACTCGGGCGGCAACATCCTCGGGTCCGGCACCAGGTAACAGAACGGGATGCCGCGCAGCAGGCCCAATTCGTCCAGCCAGGCGGGCATGTCGCCGGTGTTCCGCGCGGCCGTGCTGCGCAGCAGGGACACCGAGCGCTCCTCGGCGAGCAGTGCACGGCCCTCGGCACGGTTCAGCCGTCGGCGGCCGGCCACGCGCGGTGCCGGGCCCGGCTCGACCGGTTCGGTCAGCGCGGCGGCCAGGGATCGGCCGCCGTCCGAAGCGAGTTCGTGCAGGGCGGCCAGGCCACGGCCGGTGTCGGGATCGGTCCGGGCGCGGGCCGGGTCGGCGCCCATCGCCCGCAAGGTGGCCGCTCGGTTGGCCAGTTCGCGGCGTGCGCGGGTGAGCTGGGCCGAGTAGTCCGGATCGGCGAGTGCGATCGTGCGGCCGAGCGTCCAGGCCGCCGCGTAGCTGACGTCGAACAGGCCGTGATCCTGCTCGTAGATCAATGCGTGGTCGGCCGTCGTGTACCCGCGTCCGCCCACCTGATCCGGCACCTCCGGAGCGGTGACCGGAGTGGCCGGGCCCCGGTACCACGCGTAGGTGAGTTCGCCGGAGAGGGTCTGGAACGGCACCGGCGCATAGCCCAGTTCGAGCCGGGCCCGGGCGTACCGCTCCGCATCGTCCTGGGGTTGTCCCTTCGGCGGGTTGATCCGCAGCGCGAGATCCTCCGGGTGGCCGGACCAACTCGGCTCGACCAGGTGACGGAGCATCTCCGGGATGTCGAGGGCGTTGGTGAGGTCGGTGGTGAACGCCCAGGAGGACAGCGACACCAGGCGCAGCGCGCGATGGGTTCCGGGAGCGCCCGGGGCGAGTTGGGCCTCGTAGCCTTCGAGCGAGACCAGATGCGCGGTATAGCGGCCGGCTTCGCGCGGAAAACGATTGGCCGTGACGACCGCGTACTTGCCCTCCATCAGGAATTCCCCGTCGGCGCGTTGCACCGGACGAGCCACGTCACGCATGTGCGCGAGGTAGTACATCTCCTCCTGGTGTGGCGCCACCCGACGAAAGACCTCACGCGGCACGTCGATGGTGGCGCACGTGCTCGCGGCGATGCCGGGAGTGATCCCCTTCGGCTTGAGGATGGGGCCGATCACGTCCGTCTCGACCGGCTCGATCAGTTCGGCGACGGTGTGCGGCTTGGTGTCTCCCGTGGCCGCCGGGTCGTCGGGCAGTTCGCCCTCGCGGAAGACCAACAGGGCGACCCAGGGAGCCCGGGCGCGCGAGCGGGCGCCGGTGAGCGGCCGTTCCCACGGCAGGATCGCCCGATCGAGGGTGATGTGCGGCAGCACCGCGTCGTAGCGGCCACTGGACCCGGCGGGCGGGTAGAACGCATGCACGGACGTCTCGTGCAGCGTGAAGCGGGCCGCGCGGATCTCGAACTTCTGCTCGGCGGCGGGCAGCGGTTCGGTGTCGACGCGGGTCCCGTCCGCCTCTTCGAGCAGGTGCTCGGCGCGCACGGTGTACACGCCCGGGTCGGCGCGCGGGACGAGGTAGTCGTGGAAGGTGACGTCGAGTCGGGGCGGCTTGTTCGGTTCGAAGGCTTCGGGCACGCGGCTCACCTCGCTGCGATCGGCACGGACAGGGTGTCGCCGGACTGTGCGGCGGTCGTGGTCAGCGGCGGGTCGACCATGATGCGGCCGACCAGGCGGGCGTACTCGGTCAGTTCGCCGTCGGTGTCCTTCTCGGGCGCGGCGCCCAGGCGGGTCAGCGCGTCGTATACGGCACTTCGCCGGATGGCGGTGGTCGACGTGGCGAGCGTGTCGACGATCTTGCGGACGCTGTTCGGGTCGGGGAGCGGGGCGGGCCCCTTGGCTGCGGCGTCGCGCAGCGGGGTGTAGCCGTCGTCCTGCGGCTCGATGTCGAGCGCGGCCGAGGTGACCGGGCCCAGACCGGGGCTCAGATCGGGGCCGGGCACCTCGACGTGCAGGCCGGTGAACAGGCCCGGTTCCAGGCCGGGTTCCGTAGGCGAGGGCTTGGTCACCGGTTTGCCCCACATCGCCTGGGGCAGGTCGCGGTGGATGACCTTCAGCTTCCAGATCTCCGGATCAGGGGTGAACTCCAGGTCGTCGAGGTCGATCGTGACGATGTGCTCGGAGGTCAGTCCGGCCTTGCCCATCGGCCGAATGTTCACCTTCTCGTCGGCGGTGGCGAACACCTCGCCGTTGAGCCGGATCACCGACGCCGGTACCGCCGCCTCGGTGGAGAAGGCGAACCCGTCGGAGGAGACCAACAGCGGCTCCTTCGCTGCGCTGCGCGCCTCGCTCTCCGACTCGTCCACGTCCAGCAGCAGGCCCTTTTCCGGCTTGGCCCGGATCGGCGACGGCAGTTGCATCCGGAACTCGCTCCACGGCACCGGCGGAGCGCCCTTGCGCGCCGAACCGAAGTCGAAGCCGAACGAGATGAACCAGACCTTGACACTGACATGACCGCCGAGCGGCGGCGTCCACAGTTGCAGGTCGATCCCCACCTCGATGGAGACCCGGATCTTGACGATCACCTTGATGGTGAAGGCGACGCCGATCGAGATGCCCATCGCGATGTCGAGGTAGAACGGCTTCCACTGGATCAGCGCGTCCAGATGCGCGGTGAACCACGCGCTGAGCAGTCCCTTCTCATAGCGGGCGGCCAGCGCGCCGCCGAACATGATCGCGCCCGGGGTGAGCGCGGTGTAGCCCTGTGCCTGGATCACCACCCGGCTGCACGGATTCCAGCGGAAGCCGAGCCGGGTGGGCGTGGGGTAGTAGTCGGGTCGGGCGAACTGCGGGTGATAGCCGCCGATGCTGATCACGAAGTCGCCGCCGCGATCGCCGCCGGTCCACACGCACAGCGCGATCCCACCGGTCAGCTCGCAGGCCGGGTCGAAGAAGAACGAGCCGGGCGCGACCGCGACATCCAGGCTGATCAGGTGCTGGTCGGACAGGTACGCCAGGCGCAGGTCGATGTTCAACCGCGCGTGCACCCGGCCGCCGACGTCGGCGTTCTTCGGGAAGGTGATCGAGGTGCGGCCCAGCAGCATCAGGTTGAGTCGGTTGCCGAACTCGACGAGCGCGAGCGCCTTGGTCTCGATGAAGCGGAAGGACGTGAACTGCACGCCGATCGCAGCCCAGTACGAGCCGTCCTCGGGCCGGATCCACCCGGTCTTCCCGGCCAGGTCGTCCAGCATCTTCATCGGTGTCGGCGGCTCGGGGGTCGGGTCCTCGGGTGTCGCCGGCGCCTTGTCCAGGCGGGAGACCAGCGGGAAGACGGGCAGTTGACTCGCGGCGGGCGGCTTGATGGTGCTGTTGATGCCGAATCCGGCGGAGAGCCCGGTGACGGTGAACGGTGGCGGCCCGAACAACGATCGGCCGCCCGCGAGCAGCGCCTCGACGTACAGGAAGACCGAGTTGAATTTTTCGGTGGCACGAAAGAACCCACCCGCGCCCAGGACTTCGACGGCGGGCGTGGTCACCTTGACCAGGCCGACCAGCCCGCCCGCGAGCATGTCGTCCCGGGCGCCGGCCCAGCGCAGGGCGGCCATGATCTGCATCGGTGGACTGACGCGGGTGATGTCGAGCCCGGCACCCATGAGTTGCGGCTGCGGGATGAAGCCGCCCTTGAGCGGGATGACGATGCCGAGGCCGTCCAACTGGAAGGTGAAGCCCGAGACCCGGAACTCGCCGACCAGGAAGATCCGCAACCCCTGCTTGTCCCGGACCCGCCGGACGGCGGCGATCTCGACCGGGCCGAAGGACACCGGCAGGCCGGGGACCCGGATGTCCTTGTCCGGCTCGGGTGGCTTGGGCGGCTTGGGATCCTTCGGCACCAACGAAATCGCCAGCGCGGGCAGTTCGCCGCCGTTGACCCACCAGCTCAGCACTGCGGTGAACTTCTCCGGCCAGGCGTGCTCGGTGGCGATGTTGGGGATCGGGAACATCGTCTCGGTGGCGCCGTATCCGCGCAACACCGTGTTGAGCTGCTGCACCTCGTCCACGTTGATCGGGCGGGAGACGTAGACGATCCGCAGGGCCGGGAAGACGAACGCGCCCTTGGGGATGCTCTCGCCGATCAGGGTCAGCCCGGAGGCGTCGAAGCCGATCCGGACGTCGAGCACGGCCGCCTTCAGCGAAGCGTTCCCCACGCGGTTGGTCTTGATGAACACCATGTCCACCGGGCTGGCCTGACCGGGCTGGTCGTAGCCGGGCGAGCGGGCGGTGTAGAGCCTCTCGCCGACCGGAAGGTCGGTGTACTGGAACACGTTCTCCAGGAACGGGACCAGCTCGTCCGGGAGTTCCACCATCGGTTCCTCGATGGCGTTGAACATGTCGAGCAACGTGACGGGTTCGGCGGCAAGGGACACGGAGCCTCCTCGGCGGTGGGGGTGGGTGTCGCGAGGTGGGGCGGGATGGGTCAGTAGACGGTGAAGGCGATGGCGCGTGGCCATCCGCCTGCGGCGACCGGGATCGCGCGGTCCAGCACATGCTCGGCGGTGTCGACGATCGACACGGCCATCGATTCGCGCTCGCCGACGAAGGCGTACGTACCGGCGAAGTCGAACGCGATCCCGTGCGGGGTGCCGAGGCCGCCTTGGCCGCCCACCGGAATCCGATAGCGCACGCTGTGGTCGACCGGATCGACCACGAGGATCCCGCTCTTGTCGGCCTCGGGCAGGCAGTACAACGACAGACCGTCCGGAGTCAGCGCGATGTTTTCGCACACCGGAAGCACCCCTTGACGCCGGATGTTTCCGTTGCGCACGTCGACGGTCGCCACATCGCTGCGAGTGGCCACGTGCACGAAGAGCCCGTCCGGCGACACGGCCAGGTCCTCGACCCCCTGGGAGCCGGGGATCCGGAAGCCCTGTCGGACCAGACCGGACTGATCGTCGACCTCGATCACGACGGCGTTCCCGTCGACGCTGCCGCCGAAGTAGAGGTGCCGGCCGCCCGGCACCGAGAGCAAGGGGGAATCGAATACATACAGGCTCCCGGCCTTGGCGGCTTCGGCCGGGTCGGCGAACAGGTCACCCGCACGGATCTCGATCCGCCGGGTGCGTTGGGCGCTGCCGACCGGATACGTATCCAGGTAGATCGGGCCTTGCTCAACGCTGAGCACCCCGTGCACGAACCGGCCGTCCGCGCTGAACCCGGTGTTGGTGGCGGTCAGTCCCGTCGCGATCTCCGGGGTCCGGGCCAGGACACGATGCGTCGTCGTGTCCAGGCACACCCAGGATCGCTCGGCCCGGACATACAGGTGGCGACCGTCGGGGCTGACGGCGAGCGTCTTGGCCGCGTCCGAGGCGACCCGGATGTCCAGGTTGCCGCTCACCTTTCCCGCCGCCACGTCCACGATGTCGAGCGGACGGCCGGACCCATGGCTCACGTACACGTGTCCCGGGGCGAAGGTCGGCACCAGACCCGGCCACGAACTCTCGTCGATCGCCGCCGCGTTGGCAGTGACCGTGCGGGTGGCCAGGACGCCCTTGGTGTACTGCATGCCGCGAAAGAGGTGGAACTCGCCCTTGCTCGGGTCGTAGGTCGCCGCACTGATCCCGTTCACGAACGCCGGTGCCTTGGCCTGCAACCCCGACCACATCTCGGCGAGCGACTCGGTCTCGACCACGGCCGGGATACGCGTGTCGTACAGCACGCACTGATTGCCCCGGAACAGGAACACCTGACTGCCGGTCGGACCCGGCAACGCCGCGTCGATCCCGGATCCGAACCCGGCCGGCAATCCCGGGAACCGCGCCGCGATCGTGGTGACTTCGGCGACGCTCCCCTCCAACGGATGCAGCCGCAGACACTGCGTCCCACGAAACACCAGCGTCCACGGGTCGTCCGACGGCAGCGTCAACGCCGCGTCGAAGCCGGCCCGGAAAACGGCGGGCAAACCCGGCCAGCGGCGCGCGAGCGGCACCGCCCCGTCCAACATCCGCCCGCTCACCCAGCCGTAGCGGGCCGCACGGTCGCCCCGCACGACGAACCCGGTCTGTTCGATGCCTTGGCCGGCATTGGCGATGGTGAAGAAGGCGTCCACTTGGTGTTCGGGCACGACAAAGTCCTCCAACGGTTCGGTACGGGCGCAACGGTCGACGGGCCCGATCAGTAGGGGGCGTAGGCGACCCGGTCGAGGCGGGTGATGTCACGTGAGAGCGGGATGGACGCGATCTTCCGGTGCTCGGCGGTGTCGACGATCGCGATGGACGTCTGTTGGTATGTCTCGTCCTCCGTCACATACGCGAACTCGCCCCGGTGACTGAACGCCACGCCCCTGGGCGTCCCCGGGCCACCGCCCGCCTTGATCGGGATGCGGTGCCGCACGCCGTGGTCGGCCGGATCCGCGACCAGTAGGCCCTGCCCCTGCGCGACCGGCCCGCAGTACAACTCGGAGCCGTCCGGGGTGAGTTCGATCCAGGAGCAAGTCGGCAGCAGCCCCTGCCGCAGGATCGCGCCGTTGCGCACGTCGAGCGCGGCGACACCGTTGAGGTGCGCCACGTGCAGCACGGTGCCGTCGGGAGAGAGGGTGAGGTCGCGCATCAGGCCGGCGTCGGGGATCCGGAACACCTGGCGGACCTCCCGGTCGCGCAGGTCGACCTGCGCGACGGCACCCCACGTGCGCTCGATGTTGATGCCGACATACACCCGGTCGTCCGGGCCGGTGACCACGGGGGTCTGGCCGGGGCCCACGTCGATCTCGCCGAGTCCGAGGCTGGAGAGCGTGATGCGACCGACACTGTCGAAGGTTCCGGTGTGGACGGTTTCCAGGTAGTAGGGCCCGGGGATGGTGCGAAACACGAAGTGCATCAGCGTGCCGTCCGGGCTGAAGGACATGCCGCCACGGGCACTGATCCAGACCTCCTCGAACTCCGCCACGACCTTGTTGGCGGCCGTCTCGGCGCAGATTCGCCCCTGGAACGAGCACACGTACACGTATCGACCATCCGGGCTGGTGACCACACGCCGGGCGGCGATTCCGCTCTTGTGCGGGATCTTCCCGATCGGCTCACGCGATTCGAGATCGATGATGTACGTGCCCTGTTGGCTGTCGAGATTCGTCTCCGTGGCGAGGTACAGGAAGCCCGCCGAGAAGGCCGGGACCAGGCCCGGCCAGGAGGTGTCGTCGATCGGCGTGGCGGCGAGGGTGACCGTCCGGGTCGCCAGCACGCCCTTGGTGTACTGCGCCCCTCGGAAGAAGTGGAACTCCCCCGAACTCGGGTCGTATGTGGCTGCGTTGATCCCGTTCACGAATGCCGGCGCCTTGGCCTGCAGCCCCGACCACATCTCGGCGAGCGACTTGGTCTCTACCACGGCCGGGATCCGGGAGTCGTACAGCACACACTGATCGGCGCGGAACAGGAACACCTGGCTGCCCGTGGGCCCCGGCAGCGCCGCGTCGATTCCGGACGCGAAACCCGGCGGCAGACCGGGGAATCGGGCGGCGATCGTGCTCTCCTCGGCGACCGTCCCGTCGATCGGGTGCAACCGAAGGCACCGGTCGCCACGAAAAACCCATGTCCAGGGGTCCTCCGCCGGAGTGGTCAGCGTCGCGTCGAAACCCGCTCGGAAGGCGGTCGGGAGCAACGGCCACAGGCGGTCGAGCCGAATGGCGCTCCCGTCCAGCATGCGACCGCTCACCCAGCCGTAGCGGGCCACGCGGTTGCCCTGGACGACGAATCCGGTCTGCTCGGCGCCTTGGCCGGCATTGGCGATGGTGAAGAAGGCGTCCACTTGGTTCTCGGGCATGGCGGGCCCTTCGATAGTGGGGGCGACTGTGGTGGGGCGCGAGCTCAGGCTCAGTACGGGGTGAACACGAGGCTGGAGTCCGGGCCGGCGTACGGAAGCACGATCGAAGCGATCTTGCGATAGCACCCGGCGTCGATGACGGCCACGGTGCGGCTGGACTCGTGGGTCGTATACGCGTAGGTGCCGAAGTGACTGAAGGCGAGCCCGCTCGGTGTACCGAGTCCGCCGCGGCCACCGATGGGAATCCGGCGAACAATCCGATGACTCACCGGATCCGTCACCAGGACACCGGTGTTGCTCGCGGTCGGCAGGCACCAGAGTTCCCGCTTGTCGGGAGTCAGTGCCATCGCCGTACAGGCGGGCAATACGCCTTGGAGCACGATCTGCCCAGTGAGCAGGTCCAGCGCGCACACCCCGCCGGGGAGCGCCACGTGCAACAACCTGCCGTCCGCGGAGATGGCCAGGTCGGCGATGGGCCCTGGGCCGGGCAGCGTGAACGGCTGCCGCATCACCTGCTCGTCGAGGTCCACTTCGGACACGACGGCTTGACCATTGTCGGTACCCCAACCGGCATACACACGGCGCGCATCGGGTGACAGGACCACGGGCGCCGGCTTGTCCCACCAATCGTCCGGCACCGGCAAGCCGGAATCCGACTCGGCGTCGGCGTTCGTACCCGTCGTCGGGTTCGGCGGGTCGACAGGATTCCAGATGCTGATCTCCGACAACAATCTCGGCGGATTCAAACCGACCGCACACAAACTGCTTTGGCCCGATCGGACGAAGTACGCGCGGCCGCCCTCGGGGCTGAATGTCATTCGCTGGGTGCGCATGAAGGAGTATTGGCCGCTATTGCCCACTTCCTGCCCTGTGGCCATGTCATGGCAGTGCCAGTCGCGATGGTTCTCCTCCCATCCGAGGACGTGGATGTACCGCCCGTCGGGACTGACCTCGACTCGGCGCCGGCGCCACCCGCCGCCCCAGTTCGGACGAGTCACGTTGTGGGTCTCCAAGTCGACGCTGTAGGAGTCGACTCCCGGCACGATCACATGCCCCCGCGCGAACGCCGGCATCAAGCCCACCCACGACGTGTTGTCCACCGCACTCGCCGCCAGGTCGATCACACCGGTCGCGAGCGTGCCGCGCGTGTACTTCCCGCCCCGGAACAGGTAGCACAGGCCCGACTTGGGGTTGACCGTCGCCGCGCTGATGCCGGCCACGAACTCCGGGGCTTTCGCGGCGAGTCCGCTCCAGGTGTCGGCCAACGACCCAACCGCGATCAGGTTCGACGCGCGTAGGTCGTACAGCGCGCACCGGTCGCCGCGAAACAGGTACACCTGGTTGGCGATCGGACCCGGCAGCGACGCGTCCAGCCCGGCCGTGAAGACCGCGGGCAACCCCGGAAAGCGGGCCGAGATCGTCGCGACCTCGGCGACGGTCCCGTCCAATGGGTTCAGCCGCAGACATCGCTCGTCTCGGAACACCCACGTCCACGGGTTGTCGGACGGCGTGGTCAAGGTCGCGTCGAAGCCCTCGGTGAACGATTCGGGCAACCGCGGCCACCGCCGAGACAACAACGCCGCGTCCGTGTCGAGTGCCTTGTCGCCGTTCCAGTCCCAGCGGGCGACCCGGCCGCCTTGGATCGCATACCCGATCTGTCGTTCCTCGTCCGTAACGGTGAAGAAGGCGTCGATCAAGGTACGGGACATCCCGATCACTCCCTGAAGTGAGACGACTACCGAGCATCGAGGTGAGCCAACCGGGGAGTCAAGAGGAACAAGCGTCCACACCCGGCGATTGGCCGATTCCCAACGGGTTACAAAAATAGGATGATTACCACCAATCAACCGCCATCGAGAACCACTTTCGCTCGCCTCGGTCACCTTCCACAGCCGTCCGACCATCGCGAAAACCGACCCGTGGTCCCGTTCGCCGGACTCGAACCGCACTCCCGGCGGAGGTTTCGTCCCGCCGTGCGATAGCCGCGGATTGTCTTGAAATGGTGCAACATCCGCAACATCCGCAACTCCGGGCAAGTCGACGGTCATCGCCGGCCATCGACCCCCGCCCGCACCCGGGTGGGTCGAAACCCGCGACCGGCGGAGCCGCAGTGGCCGCGGGCGCGAAACACGGGGACGCGGTTCCGGCCGTCGACGCCGATCCACCTCATCCATCACTCACTCAAAGTGATCAAGCTGTTACCATGCGAATACTCGGGGTCTCTCCGCACGCCATCCACCCAGAGGAGCCAGGCCGCATGCACGCCACCAAGGGAGATCGCCTTCTCATCCACGGCCGAGTCGTCGGCCAGCAGGACCACTTCGTGGAGATCGTCGAGGTGCTGGGCCCCAACGGCACCCCGCCGTATCGGGTACGGGCAGCCAACGGCCACGAAACGATCATGTCGCCGGGGCCGGACTCGGTCGTCGAGCACCGCGACTCCGCCGACTCCGAGTAGCGCACCCGGCAACCGACCCGGTGGGCGGTTCGCCGCCCGCACTCCCCCGAGGAGCCCTCGTGACCGGCCCCGTTCCGCCGCCGACGTTCGAGCTCGGTACGGACGGGCCGCGGGCCGTACCGGTCGGCGTGGACGGCTCCCGAACCTCGCTCCGCGTCGCCGACTACGCCCTGGGCCAGGCCCGGCGCGGCGGCGCGGAGCTGGTCGGTGGGTACGTCCGTGCTCCGCTCGGGCTCGCCGCCACCACACCCGAGGGCGCCGAGGTGATGGAGCAGGCGCACGCGGTGCGTGACATCGCGGACTACATCGCCCGTCGGGCCGACGAGCCGCGGGTGCGCCACCGCTTCGTCGAGGCGCGCGGCGACGTCGCGCACGAGATCGCCAAGGTGGCCGACCAGGCGCGCGCCGACGCGGTCGTGGTCGGCGCCTCCGAACGCTTCGGCCACCGGCTGATCGGCTCCCTCGCGATCCGCCCGGTGCGCTCGGCCCGCCGGCCGGTCACGGTCATCCCCTGAGCGGTCGACCCCCGAGCGCGATACCCGGGTCGGCCGATCGCCGCCCCGAATACCCTGGACAGCCCACACCCGCCCTGTAAATGTATGTCGAGTGAACCATATTCATGCATCGACGGGCTTCGAACATCTCCTGGTCGTCCCCCAGTGGCAGGGGTCGGGCACGGCTCACCCGGACCGACTGGTGGCGGGCGCACACCGGCTGAGCGCACTGCTTCCCGCGAAGCGCCGCACGGTCGTCGCCGTCGACGCGGACCCGGCCCCGGATCGGGACGGCGTGCGCCGACTCGACGCACTGGCCCGCGCGCAGTCCGGCACGCGGGAGGCCCTCGACGGGTGGGGCGACGGCGCCCTGTGCACCGTGGGCGGCGACTGCGGCGTCGAACTCGCCCCGATCGCCCACGCGGTGGGCCGGCACGGAGACCGCCTGGCGGTGGTGTGGTTCGACGCCCATCCCGACCTGAACACCCCGGACAGCTCCCCCTCGGGCGCCTTCCACGGCATGGTGCTGCGTACGCTGCTCGGCCAGGGGCCCGCCGCGCTGCTGCCGCCGCCGGCGCAACGACTGTCCGCCCGACGGCTCGTCCTTGCCGGGGTGCGCGCCGTCGACCCGGCCGAGACGCGGTTCATCGAGGCCGAAGGCATCCGCCTGCTGCCCGTCGCGCAGCTCGGCGACCCGAGCCCCCTGGTGGCCGCGGTCGCCGCCACCGGGGCCACCCACGTCTACCTCCACGTCGATCTCGACGTCCTGGACCCGGGACAGTTCACCGCGCTGTCCGTGCCGGAGCCGGACGGCCTGCTTCCGGCGCGGCTGGGCGCGGCGCTGCGGGCACTGGCCGCGGAGTTCGCGGTGGCCGGGCTGGGCATCACCGAGCACGCGCCGGCACCCGCCGCCGACGCGGCCCGCGACGAACGTGTGCTGCACGAGATCTTCGACGGCCTGGCGCCCCTGTGACCGGTCGGCTCACTCGTACGGCGCAGGAAGGGCGACACCCGGGCCCGGGTCCGCGTGCTTGCGGGCCCGACGCCGGTTCCCGGAGTCAGACTGGACAAGTCACTACGACACATGTCATCAGGGTCGAAAACGGCCCGGCGAAGGAGCGACGTGCTCAGTACCGACTTTGTCAAGGGTTCGCCGAACTGGCTGGACCTGGGCAGCCCCGACACCACCGCGGCGGCCGCCTTCTACCGCGCCGTCTTCGACTGGGACTTCGAGTCCGCCGGACCCGACGCGGGCGGCTACGGGCTCTTCCAACAGGAGGGCCAGACCATCGCCGGCCTCGGTCCGCTCACCGAGGAGGGTGCGTCGTCCGCCTGGACGGTCTACTTCGAGACCCCCGACGCCGATGCCACCGCCGCGGCCGTCAAGAAGAGCGGCGGTACGGTTCGGGTGGAGCCGTTCGACGTCATGGAGATGGGCCGGATGTCCCCGCTGACCGACCCGGCCGGCGCCGATTTCGCCATCTGGCAGCCCGGTACCTTCCACGGCTCGGAGCTGCTGGGCGAGCCCACCTCACTGGCCTGGGTCGAGTTGCACGGCGTCGATCGCGCCGCGGCGCTCTCCTTCTACGGAGGGCTGTTCGGTTGGCGTTCACAGGAGTTCGAGATGCCCGGGATGACCTACACCGTGCTGTCCACGGCCGAGGGCGACCCCCGGGACGCCTCCTTCGGCGGCATCGTTCCGGACTCCCACGGCCAGGACCCGCACTGGATCGCGTACTTCGAGGTCGCCGACCCCGACGACGTCGTGGAGCGGGCCCGGCACAACGGCGGCTCGTTGCTCATGCCCGCCGCCGACGTCCCGGAGGTCGGCCGCATCGCCTGGCTGGCCGACCCGTTCGGCGCTCCCTTCGCCATCATCCGCAGCGCGCCCCAGCCCGAGTAGTTCGCCCGTCGACGACCTCCGGGCGGCCGGTCGTGCCGGATCCCGCCCGGCGAACGCGGGTCACGCCGAGGAGCCGACGCGGGTCGGGCCCGGCGGACTCGGCCGCGCCGGATTCGGTCGGCGTGCCCGGTCGGCGTTTTCCCGGTCGTCGGGCCCGGATGGCCTGCCCGGCAACTCCGTTCGGCGGTCGGGCCGGCGGCGGGCTACTCCTCGATCGCGCCGCCGGTGCGACGCAGGTGCCGGCGGAACGTGTACGACGGGTCGCTCGCGCGACGGGCCAGGTAGTCGTCGAAGGTGGTCTGTCGACGCAGCGTCTCGCCGGCCCGGATCCGGCGGGCCTGTTCGCGTTCGGTGTCGCGGATGCGATGAGCCGTCGCGAGCACCTCGTCGGCCCGGTCGACGGCGAGGAACAGCACGCCGTCCTCGTCGCCGAACACGAGGTCGTCGGTGCTCACCAGATGCGGTCCGAACCTGGCGGTGGTCAGCGCCTCGGGCTCGCGCTCGTCCAGCCGCAACGGGCCGGGCGGGAAACCGCCGTAGCTGAACACCGGCAGGCCGATCTCCACCAGTTCCGGGGTATCGCGGTGCAGCCCCCACACCACCAAGGCCGCCACCCCCGCCGCCTCGGCCTCCAGAACCGCCAGATCGCCGATGCACGCCTCGTCGGTACGACCGCCGTTGTCGATCACCAGCACGTCGTCCGGCTCGGCCGCGCCGAACGCCTCCAGGAACACGTCCACACTGCCGTAGTGCCGAACCGGCAACACCCGACCGGCGATGCGCTGTCCGGGTACCACGGCGCCGATTCCCGGCGGCGCGACCCGAAGCGGCATGCCGTGTCGCACACACGCGTCCGCCACGAGCGGCGTGGAGAGTTCGGCGAAGGTCTTCAACATGGCGTTCTCCGTGGCTCGGCGGGTCCCGCGGGACACGCGCGGATGCGGCGAGACAGCCCTGCGATGCTATCCGCGCTCGGCTCGACGCGTCGCCGTGCATCATGAACCGTCAACGCGTCGCCCGCGTGTGGTCGTTCCCGGGGTCGGCGTCCCGGGGCGGTGTCCCGGGGGCAGTGTCCGCAGGGCCGTCCGGGCCGGAAAGGTCCCGATTCGCGTCACTGCGCGTAGTCGTCCGGACGAGACACGCAGCCATCATGACCATGTTGGTCATGATGGCTTCACAGCTCGACCCGTTCGTGCCAAGGTGCACCAGGCGCCGAACCGGCGCCTGATCCACCGGGGTTCGCCGGGGTCGGGTTCGGCCCCGGCGCGCCTTCCGATGGACTCGTTGGTTGCCGTAGATGCAGGTCGGCACGTGTCGAGTCGGCCGGGAAACCCTCGTCGGTCGCCTCGACGTCAACGAGCCGGAACCGGAGCGTCCGGTTCCGATCCGTCCGCCGTACGCCATGCGCCAGGCCACACCGGCCATCGCCGAGCGCGCCGCCATCGGGCGACGCCGTGTTCGGGAGGTATTCGCGTGACCGAGACCATCGACAGCACCCCGCCGCCGGAGAAGCCACAAGAGTCCGCACCCGTCGGCGGCGCCGACCCGGGCCGGCTCGAAGGCGCGTCCAAGCTCCGGATCTTCTCGGTGCTCGGAGTGATCGTGCTGTTCTCCGAGGTGGTACCGCTCCAGTACACGATGATCGGCACCGCCGTACAAAAGATCGGCCTGGACTTCCCGTCGGCCGGCAACAACATCGGCTGGATGATCATCATTCTCGGCCTGGTCGGCGGCGCCACCACGCCGATCATCGGCAAACTCGCCGACCTGTACGGCAAGAAGCTGATCCTGCTCGCGTGCAGCGTCTCGTTCCTGGCCGGTTCGATCCTGTGCGCGCTGACCCACTCGTGGGCGATGTTCCTGGTCGGCCGCGGCCTCCAGGCGGTGGCGTTCGCGATGGCGGCGGTGGCCGCCGGGCTGATCCGCGACCTGATGCCGCGTCGGATGGTGCCGATGGCGATCGGCGTGATCGCCACCGGATTCGGTGTATCCGCGCTGACCGCACCGCTGCTCAGCGGTTGGCTGACCGACCACTGGAGTTGGCGCTCGCTGTTCTGGTTCCTGATGATCTACATGCTGGTGCTGATCCCGATCTTCTGGCTCGTGGTGCCCGAGTCGAAGCTGAAGACGCGTCAGCGACTGGACTGGCTCGGCTCGGTGCTCATCGGGGCGGGCGTCGCGCTCGCCCTGATCTACATCAGCAACGGTCAGCAGTGGGGCTGGGGCCGGTTCACCGCATGGATCTACCTCGTGCTCGGCATCGCCCTGCTGATCGCCTTCTACATCTGGGAACACCGCGCCGCCGACCCGATCATGGACCCGAAACTGCTGCGCGCGCCCAGGGTGTCCATCGTGCTGGCCATCGGCCTGTTCGCCAACATGATCATCGGCGTGCAGTTCTACGCCGTGTCCTACATGGCCCAGATCGACGAGAAGGTGGTCAAGGAGGGCACCGTCGCCGGCTTCGCCGCCAAGGCCGGCATCCCGGTGGACGCGATGCGCCAGGGGCTGATCTTCCACGGCGACATCGGCTACGCGCTCGGCTTCAGCCTGATGGCGCTGGCCGTGCACCTGACCACGTGGCAGTCCATCCCGGGCATGGTCACCGGACCGGCGGCCGGCCAGTGGGCGACCAGGGTCGGCCTGCGTCGCCCGTACATCGTGTGTCTGGCGATGATGACACTCTCGATGGCGCTGTACGCGATGTTCCACGGCTCGTGGGGCGTGCTGCTGATCATCGGCATCGTCTACGGTCTCGCCTTCGGCGTGTACTACGCCTGCGCGAACAACCTGGTGATCGAGGCGGTGCCCCAGGAGCAGCAGGGCATCGGCGCGAGCATGCTGGCGCTGACCCAGTCGTTCGGCAGCGCGGTCGGTACGGCGATCCTCACGGCGATCCTGTCCGCGCACACCTACCAGGTCTCCACCGTCGCCCAACCCGGCGCACCAGCGCAGACGTTCGACATCCCGCAGGTCTACACCGACGACGGCTGGACGATCGGGTTCTGGGCGGTGGCCGCCGCCGGCGTGGTGTGCGTGGTGCTGGCCGTGGTGATGAATGCGGGCCGTACCCCGGCCACCGGCGGCACGCTGCACTGAGCCGCGCGACCGGGCCCGACGGGCCGGGCCCGGTCGCAGCGGCGTCGAGTCCGCCGTCGAATCCGCCGGTGCCGCGACGTGTCGGGACGCACCCGACCCGCGCGGCGCCGGGGCTCACAACGGCTGCACCAGGCGGCTCTCGTACGCGACCACCACCGCCTGGACCCGGTCGCGGACGCCGAGTTTGGCCAGCACCCGGCTCACGTGCGTCTTGATCGTGGCGTCCGACAGGTGCAGCCGGGCGGCGATCTCCGCGTTGGACAGGCCGCGCGCGACCTCGATCAGCACGCCCCGCTCGCGCTCGGTCAACTGGGCGAGCCGCGGGTCCTCGGCGCCGGGCGTGACGTCGTGGTGCGGCAGGCGGTGCGCGAAGGTCTCCAGCAGGCGGCGGGTGATGCGCGGGGCGACCACCGCGTCCCCCGCCGCCACCGAGCGGATCGCGCCCAGGAGTTCGGCCGGCAGCGCGTTCTTGAGCAGGAAGCCGGAGGCGCCCGCGCGCAGCCCGGCGAACGCGTACTCGTCCAGGTCGAACGTGGTCAGGATGAGCACCTTGGTCTCCGGGCAGCGCTCGCTGATCAGCCGGGTCGCCTCGATACCGTCCATGCCGGGCATCCGCACGTCCATCAACACCACGTCCGGGCGCAGCCGCTCGGCCAGCCGGACCGCCTCCTCGCCGCAGTCGGCCTCGCCGGCCAGGGTCATGTCGTCCTGGGCGTCCAGGACCATCGTGAACGCCATCCGCAACAGCGGCTGGTCGTCCACCACCAATACGTCGATGGCCACGTCAGGATCCTCCCGGATCGGTCAGGTGCAACAGCGCCGACACTCGCCAGCCGCCGCCGGGCAACGGCCCGGCCTCCACTTCGCCACCGTAGACGGCGGCCCGTTCCCGCATGCCGGCAAGCCCCCGCCCACCGCGCGGTTCGTTCCGCTCGCCGATGTCGACCGGGCGCGGACGGCCGTCGTCGACCACGCTCAGTTCCAATCGATCGGCCGAACTACTCACCCTGATCCGCGCGTTCGCACCGGGCTGAGCGTGCTTGAGGGTGTTGGTCAGCGCCTCCTGAGCGAGTCGGTACACCGCCAACTGCGCACCCGGCGGCACGTTCCGCGTGTCGCCCTGCACAGTGAGCGTGGTCGGCAGGCCCGCCGCGCGCACCTGCTCGGCGAGCGCGCCCAGCCGAGCCAGATCCGGCTGCGGGTGCCGCGCGGCATCGGGTTCGTCCTCGTGCAACACGCCCAGGAAGCGGCGCATCTCGGTGAGTGCCTGCCGGCCCGTGCCGGAGACCTGTTCCATCGCCGCGGCGGACCGCTCCGGCTTGCTGTGCACGGTCATCGTGGCGGCGTCCGCGAGCGCCACCATCACCGACAGGTTGTGCGTGACGATGTCGTGCATCTCCCGGGCGATCCGCGAGCGTTCGGCCGCCACCGCGAGTTCGGCCTGCTGTCGCTGCTCGCGTTCCAGGCGCTGGGCACGTTCCTCCAGGGCGACCAGGTAACGCCGCCGGGTGCGCAGGTTGGCGCCGAGCACCGCTGCGGTCAGGGCCATCGCGCTGAGCCCGACGAACGCGCCGAACCGGAATCCGTCGGCGGTCCAGCGCGCGATGGCCAGCACGATGCCCACCTCGATCACGGCGAGCGCGTACAACGTCCGGCGCCGGTCGCAGCTCGCGGCCACGGTGTACAGCGCGATCAGCAGACTCGCGTCCGCGCCGGTCCGCGCGTCCACCACCCACTGGGCGAAGGCCACGACCGCGATCATCGAGAACACCGCGACCGGGGCCCGCCGGCGCAGCGCGAGCGGCAGCGTCAAAGCCACCCCGAGCATCGCCCAGTCGGACAGCCGCAGCAGGTTGCCGGCCTCGAAGAGCAGGAGCAGGGCCATCGCGAGGGTGGTGTCGGCCCAGATCGGATGGCGGCGGGTGAAAGCCACCAGGCGTGCCGGTACGGCGGCGAGGCCGTGCTCGCCGCCGTACCGTCGAAGCAACGTGTTCACGCGTCGCGCCTGCGCAGCAACACCGCCGCCACCGCGAGCGTCGCCGCGGCGTACAGCACGAACACCGTGATGCCTGCTCCCGGGGACAGCGCGCCCTCCTCCGGATGCCACCGGGTGAGCGCCTGGCCGGCTTCGCTGGGCAGGTACTTGGTGATCCGGTCCTGCCAGTCGGACGGCAGGGCGCGGACCACCTCGGGCAGTACCAGCAGCAGCCCGAACACGATCGCGATGCCGCCGGCGGCGTTGCGCACGATCGCTCCGATGCCGATCGCCAGGATGCCGGTGACGGCGAGGTAGACCGCGACGCCCACGACCACACGCGGCACGCCCGGGTCACTCAGCGAGACGTCGATGTGCTCCTTGGCCAACACCGCCTGCCCGCTCAGGAACGCGACCAGGCAGGTGCCGAGCATCAAGACGAAGGTGACCGCCCCGAACACCACGCTCTTGGCCCACAGGACCGGCAGCCGGTGCGGCACCGCGGCCATGGTGGCTCGGATCGAGCCGGTGGCGTACTCGCCGCTGACCACCAGGACACCGAGCACGCCGATGGCCTGTTGGGCCAGGTAGAGCCCGGTCAGGCTCGCGTTCGGCGGGGACAGCCGTGCCTTCTCGGCGGCGCTCGTGTTCGGCCAGCGGTCGACCGTGCCCACGCAGACCAGCAGACCCAGCGCGATCACCAGGAAGACCGCGGCGACCAGCACCCAGAAGGTCGAGCGCAGGCTGCGCAGCTTGATCCACTCGGCGTTGAGCACCCGTACGAAGGTGACCCGGCCGTGGCCGGCGGCCCGGGAGACGAACCCGGGACCGGCGCCGGTGGTGACGATGCCGGCCGACATCAGGCGACCTCGCCGTCTCGGTGGCGGGCGGCGGCGGCCGTCCGGGCGGGTCCGGGCGCGCCTTCGGCCACTCGGTACTCGACCGCGTCGCGGGTCGATTCCATGAACGCCTCCTCCAGCGAAGCCTGCTGCGGGACCAGTTCGAACAGGGTGATGCCGTGCGCGGACGCGAGTCGGCCGATGTCGTCGCTGGACACCCCGGTGACCTCCAGGACGTCCCGCTCGCGGCCGGTGACCCGCACCTCGGGGCCGAACAGCAGCGCGCGCAGCCGATCGGCGTCCGGTGTGCGGACCCTGACCTGGTTGGGCGCGGCGTTGTGGATGAAGTCGGCGACCGAGGTGTCGGCGATCAGCCGGCCCCGACCGACCACGATCAGGTGCTCCGCGGTCAGCGCCATCTCGCTCATCAGGTGCGAGGACAGGAAGACCGTGCGGCCCTCGGCGGCGAGCGACTTGAGCAGCGTCCGGATCCACAGCACACCCTCGGGGTCGAGCCCGTTGACCGGCTCGTCCAGCACCAGGGTGGCCGGGTCGCCCAGCAGCGCGGTGGCGAGGCCGAGCCGCTGGCCCATGCCCAGCGAGAAGCCGCCGACCCGCTTGCGGGCCACCTCGTCCAGGCCGACCATCTCGATCACCTCACGCACCCGACGGGCGCGGATGCCGGTGGTCGCGGCCATGGACAGCAGGTGGTTGTACGCGGAGCGCCCGGTGTGCACCGCCTTCGCCTCCAACAGCGCGCCGACCTCGTGCAGCGGGGCGGGGTGGTCGGCGTAGCGGCGGCCGTTGACGGTGACCGTGCCGGAAGTGGGGTGATCCAGACCCAGAATCATCCGCATGGTGGTGGACTTGCCCGCCCCGTTGGGACCCAGGAAGCCGGTGACGATACCGGGACGGACGGTGAAGGTCAGCCCTTCGACGGCGGTCTTGGGCCCGTAGCGCTTGGTGAGTGCGTCGGCTTTGATCATCCCTGCCGTCTCCATGACTCCGGTGCTTCGGCGCCTCCGGTCGGAGCACCGCCGGGCGACTGCCCGATCCGCCCTCAACGCTAGCCGGCGGTCGATGCCCCGACGATCGCCGCGCGGGCGAACCTCACGACGACGTTCGTGCACCCCGGGGGTGAACGGGTACGCCGCTGGGATGACGTGGGGTGGGGGCGGGTCGGGGCGGGCGTGTCCTTCGGTTCAGCCCGCGATGGTGAGTTGCATCAGGGCCTCGGCGGTGTGCAAGCGGTTCTCAGATTGGTCGAAGACGCGGCTTCGGGGACCTTCGAAGACGTCGTCGTGCGCTTCGAGAATGTCCGGGTGGGCGCGCGCCTACGTCTGTCGAGGCCGGATGGGCGCGGATTTTCGTTCCGGAATCGGGTGGAGGCGCGGCGCGGGGGGCTGGTAGGTTCCCGAGCGTGTCCAGTCCCGAGTCGGACAGACGACGGCCACCGGTATTGCGGTGGCCGACCTTTCGTCGATGAGCCGATGAAACCCTGTCGCCCGGCCTGATCAGGTCCGGGGCGTTCGGGCACGGCTGTGCCACCGGCAGCACCGGAACCGCGAAGTGTGGGCCATCGCCCCTTCGTTCCGGCACTCGTGGATGGCTCCCGGCGTGTTGTACGAGGGACGTGCGTGTGCGGCCCACCCCTGCCCAGTCGGATCCATGCCGGATCCATCGGACGTCCATGGGGTTTCGTCATGCCATTCGCTGTCTACGTGCTCGGGCTCGCGGTCTTCGCCCAGGGCACCTCGGAGTTCATGTTGTCCGGCCTGCTCTCGGACATCGCCGCCGACCTGCACGTGTCCGTGCCCACCGCCGGGTTGTCGACCTCGGCATTCGCGATCGGGATGGTGATCGGCGCGCCGGCGATGGCGCTGCTGAGCCGGGACCGGCCGCGTCGGCGGGCGCTGTTGCTCTTCCTGGGTGTGTTCGTCGCCGTGCATGTCGTCGGCGCGCTCACCCCGAACTACCCGATCCTGCTGGCGACCCGCGTGGTCGGCGCGCTCGCCAATGCCGGGTTCTGGGCCGTCGCCCTGGTCACCGCGATCGACCTGGCCGGGCCCGAACGTCGGGCGCGGGCGACCTCCGTGGTGGTCGGCGGCGTCACCCTCGCCTGTGTGGTGGGGGTGCCCGCGGGTGCTCTGCTCGGCACCTGGTGGGGATGGCGGGCGGCGTTCTGGGCGGTGGCCCTGGTGTCGCTGCCGGCCCTCTTCGCGATCGCCCGCACGGTGCCGGAGCGGGCCACCGGGCCGGAGAAGGCGGGCACAGCGGGCGACACGACCGACCCCGAGGGCGCGGCCGGAGCAGACGGCCTCGGTGACGCGGTGGGCGCGCGCCGCGAACTGCGGGCCCTCGCCACACCGTCGCTGCTGCTCACCCTCGTGCTGAGCGCCCTCGTCCAAGGCGCGACGTTCGGTTCGTTCGCCTACCTCGAACCGGTGGTCACCGAGGTCACCGGCCTCGGTGACGGCTGGGTCCCGGTCACGCTCGCGCTGTTCGGGGTGGGCTCGTTCGTCGGCGTCACCATCGCGGGCCGGATCGTCGACGCACGCCCGAACACACTGATCACCGTCGGTGCGGCGGCCCTCGCCCTGGGATGGGCCGTACTCGCGCTGACCGCCGACCGGCCGGCCGCACTGATCGCCCTCGTCCCGATCCAGGGAATGCTCGCCTTCGGCACCGGAACGGCCCTGATCACCCGCGTACTTCGTCTCGCCCCGGCCGGCTCCGCACTGGCCGGCGCCGCCGCCACCGCCGCCTTCAACGTGGGCGCCGCCCTCGGCCCGTGGCTCGGCGGCCTGGCCATCGACGCGGACCTCGGCTACCGCGCCCCGCTATGGGTGAGCACTGCCCTGATGCTCGCGGCCGTCACCGTGGCGACCGTGACCCTCCGATGCACGAAAGCCCCCGAGATTTCCCAGGCCCACCAACACACCTGACGCCGTGCGACCGATCGGCGCGGAGTCGGTCCGGGTCAGCCCATGCCGACCCGGGCCAGGGCTCGCATCGTGGCGGGGGAGAGCCGGCTCATCAGGCGGCCCAGTCTTGCCTCCGGGGTGACCGGGACCACCGGGCGGTGCCGGCGGATGGCGTGGACTATGTGGTCGGCGACCTTGTCCGGTGGGTAGTTGCGCCTTGCGTACAGTCGGGAAAAGCGCTCTCGGCGGGCGTCTTGTTCGGCGTCGTCGGTGCCGGAGAAGGTCGTGCCGCGGGTGATGCCGGTGTTCACGATGCCCGGGTGGATCGTGCTCACCCGCACACAGGAGCCGGCGAGTTCGGCGCGCAGGCAGTCGGACAACATCGCCACCGCCGCCTTGCTCGTCGCATAGGCCGCCAGCAGCTTGGACGGTGTGTAGGCCGCCGCCGACGCGAGGTTGACGATGTGGCCGCCGGTGCCGCGCTCGGCCATCAGCGTGCCGAACGCGCGGCAGCCGTGGATCACCCCCCACAGGTTGACGTCCAGGACCCGCTTCCACTCGGCGCTCGTCGTGGCCAGGAACGTGCCCGAGTGTCCGACGCCCGCGTTGTTGACCACGATGTCCGGGACGCCGTGGGCGTGCGCGACCCGCGTCGCGAAGGCGTCCATCGCCGCGCCGTCGGCCACGTCCACCCGATACGCGTGCGCCGTTCGCCCGTACAGCCGGGCCAGTTCGGCCGTGCGCTCGACGGCGGGGAGATTCAGGTCGCACAGCACCAGGTCCGCGCCCTGCTCGGCGAACGCGACCGCGGTGGCCCGCCCGATTCCGCCGCCCGCGCCGGTGACCAGCGCGAGCCGGCCGGCGAACGGGTCCTTGCCGACCGGGCGTTCACGGTGTCGGGCCAGGTCCAGGGCCGGTGTCGCGGTGCCGTGCTCGATGTGGTCGACGAACTCGCGGGTCATCCCGGCCACCGTCGGTCCCTTCTCCAGGAGGGCGGACCAGTGGCCGGCGGTGATGGATCGCCGCCAGAGTTCGGGGGCCCAACGCTCCAGACCCTCGGACAGCGCCGCGCCGACGTAGCGGTCACCGGTGAGGGTGATCAGCTGGACCGGCACGGTGGTTTCGCGCCGGCCCGGCAGCAACATCCGGGGCAGCATGTTGGCCCGGTACAGCGCGATGCCGCGCACCGCGTCGGCGCCGAGGGTGGGCTGCGGGTGGTCGGCGCGCGGCCGAATCCCCTCCGCCCTGGCCAGCACCCGGCCCCAGTTCGCGGCCAGACCCAGCTTCCAGGTCGCGGGTGCGAGCACCGGCAGGTGGAACGCGGTGATGTACCACGAGCGCACCGACTGCGCCGCGAGTTGTCGCACGTGTCGGGGCGTGGGCCGGGCGAACCGGCTCCGCGCCCAGTGTCCGACGTGGTCCAGGCACGGCCCGGAGATCGAGGTGTACGAGGCGATGCGGCGCGGGCCGGCCCGGTCGGTGACCGCCTCCCACGCCTGGATCGAGCCCCAGTCGTGGCCCAGTACGTGCGCGGGCCGATCCGGGGCGACCGCGGCCAACACCGCGAACAGGTCGGCGGCCAGCTGTTCGAGGCGGTAGCCGTACCGGTTCGCCGGAGCGCCCGAGGCCCCCGCGCCGCGGACGTCGTAGCGGACCACCCGGTGGTCGCGCTCCAGGTCGGCGGCCACCTCGTCCCACACGTGATGGGTGTCCGGATATCCGTGCACCAGCAGTACCAACGGGCGGTCCTGCGGGCCCTGTTCGTACACCGCGAGGGAGACCCCGGCGGAGACCACCGTGCGGGTGGGCAGCCCACCGACCGCATCCACGACGCGCCCGGCGGGGGGCGCGGCCGGCGCCGTCATCGGCCGGCCGCCGCACGCACGCGGCGCACGTGCGGCACCTCGTCGTCCAGCCAGTACGCGTCGTCGTCGGTGACCACCAGCAACTCCTCGAATTTGGCGCCCACTCCACGCAGCGCGATGTGCGGTTCGACCGCCCACAGTCCCGGCGTCGGCGCGTGCCGCGAGGCCCGTCCGTCCGCCCACAGCGGCGAACGCCCGTGCAGCCGCTCGCCGATCAGCTCCCGGCCCAGCGTGCGCAGCGTGCGTACGCCGAAGCCCAGGACGTTCACCCCGACCGGCCGACGCAGCGTCACCCGGGTCACCTGATGGCCGATCACCCGGCCGGGATAGACCCGATGCCGGTTGTCGTAGCCGTGTTCGACGATCAACTCGTCCACGGCGCGGTACACGTCGTCGAGCGGTTTGCGCGCCTTGACCTCGCGCAGGATCAGGTCGCGGTACGCGCCGAGGTCGGCGACGATGCGACCCCACACCGCGTTCTCGCCGACCTTCCCGGCATAGCCGATGTCGGCGGTGTACCCGTCCACGATCGGCGCGCAGTCCAACACGTACGGCATGCCCTCGGTGAGCACCCGGCCGGTGGCGAAGAACTGGAGCGGGGTGCGGAAGTCGCGGAACGCGGTGCGGTCGCCGAACCACGCGAACGGGATGTGGAAGAAGTCCCGGACGCCCTCGCCCACCAGTTCCCGGCGCAGCCGCGCGGCGGCCTGACGCTCCGTCACGCCCGGCTCGAGCCGACCCGCGACCCGCTCGGCGCACCGGTACGCCAGCCGTTGCACGTCGCGGAATCGATCCAGGTCGACCTCGTCGAAGGTGAACGTCGGGGTCCCTCGGGGCGGCCGCACCGCCGGAACCTGTAGCCGTGTGCTCATGAACTCCGCCTTCGTGAGGGGTGGACCGGCACCGGACCGGATGGCATCGGGCCGATGGAGCCGAGGGGAACGGAACCGGGTGGTACACGCCCGAGCGAATGGGCACGGTACGCGCCCGAGCCGATGGGCTACGGCCGTTCGAGGCCGGCCCGGCGGCCCGGCCGCTCAGAGATCCAGCACGAGCCGCTCGCCCGCGGCGGCCCGTGACACGCACACCAACATCGCGCCCGCCGCCCGTTCGTGGTCGGTCAGACGCAGATCGCGATGCTCGACGGCACCGGCCGAGACCCGGACTCGGCATACCCCACAAAACCCCTGCCGGCACGAGTACGCGGTGTCCGGCCGGGCCTCGCGCAGCATGTCGAGGGCGGTTCGGTCGGCGGGCACCGGCAGGTCGATCCCGCTGCGTCGCAACCGCAGTTCGAAGGGCCGCCCATCGACCACGGGCGGCGGCGCGAACCGCTCGAAGTGCAGCCCGCCGGCCGGACTCGCGTCGATCGCGGCACGGACGCCGGCCGTCATCGGCGCGGGTCCGCAGCAGTACACCGCGGCCCCGAGGGGCGCCCGGCCGAGCAGCTCGGCGCAGTCGGGCGGCCCCTGCTCGTCGTCCACGCGCACCTCGAACCGGTCTTCCTGAGCCGCCAGTTCGGCAAGCTCGGCAGTAAACGGCAGCGACGCGCGGGTGCGGCCGAGGTGGATCAGCCGCCAATCCGAGCCGGCCCGGGCGGCCTGGCGCACCATCGGCAGAATCGGGGTGATCCCGATGCCGCCGGCCAGGAACAACACGGCCGGTTCGGCGGCGAACGGGAACGCGTTGCGCGGCCCCGCCGTGCGCAGCGTGGCGCCGACCGGCACCGCGTCGTGCAGCTCCACCGATCCGCCGCCGCCCGCGGCCAGTCGACGGATCGCGATCCGGTAGGTGTAGCGGTCCTGCGGGTCGCCGCACAGCGAGTAGTGCCGGCGGCGTCCGGAGGGCAGTTCCAGGAGCAGGTGGGCGCCGGGCTGCCAGCCGGGCAGTCGACCGCCAGCCGGTGCGGTCAGCCGCAGCGAGAGCACGTCCTCGGCCTCGACGACCTTTTCGCGCACCACGAGTTCGAGCGGTCCGGGCCGCCCGTTCGTCGGGGTCGGCGGCCCGGCGGAGCGGGCTCGGCGCCGTCCCCGGCGCGCGACCGCCTCGGTGTGCAGCCGGCCGAGCACGGTAAGCGCGCGCATCATCCGGTCGCCGCGGTCGCGTCCGTACAGGTCCGGCGGTGCGGCGGTCGGTCGCGGGGGCGCCGCGGTCGGCCGCGGTGATCCCGACGTCGACGGTGTGGTCGGGCTCATGGGCATCCTCGGCATCCTCGGTGTGCGGTGCGGAAGGCAACGGTCGGCGCGACCCGTGCCGGGCTCACCGGGCCGCGGCCCGGGCGGCGGGCGAACACGCCAGATATGCGACGGCCTGGCTCGTGGAGCCCTCCTGGGTCGGGTGGTAGCGCGGCTTGACATAGCGAGCGGCGGACCGGGCGGCCCCGGTCAGCCCGGGCAACAGCCCGCGCCGCGACGCCTGTACGTACGCGCGCCAGGTGGGCTTGGTCGGGCCCGTCGACTCGGGGTCGGCGAGCATCAGGAAGCGCACCCCGCGCACCCACATCCAGGTCAGCACCGGCCCGGTGACCGCCATCGTGCGCATCCGGCGCGGATAGCTCGGATCCAGGTGGACGAGCAAGTCGTAGGCAACGCTGCGGTGTTCCACCTCCTCGGCGCCGTGCCAGCGCAGCAGATCGAGCATCGTCGGATCCACCTGGGCCCGGTCCAGACCGGGCGCGTTGAGCACCCAGTCGCCGAGGAACGCGGTGAAGTGCTCGATCGCGGCGATGATCGCGACCCGCTCGATCAGGTGCTCGCGCCCGGCCGCACCGCACAGGTCGTCCCGGGCGCCGAGCACACGATGAAAGAGCCACTCGACCTGACGCACGAACGGCGCCGGGTCCAGGCCCTTGGCGAGGAGCAGGTCCAGCACGCCCTGGTGCGCCTCGGCGTGCACGGACTCCTGACCGATGAAGCCGATCACGTCCTCGCGCAGCCGCTCGTCGGTGATCAGCGGCAGCGCCTCCTGGAACGTGCGCACGAACCAGCGCTCGCCCTCGGGCAACAGCAGGTGCAACACGTTCATCGTGTGCGTGGCCATGGGCTCCTCCGGCACCCAGTGCATCGGCAGGCGCGACCAGTCGAATCGCACGTCCCGCGGATCGAGTGCCAGGTCGCGGTGTTCGTCGGCACGAACGACCGGCCTGTCGAACGGAGTTCGAGTCGAGCGCCGAGCGATCCGCAGGACCGCCGAGGCGGGGGGAGCCGAGGACATGGCGGTGCTCCTTCGTCGCAAGGACTCTTGTTACCCCACAGTAGGGAGTGTTGAATAAAAGTCAATACTTCGTTCGTCGATCGCCTGCGGCCGCTTCGGGCGACGCTCGCAACGGCTTGAGCACGATGTCGGTGGTGAGCTTGTCCGCGTGTACGAACGCCTGTTGGGCACGCACGTCGGTCATGAATACGAACGGCGGGATGATCGGCGGCAGCGGCAGCGCGTCGGGCGCGAAGTCGAGGCAGAGCAGACCTTCGATGCAGCCGTGCAGCCGGGTCAGGTAGATCCGCACGTTGCCCACCAGATCCAGGCTGCGGGTGGTCAGCCCGATGTTGCCGCCGGTGTCCGCGGTGGTGAGGGCATAGTCCTTCAGGTGTGCCGAGTTCATGGTCAGGACCAGTACCCTGCGCGGCCCGGCGGCGGTGTCGATGGTGGTCACTCCCGCCAGTGCGAAGCCGTTCGGCGCGAACACGCTCGCGGTGATCTCCACGGGCCTCGCATTGGCCCGCGCACCCGGCGCCGGCGCGGCGGCCACGGTCCTGGGCGGCGGAGCGGAACCGGCTTGCCGGGCGCGGGCTTGCTCGGCGCGGGCCTGCTCGGCGCTCGGGCCGCCGAGTACGGATGCGGCGATCAGTATCGGCAACGCCGCCGCCAGGAAGGCGGCAGGCGAGGCCCGGTCCGGCCACGATCTGGGATCCATGTCGAGTCCGTCCTCGTCGGAATCGGTCGCGCTGACGGAGGTGCCGAGGATCGAGACCGACAACGGCGCGGGCGCCCCGGATCGAACAACACGGCACGAAGGGCGCCGTGGATCGAAGGCCGCGACCGCGCACGCGCGTCGTCTCGAAAGGAGCGACCGGGTGGAGTTCCCCGATCCGCCCGAGGGTTGCGCCGGTACTCTTGCCGTGGACGTGGCACGCGGGGCTCGTTCGCCCCCGCCACGTTGCCGCCAACCGTGCACGTACCTTGCCGCGACCGAGACTAGGCGTCGTTTTGAATCAAAGTCAACGCTCTCGCCAGGAGGGTCGCCGGACCCCGCCCGAGTCGAAACGCTCACAGGCGCGGCGGGCCGAACTCGTCTCCATCGGTCGGCAATTGTTCGCCGACACCTCCTACGACGCACTGTCCGTGGACGAGATCGCGGCCCGGGCCAACGTCGCCAAGGGCCTGCTCTACTACTACTTCCGGAACAAGCGCGGCTACTACCTCGCGGTGATCGAGGACTCGGTCGCCGACCTGGTCGCCCGGGCCCGCAGCGACGCGGATCAGCCCGCCGCCGACCGGCTGCGCAATGTGCTCGACGGCTATCTGCGCTTCGCCCAGGGGAACGAGGCCGCCTACCGTACGGTGGTCAGCGGCGGCGTCGGATTCGACACCGACGTGCTCACCATTCGCGAACGCGTCCGCGAGGAAATGCTCACGTCGCTCGCCGAAGGCGCCTACGGCCGCGCCGACCTGTCGCCGGTCGCCCGCGCCGCGCTGGTGGGCTGGTTGTACTGCGTCGAGGGGGTCACCCTGGACTGGCTCGCCCGCCGGGAACTGGAGCGCGAGGAGGTACACCACCTGCTGGTGATGCTGCTCCTGGACACGTTCGTCACCATCGCCCGCCTGGACCCGGCCCGGCAGCCCCCCGAGGCCGCCCTGGCCCTGCGTCGCGCCGGCGGACATCCGGAGTAGCCGGGCGCGCCCGAGGCGCCGAGCGCACGAAGCAGCCGGTCGGGGCGACGGGCGTACGGCCGCACTCCGCCGACACAGTTCACGTGCAACGGCTCTCGCCGGCGGAGGAGTTCGAGAAGTACGCGGAGGCGTCGGCAGTCTCCGACGGCACCCGCTCGGCATCGGTGGCCGGCGGTGCGCATGCGTCGGGCCCCGGCGGGTGGCGCCGCCGGGGCCCGTGATCGACTCGCCTCCCCCCGAGGTTTGTCGATCAGATCCGCTGCCACAGAGCCGGCACGTTGGGCGGCTCCCAGCCCGGTTGTGCCGTGTGGCCCTGGAGGCAGCGGTAGTTCTGGCTGCCGTAGCTCGCCGTGGCTCCGGCCGCGTAGTTGGTGCCCGCGCGCCAGGTGCCGCCCGGCGGGTCGGTGGGCGGTTGGCTCGTCGGCGGCGTGGTCGTCGGCGGGACGCCGTTGATGTTCAGCACGAAGTCGAAGGAGGCTTCCTTGGCGTTGCCCACGGTGCGAACCGTCATCAGCAGCCGGGGGTCGAAGATGGTGTCGGTGTTGTTGCGCGGCTCACCCGGGAAGTACGTCTGCGTGGTGAGGATGCCGCGGTTGGGCGCCTGAACCTTCATGTGCAGGTGCCGGGTGCGACCCGGGTACAGACCGGGCACGATCGTGGTGAGCTTGTAGGCGCCCTGGGCGTTGGTGTACTGGTGGCCTCGGAAGGTGTATCCGACGTTGTCGTAGTTGCCGTTGGTGTCCGCCTGCCAGAAGTCGAGCAGCACGTTGGCCAGCGGCTGACACTGCCGACCGAACACGTACCCCGACACGGTGAGCAGGGTGCCCGGGCCGGTGAGCACCGAGCGCTCGGGCGAGTTGGGCTTGAAGTACGGGCCCTCGGTCTGGTCGATCGTCGGCTCGTCGCCGTCGTGGCAGAACGGCGTCGGCTCCAGGGTGTGGCCCTGGTCGCGCTGCGCCCGGGCCAGCGCCGGCACACCGCCGATGAGCAGCGGTAGCGGTGCGGCCACCAGGGCCGCCTTGAGCAGGTTCTTGCGGGTGATGCCGCGCCGGACGGGCTCGTCCTGATCGGTGTTGTCGGTGTCCACTGCGACCTCTTCTCGGCGAGGGGACGGGTGGGCGGGGTCGAGGCGAATCGATCCGGCCCACTCGCGATTGGTCTGAACCTATGCGCGGCAATCGGGTGCGTCGATGGACAAAGCACGGCCCTCGTGGTGCTTCGCGTTGATCTCCCGGCGGTACTCGCCGGGCGTGCTGCCGGTCTCCCGTCGGAAGAACCGACAGAAGTACGCGGGGTCCGCGAAACCCACCCGATCGGCTACCTGGCGCACCGTCAGATCACTGCCCGCGAGCAGTCGTTTGGCCTCGACCACCTGGGTCTGCCGGATGATCCGGCCGGGCGTACGCCCGGTGGCACTCTTCACCGCGTGGTTGAGATGACCCACCGAGACGCCCAGTTGGGCCGCGTACGCACCGACCGTACGCTCCAGGGGGTCCAGGTCCACCGGCCCGTCCAGAAGCCGGGCGAAGCGCTGCGCGATGACCGCGGTGGGTCCCGCATCCGGTTCCGGCTCGGCATCCGGGCCGTCCTGGGCCGCGAGTCGGGCGGCGCGCAGGATCAGCACATGCAGGTACGCCTGCAGGACCGGGATGAACTCCTCGCCCTGGTCGGCGTATTCGCGGCGCATCTCCGCCACCACCCCGGCCAGCCCCGGCGCCGCGTCGGGCGTGGGCCGCAGTCTCGGATACCCGGCCAGTTCACGGATCGTGCCCCGATCCCCGGGGTGGGCGAGCAGGAAGTCGTCGTTGAACAGAACGACCCAGCCGGTGAGTCCCTGCATGCGATGCCAGAAGTGCACCTGACCCGGCGTGACGAAGAACAGGTGTGGCGGATCGACCGTTCTCGGCGCCAGGTCGACCACATGCGTGCCGCGCCCGCCGGTCACGAAGGCGATCTCGTAGAAGGTGTGCCGATGTGGGAAGTCGGCTCGGGACATCGGTCCGATCGTGTCGAACGACCCGATCGCGAACGGCAGGATGCTCGGCGCGGGTACCTCCAGCCGATGCAGGGGAACCGCCGGTCGAAGCTGGGTGGGTGAGCTCATCGGCCCCTCCCGACCTGTCCGTCGGGCCTGCCCGGCCTGCCGTTCCTGTGGAAATCCCTTGCCATGTCGGCCCCCTGGCGATTCTCGGACGATGCGGCCGGCGCTCGATCAGCGGTCACGCTAGACCGTACGACACCCGGCGTCCGCGAGTTGGCACCCTCCGTCACGAACTGGCAAACGAAGCACCCGGCCGCAGGGGCAGGCGAAACCAGACCACGCCGGCGTCGTCGGCACGCTGGCCGCACCGCCGCACCGCCGCACCGCCGGTCAGCCGGTCAGCCGGTCAGCCGGTCAGCCGATCGGAGCTTCCGCGGGCGGCGTGCGGGCGAGTTCCGCGGGTGCGGCCCGAATCGCAACGACGCGGCGGACCGTACGGTGTGCCCGCGCGCCGGCAACCGGACGTCGGCTCGCGGTGGGGTCGCGAGTCGACGCCCGGCGTTCCTGGGCGATCGACAAGGTCTTCGGGGTCGGCCGCGCGGATCGGGTCGGATCCGCGCGGGCCGCCCGGCGGCTCGGTCAGACGATCGCGAAGTCGTCCCCGTAGACCGAGCCTTGCGCGTACCACCCGTGCAGGTAGACGGTCACCGAGCCGGAGGCACCGACGGTGAACGGGATGGTCAGCTTGCTCCACGCGGCCCCGGGAGAGGCCCACGTGCTCGCGCCGGCGCCGCCGCTGACGCCCAGGTAGGCGTAGTTGCCGCGGACCCAACCGGTGAGCGTATGTGCCGAGTTCGGGGCCAGTTGCAGGGTCTGCCGGCATTCGCCGGTCTGGGCCGCACCGGCCGCGGCCTCGATGGCGTGGGTGCCGCCGTGCGCGACGGAGGTGACCACCGCACCGCCCGGCTGGCAAGTCCACGGGCTGAGCGCGCCGCTCTCCAAGTCGGCGTTGAGCAGGCCGCCACCGGGCGCACCGGTCACGGTGAGGGTGTACACCGTGTTGTGCGTCGCCGAGGGACCCGTGCCGGTGACGGTGAGCACGTAGGTGCCGGGCGTCGCGGTCGCCGAGGCGGCGACATCGAGCGTTGCCGACGCGCCCGCGTTCACCGATGTCGGGCTGACCGTGGCACTGACCCCGGTGGGCCCGCCGGTCACGGTGAGCGCGACGTTCTGCGTGGCACCGGCCGTGACACCGGTGTTGATCCGCGCCGACGTGATGGCGCCCTGGGCGATGGTGCCCGATGCCGGACTGGCCAGGATGGAGAAGTCGTCGGTGACCGGCCCGGAGGTGACGGTGAGCGCGTAGGCCGCGGTATGCGTCGCCGACGGACCCGTGCCGGTGACGGAGAGTTGGTACGTGCCCGGTGTCGCGGACGCGGAGGCGGCGACGTTCAGGGTCGCCGATCCGCCCGCCGTCACCGACGTCGGACTGACCGTGGCACTGACCCCGTTCGGCGCGCCGGTCACGGTCAACGCGACGTTCTGTGCGGTACCGGCCGTCACAGCCGTGTTGATCGTCGCCGACGTGCTGCCGCCCTTGGCGACCGACCCGGATCCGGGATTCGGCGCGAGCGAGAAGTCGTTGGTGACCGGTCCTCCACCGCTGGTGAACGGCGCGAAGGTGTGCGTGAAGTACCAGGTGTCCTGGGGAATTCCGGAGCAGTTGTCGGCCGCCCCGCCGCCCGGGCACGAGCCGTTGTCACGCTGGAGGGCCCACATCGACAGGGTGCCGATGTTCTGCGCCTTGGCCCAGTTGTAGACGGTGACCGCGTCGGCGGTGGTGAACGTCTCGGCCGGACCGAAGTCGTCCACACCGGGCATCTCGGTGACCCCGACCATGGCCCACAGTTCGGCCTGGGTCTTGTTCGGGTAGAGCTGCGCGAGCTGGTTCTTCAGGCCGGTCGCCGCCGTCTTGGTGTCGTTGGCCATCTGATGCGGCTGGTTGTCGTAGTAGTCGAACGTCATGATGTTGACCACGTCGACCTTGGTCCCGTTGGAGACCGCGTTCCGCAGCACGGCCAGACCGCTCTCGGCCAGACCCTGGGTCGTGGTCGGCAGCGTGTACTGGATCTGCAGCGGCCGGCCGGTGCTCGCGGCCCACGCCTGTACCTGCTTGATCGCCTTGTTGCGGCGGTCGATGCCGGCCGGGTTGGTGAGCGAGTTGTCCTCGATGTCGAGGTCGATCCGGCTGACGTCGTAGGTCGAGACGACATTCTGGATCGCGCCGGCGATCGAGTTGACGTTGGTGCAACTGTCCGCGATCTCGGTACCGGTGTTGTCCGCGGTGTAACCGCCGAACGACGGGATCACATCGCCGCCGGCCGCGCGGATCGTGGCGATGTCCGCGCCGAAGGTGGACTGGGATATCGGCATCCCGGTGTCCCCGGACCAGTACGGCGTACAGGACCCCTTGCTCGGCGTCTGGATGAAGGCCATGGTCAGGTACTTCGCACCGGATTGCGCGGACAGCGTCGCCGGGCTCTCCCCGGTCCACGCCTCGAAGTACGGCGCGAACACATGCGCCGGCATCGGCGTGCCGGCGGCCTGCGTGAGGGTGACCGTCGGAGCCGCCTCCGGGGCGGCCCGCGCCGCGCCGCCGGCGGACAACACGAGCCCCAACGACGCGGCTGCGGTGGTCAGCACGGTCGCCAGGGTACGGAGCGGACTTGGTCGTCGCATGGGTGCTCCCGTAGTCGATGAGACGGGAAGGGGACGGGGCGGCCGGTGGTGCGGGACGGTGGTGTGCCCGTCGCTCCGCGGCGAAAAGGGCTGCGGCGGAGCGGCGAGCGGCGGAGCGGCCGGGCAGTGTGTGGCCCACCTCCGGCCCGGCGGCGGTCGTCGGGTTGGTCGGGCCCGTCGGCTTCGTCCGGACCGGAGGTGGCATCTGTGGGGCGTCGGGCGCGTGGTCAGCGCCGCGCGTGGGCCTCTCGGCGCCGGTTGGTCAACAGCACGGCGCCGCCGCCGAGGATGATCAGCGCGCCCGCGCCCGCCGCGCCGACGCCGGCCGCGCGCGGGACGCCGGCGGGGCCGGCGTCCGGTACGGCCGCGGCCACCGGCGCCTCGTTGATGCTCTCGTGGTTGTGCGCGGCGGGTTCGATGTACGGCGCGCCGGTCACGTGGGCCAGCGGTGCGGTCGCCGGGTTCACCCGCGCGGCGGCGGGTGCGGCGGCGGCACCGAAGACCACGTCCGAGCAGGAGTAGAACGCCTCGGGGCTGTCGGTGCGTTGGTAGACGACGTAGATCAGGTGCCGACCGGTCTTGCCGGTGGGCATTCGCCCGTTCATCACGAACGACCCGTTGTCCAACGGCGGATCGGTCTGGGTCAGGAACGGCGTGGGCTCCAGGTCCGACCACTTCAGCGGCACCGTGGGGTCGTATCCGTCCCTGGTCACATAGAACTCGAACGTGCCGCGGTGCGGCGAGGTGGCCCGGAACAGGAAGTTGAAGGTGCTGCCGGCGGAGACCGCGGTCGCCGGCCAGTCGGCGCGCGCCTGGTCGAAGCCCTTGTACTTGTCCCGCCCGGCACTGCACAGCTTGCCGTCCGGAATCACTTGACGATGCCGGCCGGCAACGTCCGCGAGGTTGACCTCGTTCCAGTCGTACACGGGCTGCGTGCCGCCGATCGCGACAGCCGCCTTGCACGCGGCGGACGTGGGGTTCTCCGGATTCTCGGCGCGACACGTGCCGGTGCGGCTGAGCGGATTGCTCAGGGTGCCGTGTGCCTGCGCCGTTCCGGTGGCGAGCGCGGTGATCGTCAGGGGCGTCAGACAGCAGGCCGCGGCGAATGCCGCGACCTTGCGGCGAGACTTCATGAAGCCCTCCGGGTAAGGGAGTTGCCGATATCGGGGACGTACGGGGGCCTCGAACGAGAGCTCCCTCGTGCGGGAGCCCTCGGATGGGGCGGATCGGCGCGGATGGGACGGTCGGCGTGGAAGGGGTGAGACGGCACGGGTGGGACGGGGATCCGCGATGGCCGCGACGGATCCGGGGGTTCCGGCGTACGGGTGCCGCCGCCCGCGGTCCGAGGGGACAGGTATAGACCAATGGCTGCGGCGGTACTCAGAGTCGCCGTGCTCGTCCGGTCGCGCAAGAGCGCGGAGCCGGTCTTTCCGATTGGACCGCGCGATTCGATGGTCATTACTCCCCAACCGAAGCGATGCAAACCGCGCCGAAAAGTCGGGACGGCCTGCGCGGTTTGGTTTCTGATGCCCCGTCAGTTGTGTCGTCATTGTGGCGAGGAAAAATTTTCCGCGCCCGGGCGCCGCCTTGCCAATACTTGCCGGGCGACCCCGAAAAGTGCCCTCACACCTATGGACGGGGACAGGGTTGGTATAGACCATTGTCCGTGCCAGGACGCTCGTCGACGCGATGCGGACGGCGATCATCCGGCCCTTTCGAGGATCGACACCTTCGAGAACCACCCGAACACCAGGCGCCAAACGTCCCGACGACAAGCACTCCGACACCAAGTACCCGGACACCGACTGCCCCACCGCCCGGCCGCGAGCGGTGGGGCACGCCAACCGGCGGCGTGCGCACGGCATGTCCAACACCGCTCTCGTCCCCCGACCCGTGTCCCAAGACGTGTCCAGGAGCCGGCTCGATGATCTCCCCGTTCCCCACACCGCACCGCAACTCCCGAACTTCTACCCATCGTTCGTCGCAGGTCCGACCTCATTGGCGGGCCCGACGGCCGCTGCGCACACTCGCACGCGTCCTGGTCGCGGCCGTCATCGCACCGATCGCGCTGGTCGTCCTGCCCTCCGGCGCCGCCCACGCCGCGACCCCCGAGGCGACGTTCGCCAAGGCGTCCGACTGGGGTTCCGGCTTCACCGGGCAGTACACGATCCGCAACCAGGGCGCCACCACGCTCACCGCGTGGCGGGTCGAGTTCGACCTGCCCGCCGGAACCACCGTCGGCTCGTACTGGGATGCGCTGCAAACCGGCTCGGGCGGCGGTCACTACGTCTTCACCAACCGCGAGTACAACGGCACCCTCGCCCCGGGCGCCTCGGCCACCTTCGGCTTCCTCGGCGCGGGCACCGGAACTCCCGGCAACTGCAAACTGAACGGCAACCCCTGTGTCGGGCCGGCCGGCCCCGACACCACTGCGCCCGGTACGCCGACCGACCTGCGCGTGGCCACGGCCGGCCCGACCGCGCTGACCCTGTCCTGGAGCGCGTCCACGGACGACGACCGGGTCGCCGGCTACGACATCTACGTCAACGGCGCACCCACCGCGACCAGCGCCGGTCCGAGCGTGACACTGTCCGGACTCACCCCCGGCACCGGATACCCGGTCAAGGTGCGCGCGAAGGACCCGGCGGGCAACGTGTCCCCGTTCACGCCCGAGCTGATCGCCACCACCACGACGGGCGGCGGCAATCCCCCGCCGGGATCGGTGCGCAGCGTTCCGTACATCGACATCACCGCACCAACCCCGACCCTGACCGAAGTCGCCGCGGCCACCGGCCAGAAGTTGTTCACACTCGCCTTCGTCCTGGGCAGCAACAGCGGCTGCGACCCCAAATGGGGCGGCACGATTGCCCTCGACGAGCCGCGTATCGTCAACCAGATCAACGCACTTCGCGCCCAGGGTGGCGATGTCGTGGTCGCCTTCGGCGGCGCGGCGGGCCCGTACCTGGAGGCGTCCTGCGGCAGCGTCGACACACTTGCCGCCGCCTACACCAAGGTGATCGACACCCTCGGCGTCAAACACCTCGACATCGACATCGAGGCGTCCATCCCGATCGGCACCATGAACAAGGCACTGGCCAAGGTCCAGCGCGACCGGCCCGCCACCACCGTCAGCTTCACCCTGATGGTGCAGGGCGACGACTACGGCCTGACCCCTTCCCTGGGCGTGGACCTGCTCAAGAACGCGCGGGACAACGGTGTTCGGGTCGACATCGTCAATCCGATGGCGATGGAGTTCGGCACCTCGCGCCCGGTGTGGGGCGACGCGGTGATCACCGCCGCCGAATCGACGCTGCGTCAAATGAAGGAGATCTGGCCCGCCAAGTCCGACGCCGAACTCAAAGCCATGCTCGCGGTGACGCCGATGATCGGCCGCAACTACAACGGCAAGATCTTCGTCCAGTCGGACGCGAGCAAGCTGGTCACCTGGGCGAACACCAACCACATCGGCCGACTGGCGTTTTGGTCGGTGGGCCGCGACAACGGCTCCTGCCCGGGCGGCGGCGTCTCGCCCACGTGCAGCAGCATCAACCAATCCCCGTACGAATTCACCACCCTCTTCAAGAACTTCACCGGCTGAACCCAAGACCGGGCCACCGGTTGAACCAGCCGGCCGAACCCACCTACCCGGCATCGGTCGACCCCCTTTCGACCGTTGCCTCCCAGCCCGGCGGCGCCCACGCGACGCCGCCGGGCCACCTTCGAAGTCGCCGCCACCCGGTGCAAGTGCAGCCGTTCGCCGGCGGCCCGCACCCCGAGATCGGGCACAGCTCTCACGCGGCCCACCGACAACGGTCGGGGTCTCGAACCTCAACAGCCCCGGGACACCAACCGTGTCACATTTTCGGCCGACCTCTTGGCAAGGCTTTTATCCCGGAGTAGGGTGGTTAGTGGCTTACGGGGCGAGCGAGGGAGTTCGACCGATCAGTGGTTGGCCTTGGAGAAGGGAGCTTCGGCTCAAGCCAAGGTCGGGCGGTCGGGCTGAGAGGCGTGAAGGTCGAATGGACCGGAACGCGACCCCTAGCACCTGATCCGGACAATGCCGGCGCAGGGAGCCCACCTCGTAGGTCCTTTGCGCGCGTACGTCCGCCCGGTCACCGGGCCCGACGGTCGCGCGTTCGCATGTGTTCACCGGTTCGACGCGGACTCACCAACCCGGATTGTTGAACATGACCTCCGGGTTGGCTGGTGTCACGCCGGCCAACAAGGGCTGAGGAATGCACTTCAGTTGGAGGTCGAAGAAGGCCCCGACGTAGGCCCGGGTCAGGTCCAACCCGCGGCGCCCCGCGAGCGGCGCCGGCAACCGGCCGCCGGGCAGGCCCAGTTGGTCGAGGAAGACCGGAACGTCGGTGAAGCTGTAGTGATTCGCGCCGGCCACCGTCAACCACCTCTTCCAGCCGTCCAGTCGCCCCCACGCCTCGTCCCAGCTACGGTCCACGCCTCCCGGGCGGTGCGTGTCGTCGTCCGTGCCCAGCATCATGAAAGCCCGCCCGCGCAAGCCCGTTTCGGGTACCGCGGAGTGGAACGCACCGTCGATGTTCACGCCCGCCCGGATTCGAGCGTCACCCGCCATCGCCGCGGCCGCGCTCGCGCCGCCGATCGAGTGGCCGGCCATGCCGATCCGGTTGCGGTCGATCAGGGCCGCGTACCGCCAGGTCGGCCGCGGTCCGGTGAGCCGATCCAACACGAGGGACACATCCTCGGCCCGGCCCGCGGTGACCGCGGCCAAGTCCGCCTCGGTCCGCACCTTTTCACAGGCGACGCAGGTGCGCATCCGGCCGCCCGGAAAGGCGGTCCCCACCGACTCGTACGCGTGGTCGACGGCGGCCACCACGTACCCCCGGCTCGCGAGTTCCTCGGCGAGACCGGTGAGCGTGTACGCGGACACGCCGAATCCCGGGGACAACACCACGAGCGGAAACCGGCCACGCGCGGGCCGGGCATCGGCCTTGACGTCGGTTTCGGTACCACCGAGCGTCTCGGCGGGGAATACGTCACCCATCCCCCGGTCCGCGAGCAGTAGGCGAGCCTCCTCGACCGTGGCATACGGCGCGGGCGTGCCGGTGCCGGGCAGCGCGGGGTAGTACACGCCGACCATCAGCTCGCGCGCACCGGCCTCCGGTACCCACGGGTCCCGCCGGGCCCGGTCGACGAGGTGGAGGGATTCCCGGCCCACGGCGAACGAGCCGGTGGGACGCGGCAAGGAGGTCCGGCCGGCAGCCGCCGGGACGTCGGCCGAGGCCGGGACGAAGGCAATGGGGGCCGCGGCGGCGGAGGCGGCGGCCGACGGGTGTGCCATGGCGGTCGGCAGGGCGAACGCGAGGGCGAGTGCGAGGGCGAGCGTGGGCAGCGCGGCCGTCGGGGCCGACGAGGATCGGGTCATGTCCCGATCCTGGTTCCGGGTCCGGTCCGGCGCATCGGCCATCGGTCGCACCGCGACCGGGGCCGGGCGTACATCCCCGGAAGCATCGGGTCCTCTGGTGGCCGACCGGTCCACGACCGCCCGGACGATCGATCCGACTGCCGCGGCTGTCTCGGAGCGTCCCGAGGCGTCCGTAGGCGAGGCCGGTGGACCGGGTCCGCCCTGCTTCAGGGTGCGTGAGCGGCCGATCGGACCGCGTCCGCGTGGTTCCGTGGCGTCCTTCGGCGTGGCGTGCGCACGGTGCCGGACTGCCGGGCCGAGCCGGCGGATAGTGGAAGGAAGGCGATCCCCGGGCACCGGTCGCGCCCGCGTCCGATGCCGCCCCTCTTGGGAGAAACCCCGTGTCCGACACGCAGTTCACCTATGTCATGTACATCCGCACCACCCCCGAGGAGTTGTGGCGCGCGCTGACCGAACGGGCCGAGATCAGCCGCTACTTCGACGGCTCGGGACCGGAATCGGACTGGCGGGTCGGCTCGCCGGTCCGCTGGTCGATGTCACCGCGGACGGCCCCGCGGGACGCCGGTCAGGTGGTTCTGGCGGTCGAACCGCCACGTCGACTGGCCTACACGTGGCACAACTACGAGCCCGAGATCGGCGAGATGTTCGGCTGGAGCGCGGAACAACTCGCCGAACACCGCCGTGAGCCGATCTCCCGGGTCTCCTTCGATCTGGTACCGCTGGGCGAGGTGGTCGCGCTGCGCGTCCTGCACGAGGGTTTCGCGCCGGAGTCCGAGATGCTCAAGAGCATCCGCGAGGGCTGGCCGATGATCCTGTCCAACCTCAAGACGGTGCTGGAGACCGGCGAGACCCTGGACTTCGGCGCGTAGCACTCCGGTCGGCGACGCACGCGCGTCTCTCCGGCCCCCACCGACTGCCGCGCAGGGGAGAC
Organism: Embleya scabrispora DSM 41855; assembly: GCF_000372745.1. GTDB lineage: Bacteria > Actinomycetota > Actinomycetes > Streptomycetales > Streptomycetaceae > Embleya > Embleya scabrispora. Next base: position 25,942 of record NZ_KB889668.1, on the reverse strand, counting down.
CCGCCGCGTGTTCAGCTTCAGGCGAGTGTCGGCGTTGGGGACCGGCGGTACCGCCGTTGGCGCCAAGCATTCGATCAAGGTCGTCCAGGGCCTGTCCCGAGTCCGGATCACGATCGGGTCGATCCGGCCCGGCCGTCCTCGACGAGCGGTTCGAGGACGAGGACGGGGATCCGGCGGTCGGTGTTGCGCTGGTATTCGGCGTAGTCGGGGTACGCGTCGACGGCGCGGGCCCACCACTGGGCCTTCTCGTCGCCGAGGACCTCGCGCGCCCGGTACGTGTGGGTGGTCCGCCCGTCCTGGATCGCGACGACGGGCTCGGCGAGCACGCCGGCGAACCACTGCGGATTGGTCGCCGTGCCGCCGTTGGACGCGACGGCCGCGTAGCGGCCCTCGTGTTCGACGCGCATGACCGGGGTCTTGCGAAGTTTGCCGGTCTTGGCGCCCCGGTAGGTCATCAGCACCGTGGGCAGGTCCTTTATCGTGACGCCGTCCGTTGTCCCGGTGCGGTGGACCTGGTCGACGTGGTCGCGGACCCACGCCAGACCGCTCGGTTCGTATTCCCCGGCGAGTCCGGCCGCACCCACCGGGTCGGCGGGGCGCCTGGTGTCGATGTTGCGGGTCAGGGCGGTGAGAAGGCTGGGCAGTTCGGTGGCCGTGCCGGCGGGCAGGCCGGCCACGGTCTCCTCCGCCAGGGTGACCCAGACCTGCTTGACCTGCTCGGCCAACGCCCGGCCGCCGTCGGTGAGTTCGACCACGCTCGCGCGCTTGTCGGACACGTCGGGAGTGCGGCGGATGTGACCGGCGGCTTCGAGCTTGCGGGTCATGATGGTGACGCTCGGCGGCTCGCACCCGAGCGCCTGGCTGATCCGGGCCTGGATCATCGGTCCGGTCCGGGCGAGTTCGAGGAGCAGTACCTCCTGCCCGGGATGCAGCCCGAGCGGCGCCAACAACGCGGCGGCCCTGGTCCGGTGACGCAGACTCAGGAGACGGACCGCCTGGTTGAGTTCATCGGCGTACGCGAAGTCCACGGGATCTCCCTCAATTGGTTATGCGGATAACGTTATGCGCATAACCAATCTTCGGCAAGGCCGGATCGCCGTCGAGTGCCGACGCCGGGGCCGCGTCCCAGCACAGGTGATCGATCGCGTGCGGGGGTCCGGCGGGGCGGGTGAAGCCGCCCCGGATCCGGGGCCGCGTCCGGGGGCTTGCCTCGTGCTGCCGGGGCGGTCCGGGGCGGGGAGGGGCCGAGGGCCCGGTGCGGGCCTGGGCCTATGGGCGGCGGGCGATCCAGGTGGTAGGCGTGGTGCGCACCGTCAGGTCGTCACGGCGCAGGATGCCGTGCGGCTGCGTTTCGTCCAGGAGGGTGTCGAGGGCTGCCAGGTCGTCCGCGTCCAGTGCTTCGTCGGCGTGGGAGCGCAGCTCGGTCAGGCAGGTCCGGGCGTAGCGGCCCAGCGCCGGGCCCGCCTGCGAGCCGTCCAGGCCGATCTCGAAGGGACGGCGCGCGTCCACGACGAATCCGGCGTCCGTCAGCCGGTCGGTCCACTCGTGGGGCGGCCGGGTGTTCGTGGCGGCGTGCAGACGTGCCTCCATGCCCGGGCGAGGGTGCGGCCGGTCGCGGCCGGGCGCGCGTTGCCCTGGGCGCCGCGCGGACGAGGCGACCTCGGGCGACCCACCGCGCACGCGTCCGCCCGGAGCCGTCCGCCCCACCCCGCCCGGACCCCGCACCGGCCGCGGGTCGTTCACCGTCGCGGCCGCGTAGGCGCGCCGGGCACGGAACGCGCCCGGGATCGGTCTCCATGTCTCCCGGGCCCGCCGCCACATCGAGGACGGGAGTCGCCGGGGTGAGCGCGGTCGACTCGTACGAGGCCGCGCGTGCGCGGCCTGCGCGGCCCACGTCGCACGCCGCACCGGCGCCGTCACCTGCACGGCCGTGCGCACCGACGCCCACAGCGGCGAATCGGGCGGGTGGGACCGTTGTGTAGCGGATCGGGGGGCGTGATCGCCGAAGTCCACCACCGTCCCGGCGAAGTCCGAACCCGCGAAAGCGACGAGACCATCCGAGAACTCGACGTGCTCGCAGCGGAGTTCCGCACAGTGAAGCGGGCGGTCAATCCCTGGGGCGGGCGGGATCGGCAGGTGTGCACAGGAAGGACCGGGTCACCTCGGTGAAGGCTTGGGGCTCGGCGGCGTGGATCAGGTGGCCGGCCGGGATGGTGACCACCCGGGCGTCGGCGAGCCGGCGGGTCCACTCGGTGACGCGGTCCTGTGGAATATGGCTCGCCGAGCCGCCGGCAACGACGAGGGTGGGGGCGGTGATTCGGGCCAAGCGCTCCCACCACACGGGATCGGGAGTGTCGACCTGCTTGCGGACGGCCACGACCATGTCCCAGTCGAAGCCGAGTTCGCCCTCGGGCCGCGTCGGCGCAATCGGGTCGCGCGGCAGCGGGACGGAGACGTCTTCGAGTACCAACCGGCCCACCCGTTCCGGGTGTTCCTGCGCGAACACGTAGGCCACCATGCCGCCCAACGAGTGCCCGATCAGGTCCACCCGGTCAAGGGCGAGTGCGTCGATGAAGCCGATCAGGTCGTCCCGCATCAGTTCGATGGAGTAGTCGCCGGGCCAATCGCTGCGTCCGTGCCCGCGCAGATCGACGGCGTACACCCGCCACTGCTCGGCCAGGGCTTCGGCTATGCGGGCCCAGTGCGTGGCGTCCTCGCCGAGCGCGTGCAGCAACACCAGCGGCGGGGCCTGCGGCGCACCCCACACGTCGTACGCCAGGCGGACCCCGTCGATCTCGACCGCGCTCGATGCACCCGTTGATTCACCCATATTCGGACCATATCCGCGCGTCGGGCGTGGACGGAACGCCGTTCGCTCCGAGCCGAACGGGTTGTGGCGACGCCCGTTCCCGCGCGCTACGCCCCCGCTCGGGGGGAAATCGAGCGTGCGGCGTACGCGCGGGAAGTCGCTCCGAGGTGGCGGCGTATACGGGGTGGCGCGGCGCGCGTACGCGTGGGGCGGCGTATGCGGAGGGCGCCTCGCGTGGCGGGGGCGGGGCGGGAGCGGAGTCGACGGTGGGTCAGATCCAGCCGTCGAGCGACTTCAGGAACGCGTCGAAGTCGTCGCGGTGGATGCAGTGGCCCACGTTCTCCACCACGCGTACCTCGAAGCCGTTCCCGCGCAGTTCCTCGTTCAGCGCCGGCGTCATGATGAAGCTGTTGGCCGCGGACTGAACCAGGCTCGGCACCACGGGAGCGGCGGGAACGTAGTCCGGGTCGAAGTCGCCCAGCCGGGCCAGGAACCCTTGGTCGAACCTCCGGAAGCCGTCGAGCTCGGCCTGTACATCCGCAGCCGACCATCGCGGGTTCATCTCACGAATGCTCTCCAGGGACGCATCGGCCACCATCGCCCGCATCCCCTCGAAGGCACCTGCGGGTACCGCGCCCATGCGGAAGCCCGGATCGGAGTACACGGCCTTCTTCGGCCGCAACCGCTCGACCGCGAGCGACAGCGCGAGCGCGCCGAGCGAATGCCCGATCGCCACGTCGGCACCGACCGGCAGGTTCTCCACGAGGTCGTCGGCCATCACCTCGGGGCTGTACTCGGCCCGCTCGCTCAGCCCGTGCCCACGCAGGTCCGGCGCGTACACCCGATAGCCGCGCTCGACCAGCACGTCCTCCACCGCGTGCCATGTCCCGTGGTCCGACATCCCACCATGAACGAGCACCGCGACCTTGTCCCCGACACCTCGTTCATGCACGTGAAGCTTCACGAAGAACTCTCCGAAACATTCGCTGACACGATTAAGCGGCTGGTGCGATGCTACCCCTGCCGCCCACCGGAGACCAGAGACCAGAGACCCCACCCATCCAAGAAGGGCAGGCCCGGGCGCGCGAAGCGGACCCCTGGGATGGGCTGCGAATGGCCGGGGCGCGGGTTGGGAGCCGGCGCCGGCGACCGCGCGGGGCCGCGGCGGTGGATCAGGAGACGCATGGCGTCCGTCGGACAGGCCGTCGGAGGGTCCCCCGTCAGCGGTCGGGCGGTGCGTCGCCGTTCTCGTGCGTGGATTCGGCGGGGACCGGGGGCCGGCCTTCGAGGTGGAGGAGGTTGGCGAGGAAGCCGGGGAAGCGCTGTTCGAACTCGGGTTCGCGAAGGCGCAGCATCATGCCGGTTCCGGTGTTGCGTTGGATGATCAGGCCCGCCTCGCGCAGCACCTTCCAGTGGTACGAACGCGTGGATTTGGTACCCGGCACCGGGAACACCGAACACGGCTGCTCGCGGGTCGGGTCCACGGCCAACGCGACGACCACGCCGCGCCGGTGGTCGTCGGACAGTGCGGCGAAGACCGCACTCAGCGACACCTCGTCGAGCGACGGGTGGTGCATCTGGACGGGCATCCCGCATCCGCTCCTTGCCTCGATCCACGGTTGCCGGCGCATGCCGTGGGTGTCTACGGTACCTGAGTACGAAGATTTTCGAACCAAGTCGACGGGAAGCGCACTCCATGACGAACACCCGGCCCACCCCGCTCCGCCCCACCGTCGCCGTGTTGGGCACCGGCATCATCGGCGCCGCCATCGCCCGCAACCTGTCCCGGAACGACTTCGCGGTGCGGGCCTGGAACCGTACGCCCGCCAAGGCCGCGGCCCTGACCGCCGACGGCGCGACCGCGGTCGACACGCCGGCCGACGCGGTCTCCGGCGCGGACATCGTGGTCACCGTGCTCAACGACGGCCCCCGGGTGCTGGACGCCATGCGAGCCGCGGTGCCGGGGTTGCGTGCCGGCACGGTGTGGGTACAGATCAGCACGGTCGGCGTCGACGCACTGGACGAACTGGCCGTGTTCGCCCGCGAACACGAGCTGCTTCTCGTGGACGCGCCGGTACAGGGCACCCGAGGGCCCGCCGAACAGGGGCAGTTGGTCGTGCTGGCGGCCGGCACACCGGCGGGCCGCGAGATCGTCCAGCCGTTGTTCGACACGATCGGTCGGCGCACCCTGTGGGTCGGCGAGGACGGTACCTCCGGCGCGGCCACCCGACTCAAGCTCGTTCTCAACACCTGGGTCCTGGCGCTGACCCACGGCGTCGGCGAGGCCCTGGCCCTGGCCGAGGGCCTGGGCGTGGACCCTCGATCGGTCCTCGACGTGGTGAGCGGCGGCCCGATGGACAACGCCTACTTCCAGCTCAAGTCGGCCGCCATCCTCTCCGACGACTACACCACCAGCTTCTCGGTGGACAACGCGGAGAAGGACGCCCGACTGGTGCTTCAGGCCGCCGAACACGTGGGCATCCGCATGGATGTCGTCGCCGCCGGCGCGGAGCGCTTCCGCCGCGCCTCCGCACGGGGCCACGGCGACAAGGACATGGCAGCCGGCTACTTCGCCGGCTTCGACAAGTAGCCGGCTCGGTCAGCCGCGAGCCCCACGACCCGCGACACTCTCCAGCCTGCGCGTCACCACGGGAACGACAATCGCCGCCGCCACCAGGTGCGCGCCGCACAACATCGCCTTGGTCGAGGCCGGCGTGTCACCGGCGAGCAGCGGTCCGGCCATGGACAGCGCGACCAGCGCAACCGTGGTCACCAGGTACGTCCGCGCCGGACAAGCCGCGAAGCGTGCGACGAGGACGGCCAGTATCGTCCCCAGGCACAGGCTGACAGCCGTGCCCATCGCGAACATCCCCACGGTGATCGGCTCCGCCGTCGCCGCCCCGATGTTGCCGGCCCGCATCGGTACGCCGAGGCCCCGTGCGAGCAACCCGTACGCCTCCGTGCCGATCGCGGCGGCCGCCCCGGCAGCCACGCTCACCGTCCATACCGCCCGCGATTTCCATCCGGCGGGTGCACGTTCGGCCGAGATCGGGTTCTGCGTGGTGTTCATCGGCGTTCTCCTCCGACATCCGGGCGGTCCCTGTTGCCCGAGGGTCGGAGCCGATACCCGCCACTCGACGTCACCACCGACATCCATACCGATCGACTTCAACCGCGTCGGCCCGGTGCTCTGGAGACGGCCGGGTGCGCACATCCCGGAGCGGCGCTCCCGCGATGCCGTCGATCTCACGGCGCGCCGCGGATGGTCAGCCCCTCGGGCGGCGGCGAACGAGGCGGGGGAACAGGCGCGGGCGGCGCGGTCGGCGGGTGTGAGTACGGCGGTCCGGCAGGCGAGCACCGGCTTGCGACGCGACCACCCGACCAGGCCGAGCGCACCGAAAAGGTTGCCGCGGCCGGCCATGCCGTCCGACCGGCCCACCCCAACACTCCCACAAGGCACCTAAGTTGCGGCTCGGAACTTAATCCGCGTCCGCGCGCCATCCCCCCGGGTTCGCAATCCGAAGTCACACGGCCCCAACCAGGCCACTCGGCGTTGATTCTTGAAGGTCATCGTGGCTAACAACCGGTTTTTGGTTCGCCTGCGTTTCCCAACCGTTACCGAAGCCGGCATTTCTCAGGGGTTCCGGGGTCTGGCGGAGACCCGGTGAGGCTATTACGTTGTCGCCCACAACATTTAAGGCGACACCGCCTTCACGTGTTGCGGATTCTCGCTGTCGTGCACCCCGCACCCGTCCGCCCGCACGCCACACAGCCCGCATCGCACAGCGCCACCGCACCCCCGCACCCCCGCACCACCCCGCTGCACCACCCCGCTGCACCGCCCGGCCGCACCACCCGACGCCGCACCACCCCATGACGACGTCTCCACGTCCCCCCGCCGGCTCCACCGGCACGTGCCCGAAGGGATCCACCATGCGCAAGAGGTTCCTCGTGTCCGTCTCCGCCTGCGCCGTACTCGCCGCCGGCACCCTCTCCGCCTGCTCGGACGATTCCGGCACCGGCTCGTCCGGCTCCACGAACGGTGGTGGCAAGAAGGCGAAGATCGGCGTGATCCTGCCCGACAGCAAGACGTCGGGCCGGTGGGAGACCAACGACCGCAAGTACCTCACCGACGCGTTCAAGGCCGCCGGCGTCGACTACGACATCCAGAACGCGCAGGGCGACAAGTCCCAGTTCCAGACCCTGGCCGACCAGATGATCACCAACGGCGCGACCGTCCTGGTCATCGTCAACCTGGACAGCGGCACCGGAAAGGCCGTTCTGGACAAGGCCAAGTCCCAGGGTGTCGCGACCATCGACTACGACCGACTGACCCTCGGCGGCAGCGCGCAGTACTACGTCAGCTTCGACAACGTGAAGGTCGGCACGCTGATGGGCCAGGGCCTCGAGAAGTGCCTGTCCGCCGCGAACGCGCAAAAGCCCACCGTCGCGATGCTCAACGGCTCGGCCACCGACAACAACGCGACGCTGCTCAAGCAGGGCTACGACGCGGTGCTCAAGCCGAAGTTCGACTCCGGAGAGTACGTCAAGGGCCCGGACCAGGCCGTCCCGGACTGGAACAACACCGAGGGCGCCAACCTGTTCGAGCAGATGCTCACCCAGTCGCCGAACATCTCCGGCGTCGTGGCGGCCAACGACGGCCTGGGCAACGCGGCGATCTCGATCCTGAAGAAGCAGAAGCTCAACGGTAGGGTCCCGGTCACCGGGCAGGACGCGGAGACCACCGCTCTGCAGAACATCCTGGTCGGCGACCAGTGCATGACCGTCTACAAGGCGATCAAGAAGGAGGCCGACGCGGTCTCCGGGCTGGCCGTCGCCCTCGCCAAGGGCCAGAAGCCGGCCGTACCCGCCATCGTCCGCGACCCCGAGGGCAAGCGCGACGTGCCGTCCGTACTCCTGGAGCCGGTGGCCATCTACAAGGAGAACGTCAAGGACGTGGTCGTCGACGGGTACGTCACCAAGGACACCCTGTGCACCGGCGCCTACGCCGCCAAGTGCACCGAGTTCGGCATCAACTAGCCACCCGGACCGCGCAGTCGCGCCGGGGCCGACTCCCACGAGGGTCGGTTCCGGCCGGCGCGTACCCTGCCGCCACCCCACGCGAGGAGCCCGCACCGTGGCCCTGTCCCCCACCCCCGCCCCGCCGCCCGCGTCCGATCCCGTGCTCGAACTGCGCGGCATCAACAAGAGCTTCGGCGCCGTACACGTCCTGCGCGACGTGGACCTGTCCGTGTACGAGGGCCAGGTGACCGCGCTCGTCGGCGACAACGGCGCGGGCAAGTCGACCCTGGTCAAGTGCATCGGCGGCATCCACACCGCCGACTCCGGCGAGTACTTCTTCGACGGTGCGCCGGTCACCGTCAACAGCCCGCGCGACGCGTCCGACCTGGGTGTCGAGATCGTCTACCAGGACCTCGCCCTGTGCGACAACCTCGACATCGTGCAGAACATGTTCCTCGGTCGCGAGCGCCGGCGCGGCTGGGTGCTGGACGAGGACAGCATGGAACAGATAGCCGAGGAGACCCTGGCCGGCCTGTCCGTACGCACCGTCACCTCGATCCGCCAGCGCGTCTCCAGCCTCTCCGGCGGCCAGCGCCAGACCGTGGCGATCGCCAAGGCGGTGCTGTGGAACAGCAAGGTCGTCGTCCTGGACGAACCCACCGCCGCGCTGGGCGTCTCGCAGACCGCGCAGGTGCTCGAACTGGTGCGCCGGCTGGCCGACAACGGTCTGGCCGTCGTGCTCATCTCGCACAACATGAACGACGTGTTCGCGGTCGCCGACCGGATCGCGGTGCTCTACCTGGGCCGCACCGCCGCACAGGTCAGCACCAGCGAGATCACCCATTCCCAGATCGTCGAACTCATTACGTCGGGGCAGACCGAGGCACTCGGTCCCGGCGCGGGTCGAAACGGAGTGAACCGATGACGAGCAGCGTCCTGCCTCTCGCCGACAAGAGCGAGTCCGATGCGCCCGAGTCGCCGGTGGTCACGCACATCAAGGACTACGTCGCCCGACTGCGCGGCGGCGACACCGGCGCGATGCCCGCCGTGCTCGGCCTGGTGGTGCTGTGCACGGTCTTCGCGATCATGCGCCCGAGGTTCCTGAGCGCGGGCAACTTCGCCAACCTGTTCACCCAGGGCGCCGCGGTCACCGTGATCGCCATGGGGTTGATCTTCGTCCTGGTCCTGGGCGAGATCGACCTGTCCGCGGGCTTCGCCAGCGGCGTGTGTGCCGCGGTACTCGCCGTGCTGCTGACCGAACACGGCTGGCCCTGGTACGCGGGCGTACTCGCCGCCCTGGTCGTCGGCGCGGTGATCGGCCTGGTGCTCGGCGTACTGGTGGCCAAGGTCGGCATCCCCTCCTTCGTGGTCACCCTGGGCGCGTTCCTGGCCTTCCAGGGCGTGTCGCTGCTCCTGGTCAAGGGCGGCACCAACGTGCCGGTGCGCGACTCCACCATCCTGGCCATCTCCAACCGCAACCTCGCGCCGATCGTCGGCTGGCTGCTGGCCGCCGCCACCGTGGGCGGCTACGCGGCGCTGCAACTGCGCCGCAACCGCAGCCGCATGCGGCGCGGGCTGAGCGCCGAACCGATCGCGATCACCGGCATCCGGGTCGGCACGCTGGCGATCCTGGTCGGCCTCGCGGTGTACGTGCTCAACCAGGAGCGCAGCCGCAACGTGGTGATCTCCTCGCTGCGCGGGGTGCCGATCGTGGTTCCGGTCCTGGTGGTGCTGCTGTTGATCGGCACGTTCGTGCTGCGCCGCACGCCGTACGGGCTGAGCCTGTACGCGGTCGGCGGCAACCGCGAGGCGGCCCGCCGGGCCGGGATCAACGTGGACCGGGTGCGTATCTCGGCGTTCGTGATCTGTTCCACGATGGCCGCCATCGGCGGCATCGTCGCCGCCTCGCGGGCCAACTCGGTGGACTCGAACACCGGCGGCAGCAATGTGCTGTTGTATGCGGTGGGCGCCGCGGTGATCGGCGGCACCAGCCTGTTCGGCGGCAAGGGCCGGGTATTGGACGCGGTGCTCGGCGGCGCCGTGGTCGCGGTGATCGACAACGGTATGGGGCTCATGGGGTACAGCGCGGGCGTCAAGTACGTTGTGACCGGCGTCGTGCTGCTCCTCGCCGCCGGGGTCGACGCCCTGTCGCGGCGGCGGGCCGAAGCCGCCGGGCTGCGGTGACGCCGCCCTCCCCCTCGATCGACGCCAAGGATGAGAAAGGCAGGGTCCGCAGCCCGATGCGCGCAGCGCCCACCCAGGAGGACATCCGCAGGCAGAACCTGGGGGCGCTGCTTCGCCACGTGCACGTGCTCGGCCCCACCTCCCGGGCCCAGTTGACCGCGGGCATGGGGCTCAACCGCAGCACCATCGGCGCGCTCACCGCCGACCTGGCGGCGGCGGGCCTGATCGTGGAGGAGGCCCCGCGCGACACCTCCGGCGGCGGGCGGGGCCGGCCTTCGCTCGTGGTCCGGGCGCAGTCGCAGCGGGTGTACGTGTACGCGTTCACGATCGGCGTGGACCGGGTGGTCGCGGCCCGGGTCGGACTGGGCGGGGTGATCCTGGATCGCCGCGAAATACAGCGTCCCGGAAGCGGTTTCTCGCCCAAGGAGGTGGCCGAGGCGCTCGGCGGGTTCGTCGCGCAGATGCGGCTGAGCGCGCCGCGCGACGGCGTGTGTGTGGGTGCCGGGGTCGCGGTGTGCGCGATGGTGCGCGGCTCGGACGGCACCATTCCCGAGGGGCACACCCCGGATTGGCGCGACGAGCCGCTGGGCGAGCGGCTGTCGGCGGCGATCGGCACCGTGGTCATGGTCGGCAACGACGCCGACCTGGGCGTGGTCGCCGAGCACACCCGGGGCGCGGCGGTGGGTTGCGACAACGTGATCTACCTGCACGGCGACGTGTGCATCGGTGGCGGCATCCTCTCCGCCGGGCGGCCGGTGACCGGCGGCGACGGATACGCGGGCGAGGTCGGCCACATGGTGGTCAACCCGGACGGGCGGCCGTGTCGGTGCGGGTCGCGCGGGTGCTGGGAGACCGAGATCGGCGAGTTCGCGCTCACCCGCGGCACCGCCAAGCACGCGATCGGCGGGCTGGCCGACTCGGCGGCGCGCGGCGATCAGGACGCGGAGGAGGGGCTGCGCCGGGTCGGCGACTGGCTCGGACTCGGCGTGGCCAATCTGGTCAACATCCTCAACCCGCAGATGGTGGTGTTCGGCGGGACGCTGCGCGAGGTGTACCTGGCCACCGCCGCGCAGGTGCGCAGTCGGCTCAACCGGACCTCGCTGGCGGTCACCCGCGAACACCTCAAGCTGCGCACGGCCGCGCTCGGCGACGACGCGCCGCTGTACGGCGCCGCCGAGTTGGCTTTCGGCCGCCTGCTGGACAACCCGTTGGAACCGGGGTTGGAACCGGCGGGCTGAGGGTCTTCGGGCGGAAGCCGGCTCCGAGGGGCGGACGGGCCGGTGGGTCGGCGGGCGTGGGCCGACGGGTCGGCCGGGGTGTGGTCCGGTGTGCACCACGTGGCGCGTCGGGGGCGTGCGGTCACGCGATCGGGTGGACTCGACCGATCGTTTCCGCCGTCCGGGTGACGGAGCGGGCCGATCGGCGTGGCGCGCCCTGTTTCATGGAGTGCGTGTGGCCGTCGCGTTCGGACGATGCATCGCGCCCGAGCATCCCCGAACGCGACGGTCGGTTTCGGTTCACCGGGGACAGCCGGCGGTACCGGTCGCGGCACGCGCCTCGGTGACCGGGCGGCTGCGGGGCCGCGGTGGCGAGGACGGTTCGGGTGGACACGGCGCCCGGGCCCGGGCGCGGCGGCGGCGAGGGCCTCTTCTCGGGCCCGGCGGGACACCCCTCGAAGAAGCCGCAGTTCACGCACACGTGGTGCACCGCACCGCGCGGGTCTTCCGCCGCGCGGCGAAGCCGATCCACGCCTTGACGTCCCCGGACCGTGCGCGGGCCGTCCCGGCGGCGGACGACGGTCGGTCGGTCGGTCGATCGATCGCCCGGCCACGTTTCGTGCGGACGCCGGAGCGACACACGCCATGCGGCGAACGGGCTTGCCACCGATGGGGTTTCCCGTGCGTTGTGCGGCGTCGCGTCACCACCCCTCGGCAGCACACCGGGGTTTGCCCCGTGGGCAATCCCGGGCACGCACGCACGAAGGCCCAGCCCGCAGGTCGATTCGAAGGAGCCCGGCATGTCGACGCCCACACCCCAGGCGCGCACACCCCGGGGCCGCACGCTCCAGGGCAGGGTCGCTCTCGTGGCCGGCGCCACCCGAGGCGCCGGGCGCGGGATCGCGGTCCAACTCGGCGCGGCCGGCGCGACCGTGTACGTGAGCGGACGCAGCACCCGCGAGCGGCGCTCGGAGTACGACCGGCCGGAGACCATCGAGGACACCGCCGATCTGGTCACCGCCGCGGGCGGACAGGGCATCGCGGTGCCCACGGACCATCTGGATCCGGTGCGGGTGCGAGCTCTGGTGGCCCGGATCGACGCCGAGCAGGGTCGGCTGGATGTACTCGTCAACGACATCTGGGGCGGCGAGAAGTTGTTCGCGTGGGACACCCCGGTGTGGGAGCACGACCTGGAAGACGGGTTGCGCCTGCTCCGACTCGCGGTGGACACGCACGCGATCACCAACCACCACGCGTTGCCGCTGTTGCTGCGCACGCCCGGCGGCCTGGTGGTGGAGATGACCGACGGCACCGAGGAGTACAACCGGGACACCTACCGGGTGTCCTTCTTCTACGACCTGGCCAAGTCGGCGGTGCTGCGGATGGCCTTCGCGCTCGGTCACGAGCTGGGTCCGCGCGGCGCCACCGCCGTCGCGCTGACTCCCGGGTGGCTGCGCTCGGAGATGATGCTCGACAACTACGGCGTGACCGAGGCGAACTGGCGGGACGGGATGCGGATCCAACCACACTTCGGCATCTCCGAATCCCCCGCCTACGTCGGCCGGGCCGTGGTGGCGCTGGCCGGCGATCCCGAAGTGGCCCGCTGGAACGGGCAGTCCCTGTCCAGCGGGCAACTCGCGGGCGTATACGGCTTCACCGACCTGGACGGCAGCCGGCCGGACGCGTGGCGCTACCTGGTCGAGGTCCAGGATCCGGGGCTGCCGGCCGACCAGACCGGCTATCGCTGAGCCGGGTCGCGCGCTGCGCGGAACGCCTTTCGGCTGGGTGGCGTGTCCCGCTCATGGCCCGGCTCGGGGTCGGGACCGCCTTTGGTTCGGCTCGGAGTCATTGCCGCGTTCAGCTCAGAGTCAGGACCGCCTTGCCGCGGACCCGGCGGCCGAGCAGGAGAGCGGTGGCCTCGCCGACCTTGGTCCAGTCCGCCTGCCAGTCGACGGGCGCGTGCAGCAGTCCGTCCGCGACCAGGCGAACCACATACGCCAGATCCGCCGCCGAGTCACCGCCGCGCTTGAACCCGATGATCGAGGTCTCGGGGCCGATCAGGCTGTAGGAGGAGAAGTCCGCCCGCTCGCCGGACGCGGCGCCGATCGTGATCACCCGTCCGTTCGGTGCGAGCCGAACCAGCAAGTCCGTCAGAAGTGGGCCGCCGACATTGTCCAGGACGACGTCCAGCGGCGCGTCCAACTCGGCCGGGTCGGTGAGCACCCGGTCCGCTCCGTAGCCGGCCAGGCCCTCGCCGCGCTCCGGGCTGCCGACGAAGGCGCTCACGTGCGCACCGGCGAGATGGGCGAGTTGCACCGCGAACGTGCCCACCCCGCCGGCTGCACCGGTGATTCCGACGCGGGTGCCCGGTGCGACCTCGGCACGACGCAGCGCCCGCAGCGCGGTGACCGCCGCCACCGGGAGCGTCGCGGCTTGTTCGAAGGTGACCTCGTCGGGCAGTACGGCCAGTTCGTTCACGTGCACGGCGCGCAGTTCGGCCCAACCGCCGCGCCAGTCGAAGGTGATCACCCGTTCGCCCACCCGCGGCCCACGCCCGGAGGCGGCCGCGCGCTCGACCACACCCGCCGCGTCCCAGCCGGGAATGGTGCCGTTCGGGGTGTCACCGTCGACCTTGGGCAACTCGCCGAAGTTCAGCGAGATCGCGGCGATCCGCACCAGGACCTGATCGGGTTCGGGGACCGGGTCGGGCACGGTGTCGATCCTGAGCCGACCGGGCACGGCGTGGTCGACGACGAGAGCGCGCATCAGGGGTACCCCCAGGTTGGAGTCCGACTTGCCAAAAGACGCAACCCCGGCAGGGGCACAGGCATTCCGCTCCGGCGGCGGCCGGGGTGGGCGGCCTGGACCGGGGGCGGAGCGGAGCGGAAGCGCGGGCGGAGAGCAGGGCGGCCGGCAGGGCCACACCACCCACAAGCGCCTCCCGCAACCGGACGCACGTCCCCTCCGCAGCCGAAACCCAACCGCTCCCACCCGGGCCCGACCACGAGAACGCAACCGCACACGGGCGGGCCCCCGCACCGGCAGGGCAGCCGCCAAGACCACAACCCCGGCACACCTCCCGCAACCGACCGCACGTCCGCTCCGCAGCCGCGGTCGAACCGCCGCTCCGCGCCGGGTTGCACGTCCGCTACGCGGCCGAAAGACCCGGCCCGGTCCCGCCCCGCCCCATCGCGGAGGTCACGCCGGCACGACGGCAGGCGTCGCGGACCGCCTCGGCGCCGCGCCCGCGCCCCGTGCACCACGCGCATGAGGCCCGGAGCAACCAGCCGGCCACCGGCCGCGTAGCGGACGTGCAACCCGGCGCGGAGCGACCGGCACGACAGGCAGCAGGCTTCGGAAGCACTCGGGGCGACCCGAACGCACCCCCGGACAGTCCGACCCGCCCGCGAAGCGGACCAACAGCGCAACACCCGGAACGACCCCCGGCCGGCCACGTCAACACGCCCCCGCCGACCCGCGCCCGACCCGGCCGCGTCGATCAACCGTGTGGCGTAGCTGGATGTGGATCGGATCGGGAAGGGGTGGGAGGACCGATGACCGATGACCGGCCCACTGCGGGTGAACCAGAACGGTGCCTTCCCGATGAGCGAGACGCCGGTGGTCGACGCGCGCGGCGGGCGGCCGATGCGGCGGTTGATCCCGCTGTTGCCGGCCCTGCTGTACGTCGTGATCGTGGCGGCCGACTTCGGCACACCCAACCAGTTTCGGACCGACACGATGTTGTGTCTGGTGCCGCTGACCGCGTCGAACCTGACCACGGTGCGCGCGACCGCGGCGTACGCGGTACTCGCGACGCTGACGTTCCTGGTCCTGGATCCGTGGCTGGCGCCGACCGGCTACACGCACGACTGGGCCGGGTTCGTGACGGTGGTGCTGGGCGGCGCGCTCGCGATCGCCGCGGTGCTGTTGCGGACGCGGTTGCAGGAGCGGGTGTCGCGGCTGGGGAACGTGGTCGAGCACGTGCAGCGCGCGCTGTTGCCGCCGGCTCCGCCGGTGGTGGGAGGGGTCCGGGTCACCCGTAGCTATCTGGCGGCCGAGCGCGACGCGGAGGTGGGCGGGGACGTGTACGACGTGGTCGCCACGCCGTACGGGACGCGCGCGTTCATCGCCGACGTGCAGGGCAAGGGGCTGACCGCGGTCGGCGCCGGTGCGGCGCTGGTCGGCACCTTCAGCGAGGCGGCGTTCACCGAGCCGGATCTGCGCCGGGTCGGGGATCGTATGGGCGAGGCGCTGGAGCGGTTCGGCCGCAACCAGGTGCTGCTCGGCGAGCCGGACACGGACTGGTTCGCCACCGCGCTGATCGCCCGATTCGGTCCGGACGGCCTGGTCGAGCTGGTCAACCACGGCCACGAGGCGCCTGCCCTGATCGGCCCGTCCGGCGTGCGCTGGATCGACGTGCCGCCCGAGCTGCCGCTGGGGCTGGCCGGGCTGGTCCCCGCCGAGGGACGGGGGCCCGCGTATCGGTTCCGGATGGCGCCGGAGGAGTTGTTGCTGCTGTACACGGACGGCACCACCGAGGCCCGGGACGCCGACGGGCGCTTCTTTGCGCTGCGCGAGTGGGTCGCCCGGCATGCCGACCCGGGCCTGTCCGCGGCCGATCTGCTCGGTCTGCTGCAACGGGCACTGCTGGCGCACGGCGGCGGCCGGCTCACCGATGACGCGGCGCTGATGGTGCTCAGCCCGGAGGCGGCGAGCCCGGCGGAAGACCGCGGGGGTGACGCCGGACTGACGCCGGGTCGGCCGAGTTCCGGATGATGGCGGAACTCCCCTCCCACTCCGCTATGTTCGCGGCATGTCGATACCGGGAGAGCAGCCCCATCCGGCCCCATCGCACGGATATCCGCAGTCGGGCCCGCCCCGGTTGCCACCGCCCGGCCCGTACGGCCGGGTCCCGGCGCAACCCGGGCCATATCCGCAACAACCCGGCTCGTTCCCGCCTCCCGCGGTGGCCGGGTCGGGGTTCGGGCCGGCCGGTGGGCCCTACGGTCCGCCGCCCGGATCCGCAGGTGGGCGTGGCCGAGGGTGGCTGTGGGCCCTGGTCGGAGCCGGGGTCGCCTCGGCGGTGTGGGCGGGCGCGGTGTTCGCCACCGGCGGATTCGGCGGCGCGGACGGCGCGCCGGGTCAGGCGGGTTACCGGTACACCGCGGACCTGTGCGCCGCGACCGACCTGGGCGCCTTCACCGGTTTCGTGGCGCAGGACGCCCCCGGGCCGAACGCGACCGGCATGCGTGAGCCCGACCTGGAGACCATGGGCTGTAACGCTCAACTGGAGCCGAAGGACTCGACGAGCGGCTCGAACCCGGTGGCCTGGATCACCGAGACGGTGACGCTGCACAAAAAGACCGATCCCAAGGACGAGTTCGGTCCGTCCCTGCGCTCCTTCAAGGCGCAGAAGACGGTGCAGTCGCACTACACCGTCGACGAGGTGCGCGACCTGGGCAACGAGGCGTACCTGGTGGTTCAGGTTCCCGAACCGGGCAAGGGTTCGGACGGGGTGGTGTGGGTGCTGCTGGCCGTGCGCGAGGGCGGCATGACGTACCAGTCCACGTGGGTGAGCAGCGGTGCCGGTGGCACCTCGGAGACCACCCCCAAGCAGGCCGGGGACATGCTGGTGCAGAGCGCGAGGGCAACGCTCGCGAAGCTGAGGTCCTGACCGCGCCGGGCGTCGACGTCCGCACCCCGCCCGGCCGCCGGAGACCGGGCGCCGACCGGGGCCGGAGCCGGGGATGCGCCGCGCACGGCGGTCGGGGCGACGATGGCCCGGCCGCCGTGTGATGGCCTCGGGGAGGCGTTTCGTGCCGTTCCGTTCGGGCTCGGGTGGACACGGCGCGGCGACCACTCAAACGAGTTCGCGTTGCGGTCTAGCCTTGATACCGACCGGTCGGTACCGTGACAGGCGCAGCAAGAATCCCGCTTCGCCGCTCCGGCGCACGCGCATACCGACCGGTCGGCACCTCATCGACCGGACCGGCGCGAGTCACCTCCTCGGGCGGCGGGGCGCGGTATTCGCCGGCCGACCTCGTGACCAGTGACGATCCGGAGGATCCAGCACCCATGACCGAGAACACTCCCGCGACCGCCACCGCGACCACACCGCGCGTGGCCATCGTGACCGGCGCCGCCCGCGGCATCGGTGCCGCCACCGCGCGCCGGCTCGCCGCCGAAGGCATGGCCGTGGCCGTACTCGACCTGGATGAGGCCGCCTGCGCCGACACCGTGGCCACGATCGTCGCGGCCGGCGGCAGCGCGATCGCCGTCGGCGCGGACGTCACCGTCGGCGAGCAGGTCGACGCCGCCGTCGCGCGCGTGGCCGACACGCTCGGCGCACCTACGGTGCTCGTCAACAACGCGGGCGTGATCCGCGACAACCTGCTGTTCAAGATGTCCGACGGCGACTGGGACACGGTCATCGACGTGCACCTGCGCGGCGCGTTCCTGATGAGCCGGGCGGTCCAGGCGCACATGACCGCGGCGGGGTACGGCCGGATCGTCAACCTCTCCAGCTCGTCCGCGCTGGGCAACCGCGGCCAGGCGAACTACTCGGCGGCCAAGGCCGGACTCCAGGGCTTCACCAAGACGCTGGCCTTCGAGCTGGGCAAGTTCGGTGTGACCGCCAACGCGGTGGCACCCGGATTCATCGTCACCGACATGACCGCCGCCACCGCGGCCCGGGTCGGCATGGAGTTCGAGGCGTTCCAGCAGGCCGCGGCCGAGCAGATCCCGGTCCGCCGGGTCGGCCGGCCCGAGGACGTCGCGAACACCATCGCGTTCCTGACGAGCGAGGGTGCGGGCTTCGTGTCCGGCCAGGTGATCTACGTCGCCGGCGGCCCGTTGTGCTGACGGCGAACGAACTGGACGACAGGGTCGGCGAGTTCATCACCGCCCACCGGGACACCGACGACGCGCTCGGCTACCTGCGGGCACGCTTCGACGCCGGGCTGGCCTGGGTGCACTACCCGGTGGGCCTGGGCGGCCTGGGCGCGCCGCGCGCGTTGCAGCCGGCCGTGGACGCGCGCTTCACCGCCGCCGGCGCGCCGTCCAACGACCCGGGTCGGATCGGCATCGGGCTGGGCATGGCCGCGCCGACCGTGCTCGCGTACGGCACCGAGGAGCAACGCGAGCGCTGGCTGCGGCCGTTGTGGACCGGTGAGGAGGTGTGGTGCCAGCTGTTCAGCGAGCCCGGTGCCGGCTCCGATCTCGCCGCGCTGGGCACCCGCGCCATCCGCGACGGCGACGAGTGGGTGGTGGACGGCCAGAAGGTGTGGACGTCGATGGCTCACGAGGCGCGCTGGGCGATCCTGGTCACCCGCACCCACCCCGAACTGCCCAAGCACCGGGGCATGACCTACTTCGTCTGCGACATGACCGCACCCGGCGTCGAGGTGCGTCCGCTGCGCCAGGCCACCGGCGAGGCCGAGTTCAACGAGGTCTTCCTCACCGGCGTGCGCATCCCCGACGCCCACCGCCTGGGCGAGGTCGGTGACGGCTGGAGCGTCGCGCGCACCACGCTGATGAACGAGCGGGTGGCCATCGGCGGAGGCGCCGCGCCGCGCGAGGGCGGCATGATCGGCATCGTCGCCGACACCTGGCGCGAGCGCCCGGAGTTGCGCACCGCCGGGTTGCACGATCGGCTGCTGCGGCTGTGGGTGGAGGCCGAGGCGGCCCGGCTGACCTCGGCACGGTTGCGCCTGCAGTTGGCGGCGGGCGAACCCGGCCCCGAAGGGTCGGCGGCCAAGCTCGCGTTCGCCCGGCTCAACCAGGACATCTCCGGCCTGGAGCTGGACTTGCTGGCCGAGGAGGGCCTGCGCCACGACGAATGGACCATGCGCCGCCCGGCGTCGGTGGACTTCACCACCCGCTCCCCCGGCTACCGCTACCTGCGCGCCAAGGGCAACTCGATCGAGGGCGGCACCTCGGAGATCCTGCTCAACGTCGTCGCCGAGCGCGTCCTGGGCCTGCCCGCGGAGCCTCGGGTGGACAAGGACGCCGCGTGGAAGGACCTGCCACGATGAGCGCCACCGAGCACCTTCTCTACACCGAGGACGAGAGCGAACTGCGCTCCGGCATCCGGGACCTGCTCACCGAGCGGGTGACGCTCGCCGCACTGCTCGCCCGGATCGAGACGAACGAGCCGTACGACCCGAAGTTGTGGCGTGTGCTGACCGAGCAGATCGGCGCGGCCGGGCTCGCGGTCGACGAGACACACGGAGGCAGCGGCGCGTCCTGGCGGGAAACCGCCGTGGTCATGGAGGAGTTGGGCCGCTCGGTCGCGCCGACCCCGTTCCTGGGCAGCGCGGTGCTCGCGACCGCCGCGTTGCGCGCGGTGCACGCCGGCGCGCTGCTCGCCGATCTGGCCGGCGGCCGGCGCAGCGCGTCCCTGGCGGTCTCCTTCGCCTCCGTTCCCGGCGCCCGACTCCGGTACCCGGTACGGGCCGACGGCGACACGCTGACCGGGACGGTGACCTCGGTCGTGGACGCCGGCGCCGCCGACGTGCTCGTCGTCGCGGCCGAAGCCGCGGGCGGGCCCGTGCTCTACGCGGTCGAGGCCGATCAACCCGGCGTCGAACGACGCCCGGTGGTCTCGCTCGACCTGACCCGACCGCTGACCGACATCGTGTTCACCGGCGCGATCGGCACCGCGCTGGCTCGCGGCGAGCAGGCCGAGGCGGCGTGCGCGACCGCGCTCACCACCGGCGCCGCGCTGTTGGCGTCCGAGCAGCTCGGCATCGCCGAGTACTGCCTGGAGAGCACCGTCGCCTACATGAAGACCCGCCACCAATTCGGCCGCCCGGTGGGCTCGTTCCAGGGTCCCAAACATCGCCTGGCCGCGCTGTGGGTGTCGATCGCCCAGGTACGTGCGGTGGCCCGCTACGCCGCGGCCTGCGTGGCCGCCGACGACCCCGACACCGCGGTCGCGGTCGCCGTCGCGCAGGCGCACTGCTCGGAGATCGCCGTGCGCGCCGCGGAGGAATGTGTGCAGCTGCACGGCGGCATCGGCTTCACCTGGGAACACCATCCGCACCTGTACCTCAAGCGCGCCAAAGCCGACGCGCTCGCGTTCGGCACCCCCGACCGGCACCGCGCAATCCTCGCGCGGCTGGTCGACCTGCCCGCCTGACCCGGCCCCGGGGGCGGCGCACCCGCCCCCGGATCCCGCCGGCGCCATCACGAAGGAGCATCATGCGCGTCTTCGAGACCATCCCCGAGGTGTTCGCCGCCCGGGGCGAAACGCTCGGTACCAGCGATTGGTTGACCGTCGATCAGGAGCGGATCGACACGTTCGCCCAGGCCACCGGCGACCACCAGTGGATCCACGTGGACGTCGAGCGGGCCGAGGCCGGGCCGTTCGGCAACACCATCGCGCACGGCTATCTGACGCTGTCGCTGATCCCGACGCTGGCCGCCGACCTGTTCACCGTGCGCGGAGTGCGGATGGGCGTCAACTACGGCTCGGACAAGGTGCGTTTCCCCACCCCGGTGCCGGCCGGCTCCCGCGTGCGCGACCACGCCGTCCTGGTCGACGTGGCCGAGACCGCGCAGGGCGTGCGGTTGACGGTGCGTCACACCATCGAGATCGAGGGCGTCGCCAAGCCCGCGTGCGTCGCGGACACCCTCTCCCTGCTCGTCCCGTAGCACCCGGCCGGACGTCCCCCGACGTCCGGCCGCCCCCGGCACCTCGACAGGTAAGGATCACCTGTGAGCTTCAACCTCGCCGTCATGCTGCGCGAGTCCCGTCTCGCGACCCCCGACACGGCATGTCTGATCCACCAGGGCAGGCCGATCACCTATCGCGAACTCGACGACCTCAGCAGCCGGTTCGCTCGCGGGCTGCGGGCGAACGGACTCGGCCGGGACGACGTGCTGGCGATCTGCCTGCCCAACGTGCCCGAATTCGTGGTGGCCTACTTCGGCGCACTCAAGGCGGGCGTCACGCTGATGCCGCTGAGTCCCCTGCTCAAGGCGAACGAGATCGCCTACCACCTCACCGACTCCGGCGCCCGGACGCTGATCGCCTTCGACGTCTTCGCCGCCGAGGCGCTGGGCGCCGCGGCAGCCGTACCCGGCACCGCGGTGTACGTCGTCACCCTGGCCGAGGGCGGCCCGGTGCCGCAGGGCACCCTCGCGTTCGGCCTGTTGCTGCCGGACGGTCCACCGGATCGGACCGAGTCGATCCGCGGCGACATCGAGCCGACGTCGAGCGACGACACCGCGGTCCTGCTGTACACCAGCGGCACCACCGGGCGACCCAAGGGCGCCGAACTGACGCACTTCCAGCTGTACTTGAACTGCACCACCTCGGGCGACCTGTTCGATGTACTGCCCGGTGACGTCTCGCTCGGCGCGCTGCCGCTGTTCCACGTCTACGGGCTGTCGAGCGTACTGAACGTGTGTGTGCGCTACGGCGGAACCGTGTCCCTGGTCCTGCGGTTCGAGGCGCAGAGCGTGCTCGACCAGATGGTCCGGGACCGGGTGAGCGTCATCGTGGGCGTGCCCACGATGTACGTCGCGCTGCTGGCCGCGGACCGCACCGGGCGCGACCTGTCCCGGCTGCGAGTGGGCAGTTCGGGCGGGGCGTCGATGCCCGGCGAGGTGATCCGCGAGTTCGAGGAGGCGTTCGGCATAGTGATCCTGGAGGGCTACGGCCTCTCCGAGAGCGCGAGCACCGCGACGTTCAACCGCAGCGCCGACGACCGGCGGGTGTTGTCCGTGGGCAAGCCGATCTGGGGTGTCGAACTGCGGGTCGCGGACCAGGACGACGTGCCGCTGCCGCCCGGTGCCGAGCACGTGGGCGAGATCCTGCTGCGCGGGCACAACATCATCACCCGCTACCGCCACGACCCCGACGCCACCGCCGAGGCGTTCCGCAACGGCTGGTTCCACACCGGCGACCTCGGCTACCTGGACGAAGACGGCTTCCTGTTCGTCGTGGACCGCAAGAAGGATCTGGTGATCCGGGGCGGCTACAACGTCTATCCGCGCGAGGTGGAGGAAGTGCTGTACACCCACCCGGCGATCGCCGAGGCCGCCGTGGTCGGCAGACCGGACGATCGGCTCGGCGAGGAGGTCGTCGCGGTGGTGGCGCTGCGCTCCGGCGAGGCGGCAGACCCGGACGAGATAATCGCGTACTGCCGGGAACGCATGGCCGCGTACAAGTATCCGCGCGTGGTGCGATTCATGGACGAACTACCCAAGGGCGCTTCCGGCAAGATCATGAAGAAGGAGTTGCGTTCCGTATGACCATGCCCGCCGACGGGTCCCTGCCCGCCGACCTGATCAACCGGCAGATCCGACTGGCCGCACGCCCGTTCGGCCTGCCCAAGCCCACCGACTGGGACGTGGTCGAGGAACCGGTGAGCGAACCGGTCGACGGCCGGCTGCTGGTGGAGGTGTCGCACATCTCGCTCGATCCGGCGATGCGCGGCTGGATGAACGACGTGCGCTCGTACATCCCGCCGGTGCGGCTCGGCGAGGTGATGCGCGCCGGCGCGGTCGGTCGGGTGATCGCCTCCCGGCACTCGGACTTCGCGGTCGGGGAGCATGTGTACGGGCAGTTCGGCGTGCAGGAGTACGCCGACTCGGACGGACGGGCTCTGCGCCGGGTGGATCCGGCCGCGGCGCCGTTGTCGACCTACCTGGGGGCCCTCGGTATCACCGGACTGACCGCGTACTTCGGGCTGTTCGACGTCGGTGACCCGCAACCGGGACAGACGGTGCTGGTGTCCGGCGCGGCCGGCGCGGTGGGCAGCGTGGTCGGGCAGCTCGCCCGGCTCAAGGGTTGCCGAACCGTCGGTATCGCCGGTGGGCCGGACAAGTGTCGGCTCCTGGTCGAGGAGTTCGGCTTCGACGCGGCCATCGACTACAAGAGCGAGGACGTGAAAACGGCACTGCGCAAGCATTGCCCGGACGGCGTGGACGTGTACTTCGACAACGTCGGTGGCGAGATCCTGGATGCCGCGCTGACCCGGCTGGCCCGGGGTGCGCGCGTGGTGATCTGCGGCGCGATCTCCCAGTACAACAACACCGAACAGGGCCCGGGGCCGGCGAACTACCTGTCACTGCTGGTGAATCGGGCGTCGATGACCGGCATGGTGGTGTTCGACTACGCCGATCGTTACGCCGAGGCGAGCGCCGAGTTGGCCGGGTGGCTCGCGGACGGGCGGTTGCGCTCGCGAGAGGACGTGGTCGAGGGCGATGTGACGGCGTTTCCGCAGACGCTGCTGCGGCTGTTCTCCGGCGCCAACACCGGGAAGCTGATCCTGCGGATCCGGTGATCGACGACCCGCGCGGCTTCGCCCGCCGGGGCCGGGCCACCGAAGCGGTCTTCCACTCGGCGGATGCTCTGGAGGTCGCCCGCGCCTTCGCGGAGAAGCGCACGCCGGTGTGGCGAGGCGAGTAGCCACCACGGCTGTGGACACCGAACCCGCCGCACCGCGCGGCGGGTCTCCGGTGTTGCGGGCCCGGGTGGCTCATCATCGAGTGAGCGACGCGAGCAGGGCCAGGACCTGCGGCCAACCTTCCTGCCGGGCGGCGGCGTTGCCGGCCCTGGTACCGCCCTCGTCGAATTGCACGCCCATCGATGGGGAGACCGGACGGGTACCGGCGGCGAGATAGGGATGGGTGCCGACGCCGTGGCCGGCGTTCGTGAAGATCAGTGCCC
Organism: Embleya scabrispora DSM 41855; assembly: GCF_000372745.1. Taxonomy (GTDB): domain Bacteria; phylum Actinomycetota; class Actinomycetes; order Streptomycetales; family Streptomycetaceae; genus Embleya; species Embleya scabrispora. Next base: position 2,031 of record NZ_KB889668.1, on the reverse strand, counting down.
GGTGCGGGTGGGGGTTGTGGGCCGTATCGAGCGCCTTGACGATCTCTTGGGCCCAGACGCCCGAGGACCACAATTGATCGTCTGCACCGGCGATCGCCAGTACCGGACCGCTGACGCGGGCGAGCGGGATGGGACCCTCGGCAACGGCCTTGTCGTTCTTGGTCCAGGCGGGTATGCCATTGTCCGGAAATCCGATGTGCACGTCGGCAGACGGGGAATAGACGAGCGCGCCGTGAACGAGGTCGGGGTAGTCGTCGGCGAGGAGCAGGGCCGCCTCGCTGCCACGCGAGTAGCCCAGCACCAGGACGTGCTCGGGATCGACTCCCGGCTGCGCGGCCAGCAGTCGACCGGCTGCGGCGAAGTACTCCAAAGGGATGCCGGACAAGGTCTTCGGCAGCCCGGGAAGAGCGAAGTAGCCCAGCGCCAAAGCCGGATAGCCGTGCGAGGCGAGCAGCGCCGCAGTGGGAGTCAAGGCGTTCCCCCCTTCGGAACCGCCGAAGACGAGCACGGCCGGGTGACGCAGCGTGCCGAGAGGCGGGAGGAACAGTGCGCCGGATACCCCGTCCGCCGCGAGGGTGAGTTCCCGGCTCGTCACCCCGGTTCCCGACCAGGAGCGGGTCAGCGTGCGGGAGACGAGCGCTCGTCCGGACACCGCCGCCGTCAGGACGACCTGGTAGCTGCTGCGCGGTGCGTCGGGTGGCACGAAGAATGTGCGCTCGGCATCGCCGGTCTGTGGATTCATCGACCAGAACAAACCCATGCCGTCCGCGTTCCGGTACGTACCACCGGACTTCGGAGTGGCCGTGTCCAGAACGACCAGACCGTGTGCGTCCGCCCGGAAGGTGGCCTGTGCGCGCCACTGTTCGCCTCGCGCATCCACCGCCCGCGCCCCGACGGTGACCTGTTCGCCCGGCGACAGTCCGTCGATCCTGATGTGTACCGGCTGATCCGCCAGGGCCACCGGCGCGTCCACCGCGATCACCGCCAGGCTGCCTCGCTCGGTCGAGCACCCTGTCGCGCCGCTGCCGACCAACGCGAGCACCGCAAGCCCGCAGCCCCACCCGCACAGCCGATTCCGCACGTCCGTGCCCCCCGTCCGAGGCTGTCGCACAACTGCCGCTCTCGGATAGTCAAGCAGTTCCCACTGTTCGAGTTTCAGCCACGCTGATCAGTCGGATGCCAGACACATGGGGTTCAACTTCGTTACCTATGACGTCGATTGCGCGTTCGCGATGCCGCAGGACATCCGGGAATGGCTTCCGGCCGGACATCTGTGTTGGAAGGTCATCGCCACCGTCCGGCAACTGGACCTGACGGCCTTTCTGGACGAGTACCGCGCCGACGGCCAGGGCAGGGCGGCATACGACCCCTCGATGCTCTTGTCCTTGGTCGTCTACTGCTACAGCAAGGGAGTTCGCTCCTCACGCCGGATCGAGAGCGCGTGCCTTGACGACTTGGGATGTCGGATCATCACGACGAACCGCACCATCGACCATTCCACGATCGCGCGCTTCATCCAACGGCACCGCCAAGCCCTGAAGTCCTTGTTCGTCCAGGTACTCGCAGCCTGCGGCCGACACGGACTCGTGGACCCGTCAGCGGTGGCGATCGACGGCTCCCCGATGAAGGCCAACGCGAGCCGGGACTCGAACCGCTCCACCGAAGCGCTCGAACGAATCGTCAACGACTGCGGGGTCGAGGTCACCGAGGAATTGGAGGCCGAGTCGAACTTCGGGACGGCCTCCGGAAGATACGCCCGTCTATGCGATCGGCGGGGCCGAGCCCATACGGCCATGACGCGCCTGGTCGAGCGAGCGCGGCCCTCGGCNGGCGAGATCAAGATCAAGGTCGATGCCGCCGAGCGCGTCGTCGCCCGCGCGAACAAGCGCCTGGCCGCCGAGGTTGCCGCTCATCAGGCACGTTTGGACGACCACGCCTCGCGGCGACAGGCCGACACGACGGCGGGTCGGCGCGGGGCCAATGGGCGGCCGCCCGTGCCACTGGAATCCAAGACGGTCGTCATCCGGCAAC
>NZ_KB889667.1 GCF_000372745.1 Embleya scabrispora DSM 41855 | reverse complement strand
ATGTACCGCACCGGCGACGTGGTGCGCCGCGGCAACGACGGCCAGCTCGAATACCTCGGCCGCAACGACGACCAGGTCAAGGTCCGCGGCTTCCGGATCGAGCCCGGCGAGATCGAAGCGGCCCTGGCCGAGCACCATGGTGTGGCCCAGGCCGTCGTCGTGACCCGCAAGCTGCGCGGCAACCCCCAACTCGTCGGCTACGTGGTGCCCACCGGCGACCGCAACGCGGACGCCGGCGACGACTTCGACCTGACCACGGGTGTGTCCGTCGACGAACTACGCAAGTTCGCCACCGGACGGCTGCCGGAGTTCATGGTGCCGTCGGTGTTCGTCCTGCTCGACGAGCTTCCGCTGACCCCGAACGGCAAGCTGGACAAGGCCGCGCTGCCCGAACCGGAGTTCACCGGGGGCGACTACCGTGCCCCGCGCACAGCCCGGGAGCAGGCCATCGCCACGGTCTTCGCCGAGGTGCTCGGTGTCGAACAGGTCGGTGTCGACGACGACTTCTTCGCCGTCGGCGGCGACAGCATCCGCTCCATCCAGGTGGTCTCCCGCGCCAAGGCACACGGCATCGAGGTCACCCCGCGGCAGATCTTCGAATACCGCACCGTGGCCGACCTCGCCGCGTTCCTGCACACCGGTGACCACGCCACCCCCGTCCTGGCCGGACTGGAGGGTGGCGGCGTGGGCACCATGCCGCTGCTGCCGGTCGCCCGCTACATCACCGAACTGGGCGGCGGCCACAACCGGTTCAGCATGTCCATGGTGCTCGAACTGCCGACCGGCATCGACGAGCGGAACCTGGCCGCGACGCTGTCCGCGGTCCTGGACCACCACGACATGCTGCGCTCGCGCCTGGTGCCGGGTGCGCGGCCGGAGCTGGAGGTCGCCGCGCCGGGCACGGTCGACGCGACGGCACTCATCCACCGCGTCAGCTGTGACGGTGCCTGGGACCGGGACGACCGACGGGAGCGGGTCAAGGCCGAACTCGACGCGGCCGCTGCACGGTTGGACCCGAAGACCGGCGCCATGGCCCGCTTCGTCTGGTTCGACGCGGGTCCGAAGACCGCCGGGCGCCTGATCGTCGTCCTGCACCACCTGGTGGTCGACGGCGTCTCCTGGCGCATCCTGCTGCCCGATCTCGCCCACGCCTGGGAGCAGGTCCGCGAGGGCCGGACGCCCGAGCTCGCCCCGGTCGCCACCTCCGCACGCCGGTGGGCACACGCCCTGCTCGAGGAGGCGGCACGGCCGAAGCGGGTCGCGGAGCTGGAGCTGTGGCGCTCGGTGGTCGAGGGGCCGGACCCCCTCGTCGGCTCGCGGGACTTCGACCCGGCCGTCGACCTGCGCTCCACCGTGGAGACCGTGCGGGTGGAACTGCCGCCGGCGGTCACCGAAACCCTCCTGACCACGCTGCCCACCGCATTCCACGGCGGTGTCAACGACGGACTGCTGGCCGGACTGGCCCTCGCGGCGGCGAAGTGGCGCAAGCGGCGCGGCGTGCACGAGTCCTCGCTGCTGCTGCGCCTGGAAGGTCACGGCCGTGAGGAGGCCGCGGCGCCGGGTGCGGACCTGTCGCGCACGGTCGGCTGGTTCACCAGCGTGTTCCCGGTCCGCCTGGACGTGACCGGCTTCGACCTGGAGGACGCGTTCACCGGTGGCGGCTCCGCTGGCGGCGTCGTCAAGGCGGTCAAGGAGCAGCTCAAGGCCATCCCGGACAAGGGCATCGGCTACGGCCTCCTGCGCTACCTCAACCCCGAGACCGCCGACGCCCTCGGTGCCCACGGCACCGGTCAGTTCTCCTTCAACTACCTGGGCCGTTTCACGGCGGACACCAAGCCGCAGAGCGCGAGCGGCACGGGTTGGACGGTGGCGGCGGACGCGGCGGACCTGGCCGCGGAGCCGGACGCGGACATGCCCGCCCTCGCCACGGTGGAGATCAACTCCTACGTCCTGGACGGTGCGCAGGGCCCGCGGCTGAGCGCCGAGATCGGCTTCCCGGCCGGTCTGCTCACCCGGGACGAGGCGCAGGAGTTCGCCGACCTGTGGCGCACGGCACTCGAGGGCCTGGCCCGGCACGCGGCCAAGCCCGGCGCGGGCGGCCTGACCCCGTCGGACGTGCCCCTGGTCCGGGTGAGCCGGCGCGACCTGGAGGCATGGGAGGAGGACCACCCCGGCCTCGTGGACGTGTGGCCGCTGACCCCGGCGCAGTCCGGCATCCTGTTCCACAGCGTGATGGCGGAGTCGTCGTTCGACGCCTACCGGATCCAACTCGTGCTCCACCTGTCCGGGGAGGTGGTTCCGGAGCGCATGCGGGCGGCAGGCCAGGCGCTCCTCGGCCGCTACCCCAACATGGGCGCCGCCTTCGTGAACGGCGCGGCCGGCGAGCAGGTGCAGCTCATTCTCGATCACGTTGAACTCCCGTGGCACGTGGCGGACGTGCGAGACCTGAGCGCCGACCTGCGGGACGAGGAGCTGGAGCGGATCCTCGCCGCCGACCACGCCGAGCCGTTCGACCCGACCGTGCCGCCGATGGTGCGCATGACCCTGGTCCGGACGCACGAGCGGCGCTCGGAGCTGATCCTCACCGTCAACCACGCCCTGTACGACGGCTGGTCGCTCTCGCACCTCATGCGGGACCTGATCCTGCTGTACGAGGCGGAGGGCGACGCCTCCGCGCTGCCGCGCGTGCGTCCCTACCGTGACTTCCTGGCCTGGCTCGCGCAGCAGGACCACGAGGCGTCGGCCCGGGCGTGGGCCGAGGAGTTGGCAGGTGTGACGGAGCCGACCATGCTGGCGCGCGTGGCCGCCACCGAACAGGGCGGCGGCCTGGGTCAGTTGGAACTTCCGCTCGGTGCGGAGACATCCCATGCCCTGTCCCGCCGGGCACGCGAGTTGGGCATCACCCTCAACACCCTGGTGCAGGGCGTGTGGGGCGTGCTCCTCGGTCACCTGACCGGACGTCAGGACGTAGTGTTCGGCACCACCGTCGCCGGCCGTCCACCGCAGCTGACCGGGGTCGACGAAATGGTCGGCCTGTTCATCAACAGCCTGCCGGTGCGCGTGCGGTACTCCGCACAGGAGACGTTCGCGCAGGTGCTCACCCGGCTCCAGGAGCACCAGACCGTGCTGATGGACCACCATCACCACAGCCTCAGCGAGATTCACGAAGCGGTCGGCCTGGGCACCCTGTACGACTCGATGGTGATCCTGGAGTCCTTCCCGGTCGACCGGGAAGGGCTCACCGAGGCACACGCCTCGGCCGGTGTCGCCGTCACCGGTGTCCGCATGCTCAGCGGCACCCACTACCCGCTGATGCTGGCCGGCACGGCCGACCCGCACCTGCGGCTCGGCCTGCAGTACCAGGACAACATGTTCACCGCCGATGAGGTCGAGCGGATCGGTGCCCGACTGGGGCGCCTCCTGGAGCAACTGGCCGCCGATCCGCACACCCCGCTCACCGACCTGGACGTCCTCGACGCGGCCGAACGCGACCTGGTCCTGCGCCGATTCAACGACACGGCGCGCGAGCTGCCCGAGCGCACCGTCACGCAACTGGTCGAGGAACAGGCCGCCCGGCGGCCCGAGGCGACCGCGGTGGTCTGCGCGGACCGGTCCCTGACCTACGGGGAGCTGAACGAGTGGGCCAACCGGCTCGCCCGCCACCTCACCGGGCAGGGCATCGGCCCCGACGACACCGTCGCCGTCGTTTTGCCGCGCACGCCCGAACTGGTCGTGGCCCTGCTCGCCGTGATCAAGACGGGGGCCGCCTACGTACCCATCGACCCGGGCTACCCGAGCACCCGCCTGGCGCACATCCTCGCCACCGCCGAGCCGCGTCTGATCATCACCGACGCAACCGCGGCCGGTGTGCTCCCCGAGCGGGACACCGAACTGCTGCACCTGGACCGCGCGGACGTGTCGGGCCGGCTCGGCACCGACCTCGACGACGGCGACCGGACGCGGCCGCTGCGGCCGGACCACCTGGTGTATCAGGTGTACACGTCCGGCTCCACGGGCCTGCCCAAGGGCGTGGGCATCAGCCACCGCAACCTCGTCAACGCCCTGGCGGGGCTGGCCGAGGACATCGGCGTGCCACCCGGTTGGCGGATGCTGGCGAGCACCTCGATCGGCTTCGACATCGCGGCTTTCGAACTGTTCGTCACGCTGACCACCGGCGGCAGCGTCGAACTCGTCCGGGACGTCCTCGCCCTGGCCGAACGCGACGCGTGGGACGTGGACGTGATCAGCTCGGTGCCGTCGGCCTTCGCCGAACTGGTCGACCAGCTCGGCGACCGCGTGCACCCCAAGTCGCTGGTGTTCGCCGGTGAGGCCCTGACCACCGCGCTGGTCGACCGCCTTCGGGCGGTCTGGCCCAAGGCCCGCATCGTCAACGGCTACGGGCCCAGTGAGACCTTCTACGTCACCTCGCACATCGTGCCCGAGGACGGCCCCGGAGCCTCCGGCATCCCGATCGGCAAGCCGCTGGGCAATCTGCGGGCCTACGTCCTGGGCCCGGGCCTGACTCCGGTCGCCCTCGGCGCGGTCGGCGAACTGTACATGGCGGGTACCGGGGTGGGCCGCGGTTACCACAACCGCCCGGCCCTGACCGCCGAGCGCTTCGTGGCCGACCCGTTCGGCCCGCCGGGGGAGCGGATGTACCGCACCGGCGACCTGGCTCGCTGGAGCGAGGACGGCGAACTCGAATACATCGGGCGAGCCGACTCGCAGGTGAAGATCCGCGGTTTCCGGATCGAGCCGGGCGAGGTCGAGGCCGCGGTGGCAGCGCATCCCAGGGTCGCCCAGGCCGCAGTGATCGCCCGCGCCGGCGCGGGCGGCAAACAGCTCGTCGCCTACGTCGTCCCGGCGCCGGACGGCGGCGAGTCGACCACCACCGAGCTGCGCGCCTTCGTGTCCGAGCGGCTGCCGGAGTTCATGGTGCCCTCCGCCTTCGTCACCCTGGAGCGGCTGCCACTGTCACCGAACGGCAAGCTCGACCACAAGGCGCTGCCTGCGCCGGAGCTGACCGGCTCGGCGGCCTACCGGGCACCGCGCACTCCCCAGGAGGAAGTCCTGGCGGGCCTGTTCGCCGACGTCCTCGGCGTCGACAAGGTCGGCATCGACGACAACTTCTTCGACCTGGGCGGCCACTCGCTGCGCGCCACGCGCCTGGTCGGTCGTATCCGCACGGTCTTGATGATCGACGTACCGATGCGGACCGTGTTCCAGTCCCCCACCGTCGCGGGGCTGGCCGCGCACCTGAACGGCGGTACGGAATCCGGCGGCCACACCGACCCGTTCGGGGTGGTGCTGCCGTTGAGGACGGGTGGCGACAAGGCGCCGGTCTGGTTCATCCACCCCGGTATCGGCCTGTGCTGGTCGTACCTGGGCATGGCGATGCAACTGGGCGACCGGCCGGTGTACGGCATCCAGGCCCGTGGCTTCGACGGCGCACCGCTGCCGGAGAGCTTCGAGGCGATGGTCCTGGACTACGTGGAGCAGATCCTCGGCGTCCAGGCATCGGGTCCGTTCCACTTCATCGGGCACTCGATGGGTGGCACCCTCTCGCACGCCATCGCCGCGGAACTCCAACGGCGCGGTCACGAAGTGCCGTTGGTGGTGATCCTGGACGCCGCCCCCAGCAGCAGGTTCGCCGAGCAGGACGTGGTCCTGGACCCGTCCCAGGCGCGAGATTTCCTCCAGGGCTACCTGCCGGGCGGACAGGACGACGCCGACCGCCTGGCCCTGATCACCAACGGTTCGTCCCTCATGGTCGAACACGTCAAAATGGTGCGGGAGTTCGTACAGCCCACCTACCGGGGCGACGTGGTCTTCTTCAACGCGACGCTCAGCCCGGAGCCGTCAGCCGACCTGTGGGAGCCGTACGTCCGGGGCAGCGTGCGGTCGTACGACATCGAGGCCACACACTTCGGCCTGACGGCGCCCAAGCACACGGTCGACATCTGCGCGATCGTCAACCGTCACCTCGAAGAGTAGGCACCGCCGGCCGACGCCGGGTACGCGCGCCCCGGCCGGTCGGTGTGAACCACACCGACCGGCCGGGGCCGTCGAGCCGGGGAGGCAGGCACCTGCCGCGGTGACACCCGGCGAGTGCCTTCGGTACGCACGACGAGCCCGGCCCACTGGCAGTGGGCCGGGCTCGTCGTGCGTACGGTGGTCGAGACCGGCTTCGCACCGGCTCTTCGGCGGTGAGTCCCGCCGCCTTCACATCCTTCACATTCCGACGACCGTGGCCGGCAGCCCGCGGCCACCGTGCCCCGTCACGTCGACGCGAGCAGGTCCAGCAGTTCGGGTGTGACGAACTCGTCCGCCGGACAGGCGCCCGACATCGCCGAGAAGTAGCGATCGGTGAGTTCGGCGCTGCCCGCGATCACCCGGAGCAACTCGATCTGGTGCTTGCCGGCCGCCAGGGCGGCGGTTTTGAGTGTGTTGCGGTAGTCGGTGACGAGCATGTCGTCGCGCTCCGCGGCAAACCTGCCCAGCGCGCGATCGAGCCGCTGCGGGTCGTGCAGCCCGTCGCCGACGCAGTCGACGAGGAGCTGAACCTGGCGGAAGGCATCCGTGATGCCGCGTGCGGTGATGGAATCCTTGTGATGCCCGGCATCTCCCACCAGCACCCATCCCGGTCCGGTGGCCTTGCGGAAGAAGTTGAGCTGGTCGCCCGTGCCGTGCAGGCGCTCGAGCATACGGCCGCCGGCCATCTGCTCACGCAGCTCCGGGGCGGTGTGTTGGACGGCGGTGAGCAACGCCCCGAGACCGTCTCCGCGCAACTGCCCGAACCGGTCCTGGGGAAAATACGCACCCACCAGCGTCGCGCCGTCGTTGGTGGGGATGGTCCCCACCCAACTGCCCGGCGCCTCGTGCAACCGGAAGCGCTGCGGCAGGTCCGACCAGTACGTGTAGTAGGCGCATGTCAGCTTGGGGTCTTCGATCTCGACCGGCGCGCCGACCTTGGCGGCCACCGTGGACCGCATCCCGTCCGCGCCGACGACCAGGCCGGCACGCACCGTGTACTCGGTTCGGCCCGATCGCACTCGTACCCCGGTCACCCGGTCACCGTCGAACGTCAGGTCGAGCACGGTGGACTCGTCGCGGAACTCGGCGCCCGAGTCGACCGCGGCCTGCGCCAGGAGCGAGTCGAGGAGATACCGACGGGGTGCGAACGCGGTCCGCACCCCGTCGACGGCCCAGGAGGACCCGTCCAGTCGGACATCCGCCACGGTGTAGCTGACCCGGTCGATCGGCGGGCATCCGGTGGCGACCACACCGGGCAGCACGTTCCACCGCTTGAGCAGCGCGACCCCGGGTTGGTGGATGAGCAAAGTGGACAGTGTGTCCCGGGGAAAACGCCCGCGTTCCAGGAGCAGGACCCGGTATCCGGCACGCGCGAAGTGCATGGCGGTGGGAGATCCGGCGACGCGGGCGCCCACCACGACGACGTCGTATGTGTCGTTCATCGCGAACCTCCAGCGATGTGGGCGCAGTCGAACTCGGGCTCCGGCAGGGCCGCCCGGTCGAGCTTGCCGTTGGGAGCCAACGGAAGACGGTTCAGCAGGACGAAGTCCGACGGGACCATGAACTCGGGCAACCACTCGGCGGTGAACCTGAGCAGGTCACTCGCGGAGAGCGTGGCCGTCGAGTCCACGTTCGGGTCGCCGGGGCCGTCCGTGTCGCCGAATCCCGGATCGCCGGCGGCCACCGGGACGACGTAACCGACCAGGCGCCGGCCGGACTCACCGTCGTGGGCCGTGACCACGGCCTGCGCCACCTTGGGATGCGTGGTGAGTGCGGCCTCGACCTCGCCCGTCTCGATGCGCACGCCGCGGATCTTGACCTGGGCGTCGTCGCGGCCGACGTACTCGTGGACACCGTCGTGGCCGGCCCGGACGAGGTCGCCGGTCCGGTACATCCGCGCACCGGCCGGACCGAACGGGTCGGCCACGAACCGGGAGGCGGTCAGGCCGCGGCGGCCGTGGTAGCCGCGGCCGATGAGTCCCGCGACGTAGAGCTCACCGACGATGCCCGAGGGCACCGGCCGCAGCCCCGGGCCGAGGACGTAGCACCGCATGTTGCCCAGCGGCGACCCGATCGGGACGGCGGGCCGCTCGTCCGGCTCGCCGAACGCGGTGAACGTCGTGGCGTAGAAGCTCTCGGTCTGCCCGTACGCGTTGATCACCCGCGCCCGGGGCGCCACGGCGCGCAGGCGGTGCACCAGGGAAGTCGGCAGCGCCTCACCGGCCGACACGATGGTCGGCGCGTCGATGCCGTCGGGCAACCGGTCGAGGACCTCCGCCAGTACCGACGGCACGATGCTGACGACGTCGCCCGACCAACCGCCGCGCTCTGCGATGACGAGTCCGTCGCGGACGATCTCGACGCAGCCGCCGACGGACAGCGGGGTGATGATCTCGAACACCGACACGTCGAAGTCGACCGAGGTCGCGGCGAGTACCCGCGACCCCGCGCGCACGCCGATGACGTCCGCGAGCCCCCGGACCCCGTTGACCACCCCGGCGTGCGTGATCACCACACCCTTGGGCGGGCCGGTCGACCCGGACGTGAACATGACGTACGCGGCGTTGTCCGGGCCGGCCGCGTCGATCGCACGATCGTCCGCGGTGTCGACGTCGCGATCGAGCAGCAGCACCGGTACGTCCGCGGGCAGCACCGACGCGGTCGCCCGGTCGGTGAGAACCAACCGCGGCCGTGCGTCGGTGAGTACCGCGCCCAGTCGTCTGCTCGGATACTGCGGATCGAAGGGCACGTAGGCGGCCCCGGACTTGAGGATGCCGAGCATGCCGACCACGAGTTCGGCCGTTCGCGGCAGCGCGATGCCCACCAGATCCTCCGGCCCGATGCCTCGGCCGGCCAACGCGTTCGCCACCCGGTTCGCCCGCGAGCGCAGTTCACCATAGGTGAGCGAGCCACCCGCACTGATCACGGCCACCGCGTGGGGATCCGTGTCGGCCTGCGCGTCGACCAGGCCGGGGACGGTGAGAGCGGGCACGGCGGACGTGGTGCCCGCGAACCGCGCGAGCAGCGGGTCGCGTTCGGCGGCGGTCAGGATGTCCGCGAGGGCCACCGGCAGGTCCGGGTCCTCGGTCAGCTGCCGCACCAGGCGCAGGTACCGCGCCACGATGTCGGCCGCCGTCGCGCGGTCGAACAGGTCGGTGGCGTACCCGAGTCGGCAGCGAAGTCCCCCGGTTTCCGGCTCTGGGAAGAGGGTGAACTCCAGATCGAACCGCGCTGTCCGGGTATCGAGCACTTCCAGCCGCGCGGTCAGGTCCGGCAGCTCGATGTCGATCGCGAAGTCGTCCTTCCAGGTGAACATCACCTGGAACAGCGGGTGATACGCGGTGGGCCGCTCCGATTCGACCAGTTCGACCAGGCGCTCGAACGGGGCGTCCCGGTTGTCGTACGCGCCCAGGGCCTTGTCCCTGACCGACTCCAGCAAGTCGCCGAACGAGGGGTCACCGGACAGATCGGCGCGCAACACCCAGGTGTTGGCGAATGTGCCCACCAGATCGTCGAGTTGATCGTCCGTTCGCCCGGTGATCGTCGACCCGATGGCGATGTCGGTATCCGCGGCGAGGTGCCGCAGCAGAGCCACCACCCCGGCCTGCATCACCATGGGCACGGTCACCCCGTGCGCCCTGGCCAGTGCCTGGACCGCCGCGAGTTCGGTGCGGTTCAGCGAGCCGTCCACGACGTCGCCGCGGTGGCTGGGGATCGGCGGCCGGGGTCGGTCGAGCGGAAGCCTGGTCGGCTGGGAGATACCGGCCAACTCCCGGCGCCAGTACTCGGCCTGCTTCGACAGGAGAGCGGCCGGATCGCTCTCGTCCCCCAGCAACTCCCGTTGCCACAGCGTGTAGTCGACGTATCGAACGGAAAGCTCCGGCCGATTCGGGGCTTCGGCCCGGACCCGCGCGGTGTACGCGGCGGCCAGATCACGGGCCAGCGGCGCCATCGACTCGCCGTCGAAGGCGATGTGATGGATCGACAGCACCAGCACGTGCAGGTCCGAGCGCACGCGCAGCAGCGTCGCCCGCAGTGGAAGGTGCACCGCGATGTCCGGTCCCCGCTCGGCGGCCGACCGGAGCGCCGCCTCCAGGTCCGGTTCGGCCACCTCGACCACGGGCAGGTCCACCACCGCCCGATCGACCGCAAGCACTTCCTGGTACGGCACACCGTCGTGGTCCCGCACGATACGGGTGCGCAGGCTCTCGTGCCTGACGACGACATCGTGCAGGGCGGCACGCAGCGCCGGGACGTCGAGACGTCCCGCGAGGTCGAGGCGAAGGGGCACGGCGCAGGTCGCCGACGGGTCCTCGAACCCATCGACGAACCACCACCGGCGCTGAGCGAACGACAACGGGATCACGACTGGGCGCTCCTGTCCATCCGTCGCAGACCTGGTCTGGTGGACTCACCGGCTTCCTTGACCGCGCGCGCCAGGTCGACGATGGCGGAGGACTGGAAGATCGTCCGGATCGAGACGGCGACGCCGAGTTCCTTGCGGATCCGGCTGCTGAGCCGGGTCGCCATCAGCGACGTCCCGCCCAGTTCGAAGAAGTCGTCGTCGATGTCGACGTCGTCGACCTCGAGTACGTCCGCGAACAACGCGCACAGCACTTCCTCGTGCCGGTCGCGCGGCTCGCGGCGGACACGCTCGGCCGCGTCCGCCGAAGGCAGCGCGGACACGTCGACCCTGCCGTTCGGCAGGCGAGGGATGTACGTCAGCGGAACGACGGCATCCGGGACCATGCAGCGCGGCAACCGGTCGGCGGCGAACCCGGCCAGTTCCCCGGCGTCCACACCGGCACCCACCACGTACGCGCTCACATGCGGGAGATCGGATCCGAGCCCCGCCACCGCGGCGACCTCGACCACCTCCGGGTGCTCGGCCAGCGCCGCTTCGACCGCGGGCAGGCTGATCCGTACGCCGCGCACCGACACCTGTCCGTCGGCACGGCCGACATGCTCCAGAGCACCGTTTCGCCCTCGACGCACCAGCTCGCCGGTGCGGAACATGCGAGCCGGGCCCGGACGGAACGGATCCGGGACGAACCACCGCGCGGTTGTCCCGGGCCGGCCCTGATAGCCGAAGCCGAGCGCCGGGCCGGCGACGTACAGTTCGCCGACTGCTCCCGGTGGCGCGGGGTGGAGGGTGTTGTCGAGCACGTAGAGCCGCACACCCGGCAACGGTGGGGCCGGCGAGACGTCACCGGACGCCCGGTCACCGGAACGCGGGGAGAGCGAGTTCGTGCGGCCGGTCTCACTCGCGGCGTACCCGGCCGCTCCCGTCGTCGGGTCACCCGGCACCTCGGGGTCGGCGGCGATCTCGACGCCGCCACCGACGCACACCGCGCCGAGCACATCGACCAGCCACAGGCCGAAGTCGCCGGTGAAGTCGGTGCGCAGACTTGCTCGCGTCGCGGCGTTCCCGACACGCGCGGCGAGTACCGCGTGGTCCACCGCAACGGTCCGGCGACCGTCCGGGTACCCCCACGTCGGCAGCAGCGCGGCGATTTGCCCCGGGTGCACCGACTCCGGCGCACCCGCTCCGGCCGCCGGCGCGGGCAGCTCGGTGAGCAGCACGTCCGCGTCGTCGTCCGGGGCCACCAGACAGCCTCCCGCGCGCAGCACCGCGACCAACGCGATCACGACAGCCGGCGAGGCCGGCAAGCGGACCGACACCGTGGTTTCCCGCCCGACACCACGCTCGGCCAGCACCCGCGCCACCGCCGTGGCCCTGCGGTCGAGTTCCCGGTAGGTGAGCGAGTCCCGGGCTCCCCGCACCGCGACGGCGTCCGGTGTCAGCGACGCCCGTACGTCCAGCAGCGCGAGGACCGTCTTCGCCACGGGCGGGGCATCCTCGGCGGCCGCGATCGTGCGCTCGGCCGGGAAGAGGGCATCCACCGCACCGGCGCGCAGCACCGGGTCCTGCGCGATCCGGCGCAGTATCAACGCGAACCTGGCCGCGATGTCGGCCGCCGCCGCCCGGTCGAACAGGTCCCGCCGGTACTGCACGCAAGGGCGCAGCGGGCTGTCCGGCTCGGCGAACACCATCAGGGCCAGCGGATAGTGGCTCACCGTGAAGGAGCGGATCCCCACCACCTGCAACCCGGCCGCGTGACCCGCGGCGGCGATGCCGGTCCGGTCCAGCGGGAACGACTGGAATCCGACCACCGTGTCGAACAACGCCGTCACGCCGGAGGCCTGGTGCAACTCGCTGAGTCCGTGGTGGTGATGGTCGAGCAGCGTGGCCTGCCTGTGTTGCAGGTCGACGACCAGTTCGGCGAGCGTGCGGGCGGGATCGCAGTCCAAGCGGACCGGAACCGTGTTGAGGAGCATGCCCACGATCGCGTCCACGCCGGGCACCGCGGGCGGGCGTCCGGAGACGACGGCTCCGAACAGGACGTCGCGCCGACCGGTCATCCTGGACAGCAGCAACGCCCACGCCGTCTGGACCAGGGTGTTCACCGTCACCCCCAGCCGCGCGGCACACGCGGCGATCGCCTCGGACTCGGCCGCGGTCAGCGTCGCGTCCACCTGCCCGATTCCCTCGCCGCCGCCGGTGTGGCGTCCGTCGTCGATCAGCGTCGGCTCGTTCACGCCGTCGAGTTCACGCGCCCACGCGGCCGCCGACTCGTTCGGGTCGCGCTGCACACGCCACTCGAGGAAGTCCCGTTGGCCGCGTGCCCTCGGCAGCCGCGCGGAGTCGGCACCGTAGTGCAGCAGCAACTCCCGCACGATCAGCGGAATGGACCACCCGTCGACGATCGCGTGGTGTGCGGTAAGGACCAGGTCCGCCACTTCCGGTGTGCTGTGCACGAGTGTCATCCGCAACATCGGAGGCAGCACGGGGTCGAAGTGTTCCCGCAGGTCGTCGGCGAGCAGGCGCTCGAACGCGGTCGTCCGCGCGCTCTCGTCCAGGTCACCGAAATCGACCACGCGCCAAGGCAGTTCGGCGTCGGCGAGGATGAGCTGGACCATCTCCCCGCGGCCGTCGGGGGCGAAGACCGAGCGCAGGCCCGGATGCCGTGCCAGCAGTCGCTGCCCGGCCGCGCGCATCCGCGCCGGATCGATCGGCCCCAGCAGCCTGAGGACATACTGCACCTGGTAGGCGTCGAAGCCGGAGTCGACCACCATGCTGTGGAACAGCAGGCCCGACTGCAGCGGCGTCAACGGCCAGACGTCCACCAGGTTCGGGTGCCGTTCGGCCCACTCGTTCAGGTCGGCCTGCGTGACCGACACCAGCGGTACGTCCGAGGGCATCAACCCATGCACGCCCGGGGTGGCCGCGTGTTGGGCGACGCCCGCCAGCGCGGCACTCCACAAGCGCGCGATCTCCTCCAACTCCTCGCGGGCCAGCACGCCCGAGGGCGCGGCGAACACCGCGCGCAACTGCGGTCCCCGCTCCGTGTCCACGAGGCTCGCGTTGATGTCCAGCTCGGCCGGCGCGGGCATCCTCGGGTCCTGACCGGCGTCCAGCTGCGCGAGCTGGGGCACCTCGACCCGGCTCCAGGCACCGGTGTCCGTCGGGGCGAAGCGACCGAGGTAGTTGAAGCCCACCTGGGCCATCGGATACTCCTGGAGCACCGCCGCGGTGTCGTCGTTGAGATGGCGCAGCAGCCCGTACCCGACGCCCTTGTCGGGGACCGCCCGCAGGCGCTGCTTGGCCAGCATGACCGCCCGGCCCGCGGCCGGGCCGCCCGCGAGCGCGTCGGCGACATCGATGTCGGCGAGATCGAGACGAATCGGGTACACGGTGGTGAACCACCCCACCGTCCGGGACAGGTCGGCTCCCGGCGCCGCGCCCTCCTCCCGGCCGTGTCCCTCCAACCGGATCAACACGGACGACTCGGCATCCCCTCCGGCTCGCCGCCGAGCGGTCAGCGCCAGTGCCAGCGCGGCGAGCAGACCGTCCATCACCTCGCCGCGGAACACCGACGGCACCGTGGTCAGCAGCGCCTCGGTGACCGGGACCGGCACGGTCACCGGGACGTCGATCACGGTGGCGACCACATCGGTCGACGGGTCCAGTCGACGCGTGCCCAGCAGTGGGTCCGGACCGGCCAGGATCGAGCGCCACAGCGGCAGTTCGGCCAGCCGTCGCGGGTTGCGCGCCTCGTCGGTCATCGCGTGTGCCCACCTGCGCATCGAGGTGCGCACCATGGGCAACCGCGGTTCGTGTCCGCCGCGCACGGCGGTCCACGCGTCGGCGAGGTCGGACTGCAGGACACGCCAGGACACACCGTCGACGACAAGGTGGTGCAAGACCACGAGCAGCTTGCCCGTTCGGCCGTCGAACCAGACGAAGCGGGCGAGCGCCCCCGAGGACGGATCCAGGCTCATGGTCGCCCGGTCCAACTCCCGTGCCAGGGTCGGGTGCCAGGCCGGGTCGGCCTCGTCGATGCCGTCGACCCGGTCGATGGCGACCGAAACCGTACCGGCGGGCGCCACCACGATCTCGTCTCCCACCAGGCGGGCCCGCAGCATGTCGTGGTGGTCCACCACGGCCAGCAGGGTCGCGGTCAGACCCGCCTCGTCGACCCCCTCCGGCAGGGACACCACCATTGCCTGCGCGAAGCGGTCGAATGCCGGTCCCCAGTCGCGAATCCACCGCGCGACCGGCAGCAACGGCATCGACCCGACGCCGCCACCATCGAACTCGTCCAACGCGTCGGCCGGCGCCGCCGCAGACCGCGTCGCCGCGAGCTCGGCCAGTGCGGCCACCGTCCGCAGCTCGAAGACATCCCGGGCGCTGAGGTGAATGCCAGCCTCCCGCAGGCGCGAAACCACCTGGATCGACTGGATGCTGTCGCCACCGATCGCGAAGAAGTCGTCGTCGACACCCACCTCTTCGAGCCCGAGCACCTCGGCGAACCGCTGCGCGAGTGCCGCCTCCGTGTCGTCACGTGGGGCCTGGTACGCCACCTGCCGCAGCCGGGGCGCCGGCAGCGCCGCGAGATCGGGCTTCCCATTGGGAGTGAGGGGAATCCGGTCCAGCGGCACGAACGCCGCCGGGACCATCGCGGAGGGCAGGAGCCGTGCCGCGAACGCGCGCAGGTCGCCGACCGAGAAGGTCGGCTCCAGCGCGAGGGCGCCGTAGGAGTCGCTCGACACGCCGCCGGAGCGCTCGGCTCGCTCCTTCGGGACGACGTACGCGACGAGTTGCTTGCTCGATCGTGTCTCGCGGGCGACGACCACCGCGTCCGCGACGCCGGGATGCGCGGCCACAACGGCCGCCACCTCGTGGGTCTCGATGCGCACGCCGTGGATTTTGACCTGGGTGTCGGCCCGGCCGTGGAACACGAGCGTGCCGTCCGCCGACCGGGCCACCAGGTCCCCGGTGCGGTACATCCGGGCGCCGGCCGGCCCCGACACGTCCGGGACGAACCGGGCCGCGGTCTCGCCCGGGTTGCCCAGGTAGCCGCGGGCCAGCAAGAGGCCGGACACGTACAACTCGCCCACGGTGTCCGGCGGAACCGGGCGCAGCGCGGCGTCCAGGACGTGTACCCGCGCACCCGTGATGGCACGGCCGATGGTCGGCATCCGGCCGTCGGCGACCAGCGGGTCGCTCATGGTGGCGCACACGGTGGTCTCGGTGGGCCCGTAGGCGTTGATCATCTTCCGGTCGCCGGCCCAGGCTTCGACGAGATTCGGCGTGGTCGCGTCCCCGGCGACTACCAGGTACTCGACGTCGGGCATCGCTTGGGCGGGGAGCGTGGCCAGCACCGGCGGCGGCAGCGTCACGTGGGTGATCCGGCGGGTCGTCAGGGTCTCGGCGAGCGGGCGGCCCGGACCCAGATCCGCGTCGTCCGCCAGTACCAGCGTCGCGCCGGAGAGCAGCGCCATGCACAGCTCCCACACCGAGGCGTCGAACCCCGGGGAGGCGAACTGGAGTACCCGGCTGCCTTGGGCGACGCCGAGTCGATCGGCGTGTGTGGCGGCCAAGTCGGCGAGTCCACCGTGGGTGACCGCCACGCCTTTCGGCCGGCCGGTGGAACCCGAGGTGTAGATGACGTAGGCGCTTTGCGCCGGCCTCGGGAACGCCGGCATCGGGGCGTTTCCGTCGAGCTCGTCGAGCCCGAGGGTCGGTACCGCCACATCGGGCAGCTCCGGGTGGGCGGACTTGTCCGCCAACACCAGCGTGCAGCCGGACCTGTCGATCATGTACGCCAGGCGCTCGGCCGGGTGCGCGGTGTCCAGGGGTAGATATGCCGCGCCGGCGCGGAACACCCCCAGCAGCGCGGTCACCCAGTCCACCGATCTGCGCAGGGCGATCGCCACGATGGATTCGGCCCGCACGCCGGCGGCGAGCAGCCCACGAGCCACCTGTTCGGCTCGTTCGTCCAGCTCTCGGTAGGTCAACGACGTGGAGCCGTACTCCACGGCCACCGCATCGGGTGACGTCGTCACCCGAAGGTCGAACAATTCCGGAAAAGATCGTGCGCCACCGTCGGCATCGGTGCCCGGTCGTCCCACGTTCCCATCCCCCACGGTTCCTCCCTCAACGTTGCCGTGCGACGGGCTCCGCAGATTCCCGGTCATGGCCTGGCGGAGTAGCGAACTCAAAACAGTGCAAATTGACCGCCGAATCCGATTCGACCAGCGTACGAACACGACTGCTCAAGCTGTCAAGGAATGCACGCCGACGGCCTTCCGATAGCGAACGGTCGACCGCAGGGAGCTTGCCTGGTGTCCTGTTGCCGGGACACCCGACGGTACGCTCTCCTGGTAAATCCGCGGGAGACGGACCCGATCGGAATTTCCCGAACCACATCGGGCCGCACTTTCATCCACCCATTTCGGCCGTAGCGCACCTCGACGACCCACGGGAGTAATAAAATGGCAGCGAAGAAGCACCGCTCGGGCACCTCGGTGATCGCCGACATGTTCCCGAAGGCGCGCCTGGAATTCATCCACGGCGACACGATGACGGTCACCCTGTGGCAGTTCGAGCAGGGCGGTGACGTGCCGCCCCACCAGCACCCGCACGAGCAGATCGTGCACTGCCTCGAGGGCCTGTTCGAGGTGACGGTCGACGGCGAAGTCGTCGTGCTGGAGGCGGGCGAATCCGTGATCATCCCCGGCGGTGCCGAACACGCGGCACATGCCCGAACGGCCGCCCGGGGAATCGATATCTTCCACCCGGTACGCGAGGATTACCGACTCTGAAGTGAAGGGAACATTCGTGCCCATCAATAACCGCCGCCTGCAGGTCCACACGCTGGGACCGACAGGCACGAACTGCGAAGCGGCCGCACAGTACTACCTGGAACAGAACAACCACAAACAAGGCGACGTCGTTCTGTACGAGACCCTGGAAGAGGCGCTCGACGGCGTTATGACAAATCCGGCCGACAGCGTACTGCTCGGTTGTGTCGTCTACCCGAAGCTGAACGAGATCGTCTTTCGGAACCTCAAGGCGATGTCGTTGCACGAATGCTTCATGATGCCGACCCACCCGATGGTTCTCGCCGCGCGCGGTCACGGTCCGGTACAGAAAGTGCTGAGCCACCCGGCGCCGGTCAACCTCATCGAGGACCGCGGCTACGACATCCGGCTCGTGACAAGCAACGCCGCGGCCGCGCTGGAGTGCGCCGGCGGTTCGGCGGACGCGTGCATCACGACCAGTGTCGCCGCCGAGGCGAACAACCTCGAGATCCTCGAGGACTTCGGCCCGGTGCGGATGGGCTTCAGCATCCACGTGCCACACGGAACCACGCTGTGACGGCGGGCATCGACGACCGGCGGCTCGACACCGACGCCGAGGCGCCGCGCGACGAAACCCACGCCCTGGTCGCGAAGACGGTGCGGGAGCACGGCATTTCCACCGCCACGATCGCGGACGTGCTCGACGGGTTGGGTATCACCAACCGGGTGCTGGACTCGCGGCTGCACCGCGTGTCGGGCGGCGACCGGTTGTTCTTCGGCGCCGCGTACACCGTCGGCTGGGTGATGGTGCGCAAGGGCCCGAGCATCGTGGCCGCCTCTCCGAGCACATGGCAGGAGGTCCGCGACTTCCTGGTACCCGAGGTCGTCGACGGCCGAGGCATGGTCTACGTCGCGGGCTCCGGGCCGCTGATCACCGACGCCGCGCTCGCGGGCGGCCTGTCCACGACCTATCTGCTCGAACAACTGCGGTTCGAGGGGATCGTGTTGGGCGGCGCCATCCGCGACCGAGACGTCGTCGAGCAGAGCACCCGTCCCGTCGTCGCGAGCAACTTCGTCCCGACCGACACCCAAGGCGCGTACCGCGTCGAGTCGGTCGGTGGCACCTGCCTGGTCGAGCACGTGCTGGTGCACACGGGGGACTGGGTGTTCTCCGACGGCAACGGCACGGTGGTGGTGCCGGCGGCACGCCTGCACGAGGTGCTGGCCGCGGCCGCGACCACCGGATGCACCGAGCAGGACGTTCTGCGGCGCATCCGGGCCGGCGAGCGACTGCCGAACATCATCGACGAGGTCGGCACCATCTAGCCCCGACACCCGACAAGGAGGCCGCAATGCGTGCGGTCGCGGTATACCGGCATGGCGGTCCCGAGGTACTGACACCGACCGAGTGGGACACGCCGGTCGCCGGTCCGGGCGACGTGCTCGTCGACGTCGCCGCCATCGGCGTCAACTACCACGAGACCTACGAACGAAGCGGCCTGTACCCGCGTGAGCTGCCCTACGTCCCCGGACGTGAGGTGGCGGGGACGGTGGCCGCCGTCGGGGCCGACGTCACCGACCTCTCGGTCGGTGACCTGGTGGCAACGGCCGACGTGCCGACGCCCGGCGCCTACGCGGAACAGGTGGTACTGCCCGCCGACCGGGTCGTGCGGGTGCCCGAGGGGGTGAGCGCCGAACAGGCCGCGGCGGTGCTGTTGCAGGGCCTCACGGTCCACGTGCTCACCCGGGACAGCCACCCCGTACGTGAGGGGGAGACGGCTTTGGTGCACGCCGCGGCGGGCGGTGTGGGGCTGCTGCTCACCCAGGTGCTGCGCGCGCTCGGCGTCCGTGTCATCGGAACCGTGTCCAGCGCGGCGAAGGAGGAGGCGGCGCGGCAGGCAGGGGCGCACGAGGTCATCCGCTACACGAAGGTCGACTTCGCCGCCGAGGTCGGCAGGCTCACCGGCGGCGGTGGCGTGGACGTCGTCTACGACGCGGTCGGCAACACAACCTTCGAGGGAAGCATCGCCTCGTTGCGTCCCCGGGGCACTTTCGTCCTCTACGGACAGTCCGGCGGCAAGATACCGCCCATCGACCTGAGCACCGGCACACGCGGCTCGATCAAGCTGACCCGCCCCTACCTCCCGGACTTCATCGCGACCCCCGAAGAACTGCGGGCTCGCGGCGCCGCGGTGTTCTCCTGGATAGGCCGGGACAACCTCAACGTCCACATCGGACGACTCTATCCACTGGCCGACGCCGGCACCGCGCAGGCGGACATCGAGCAGCGCCGCACCATCGGCAAGCTGCTGCTGAAGCCCTGAGCGAAAACCGTGCACACACCCGACCCGCGGCAACCGCACGACACAAGGGGGCAAGACGTGTTGGACTCAGAGACCGAATCCCTAGCCGGAGTGGACATCCGACTGTCCACAAGAGAAGCGCGTACCGACATCGACAACCTCGACCTGGGCATCATCAGCCTGTTGCGGATGCGTCGTGAAGTGTCCCAGCGCATCCAGCAGGCTCGCCGGCAGGCGGACGGGCCGAAGTTCGACTCCGGCCGGGAAGCCGACATCGCGGAGGTGTACCGCTCCTACTTCGGAGACAGCGGCGACGAGGTCGCGGCCGCCGTCCTGCGGGCCTGCCGGTCGTGACCGCCGCGACGAACACCGCGCTCAGCGGCGTCGATCCGCTGCATCTGCCGGTCGAGAACCAGCAGCCGAACTGGCGCGACCTCGACGAACTGGCCGATGTGGTACGCGCATTGGGCAGTCTGCCCGCGCTGGTGTCACCCGGTGACTGCGACGAGCTCCGGCTGCGCCTGGCCGCGGTGGCCCGCGGTGAGGCGTTCCTGCTCCAGGGCGGCGACTGCGCGGAGCTGTTCGCGGGGCCGCTGATCGAGCCGACACAAAACAAGCTGCGCTGCCTCGCGGACATGGCGGCGGTGCTGACCTCGGAGTCCGGGCTGCCGACCCTCACCCTCGGCAGGCTCGCCGGACAGTACGCGAAACCGCGCTCGATGGGCACCGAGACCAGGGGCGACCGGGTGGTGCCCGTCTACCGGGGCGACGCGGTGAACGAGCTGCGTTTCGACGCCGAGGCGCGTACCGCGAACCCACAGCGTCTGCTCGCCGCGTACCGGGCCGCGGATCGCGTCCTGTCCGACATCCGGCGGCTTCGCACCAGGAACCACACACTGTTCACCGACCTCGGCGGCGACTTCTTCACCAGCCACGAAGCGTTGCTGC
This sequence comes from Embleya scabrispora DSM 41855, assembly GCF_000372745.1. Classification (GTDB taxonomy): domain Bacteria; phylum Actinomycetota; class Actinomycetes; order Streptomycetales; family Streptomycetaceae; genus Embleya; species Embleya scabrispora. The sequence continues at coordinate 121,357 of NZ_KB889667.1, read as the reverse complement.
TGCCCTACGAGAGCGCGCTCACCAGGGTCGACCCGGCTTCCGGACGGACGTACGGCCTGTCCGGTCACCTGCTGTGGATCGGCGAGCGGACGCGACGACTCGACGGGCCACACGTGGCCTTCGCGGCCGGCGTGCACAACCCGGTAGCGGTCAAGATCGGGCCGACCACGACCCGCACGGACATCGCGGAACTGATCGAACTGATCGACCCACACAGGGAGCCGGGCCGGCTGACGTTCATCACCCGCCTGGGCGCGGATGCGGTGCACGACCGGCTGCCCCCGCTCGTCGACGAGGTGATCACCCGGGACTCGCCGGCGATCTGGGTGTGCGATCCGATGCACGGCAACACCTTCGCGACCGCGGACGGCACCAAGACTCGTCGGTTCGAGGCGATCCGGGCGGAGGTCCGTGGGTTCATCGAGGTCCACCGGGCGATGGGTACCCACCCGGGCGGCCTGCACCTGGAGTTGACCAGCCGCGACGTGACCGAATGCGTGGACGAGCACACCCCGGTGCGCGAGCGGGATCTGCACCTGCGGTACGAGACGGCCTGCGACCCGCGCCTGAACCGCGGCCAGGGGCTGGAGCTGGCCCGGTCGATCGCACCACTGCTGCGCCCGAGTGCTTCGAGTGCTTCGAGCGCTTCGGGCGGGGAATTGTTGCGGAACGCCGCCACGCTCGGCTGAGCACATACTCGTGATATCCGACAAAGACGCTGCACGGGCGATCCGCCCGCGCAGCGTCTTTGTCGGTTGGTTCGGCAGCGGTGCTATGTCCCCAGCAGGGTCCGGCCGACGAACCCGGGGACGTCGTTGCCTTCTTCGGTCAGGTAGAAGTGACCGCCGGGGAAGATCTCGGTCGTGAACGACGCCGAGGTGTACTCGCTCCACCCCACAACGGTTTCCAGCGGGGCCCGCCAGTCGGACTTCCCGACGAGCGCGGTGATCGGGCTGTCCAAGGTGGGTACGGTGGCGACGCGGTGGCGCTCCCAGAGCTGGAAGTCGGCGAGGACGACCGGTACCAGCTCGTCCATGACCTCCTGATCCGCGCTCACCTCCTCGTCGAATCCGCCGAGGCTGAGCACGGCGGCGTGGAACTCGCGCTCGGGGAGGTCGTGCAGCTTGGGCCCGGCCCAGATCACTTCGGGCGTGGACTGCGCGGACACGAACAGCCGGGTCGGGCAGGGGCCGCCCTGCGTCTGCAGCGCCCTCGCCACCTCGAAGGCCAGCATCGATCCGCACGAATGCCCGAAGAAGGCGAACGGCCCGGTGAGCACGGGGCGCAGGTCCGCGACGATCTCCTTCACGAGTCGACCGACGTCGGTCGCCGGCTCCTCGGCGATCCGGTTCTGCCGGCCCGGCAGTTGCACGGCCGCCAATTCGATGTCCTGCGGTAACGCGCGCGCCCAGCTCGAGTACGCGTTGGCACCTCCGCCCGCGTGGGGGAAGCAGACGATGCGGTGCCGTGCCTCGGGTCGCCGCGCACGCCACAGGTAGCGGTTCTCCGGGACCAGACGTCCCTTGAGGCCAGGTCTTTGGGTGCGCACAATGCCCTCCGCGAATGTGGAATCAGCAGGATTGGTCAGCAGGTGCGGCGTCCGCTGCCGCTTCGTCGCTCAGTGCCGCGATGGTCTGTAGGCGGAACAGGGCCTTGGCCGAGATCGACACACCCGCGGCCCGAGCCTTGGCGACGACCTTGATCCCGAGGATGGAGTCGCCACCGAGTTCATAGAAGTTGTCGGTCACCCCGACGCGATCGATGTCGAGCACGTCGGCCCAGACCTCGGCGAGCACACGCTCGTCGTCTGTTCGAGGCGCGACGTAGTCCTCGGCGTCGGCGATACGCTCCGGGGCCGGCAGCGCGGCGCGGTCGACCTTTCCGCTCGGGGTGAGGGGGAACTCGGCGAGCGGCACGACGACCGCGGGCACCATGAACTCCGGGAGTCGGTCCCCGACGAAGTCCCGCAGCGCGGCCGGCTCGGGCCGGCGTCCCGGCTCGGGGCGAACGTAACCGACGAGGCGCTTGTGCTCACCGTCGTCGAGCACGATCACCACGGCCGCTTCGACGTCCGGGTGTTGCTGGAGCACGAGTTCGATCTCGTTCGGCTCGATCCGGAAGCCGCGGACCTTGACCTGGCGGTCGATCCGGCCGACGTACTCCAGCGCGCCCTCCGCCGACCAGCGCACCAGGTCACCGGTGCGGTACAGCCGATCTCCGGGTGTCGTGCCGAAGATGTCGGGCAGGAAGCGTTCCGCGGTCAGGCCCGGACGGGCCAGGTAACCCCGCGCGACCCCCGGCCCACCGATGAACAACTCGCCGACCACACCCACCGGTACCGGGTTCAGCCGTTCATCGAGCACGTGAACGCTGGTGTTCACGACCGGACGGCCGATGGGCACCGTGCGGTGCTCCTCGATCCGCTCCACCAGGTGCCAGGTGGCGAACGTGGTCGTCTCGGTGGGCCCGTAGCAGTGGATCAGGCGCTGCGGTGGACCCGCCGCCAATGCCTGCGCCACCCGGTCCGGATTGACCGCCTCACCGCCGAAGAGCAGGTGGCGCAGCGTCCTGAACGCATCCGGCTGCGCGGCGACGACCTGGTTGAACACCGCCGTCGTGAGCACGAGCGTGCTGATGTGATGCCGAGTCAGCGCGTCCGTCAGCGCCTTGGGGTCGAGCATCGTGTTCTTGTCGATGACCACCATCCGAGCACCCGCGACCAGCGGCCCCCAGATCTCGAAGGTCGCCGCGTCGAACGTCGCGTCGGCACCCTGGGCGACGACGTCGTCGGACCGCAGCGGGATGTAGTCGGCCTCGCCGAGCAGTCCGGTGATCGAACGGTGCTCGACCACGGTCCCCTTCGGCCGGCCGGTCGAGCCCGAGGTGTAGATCACATACGCCCCGTCCCGCCCGGAGACCGGGATGGCCGGCGGCTCAGTGGGCTGCGCGGCCAGTTCGCGTTCCTGTTCGTCGATCGCGACGAAGTCTGCGTCGGTGGCCTCACGCAGTTTCCCGACCAGCGCGCTTTCCGTTACGCACACCGCCACGTCGGCGTCGCCGAGCATGAAGTTCAGCCGCTCGGTCGGGTATCCGGGGTCCAACGGCAGGTAGGCGCAGCCGGCACGAAGGACCGCGAGCAGTGCGGTGACCAGCTCCGGGCCGCGCGGCAGGCACACGGCGACGACATCACCGCGCCGAACCCCGGCGGACACCAGCAGGTTGGCGAGTCGGTTGGCCCGGGTGTCCAACTGCCCATACGTCACGGTGTCCGTGCCGGCGACGACCGCGACCGCGTCGGGCTTCGCCCCGGCGCGCTCGGCGACCAGCTCGTGCACGCACGGCCATGCCTGCAACTCCACCTGGTTGACGCCCCACTCGCCGAGCAGTGTGTGCCGTTCCCGCTCGTCCGGCAGCGGAAGATCGCCCACCGGGCGCTCCGGATGACGCACGGCGGCCGTCAGCAGCACCACCAGGTGCCGGGCCAGCCGCTGGATGGTGGCTGCCTCGAACAACCCCGGATCGTAGGTGAGGGTGCCGACGAGTTCGCCCGTATCGGTCGACCGGCAGTCGATGGTGAGGTCGAACGGCTGAGGTACCTCGACGGGGCCGGGGTGCTCGTCCCGCAGCACCAGCAGCACCTGAGGCAGGGGAGAGCCGGCATCGACGCCGTGGGGTCCCGGCGCGTCCGCAAGATCGGAAAAGGGCAGGTCCGCGTTGGCGACCGCGTCTTCGACGAGCGGGGCGTTTCGCTCGATCAAGCGCGTGAACGGGTCGTCCGGCCGGATCGTCGACCGCAGGACGACGACATTGACGAAACGAGCGTCCGGTCCATCGAGTGTGCGGCCGGTCGCCACGGTGGCCACAGGAATGTCCTGCTGCCTGCCGTAACGGGAGAAGAGCACCTGGGAGGCGGAGAGCAGGGCGGTGAACAGCGTTCCGCCGACCTTGCCCGCCAGGTCGTTCAGGGTCTCGACGACCTCCGCCCGCACCCGGAACTCGACGGCGGCGCGCGCCGTGCCGGCCGTGGTCGGCCGCGGCCGGTCGGTCGGCAGCCGCAACACCGGAAGGTTGTCGAGCCGGTCGAGCCAGTAGCGCCGCTGTTCGGCGAGGTGAGCCTCGGTGAGCCGGGCGCGCAACAATGTCACTGTTTTCCCTTCGCGTTTATTGCCTGCGACAAGCCCGGCGCGCAGCGCCAGGGCAGCCCGGCTCGTGAGTTCCGCGGTTTCCGACGCGATCGCACGCGCAATTCCGCGACGACGTGCTCGCGCAGGGCACCCTGAACCGCATCTCGACAAACTCTTCCCGAAGCAGTTCGAACACGCCGCCGGTACGGGTGGCCGAGAATTGAAAGTCGCAAGCCCGCGGGCGAAACGATTCGATGATGTCACCACCCGGCACCACTGCGAACCGCGAGGCCGGCGCCTTTCCTGAAAATGCCGCCCGGGGAATCCGACGCGATCTGGTCGTCGTGGTCGTGCAGTCGGTGTTCCCCGAGGTCACCGCGTTGCCGCACCGGCTTCATGACGTAGTGCCGACGCTATCCAATGTCGGTTGACCACGGTAGTGAACCAATCGTGATCGATCAATCGGCACGATGGAACGACACCGTCGGTGATCTCCCATCTGTCTCGTCGACAGGACAGACCCCACGAACTCGACCGAATACTTGACGGACCTTTGCACCCGTGCCACGGTCTCAGCGGGAGCGTAATCGACGTTTAACCCCGGCCGGCCGAGTCCGCCTGCAATCGGCGCCGAACTTCGGACGCCGCGTGGCGTCGGCGAACGTCGGTCGAATTCCGCGGTTCCGATTTCTTGCAAATCACTGCCGTAGCGATATCTGCCGAGTACCTGCCCGCCGAGTCGGCGTCCGGCGTCCGGCGTTCGGCTCGTTCGTCGGAGCCGATCGTCCGGCAGGTCTCCGGTCGACGGCCGCACCGTGATCCTCGCCATCACCCACTGCCTCGGCCCCATTCGGACCTTTGGAACCAGGCAATGCCACTATCGAGTTGGTTGATTGCCCGAGGGGGCCTTGGCGCGTTGCGCATGTCCTTGATCGCCGGCGGATGACGTGCGAGCCGAAACGCCCGGGCTTGGAACTCTTTGCCGCATATGTCCGTAGGGCGATGTCAAGCGCGACGCCGCGCTCGCCGCGGCGCTGCGGGCACACGTCGGCGACGACGTGCCGCCGATGTACGACGGGTCGGCGGGCTTCGTTCGGCATCACCGCGTACACGCGGCTGCGCGAAGGCGTGGACATCCCTCGTGGGATACGTCCTCGCCATGCGGGGTGCCCGCTCAGGGTCTGTTCGAGGGCTCGAAACCGCAGGCCGGGTCCGGGTTCGAAGGGTCGGGTGCGGCGGTCGGGAGGCTCCCGCTCCCGGTGCCGTGGATGAGGCGGATCACCGCCTGGCTCACCGAGGCGTAGTCGTGTGTGTTGGGCACCTCGCCGGTGATCCGGTGGTCGCGCATGACCAGCACGCGGTCGGCGAGGGTGACCATCTCGGGCAGGTCGCTCGTGATCAGCAGGATGGCGAGGCCGTCGGCGGCCAGTTGCCAGATGAGTTGGTGGAAGGCGGCCTTGGTGCGGACGTCGATGCCGACCGTGGGTTCGTCGATGATCAGGATCTCGGTCCGCGCGGCGAGCCACTTCGCGAGGCTGACCTTTTGCTGGTTGCCGCCGGAGAGTTGGCCGACGAGTTGGCTCGGGCCCGACACCCGGATGCCGAGCCTCTCGGTGTACTCGGCCGCGAGTTCGCGTTCGCGGCGGGCGGGGATGTACCCGAGGGAGCGTCGGATCCGCGACCACACGGTCACCGCGATGTTCATCGTGAGCGGTTGGTCGAGGAAGAGGCCCTCCTCCTTGCGGTTCTCCGGGACGTAGCCGATGCGGTGGGTGTTCAGCGCCTGGCCGACGTTGCGGATGCGGACGTCCTCGCCGCGGACGCGGATGGTGCCGCCGACGACCCGGTCCAGGCCCATCAGCGCCTTGGCGAGTTCGGTGCGGCCCGCGCCGACGAGCCCGTACAGGCCGACGATCTCCCCGCGCCGCACGTCGAGCGAGACGTCACAATGCCCCGAGGCCGTCGACAGCGCGTCCAGTTCGAGCATGGGCGGACCGTGTGGATCCACCGTGCGGGGCGCGAACTCGCGTGCGGTGTGGGCGCGTCCGACCATGACGCCGACGATGTCTTCCCGGCTGTACGCGGCGATCGGCTCGCCCTCCAGGACCGAGACGCCGTCGCGCAGCACGGTGACCGTGTCACAGACCGCGAACACTTCTTCGAGTTTGTGGCTGACGAGCAGGACGGCGGTGCCCTGGTCGCGCAACCGACGCACGATGTCCAGAAGCCGGTCCGTCTCGCGCAGCGTGAGCGCGGAGGTCGGTTCGTCCAACAGCAGTACCTTGCTGTCGGTGGACAACGCCTTGGCGATCTCCACCAGTTGGACCTGTGCCGTCGACAACGAGCCGACCCGCGTGTCGAGATCCAGATCGAGGTCGAGCAGGTCCAGGCAGCGTCGGGCCTGCGCGCGCATCCGGTCTCGGTCGACCAGTCCGCGACGGGAGGGAATCCGCCGCAGGGTGATGTTCTCGGCGACGGAGAACTCGGGGATGACGTTGCGTTCCTGGTGGACCACCGAGATTCCCGCGCGCACCGCGTCCTGGGGAGAGTGGAAGTCGATCGGGGTGCCGTCGAGCGCGAGCCGGCCACCGTCGGGGCGGTACAGGCCGGTGACGACCTTGATCAGGGTGGACTTGCCGGCGCCGTTCTCGCCGAGCAGGGCGTGCACGGACCCGGCGCGCAGGTGCAGCGTCGCGCCGTCGAGGGCTCGGACGCCCGGGAAGTACTTAGCCAGACGGTCGGCCGACAGGATCGGCTCGGCGGGTTCGGCGGGTTCGGCGGGTTCGGCGGGTTTGGTGGGACCGGTGTGTGCTGCGGGGTGGGTCATGATGTGCTCCTCGCGCCGGCGGTCGGCAGCGGTTTCGCCTGGTCGTCGGGTCGGGGTTCCGGCCGCAGGGTCGAATCCCGATCGGGCGCCCGCCCGATACGGTCCTGCCGGCTCGACCGGATCCGCCCCACGAGCACGGTGCCCAGCACCACGGCGCCCACGGTGAAGTTGACCCAGCTGGGGTCCAGCGAATACTGCGCGCGGGCCACGTCCACCAGTCGCACGATGAACGCCGCGAGCACGGCGCCGAGTACGGACACCGACCCTCCCGCGAGGGCGGCCCCGCCGATGATGGGCGCGGCGAAGCTGGGCAGGAGCCAGTCCCCGCCGATGCTCTTGTTGACCCCGGGTGCGGAGGCGACGGTGAGGATGGCCGCGACCGCGACGATCAGCCCCGACAGCGCGTGCGCCACGATCACGCTGCGATCGTTGGAGATGCCCGACAACCGCGCGGCCAGGGGGTTGCCGCCACTGGCCAGGAGACGGCGGCCGGCGGTCGCGCGTCGCAGGAAGAACGCCAGCGCGGCGGCGAGGACCAGCGCGATCAGGAAGATCACCGGAATGTTGAACACGGACCGGTCGCCGAGTCGGGCCAGGCTCGACGAGCCCGGATCGATCGTGCGGGTGCCGGCGAGCCGGTACTGGAGGCCGCCCAGGATCGTCATGGTGGCGAGCGTGACGATGAACCCGTTGATCCGCGAGGCCACTACGAGCAAGCCGTTGACCGCGCCGATCGCCGGCCCCGCGACCAGGACGATCGCAATCGCGATCGGGGCGGGAACACCGTGATCGGCCATCAGTACCGCGATCAGGACGGCCAGGAATCCGCCGAGCGTGCCGACGGACAGGTTCATCTGTCCGACCGCGAGTACCACGAGTTGGGCCAGGCCGATCAGGATCGGGACGGTGAGGTAGATCAGGATGCCGTGGACCGCGTTGCCGCGGAGCAGGCTGCCGTGCGAACTCGCCGCCAGGATCGTGAATCCGATGGTGCCGACCGCGAACAGGGTCATCTCGGTGGAGCGGGTGAACCGTCCCAGCGTCGCGCGGTAGGCGGCGGGGATCGTGTGCGCGGTGCTCATGGGTGGGCCACCGCCCGTCGGGCCGAGACGACCGACCTGATCCGGTCGGTGGACAGCGCGAGGAGCAGGATCACGCCGAGGTAGATGTTGAGGTTCTCCAGACCCGTGCCCAAGGTGGTCAGGCCCTGTCGGATCACCTGTACGAGCGACGTGCCGAGCAGGGTGCCCACGACCGACACGGCGCCGCCGGTGAGCAGGGTGCCGCCCAGGACCGGGCCCAGGAAGGAGGGGATCATGAACTCCGAGCCGATGCCCGCGGTGAACGAGCCGCTGGTGACCGCGAGCATGAAGCCCGCGAGGCCCGCCAGCATCCCCGACAGGGCGTGGGCGCCGATCACCCGACGCGTGACGGGGACGCCGGAGAGCCGGGCCGCGGTGCTGTTGGAACCGACCAGGAGCAGTTCGCGACCGGTCCGGGTGCGCGAGTACAGGTAGCCGACGAGCAGCATCGCCACGATCGTGAACAGCAGGATCTGGGGGATCGCGGGCGAGCCGCAGACGTTGCCCACGCACACGTCGGCCATCGAGTAGCCGCGTAGTTCGTCCATGCCGGCGGGCTTGGCGGTGAAGGCGGCCACGGTGGTCAGTTGCGAGTACGTCAGCGACACCAGGCCGAGCAGGGCGAAGTCCATCGCGAGCGTGACCACGAACGAGTTGACGCCGGTGGCGCTGATGATCCAACCGGTGAGCGCGCCGATGGCGGCACCGGCGAGGAGCCCGACCGCCAGTCCGGCGTACAGCGGCAGGTGCCACTGCTGGTACGCGATCCCCATGAACATCGCGGAGAACGCGGCCATCCGGCCGACGGCCAGATTCATGTGGCCGATCGACATCGTGGCCAGTTGGGACAGTCCCACCACGGTGAAGACGGCGATGTCGCGCAGCAGTGGGAAGACGGTCAGTTGCTGGTCGTAGAAGGACGCGCGGGCGGAGCCGAAGAGCACCACCAGGGCCGCGCCGACCAGGACCAGACCCAGGCGTTGGGCAGTGCCGGCCGACCAGCGGCCGGCCCATCGGGGGACCGCCGGCGCGGAGTCGGTAGCCGTCCGCGGCCGCCCGACGTCCGCGTCGTCGGGTGCCGGGGTGTGCCCGGTCATGTCGTCCTCCTGTCGTCGATCGCGTCGAGGTTCCACGCGATGCCCAGGCCCGCGGCATCGGGTGCGACGGCGTGCCCGTCGCGGACCCGCATCTCGTCGTGGGTGATCGCGCGCAGTTGTGGGATGTGTTCGACGTAGCGTCCGTTGGGTACGGCGGCGGTGAGACTGACGTGCAGTTCCATCAGGAAGTGCGGGCATACCTCGACGTTGAACGTCTCGGCGAGGTGGGCGACCTTGAGCCAAGGGGTGATCCCGCCGACCCGGGCGACGTCGACCTGCACGATCGACGCCGCGCCGCGGGCGAGAAAGTCGCGGAACTGGCCCGGGGAGTAAAGGGATTCGCCCACGGCGATCGGAATCGACGTCGAGCGGGCGAGCGCGACGTGGCCCTGGACGTCGTCGGCCGGAAGCGGCTCCTCGAACCAGGCGATGCCCAGCCCTTCGAGCGCGGCGGCGCGGCGGCGGGCCTCGGCCGCGGTCATCGACTGGTTGGCGTCGACCATGATGTCCAGGCCGTGCCCGACGGCCGCGCGTACCGCGCCCAGGCGTTCGACGTCCTGCTCGATCCTGGGTTTGCCCACCTTGAGCTTGACGCCCTGCCAGCCGGCGGCCTGGGAGGCCAGGGCCCCGGCGACGAGTTCGTCGGTGCTCAGGTGCAGCCAGCCGCCCTCGGTGTCGTACAGCGGCACCTCGGGGCGAAAGCCGCCGGCCATCCGCCACAGCGGCTCGTCGGCTCGCAGGCAGCGCAAATCCCACAGCGCGGTGTCCACCGCGGCCAAGGCAAGGGACGTGATCGCGCCGACGGTGGTCGCCCGGGTCGCCGCGAACAGATCGTGCCACACCCGTTCGATCTCTCGGGCGTCGCGGCCGGCGAGCCGGGGCAGGAGGTGGTCGCGCAGCATCGCGAGCACGGAGGTTCCGCCGGTGCCGATCGTGTACGAGTAGCCGGTGCCGGTGTTCCCGTCGTCGGTGGTCAACTCGACGAAGACGGTCTCCTGCTTCACGAATGCCTGCACCGCGTCGGTGCGCTTGGTTTCCACCTCCACGTCGATCATGAAGGCGCTCGCCTTGATGATCCTGGTCATGCGTGTCTCCCGGGGTCGTGGGCGTGGGTGCCGGTGTGCGTGCGGGTGAGGCGGGATGGCGGGATGGCGGGATGACTCAGGGGCAGGACAGGACCGAGGTCTTGAAGTCGTTCATCAGCCGGTCCGTCTTGGTCTGCCGCTCGACGTCGTAGGTTCCGACGTTGTCCCGGGTGACCACGAAGGAGCCGGAGTCGACCACTGCGCCGGGAGCGCGCACGGTGCATTGCCCGCTCTGCAGGCGGCTCAGCGCCCACGATCCGACGTATGCCTGGCCGGCCGGGTTCTGCGCGACGGTCGCGAACACCGAGCCGTCGGAGATGCCGGCCAGGATCTTCGGGTCGTCGTCGATGGCCACCACCTTGATCGGCAGGTTGCCCTGCTTGATCGCGGCGGCCGCGGCCACGGCCGGGTTGTAGGCCGTGGCGACGAGCCCGTTGATCTGTGAACCGTGTGCGGTCAGCAGGTCGGAGACCGCCTTCTGCGCGGTCTGCAGGTCGGTGTCGATGTCGGTCACCGTGGTCAGCAGGGTGACCTGGCCGTTGGTCTCGGCGACCGCCTTCTTGACCCCCGCCATCCGCCGCTGGGTGTTGGAGTCGACGTTGTTGCCCGTGAGGTGGACCAGGTTGCCGCGCCCGCCCATGGCCTGGATGTCCGCCTGGGTGGCCTTGTACGCGGCCTGCTCGACGTCGGTGGACAGGCAGAAGTCGGCCTTGAGCGTGCCGCCGGCGGGACACGATCCCAGCGACGCGACCGCGAATCCCTTGGACTTGAGGTCGGCGAAGGTGCTGTTGACGTCGGTCGGTGACACGCCGAAGACGCCGAACGCGTTGTGGCCGCGCGCCGCGAGCGAGGTCAACAGGCTGTTCTGCTTCGCCTGGTTCCATTCGGCGGTCTCGTCGTAGGTCACGTCGCCGAGCCCGAAGTCGGCCTTGGCCTTGGCTCCGGTTGTCTTCCAGAGCTGGAAGTACGGGTGTGCGCCGCCGGGGACGAGGGCCACCTTGACGGCCGAGAGCGGAATCTTGTCCGCCGCCTCCTTGTCGCTGGCGGCACCGGTGCCGCCCTTGGTGCTGCACCCGGTCAGGGCCGCCGCCAACGACAGCGACACGGCGGCGCAGAACAGGGCGTTTCTGACGGGCGATCGTTTCACAGGACCAACCTCCGGAGCCGGATACTATATTTTCGAGAAGCATGCTCGTGGATCTCGGCGGGGTCAAGGCTTGCGAGCGCGGCGAATGATTTCGGCCGCATGGCACTGGAAGGCGCGCCGTAATCGCGGTCAAATGTTGCCATGTGGCGGAAAGTCGCTGGTCATGGTCGGGAGTCGAGCTTTGATCGGCGTCGATCCGACTCTCGGTAACATCGTGTATCTGTAGCCACGGGGGATGCAGATCGTATATTAATGAGCCATGGGGGTCGTACGACATGCTTGGATCTGCGGATGTCGTCACCGAAGCAGCGCGCCGGCGTGTCTGCGTCGAGGAGGAGAAGCGATGACAGAGGCGCAGCCTCGACAGATGCTCGCGGACACCGTGTGCGAGGCGATCGCACAACGGCTGGTGGATCACGAGATCGAGCCCGGAGCCAAGCTCAACATCAACACGTTGGCTCAGGCCCTCGACGTGTCCCCCACCCCGGTGCGGGAGGCGTTGGCCCGCTTGGAGGCCGACGGCCTGGTGGTCAAACGGGCCCTCGCCGGATACTCGGCCGCGCCGCTGATGAGTGGCAGGACGTTCGAGGAACTGTTCGAGATGAGGCTGCTGTTGGAGCCGGCGGCGGCGGCCAGGGCCGCCGTGCGGGTCGGCGAGGAGGGCCTGCGGGCGCTCACCGACAGCCTGACCCGGATGCGTGCCGCGCACGGCGACAACAGTCGCGAGACCATGCGCCGATTCCTCCACCACGACGCGCTCTTCCACGACGTGATCGCGAGCTCCGGCGGCAACTCGCTGATGGCCGACACGCTGCGCCGCTTCCGGTCGCACACGCATCTGTACCGGCTGTACTTCCCGGTCGGGGTCCCCGACGCGACCTGTCGGGAACACGAACGCGTGCTCGACGCCATCCGGGACGCGGATCCCGACGTCGCGGCGGCCGCGATGCGCACGCATCTGCATCGGGCGCAGGAGCGCCTGCTGCCCGGGCTCGTCGCGGCGGAAGACGAGGAGGCGTGAGTGGGCGGGCAGGGTGGCGTGGCGTGGAGTGAAGCGAGGTTCGGTGAGATGAGGGCCCGAGGGCCGGTTCCCGAGATGTCGTCCGTTGTGTGAACAGGGTCGAGAGAAAAAGGGGTTCGCTCATGAAGGTGTTGCCTTCGGGTCCCGTCGGGAGGAACTCGTGATCGGGGAGCGGGACTTCGCCGGGCTGGCCGCGGTGGTGACCGGCGGGGCGGCCGGGATCGGGTTGGCGACCGCGCGCATGCTGGTCGCGCGCGGTGCGCGGGTGGCGGTGTTGGATCGGGACGTGTCGCCGTTGGCCGGCGACGGCGACCTGTCGGTGTTCGCCGCGGATGTGACCGACGACGCCTCGGTCGTCGAGGCCGTGCGCGGCGCGGCCGCGCTGCTCGGTGGGATCGACGTCCTGGTCAACAACGCGGGGATCGGCGCCGCCGGGACCGTCGCGGACAACGACGATGCCGAGTGGCACCGGGTATTCGATGTGAACGTGATCGGGATCGTGCGGGTCTCGCGGGCGGCGTTGCCGCATCTGCGCGCCTCGCGGCACGCGGCGATCGTCAACACGTGCTCGATCGCCGCGACCGCGGGACTGCCCCAGCGCGCGCTGTACTCGGCGTCCAAGGGCGCTGTGCAGTCGCTGACGCTGGCGATGGCGGCGGACCACGTTCGGGAGGGCATCCGAGTCAACTGCGTCAACCCGGGTACCGCCGACACCCCGTGGGTGGGCCGATTGCTGGATACCGCCGCGGACGCGGACGCGGAGCGGGTCGCGCTGAACGCCCGGCAGCCGATGGGCCGCCTGGTCACCGCCGACGAGGTCGCGTTCGCGATCTCCTCGCTCGCGAGCCCGCTGGCCGCGTCGACGACCGGGACGAGCCTGGCCGTGGACGGCGGGATGCAGGGGCTGCGACTGCGCCCGGCGCAGGCACGGTGAAGGGCGCGGCGCTGGGCCTGGGCTGCGCGGGACTGGGCGGTCTGTACGAACCGCTCACGGAGGCCGCGGCGCAGGCGACGCTGGAGGCGGCCTGGGCGAGCGGGATCCGCTGCTTCGACACGGCGCCGCACTACGGCGCGGGGCTCTCCGAGGAGCGCCTGGGAAGGTTCCTGCGCGGCGTGCCGCGGGCCGAATACACGCTGTCCACGAAGGTGGGCCGGCTGCTGGTCGACGACCCGGACGCGCCCGAGTACGGCGACGGGTTCTTCGGGACGCCGCGAAGGCGTCGGGTCCTCGACTTTTCCCGGGCGGGTGTGCGGCGCTCCGTCGAGGCGAGCCTGCGCCGGCTCGGGCTCGACCGGATCGACATCGCGCTCGTGCACGACCCCGACGAGCACTGGGAGCAGGCGTCCGAGGAGGCGGTACCCGCCCTGGTGGAACTGCGCGACCAGGGCGTCGTCGGGGCGGTCGGGGCCGGGATGAACCAGTGCGCGATGCTCGATCGCTTCGTCACCGAGACGGACGTGGACTGCGTGCTGCTCGCCGGCCGCTACACCCTGCTCGACCGCAGCGGGAGCGCGTTGCTCGACCACTGCGCCGAGCTCGGGGTCTCGGTGCTGGCCGGCGGCGTGTACAACAGCGGCCTGCTCGCCGACCCGCGCCCGGGCGCCCGCTTCGACTACGCGCCCGCCGACGCCGACATCCTCGCCCACGCGCTGCGGCTGCGGGATGCGTGCGCCGCGCGCGGAGTCCCCTTGCGGGCCGCCGCGTTGCAATTCGCGGCCGCTCACCGCGCCGTCGACACCGTCCTGATCGGCGCGCGCACTCCCGCCGAGGTATCGGACGCCGTGGCGATGGCCGCCTTCGACATCCCCGCCGACCTCTGGGAGCGGCTCGGATGATCGCGATCGACGCCCACCATCACCTCTCCGCAGCCGTCCACAACGCCGCCCGCCCCGCCCGGACACCCGCGCTCGTCCTCAGCACACCCGAGGTGACCTTCCCATGACCCCGGATCCCATCGTCGACGCGCACCAACACGTCTGGGACCTGTCCGCGCGCGACCAGCCCTGGCTCGCCGACGCGGCCCTCGCCCCGATACGGCGCAGCTTCGCGCTCACCGAACTGGAGCCCGAGGCCGCCTCGACCAAGGTCACCTCGACCGTCCTCGTACAGACGATCGCCGTCGCCGACGAGACCCCCGAATTCCTCGCGCTCGCCGCGGCGAGCCGGCTGGTCGCCGGAGTGGTCGGCTGGGTCGACCTCACCGCACCCGACATCGCGGAAACCATCGGCGCGCTTCGCGAACTTCCGGGCGGTGAGCACCTGGTCGGCATCCGCCACCCCGTGCAGGACGAGCCGGATCCGCACTGGCTCATCCGCCCGGACGTCATCCGCGGACTCGCGGCCGTCGCCTCGGCGGGACTCGCCTACGACCTGCTCGTGCAATCCCATCAGATCCCCGCGGCCGCCCGCGCCGCCGCGACACTGCCCGAACTCACCTTCGTTCTCGACCACCTCGGCAAGCCCCCGATCGCAGCAGGCGAGAGAGCCCCATGGGCCGGCGACATCAAAACGTTGGCCGCGCTGCCCAACACCGTGTGCAAGCTCTCCGGTCTCGTCACCGAAGCCGACTGGCGGACGTGGTCCCTGCGCGACCTGCGCCCCTTCGCCGAGACAGCCCTCGAGGAATTCGGACCGGACCGGCTCATGTTCGGCTCCGACTGGCCGGTCTGCCTGCTCGCGGCCTCCTACCGCGACGTGGTCGACACGGCCGCGACCCTCACCGGCTCGTTGAGCCCGACCGAACAGGCGACCGTCTTCGCCGGCACGGCGACACGGGTGTACGGACTACTTCCCCGAGGAGAGCGATGAACGAAAGCACGAGTGACGGGGTCCGCCGGATCGCATCGGTGATCCGCGTCAGGCCCGAGAAGCTCGAGGAGTACAAGCGCCTGCACGCCGATCCCTGGCCCGGTGTGCTCGACCGACTCCGAGCGTGCAACATCGCCAACTACTCGATCTTTCTCCACGAAGGGCTCCTGTTCAGCTATTTCGAGTACCGGGGCGTCGACTTCGACGCGGACATGGCCCGCATGTCCCAGGACCCGATCACCCAGGAGTGGTGGAAGCTGACCGACCCCTGTCAGGAGCGCCTCCCCGGCACGCCCGAGGGGCGCCAGTGGACCGAGATCCCTTCGATCTTCTTCCTGGAATGAGCGACACCGTGCAGCGGATGCCCGACCGCCCCGGAGGCGGAAACCCCACCACGAAGGGAAGTCCGACATGAAGGTACTGCGCATCGGCGCCCCGGGTGGCGAACGCCCGGCGATCCTGACCGACGACGGACGGCTGCTGGATCCGTCCTCCGTCACGACGGACATCGATGCCGCGTTCCTGGCCTCCGGCGGCCTCCAAAGAGCCCAAACCGCCGCCGAAGCCGGACTGTTGCCGGAACTCCCTTGCGCCGGCGTACGGATCGGCGCCCCGGTGACCCGCCCGGGCAAGGTCGTATGCATCGGCCTGAACTACCGCGACCACGCGCAGGAGACCGGCGCACCGATCCCCACCCGGCCGGTGGTCTTCATGAAGGACCCCGCAACCGTCGTCGGCCCCCACGACACCGTATCGATCCCTCGCGGCTCGACGAAGACCGACTGGGAAGTCGAACTCGCCGTAGTGATAGGCAACCGGGCCCGCTACCTGGACTCGCCGGACGAGGCCGCCGCCGTGATCGCCGGATACACGATCAGCAACGACGTCTCCGAGCGCGAGTTCCAACTGGAGTACTCCGGACAGTGGGACCTGGGCAAGTCCTGCGAAACCTTCAACCCGCTCGGCCCCTGGCTCGTCACCCCCGACGAGGTCGGCGACCCGCAGTCGCTCGCGCTGCGCCTGTCCGTCAACGGCGTAGCGCGCCAGGACGGCAATACCAAGAACATGATCTTCGACGTGCCGTACATCGTCTGGTACCTGAGCCAGTACATGGTCCTCGAACCCGGCGACGTCATCAACACCGGAACCCCGGCCGGAGTCGCCCTGGGACTACCGAACACTCCCTACCTGCGTGCCGGCGACATCATCGAACTCGAGATCGCCGGGCTGGGCACACAGCGCCAAGTCCTCGAACAGGCCCGAGCCGAAAGCGGCGCCATGTGACCCGCGGTGCCGCGCTCGCCGAGGCGGCGGCGACGCTGCCTCGGCGGCCCCGGGCGACGCACGTGTGGGCCGCCGGCGACGATGCCTCGGTGCCCGATCTCGCGGTGGGGCGGCCGGGAGCGCACACGGTTCCCAACGCCCAGCACGCGGTTCGGCAGGTCAAGCGGCCGGCGAAGCACATCATGGCGACGCTGCGAGGGCGGCCCACCCGGAACCATGTCCACCACAGTCTGGGCGTAAGGGTGTTCAACTGCTCGGCGATGTCATGTAGGGCGACAGCTTGGCCGCGTTCATCACCCACAGGATCCGGTCGATCCCCTCGGCGGACACATCGACGGAGAGGAGGGCCACGGCCTCCCCGCCGGACGAGACGACGACAGCGGGACGACCGTTGGCCTCGACCCACCGCACCTCCGACCCGGGCCAGAACCGGGGGGCGAAGGCCACGAGGTACTTGGAGACGTGCAGACGTCCGACGACCGGTATCTTCGACGCGCCGCGCAGCCCGCCGCCGTCGGTGTAGCTGACGACATCCGCGGCGAGCACGTTCTCCAGCGCCGCCAGATCACCCTGCTGCGCCGCCGCGAGGAACACCTCCAGGAGACGACGGTGATCAGTCGTGCCGACGCGTTCCCTGCGCTCGGCGGCCAGGTGTTTGCGCCCGCGGCTCACCAGTTGACGGGTGTTGGCCTCACTCGTCTCCAGGATTCTCGCGATCTGCGCGTAGGGGTAGTCGAAGGCTTCCCGCAGGACGTAGGCGGCACGCTCCATCGGGTTCAGCTTCTCCAGCAGGAAGAGAACCGCCAGTTCGAGGGCTTCGGCCCGTTCGGCACCCATCTGCGGATCCGCGCTGGTGTCGACCGGCTCGGGAAGCCACGGGCCGACGTAGGACTCCCGCCGCACTCTGGCGGACTGGGCCAGGTTGATGGCCAGACGGGCGGTGACCGTGGTCAGGAAGGCCGCAGGCTCCAGGATGCGAGCGCGGTCCGCGTTCTGCCACCGCAGCCACGCCTCCTGGACGATGTCCTCCGCCTCCACCGCGCTTCCGAGCACCCGGTACGCGACACCGAAGAGCCGCGGGCGCGCCGCGAGGAAGTCTCTCGCCGCCTGGTCGAGAGAATCGGTGTCAGCCCCAGCGTTTATGGTTGTCCCCTTCGGCTTCGGCGCCGCCATGCTACAAGCCACTCCGGAACGGTGCTTCCGGGGGTTCACACGCCGAATACGAGGCGAACACACACTGCCACACTCCACGCGCCGGTCCGCGCCTTCGACCGGCTTCGGCGTCACACCGTCCCTCTCCCCACCCACCGTCCGACCGCCTTCGGATCCCCGCCCGCCCTCTGCCGTCCGGGAACCATGGCGAACGCCAACGCCCCTGTCACGGATCCACGGGGCACCCGGTCATCACTGCGAACGGCCATGGACCCGGGGCGCGATGACGCCTCCGGCAGACGGCGTGTCCGCCGCATGAGGCGGCGGACCTACGAAAGGTGACGACACTGTGTCGGAGAAGGACCAGGGGAGCTGACACCCGTGATGCGCGCCGAGAGGGGCGGTGGGCCCGAAGGCCCACCCGCCCCTCTCCGTTCCCGCCATCCGTGACGGTGTGCGGAAACCTCCGGCGGTGCGCCGGGCGGCTCAGCCGAACCGGCCGGGCTGGTAGTCCCCGGCGGGCTGCTGGTTGATGATGTTGATGCGGTTGTAGGCGTTGATGACGGCGATGAGCGAGATCAGCGCGGCGAGCTGGTCCTCGTCGAAGTGCTTGGCGGCGTTCGCCCAGGCCTCGTCCGTGACGCCGCCGGCCGCGTCCGCGATGCGGGTGCCCTGCTCGGCCAGCTCCAGCGCGGCGCGCTCGGCGTCGGTGAAGACCGTGGCCTCCCGCCAGGCTGCCACCAGGTTGAGGCGCTGCTGGGCCTCTCCCGCGTGGGCGGCGTCCTTGGTGTGCATGTCGGTGCAGAAGCCGCAGCCGTTGATCTGGCTTGCGCGAATCACCCCGTTGGACACGGCGAGGAGTGTGACGCCGGCGGAGTACCGCAGCGCGGTGCGACGGCCCGCAGCGTGTTCGGACCCGCGGCGCTCGACCAGTTCCTCCGGCTGGAGCAGCCCGCGCCGCCGGACGCGCCGGCGCAGTCGGACCGATATGTGACGATCGGTCGGTTCCATGCCGCGATCGAGGAAGGGCGGCGCGAACTGTGCGCCCGGCGCAGCGCACAGGAATGGTCTTGCAGTTCAGGGTTTCGTGTGGAGCGCTCCTGGCGAAGTACAGCCATGGGCATATCGCCGGTTGCCGGTCATCCTGCTGTCGCTGTTTTCCGCGAGCCCCGAGGCGGGCGGTCCGTCCCGGTGCTGGGCACGCGGGTCGATGCCGAGGCGAAGCGCACCGCGCGCGTGCTGGGCGGGTTGGCGACCCATGCCAGACCTGTCGAGCGGACCGTCGCGCTGCGGCAGGCCGCCTTGGCCGCCGGTGAGTTGGTGGCCGCGCTGTCGGCTCTGGCTCCGGCCGTGGCCGGTGAGGGACTGCCGGCGGAGTCGATCAGTCAGTCGTTCTTCCGGGTCCGTGAAGGGGAACTGTCGGATCAGCAGGCCGCCCTGCACGGTGTCCTGGTTGTCCACCGCGGTCTGGAAGACCTGTGTGAGGCTCCGCTGTCGGGTGCCGACCTGGCGCTGGAGGCGGCCGGGATGCGGCAGTCGGTGCTCGACCTCACCGGCGCAGCGCCGGGCGACGGCCCCGACTCCGTACCGCCGGTGGTCGTCCCCGGGCCTGCTGCGGGGGAGTCGTTGGAGAATGTGTGGAGTGCTCGGTGGCTCATCGGGCACCAGGTCCACGTCTTGTTCAACGTTTGTGCCGCGGTCGCCGTGGCCGACGCCACCCGCCATCTGCGGCACGGCGACGGCGATGCCGCGCTGCTGCGGCTGGCGGATGCGACGGTGTACGTGCGGGGCTTCCCGGCGGCCATGACCCACGCCAGTACGGTCCCGGCCGATTACTACATGACGGCGATACGCCACACCATGGCGCCTCCGTCGGTGGACGTCCCGTTGAGCGGGCGCCAACATCGTGGATACAAGCTGTTTCGGGCGGCGATGAAGGACCTGCTGTCCGTGGTTCCCGACTCCTACGAGCAGTTGGCGGCCCGCGCCCCGGAGTTGGCCGAGGCACGGGGCGCTCTCCTGGAAGCCGACATCGTGGACGGTGAACGGCACGTCACCCTCGCGTACTCGATGGTGCATCTACACCGTTCCATCGCCCAGAAACCGGAAGGCCCCGACAACGCCGTCGCCGAACTACGGCACATGCGCCATCGCCGCGCAGCCCGGTACGCCTCCCTGATCCGATTCGGGGACCACTACATCGCCGACGCCGTGGCCGGCCTGCGCCACTCGTGAGTCCGCGTGTCCGCCACCCACACCTCCGGCAGGAGACCCTGATGCCCGAGACGACGCCCGGCACCACCCGAAGCCCTGCCGTCGCCGGCGACTGGGCACTCGACCCGGTCGACGCCGGCGCGTGCGAGCGGCTGGCCCGCACCCTGTGCACGGGCGGGCACGACCACGTCGACAACCCCGAGTGGGTGGCCCGGGCCCGGGACGCCTGGGAGGACCTTCCCTTCCCGTTGCGCCGTGGGGTGCGCCGGTTTCGAAGGCATTCCGGGCCGCACGGCACATTGGTGATAGGCGGCCTGCCCGTCGATGAGGCGGCCCTGCCCGCGACACCGTCCGTACCCGGCTCGGTCCAGCGCCGGGCCACCGTCTCGGCCGCAGTGCTCACCATGGTGGCCTGCGGGCTCGGCGAGCCTCTCGCCTACCGGGCTGAGAAATCCGGTGCCCTCGTGCAGGACGTCGTGCCCGTGCCCGGGCAGGAGAGCTTCCACGGCAACGCCGGATCGGTGCCGCTGTCCTTCCACACCGAGAACGGCTTCCACCCCCACCCACCCGACTATGTGATCTTCCTGTGCCTGCGCGCCGACCACGACCGGATCGCCGCCATGCGCGTCGCCGGCATCCGCCAAGCGCTGCCGCTTCTCACCCCGGCCGGCCGCCAGGCCCTGTTCGCACCGGAGTTCATCACCACACCACCACCTTCCTTCGGCCCCGACGCCACCGCGAGTGAGCCCGATGCCAAGCCCCGACCGGTGCTGTCGGGAGCGGTAGAGGATCCCGACATACGGATGGCCCAACTCGTCACCACCCCGCTCACCCCTCGGGCCACCGCGGCGCTGACCGAATTCGGCCGCGCCTGCGAGGCGACCGCCCGCACCCTGCGCCTGACTCCCGGCGACCTGGTCATCATCGACAACCGCGTAACCGTCCACGGCCGCACCGCCTTCCGCCCCCGTTACGACGGAGCGGACCGCTGGCTGCAACGCACCTACGTCACCACCGACCTGCGCCGCTCCCGCGACCACCGCCCCCACGACGGCCACGTACTCGCCCGCTGACCGGCGTCCAGTCCCACGGATAGGTGTTCCCGGACGCCCGGAACCAGCACTTCAGGCTCGCTGAACGACGTCGGGGAACTCGGGGACCGCACGCCATCCGTGCGGTCCCCGACCACTCGAAGACACTGCACGGGCTGCGAACGGCGGCCCGCTGTTCCCCCTCACGGAATTTCACACATACGCGGTGTGCGCGCGGATCGAGCCGCGAATCACCCGGATGGTTGTCTCGTTTGGCGACGGACCGCGGGCCCGGGGCGCCTACGTTTGAATCCGTCGACGGTGGACCACGCCGGGCGCGTTTTCATGTACGGATCGGAAAGGTTGCGGTGTGATGACCCAAACCCTCGAGTACCAGAGCAACGCCATCGTCGAACTGATGGGGGTTCGCCCCACGGAACGTGACGCGGAATGGCTCAGGCACGCGCTCCAGCAGGCGATCATGGTCGAGGTCGCGACCATCGGCCCCTATGCGAGTGGCCTGTGGTCCATCGAGCAGAGGCAAGGGCCGGTCTACGACGCCATCCGGGCGGTCATGTTCGACGAGATGACCCACATGGGGCTGGTGTGCAACATGCTCACCACCATCGGCGGGAATCCGGTCATCGCCGACGCGAGCGTGGTGCCGAAGTACGAGCACCCGTTGCCGGGTGGTGTGCGACCCGAGTTGATCGTCTTCCTGGAGGGCTTGAACAAGGCTTCCGTCGAGATGTTCTCCGAGATCGAGCGTCCGGACGACCCCGTCGCGCAATTCGAGACCTTCACCACGATCGGAGCCTTCTACACCGCGATCGAGGAGGCGTTCGAAGCGCACAGCCACCTGATCACCGGTGCCCGACAGATCGACTACTCGTTGGCGCACCACGGGCAGGGCAACAACATCGTCCCGCTCGACAGCATCGAGAAGGTCCGCGCCGCCCTCGAGGTCATCAAGGAGCAGGGCGAGGGCACCTCTGCCTCGCCCGAGAATCCCTTCCCCGGGCGGCCGGGAGAACTGGCGCACTTCTACGTGTTCCGCGAACTCTTCCACGGCCGGAAGCTGATCAAGGTCTCGGAATCCCCGGACGTCTGGGACTTCACGGGCGATGCCATTCCCCTGCCCCCGGCGCACCCCATGGGCAGGGTCCCCGAGGGCGGCTGGGCCAACGACCCGACGAACGCTCCCACCCCCGAGATCCGGGAGACTCTCGACGCGTTCAACGCCGAGTTCAGCGCGATGTTGCGGGCGCTGGAGCGCGCGTGGCGGGCGGACGATCCGAACGTGGGCAAGAGCGAAGTGGGTGCCGCGGTCGGCCACATGTTCAAGATGGGGCCCCTCGCGCGCTCCCTGATGGTGAAGCCGCTTCCGGACGGCGGCGGGAAGACCTACGGACCGGAGTTCCTCTACGTCGAATAACGGCATACCGCGCTTCAGCGGGTGGCTCCGGAAAGGCCGCGGACTTCGTCGTTCGGCACCCGGACGGAGAACGGCGACCAGGAGCCGGACGACGAACCCGAGGAAGCCGGACGACACGGGGCCGAGCACTGTGCCCAGCGCCCAGGCGTTACGGCAGGACGTGCCTCACCCCGGCCGTTTCCCCGAACCGGACGGCGACTGGACAGCGCTCACCCATCAGGCCGCCGCCGCCCTCGGCGACAAGGCCACGGCCGCCGCACCCCACCTCGTCGTCGACGAGGGCCAGGACCTCTCGCCGGGCTTCCACGGGCTCGTCCGTCTTGCCGCCTCCTCCGTCACGGTGTTCGCGGACGAGTGCCGGCGCCTCACCGAGACGAACTCCACCCTCACCGAGATCACCGGCGCCCTCGGCTGCTCCACGCAGGGTGTCGGGATCACCGGCCACCGCAGTACCCGTGAAATCGCCTCCCTCGCCGAGCAGTTCCCCGTCGGGGACCCCGACCCCAGATGCCGATCCGCAGCGGGGCCCTGCCCGTCGTCCGCTACTGCTTGACGCCGATGCGGTGCCGGGCTGTCGGGTTGCCATGGAGGGCCCGACGGGTGTGTCCAAGGCGAGTTGAAGCGTTCGGTCGTGCTCGCGGGTGCTTCGGGCCGACCGGAAGGACCGGATGCCGTTGTGGCCGACGCGATCACGTGCGCGGTGCTCGTTCCGACAGCACGGCCCGCACGGTCTTGCCGCCGTGTGGATGGGGGACGGCGTCCCAGTGGTCGACGAGGGCGGTGACGAGCGACAGGCCGCGCCCACCGGTAGTGAGTGCGTCCGGTTCCGCGGCCGTCGCGTGTGGCGGGGGAGCGAGGTCCCCGCGAGCGTCGATGACTTCGACGCGGAGGCGGCGGGCCGGCGGGTCGTAGACAAGTACGAGTCGGACGCGGTGGCCCGGCGGGCTGCCATGGAGGACGGCGTTGGCGGCCAGCTCCGCGACGACGAGTTCGGCGCGCTCCGTGAGGTCCTGCGGCACGTCCCAGGACCGCAGCTCGACCATGGCGAGAAGCCGGGCGAGTCGGGCACCGCGCGGTGTGGAGGACAGCATGTGCGCGAAGGTGCGGGCTGGGGCGGCAAGTTGGCGAATCGCTCGGTCCATGGAGCCAGCGTGCGGCCGCCGCGCCCCTGGGGACCAGCAGAATGCCACGTACGCACAGTCAGTGTACGGACACGAAGAGTGGACGGTACGGGTGATTTTCCGCCACGATGGGCGGTGCCCGGGGCAGCTCATCAGGGCCGTTGTGATGCGGCATGAGAAAGGGGCGGCGGATGGACATCGTCGGAGTCGAGGGGGAGGCGTCCGGGGCGGTCGGCGCGCGAGCGGTTCCGGTGGGGGAATGGGAGCGGGAGCCTCACCCGTCCGACAGTCTGCGCACGTTCGGAGCCGTCGTCCAGGCACTGCGCGAGCACGCGGGCCTCAGCCGGGTCGACCTCGGCGCCCGGGTCCAGTACTCCAAACACACCGTGGAGTCGGTGGAGTTGGGCCGCCGAATGCCGGACGAGGCGTTCGTGGAGCGCGCGGAGGAAGCCCTCGGCAACACCGGTGCGCTGCGCAAGGCCGCCCGACACCTCACGCGCGGAGACGTGGGGCTCGCGGCGTGGTTTCGACGGTGGGCAGTGCTGGAGCGGGAGGCGGCGAGCCTGTGCACGTACGAGTGCCGGTTGGTGCCGGGGCTATTGCAGTCGGAGGCGTACGCGCGGGCGGTGTTCGACGGCACGATCCCGCTGCGGACCGACGAGGAGCTGGATACGCAGCTCGCCGCACGAATGGAACGGCAGGCCATGATGCGGGAGCGGCCGACCGTGCCGTTCAGCTTCATCGTCGAGGAGCACGTGTTCCAGCGGCGGTTCGGTGATGCTCAGGCGATGCGTGAGCTGGTGGACCACGTCCTTGAGCGCAGTGCTCCGCGTAACGTGACGCTTCAGGTGGTGCCGCTGGCGGCTGGGCTGCATGCGTGCCTGGATGGAACCATCCGCATTCTGGAGACTCCCTCGGGGCAGAGGCTTGGCTACTCCGAAGGGCAGGAGAACGGACGGCTGATTGCCGACCGGAAAGAGGTGAGCCTGCTCTGCCAACGCTATGACACACTGCGCTCGCAGGCCCTGAACCCCACAGAAACCCGGGCCTTGCTGGAGCGACTGCGAGGAGAGCTATGAGCAGCGGTGTGTCGGAACTCGCCTGGTTCAAGTCCAGCTACAGCGGCAGCCAGGGTGACGACTGCGTGGAGGTCGCGATCACCGAACAAACTATCCACGTAAGGGACTCCAAAGACGTGTCCCGCCCGGCGTTCGCCGTGGGCCGCGCGGAGTGGGCTCCGTTCGTACGGTCCGTGGCCGGGCGCTGATTGCCTTGTCCGCCGCCTGACACGACTGGAGTTCGAGGTGTCAGGCGGCGTGGCTCGTTTTGAGGCTCTTCGCAGTCGAGGGTGTCCGGGCCGCGCACGTGGCCTATGGTCGGCGCTCGCTCAGCTTTTCTCGTCGCGTTCCTCGTCCCCGCGCCGACGGCGCGCTCGCCCGGCGATCTCGCCGGCGAGCCTGCCCTTTACCGCGCCGGCCCGATCGAGGGTCTCGCTGCCGATGCTCTTGGCGGCTCCGACGCCCCTGGCTCCTGTGTCGAGCGCCTTATCCCTCACCTCTGTGGCCGCCTCCACCCATCGCCTCGCCTCCGATGACT
Organism: Embleya scabrispora DSM 41855; assembly: GCF_000372745.1. GTDB lineage: Bacteria > Actinomycetota > Actinomycetes > Streptomycetales > Streptomycetaceae > Embleya > Embleya scabrispora. The sequence goes on along the minus strand of NZ_KB889667.1, from coordinate 96,332 downwards.
GACGGCCGGACTCGATCCCGAGCCGCCCGTGGAAGTCATGGACACCGGTTACGACATGGTTGCTCGACCGGACCACAGCCGGGGACTTGGTCGGGTGCAGCAGCACCTTCGCGTTGGCCGTGCCAGCCGCCGCATTCATTCGGGCCACCAGACGCTCGGTGCTTCGCGAGATGAGATCCAGCCGGTTCTGTCGGGCAGTCCGAAGCCCGAGGCGGTGATCGTCCAGCTCATCCGGAGTCGTGTTCAGCACTCGGTCGAGTTCGAGCACCGCGATCGCGTCCTGTAGTTGGAAGCAGCGAGCCAGAACGGCGAGCCACTCCCGAACTTTGGACTCGGCTTCCTCGGCTGCCGTGGCGATGTCACCGATCTTGGTCTCGCGCTCCATCTTCTCCGCGAGCGCGTCGAGTTGGCGCAACGCGTACACCTGGGTTGTCGCGATCGTCGTCGGCGCGTTCTGCACCTTCGACCACGTGATCTCGGAGACCCGGCCCACCTGCTTCCGGATGGTCATGGCCTCTTCGATCGAGAGGTCCACTGCGATCATGTGCGCCAACGCAGCGTCCTTCTGTGCGCGCAGCACGTCATCGACCTTCTTGTCGATCGTGGCGAGATAGTCGGTGATCTCGTCCATGGACTGTTGCATCGCAAACTGCGCCATGATCCCTGCGGCACCGGCAAGCGCCGCCGGGTTGCTCAGAAACGCTCGGGGCGACTGCGCGATTTCGATGAATCCCCTGATCTGGCCCTTCTTTCCCCTCACCACACCCGTACTGAGACCCGTCTTCCGGCTGTTCCGCAGTCCGTACTTCTTGACCAGCTGTGCCGACTTCGGAGTCAGTTTCACCCAGTGACCGGAGTTCGCGGCGATGTCCGACCCTGCTTGTGCGACTGCAGCTCCCGTGCCGAAGACGGACTTGAGCCGTTCCAGTCCAAGGCCTTTCGACGACAGTCCCTCAGAGACGAGGAAGTGTTCGACATCCGTCGCATCTCCGATGACTGCCAGTCCATCACCGTCACTGATCAGCTGAATCTCGTTGTCCATCCCGGGCCGGGCCCTCGTGGGCCCGGCCCTCGAACACGGGACGACAGGAATTGAACCTGCGACCCCTTGACCCCCAGCAACGCAGGGTGTGGCAAGGAGGTGGTTCACGGCTCTTTGGACGTGCCGGCACAGTCCCGGGAGGTACGTGGACGTCCGGAAAGGTGCGCGGTTGTTGTCACGCAGGGGCGGGTGCCTTGCTCCATAGCGGTGATCCGGGATTCCGCAACGCTAGAACGCTGGAGGTTACGACGCGCCCGCTTGCCGCGATATACGACCTGAACTTTGCGCTTCGAACGCGTCTGCCATGGCGGTCAGGACGTTGGCCACGGCTCGGATCCCTGTCTGGCCGGCCGGCACCTTGGCGCGATCGGTGACCTCATTGACCTGGGTCCCCGGCCCGCAGCGGCTTCACCGCAGCCGCGAACCGGTCGACCGGGCTGTGGTTGGGATCGTTGACTGGAGAGCCGGATGCCTGGAAATCGGGCCCATCCGGTTCGGGAAGGGCCGTCTAAAAGGAACCTCGGCCAGGGGCACCTCGTCGGCGGCCTACTTCATTCGGAGAGCGGCCTGGAGAAACGGGCCGGTGGCAACACCGGAACCGTGCTTCAGGCCGACTCAACCGGGCGGGTGAAGGTCCTTGACTCCGGGATTGACGGTTCCATCCGGAGATAGAACTTTTTCGTCCTTGGGGAAAGGGGCTGCGTGGGGGCGATCACCGGTACGCCCTGCTCCAGCCGGCCGGTACCGGTGATTGTCAAGGTCTAGGTGGTGGGCGTGGTGACGCCGACTGCGGTCTTCCAGATTGCGTACGCCACGCCGTCGGCGCTGCGGTTGAGCACCGTGGCGTTGATGTTGCTCGTGGTGTCACACGCGGAGTGGTAGCACGAGTCGTAGGAGGCGCCGGCCGTGCCGCCCCACTTGGTCGCCTGTGCCGAGCTCTTGGTGGCGCTGGCACCGGCCGCGTAGCCGGAGGTGGGGATGCCGGCCCGCTGGAAGGAGTAGTCGTCGGAGCGGCCTTGGCCCTCGACGTTCTCCTCGGGACGCAGGTTCAGCGTGTCCCAGTACGCCTTGAGGGGCGCAGCGGTGGCGGAGTTGATGTTGTTGATGAAGTAGCCCGCGTTGCGTGAGCCGACCATGTCGAAGTTGTAGTAGCCCCTGATCGCGGAGCGCTGTGCCGAGGTGAGTTGGCCCACGTAGAACTGCGAGCCCTGGAGGCCCTGTTCCTCGCCGGCCCACCAGCCGAAGCGCACGTGCTTGGTGAGGGTGGGGTTGGCCCGGGCGAGCGCGAGGGCGTTCTCCAGGAGGGTGGCCGAGCCGGAGCCGTTGTCGTTGATGCCGGGGCCCGCCTGGACGCTGTCCAGGTGGGCACCGAACATGACGACCTGGTTGGCGGGGCCGCCGGGCCAGTCGGCGATCAGGTTGTTGGAGCGGTATCGGCAGGAGGTGCAGACCTGCTCGGACACGGTGAAGCCGGCGGCCTGGAGCTTGCCCTTCACGTAGGCCACGGACGCGGTGTAACCGGCGCTGCCCGCACGGCGGTTGCCGCCGTTCTGGTTCGCGATGGTGTTGAGCTGGGTCAGGTGCGCCTGGACGTTCGCCACGTTGATGTCGGGCGGCACAAGGCTCCGGTTGCCAGGACCTGTGACGGTCAGGGTGTACCGGGCGGTGTGCGTGGCGGTGGGGCTGCTAGCGGTGACGGTCACGGGGTAGGTGCCTGCCGGCGCGGTCGAACTCGCCGACAGGGTCAGGGTCGAGCCGCCCGCCTGGACGGACGCCGGGTTGAAGGTCGAGGTCACACCGGTCGGCAGACCGCTCGTGGACAGGGTGACGTTCTGCGCCGCGCCTGCGGTCACGGCCGTGCTCACCGCGGTCGTGATCGAGTCGCCCGGTGTCACGATGCCCGAGGGCGAGGTGAAGGCGACCGAGAATTCGTCGCGGCCGGAACCTGCGGTGCAGGTGGGGTCACCGGTCTGGGCGGGCACGCTGATGGCGTTCCAGGCGGCCTTGGTCTTGTTGAACAGACCACACGTGGGGTCGAGGGTCTTCGCCGATTTCAGGGTCGCGGTGCGGTACTTCTTGTAGGTCATGCCGCTGGTCTTGAGCAGCATGCCGCCATAGAAGACTTTGCCTGCGGACTTGATGCCGACGCCGGTGAGCGTGGTGTTGTTACAGGTGGGGCTGGTGGGCTTGCCGCCGCCGGGGTTGGTGCCCTCGGCGAGCAGGTAGAACCAGTGGTTCATCGGTCCCGCCGCCGCGTGCTCCTCGGTGTTGGGGATCGACGAGCTGTAGCAGTTCGGGTCGCCGTTGGTGGAGGGCTTGTACATGTAGCGGATGGGGCCCTGGCCGACCAGGTTGACCGTTTCGCCGACGGTGTAGTCGGGGGTGTCGTAGGGCGAGGATTCGTTGGTGTACGCCTCGGTCAGCGCGCCCATGATGTCGCCGGTGGACTCGCCCAGTCCGGGTTCGGTGCCGGCGCCGCCGGGGGTGAACTGGTCGATTCCGTGGCCGAACTCGTGGCCCACGACGTCCATCGAGCCGATCCACTTGTTCGCCTGGTTGTGCCCGATCGAGATGGACGAGCCGTCCCAGTAGGCGTTGACGTCGTTGAGGCCGACCTTGACCGGCCAGCTGCCGCCGTTGCCGTTGTGCCCGTTGCGACCAAGCCAGTCACGGAGCATGTTCCACTCTTTTTGGGCCGCGAACATGACGTCGGCGCAGCCGGTTTCCTTGCTGGACGCCTGGCCGTTGCCCCACGAGTCGGTGGACTTGGAGAACACCGTTCCGGTGGAGTAGTCCGCGCAGGACAGGCCGGGTCGGCCCGGGTCGCGCAGCGAGTACCTGGCACCGGACTTGGTGGTGTCGATCGGGATGTTCGGGCCGTTCCACTGGCTGTTGCCGGTGCCGGCCTTGACGTCGTCGACCGTGTCGAGCACCGTGCCCGTGCTCGCATCGACGAAGACGTGCAGCCTGCTGGGCGCGGTCGCGGTGCGGCCGACGACCACGGTCTCCCAGGCGAGATTGCTCCGACCGTCCCTGACCCGGACGACCAGGCGGTGTGACTCGACCCGGTCCACCGACGCGAGTTCGGCCCTGGAGATGGTCTCGGCGGCGTCGGCCGTCACGATCGGCTGGACCGTGGTGGATATCTGCACATCGCTCGCGGACTGGGCCGCGCGGACGCGGCCCTTGCCGTCGGCGAGGACGACGGCGTCGCCGCCGACGACCGGCAGGCCGCGGTAGGTACGCTCGTAGGCGACGGAGTACAGATCGTCGACCCACGGCGTCACCGCCTGCCGTTCGTACTGTTCGTCGGGTCCCTTGGCCAGGACGTCCAGGCCGCTTGCGGCGGCCCGGTCGGCGGCGGCGACGGCCGGCGCCTGAGAGCCGGGCGGCGCGGGCGGGTCGGCCGCGGCCGACTGGGCCGCCGCGCCGATGGTGAGGCCGGCGAGTAAGGCGAGGACGGTCCCGGTGGTGGTCATTCTTCGATTCATCGAGGCTCCTTGGGTGGAAGGCAGACCTCGACCACGCCACCGACCTGCTGTCGCGGGCACCTCGTGAGGGCCGCGGACGACCGAGCAGGACGGGGTTCGTGCCCGAGCAAGCGAAACATTCACACAGGCGTCCGTGCCGGGCGAAGGGATCCGGCCGAACCGGCAAATTCCGGGAAACGAGCCCTCTTCGGGTGCTCTGGGACCACGGCCGGGCGCCGTGTGCCGACCCGCGCACGCCGCCGCACGCACACCGTGGCCCTGGACTACGCCGCTGCCGAACACCACCCCTGCGCTTGGTGCGGGACCGGGTCGTTCCTGCCCTTTCGGGAAGTGCCGGGCCGGCGTGCAGGGACCGGTATACAGGGGCTGATAGACCCGCTCGTTGGCGCACAGGGTGGTCACCGTGACGAGCCCGTTGTCGGTCTTGCTCAGCCGTCCCAACCACTGACGGCGCACATGCGCGGTCGCGGTATCCGGAATCGTTCGGCCGTTGCGGCCGCAGGCCCTGTTGGATCGTTTCCGTCGCTGGTCCGTCGAGGCCGGCTGCCCCGGATCACGATGCACGACCTGCAGCACCTGGCCGCGACGCTGACGATCACCGCGGGTGTGCTCCTGACGGTGATGTCCAAGACGTTGCGACACTCGACGTTGTCGACGACCGCGAACATCTACGCTCACTTGACCCGTCAGGCTGCGCACGACGCGGTGGACGCCATCGAGGAGGCCCTCGTCGGTGCCGAAGGGGTGGACGCGAGGATCAACCTACCGAGTCGATTGCGACCAGATCGCGACGACCCATCCGGCTTCGTGACCTATTCGGACCGATCTACGCCGCTGCAGTCGCGGGCCGTTCGATGATGTGGCTCGGGGTCGGTCGACAGCCGTGCGACCACACTGGCGACCACCACGCCCCGAGACGCGGAAAAGGCCGTCCTCCCATTTCTGAGAAGACGACCTCCGACCTGCGTAAACGCTGGTCGGGACGACAGGATTTGAACCTGCGACCCCTTGACCCCCAGTCAAGTGCGCTACCAAGCTGCGCCACGTCCCGGTGTTCGGCTGGCCGAACACCGAAACCATATCGCACTCTGGGGGGTGGTCCGCCACGTGGTTGTTCGGTGGTGTCGGGCGTGGGGAGGGGGGTGGGTCCGGGAAGATCTTGGGGTGGCTTATCCGGTGAATGTCGATGTCGTGCCGCTCGAGACCTATCCCGATCTGGATGAACTCCAGCGGCTCGGGGTCGGGGCGTTGCTGAGTGATGGGCTCGAGTCCGTGGAGGGCTTCGAGGAGGCGGATGGGGTCGGGGTGGACCTGGTGGACTATCGGGTGACGCCTCGGTCGGACGGGGCTGCCGTGTTGATGTCGGTGGATGCGCCGACGTTGGAGGCGGCTGAGCGGACGGCGCGGCAGATGGTGCTGGCGGTGTTGGAGGCCAGTGTGTTGCTCGCGGAGTGGCGGGTGGTGCGCAGCGAGGTGCAGCTGCATGAGGAGTTGGTGTACGAGAGTTTGTTGGCGGCGGAGGGGCCGGATGCGCCCGCGGGGGATCCGGCGTTGCGGGCGCGGCGGCCGATGCCGGAGGAGCGGCTGCGGATCGAGCGGCAGGCCGCGGGGGTGCGGGCCTTCGGGCTGGATGCCTTCGGGTGTGAGCCGGACACCGCACAGCCGGACGTCCCGGAGGAGAAGGCCCGGCTCGCGGCGGGCGCGGTGGCGAGTTCGGTCGGGGTGCTCGTGGATCTGTTGTTCACGGATCTGGTGAACCTTCGCGAGGCGGACGGGGCTTCGTTCTTCGTGCTGGATGCGTTGCCCGTCCTGGAGGAGGGGTTCGTTCGGCGGTTCGTGGTGGCCGCCGTCACGGTCACCGGGCGGCTCGGTGGGAACGAGTGGGCGCCGCCCGCCTGCTTTGCCGAGGAGATGGCGTTGCGGTTGTTGGTGGATCAGGCGGCGTCGTTGTTGGAGCGGCACGGGCTGTACGACGACGACGTCGAGGCGGCGTTCGTGACGTTCAGCGATGCGGCGTCGGACGATCCGGAGTCGGTCGAGCTGCGGCTGTCGGACCCAGGGCCGGAGGAATGGTTCGAGCCGATCGTGCCGGGGCGGCCGGTGCATGGATATTTGAGAGCGCATCGACATGAATGGTGACCCCGCACCGGGAGGCTCGGAGGGCCTCGGCGACCGCCGCGCCCCCGGTGGCTCCGGCGACCACCGCGCACCCGGCGGCTCCGGCGACCGCCGCGCACCCGGCGGCCCGGGCGACGGCCGCGCACCCGGCCCATCCGGCGACCGTGGCGACTGTGCCCGTCCCCGCGCCGGCGTGCGGGCGCGGCCCGATTCCGGGCGGGGCGAGTCCGCCGTGTGGACGCGTGTGTACGGGGTCGAGGACGCGCCGCTCGACCTGATGACCGCGCGATTTCGGCGGCACCGGTACGCGCCGCACGCGCACGAGGAGTACGCGATCGGGGTGTGCGTCGAGGGCGTCGAGCAGATCGGCTACCGCGGCGCGGTGCACCGTTCCGGGCCCGGCACCATCGTGGTCGCCGAGCCCGGCGAGACGCACACCGGCGGGCCCGGCATCCCCGAGGGGTACGCCTATCGGGTCTTCTACCCGTCGGCCGCCCTGGTCGGCGAGGACCTGCCCGGCCCCGCCCCGCACTTTCCGTCGCTGCTCGTGGCCGATCCGGCGCTCGCCGCCGAGATGGTCGCCGTACACGTGCACCTGACCGCCGGCGGTGACGCGTTCGAGGGCGAGTCCCGCGTGGTGGAGGTGCTGCGGGCGCTGGTCGCGCGGTACGCGGTACGGGCCCGAACCGATCGGCACGGCTCGCCGGACGCGGCCCGGGTGGCCCGCGCGGTCCGCGAGCGGCTGGCCGATGAGCTGGTGCGGCCACCCTCGCTCGGCGAGTTGTCGGCCGGGATCGGGCTGTCCCGCTACCAGACCCTGCGTGCGTTTCGCGACGCGGTCGGGCTGCCCCCGTACGCCTGGCTCGCCCAGCATCGGGTTGCCCGTGCCAAGGTGCTGCTCGCCGCGGGGATGACGCCGGCCGAGGTGGCGCTTGCCGTCGGGTTCGCGGATCAGGCGCATCTGGGGCGATGGTTTCGCCGGGTGCTGGGCGTGACCCCCGCCGGCTACCGCAGCAGCGTGCTGCGCAACAACGTTCTAGACCGATCGGCCCCGCGTGGTTGAAGATCCTCTTCGATCAAGAGATTGAGGGGACACGGCCGTGAGTCGTCGTGGAGCGTTGTTGTTCGCGTGCATGTGCGTGATCTGGGGGATCCCGTACCTGCTGATCAAGGTCGCGGTGGACGAGGTGTCGCCCGGTGTGCTGGTGTTCGTGCGCACCGGACTCGGGGCCCTGCTGCTGTTGCCGTTCGCGCTGCGGGGCGCGGGCATGCGGGGACTGGCCCCGTACAAGTGGCCGCTCCTGGTGTTCGCGGTGACCGAGTTCGTCGGGCCCTGGTGGATGTTGTCGGACGCCGAACGGCGGCTGTCCAGCTCGACGACCGGCCTGCTGATCGCTTCGGTACCGATCTTCGGGGCGGTGCTGGTGTACCTGATCGGCGGAACCGAGCGCATGGGGCCGGTGCGCTGGGCCGGCCTCGCGATCGGGTTCGGCGGGGTCGCGGTACTGGCCGGCCCCACGCTGGGCGGCGGGGACCCGTGGGCGGCGCTCGAGGTGCTCGCGACGGCCCTGTGCTACGCGGGTGCGGCGCTGGTGGCGGAACGCAGGCTCAAGGACGTGCCGAGCCTGCCGATGACCGTGGTGTGTCTGGGCTTCACCGCGCTGGTGTACGTACCGCTCGCCGCCGTGCAGTGGCCTTCGCACGTGCCGGGCGGCAAGGCGCTGGGTGCGATGGGCGTGCTGGCGCTGGTGTGCACCGCGATCGCGATGGTGATCTTCTTCGAACTGGTGCGCGAGGTGGGCGCGGCGCGGGCGACGGTGATCACGTACGTCAACCCCGCGGTCGCCGTGGCGGCCGGGGTGCTGATCCTGGACGAGAACTTCACGCTCGCGATCGGGGCGTCCTTCGTGCTGATCCTGAGCGGAGCGGTACTGGCCACGCGCAAGAACGCGACCCCGGCCGCGGCGACCGACGAGACCACGGACCTGCCGGGGGCGGTGGACGCGCCCGGGCGCTGCTAGGGCTGCGCCGGACTGAGCCCATTGCCCGAGCCCACCCTCCCCGGAGCCCCCGGAGCCCCCGGAGCCCCCGGAGCCCCCGGAGCCCCCGGAGCCGGGCCCACCCCCCTCGAACCGACTCGCCGGTAACAAACGTGCTCGGCGGGGCGGACAGGGTGCCGGTGGGCGTGGCATCGTGGCGGGATGACGAGCCGCGGGGGAAACGACGCACATCGGGGGCACCGCCACGGGAAGCGGTCGCGCCGGCCGTCCGAGGCCGAACTGCGGGCCGTGATCGAGCCGTTGGCTGAGATCGAACGGCTGCCCACCTCGGCCGGCGAGCGCGAGGCGGCGCAGCGGATCGCGGAGATGTTGCGCGAACTCGGGGCCGGGGACGCCGTGGTCGAGGAGGAGCCGGCCTACGCGTCGTACGCGCGCCCGATCGGGACGCTCACCGCCATCGCGACGGTGGCGGGTCTGCTCGCAGGGCGATCGCGGGTCGCGGCAACGCTGGTCGCCGCCGCGGCCACACTCGGCATCGCCGACGACATCTCCTATCGCGGCCAGTACGCCCGCCGCGCGCTCGGCGGCCGCCGGCGCAGCGCGTACAACGTGGTCGCCTCCGTCGGCGACCCCGATGCCGCGCGCACCCTCGTGGTGACGGCACATCACGACGCGGCGCCCACGGGAGCGGTGTTCGACGAGCGGGCCGCGCGCTGGGTGGCCACCCGCTACCCGCATCTGCTGGACAAGGCGAGCGAAAACCCGCCGCTGTGGTGGCCGGTGGTCGCCGGCCCCGCCCTGATCGCACTCGGCGCGGCCACCGGGTCCAAGGGCATGCGCCGCGCCGGGATCGGCCTCGCTGCGGTGAGTACGGCCGCGTTCACCCAGATCGGTCGCAGCCGCGCGGTCCCGGGCGCCAACGACAACCTGTCCGGGGTCGCCGTGCTGGTCGCGCTCGCCACCACCCTGCGCGACGAACCCGTGGACGGCGTGCGGGTGTTGCTCGTATCGGCCGGCGCCGAGGAGGCGCTCCAGGAGGGCATCCGCGGTTTCGCCCGCCGCCACTTCCCCGAACTCGATCGCGAACGCACATGGTTCCTCAACGTGGACACGGTCGGATCCGGCAATTTGGTCCTGTTGGAGGCCGAGGGCCCGCTGCGCATGGAGCCCTACGACATCCCGTTCAACAACCTGCTCTCCGAGTGCGCCACCCGCAACGACATCGCGGTGCTGACCGGACTGCGCTCGCGCAGTTCCACCGACGGCGTGGTGCCCAACCGGCACGGCTACCCGACGGCGACCCTGGTCTCGATCGACGACCAGAAGCTGATCCCGCACTACCACCTGCACACGGACCTGCCCGAACACGTCGACTACGACTGCGTCGCCGACGCCTGCGCACTCGCGGAAGCGGCGGCACGGGCGTTGTCCCAGGTCGAACGGCCCGTTGTCACCGGGTAGTTCCAAAAGCAGCGGATGGTCCGGGCAGCCCGACTGCCCGGACCGCCCGGGCAGCCCCACCACCCGGACGGCCCGGACTGCTCAGACCGTCAGGACCGCTCGAACAGCTCCTCCCACAGCCGCTCCAGCAGATCCAGGAAGTCGTTGCCCGTGCTCGGGCGCACGCGCAGCACCTGCGGATCGTGATCGCTCGCCTGGTCCGCGAACGCCGCGTTCACGTGCACGATGTCGTACTCGAAGCGGCTGATCCGCGGGCTGGTCAGAATGTGGTCGAGCATCTGGCTGTTGCCGTTGAACACATACCCCCAACGCTCGTTCGCGGGCAGCGTGTCGACCATCTTGCGCAGTGCGCCGCCGTCGGTGAGTGTCTTGAGCGTCGGCGAGAACGCGAAGTCGTTCAGGTCGCCGAGCACCACCAGATTCGCCTTCGGGTCGGACCTCAGCAGTTCGTCCACGAACGCGCGCAGCACCTTCGCCTGCGCCACCCGCTGGACCTCCGAACTGCGCGTCGGCGGCTGGAATCGGCTGTCCAACGCCTGGTCGCCGCCCTTGGAGGCGAAGTGGTTCGCGATCACGAACACCGATTTGCCGCGGAAGCGGAACTCCGCCGCGAGCGGCTTGCGGCTGTTCTCCCACGCCGGGTCCGCGGGGGAGACCCGGCCCGGGGACTGGGTCAACCGGGTACGCCCCAGCCAGTCCTTGTCGACACCCACCGCGCTCGTGGAACCGCCACCGGGACGGTCCACGAACTCGACGCGCGTAGCGTCGAACAGGAACGCGTTACGGATATTGCCGCCCGGCTGGCCGCCGTCCTTGCCGTCGACCGGCTCGATCGAGCGCCACGAATAGGCCGGTCCGCCCGCCGCCTTGATCGCCGCGACCAGCTTGTCCAGCGTCTGGTCGGCCGCGACCACGCCGTCGTCGGTCGGTCCGCTGTTGTCCTGGATCTCCTCCAGGGCCACCACGTCCGGCGTGGACAGGCTGGTGACGATGCCCTTCGCGAGCCGGTCGAACTTGGCCTGGGTGTCCTTGGGGGAGAGGTTCTCCACGTTGTACGTGGCGACCGCGAGTTCGCTGTTCTTCTGGTCCCGCGTCGTCTCCGGCGTCAGCGCGCCCTTGACCACCTTGCCCAGCGTGGTCGCGGCCAACGAGTATCCGCCGAACTGGTCGTAGGTGAGCGGGCCGGTGGTCTCGCCGGTGAGCGTGTCGCCGACGTTCGCCTGCGGGAACGGCTCCTGGGAGAAGGGGATCAGCGACGCGACCTTGAGCCGGCCGCCGTTCTGCGCGTCATACCCGCTGTACAGCGTGCCGCCCTGCGCGGTCGGGTTCCGGGTCGGCTCCAAGGTGACCCACAACTCGCCATGCGAGGTGCTCGGGCCGACCACGCGTGATTCGCCTACGCGCGTCAACTGGCCTTCGAGCGACTCGTACAGGTCCAGCGCGTACTTCGACGGCTCCAGCGCGAGCGACTCGATCGAGGGCGTCCCGGCGGGCGTGTACGCGTCCGGCAGGGTCGCCGCGTCCAGCAACGCCGGTGCGGGCAGCGCCTGTCCGGATGCGTCGATCACCCACGTGGCGTCGGTGACCTGGGTCAGCGACTGGCCGCCGATGTTCGCGCCGCCGGGGTAGAACTCCTCCACCTTGCCGGTCACCTTGACCGCGTCGCCGACCGCGACCTTCGGGGTGACCGTGCCGGTGAACACGAACAGGCCCTCGGACGTGCGGGGATCGTCGTCCGGTCGGGTGTCCTGGAACCAGAAGCCGCGGGCGCTGCCGAAGCCGCGCACACCGGTCACCACGCCCGGCACGCCGGCCACCCGGGTGCCGTTCTTCGGCGATACCCGGGTGGTTCCCTGGATTTCGTGGATGCGCGCGTTCGTCGGCTCGGGCTCGCCCGGACCCGGGTCGGTCGGACCCTGTCCACGCGCGTTGAGCGGCGTCGGCGCGCCCGCCGCGAAGTCCGCGCCGTTGTCGTCGGTGTCCGCGAGCGATGAAGGCCGGGCCACCGAGGCCGAGTTCGACGCGCCGGCCGCCGGGGTGCCCTCGCGCACCACCGCGTCGCCGTAGCCCGCGACGTCCACGACCCGGCCGTCGGCCAGGCAGTCCGCCGCGGTCAGGCACGTGAGCGCCGTGGTGCCGCGGACCAGCGCGACGGTGCCGCCGGTGCCGGACATGTTGATCGCACCCTGCGCGTCCGGCGTGGGCAGCGCGAGGGTGCCGCCGGCGCCCTTGGCCTCGCCGATCAGGTACCGGCCGCCGGGCGCCACCGCACCGGTCAGCGCGGTGACCTGCCAGGCCGAGGTCGGCTTGGGCGCGGCCGGGAGGTACTGCACGCTCCAACCGTCGACCGCGACGGCGGCCGACCCCTTGTTCGCCAACTCGATGAAGTCGTTGCTCAGGCTTGCGCCGCTGTTGCCGCCGCCGCCGTACACCTCGGCGAGCAACACGTCCACGGCGGGGGCCGCAACGGCGGGAGCGGGCGCGATGACGAGCGCGCCGCCGGCGAGGGCGCCGGCCACGGTCGTGGCCACGACACCGATCCGTCGCCGCCGCGTACTCGGCACGGATCGTCGTCGAGACGATTGCTGACGGAATGTCACCCAGGGCCTCCGAAAAGCGAAAGGGACAGGTGCGGGACATTCTCGGGACTGCGGGTGAACGGCGTCCATCCTTTGGGCGGCCCGAAAGGGGCCAAGGTTCACCAGGCGCCCGAATCTTTCCCCGCCCCCGCGCCCACGCCCACGCCCCGCCCCGCCCCCGCGCGCAAGCGCCTCATCGGGCGGCGCGCCCGGCCGACATCGCCGAACTCGCCCGCCCTCGCCCGCCCTCGTCCTGCACCAACTCGGAGACGGAGGCGGGATTCGAACCCGCGTACACGGTTTTGCGGACCGCTGCCTCGCCTCTCGGCCACTCCATCGCATCGGACGATCCACCCGAACATCCGTGCCCCGGCTTCCGATCGGCCCGAGGCCGGGAACTCCGCGCCGACCGCCCGCAGTTCGCGCGGCGTCCTTCCCTTCGAGGTGGAGACGGGATTCGAACCCGCGTGAACGGCTTTGCAGGCCGTTGCCTCGCCTCTCGGCCACTCCACCCGGCCGGGCCGAAGCCCGGTCGATTTCCGCACCCCACCCGGGCGATCCGGTGGGCCTCCGCACCGGATCGCCCGGCACCCCCGGGGGTGCGCCGCAGGCCCCCTCCGCCCGGCGGCGCACCCCCGATCCGGTCCCGCCACCCCGGGATCCCCGGCGCGCACGCGTCCCAACGTGCGGCGCATCCCGCAGGACCGACACCGACCCGACCCCGCGTCGGATCGGCGAGCCGAGGATCAGCCCAGCGTCGCCCGGTCCTGCGGCGCCGCCCACTGCTCGGCGGTGGGGGAGGCCGGCGACTCGGGGAACCGACGCAGCCGGTTCTCCTCCTGCACCGCGAGATCGGTGGTCTCGCGGAACTCCGGCCGGGTGTAAAGGTCTCGCGCGTACGCCCACAGGTTGGGGTAGTCCACCAGGGTGCGGCCGTCCTGGGTGATCGCGGCCCGGTAGGTCTGCGCGAAGCGCAGCAACTTCACCCAGAACCGGATGTCCGAGATGGTGAATCGGTTGCCGAACAGGTAGCGCTTGTCCGCCAGATGCGCATCCGAGCGCTCCAGCGTGTTGATCGTCTCGCCCTCCTCCGACGTCCACAGGCCACCCTTGCGCGCGGCGGTGGCGAAGTCGGTGTCGGTGATGTCGATCGCCTCGCGCAGGTCCTCCGGATACAGGTCCGGCGCGTGCTCGTCGACCAGTCCGGCAAAGCTGGTCGCCAGGTTGTTCGGAATGGCGTCGAACGCGTTGGACACGATGCGACCGCCGGACCGGTCCCACAGGGTCGGCACCGAGATGTGCCCCGCATACCCGGGCGCCGTCGCCTCGTACGCCTCCCGCAGCAGGGTGAACCCGTTCACCGGATCCGGGCCGAACCGCTCGCGGAACGCCCAACCCCGCGCGTCCCGTTCCTCGTCCACATAGGACGCACCGACGATCTCGGTGAGTCCGCGCGCATGTCGAACGATCGCGGCGATGTGCGCCCATGGGCAGCCCTGCGACAGATACAGGTGGTATCGCCCGGCCTCCTCGGGGAATTCCGGGTCACCGATCAGACCGTCGAACGGGTACCGCGGGTCGGTGACCGCGTACGGACCGTACGTGTCGACGTCGACGGGGCTCGCGTAACCGAGCTGTGTGGTCACTGAGTGGCTCCTGGTCACTGGGTGGCTCCTGTCACAAGTTCCAGCCGATCGAGAGCCCGATCGGCGGCGGGCCCGATGCCCCGCAAATGCTTCAACACGCCCCGCACCAACGCGTCGTTGACCCGAAACGCAGGCGCGTCGAAGCGGGGCCGGGAGAACCCCGCGCTCCCGGCGCCGCCCGCCACACCGTGGCCGACCGCGAACCGACCCGGATGCGCGTCGCCGCGCACGTTCACCACCCGGCGGTCGCCCGGTCGCGTGTTCAGCCGGCCCGCCGAATCCGTGGACGCCTCGCCACGCGCGGCCAGTCGGCGCAGTAGCGCGTCCCGAGTGCGCTCCAGCGACGGATCGGGCAACCGGGCCTCCACCAGCGCGCGAGTATGCACCCGTACGCCCGGCAGACTCGGACTGCTCGCCCGCCAGTCGCCGGTGTCGTCGTCGCCGGCTATCTCGACGTCTTCGCCCAGGAAGCGGATCACCCCGGCCCGGGCCAACGCGAGCAACTCCTCCAGACGCGGCCCCGGCGGACCACTGGCCAGATAGCTGAAGAAGCCGAGCAACCGGGCCGGATCCGGCACCGGATCACCGGCGTCCTGAAGCCGAAGCACCACCCCGTACACACTCAACAGCGCGTGTATCACGGCCAGATCCTGGCTGTAGGCGGGATCGTGCCGGCGCGTCAGGTCGGCCTCGATGTGCGCGTGCATCCACTCCTGAAGCGCGTCCTCGTCGGCGAACGGCCGCCCCTGCGCCGGCCGGTCCAAAAGCGCCCGATCGAAGCGATCGTCCGGATTCGGCACCGCGCGGGCGATCAACTCGCTCGGATCGGCCGCTGCGGCGAACTCCGCGTCGAACTCGGCCCATTCCATCGTGGTGCGCTCGCGGTGCGCGGTGAACAGCCGGTGATAGTGCGCGCCGGCCAACTCCTTGCCGATCAACGACCAGACATCCGCCGTCGCACGCGCCGCCTCGACGGTGAAGTGCCGCGGCAAAGGGGGCCGTTCACCCGTCCACGAGTAACCGGTCTTGGATCGGTACGGCACGCCGCGGCGTGAGGCCGCAAGCAGCAGCGGCTCGCGCCCGGAGGCCCGATAACGCAGCACACCCGCCGCGTCCCGCTCGAACGCGCCACCGCGGCCGTGACTCAACCGCACCATCAGGTCGACGAACGCCAACCCGATGCCGCGCACCAGCACCGGCTCGCCCGGGCGCAGCGCGTCCAGGTCCAGATCGGCGGTGTACCCGGTCGGGATGTACGCGAGCCCGTGCCGGCGGGCGAACCTGATCCGCTCGCGTTCCTCCGCTGTCGGTTCGGCGTCCAGGTGTCCCTGGGCCAGGATCACCGCGTCCACCTGGAGCGGTGGCCGCCGCCCGGCCAACCGGACCCGCTGCCGGCGCGGCCCGTCGACGATGTCCACGACCGCCGTCTGGTGCACGATCACCCGCACGTTGGCCGGCGCCCCCTCCACGGTGGAGCGGAAGAACCACGCCAGATAGGTGCTGAGCAGTGGCCGGGACGGGAACGAGGTCGGCCCACATGCGGCCAACTCCGTTGCGAACGGCTCCAGTTCCGCAGACCCACGATCCTCGCGCAACTCGTCGGTGCGGGCCGCGGCCCACTCGGCCAGCGAGGGTCCCGGACGGATCGGCCCCTCGATCGTGGACACCTCGTCGGTGAACAGCGTGATGTCGGCGGCCAACGAGTTCGCCCACAGCAGCGGTGACTGGGCCCGCCGCCACACCCGACCCGCACCCGGCGGGTAGGGGTCGACGACATGCACGTGCAGCGGACGGTCACCGAGCAACTCGGGCGCGTTGGCCAGGAGGCGCTCGAGGACGGACGCGCCGCCGGGACCCGCGCCGACGATGCAGACGGCGACGGGGCGGAGGCGGCCGGACGGATGGTCGGGCATGGCTCTCCCCTCGTGGGGGTGCGGCAGAAGAACGCGAACCGGCACCCGGCGGCCGCGGACGGGTACGCCGAGATGCTGGCTCAACGGGTGGGAAGGGCCTTACGCCACAAGGCCGAATGCGCGATCCCGGCGCAAGCTCGGGATTCCTCGGCGCGAAGGTCGATGCGAAAATCCGGACCGACGTACCACACCGAGGGGCGCGGCGGCGAGGTCAGCCGCGGGTACGACACAGCCCGCCGGCCACACGACACAGGTCGATGGGGCGGCACGACACGAGGAAGAGGTCGGGGCTCACGATGTCGACGCTACGGAGCCGCCTGACGAGTTGTCAACGTCGAAAGACCGCACAGGGACTTCGATCTCTCGCTCGAACCGTCGCGACGGGCCGGACGTCGACCCGTCGCGATTGCCGGCGACACCGCCGCCGCTCGACGCGAACGGTCACCTGTGCACGCCGGCCGGTTCGATAGCCCAAGACCTCGCCACGGACGGGAACGCGTGGCCGCGACAGAACCGGAGCACCCGGCCGCAACCCACCCGAACACCCGTCGCGACGGATCAGAAGACGTAGTCGTACACCCGGAACACGGTCAACGTGGCCAGCTTCGCGGAGCATGCGAAGGTATGTCCCGAAACGAGCCGCCAGATCAGCGACAACAATTCCAAAAGCACCACCAGACCGAGGAATCCGCCCGCCGGAATCGGGCCGAACAACGCGGCGATGCCGACCGTCACAATGACGCTGACGACGATGCCGTAGATCGAATCCCGGAAGACACCGGACCACCGGACCGGCCCCGGTTCGAGCCCTTTCTTCCGGGCGTATTCAAGCCTGATGTGGTCCGATGTGGAGCATTTTTCCTTATCCACGTTCGAGCCTTTCACGCGCACCGACCCCCGGTGTAGCCATGCCATCCTAAGACCACAGGCTCTTGATCGCGCCGGCCACCGTGCTCCGCCATTCGCCGCGTGGAACACCACTCAGGATTGGTGGCTTGCCGCCCCACTTCGCGGCTCGGGGGACCCATTTCTCCTGCGGACCCCTGACGAAGCCGCCGATCAGACCGCGTCCGAACAAGGTGCCGCCGATGATTCCCTTGGCCTCGGCCTTGGCCGTTCCGAGCATGAAGGGAACCGGCCCCGCTTTTCGTTCCTCGGGTGTGGCAACCGCCATGTGCGCCTCCAGCCCCATGACATAGAGATAGCTTGCCCCGACCACGAACAGACCCACGCCGCAAAATGCCGCGGCAATACATGCGGCGGTACCGACCGCGGCCAACATCCCGACGCCCGGGTTGACGAGCTTGTGTTTCCACTCGTCCTTCCACTCCTGGACCTCGGACTTCACCTTGTCGGTGACCTTGTCGATCGCCTTGGACGCCTTGCAGGCGAGATCGAACCGTCCGCACTTCTTCGGTTTCGGCGGCTTGGGCGCGGCGGGCGGCGCGGGCGGCTCGGCGGCGGGGCGCGGGCGGTACTTCACCGTGCTCGCCTTGCGGGGAATACCGAGCGCGTCCTCCTGGCGCCTCAGGTTCTCCACGGTCGCGACCGCTTCGTCGTGCGTTTCGTACCGCAGCGTCGCGATCACGTTCGGGTCGTAGTGATTGCACTCGCTGCTGGGGCAGTAGTCCAGGCCGGTCGGGTCGCTGTTGGTGGCGGGGTTGCCGCCTGCGTACAGGTAGCCGTGCATCTGTTGACTGCGGGACAGGTCCATCACCGGGTCGACGCTGAGGAAGCGGCCCGTGCCCGGGTCGTACTCGCGGGCGCCGAGGTGGGTCAGTCCGGTCGCCGAGTCGGCGGTGCCGCCGACAAATCCCTTGTCACCGGCCCAGGTTCCGGGCGCGGGGGCAGTGCCGCGCGGTTCGCCGAAGGGCTTCAGGGCGCGCCGGGCGGTGGCGAGGGTGGCGGCGTCGAGGCTGGTGGTCCCCGTGCCGTGCTCGTCCACGGCCTGGTAGGAGAGTTTGCCCGCCTCGCGGACGACGACCGGACCGCCGTCCGGCGTGGCGTAGCTGCGGGTGCCGGTGACCTTGTTGTCGGCGATGGTCAGGGTGACCTCGTCGGAGCCGAGATACAGGGTGGTCCTGCCGGGGTCACGGCGGATGAGGCGGTTGCCTTCGGAGTCGTAGGTGTAGCTGCTGGTCTTGGCCAAACCGCCGCCCGTGGTGGTGTCGCTCGCCAGGTGACCTTCCGCGTCCCACGTGAGTGCCTGGGTGCCGGCGTCGGGAGCGGGACGGGAGATGGTGTTCCCGGCGGCGTCGTAGGTCCAACTCCGGGTGCTGCTGCCGGCCGGCCCGGTGATGCCGGCGGAGCCGACGGTGTGCGGCTTGGCCTGGCCCGCGGTCGGGCTCTGATAGGTCGTCACCGTGCCGGCCGCGCCGGTCGGGTCGTGCTCGACGAGCTTGGTGCGGTTGCCGGTGCCGTCGTACTCGAAGTCCTGCCAATAGGGCACCGGGCCACCGACGTTCGTGCCCGACGGCGTCGTGGTGGAGCAGCCGCCGACGCCGGGGACGGAGGGGCCGGGCCGGGTGGTGACGATCCCCGTGTCGGTCCATGCCTGGGTCAGTCGCTGCATGTGGTCGTAGTTGAAGCACTGCCGGTCGACGCTGCCGTCCTCGCGCGAGGTGGAGATGGACGTGACATCGCCGGACGGCTTGTAGGTGTACGTCGTGGCGTCCACCGACGTCGTGGTGGCGGTCTGCTTGTCCAGCAGACTCCGCAACACCCGTCCGGTGGCGTCGTCGTAGACCCGGGTGAAGGCGACCTGTTTGGGCACGTCGCCGTAGGTGATCCGCCGCGGTCGACCGAACGGGTCGTATTCCGTCCAGTTGACGTAGTCCGCCAGGCCGCCGACGGACACCAGGCCGCCGCCGCCGTTGTGTGCGTAGTAGACCGTCTCGGCGGAGAGGTCGCCGATCGCGGGACGAGTCGACGAGTAGGGCAGGCCCTCGATCGGTTCGAAGACCGAGGACGCGTCGTAGGTGCCGGCCAATGCGCCTTCGACCGCGGGGATGCTCACCCGGGTGCCGGTGGGCCGGTATCCGGCGTCGAACGACGTGGTCTCCGTGGCGTACTTGGCCCCGTTCGCCCCACCGACGTAGCGCACCGATCCGTCCGGCACTCCCTTGAGAAGCCGGTCGTAGGACCAGGACGCGAGCTGGTTCGCGGGAGCCGCGGCGCCCGCGTACACGGCGGTCTTGCGACCGATCTCGTCGTAGGCGTACGTCAGCGTCGAGCCGCGTGCGTCGGTGACCGAGGTGATCGCCCCCACGGCGTTGTAGGTGGTGTCCGTGACGCCCTTGTCCGGGTCCACCGAGTGCGTCTGATGCCCCATCAGGTCATTCGTACGACCAGGTGTTGCCCGCGTGGTCCTTGGCCGTGTCGAGTTGGCCCCGGGCGTCGTAGGTGTACCACGTCGACTCGTAGGCGCCGGTGGCGGCCGGCGTGGTGTCCCTGTACCGGCGCAACTCGCGGATCTTGCCCCGCGGATCGCCGATCGCGCTGGTGGCCGTGCCGCCTTTGGGCGGGACGACGTCGGTGCGATCCGCTCCCGGGTACGTGGTCGTGGTGCGCCACTGCTCGATCGCCTTGGAGGAGAACGCCTCCGCGGTCCGGCGGCCCTGGCCGTCGTAGAACAGCCCCGTCTGGCCGGGGACTTCGTCGTCATTGGCGATGTAACGGGTGGTGGACGGCGATCCGCCGGTGTAGTAGGGCTGGTTGGTCTTGGCGGTACGCCCGAGCGAGTCGTAGAAGGTGTCGGTGATCAGGCGGCCGGCGCCGCCGTTCCTGGCCGACTCCTGGAGTTGACGCTCATTCAGGAACGAGTCGAGGATTTTGATCGACGACGTGTAGTTGCGCGATGCCCGCAGGGTCTTGGTGGTGACGCTCGTCGGGGCCGTCTTCGACAGGGCGTAATCGAACGTCATGTTGGCGGAGTCGCCCGCACCGCGGTTGCGACCGGGCAGCCACACGGCGGTGGTTCGACCCAGCGCGTCGTAACTCTGCTCGGTGACCCGGTTGTTGGCGTCCAGGCTCTTGACCGGGAGGTTGCGCGCTCCCGCGAGCACCTTGGCGGTCTCGAAGTGCTTGGGATCGATCGTCCTGACCTCGGTGGGGAGAGACCCGGCAGCGGGGGTGTACACCGTCCTGGTCTCGTTGTTCAGCGCGTCCTTGGCGGACGGGTCGTTGACCATCGACGACTGGACGCCGACCGGCCGGGGCACGAACCTGCTCGTCGTCCAGGCCGTCGATCGGGCGGGCAACCGCTCCCAGGCGAACACGTACACCTTCTACGTGCCCGACAACCCGGACGCGCCGAGCGTGGCGGGGGACATCACCGGCGACGGATCCCCCGACATCGTAGTGCCCGACAAGAACGGCAACCTCCAGCTCTACCGGACCGACAGCGGTACCGACAGCGGACCCCTTCTCGTGTCCAACCCGGCGAACGCGCCGGACCTGAACGTCGACCACACCGGCTGGACCAAGGTCGCCACCAGCCACCGCACCGGCAACGGCATCCGCACCGACGAAGTGTGGGCCTACAAGCGCGACGACGGCACCCCGGCGAACTCCAAGCTCGCCGTGTACCGCAACAGCCTGTCCGCCGGCGTGCCGACACCCGGACTGCCCGCGAACGACAACCAGTACTTCTCCGCCGCCAATCGCGCCGCGGTCACCCGCCCACCCGCCTTCACCTGCACGGGCGTCTGCGGGACGTACGCCGAAGACTGGTCGCGGGTACAGCAGATCCTCGCCATCGGCGACCTCACCGGCGACGGTCGCACCGACCTGATCACCGTGGAGGACGACGGCACCGGCGCCCACCGCAGCCAACTGTGGCTCTTCGGCAGCACCACCAACCCCGCGAGCCTGGCCGGCCCGACCCTGATCGGGGCGCTCGACTGGCAGCGCTACACGCTGTCCACGCCGGGGGACAACACCGGTGACGGCATCCCGGACCTGTGGGCCCGCAACCTCGACACCGGGGACCTCTTCCAGTACGCGAGCCGCAAGAAGGCGGACGGAAGCCCGGACCCGACCGGGCTGGGCGACCACACCGCCCGACTGAAGATCGGCTACGGTCTCGGCGAGAGCCGCTATCCCGTGGTGTCCACCGAGGGCCACATCACCGCGGACGCACCCCCCGACCTGTGGTCGTTCACCGCCGACGGCGACCTGATGGTCTGGCCCGGCAACGTCGTCCCGGCCCCGCAACGATTCAACTTCCGGGCCCCGGCCGACCTTTCCGGCGGCTTCCGGATCGAGGCCGAGACGCACATCGCGGGCGGATTCGCGACGCAGGCCAACTGCTGCGGCGTCACCTGGTCCAAGAATGCCCGGGCCTACCTGCCCAACGGCACCGGCACCGGCACCATCGCCTTCGACCTCCCCGCCGAAGGGAACTACAAGATCGAGCAACACATCACCGTCGCACCGGACTTCGGTATCCTGGAGATCCGCCTGGACGGTGCCCTCCTGGGCAGCCCGACCGACACCTACAACCCGACCGTGAGCACCACCCGGGCACACCAGGGCACCCGGCACCTCGGTTCGGGACCCCACACGCTCACCTACACCGTCACGGGCCGGAACGGGGCGTCCACCGGCAGCGCCGCCGGAATCGACCTCGTGCGCCTGACCCCGGACGCCGGGGGCGTGAACCACCTCGCGGACTCGGGGGTGGAGCGGCAGGCGACCGACTTCCTGCAGAGCCCGTGGTGGTACAGGGGTCGCGCCGGGGCCGACATCAGCCGAGGCTTCGCACGCAGCGGCAGCAACGAGGCATGGGTCTGGCCCGCCCGGGGATCGGGCTGGAACAAGGTCGTGCAACCGGTCTTCGTGAAGCCGAACACCCGGTATCGACTGGGTGCCTGGATCCAGCGCGGTACCAACGCTTCGGCGTACTTCGGCGCCATGCGTTGGAGCGAGGGGGCGATCGTCGCCGAGACGCAACTGCCCACCGGGGCCTCGGGCGGCTACGCCTACCACGAACTCACCTTCGACACCGGCGATCTGGACCGCATCGACATCTATGCGGGTACCTGGGACCAGGGCGCCGATCCGTGGATCCGCGTCGACGACCTGAGTCTGGTGCCGCTGTCCTGACCGTCGCAGAAAGCCGGTATGACCCCGGCGGAGTACACGTGCGCGGCACACGGGAATACCTGCGTGGGCCGCACACGAGCGGACCCGATCCCGGTTCCGGGCGGGTCGAAACGGCTGTCCGACCCGGTGCGGTCGGCTTCGAGCAATTGACCGAGCACCGCCCGGCGGGTTAAGTTCCGGAATATCTTGCCGTGGCGTCCCGCCACGGCCCAGCGAGGGGATCCCGGTGGCGCAGCACGCGCGACGCAGCGACGGGGCGGCCATGTCCGCCGCCGGTTGGCTGCTGTCCGCCCGCCTCCACATCGACCTCGGGCGCGTCACCAGCGCCGCCTGTTGTAGCTGACCCAAGCGCGCGGCCCAGGCCGCGCCGTCGGCGTTCCCTCGATCGGGACCGAACCACCGCGCCCGGCCGGCGCGCCACCGCGTACCCGGTACGTCACGGCACCCGGACCGACCGTTCGCCGAATCCGTCCGCCGAACCCTGCGCCGACCGGCCCGCCGTACCCGATCGCGAAGCCGGTGGGAGCGATCTCCCGTGGAGCGAGATCCCCTCGAACGACTCGATCGTCCCCGACCGATCACCGTGGGCCCGCCTTGCAACGGCGCGAAGCGGCCGACGGGTCGGAGGAGGTCGAGGAGGTCGAGGAGGTCGAGGAGGTCGAGGAGGTCGACGGTGGCGAGGAAGTCGAACTCCCATCGCGGTCGCCCGAATACCATCCCACGGCCGATGGCACCACCCCTGAACAACCCCTGAACAACCCCTGAACAACCCCTGAACAACCCCAGATCACCCCGCCGGACCAACGCTGAACCGCGCCGGACCCCCTGAACCGCCGGACCACCCCTGAACCGAGGTAACCCATGGCAACCGTCCTGACCGTATGGGGCAGCCCCTCCGCGACCTCGCGCACCGGCGTCGTCGCCCGCCACGTCGCCGCCCGGTTGACCGCCGACGGACACGACGTGTCCACCCTCGCTGTGCGCGACCTGCCCGCCCAGGCCCTGCTGCACGCCGACTTCGCCGATCCGGACCTGCGCGCCGCGCTGGCCCGGGTGGCCGACGCCGACGCGCTCGTGATCGCCAGCCCGGTGTACAAGGCCGCCTACAGCGGCGTGCTCAAGACGTTTTTGGACGTGCTCCCGCAGTTCGCGCTGCGTGGCAAGGAGATCCTGCCGGTGCTCACCGGCGGCACCCCCGCGCACGTCCTGGCACTCGACTACGCGCTGCGGCCGGTGCTCACCTCGCTCGGCGCCGACCACGTCGCACAGGGCTGGTTCGTACACGAGCGGTTCGTCTCCGTCGAGGGCGCCATGGAGGCCGAGGGCGTCGCGCCGCTGGAGGAACTCGCCGACGCGTTCTCCGCCCGGCTGCGCCGCCCCGCCGCCGTCGCCTGACCCGCGGCACCGGTCGGCGCGCCCGCCCGCCGACCGGGTCGGGGCCGACCCGTCCGAACGACAAGGGAGTTCGCATGACCACCGGTCACCTCCACCTCGGTGTCGCGCTCGACGGCGCGGGCCGCCACCCCGCCGCGTGGCGCTCGCCGCACGCCCGCCCGGCCGAGTTGTTCGATCCGCGCTACTGGGTCGAGCTGGCCCGCACCGCCGAACGGGGCCTGCTCGACTTCGTCCGACTCGACGACTCGCTCGGGTCACCCTCCACCCGGATACCGGGCCGCCTCGACGCGGTATCGGTGGCCGCGCGGCTGGCTCCCGCGACCGGCTCGATCGGCCTGATCCCGACCGCGACCACCACCCACACCGAGCCGTTCCACGTATCCACCTCGATCGCCACCCTCGACCACGTCAGCCGAGGCCGCGCCGGCTGGTGGCCCCAGCCCTCCCGTACCGCCGCCGAGGCCCGCCACTTCGGCCGCAAACCGGTTGCCTCGGCCGGTGAACTCAGCGACGAGCAAGCCGAATTCGTGGACGTGGTCGGCCGGCTGTGGGACAGCTGGGAGGACGACGCGATCATCCGCGACGTGGCCACCAGCCGGTTCCTGGACCGGAAGAAACTGCACTACGTCGACTTCGAGGGCACCTACTTCGACGTCCGCGGCCCCTCCATCACGCCGCGCCCGCCGCAGGGCCGGCCGGTGATCGCAATCACCGTGGACGGCCCCGACACGCTGGAGATCGCCGCCCGCTTCGCCGACGTGCTCTTCGTCGACGCGTCCGGTCCCGACGAGGCCCGCCGACTGCGCGAGCGTGCGCACGCCATCGCCGAGGGCAACGGCCGCGACCCCGGTGAACTGCGCGTGCTCGCCGAGATCACCGTGTACCTCGCCGCCACCGACTCGGACGCCCGCCGCGAACGCGGCCTCCTCGACGCACGCTCGGACGTCCCGGTCCCGAACGGGCTCTCCTTCACCGGCACCCCCGAGGCCCTCGCGGACCGCCTCGCCGGCTGGTACGTCGGCGGCGCGGTCGACGGCTTCACGCTCATCCCGGGCGTGCTGCCGTACGACCTCGACCGGATCGTCGAGGACCTGGTGCCGATCCTGCGCGAACGCGGCCTGGCCCGGGCGGCGTACACCGCCGACACCCTGCGCGGACACCTCGGCCTGCCGCTGCCCGCCAACCGCTACGCCCGGACCTGAGGAGAGGTCACCGATGCCCCAGCCCAACAGCCCCCGGCCCAACAACTCCCAGCCCAACAGCCCCCAGCCCAACAGCCCCCACACCAAAAGCCCTTACCGCCCCCGTAGCCCCGGACACCCCACCCGCCGCATCCACCTCGCCGCGCACTTTCCCGGCGTCAACAGCACCACTGTGTGGAGCGATCCGCGCTCGGGCAGCCAGATCGACTTCGACTCGTTCGAGCACCTCGCACGCACCGCCGAGCGCGGCAGATTCGACTTCTTCTTCCTCGCCGAGGGGCAGCGACTGCGCGAACACCACGGCCGCATCTTCGAGTTGGACGTGGCCGGCCGCCCGGACGCACTCACCGTGCTGGCCGCACTGGCCGCGATCACCGACCGGATCGGCCTGGCCGCCACCGCCACCGCCACCTACAACGAGCCGTACGAACTCGCCCGCAAGATCGCCTCGCTCGACCACCTCAGCGCCGGCCGCGCCGCCTGGAACGTGGTCACCTCGCCGGACGCCTGGACCGGGGAGAACTTCCGTCGCGGTGGCTTCCTGCCGCGCGAGGAACGCTACGAGCGGGCCATCGAGTTCGTCGAGGCGGCCCGCACGCTGTGGGACAGCTGGGCCCCGGACGCACACGTCGCCGACGCCGAGGGTGGCGTGTTCGCTGCTCCCGGCGCCGGCCGATTCGACTACCACGGACGGCACTTCGCCATCGACGGCCGCTTCACCGTGCCGCGCGGCCCGCAGGGCCGGCCGGTGCTGATCCAGGCCGGCGACTCCACGGACGGCCGCGAGTTCGGCGCCGCGCACGCGGACGTGATCTTCTCCCGGCACGGCGAATACGAGGCGGGTCGGGCGTTCTACGCGGACATGAAGGGTCGAGCGGCCCGACACGGGCGCAGCCCGGACGAGCTGAAGATCCTGCCCGCGGTCACCGCGGTGATCGGCGCGACCGCCGAACAGGCCCAGGAGAAAGCCGCCTGGATCCGTCGGCAACAAGTCAGCCCGCAAAACGCGATCCAGTTCCTCGAACAGGTGTGGGGCCGGGACCTGTCCGACCTGGACCCGGACGGCCCGCTCCCGGACTTCGACCCGATCACCGACGGCACCTCGATCGCCCGGGGCCGGGTCCGCACCGGCGGCGACCCGTTGGAGCTGGCCCGCAGCTGGCGTGAACTCGCGGCGGCCAAGGGCGGGTTGAGCCTGCGCGAGGTGGTGATCGAGGTGGCCGCCCGACAGACGTTCATCGGCACGGCGGAACACGTCGCGGACCGGATGGAGGTGCACGTACGCGACGGCGCGAGCGACGGCTTCATCCTGGTCCCGCACCTGACCCCGACCGGTTTGGACGAATTCGTCGACCAAGTGGTGCCGATCCTCCAGGAACGCGGCGTCTTCCGCAGCGAATACGAGGGCACCACCCTGCGCGAACACCTGCACCTGCCGGCGCCGCGCCCGGCCGGCACGCACCGCACCGACGTGGCGGTGTGAGCCGTTCAGCCCCGCGCCACACCGGCGTCGTGAGCGCCGATGGTTCCGGTCACCGCGGCGGCGTGAGGGCAGCACATCCGAGCCGCACCGGCGGTGTGGGCGCCGCAGGCCAAAGCCGCACCGGCCGGCGGTGTGAGTGCCGAAAGCCGAGCGTTTCCTCACGCTCCCCGGCCCCACACCGCCGCGCCGGCCGGATCAACTCCAGTCGCTCAGCGCGATCGAGACACCCGAGGCCGCCGGACCACGACAGTGGCTCCGGTGGTTGCGGGCGATGTGGTCCAGCCGCAGGTTGTCGCGGAACGCCGGAATCAGGTGCAACCGCCGTGCATACGCCCACAGATGCGGATGTGCCGCCAGCCGGTGCACGTCCTGGGCGTCGAGGTGCCGTTTGTGCACCGCGTCCAGGTGCACGAGCGTGGTCCACAACTGCACGTCCGCCGCGGTGAGCGTGTCACCCAGCAGGAACGGCCGGGCCGCGAGTCGCCGTTCGGCCACCGCCAGGGTCGCCAATACGGTGCTCATCGCCTCGACCCGCCGCGGGCCCGCCGAGGCCCGCCCGGCCCGCTGTGCGGCGTCGGTGACGTCCTCCTCGAACAGGGTGTCCAAAGCGCACAGTTCCTCGCGCCGCTCCGCGGGATACAGCGCCCGGCCGCCGCCGAAACCGGTGGCCAGGTCGCGCAGGATGTGCGGCGCGTGGTTGCTGACGATGCGTCCGCTCCACCGGTCCCACAACACCGGCACGGTCACCGGGCCGTCGTAGTGGTACTCGGTCGCCTCGTACGCCTCGCGCAGGAACGCGAACCCGCCGTTGGGGTCCAGGCCGTGCCCGTCCCCGTCCCGAAACGCCCAGCCGCGCCCGTCCCGGACCGGATCCACCAGCGAGGTCCCCACCACCTCGCCCAGGCCCGCGAGGTCACGCGTGATGGCCACCCGCAGCGAACGCGGGCAGGCCAGGCACAGGTAGAGGTGGTAGCGGTTGGCCTCGGCCCGGAAGCCGGCGCCGATCCGGCTACGGAAGCGCTGCATCGGCGGGCGAATGGTCTCCAGGCCCGGCAGCGGCGATCCGGAGTGGCGGACGCGGTAGCGCCCGTGGGTGCGGAAGTCGATCGGTCCGGCGGCCTTCGGGGGTGTCGTGGACATACGGGTCTCCCTCGCGCAGGTCATGAGTGTGGCAACGGTCGAGGTGGCACGGCACGGCGCGGTCCGACCCGGATGCGGGCGGACCGGTGGCGTGAACTCAGACCGAGCGACAACTCGCGCTGCACACGCGAAGGAAGTCGATGTGTCGGCGAACCAGGAGGTGGACGGCAATCAGGACCCGCGCCCTCGGCAGTCCCGGGCGGGGGCCCGCGTGACACACGCAGCCGTCCATGGCTCGGATTATTCGCGCTCCGGACACGTCCCCGCAAGAGGATCGCGCCGATCTCCACACCCCGACGCCGCCCCCGACCCGCCCGCGGGTTCAGGCCGCCTGCTCCCAGACCCGCGAGGGCAGCGCGGCACGCAGCGCGGGCGCCACCTCGCCCGCGAACAGCTCCAGGACCGCCCGCCGTTCCGCACCGTCGAGCCCCTCCGTCCCGATCGCCTGCACCTGATGCCCGTAGGCCGCGTGGTAGCGCCCGATCTTGTCCACGATCTGCGCCGGACTGCCCACCAGCGCCGGACCGTTGGCGATGTTGTCCTCCAACGACGTGAACGGCGACCGATTGTGCCGCGCCGCCACCGACCCGGCGAACGCGTCGTAGTACGGCCGATATCGCGCCAGCGCCTCCTGCGACGTGGGCGCC
Organism: Embleya scabrispora DSM 41855; assembly: GCF_000372745.1. Classification (GTDB taxonomy): domain Bacteria; phylum Actinomycetota; class Actinomycetes; order Streptomycetales; family Streptomycetaceae; genus Embleya; species Embleya scabrispora. Next base: position 68,110 of record NZ_KB889667.1, on the reverse strand, counting down.
ACGTAGCAGCCACCCGCGCCCGATCCGACCACCGCGTCCGCCGGATCGCGCCCGTACGCCGCCCACCGCTCGCGATAGTGCTCGATCAGGTCGGCGTACTTGGCCATCGGATGGAAGCCGTTCGCGGTGAACAGCGGATCGCCCCACTTCGCGGCCAATTCGGTGGACGCCCGGCTGGTCGCGCTGCCGTGCCAGATCACCGGGGCCCGCCCACCCGGGCGCGGGAACGGCCGCGGATAGGTGGTTACTTCGTGCAGCGGACTGCGAAAGCGCCCGGACCAGGTGACCTTCTCCTCACTCCACAACCGGCGCAGCAGCTCGAACTTCTCCTCCTGCAGCTCCCACTGGTCGTCCTCGGCGAGCCCGAACAGCGGGAAGTGCCGCGGGTCGTTGCCCTTGCCGACCATCAGGTCCAGCCGGCCCCGGGACAACTGGTCCAGCGTCGCGTAGTCCTCGGCGACCCGGACCGGATCCAGCACACTGATCACGGTCAACGTGGTCAACAACCGAATGCGCGAGGTGCGCTGCGCGACCGCCGCCAGGATCACCGGCGGCGCCGAGGACAGGAACGGCTCGCCGTGCCGCTCGCCCACCCCGAACGCATCGAAGCCCAACTCCTCGGCCAACGCCGCCGTCTCGACCAGCTCCGCCAACTGCTCGTGCGCCGGAGCGCGCTGCCCGGTGATCGCATGCGGGGCGTTGGCACCCAGGGTGAACACCGCGAACCTCATGACACCGCTCCCAACGGTTGCGGGCGCCGGCGCCCGGGGATGGCCGCGATCAACTCGCGCGTGTACGGGTGCGTCGGCGCCGAGAGCACCTGCTCGCAACCGCCCTTCTCGACCAGCCGACCGGCCTGCAACACACCCACCCGGTCGGCGATCTGGCGCACCACCGCGAGGTCGTGCGAAATGAACAGGTAACTGATCCCCAACTCGTCCTGGAGCCCTCCCAGCAACTCCAGGATCTGCGCCTGGACCGAGACGTCCAGCGCGGACACCGGCTCGTCACACACCACCAGATCCGGCTCCAGCGCCAACGCCCGGGCGATCGCCACCCGTTGTCGCTGCCCACCGGACAACTCGGCCGGTCTGCGTCGCAGCACACCCTCGGGCAGCGCCACCTGATCGATCAACGCCGCCGCCCGGGCACGCTGCTGCGCCCGGCTGCCGACCCGGTACGCGCGCAGCGGCTCCTCGACGATCTCGGACACCGTGAAACGCGGATCCAGCGAGGCGTACGGGTTCTGGTAGACCAACTGCATGCGTCGGCGCAGCGCGCGCAACTCGGCGCGCCCGGGCCGGGTCGTGTCCCGTCCCTCGATCAGGATCCGGCCCGCGCTGGGCGCCTCCAGACCCAGGATCATCCGCACCGTGGTCGACTTCCCCGAACCCGACTCGCCGACCAGCGCGAACGTCTCACCTCGGCGCACCGTGAACGAGACGTCGTCCACCGCGCGCAGCGTGCGGGCGCCCTCCTTGGTCCTGGGCAACGCGAACTCCTTGACCAACCCCGACACGGTCAGCAACGGCTCGGCTCGCGGGACGGGTTCGCGCACCGGACGCGCCCGCGCCCGACGGGTGGTCAGGCTCGGCGCGGCGCCGATCAGCTGCCGCGTGTACGGGTGTTCGGGATCGGTCAGGATCCGCGCCGCCGGCCCCTGCTCGACCACCGCGCCCCGGGACATCACCACCACCCGCTGAGCGCGGTCGGCGGCCACCCCCAGGTCATGGGTGATCAGCAACATCGCGGTGCCGTGCGCGTGGGTGAGCTCGTCGATGTGATCCAGGATCCGCCGCTGCACGGTGACATCGAGCGCGCTGGTGGGCTCGTCGGCGATGACCAGCCGAGGCCGGCAGGCCAACGCGATCGCGATCAACACCCGCTGACGCATGCCGCCGGACAACTCGTGCGGAAACTGCCGTGCCCTGGTGGCAGGTTCGGACAGGCCCGCCTCGCCGAGCGCGGCCACCGCCCGCTCGGCCGCCTGCTTGCCGCCGGCCAGGCCGTGCACGATCAGCGCCTCGGCCACCTGATCGCCGATCCGACGCACCGGGTTCAGCGAGACCATCGGATCCTGCGGGATGAATCCGATCGACCGCCCGCGTACCTCGCGCAGTTCACGCTCGCGCAACGTCAGCAGATCACGGCCCTCGAACAACACCCGACCCGCACCGACTCGGCCGCCGGTCGGCAACAGCCCCACGATCGCGTGCGCGGTGGTGCTCTTGCCCGAGCCCGACTCGCCCACCACGGCCACCACTTCGCCCGCCCCCACGGTCAGGTCCGCGGCGGTCACCGCGTCCACCGGGCCGTTCGAGGTCCGGTACGACACGCGCAGCCCCCGGATGTCCAGCAGCGGGGCCTGCGCGGCATCCACCACCGACAGCCCGCCCGCGGCCCGATCGGTACCCAGCACCCGATCCGCACCCACCCGGCCCGCGGCCGGCACCCGATCCGAACCCGCCGACCCGGCCCCGCCGGCGCCCCCGACCCCGCCTCGTGGGGAGCCCTCGGTGACTCCCTGCCACGTCTCGCTCATCGATCCTGCCTCCGCTCTCCGTCCAAGGCCCGCGAAATGCGGTTCGCGGACAGCACCGTCGCCGCGATCACCAGGCCGGGAAATGTGGTCAACCACCACGCGGTGGCCACGAAGTTGCGCCCGTCGGCGACCAGCACACCCCACTCCGGCGTCGGCGGCGGCGCGCCGAAACCCAGGAAACTCAGCGCCGACACGGACAGGATCGCGATGCCGAACTCCAACGCGGCCATCACCAGCACCGGCCCGGACGCGTTCGGCAACACATGCCGGGCCAAGATCCCGCCCGACCGCACCCCGCTCGCCCGCGCCGCCTCCACGTACACCGACGAGCGCACCCGCAACACCTCGGCCCGCATCACCCGCGCGAAGCCCGCGACACTGGCCACCCCCACCGCGATCGCCACCTTGGTGGTACCGAAGCCCAGCGCGCTGACCAACGCCAGCGACAACAACAGCCGCGGAATCGCCTGCAACACGTCGACCACCCGCATCACCACGTCGTCCAGCCACCCACCGAAGAACCCGGACACCAGCCCGAGCAACCCGCCCACCACGAGCGCCACCGCCACCGCCACGAACGTCGCCCGCAACGACAGCGAACTGGCGTGCACCACCCGGGTGAACAGATCGCGCCCGAGCTGATCCGTCCCGAACAGGTGCTCCGCGCTCGGCCCCCGCAACTTCTCCCGCGGCGTGCCCACCAGCGGATCGTCGTCGGTGAACAGCCCCGGGAACAGCGCCGCGAGCAACACGAGCGCGAACATCACCAGCGACAACAACAACCCGGGACGGCGCAGCACGAAGCGCGCATGCCCACGAGCGGCGGGCAAGACCTCCGTCGCGAAACCGGTCGCCATCGTCACACCGCCCTTCCCACCCGCGGATCCAGCACCGGGTACAGCAGGTCCACCACCAACGCGACCAGTACGAACACCAGCGCCGCGAGCAGCACCACGCCCTGCACCATCGCCACGTCCTGGTTGTCCACCGCGGCAGCCGTCAGCCGGCCGATCCCGGCCCGGGAGAACACCGTCTCCACCACCACCGACTCCACCAGCACGTTCCCCGACACCACCGCCGCCAGCGTGAGCGCCGGCAGCGAGGCGTTGCGCAGCGCATGCCGCAGATGGATCCGCACTCGGCCCGCGCCCTTGGCTCGCGCGGTCTCCACGTACGGCTCGGCCAGCGCGGTGGTCATGCTCTTCGCCAGCACCTGCGCGACCATCGCGCCCGCCGGCAGTGCCAGCGTCAACGCCGGCAACACCACGCTCTCCCAGCCCTCGTTGCCCATCGCCGGCAGCAGCCCCCACTGGAAGGACACCACCTGCACCAGCAACAACCCCACCCAAAAGCCCGGCATCGAGATCCCGATGGCCGGCAGCGACAACAACACCTGGCGCAGCGCCCGCAGCCGGGTGAACGTCGCAGCCAACGCCACCCCACCGCCGCCGAGCACCGCCAACACCATCGCCACACCGGTCAACTGCAGCGTCTGCGGCAGCGCGTCGACGATCGTGCCCGCCACCGGTGCCCCCGTCTGCGCCGACGTGCCCAGATCGCCGGTGAGCGCGTCGCCCAGCGCGTGGGCGTACTGCACGTGGATCGGGTCGTCGAGACCGTTGGCGCCGCGCACCGCGTCGATCTGCTCCCGGGTGGCGGTGCCCTCCAAGCCGCCCAACTTGATCGACAACGAATCGCCCGGCAGCAGGAACAACACGATGAACGACACCGTGAACGCCGCCCACAGCACCACCACCGCCTGCAACAACCGGCGCACCAGATAGCGCCGCATCAGCTGCTCACCCACGCGTCGTGGAACTGCAGGCGCGAGGACGCCTCGAAACTCAACCCGTGCACCCTGGGGCCCAGCCCGTGCACCTGGGACAACTCGAACAGCGGGATCACATACGCCCGGTCGGCGACGATCCGCTGCGCCTGGGCGACCTTGGCGTTGCGCTGCACCGGATCCAGGCTCTGCGCCTGGTCGTCCAGCACGGTGTCCAGATCGCCCGAGGCGATCTTGAGCCGGTTGACCGTCCTGGTGCTGAACAGGGTGCGCAGGATGTCCGGGTCCGAGCGGGTGACGTTGTAGTAGGCGAAGTCGTAGTCGCCCGAGTTCTGCACCTGGTTCTGCTCACCGGCGGCGAGCTTGCGCAACCGCAGATCCACGCCGACCTTGCGCAGTTCCTGCTGGACCAGTTCCAGGACGGACTGGCTGGCGTTGAACAGCGGCGCGAAGATCACGTCCACGCTGAGCCGGCGTCCGTCCTTGACCCGCACGCCGTCCGAACCGACCTTCCAGCCCGCCTCCTCCAACAGCCGCTTGGCGCCCTCCGGGTCGTAGCCCAGCTGCGCGGACAGGTCCACCCAGCCGGGGGTGACCGAGGCCAGCGGCGAAGTGGCGGCCTTGTACTTGGAGGTGAGCACGGTCTGCGCCAACTCGGGCCGATTCACCGCCTTTTGAATCGCCCGCCGGACCGCTTCCTCGGCCAGGATGGGCCGGGACACATTGGCCTGGAGGTTGAACACGACGCCCGGGTTGGGCCGGGTCAGCACGGTGTACCCGGAGGCGAACCGCCCCTCGTCCTGCGGCTGCACGTCGCTGATCGCGTCCACCTGGGCGGACTCCAAACTGCCGGCGCGCACGCCGGACTCGGGCACGACCTTGAACACCAGCCTGTCCAGGTACGCCTCGCCCGGGTGGGCGAACAGCGAGGAGCCCCACGCGTAACCGGTTCGCCTGGCCAACTCCACGCTCTGGTTCGGCTTGTAGGAGCGCAGCGTGAACGGTCCGGAGCCGACCAGATCGCCCTGGCAACGCTGCTCGGCGGTCTTGGCCACTGTGGCGGGGGAGAGCAGCCCCAGCGACATGGTCGAGGTGGCCTGCAGGAACTGGGCGCTGGGCGCGGCGAATTCCACCCGCACCGTGGTCGCGTCCAGCACGGTGGTGCCCTTGTACCCGGTCAGGTAGCTGCCCGCGATGGTGGCCTTGGCGCCCAGCGCGACCACCCCGTCGAGATTGGCCTTGACCGCCGCGCCGTCCAGCGGCGCGCCGTCCGCGAAGGTGACGCCCGGACGCAGGTGGAAGGTGAAGTGGGTGGCCTGTGGGTCCACTTCCCACGAGGTGGCCAGCCACGGCTTGATCTCGCCGGTCCCGGCGTCCTGGTCGGTCAGCGAGTCGACGATCTGGCGGCCCACGTTCAGGCTCGCGTTCGCGCCGAACTGCTGCGGGTCCAGGCACGTGGGGTCGGCGGCCAGCGCGAAGGTGAGCGTGCCGCCGGACTGCGGCGGACCGCCCTCGGCGGAGTTCGCGGCCTTGTCGCCCGCGCCGTCGCAGGCGCCGGCCAGCAGCGCGAGGGCGGCCACGGCGGCGCCGGTGCCGGCGGTGCGGCGCAGTCTTCGAGGAGGGGCGGAGGCGGCGGATACCGAAAAGCGCATGGGAATCTCCGGGCATGGCGAATTCACGCGGCGGTGCGCGTGATTTCGGGCAGGGGCAACCGTCGATTCGCGCGAATGCGCGGCGTCGAAAGTGGCGCGGGCACAAAAGGCGCGTCAGGAATCGCGCCGGCGCGGGACGCGGCGAATCGAGGGGAAGGTCGTGGAACGGCGGGCGGACGGCCGACCGGTGATCACGGGGATCGCCGGCGAGCGTCCGGCGGCGGAGCAGCCCGGTCCGCGGGGATCAGCGGGTGCGACAGGCCGAACTGTGCACGCGGCCGAAATCGACATGCCGGCGGGTACACAGGGGAGTTCGCGGACGGCGCACGGCCGCGCCACAGGGCGCGACGGCCTCGACGCGCCGGGAGGAGACTCCGGGCGTGGAGGCGGTGACCGGCACCACGAGCGTCATGACGTCCTTCGACAACAATGGATCGATATCTGCGACTGCGTGAGCCTATCGAGTCATCCGCCGAGCCAACAAGTGCCTATTCCGCTTTTCGGCCGGGGTCGGCCGGAAATCGTCCTCCGAAACGCCGCCCGGCAATACCCCGCCCGACACCCCCTACGGCACGTCCGAGGAATGCCCCGGGAAGACGTGCGCCGACGGGTCGACCACGGTCATCGCGTTGTTGACCGCCGTGGCCGCCTCGCCGAACCCGGTGGCGATCAGTTTGACCTTGCCGTCGTAGTCGACGATGTCGCCGGCCGCGAACACCCGTGTCAGGTTGGTGCGCATCGCCTGGTTCACCACGATGTGCCGCTTGCGCTGCTCCAGGCCCCAGTGCGTCATCGGCCCCAGGTCGGCGATGAAGCCCAACGCGGCCACCACCGCCTGCACCGGCAGGGTGCGCACCGCGCCGTCGGCCTTGGCGACCACGTCCGCGGCCCGCACCTGTCCATCTCCGTGCAGCGCGGTGACCTCGGCGGAGGTGATCACCTCGGTGGTCGAGGCCAACACCCGGCGCACGGTGTGCTCGTGGGCGCGGAACTTGTCCCGGCGGTGCACCAGCGTGATCGACTTGGCGACCGGTTCCAGGCTGGTGGCCCAGTCGAACGCGGAGTCGCCGCCGCCCACGATCAGCACGTCCAGCCCGGCCAGATCGGCCAGGCGCGGCACGAAGTAGCGCACCCCGTCGCCGGTGAACGCGTCGGCGGCGGGCAGCGGGCGCGGGCTGAACGTACCGATCCCGCCGCTGATCAGGACCACCTTGGCGCGTACCACCAGGCCGCTCGCGCAGGTGATCGTGACGCCGTCGTCGTCCTGCGCCAACTTCTCGGCGCGGTGGCCGAGCAGGTAGCTCGGCTCGAACGGCGCGGCCTGCTCGACCAGCGCGTCCACCAGGTCCTGACCCTTGATCGCGGGGAAACCCGCGACGTCGTAGATCATCTTCTCCGGGTACATCGCGGAGATCTGCCCACCGGGTTCGGGCAGCGAGTCCAGCAGTGCCGTGCGCAGGCCCCGGAAGCCCGCGTAGTAGGCGGCGTACAGGCCCGTCGGGCCCGCACCGATGACGAGCAGGTCGGTGTCGACGGTGGAGGACACGCGCGCTCCTTCCCGAGCGGGGTTGCCCGGACCCTAGCCCAACGGCACACAAGCTTCTTCAAGTTCGTGCCCCGCGTCACACGAACGGAAGCACCGACCGGGCGCGAGCTCGCCCAACCACGGGCAAATGTCCGTACGGTGGCGTATGGAAGCGATGGAACTTGTTCTCATCCGGCCCGCCGATCGTTAGGGTCCAATTCATGGAGAACTCCTGTGCGCCGCCTCCCTCGGCCGACGCCCCGGCACTGATCGCGGACGCCAGGGGTTTAGACCACGCCCGGACCGGGCCCCCCGGGGCATCGGCGCGCCCCGGCGACGCCCGGAGCACCCTCGCGCCGACGCGACACCGCGCCGCCCGAAGCGCCCGTCGGTCGAGGGGTCGGCTCACCCTCGACGGCGGCGCCGAACAGGTGTGCGGCAAACTGGCGACGCTCGCGGATTCGGGCGGCGCCGAAGTCGCCTCCTGGCCCCTCGGTCCCGACCCGGTACGCGAGCCCACCGCGTTCGTCGCGGCCGCCGCACCGTCCTGATCCGCTCCGACCCCGTTCGAATCCCGCACGACCGCGAGGACGCACCATGACCCTGTTCCCCGGCAGGGACACCGACGTCACCACCGCCGTCGCCGCTCTGCTGGCGAAGTGCAGACTGTCGATACCCCGCACCTGGATACTCACGGCGCTCGACTACGCCTGGCACGACGAACGCCCCGTCGTGGTCGTGCGCCACCAACCCGCCACCCACCCACATCCGGGCGGGCCGCACGCCAGCGTGGTGGTGGACCGCGCCGACGGCACGCTGCTGGGCTGGACCCGGCTCGACGGCCCGCGCCCGGGCCCGCTGCCCGGCACCGAGGAGGCGCACGCCGCCGCCGAGGCGTTCTGGCACCACGTGGACCCGCTGCACGCCGAGGGACTGACCGTGCAGTGGGTCGCGCAGCACGACGAGACCATCGGCACCGCGGCCGGCCGAGCCGCCTCGGTGAGCGGTATGCGGGTCAACGCGCGTCACATCAACGGGCTCTACACGTGGGCGGTGCTCGCCGGGGACCTGTCCGTGCTGACCTACGAGCGCGACGTGCAATGGGACGAACGGGCCGCCCGCCGGCGCACCCAGATGTGGCTGCACGACCGCTGGCGCGCGGCCGTGGACGGCACCGCGCCCGCACCCGGCGCGCCGTACGCCCCCGCCCGACGCTGAAGCCGCATCCGCCGAACGCGCGGAAAATTTCGGCAAGTTCGGCAAAGCCCCAGACCACGCGGGCCCTTCGGGGCCCGCGTGTGGCATTTCCGGCGTCGGGCAGGGTGGTTGGTCCAGACCATTTTGGTACAGACCATTGACCCATGGTCCAGACCTTTCCTACTCTCACTGGACCTGCGGTGGGGTGGCGGTCGAATCGTTTCCCCACCGGGAGGTGCCACGTCCCCGTATGTCTGGCCCCACTCGAGGAGCACCCTTGAGCACAGGAACCAAACGACGCACCACCCCGTCCCGGCGCACCCTTGTCGCCATGATGAGTGCCCTGCTGCTCCCCCTGGCAGCGATGGTCGGCCTCGCGTCCCCCGCACAGGCCGCCGGTACCACCGCCACGTTCGTCAAGACCTCCGACTGGGGCTCCGGCTTCGGCGGCAGCTGGACCATCAAGAACACCGGCACCGCGGCGATCACCTCGTGGACCCTGGAATGGGACTTCCCCGCCGGCACCGCCGTCGGCTCGTCCTGGGACGCCACCGTCACCCGCACGGGCGACCACTACTCGGCCAAGAACGTCGGCTGGAACGGCACGGTCGGGCCCGGCGCGTCGGTGACCTTCGGCTTCAACGGCACCGGCCCCGGCAACCCCACCGGATGCAAGATCAACGGCGGCTCCTGCGACGGGGGCCCCACGAACCCCGGCGACAACCCGCCCTCCGCGCCCGGTGCGCCCGTGGCGAGCAACGTCACCGACAACGGCGTCAAGCTGACCTGGGCCGCGGCGACCGACGACCACGGCATCAAGAACTACGACGTGCTGCGCGGCGGCAGCAAGATCGCCACCGTCACCACGCCCACCTACACCGACAGCGGCCTGGCCGCGGGCACCGACTACTCCTACAGCGTGGTCGCCCGGGACACCGTCGACCAGACCGGCCCGGCCAGTGCCGCGGTCACCGTGCACACCACCGGCGGCGGGGGCAACCCCGGCGGCAGCACCGTCAAGCTCGGCTACTTCACCAACTGGGGCATCTACGGCCGCAATTACAACGTGAAGAACATCGTCACGTCCGGCTCGGCCGCCAAGATCACCCACATCAACTACGCCTTCGGCAACGTCCAGGGCGGCAAGTGCACCATCGGCGACTCCTACGCGGACTACGACAAGGCGTTCACGGCCGACCAGAGCGTCAGCGGCGTGGCCGACAACTGGGAGCAGCCGCTGCGCGGAAACTTCAACCAGCTGCGCCAGCTCAAGGCCAAGTACCCCAACATCAAGATCCTGTGGTCGTTCGGCGGCTGGACCTGGTCCGGCGGCTTCGGCCAGGCCGCGGCCAACCCCGCCGCGTTCGCCGAGTCCTGCTACAACCTGGTCGAGGACCCGCGCTGGGCCGACGTGTTCGACGGCATCGACCTGGACTGGGAATACCCCAACGCGTGCGGCCTGACCTGTGACACCAGCGGCGCGGCCTCGATCAAGACGCTGCTCGCCGCCACCCGCGCCAAGTTCGGCGCGAACAATCTGGTCACCGCGGCGATCACCGCCGACGCGTCCTCCGCGGGCAAGATCGACGCGGCGGACTACGGCGGCGCCTCGGCGTACGTCGACTGGTACAACGTGATGACGTACGACTTCTTCGGCGCCTGGGACGCCAAGGGGCCGACCGCCCCGCACTCGCCGCTGACCTCGTACACCGGCATCCCCAAGGACGGCTTCAACTCCGCCGACGCGATCGCCAAGCTCAAGACCAAGGGCGTCCCGGCGAGCAAGCTCCTGCTCGGCATCGGCTTCTACGGCCGCGGCTGGACCGGGGTGACCCAGGCCGAACCCGGCGGCACCGCCACCGGCGCGGCCCCGGGCACGTACGAGGCGGGCATCGAGGACTACAAGGTCCTCAAGAGCAGCTGCCCCAGCACCGGCACCATCGCGGGCACCGCGTACGCCAAGTGCGGCAGCAACTGGTGGAGCTACGACACCCCGGCCACCGTCACCTCCAAGATGAGCTGGGCCAAGGCGCAGAACCTGCGCGGCGCCTTCTTCTGGGAGTTCAGCGGTGACACCACCAACGGCGAACTCGCGTCCGCGATCCACAGCGGCCTGGGCTAGCCCCGAGGACGCGGCCACGAACGCGGCCGCCTTCACCGCTTCGTGACCGCAAGGTCGTGGCCGGGCCCACCGGGGTGCCCGGTCACGACACCACGAGCGGACCCGTCGTCCACCGGCGCGGACGGCGGCTCCGGCACAGACCGGGCGGGTGGGGTCCACGGACCCCACCCGCCCGGGCCGTTCGGCCCGGGTCGGCGCGCCGCCCGCGCCCTAAGGTGGTGGGTATGCACGGCGACCGGCGACGACCGATGGACCTCACCCCGCGGACGACCCCCGACCAGGACGGGCCGCCCCCGGACACCGCCGTGACCGCCGCCGGCCGCGCCGACATCGGCACTCGCGCGGACCTGGACGCCCTGCTCCGCCGCTTCTACGGCGCGGCCTTCGCGGACCCGGTGATCGGCGCCTACTTCACCGAGATCGCCGGCACCGACCTGGAGGCACACCTGCCCCGGATCACCGACTTCTGGGAGCGCGCCCTGCTGCGCACCGCCGAGTACCGCGGCGACGCGTTCGCCGTGCACCGCGTGCTGCACCACGCCGAACCGCTGACCGCCCGGCACTTCGGCCGCTGGGTCCAGCTCTGGTGGGCCTGCGTCGACGGCGGCTTCGCCGGACCGCTCGCGGAACGGGCCAAGGCCCAGGGCGAACGCATCGCCCTGGCCATGCTGCGCCGCCTCGCCGGCCCCGACGCGTCCGCCGAACCCGGCCCCGGCGGCTTCATCCCCCTGGCGGCACTGGAACTGCGCCGCCGCTCGGCCTGAGCACCCCGCGCCGCACTCACCCCCCCGCCCCGATCAGGCCGCGCCCCGATCAGCCCTCGGATCGATCAGCCCTCGGGCTGATCACCCTTGCGCTTGAGATAGCGCTCGAACTCGGCCGCGATCGCATCGCCGGACGCCTCGGGCAGATCCTCGGTGTCGCGCGCGGCCTCCAGCGAGCGCACGTACTCGGCGACCTCGGTGTCCTCGGCCGCGAGCTGATCCACCCCCACCTGCCACGCCCGCGCGTCCTCGGCCAGCTCGCCCATCGGCACGGTCACGTCCAGGAAGTCCTCCAGCTTGCGCAACAGCGCCAGCGTGGCCTTCGGCGAGGGCGGCTGCGCCACGTAGTGCGGCACCGACGCCCAGAACGTCAACGCCGGCATTCCCGCATGCGCGCAGGCTTCCTGGAAGACGCCCACGATGCCGGTGGGCCCCTCGTACCGGGACTGCTCCAGACCCACGTTCGCGGCCACCACCGGGTCCGACGTGGTGCCGTTGACCGGGACCGGCCGCGAGTGCGGCGCGTCGCCCAGCATCGCCCCCAGCACCACCACCGTCTCCACGCCCAACTCGTGCGCGAAGCCCAACAGTTCGTTGCAGAACGAGCGCCAGCGCAGATTCGGCTCGATGCCGTGCACCAGCACCAGGTCGCGGCGAGGCTCGGCCAGCCGGACCACCGACAGCCGAGTGGTGGGCCAGGTGATCCGCCGAACGTCCCCATCCAGCCATATCGTCGGACGATTCACCTGGAAGTCGTAGTAGTCCTCGGCATCCAGGGCCGCGAACACCTCGCCCTTCCAGACCCGGTCGAGGTGCTCGATCGCGGCGGAAGCGGCATCGCCCGCGTCGTTCCACCCCTCGAATGCGGCCACCATGACCGGGTCGATCAGCTCGGGCAGGTCGTCGAGCTCGATCACCCAGTGCCTCCTTCCGGCCGGGGCCGGGATCCGTGCGCCGCGGGCACCCGTCCCCGGGGCCGCGAGAGCTGTACGGTCCCCACATTACGGGTTGAGGCACCCTCGGCCAGACCCGCCCGCGTCGACTTCGCCCACAGTGAAATCCGGGCACCGCCGGGCAACCGAACCGCAAACGCACCCCGAACACACCGGTGAGCGCGAGTGAGCATTGGGTGACCAGTGGGCGACGTCACTCGCGCGCCACCGGGCTCCGCGCGCGGATCGCATTAAGCTGGCGCTCTGGCCCGAGCCGTCTCGACGGACCCGGGCAAGCCGACAGCCGTCGCACCCATCGGAGACGCATTCTCATGACAGCCACCCCGCAGCAGCTTCGCGAAGCACTCGCCACCCGCGTCGTCGTCGCCGATGGAGCGATGGGAACCATGCTCCAGGCTCAGGACCCGAGCCTGGACGACTTCCAGGGCCATGAAGGCTGCAACGAAGTCCTCAACGTCACGCGTCCCGACATCGTGCGCAACGTGCACAAGGAATACTTCGACGTCGGCGTGGACTGCGTCGAGACCAACACTTTCGGCACCAACCTCGGCAACCTGGGCGAGTACGACATCCAGGACCGCATCTACGAGCTCGCCGAAGCCGGCGCCCGGATCGCCCGTGAAGTGGCCGACGACTACTCCACCCCCGACCGCCCGCGCTGGGTGCTCGGCTCGATCGGCCCCGGCACCAAACTGCCCAGCCTGGGCCACGTGCCCTTCGCCACGCTGCGCGACGCGTTCGAAATCAACGCGGCCGGCCTGATCGACGGCGGCGCGCACGCCCTGCTCATCGAGACCAGCCAGGACCTGCTGCAGACCAAGGCATCGATCATCGGCTCGCAGCGCGCGCTGAAGAAGGCCGGCGTCGACCTGCCGATCTTCGCCCAGGTCACCGTCGAGACCACCGGCGCGATGCTGATGGGCTCCGAGATCGGCGCCGCGCTGACCGCCCTGGAACCGCTGGGCATCGACTTCATCGGGCTCAACTGCGCCACCGGCCCGGTCGAGATGAGCGAGCACCTGCGCCACCTGGCCAAGCACGCCGGCATCGGGGTCACCGCGATGCCCAACGCGGGCCTGCCGATCCTGACCAAGGACGGCGCGCACTACCCGCTCACCCCCGAGGAACTGGCCGACGCGCACGACACCTTCACCCGCGAATACGGCCTGGCCCTGGTCGGCGGCTGCTGCGGCACCACGCCCGCACACCTGAAGGCCGTGATCGAGCGCGTGCACGGCCGCGAGCTGACCCCCCGCAACCCCCGGCACGAGCCCGCCGCCGCGTCGCTGTACCAGTCGGTGCCCTTCCGCCAGGACCTGTCCTACCTGTCCATCGGCGAGCGCACCAACGCCAACGGCTCCAAGGCGTTCCGCGAGGCCATGCTCGAAGGCCGCTACGACGACTGCCTCGACATCGCCCGCGACCAGACCCGCGACGGCGCCCACATGCTCGACCTGAACATCGACTACGTCGGCCGGGACGGCGTCGCCGACATGAAGGCCCTGGCCGGTCGACTCGCCACCGCGTCCACGCTGCCGATCATGCTCGACTCCACCGAGCCCGAGGTGCTCGAAGCGGGCCTGGAACTGCTCGGCGGGCGCGCCGTGGTCAACTCGGTCAACTACGAGGACGGCGACGGCCCCACCTCGCGCTTTCGCAGGATCATGCCGCTGGTCAAGGAACACGGCGCCGCCGTGGTCGCGCTGACCATCGACGAGGAGGGCCAGGCCCGTACCGCCGAGTGGAAGGTGCGTGTCGCCGAGCGGCTGATCACCGCCCTGACCGGCGAGTGGGGGATCAAGGTCTCCGACATCATCATCGACGCGCTCACCTTCCCGATCGGCACCGGCCAGGAGGAGACCCGGCGCGACGGCATCGAGACGATCGAGGCGATCCGCGAGATCAAGCGCCGCCACCCCGAGGTACAGACCACCCTGGGCCTGTCCAACGTCTCCTTCGGCCTCAACCCGGCCGCGCGCATCGTGCTCAACTCGGTCTTCCTCAACGAGTGCATCGAAGCCGGCCTGGACTCGGCGATCGTGCACGCCAGCAAGATCCTGCCGATGGCGCGCATCCCCGAGGAGCAGCGCGAGGTCGCCCTCGACATGGTCTACGACCGCCGCCGCGAGGACTACGACCCGCTCCAGCGTTTCCTGGACCTGTTCGAGGGCGTCGACGCCAAGTCGGTGCGGGCCACCCGCGCCCAGGAACTGGCCGCGCTGCCGCTGAACGAGCGGCTGGAGCGCCGGATCATCGACGGCGAGCGGGCCGGCCTCGAAGAGGACCTGGACGAGGCACTGCGCGAGCGCAGCGCCCTGGTGATCATCAACGACACCCTCCTGGCCGGCATGAAGGTCGTCGGCGAACTGTTCGGCTCCGGCCAGATGCAGCTGCCCTTCGTGCTCCAGTCCGCCGAGGTGATGAAGTCCGCCGTCGCGCACCTGGAACCGCACATCGAGAAGGTCGAGGGCGAGGACGGCAAGGGCACCATCGTGCTGGCCACCGTCAAGGGCGACGTGCACGACATCGGCAAGAACCTGGTCGACATCATCCTGTCCAACAACGGCTACAACGTGGTCAACATCGGCATCAAGCAGCCGGTCTCGGCCATCCTGGAAGCCGCCGAGGAACACCGCGCCGACGTGATCGGGATGTCCGGCCTGCTGGTCAAGTCCACCGTGATCATGAAGGAAAACCTCCAGGAGCTGAACACCCGCGGCCTGGCCGCCGGCTACCCGGTCATCCTCGGCGGCGCCGCCCTGACCCGCGCCTACGTCGAAGAGGACCTGTACGACATCTACGCCGGCGAGGTCCGCTACGCCCGCGACGCCTTCGAGGGGCTGCGCCTGATGGACGCGCTGATGGGCGTCAAGCGCGGCGTGCCCGGCGTCGAACTGCCCGCGCTGCGCCGGCGCAAGGTGGCCGCCGCCAAGGTGATCGAGACCGAACCCGAGGAGATGCCCGCCCGCTCGGACGTGGCGACCGACAACCCCGTGCCCACCCCGCCGTTCTGGGGCGACCGCGTGGTCAAGGGCATCCAGCTGAACGACTACGCCTCCTGGCTGGATGAGCGTGCCACCTTCATGGGCCAGTGGGGCCTCAAGCCCACCCGCGGCGGCGACGGGCCCTCCTACGAGGAACTGGTCGAGACCGAGGGCCGCCCGCGGCTGCGCTACTGGCTGGACCGGATCGTCACCGACAACCTGCTCGACGCCGGCGTGGTCTACGGCTACTTCCCGTGCGTGTCCAAGGGCGACGACCTGATCGTCCTCGACGACGCCGGCCACGAGCGCACCCGGTTCACCTTCCCGCGCCAGCGCCGCGACCGGCACCTGTGCCTGGCCGACTTCTTCCGCCCGGAGGAATCCGGCGAGATCGACGTGGTCGGCTTCCAGATCGCCACCATGGGCCCGCGCCTGTCGGACGCCACCGCGAAGCTGTTCGCCGACAACTCCTACCGCGACTACCTCGAACTGCACGGCCTGTCGGTCCAGCTCGCCGAGGCCCTGGCCGAGTACTGGCACGCCCGGGTGCGCGCCGAACTCGGCTTCGCCGGCGAGGACCCGAACGACCTGGACGGCATGCTCAAGCTGCACTACCGCGGCGCGCGCTTCTCGCTCGGCTACGGCGCCTGCCCAGACCTGGAGGACCGGGCCAAGATCACCGAGCTGCTCAAGCCGGAGCGGATCGGAGTCGAGCTGTCCGAGGAGTTCCAGCTGCACCCGGAGCAATCCACCGACGCGATCGTGTTGCACCACCCCGAGGCGAACTACTTCAACGCCCGCTGACCCACCCCACCCACCCATACCGGCGACGGCCGGGGCCGCACCGGCCCCGGCCGTGCCGGCGGCACGAACGAGGCACATGCTCGGCGACGTCGTGGAAACCCTCGCCTGTCCGCACTGCGGCGCGGACCTGGCGGGGGACACCGCCGGCCTGCGCTGCGCCGCCGGACACACCTTCGACATCGCCCGCCAGGGCTACGTCAACCTGCTCACCGGGGCGGGCTCGGTGGGCACCGCCGACACCGCCGCGATGGTCGCCGCCCGTGTCGACTTCCTCGGCGCCGGCCACTACGACCCGATCGGCGACGCGCTGATCGCCGCGTGCGCGGGCCCGGCGCCCGGAACCCTCGTCGACGTCGGCGCGGGCACCGGACACCACCTCGCGCGCGTGCTCGACGCGCTGCCGAACCGGTACGGACTGGCCCTGGACATCTCCAAATACGCGCTGCGCCGGGCCGCCCGCGCCCACCCGCGGATGGGCGCCGCGGTGTGCGACGCATGGCGCCCGCTGCCGGTGCGCACCGGCGCTGCGGCCCTGGTGCTCAACGTGTTCGCCCCGCGCAACCCGCCCGAACTGCACCGGATCCTGGCCGCCGAGGGCACCCTGGTGGTCGCCGCACCGACAGCGGGACATCTGGCCGAGTTGGTGCCCGCGCTCGACCTGCTCCAGGTCGACCCGGACAAACAGCTACGCATCGACGCCAAGCTCGCGCCGTGGTTCACCGTGCGCGCGCGAGAGCGCGTCACCTTCACCATGGCGCTCGACCACACCGCGATCGCCGGCGTCGTGGCGATGGGTCCCAGCGCCTGGCACACCGACCCCGCCCGGCTGCGATCGGCGATCACGAAGCTGGCCGACCCACTCGCCGTGACCGCTTCGGTCATCGTTTCCGTATACGACCCCGTTCGGCGGTTGCCCAATGCCTGACGGGGCCGCACAATCGAGGACCCGCCGGTGCCAACCGGCGGATCCAACTCCTGGAGAAGCCCGCGTGAGGAGATTCACCAACCCCATCCACACCATGCTTTCCCGCACCGGGGGAGAGGCGGCCACACGATGACGGCAGCGCTCACGACCACGACCGGAGCACGCCCGGGCCACGGCCTCGCGGCGGTCCTGTTCGACATGGACGGCACCCTGGTCGACACCGAACGCAACTGGTTCGCCACCGAGACCGCCGTCATGGCCGACCTCGGCTTCACCCTCACCACGCAGCACGCCGAGCACCTGCTGGGCAGCCCGATGGAGCCCGCCGTCGCCTACCTGCTCTCGGTCTCCGGCCTCGACGTCGCGCCCGCCGAACTCGAACGCCGGATCAACGCCGGCATGGTCGCCGCACTGCGCGACGGCGTGGACCTGCGCCCCGGCGCCAAGCGGCTGCTCGCCGAGGTCGACGAGGCCGGCGTGCCCTGCGCACTGGTCACCGCCTCGCAACGGGTGATCGTGGACGCGGTGCTGCCCTCGATCGGCGCCCACCACTTCAGCTTCACCCTGGCCGGCGACGAGATCGCCCATACCAAGCCGCACCCCGACCCGTACCTGACCGCGGCCCGCCGGCTCGGCGCGCAGCCGTGGGCCTGCGTGGTCGTCGAGGACTCGCCCACCGGCATCGCCTCCGGCGAGGCGGCCGGCTGTGTCGTACTGGCGGTGCCCAGCATGACGCCGATCCCGTCCGCGCCGACGCGCACCGTGGTGGAATCGCTCGAAGAGGTCGACCTGGACTTCCTGGGCGATCTGGTCCGGGCCCGCGTGGCACGCTGAGCCCGAGACGCCGAGGGGCCGGCCCGTCGGTGGGCCTCCCGGCACGGCGGCCCTTTCGGCACAAACGGGCGGGAGCGGACGGGCCCGAAGGCCCGCCCGCTCCCACATCCCCGTGTTTCCCCCGTACTGCGTTCCCCCGTGTACTGCGTTCCCCCGTGTATTACGTTTCCCCGTGTACTGCGTTACCCCCGTGTCGGAGCCCCCGTGCTCCGACCCGTACTGCATCCCCGTCGGTCCTGCTCGACCTCCCGGCGGCGGTTTCCCCCGTCCCCGTGACCGCCGAGAGGTCGGCCGTGCTCCGCCCGAACCCCGGAGAGTCCGGACCCCGTACTACCCCCGTAGTACAGCCCCGAGGTTCCCGTTCCCGGGTTCCCCGTGTGTTGTCCAGTGTTGGCGATCGGGAAGGGCAGGGCTTCAGGGAAGTCCCTCGCGTTCTCCGCATCCTCCTGCCGATCCCGCCAGACCGTTGAGTACGGACCGCGACTCCGCCCGGAGGAGGAGATCGCACCACCGCTCCTCCCAGGGGACGAGACCGGGCCCCCAGGGGGTCAAAACCCCCGACCAGGGGCCCTACCGTAAGGGTGTGCGCGCCGTGACCCCCGACCCGGACACCCCCGCCGGGACCCCAGCCCGACCCGGACCCAGCGAATGCCTGCCCGGGCTCGCCCGAGCACGTGCCTGCCTCGCCGACATCGTCCACGAACTCTGCCGCGACACACGTCAACCGTGGCCGCGTCCCACCGTGCTCGACGTGGCCCTGGTGGTGCTGCTGTCGGTCCTCGCCGTGGGCGGCCTGTACTTCCACGAACTGGGCATGCGCGACGTGCGCGAACCGGACGTGTGGGGCATCCTGCTCGCGCTGCTCACCGCCGTCCCGCTGCTGTGGCGTGGGGCGCACTCGCTGCGCGTGCTGATCTGGGTCAGCGTCGCCGGGCTGATCCTGGCCGGCGCGCAGTACGAATCCGCCGGCGCCGGACTCGGCCAGATCGTCGCGTTGTACGCGGTCGCGGTCGGCCGCTCCCGGGTGCCCGCCGCAGCGGCGCTCGCCTTCACCGAGAGCGCCACCATCGTGTGGCTGGTGATGCGCGACAGCGACATCGTCTTCCTCGACGTGGTCGCCAACATGGCCGCGATGTTCGCGGTGTGGGCCTTCGCCCGCAGCGTCGGCTTCCGGCGCGCCTACACCGCGGAGCTGGAGGCCCGCGCCGACCGCCTGGAGCGCACCCGCGAGGCGGACACCCGCGCGGCGATCGCCGAGGAACGTGGTCGCATCGCCCGCGAGCTGCACGACGTGGTCGCGCACCACGTCTCGGTGATGACCGTGCAGGCATCCGCCGCGCAGCGAATGGTCACGCGCAATCCGGACCGGGCCAAGGAGGCGATGGCCGCGGTCGAACAGACCGGCCGGGGCGCCCTGGTGGAGATGCGCCGCCTGGTCGGCATCCTGCGCGACAGCACCGACGCGGTGGGCGGCCCCAACGAGGGCCACAACGCGCCCCAGCCGGGCCTGGACCAACTCGACACGCTGGTCACCCAGGTCCGCGAGGCCGGGCTCCCGGTCGAGCTGTCCCTGGAGGGCGCCCCCTGCGCGCTCCCGCCGGGCATCGACCTGGCGGCCTACCGGATCGTCCAGGAAGCCCTCACGAACACGCTCAAGCACGCCGGCCCCGCCGAGGCCCGGGTGCTGCTGCGCTACAGCCGCAGCGAACTGCTGGTGCGCGTCGCCGACGACGGCCGAGGCGGCAGCACCGTGCCCACCGGCGACCGCACCGGACACGGCCTGCTCGGCATGCGTGAGAGGGTCTCCCTCTACGGTGGACGCCTGTACGCGGGACCTCGGGCCCAGGACGGCTTCGAGGTCCTGGCGCGCATCCCCCTGTCCGCCACGAACACCGCCGACACCGCCGCCCCGCCGGACGGTGCCGCCCCCGAACGACTGGAGCAGACCCGCCCATGACGATCCGCGTCATCCTGGTCGACGATCAGCCACTGCTGCGCACCGGCTTCCGGATGATCCTGGAGGCCGAGCCCGACATCGCCGTCGTCGGCGAGGCCGCCGACGGCGAACAGGCCGTCGAACAGGTCCGCGCCCTGCAGCCCGACGTCGTGCTGATGGACATCCGCATGCCCCGCATGGACGGCGTCGAGGCCACCCGGCGGATCGCCGGCTCCGGCCGGGACGGGGAGAACACCGCACGCGTGCTCGTGCTCACCACGTTCGACCTGGACGAGTACGTGGTGGAGGCGCTGCGCGCGGGGGCGAGCGGCTTCCTGCTCAAGGACGTGCCCGCCGACGACCTGGTCACCGCGATCCGGGTGATCGCCGAGGGCGAGGCGCTACTCGCCCCGAGCATCACCCGACGTCTTCTGGACATGTACGCCGCGCGCCTGCCCTCCGCGGAGGACCCCACCCCCGACACGCTCGCGATGCTCACCGAACGCGAGGTGGAGGTGTTGCGGCTGGTCGCGCGCGGCATGTCCAACGCCGAGATCGCCGCCGAACTCTACGTCAGCGAGACCACGGTCAAGACCCACGTCGGCCACGTGTTGACCAAACTGGGTCTGCGCGACCGGGTCCAGGCCGCCGTCTACGCCTACGAGAGCGGCCTGGTCCGCCCCGGCGCGATCTGACCGGGACCGGGGCCGCCGGTTCGAGCCGCCGCCGGCCCCGTCCTCGGAAGGGGACCTACGCCGGGACCACCGGCAGCGGATACACCGGGGGTGTGCCACCGAACTCGGGGCACACCTCGCGGTGATCGCACCACCCGCACAACTTGGACTTCCTGGGCAACCACTCGCCCGTCCGGGTGGCCAGGTCGATCGCCTGCCACAGCGCCCGCAGCTTGCGCTCGACCGCCAACAACTCGCCCTCGTCCGGGTCGTAGGTGATCACGTCGCCGCTGCCCAGGTAGACCAGCTGCAACCGGCGCGGCACCCGCCCGTGTTGGCGCCACAACACCAGCGCGTAGAACTTCATCTGGAACAGCGGCTTGTCCTGGAACATCGGCGACGGCGCCTTGCCGGTCTTGTAGTCCACCACCCGCAGATCGCCCGCCGGAGCCACGTCGAGGCGGTCCACGATCCCGCGCAGCACCAAGCCGTCGTCCAACGTCGTCTCCACGTAGAGCTCGCGGCGGGCCGGCTCCAGGCGGTTGGGATCCTCCAGCGTGAAGTAGCGCTCGACCAGCTTGTCCGCGTCCCGCAACCACGTGTCCAGGCCCGCGACATCCTCGCCGAACAACTCGGCCAGCTCCGGGCGCTCGGCCGACAACTCGTCCCACGCCGGCCGTACCATCGCCAACGCCCGCTCCGGGGTGCGCTCGCCGCTGGGCAGGTCGAACAGGCGCTCCAGGACGGTGTGCACCACCGTGCCGCGGGTTGCCGCCGCACTCGGCTTCTCCGGCAGCTTGTCGATCACCCGCAGCCGATACAGCAGCGGACACTGCATGAAGTCCGCCGCCCGGGACGGCGACAGCGACACCGGCGGCCGCGGCGCCCGTTCGCCGGCCGGGGCGGGCACCACGACGCTCGCGGTCTCGACGGCGGGCTCGGCGAGGAGGGACTCCTCGGCGGAGGTGGTTTCGGAGGGGCTGACGCTCATGCCGACCACCCTAAGCGCGCGGGGGGACACCCTGTGCGCGCGAGGGGCGAACACCCCTGTCAATCGCCGCTACCGGTCAGTAGAGTCCCGGCACCGCGAGTCCCAGGCACCCCTTTCGTACCTCGACGGAGGCCCCATGCGCGTCCTCACCCGCCCCCGCACGCACGCCGCCGCGATCGCCGCCGGCCTGCTCCTGGCGAGCCTGCCCGCGCCCGCGTACGCGCACGGCGACCGGCCCGGCCGCACGCCGGACAAGGTCACCGTCGGCGATCGCACCTTCATCGCCGACGAGCGCGGCCGGGCGACCCAGTGGCGCGGCTTCAACATCGGCGACAAGGACCACCGCGGCGCGGACGCGTTCAAGGACGTCACCGAGACCCAGTTCCGCGAACTGTCCGAACGCGGCTTCAACCTGGCCCGGGTGCTCTTCTTCTGGGACGACCTGGAGCCGCGCCCCGGTCGGTACAGCCGCGACTACCCGGCCCGGATCGAACGGATCCTGGGCTGGGCCGACAAGTACCGGATCAAGGTCGTCCTGGACGCTCACCAGGACATCTACGGGCCGTACTTCAACGACCACCGGGGCAACCCGGAATGGACCACCCGGGACGAGGGCCTGCCCTACGAGCCGGTGCCCGGCGACTGGTTCGCCGAGTACTACACGCCCGGCGTGCAGGCCGCGTTCGACCACCTGTACGGGGATCGTGACCTCCAGCGCGCACACGCCGCGATGTGGATCAAGGTCGCCGCGACCTTCGGCCGACACCCCGCCGTGCTCGGCTACGACCTGATGAACGAGCCGATGGGCCGCTTCCGCGACGGCGAGGACATCCCCACCGCCGCCGCCCGGCTCGAATCGACGCAGATCACCGACACCTGGAACCGGCTCACCGACGCGATCCGCCTGGTCGACCGACGCAACTGGATCCTCGTCGAACCCACCCCCGTGGTCGGCCTCGGACTGCCCACCGCGCTCGGCCCGATCACCGACGACAAGGTCGCCTACGCACCGCACTTCTACGAGAGCGCGATGGAGACCGGCGCCGACTACGACCCCGACGGCGGCTTCATCGAGAACTACGAGGCCGCGATCAGCGCCTACCCCAAGGCGAACAAGCTCCCGGTGATCGTGGGGGAGTGGGGCCCGCCCGACCAATCGCTGCCCAACATCCCGCTGTTCTACAAGCGCATGACCGCGGCCATGGACCGGTTCGCCGGCGGCTGGGCCGGCTGGCAATGGTGCAACGGCGGCGGCTACTGCACCCTGGACGCCGCCGGCCGGATGAAGCCCAACAACAAACTCCTCGTGCAGCCCTACGCGCGCGCCGTGGCCGGCAACCCGGAGAGCTACCGCTACGACCCGGACACCCGCACCTACACGTTGACCTTCACCACCCGCCGCGGCGCCGACGGCCCCACCGAGATCGCCCTCCCCAAGGACGTCTACGCCAAGCCCCCGACCATCCGCGTCACCGGCCCTGGCCGCACCCACACCGACACCCACAACAACACGGCCCGAATCACCACCACCAGAGACGGCCGCTACACCATCACCGTCACCCCAACCCCCTGACCCACGCCGGCCCGGCCGGCCCGAGGCCAAAAGCCCGAAGCCGCCACTTCCACCGCGCGATCCACCTCAGCCGGCCGGCGCTCGATCCACCCGGCCCGGCCGGCGTTCGAGGCCGAGTAGCCCGGCCGGCGAGTGAGGCCGAAAAACCCTGCCCTCAACCCCGCATCATGGCCAAAAACGCATGCTCGACATCCAACCGAGAAAGCACCCCGTACACCCCGCCGTCCCGCTCCACCACCAGGTACTCACTCGCCGGCACCGCCCGCATCGCCACCAACAAGTCCTCCCCGGCCAAATCCGCGCCGACCCTCATCCCCGGCACCAGATCCCGCGCCAACGGCCCCACCGCCACCCACGGCCGGCGATGCTCCGGCGTGGCCAACACCGCGGCCTCGCGCACCAGCCCCACCGGTTCGCCACCCCGGTCCACCACCACCAACCCCCGAGCGCCCTCCTCGTGCGCCTGCCGCAGCGCCTCGGACAACGGCACATCCGCCGCCACCGGAATCGCCCGCCGGGTCAACAACCGCACCCGCAACTCCGGCAACCGCTCCCGAAGCCGCTCCGCGCGCAGCGACTGCACCGCGCCCGCCCACATGAATCCGGCCACCAGGGCACCGAAGATCAGCGTGTACGTCCGCGCCCCCGCGTCCGCCCCCAGCGACCACACCGCCGCCGCGACCAGCACCACCACGGCGAGCACCCGCCCGGCCCAGGACGCGGCGATCGTGCCGGTCAACGGCCGCCCGCTGACCCGCCACACCACCGCCCGCAACATCCGGCCACCGTCCAACGGCAGCCCCGGCAGCAGATTGAACGCCGCCACCAGCAGGTTGGACACCGCCAGCAACGCGACCATCCGCCCCGCCAACGTGTCCACGTCCAAGGCCAGGCCGATCACCCAGAACCCACCACCGAGCCCGAGCGACAACGCCGGACCCGCCGCCGACACCAGGAACTCGTGCCGGGCCGTCTCCGGCTTGTCGATCTCGGACACCCCGCCCAGGAACTGGATGGTGATCCGCCGCACCGGCAGGCCCAGCCGCAGCGCCGTCACCGCGTGCGCCAACTCGTGCACCAGGACCGACACGTACAACAGCACCGCGAAGCCGAACGACAACACGAACCGCCACGGACCCAGATTTGGGAACAGGCTCTCGAAGGTCGGCGCGAACAACACCGTGATCACCGCGGCGATCACGAACCAGGTCGGCGCGACGTAGACCGGCACCCCGAAGGGGCGCCCCATGAGCAGGCCACGCCTGGGTTCCCGGCGCGGGGCCTCGTCCTGCCGCATCCTGCGTCCCTGCGGCCTGCTCGAATCAGTCACGTCCAAGATGCTATGCAACCGAGTCCGGGTTTGACCCCCACGGGGCCCGTACCCACGCGTCGGAGCGTCGCCCACGACCGACTAGGCTGACCCCCATGTCCGAACCGACCGGTGCCGCGCGCAGGCGCGGACCCTTCCAGGTCGGGGACCAGGTTCAGCTGACCGATCCCAAGGGCCGCCACCACACCTTCACGCTCGAAGCGGGCAAGGCGTTCCACACCCACAAGGGCTCGTTTCAACACGACGCGCTGATCGGCGCTCCCGAAGGGACCGTCGTACGGTCCACCGGGAACACCGACTACCTCGCGCTGCGACCTCTGCTCCCCGACTTCGTCCTGTCCATGCCCCGCGGTGCCGCGGTGATCTACCCGAAGGACGCCGGCCAGATCCTCGCGATGGCCGACATCTTCGCCGGCGCCCGCGTCGTCGAGGCCGGCGTCGGCTCCGGCGCGCTGAGCACCTTCCTGCTCCGCGCCATCGGCGACACCGGGCAGCTCGCCTCCTACGAACGTCGACAGGACTTCGCGGACATCGCCCGCAAGAACGTCGAGCGCTACTTCGGCGCCCCCCACCCCGCGTGGAAGCTCACCGTCGGCGACCTTCAGGACAACCTCGTGGAGACCGGGGTCGACCGGGTGATCCTCGACATGCTCGCGCCCTGGGAATGCCTGGACGCGGTCTACAAGGCGCTCGCCCCCGGCGGCCTGGTGTGCTGCTACGTGGCCACCACGACGCAGCTCTCGCGCACCGTGGAGACCATGCGCGTGATGAACTGCTTCACCGAGCCGCAGCCGTTCGAGTCGATGGTCCGCTCCTGGCACGTCGAAGGTCTCGCGGTACGCCCCGACCACCGGATGATCGGCCACACCGGCTTCCTCGTCACCGCCCGGCGCCTCGCCGACGGGGTCGAGCCGCCGCTGCGCCGGCGCCGCCCGTCCAAGGGCTCCTACGGCGACGACTACGCCGGCCCAGGCGCGGAAACCGGTGCCCCGCTCGAATCCTGACCCATCGTCAGGCAATGGTTGAGACAAGGCGGGCCGGGACTCTATACCAGGGCCCGGCCCGCCGCATAGGGTCGTCCACCGTGGCGGACGATCACTTCGAAACCCGGCCCGCGCGCGGCGACAGTACCCGTGGGCTCGTGACCACCGACGCACCACCCGACTCCGTGCCCAGGCACATCGAGGCCCCCGACGTCCGCAACGGCATAGCCTTCGCCGCCGCGGCCATAGTCTTCGTCTTCGTCGTCGGCACCGGCCTGGTGATCTGGGCCGCGGCCTCACTCGACGGCGGCGTGCCGGGCGTCACCGCACCGGCCAGGCACCGCCCCAACCAGCAGGACCCGCCGGCCGCGCCGCGCACCATACAACCGGGCGAGAACAGCGCGAGCACGTCGAATCAGGGGCAACCGCTCATCCGTGCCCCCGAAGCCGCCCAGACCGTGCCCCTCGCCGGCAGCCGCAGTGGAACCGGCGGCGGCCCGACCGAGGCGGAGCTTGCGAACGTCGTGTTCCCGCTCGACTGCCCGGGCGTCGGAACGCGGACCAGGGGCGTGCTGACCGACCCGACCGGTCCCACCGTGGTTCGAGTCGAGTGCGCGGCCGGCTCCGGGAGCCCGCCCGCGGCACTGCTGGCCTACGTCGACGCCGACACCGGCCCACCCCGACTGGTGGCCACCCTGCTCGACACCGACGAGGGCCTCCTGGTGAGCGACGTCACCCGCAGCGGCGACACGATCACCGCCAGTACCCTGAGCTGGTCCGTCCCGGACGGCCCCCGCTGCTGCCCCGACGTTGCCGGAACGCTCCGTTGGCGACTCGACCCGCTCGGTGCCCAGCGGATCTGACGCGTCGCCAGACACCAGTGTACGAAGCGGAATTCAGGCCACGTCCGGTCCATACACCTCGACACCGTCGGAAACCCGACGCATGTGGATGCATTCGCCCGGACACTTGCGTGTGGCGTCGATCACTTCCGCGAGCAGCGGCCCGGGCACCGGGACCACCGCTCCCACCTCGGTGCGCAGCTCGTCGTCGGCACCCTTGACATACGCCAATCCGTCGATGTCCAGCTCGAAGACCTCTCGCGCGTATTGGACGCAGATGCCGTCCCCGGTGCAGAGATCCTGATCGATCCAGACCTCGAGGGGTTCGTTTTCTGCGGACATGGGGCCTCACTCTTCACCGATTCGTATCGACACGCGCCCGACAGACCCTACTCGCGCCTGCTTCCGGAGGTGATGAGGTGGGTATCTGATCCTCACAAGCGTGGGGGCAATCGCACGGGTGAAGATCGGACACGCCCGGACAGTCTTGCTGATCAAGGGGTTTCAACCCCTCCTGCCGTAGGTAGGGTCGGAGACGTCGCAGCTCCCAGGAGGAGGTGAGGGCCGTGGCAGTCCACGACGACGACATGAACCGTGGTGGGAGGCCGGCTCGGGGTACGGACGACCTCGTAAGCCAGGTTTCTTTTCTAGAGCAGGAAGTCGCCGTCCTGCGTCGCAAGCTCGCCGACTCACCGCGCCAGAGCCGTTTGCTCGAGGAGCGGGTCGTCGATCTTCAGGCGTCCTTGGCCGGCATGACCACACAGAACGAGCGATTGGTCGCGACCTTGAGGGAGGCCCGCGACCAGATCGTGGCCCTCAAGGAGGAAGTGGACCGACTCGCCCAACCCCCCTCGGGGTTCGGCGTGTTCCTACAGGCCAACGAGGACGGCACGGCGGACATCTTCACCGGCGGGCGCAAGCTCCGGGTGAACGTCAGCCCCAACATCGAACTCGACGAACTCCGGCGTGGCCAAGAGGTCATGCTCAACGAGGCCATGAACGTGGTCGACGCGATGGAGTTCGAGCGAGTCGGCGACGTGGTGATGCTCAAGGAACTGCTGGAGGACGGCGAACGAGCGCTGGTCATCGGGCACACCGACGAGGAGCGCGTGGTGCGCCTCGCCGAACCGCTCCTGGACTCCCCGCTGCGGGCGGGGGACTCGCTGCTGCTCGATTCCCGATCGGGCTACGTCTACGAGCGGGTTCCCAAGAGCGAGGTCGAGGAACTGGTCCTCGAAGAGGTCCCGGACATCGACTACACCAAGATCGGCGGTCTGCGGAACCAGATCGAGATGATCCGGGACGCGGTCGAGCTGCCCTACCTGCACCCCGACCTGTTCAAGGAGCACGAGCTCCGCCCGCCCAAGGGCATCCTGCTCTACGGCCCTCCCGGCTGCGGCAAGACGTTGATCGCCAAGGCGGTCGCCAACTCGCTCGCGAAGAAGGTCGCCGAGGCCCAGGGCAACGAACAGGGCAAGAGCTACTTCCTCAACATCAAGGGCCCCGAACTGCTCAACAAGTACGTCGGCGAGACCGAGCGGCACATCCGCCTGGTCTTCCAGCGTGCTCGGGAGAAGGCCAGCGAGGGCACGCCCGTCATCGTCTTCTTCGACGAGATGGACTCGCTCTTCCGCACCCGAGGATCGGGCGTCAGCTCGGACGTGGAGAACACCATCGTTCCGCAGCTGCTGTCCGAGATCGACGGCGTGGAGGGCCTGGAGAACGTCATCGTGATCGGCGCCTCCAACCGCGAGGACATGATCGACCCGGCCATCCTGCGACCGGGTCGGCTCGACGTGAAGATCAAGATCGAGCGTCCGGACGCCGAGGCGGCCAAGGACATCTTCGCCAAGTACCTCAAGGTCTCGCTGCCCCTGCACGACGACGACCTGGCGGAACACGGCGGCAACCGGGCCGCCACCGTCACCGGCATGATCCAGGTCGCCGTGGAGCGGATGTACTCGGAGAACGACGAGAACCGCTTCCTGGAGGTCACCTACGCCAACGGTGACAAGGAGACGCTGTACTTCAAGGACTTCAACTCCGGCGCGATGATCGAGAACATCGTGGGTCGCGCGAAGAAGATGGCGATCAAGGACTTCCTGGAGCACCGCCAGAAGGGCATCCGGGTGGCCCACCTGCTCGCCGCGTGCGTCGACGAGTTCAAGGAGAACGAGGACCTGCCCAACACCACCAACCCCGACGACTGGGCACGGATCTCCGGCAAGAAGGGCGAGCGGATCGTCTACATCCGCACTCTGGTCTCGGGCAAGCAGGGCGACGAGGCCGGGCGCTCCATCGACACCGTGGCCAACACCGGTCAGTACCTCTGATCCCGAACGAGTACCGATTGACCACCGACACCGCGGCCCGTGTTCAGGTCGAACACGGGCCGCGGCGCCGTGCCGGGACGACATTTCCGCACAGGGCAATAGTTCCGGCCGTATCCCCAAGGCAATCCAACGGCAATAGGCTCGGCAGCATGACCAGGGTGTACCCGGATCACGGAGAGTGTGAATCGGGTACCGGCCGGGTGAGGGACGAGGGGGTCGCATGACCGTCCGGCGTGTGATGGGCATTGAAACCGAGTACGGGATCTCCGTACCCGGTCATCCGAACGCCAACGCGATGTTGACGTCTTCCCAGATCGTGAACGCGTACGCCGCAGCGATGCAGCGGGCCCGGCGGGCCCGCTGGGACTTCGAGGAGGAGAATCCGCTGCGCGACGCGCGCGGATTCGACCTTGCGCGCGAGCTGGCCGACTCCAGCCAGCTGACCGACGAGGACGTCGGTCTGGCCAACGTGATCCTGACCAACGGTGCTCGGCTCTACGTCGACCACGCCCACCCGGAGTACAGCGCGCCCGAGACCACCAACCCGCGCGACGCGGTGATCTGGGACAAGGCCGGCGAACGGATCATGGCCGAGGCCGCCCGCCGGGCCGGCGAGCTGCCCGGCGGCCAGCAGATCCTGCTGTACAAGAACAACACCGACAACAAGGGCGCGTCCTACGGCACGCACGAGAACTACCTCATGCAGCGCGCCACGCCGTTCGCCGACATCGTCCGACACCTGACCCCGTTCTTCGTCTCCCGGCAGGTGATCTGCGGCGCGGGTCGGGTGGGCATCGGCCAGGACGGCTCCGCGCACGGCTTCCAGATCAGCCAGCGGGCCGACTATTTCGAGGTCGAGGTCGGCCTGGAGACCACGCTCAAGCGGCCGATCATCAACACCCGTGACGAGCCGCACGCGGACGCCGAGAAGTATCGGCGCCTGCACGTGATCATCGGCGACGCCAACCTGTCCGAGGTGTCCACCTACCTCAAGCTCGGCACCACCGCGCTGGTCCTGTCGATGATCGAGGATCGTTTCCTCGGCAACGACCTGACCGTGGACCAACCCGTGCGCACGCTGCACGAGGTCTCCCACGACCCGACCCTCAAGCAGCTGATCACGCTGCGCAGCGGCCGAAAACTGACCGCGATCCAGCTCCAGCTCGAATACCTGGAGCTGGCCCGCAAGTACGTCGAGAACCGGTTCGGCAAGGACGTGGACGAGGACACCACCGACGTGCTCGACCGCTGGGAGTCGGTGCTGGCCCGGCTGGAGGCCGATCCGATGTCGCTCGCGCGCGAGCTGGACTGGGTGGCCAAGCTGCAACTCCTGGAGGGCTACCGGCAGCGGGACGCGCTGGACTGGGACGCGCCGAGGTTGCACCTGGTCGACCTCCAGTACGCGGACGTACGGCCGGACAAGGGCCTGTACAACAAGCTGGAGGACCGTTTCGAGCGGATCGCCGGCGAGGCCGAGGTGCAGCGCGCCGTGCACCTGCCGCCGGAGGACACCCGGGCCTACTTCCGCGGTCGATGTCTGGAGCAGTACGCCGACGAGGTCGCGGCCGCGTCGTGGGACTCGGTGATTTTCGATGTCGCGGGTCAGGACTCGCTCCAGCGGGTACCCACCCTGGAACCGCTGCGCGGGACGAAGGCCCACGTGAAGGACCTGCTCGATCGCTGTCGCACAGCCGAGGATCTGGTCCGCGCCCTCACGGGTGGGTGACCTCGTTCGTTCGCGGGAACAAAGCGAACGAACGGATAAATCCCCTTCCGGAACACCTGGCATCCGACACTCGTTGGCACTTACACCCCCGATCCTTCGGGATCGGGGGTGTGGATGCTCCGGGGAATGGATAGGCACCGGTTCAAGGAAATGATCACAAGGTGGGGTGAGTGACATGGCCACTAAGGACAGCGGCGGACAACAGCGCGCGACTAAGCGCTCGGAAGAGGTCGAGGAGACCACTGCCGAAGCGCAGTCCGACGTGCAGGAACGACACGAGAAGTTGACGGACGACGTCGACTCGGTATTGGACGAAATCGATGAGGTCCTCGAGGAGAACGCCGAGGAATTCGTGCGGGGCTTTGTGCAGAAAGGTGGGGAATAGCACTAAATGTCCGATTTGAAATCGGGCAAGGAATGCCCTGATTGCAAGGCTTGGAAGCCTGCTCAGGATTTCAGGCGCAGCGCGGGGAATCCTGACGGGCTTTCATGGTATTGCCGTGTGTGCTTTCGCAAGCGCGACGCGGACGCCTATCGCGCCCGGCGCGAGCGCGCGGGGTTCAAGGTCCGTCCGAAGATTGATGTACCGGACGGTCATAAGCGCTGTCCGAAATGTGAACAGATCAAACCGCATTCCGAGTGGCATAAAAGTTCCCGACAATGGGACGGTCTCGCAGCGCGTTGTAAGCCGTGTCGTAAAGTCGACGGTCGCGCCGGGCATCTCATGCGCAAATACGGCCTCACCGAGGCCGACGTGCAGCGCATGACGGCCGACCAAATGGGCGTATGTCCGATCTGTCAGTCCACCAAGCTCGAACACGTCGATCATGATCACGAAACCGGTAGGGTCCGAGCCGTACTCTGCTTCAACTGCAATGCCGCACTGGGCATGTTCAAGGATCGACCCGACGCGTTGCGCCGGGCCGCAACCTATGTGGAAGGGATCGTGTGGAAGCCAACACTCGTGGCACCGGGCGTCTACCGGCTGCCTTCCTGACCCCCGGGTCGTCCTCGTTCGCCGAATTTCTCGACGCCTACCGGCCCGAACTGTTGCCCGCGCGTAGGACGCCTCCGGTGCAGCCCGTGACGATCGAGGCGCCGCACGGCACGACGATCGTGACCGCGACGTTCGACGGTGGCGTGGTGATGGCCGGCGACCGGCGCGCCACGATGGGGAACCTGATCGCACAGCGGGACATCGAGAAGGTGTTCCCGGCCGACGAGTACTCGGTCGTGGGCATCGCCGGCACCGCCGGCCTCGCGGTCGAGATGGTCCGGCTGTTCCAGGTCGAGCTGGAGCACTACGAGAAGATCGAGGGCACCACGCTGTCCCTCGAGGGCAAGGCCAACCGACTGTCGCAGATGATCCGCGGCAACCTCGGGATGGCCATGCAGGGCCTCGCGGTGGTGCCGCTGTTCGCCGGCTTCGACGTGGACGGCGGGACCGGGCGGATCTTCAGCTACGACATCACCGGTGGCCGATCCGAGGAGCACGGCTTCCACTCGGTGGGTTCGGGCTCGCTGTTCGCCCGCGGCGCGCTGAAGAAGCTGTACCGCCCCGGCCTGGACGCCGAGGGCATCGTGACGGTGTGCATCCAGGCGCTCTACGACGCGGCCGACGACGACTCCGCCACCGGTGGGCCGGACCTGACCCGGCGGATCTACCCGGTGGTGACCCTGGTGACCGAGGACGGCATCCGCCGGCTCACCTCGGAGGAGGTCGGCGAGATCGTCCGCACCGTGGTCGACGCCCGGATGGACGACCCCAACGGCCCGACCGCGCCGCTGACGTGACCCCGATGTCGAGGACCCGACCAGCCGACCCTTCGAGACCGGCTCCGACGAAAAGGACTCCACGGTGACGACGCCCTTCTATGTGTCGCCGCAGCAGGCCATGGCGGACCGGGCCGACTATGCCCGCAAGGGCATCGCCCGCGGCCGCAGCGTGGTCGTGCTGACCTACGCGGACGGCATCCTGTTCGTGGCGGAGAACTACTCCCGCGCCCTGCACAAGATCAGCGAGATCTACGACCGCATCGCGTTCGCCGCGGTCGGCAAGTACAACGAGTTCGAGAACCTGCGGATCGGCGGCGTGCGCTACGCCGACATCCGCGGCTACTCGTACGCGCGCAACGACGTCACCGCCCGCGGGTTGGCGAACGTGTACGCGCAGACGCTGGGCACGATCTTCTCCAGTGGCGGCGAGAAGCCGTACGAGGTGGAGCTGATCGTCGCCGAGGTCGGCAGCGCGCCCGAGGACGACCAGATCTATCGGCTCACCTACGACGGCTCGGTGGCCGACGAGCACAACTACGTCGCCATGGGCGGCAACGTCGAGCAGATCACCGAGCAGCTCAAGCGCCACCACCGCGAGGGGCTCACCCTCGAGGCCGCGCTCAAGGTCGCGGTCGACGCGCTCTCGCGCGACGGCGTGGGCGAGAAGCGCTCGATCACGGCCTCGCAGTTGGAGGTCGCCACGCTGGACCGGACCCGGCCGCAGCAGCGCAAGTTCAAGCGCCTGGTGGGCGGTCAGCTGACCCGCCTGCTCGGCGAGGCGGAGCCGGCCGCCGAGGTGGTCGAGGTTGCCGAGGAGGGGACGGCCCAGACCGCGCCCGAGGCCACGCCGGAGACCGGCGAGGAGTAGTCCCGCGCACGTCACAGGGCCCGCGTACCGCGTCGGTGCGCGGGCCCTGACGCGTTCCGGGTCCCACAGCCGCCCGGACCGGCCCCGGGCCGGGTTCAGCCGGAGGCCGGAGGCGCGGTCGAGCCGCGGACCAGCAGTTCGCCGGTCAGCACCACGTCCGGGCCCGCGTCGCCGGTATCCAGCAGGTCGAGCAGCGCGGTCATGCCGCGCGCGCCCAGTTCGACGGCGGGCAGTCGCACGGTGGTCAGCTCCGGCTCGACCACGCGTGCGTAGCGCAGGTCGCCGAAGCCGGTGACGGACACGTCCTCGGGCACCCGGCGCCCGAGCGCGCGGGCCGCCTTGTAGGCACCGGCCGCCTGGAGATCGTCGTCGCACACCAGCACGGTGGGCCGGGCCGGCGAGGCGAGCAGCGTCAGGGCGGCCTCGCGCCCGCCGTCCAGGGTCAGCGGTGCGGTGGCCTCGGCGACCACCTCGGCGGGCCCGAGCGCGGCGCGGAAGGCCGCGTCCCGGGCGCGGAAGGTCCAGGTCTGCACGGCGGAGCGCAGCCGGGCGACCCGGCGGTGGCCGAGGCCGACCACGTATTCGGCGAGCGTGCGCATGCCGTCGGCGACGTCGTCGTTCACGGTCGGCACGCCGCGCCCGGGTTCGCTGTCCAGCATCACCAGCGGCAGGTCCTCGGTGCCGGGTCCGGCCGAGCGCAGCACGTCCAGCGGTTCGGCGGCCATCGAGGAGGCCAGCACGCCGTCGATGGCGGCCGAGGAGAAGGGGTTCGGGGTCAGGTCGACGCCGTCGCGGGTGGGGTAGACCACCACGCCGAAGTCCCGCTCGGCCGCGACCTGTGCGGCCCCGGTGTGCACGGCACCGAAGAACGGCGACGTGAGCACGGGCACGACGAGCATCACCGTGTGCGTCCGGCCCAGGCGCAGCGAGCGGGCTGAGGTGTTGGGCCGGTAGCCGAGCGCCGCGACCGCGTCGCGGACCGCCTCGACGGTGGCGGGGGAGACCCGGCCGCGCCATTTCTCGGCGAGTACCAGGGACACGGTGGACTGCGACACGCCGGCGTGTTTGGCGACGTCCTTGCTGGTCGGGCGACCGGCGGGGGGCTGGGGCGACGGCAAGGCGACCTCGGGCGGTGTCGGGGACGGTGCGGGCCCAGCGTAGAACCCACTTGCCATCGTGTCGGCTCGACGGCACAGTGGTGGCGGGAGTCATACGTATGACCTCAGCACTTGACGAGTTGATCGGAGCGTGCCTGCCGCGGCACGGGAGGGCGGTACCGCGGATGCGGACCTATCTGGACCTGCTTCGGGTGCCTTACGCGGCGCGGCTGCTCGGCGGCACGCTGTTCGGCCGATTGCCCAACGGCATGGGCGCATTGGCCGTGTTGCTGCTGGTGCGCGCCGACGGTGGCGGCTACGGGCTCGCGGGCGCGCTGTCCGCGGTCTACGGCCTGGCCAGTGCGGCCGGGCAGCCGGTGCTGGGCCGGTGGATGGATCGGCGTGGGCAGACCGGCGTGCTGCTCGGCTCGGCGGTGGTCTCGGCGCTGGCCTACGCGGTGTTCGCGCTGGTGGGGGTGTATCCGCTGCCGCTCGCGGTCGCCTCGGTGCTGGTCGCGGGCTTCACCACGCCGCCCCTGGAGGCGGGACTGCGCGCGTTGTGGCCCTCGGTGCTCACTCCCGAGCGGGTGCAGGCGGCGTACGCCCTGGACGCCGCCGCGCAGGAGATCCTGTTCACCGTGGGGCCGCTGATCGTGGTGGTCGTGGTGCAGCTGGGCTCGGCGCAGCTGGCCGTGCTGCTGACCGGCCTGATCGGCGTGGCGGGCACGGTGATCGTGGCCACCGCGCGGCCGTCCCGAATCTGGCGCGGCGAGCAGCACACCCCGCACTGGGCGGGCGCGCTGCGCTCGGCCGGCCTGCGGGTGGTGCTGGTCGCGTTCACGTTGGCGGGCGTCGCGCTGGGCGTGCTCAGCGTCGCGGCCGTGGCCTACGCGGACCACGAGGGCTCCGGTGCGCTGTCCGGGGTGTTCCTGGCGGCGATGTCCTTCGGCGCGTTGCTGGGCGGGCTGGTGCACGGGGTGCGGGCCTGGCGGACCCCGCCGGCCCGGCGGTTGTTGTGGTTCATGCTGTGGCTGACGGTGTGTTACCTGCCGCTGACGGCGGTGCCCGGCCCGTGGGTGATGATGCCGCTCGCGGTGCTCTCCGGGGTGTTCCTGGCGCCGGCGATCGCATGTGTGTTCACCCTGATCGACGAGTTGGCGCCGCGTGGCACGGTGACCGAGGCGTTCGCGTGGCTGGTGGCGGCGATCGGGGCGGGGTCGGCACTGGGCATGGGGCTGGCCGGCTGGGCCGGTGAAGTGGCCGGCGCGCGGGGCGCGTTCGCGGTCGCGGGCGTCGGCGCGGGGCTCGGATTGCTGGTATTGCTGGCCGGTCGGGGCCGGCTGATTTCAAACGTGATCCATTTGGTGGAAACCACCGACGCGGAGTTGTCCCGGAACGGCCCGTCGTCGGCGTAATGTTGCCGCATGGACCGCCGCATCTTCGGGCTGGAGAACGAGTACGGCGTCACCTGTACGTTCCGGGGGCAGCGCAGGCTCTCCCCGGACGAGGTGGCGCGCTACCTCTTCCGCCGAGTCGTTTCGTGGGGCCGAAGCAGCAATGTCTTCCTACGCAATGGGGCCCGGCTGTATCTGGACGTGGGCAGCCACCCCGAATACGCGACGCCCGAGTGCGACTCGGTGCCGGAACTTGTCGTGCACGACAAGGCCGGTGAGCGCATTCTCGAAGGTCTCCTCGTCGACGCCGAACGGCGGCTGCACGAAGAGGGCATCGCGGGTGACGTGTATCTCTTCAAGAACAACACCGATTCCGCCGGCAACTCCTACGGTTGCCACGAGAACTATCTGGTGGCGCGGCACGGGGAATTCTCCCGGCTCGCCGATGTGCTCATCCCGTTCCTGGTGACCCGTCAGATGTTGTGCGGCGCGGGCAAGGTGCTGCAGACGCCGCGTGGTGCGGTGTACTGCGTCAGTCAGCGTGCCGAGCACATTTGGGAAGGCGTCAGTTCGGCCACGACCCGTTCCCGTCCGATAATCAACACGCGCGACGAACCGCATGCCGACGCCGAGCGCTATCGGCGGCTGCATGTGATCGTCGGCGACTCCAACATGGCCGAGCCCACCACGCTGCTCAAGGTCGGTTCCACCGATCTGGTGCTGCGGATGATCGAGGCCGGCATCGTCATGCGGGACCTGACCCTGGAGAACCCGATCCGGGCGATTCGCGAGGTCAGTCACGACATGACCGGCTCGCGCAAGGTCCGGCTCGCCAACGGCCGCGAGGCCAGCGCACTGGACATCCAGCGGGAATACCTGACCAAGGCCCAGGAGTTCGCGGACCGCCGGGGCATCCGCACCGGCACCGTGGAGAAGGTGCTCGATCTGTGGGAGCGCACGCTCGACGCGATCGACTCCGGCAATCTGGACCTGGTCGGGCGTGAGATCGACTGGGTGATCAAGTACCAGCTGATCGAGCGGTATCGGGCCAAGCACAACCTGCCCATGTCCTCGCCGAGGGTTGCCCAGATCGACCTCGCCTACCACGACATCCACCGGCGCCGCGGTCTCTACTACCTGATGGAGAGACGCGGGCAGATCGACCGGATCGGCAACGATCTGAAGATCTTCGAGGCGAAATCGCTGCCGCCGCAGACCACTCGGGCGCGTCTGCGCGGCGAGTTCATCAAGAAGGCCCAGGAGCAGCGGCGCGACTTCACCGTGGACTGGGTGCATCTCAAGCTCAACGACCAGGCACAGCGCA
This sequence comes from Embleya scabrispora DSM 41855, assembly GCF_000372745.1. Taxonomy (GTDB): domain Bacteria; phylum Actinomycetota; class Actinomycetes; order Streptomycetales; family Streptomycetaceae; genus Embleya; species Embleya scabrispora. The sequence continues at coordinate 31,175 of NZ_KB889667.1, read as the reverse complement.
CCGTGCTGTGCAAGGACCCCTTCCGATCGGTGGACGACCGGGTCGAGAAGTTGATCTCCAGCATGTGAGTCGCCCGGCATGTGAGACGAAGCCCTCGCCCGCCCCCTCCCGACGCCGGGAGCGGGGTGGGCGAGTGGCATGCTGGCTCGATGGTCGATACACCTACATGGGACATGGCTCCGCCGGTCTTCGAGCTCGACGCGGTGGATGTGTGGGCGCACGGGCCCGGCGGGCGCACGGACATGCTCGTCGGCGTGGACTGGACGGTCCGCGAGGGCGAGCGCTGGGCGCTGCTGGGCCACAACGGCGCGGGCAAGAGCACGATCCTGGCGCTCGCGGGCGCACTGCGCTTTCCCGGCAACGGCTCGGTGACCGTACTGGGCAAGCAGCTGGGCCGGGTGGACGTGCGCGAGGTGCGGGCCCGAGTGGGCGCGGTCAACGCTGCGCTGCGCATCCCCGAATACCTGACGGTGACCGACTATGTGCTCACCGGGGCGAGCGGCACGGTGCAGCCGCTGTACGGCAGGTACGGGCCGGCCGAGCGGGGCCGGGCCGCCGAGCTGATCGCGCTGCTGGGCCTGGAGCGGCTGGCGGAGCGCGAGATCGCGGTGTGCTCGCAGGGCGAGCGCGGCCGGGCCCGGATCGCCCGCGCGCTGATGCCCGATCCGCGCCTGCTGCTCCTGGACGAGCCGGCCAACGCGCTGGACCTGCCCAGCCGCGAGGAACTCCTGGAGGCGATCGACTCGCTGACCCGCCAGTACCCGCGGCTGACCCTGGTGATCGTCACCCACCACCTGGAGGAACTGCCCAGCGCGGTGACCCACGCGCTGCTGCTGCGCCGCGGCGCGACCGTGGCGGCCGGGCCGGCCCGCGAGGTGATGACGGACGCCAACCTGAGCGAGTGCTTCGGCATCCCGCTGTCGGTGCGCAGCGAGGACGGGCGCTGGGCCGCTCGGCTCAAGCGGCCCGGTCGCGAGGTTGCCTGAACGCGGTTGTCGTCTTCACGTCGTCCTGACAACCGGACCCCATAGAGTGTCCCGGTCCTTGTCCAACTCAGCAGAGGAACATCGTGCGCCGTCTCGCTGCGCTCCTTCTGGTCCCCGCACTGGCCTTCACCGCGGTCGCGTGTGGCGATGACGACGGAGGAAAAACCGTTAAACCCATCGTGACCGGAGCCTTCGGGCAGAAGCCGGACATCAAGATCCCCAAGGGGAAGTCGGGCGACAAGACGACGTCCACGATCCTCGTCGAGGGCACCGGCGAGGTGATCAAGAAGGACGACTACGTCGTCGCGGACACCGTCGGCAAGGGCTGGGACGGCAAGGATGTCGGCAACTCCTACGACAGCAAGACCCCCGAGGTCTTCCAGGCCGGCAGCCAGGAACTCCTGAAGGAGATCGGGCAGGGGATAATCGGCAAGAAGGTCGGTACCCGGATGCTCGTGGTCGTGCCGGCCAAGGTCACCCAGGACACGCAGGCCACCGTGCTGGTGCTGGACCTGAAGTCGACCAAGACGATCGACGCCAAGGCCGAGGCCAAGGGCGCCGCGGTGACCCCGCCGGCCGGCCTGCCCGTCGCCAAGGTCGAGTCCGGCAAGGCCGCGGAGATCACCATCCCGCCGGGCACCGCCGCGCCGACCAAGCTGACCGTGCAGCCGCTGATCGAGGGCACCGGTCCGGTGGTCCAGAAGGGCCAGACGCTGGTCGCCCAGTACACCGGTGGCCTGTTCGACAAGGGCACCAAGTTCGACTCGTCGTGGGACCACGGCGGCGCGACCGCGTTCAAGATCGGTGTCGGTCAGGTCGTGACCGGCTGGGACGAGGGTCTGGTGGGCCAGAAGGTCGGCAGCCGCGTGTTGCTGGTGCTGCCCGCCGACAAGGCGTACGGCGCCGAGGGCAAGCCGCCGACCATTCCGGCCAACGCGCCGCTGGTGTTCGTCGTCGACATCGTCGACGCGCTCGGCGGCACGGCCGCCTGACGGCCCGTCGAATGACGGATCGCACGACCCGGCCCGGTACGTTGGTCCCGCATTCAGCACTCGAACGGATACGGATAAAGCTGTGAGCAAGCTTACGAAGCCCGAGATCGACTTCCCCGAGGGTGGCGTGCCCGCCGACCTGGAGATCACCGAGATCTGGGAGGGCGACGGTCCGGTGGCGCAGGCGGGTCAGAACGTCAGCGTGCACTACGTCGGCGTCGCCTTCTCCTCCGGCGAGGAGTTCGACGCGTCCTGGAACCGAAACTCCCCGCTCGACTTCCGGCTCGGTGTGGGCCAGGTCATCGAGGGCTGGGACAAGGGTGTGCAGGGCATGAAGGTCGGCGGTCGGCGCAAGCTGGTCATCCCGCCGCACCAGGCCTACGGCGACCGCGGCTCGCCCGGCGCGATCGCGCCCGGTGAGACGCTGATCTTCGTGGTCGACCTGATGAAGGTCGGCTAGTCGCTTTCGCCCGGCCCCGGTTCGCGCATCCCGCGCGTGCCGGGGCCGTTGTGCGTCCTCAAGCGCCGGACTGCCGGACCGTCCGGGACGGTCGGCCCGGCTCCTCGTCCTTGGGCGCGGGCCGGGCCGGTCTGCTCGGCCGAGCCGCTGCTTGTTTCTCGAACGTCGGACCGGCCGGGGTGATCGGCCCTTTCTCCGCCCGCCCGCCGGTCGAGGACGAACGGGCCGTCGGCCGGCTACCGTGCGAGCAGGTCCGCCGCGAAGCGACCGGCGGCGGCGGCGGCGAGGAAGTAGGCGTGGTCCGCGTCGAGCCCGCGGCCCATCGTGGACAGCCGGGCGGGACTCGTGCGCAGCGCGGCGTCGAGGCCGTCGACGGGCACCGTGTGCACATCGTGCCCGATCCGCAACGGCTCGACGTCCGCCGCCACCCGCCGCGCCAGCGGCTGCGGCAGCGTGGGCACGATCACGTCGGCCCGGGCCAGTGCGACCCGGCCGTACGCGGTCAGGCAGTGGTGCGAGACGCCTTGATGGCGTTCGCGCCCGTCCGCGTCGGAGATCCGCAGCGAGGCCACCGGCCGGCCGCCGAGTACGGCGATCGCGTTGATCGCCTCGCCCGCCGCGACGCCGGAGAAGCCCCACGACGTGCCCGTGCCCAGGTTGCCCGGACCCTGCGCGACGATCGCCAGATCCGCGCCCTGGACGTGCCGGGCCGCGAGCAGGCCGGTGTGCAGGGTGACCGCCTCCAGGTCGCCGCCGAGCGCCTGGCCCACCGTCACCGAGCCCGCCAGCCACCCCTGTTCGCGCAGCGTGTCCACGGTCATCGAGAACCACAGCGGCAGCGTGCCGCCGTCGGTCATCACGTACACCACGCGCGCATGCGGTCGCGCGGCGCGGATGCCGGCGCAGATCGCGGGCAGCGCGGAGTGCAGGTCGGCGACCACGACCGGCATGCCGTCCAGCGAGTCCGCGTCGCGCAGCCTCGCGTGGTGCGGCGAGTCCTGCTCGTCCACGCCGAGCACGACCGCCTGCATCGGGGTGTACCGGGCCTTGACCACATGCCCCGGTCCCGGCGGCGGATCCGCGGGCAGTCGATCCGGCAGAGCCACGACCAGCGCGTAGCCGCCGGTGCCCAGGCCCATGTCCTGTGCGGTGGTGTTGAGCAGTACGGTGTCGCCGACCACCGGCGTGCCGGTCAGGTGCGGGTAGGCGATCGCGCGCAACTCGCGTGCGGGGGCGGGCTCCGGTACGGCCGCGGTCAGCTCGATCGCCCCCCGCCAGGCCCGTCGGATCGCCGTCACTTCGCCGCGTCGCCAGGTGATCACGGTCCGGCAGCCTAACGCCGCCGGGGGCCGTCGGGCGAACCGGAGGACGAGATCGACGGCCGGGACCAACCGATGCGCCGAACGCGGTACGGTCGGGGCTGCGCCTTGTGGGAGGGACTGGGGATCTGATGGCGATTCCGAAGCAGGAGCGGTTGGTGAGCCTGGTGATGTGTCTGCTCGCCGCCCGTCGCTACGTCACGAAGGAAGAGCTGCGGCAGTCGATCGAGTCGTATCGGCTGTGCACGTCCGACGAAGCCTTCGACCGCATGTTCGAGCGGGACAAGGACGACGTACGCGAACTCGGCTTCATCGTCGAGACCGGGGCCAACGACCCGCTGATCGAGTCGGCCGACGGCTACCGGATCCGTCCCGAGAAGAACACGCTGCCGCCGGTGGAGCTGGACCCGGAGGAGGCCGCCGCGCTCGCGTTGGCCGCCGGCGCCTGGCAGCAGTCCGCCCTGGCCGGAGCCGCGACCGGCGCGCTGTACAAGCTCAAGGCCGCCGGCGTCGAGATCGACTCGGCGCCGCTGACCAGCGTCGAGCCCCGGGTGACCGCGCGCGAGCCCGCCTTCGGGCCGCTGTTGGACGCGCTGCGCACCCGCCGTCCGATCCAGTTCGCCTACCGCCGCTCCGGCGCCGCCGAGGCCACGCCCCGGGTGGTCGAGCCGTGGGGGATGAGCTGCTGGCGTGGTCGGTGGTATCTGGTGGGCTTTTCCCGGGACCGGCAGGAGCAGCGGGTGTTCCGGCTCGACCGGATCGCCGACAAGCCCAAGCCGAAGCCGCTCAAGGAAGCGTTCCGGGCCGAGGTGCCGGAGAAGGTGGACGTGCGCGGCCAGGTCGCGCGCTTCGCCGGCGAGGGCGGCGAGGGCATCGCCCGGATTCGGGTGCGCGCCGGAGCGGGCTTCCCGCTGCGCGCCCGGGCGAGTGCGGTGGTGCCGGCCGGCGAGGGCTGGGACGAGTTGGAGCTGAGCCACGGACACGGACTGCACCACTGGCTCGCCGAGTTCGGCCCCGACGTGGTCGTGCTGGAGCCGCCCCATCTGCGCGCCGCCGTGGTCGCGCAACTGCGCGAGGCCGCCGGAGAGGCGACGGAACAGGTGAAGGTCGGATGAGCAACGCGATCGACGACACCCGGCGGCTGTTGTCGCTGGTGGCCTACCTGCGCGAGCGGCCCGGCACGCATCTGGACGACGTCGCGCGCGCGTTCGGCCTGCCGGTCGCGCAGGTCGAGGCGGACCTGGGCACGCTGCACATGTGCGGCACCAGCTTCATGGCCGACGACCTGCTGGAGCCGCACGTCGACTTCGAGGGCCGGGTCTTCCTGGACAACGCCGACGCCCCGGTGCGCCCGGTGCGCCTTGCCCCGCACGAGGCGCTGGCCCTGCTGGTGGCGCTGCGCGCGCTGGCGGGCCTGTCCGGGCTGCGCGAGCGGGACAAGGTCGCGCTGGGCCGGGTGACCGCCAAGCTGGAGGACGCCGCCGGCGAGGCCGCGCGCGCCGCGGAGGGGGTCACGGTCGAGTTCGAGGGCGACGATGCCGCCCAGGAGTCGGCGTTCGCCACGATGGACCGCGCGGTGAGCGAGAAGCGCCGGTTGCGGCTGCGCTACTACGTACCGCGTCGGGACGAGATCACCGAACGCGAGGTCGACCCGATCCGGCTGGTCCTGGTCGACGGGCACACCTATCTGGTGGCGTGGTGCCGACAGGCCGAGGGCCGCCGGTTGTTCCGGCTGGACCGGGTCGCCGAGGCGGTGCTGCTGGACGAGGCGTCCGAGCCGCAGCCGGTCGAGCCGCTGGACCTCGCGGACGGCTTCGCGCCCACTGCGGCCGACGGCATCGAGGTGGTGCTCGAACTGGGACCCGGCGGGCGCTGGGTCACCGAGTACTACCGCTACGACAAGGTCGAGGAGCTGGCCGACGGCGGCCTGCGGTTGACCTTGCGCACGCCCGACCCCGCCGGGATCCGCCGGCTCGCGCTGCGTCTGGGCGGGCACGGCAGGGTGATCTCCCCGCCCGAGTTGGTGGACGATGTACGACGGACCGCCTCGGCCGCGCTCGCGGCCTACGCGGACCAGGCCGGCTGATTCGCCGCGGCCGGAGGCGACTGTCCAATAACGGCACATGCCTCCGGCCGCGGCCCAGCGGCACCTCCGGTACCACCGACGACAACCTTCCCGAGATTGCGAGGAGGCCCACGGTGTCGACGTTCACGGCGCGCTGCCCGGTTTGCGGACGCGTCGAGCTGACGGCGGATCAGCTACGGCTGGTGGTCCGACCGAACAAGTCCTTCTACCTGTTTCGTTGTCCCACCTGCGCCGACTCGGTGCGCCGGCCGGCCGGCGAGCGGATCGTCGAACTGCTCACCGACGGTGGGGTGTCGTCGATGCAGGTCGCCCGCTGAGCGGGGACGCGCGGCGGCGGACGCGCGGCTGTTAGGGTCGCCGCATGTTGCCGTGGGTCCTCGTCTTCCTCGTGCTCGTGCTCGCCGGACTCGGTGTCATCGGCTGGTTCGCCTGGCGATTGTTCGGTGACGTGCGTCACCTCGGAGCGACCGTCACGGACGCCTCGACCCGACTGTCCGCAGCCGCGGCCGAGCTGGACGCGGCCGGTGGCCCGTCCCTGCGGCGCGATACCGTACCGCACCCCCGCCCCGCGGCCCCTCACCGACAGTGATCCGCATACGTGACACCTGGGGGTTACGTCCGGTGCAGTTGTTCGCCACCATTGCGTTGCACGTGTGTCACACGCACCGGCGTACGATCGAACCCGTAACCCCCCGGCCCCGGCAATGAGGTACTGACTATGTTTGGCAAGCTCGGTTGGCCCGAGATCATCCTGATCCTGGTTGTCGTCGTGCTGCTGTTCGGCGCCAAGCGTCTGCCGGACACGGCGCGTGCGCTGGGCCGTTCGCTGCGCATCCTCAAGAGCGAGACCAAGGCGATGAAGGAGGACGGGACGGCCGAGGCCCCCGCGTCCGACAAGACCGCCAAGACCACCGAGGCGCCGCCGCGCACCATCCAGGCGGCTCCGGGCGACGTGAGCGAGGCGCGGCCGGTCGGCGAGCCCGACCACAACCGTCGCTGAATCCGCGCGCGCCTTTTAGGAGTCGGCCCTCAAGGTGCTTGACAAGGCAGGGCGCGGACGAGAGTCCGGCCCGAAACAAAAGAAGACTAAGGACGCCGAGGGGCGCATGCCCCTGATGGAGCACTTGCGCGAGCTGCGCAATCGGCTCGTCAAGGCGCTCCTGGCCATCATCGTCGTGACCATCGTCGCCGCGTTCTTCTACGAGGACATCGGCGCCTTCCTGGTCGATCCCGTCTGCGACCTCGAGAACGTCAAGGGCACCGGCGTCACCAAGTGCGGCCAGGGTGTCCTGGTCCAACAGGGCGTGCTCTCGCCGTTCTCGATGGCCCTGAAGATCTCGTTGGCCACCGGCATCATCGCGGCCTCACCGATCTGGCTCTACCAGATGTGGGCCTTCCTGGCGCCGGGGCTGCACAAGCACGAGAAGAAGTACTCGCTGGCCTTCGTCGGCGTGGGTGTGCCGCTGTTCCTGGGCGGCGCCTACTTCTCGTACTGGATCCTGCCGCACGCCCTGCAGGTGCTCCTGGACTTCACGCTCTCGGACGCCAGCAACCAGATCCAGCTCGACGACTACCTCAACTTCGTCATCCGCATGGTCGTGGTCTTCGGCATCGCGTGCGAGCTGCCGCTCGTGCTGATCATGCTGAACTTCGGCGGGGTCGTCACCGCGAGGCAACTCGCGAGCTGGTGGCGCTGGGTGGTGATGGGGATCTTCGTCTTCGGCGCGGTGGCCACCCCCACCACCGACCCGCTGACGATGATCCTGCTGTCCATCCCGATCACGATCCTGTACGGGATCGCGCTGATCGTGGCCTGGCTCAACGACCGCCGGCGCGGCAAGCGGCACGCGGAAGTGTTCGGCGCCGATCTCGACGACGACGAGGCGTCGGTCCTGGACACCTCGGTGCGCCCGGTCGAGCGTCCGAGCGCCGTCGCGGAGGAACCGGCCCCCGGCCCCACCGCCAGGGTGGACGACATCACCTGAGGTCGGTGGGCTAATCTCGCGCCTTGTGTCTCGGGAGATAGCAGTATTCGTCAACCCCACCGCGGGTCGTGGTCGCGGCCTGAAGGCCGCGTCCGTCGCCGCCGATCTGCTCCGCGAACGGGGGCTGACACCGCACCAGGTGTCCGCCCCCGACGCCGTGGAGGGGATCGCCCGACTACGCGCGGTGGTGCGCCGCGGGGTGGACGCCGTGGTCGCGGTCGGCGGCGACGGCACGGTGGCGGCCGCGCTCCAGGCGGTGGCCGGCACGAGTACGCCGCTGGGCGTGGTGCCGATCGGCTCCGGCAACGACTTCGCGCGTGCCCTGGACCTGCCGCTGGGCGACGTGGCCGCCGCCGCGCGCGTGGTGGCCGACCTGCATGCGCGGCCGGTGGACCTGGGCCGGGCGGGTGAGCGCTGGTTCGGCACCATACTGTGTACCGGCTTCGATTCACGGGTCAACGAGCGCGCCAACCGGATGACCTGGGCGCGCGGGCGGACCCGCTACAACGCGGCGCTGCTGGGCGAGCTGGGCGCGCTCAAGCCGATCGCCTACGAGCTGGAACTGGACGGCAAACCCTTCGACGTCGAGGCCACTCTGATCGCCGTGGGCAACGGCCGCTCCTACGGCGGCGGCATGCGGATGTGTCCGGACGCCGACCCCACCGACGGTCTGTTCGACGTCACCGTGGTGGCCGGCTGCGGGCGGGCCGAGTTGTTGCGGGTGTTCCCCAAGGTCTACAGCGGGAGGCACGTGAGCCACCCGCTGGTCACCGTGTACCGCGCCGCGACCGTGTCGCTCAGCGCGCGCGGACTCAGCGGGTGGGCCGACGGCGAGCGGCTGGGCGCGTTGCCGCTGACTGCGGACTGCGTACCCGACGCGGTCCGGGTCCTGACGCCCGCGCCACACGACTCGTGATCGAACCGCATGTCGGGATCGAACCGCATGTCATGATCAAAAAAAGGTGATCACAGCCGTCGGCCCCGGCCGGTAGTCTGCTTGACGAGATGCCTCTCGATCCTTCACGCGGCACGGACCGCGACACCCAGATGTCCCCCGCCGAGCGCTACGCGGCCTCGCGCCGCCGGGCCGCCGACGAACGGACGAGTCTGCACGCGTTCCGCGAGCAGTACCCCTTCGGTCTCGACCCCTTCCAGGTCGAGGCGTGCCGCGCGTTGGAAAGCGGCAAGGGGGTCCTGGTCGCGGCGCCGACCGGTTCGGGCAAGACGGTGGTCGGCGAGTTCGCCGTGCACCTCGCGCTCGAACAGGGCCGCAAGTGCTTCTACACGACGCCCATCAAGGCGCTGTCGAACCAGAAGTTCGCCGACTTCCAGAAGCTCTACGGCGCGGCGAACGTGGGCCTGCTCACCGGGGACAACTCGGTCAACAGCGACGCCCCGGTGATCGTGATGACCACCGAGGTGCTGCGGAACATGCTCTACGCGTCCTCGAACGCGTTGAACGGTCTGGGCTACGTCGTGATGGACGAGGTGCACTACCTCTCCGACCGCTTCCGCGGCGCGGTGTGGGAAGAGGTGATCATCCACCTCTCCGAGTCGGTCACCCTGGTCTCGCTCTCGGCGACCGTCAGCAACGCCGAGGAGTTCGGCGACTGGCTGGGCACCGTGCGCGGCGACACCGCCGTCGTGGTCTCCGAGCACCGTCCGGTACCGCTGTGGCAGCACGTGATCGCGGGCAACCGCACCTACGACCTGTTCACCGACGAGAACCACACCGAGGTCAACCCCGAGCTGATCCGGCTGGGCCGGATGGAGAGCGAGCGCACGGGCCGACCGCAGGACCGCTACCGGCGCAACCGCGGCCAGGAGACCCGGCCGGTGCGCAGCCGGATCTGGACCCCCAGCCGCGCCGAGGTGATCGACCGGCTCGACGCCGAGGGCCTGCTGCCCGCGATCACCTTCATCTTCAGCCGCAAGGGTTGCGAGGCGGCCGTCCAGCAGTGCCTGCACGCCGGCCTGCGGCTCAACGGCGAGGCGGAGCGGGCCGAGGTGCGCGCGATCGTGGAGGCGCGCACCACCGGGATCCCGGACGAGGATCGGCACGTGCTGGGCTACCACTCGTGGCTGGAGGCGCTCCAGCGCGGGATCGCCGCGCACCACGCGGGCATGTTGCCGACCTTCAAGGAGGTCGTCGAGGAACTGTTCGTCAAGGGCCTGGTCAAGGCGGTGTTCGCGACCGAGACGCTGGCGCTGGGGATCAACATGCCGGCTCGCTCGGTGGTGCTGGAGAAGCTGGTCAAGTGGAACGGCGAGACGCACGCCGACCTGACCGCCGGCGAGTACACCCAGCTCACCGGGCGCGCCGGGCGCCGCGGCATCGACGTGGAGGGCCACGCGGTGGTGCTGTGGCACCAGGGCTTCGACGCCGGCCACCTGGCCGGCCTCGCGGGCACTCGCACCTATCCGCTGCGCTCGTCCTTCAAGCCGTCCTACAACATGGCGGTCAATCTGGTCGGCCAGGTCGGTCGACACCGCTCGCGCGAGCTCCTGGAGACCTCGTTCGCGCAGTTCCAGGCGGACCGCTCGGTGGTCGGGCTGACCCGCCAGGTGCAGCGCAACGAGGAGGGGCTGGCCGGCTACCACGAGGCGATGACCTGCCACCTGGGCGACTTCGCCGAGTACGGGCGGTTGCGCCGCGCGCTCAAGGACCGGGAAACCGAGTTGGCCCGCGAGGGCGCCTCGCAGCGCCGGGCCCAGGCCGCCGCGTCGCTGGAGAAGCTCAGGGCCGGCGACATCATCGTGGTGCCCACCGGAAAGTACGCGGGCCTCGCGGTGGTCCTGGACCCGGGCACCGACCAGGGACCGGAGGGGCCGCGCCCGTTCGTGCTCACCTCGGACCGGCAGGCCCGCCGACTGGCCGGGATCGACTTCCCCGTGCCGGTCGCCGTGATCGACCGGCTGCGCATCCCGCGTTCGTTCAACGCGCGCAATCCGCAGTCCCGCCGCGACCTGGCGTCCTCGCTGCGCAGCAAGGCCGGCCACGTGGACCAGCCGCGGGCCCGCAAGCAGCGCTCGCCGTCGGCCGACGACCCGGAGATCACCCGGTTGCGGCAGGCCATCCGGCAGCACCCGTGCCACGGCTGCGACGACCGTGAGGAGCATGCGCGCTGGGCCGAGCGCTACTACCGGCTGCTGCGCGACACCCAGGTGATCGAGAGCCGGATGAAGGGCCGCACGCACACCATCGCGCGCACCTTCGACCGGGTCTGCGCGATGCTCACCGACCTGGACTACCTCGAGGGCGACACGGTCACCGAGGACGGGCGCCGACTCGCGCGGATCTACGCCGAGTTGGACCTGCTCACCGCCGAGTGCCTGCGCGAGGGCCTGTGGGAGGAGCTGACCCCGGCCGAACTGGCCGCGTGCGCCTCCGCGTTGGTGTACGAGTCGCGGCAGCCGGACGACGCGATGGCGCCCAAGCTGCCGGGCGGTGCGGCGCACGCCGCGCTGGCCGACATGGTGCGGCTGTGGGGCCACCTGGACGCGCTGGAGGGGCAGCACCACCTCGACTTCCTGCGCGAGCCGGATCTGGGCTTCGCCTGGACGGCGTACTCGTGGGCCTCGGGGCTGAGTCTGGACGCGGTGCTCGGCGAGGCGGACCTGCCGGCCGGCGACTTCGTCCGCTGGATCAAGCAACTCGTCGACGTGCTCGGCCAGATCGCGGCCGCGGCCCCCGACGACAGCAAGGTCGGCGGCACCGCGCGCAAGGCGGTGGAGGGGCTGCGCCGAGGCGTGGTCGCGTATTCGTCGGTGGGCTGAGCGGGCGACGCGGCGGCACCTTCCGTGGCCCGCGCGCTGCCGATCGCGGTGCGCGCGCCGGATTTTGCCGATCCGCCCACGGGGCGCCCGGCGTCGGGCAACCGTCGCGTACGGTGCGGGGCGGACGTGTTCACCAGCGCTGGAGGTCGTGCCGTGCGGATCGACGAGTATCAGTCCTATGACGCCACCGGGCTCGCGGGCCTGATCGCCCGTGGCGAGGTGAGCGCGGACCAGGTGCTCGACGTCACCTTCGAGGCGATCAAGGAGCGCGAGCCGGCCCTGGGCGCGGTGGTTGCGTTGTGCGAGGAGCAGGCCCGGGCCGCGGTCGCCGGATTGTTGCCCGGAGTGCTCGCGGGCGTGCCGTATCTGATCAAGGACCTGGAGTGCGACGTGGCCGGGATGGTCACGAGCAACGGGTCACGGTTGTTCGCCGGTGCGGTCGCGGCGCGCGACAGCACGCTGGTGACCCGGTTGCGGGCGGCCGGTGTGCTGATCGTGGGCAAGACCAACACCCCCGAGTTCGGGCTCGGTACGAGCACCGAGTCCGGCCTGTTCGGCCCCGCGCACAACCCCTGGCATCGCGACCGCAGCACGGGCGGCTCCAGCGGCGGGTCGGCGGCGGCGGTCGCGGCGGGCATGGTGCCGGTCGCGCACGCCACCGACGGCGGCGGCTCGATTCGGATCCCGGCCGCGTGCTGCGGGGTGTTCGGGCTCAAGCCGAGCCGCGGCCGGGTCACTCCGGGGCCCGAGCACGGCGAGTCGTGGGCCGGCCTCGCGGTCGCGCACGCGGTCACCCGCACGGTGCGCGACAGCGCGACGCTGCTCGACGTCACCGGCACCCCCGAGCCGGGCGATCCGTATCACGCGCCGCCACCGGTGGGCCCGTACGCCGCCGAGGTGGGCGCGGATCCCGGGCGGCTGCGGATCGGGCTGATCCTGGCGCCGGTGGACGCGGACGTGGCGGTGGACCCCGAGTGTGTACGGGTCGCCGAGGAGGCCGCCGCGCTGTGTGTCGCGCTGGGGCACGACGTGGAGCCGGTGACCTGGCCGGACACGCTGACCCGGCCGGGCGAGGTGATCGCGCCGATCAGCGCGGCGCACATGGCGCGGATGGTGGATCTGCGCCTGGCCGAGTTGGGGCGCGAGCTCCAGGCGGACGATCTGGACGGGGCCACCCGGCTGATCGTGGACAAGGGCCGCGGGTTGTCGCTGGCGCGCTACCTGGCCGCGATCGACAAGATGCACGCGATCGGGCGGGCGGTGACCCGGCTGACCGGGCGCTTCGACGTGCTGCTGACCCCGACGATGGCGGTGGTGCCGCCGCTGCTGGGCGAGTTGGACCCCAACCGCGATCCGCTGGCCGCGCTGCGCGGGATGCGCGGGATGGCCGCGTTCACCAGCCTGTTCAACGTGACCGGGCAGCCGGCCATGTCGGTGCCGTTGGGGCACACCTCGGACGGGCTGCCGCTGGGGGTGCAGTTCGCCGGCCGCTACGGCGACGAGACCACCCTGTTCCGGCTCGCGGGCCAATTGGAGGCGGCGGCCCCGTGGGCGGGCACCGCGGGCGCGGTGGGCTAGGCGGGCCGTCGAGGGACGCCGGGGACGGCACTGCGGGACGCGGCCGATTCATCGTGCGCCGGGCGGGGACCGGACCGGACGCCCGGTAGGGTCAGCGCCGGCACAGCGTGTAGTGCGAGCCGTTCTTGCCTTTGACCTCGGTGCACCGGGCGGTGGAGCCGGGCGGCATCAGCGGTGCGGCAAGCGCGCTGGGCACCGTGATGGTCGGGTTTACGCACCACTTGCCGGCGCCGTTGTCGCACTTGAAGCCGACCTTGTTGTCGTCGGCGCGGAACTCCTTGTTGTCGGCCACCAGGGTCGGACCGGACCGGGGCGACTTGTGCCTGGTCGGAGTGGGCCTGGCCGGCGGGTACTTCGTGGGCGTCGGGCGCGGCGGCGAGGTCGCGGCCGGCTCGGCGGGGGGCTTGGCGGGCGGCTCGACCTCCGGCTCGGGCGACGAGGGCTGCGGGGGGCGGGTCTCGGCGGTGGGCGGCGTCGGCGGGCGGGCGGGCGCCGAGGCGGCCACCGGTGGGGCCGGGCGCCTCGGCTTGGGTTCGTCGGTGTCCACGATGGCGAACGCGGCCACCGCCACGGCCACCACCACGCCGCCCGCGATCAGCGACGAGCGGCCTGCGGTCTGGCCGGCCCGGCTCGCGCCCTTGGCCGCGCCCACGCCCGCGCCGGCCGCGGCGCTCCCGGCCGCCGCGGCGCCCGCGGCCACGCCGCTGGCGACGCCGCCCGCGCCGGTTGCGCCCGCGGCCAGGCCCATCCCGCCGGCCACGGCTGTGGCCGCCGCGGCGGTGCCCGCGGCCGCGGCGGTGCCGCTGAGGAAGATCGGCGCGGTGATGCCGATCAGTGCCAGCGCGATCGGCCCGTACCGGTCGCGGACGTCGACCATCTCCGCGTAGGTCCGGTTGCATCGGCTGCACTTCTTCAGGTGCGCGTCGATGCTTTCCCGGCGCTTCTCGGAGTCCATCCGGTTACGGATGTGCCGGCCGTAGTGCCGGGTGAACTTCTTGCAGTTCTCGTCCTTGACGCCGCCGGTGGCGAACGCAACGAAGTAGTTGTCGCGCAGTTCCTGGCGGGCCCGCTCCAGGATCTTGCGCACGTTGTCCGGGTTCTCGCCGACCAGGGGGGCGACCCGGACGGCCTGCTCGCCCTCGATGTCCACGTGCCACAGCACCATCCGGGACCGCTCGGGCAGGTCCTGGAACGCCTGGAGCGCGAGCCGCGCGTCGTCGGCCTTCACCACGCGGTCCTGGCTCTCCCACGCGGACTCGAAGACGGTGAAGTCCTCGGTGAGCCATTCGCGGCGATCGCTCCTGGTCCAGTCGCCGGCGACGTGCCGCACGGTGGTGAGCAGGTAGGCCCGGAACGCCTTCGTCGGCCCCTGGCCCGAGCGCAACGCCTGCAGCGTGCGGGCGAACGCCTCGGCGCACAGGTCGTCGGCGGCCTCGGGGGTGCGGGTGCAGGTGTGCGCGAAGCGGCGGACCGAGCCGACGTGGCGCTGATAGAGCAAGCCGTAGGCGTCGCCGTCGCCGGCGCGCACCGCATCGGCCAGTTCGCCGTCCGGGGGGCCGTCGTACGCGGCCGCCCGGCCGACGTCGGCGTCCGGTGCGGGGTCGAAGTACCCGCCCGGGTCGGGCGCGAAGGGGTGGGGCGCTGTGGTGTCGGCCGGCCAGGGCTGGGCCGATTGGGTTGCGGCCGGCTCGGGCCGGAGGTCGCCGTCGTACACCCGAGAGTGATGCACGCCGCGCTGGCCGGGGACGAAGGGCGGACGTGCGCCGGAGCCGGTCGCCTCGGCGGCGCCGCCGTTCCCGTCGCCGCTGGGGTCCGGGGTCGCCGCGTCGTCCTCGCGTGCCACCGTTTGCCCCCTTGTTCCCGTGCCGTAGCCGATTGTTCGGACAGCATCGTGACCA
Source organism: Embleya scabrispora DSM 41855 (assembly GCF_000372745.1). Taxonomy (GTDB): domain Bacteria; phylum Actinomycetota; class Actinomycetes; order Streptomycetales; family Streptomycetaceae; genus Embleya; species Embleya scabrispora. The sequence goes on along the minus strand of NZ_KB889667.1, from coordinate 16,094 downwards.
TCCGGACACGCTCTGTCCACAAGCGGTGGGGCCGGGCAAGGCACCCGGAGTGCGCTCCGGCGCTGGTGGCGTGGCACGGGCGCGGGGGTCGAACGCCCGCGCCCGGGTCGTTCGGGGGTTCGCGGCGGGTGTGACGCTGCGTCATTCGGGTGACGAACGCACGCACGAAGAGTTGGTTCATCTCGTGCTACCGACCCGTCCCGCCCGGCGCGGCGGCCAAACGCACGCTCGAACGCGGGCTGCGCGGAGCGCCGCCGGGCATCCCGTCGGGGCCGTCCGGCGGGTCCACCGGCGCCCGGCACAGCCGGTCCAGGCGGTCCGGCGACTCGGGGTCGTCGCCGTCGAGGGGAGCCATCAGTCGGCCGGGCGGCACCGCGTGCGCCCGGTCGCCGAGCGCGCGTTCCAGGTGTCCGGCGGTCGGTGGCAGGTGACGCGGGTCGTCCCACGGCAGCGACTCGGGCACCTCCGGGCGCACCACCACGAGCCGCACGTGCTCATCGGCGGCGGCCCGCCGGGCACGTCGCCGCCGGAGGAGGGCGGCCGAGGGGAGTTCGGCGATCGGGTCGGTGGACGGCGGCAGGACGCCCGGCGGGTTGGCCCGGGCGCGGGTGCCCAGGGAGACCTGTGTGAGCGGGCCGGGCGCGCTGTGGGCGAGGCCGCACAGGAAAAGCGCGTCCGGTGCGGCCGGCGCCACGGCCGGCGGGATCTCGGCGGCGGCCCGGTCCCGGGCCGGGGCCGGGCGCGCGGAGTGCACGTGGCCGCCTCGGGCGAAGGCGTCCGGGCATTGCTCGACGGCGTCACTGTGCCGGGCGACCCGGGCCGGCCGACCGGCTCGGGAGGTCACCCGTTGCCGCTCGCCTCGGAGTCGATCGCGTTCGGGTCGGGTCGTGATCGTGGTGTCACAGTCGGTACGCATGCCTGGGGAGACATGACTTCACGACGAACGTGACAGATTCCGCGGAACTTTCAGGTGTGACCCAGGTCACATTACCGGCCGTGCGCCCGGCGCGTTCGGGAGCGACCCTTTCGAGTGGCCGGCCGCCGGCCTCAGGCGGAGATTCGGGGCATCACCGACGAGGGGCGAGCACGTCGAGCAACCGGTGCACCGGACCGCTCAGGCCCCACTGCCGGCGCAACGCGTCGAGGGCGACCGGATCGGCCGGCTCGGTGGGCAGCGGCCGATCCCACTCGGCCGCCGGCGGCAGCGGCACCTCCCGCACCACCCGCACCACGCCCGGGGCCACGTCCAGGTAGTCGCCCGCCTCCAGGATTCGGGCCCGCCGTGCCGGGGTCAGCTTGGCCGCCGGGTCGGCCGCGGCCGCGCGCACGCCCGCCAAGTCGCCGTACTCGCCGATCAACTGCGCCGCGGTCTTGTCCCCGATGCCCTTGACCCCGGGCAGCCCGTCGCTGGTGTCCCCGCGCAGCGTGGCGAAGTCCGCGTAGGCCGGGGCGGGCACGCCGTAGCGGGCGAGCACGGCGGCCTCGTCGATCACCTCGTGCGCGGCCACGCCCTTGACCGTGTAGAGCACCCGGATCGCGCGTGCGTCGTCGACGAGTTGGAACAGATCCCGGTCGCCGGTGACGATGTCCACCGCGATGCCGGCCCGCTCGGCCAGCGTGGCGATCACGTCGTCCGCCTCGAAGCCCGGCACGCCCACACGCGGGATGCCCAGCGCGTCCAACACCTGCTCGATCACCGGCACCTGCGGGGCGAGCGTGTCCGGGATCTCCTCCTCGTCCGGACCGGCCGCCTCGGCGACCCGGTGCGCCTTGTAGGAGGGGATCGCGTCGACCCGGAACTGCGGTCGCCAGTCCGCGTCCATGCACGCCACCAGTCGGGTGGGCCGGCGGTCCTCGACCAGGCGCGTGATGAAGTCGACCAGGCCGCGCACCGCGTTGACCGGTGTGCCGTCGGGAGCCTTGACCGATTCCGGGACGCCGAAGTAGGCGCGGAAGTACAGGGACGCGGTGTCGAGGAGCATCAGACGTTCAGTCACCCGCCCGATCATGCCGCACCGGACCGACGTCGGCCCGCGTGTCGGGGCCGGACTCAGTCGGCGAACTCGTCCAGCACTTCCTGGAGGGTGTCCCGCACGCCCAGCACGTCGATCAGACCGGTCATCCGCAGCGTCGCGCGGACGTTGCGATCGGGTGCGGCCAGGCGCAGTTCGCCGGAAAAGGCGTGCATCGACTTGAACGCGTCTATCAGCACACCCAGGCCGACCGAGTCGCAGAAGTTCAGTCCGGTGGCGTCCACGACCACCCGGCGACACCCGCCGTCGATCAACTCGATCAGCGTGCGATGCAGCAACGGGGCGTTGTGCAGGTCCAGTTCGCCGGCGAGGTGGACGACCGCACAGCCGCGCCAGATCGTCACCCCGGTGACGGGGTGTTCCTGCCCGAGCGTGCCCAAGCGCGCGATCATGGCTGCGACCTTTCACCGGCCGGACGTACCGCCGCGCCGATACAGCGCCGGCAATGGGCATTGTGGGCCATCCGTGGTGGTGCCGGACAGCCCCTCAACGGGTCGTTTTTTGCGCGGTGGGCCGTACGGGTGGGTCTTGTCCGGTTAACGGCCGGTCGATCCCCGTCGTGGTCGCGATCCGTGCGGCCCTTTGCTCACAAAAACGTGTGGCCCTCGCCCCGGTAGGTGGGCACCGTACGCACCACCCGATCGCCCTCCACCAGATGCAAGGCGTCGAAACGCTCGCAGAGTTCGCCCGCCTTGGCATGCCGGAACCACACCGAGTCACCGATCCGCAGGTCGTCCGCCGCCGCGCCGCGCAGTGGTGTCTGCACCTCGCCGGCCGCCTCCTGCGGTTGGTACGACAAGCCCTGCGGCAGATACGGCTGGGGCAGCCGGTCGGCCGCCGGCACTCCCGACGCCGGATAGCCGCCGCCGAGCACGGTGACGCAGCCGTGTCCGGCACGGCGCACCACGGGCAGCGCGAACAGCGCGGCGGGGCGGCCCCGGAAGCAGGTGTAGTGGTCGAACAGGCGCGGTTGGAAGAGCCCGGAGCCGGCCGCCACCTCGGTGATCGAGGACTCCGCGGCAGTGCGCTCCACGCTGCCGGTGCCGCCGCCGTTGACGAACTCCAGCGCAGCGATCGCGCGCACCGCGCGGACGATCTCGGCCCGGCGCCGGCTCAGCTCGGCGCTGGCCCTGGCCTGCATGGCGCGCAGGATCCGGCCGTACACGGCACGGCCCTCGGGCGCGTCGCCGACGCCCGCGATGTGTGCCTCGTAGGCCATCAGCCCCACCAGCCGAAAGCCCGGTCGGCGGGTGACCGCCTCGGCCACCGCGACCACCTGTTCCGGCGTGTGCAGCGGCGAGCGGTGCGCGCCGATGTGCACCCGCCCGCCGAGGGGTTGCCAGGAGGTGTCGATGTCCACGCACACCCGCAGCTCGGCCCGGGGCCGCACGTCCGCGATCGCGCGCTCGATCAGGTCCAGTTGGGCCGGGTCGTCGATCATGATCGTCACCCGCGCCGCGGCCTCGGCGTCCGCCGCCAGCCGGCGATAGCCGGCGCGGTCGGTCGAGGGGTAGGCGACCAGGATGTCGGTGATCCCCTCGCTAGCCAGCCACAGGCCCTCGGGCAGGGTGAACGCCATCACGCCTTGGAAGCCGTCCAGTGCCAACACCTCGTGCAGCAGCGGTAGGCAGCGCACCGATTTGCTCGCCACCCGCACCGGTGTGCCGCCCGCGCGGCGCACCAGGTCCGCCGCGTTGGCCCGGTAGGCGGCCAGGTCGACGATGGCGAACGGCGCGTCCAGGTGCGCGGTGGCCTTGTCGTAGCGGGAGCGATCGGCGCCGAGGGTGGGCGTCGGGGCGGCAGCGGACACGGGCGGCGCGGCGGTGAGAGGGGCCATTCCCGCAGCCTGCCAGATCGGCGTACCGGCCGGTAGGACTCATCGGCCGCGGGGTGAAGGTTGTCCGGCGTGGCATTAGCTTGATCGCATGAGTCACCCCGAGCGAGTGCGGGCGCTCGATCTGATCGAACGCGTCCTGGATCCGGGCAGTTTCCGTGCCTGGAACGACCCGCTGCCCACGCTCGCGGCACCGGATTCGGCGTACGCGGCCGAGCTGGCGGCAGCCCGCGCGCGGACCGGTCTGGACGAGGCGCTGGTCACCGGGGAGGGCCTGATCCACGGCCGTCGGGTGGCGGTGGCCGCGTGCGAGTTCGACTTCCTGGCCGGCTCGATCGGCGTGGCGGGTGCCGAACGGCTCACCCTCGCGGTGGAGCGGGCCACCGCCGAGCGTCTGCCGCTGGTGGCCTCGCCCACGTCCGGCGGCACCCGCATGCAGGAGGGCACCGTCGCGTTCCTGCAAATGGTCAAGATCTCCGCGGCGGTGGCCGCACACCGCGCGGCCGGTCTGCCGTACCTCGTCTACCTGCGCCACCCCACCACCGGCGGCGTGTTCGCCTCCTGGGGCTCGCTCGGCCACGTCACCGCCGCGCAGCCCGGCGCGATGATCGGTTTCCTCGGGCCGCGCGTGTACGAGGCGCTGCACGGGCAGCCGTTCCCGACCGGCGTCCAGGTCGCGGAGAACCTGTACGAACACGGCCTGATCGACGCGGTCGTGCCCCCGGAGGAACTGCGCCAGGTCGCGATCCGGGTCTTCGACGTGCTCGACGCCCGCCCGGCGCCGCCCGGGGGTCCGGGTGGTCCGCCACTCGGTGCGCCGCCGGGTCCGCCGCGCGGTTCGGCGGGCGAGGACGTCGTCGGGTTGCCGCCCGGGGTGCCGGCGTGGACCTCGGTGGAGCGTTCGCGTGATCCGCGTCGTCCGGGGCTGCGCACGTTGCTGCGGCACGGTGCGCGCTCGGTCACCCCGCTGCGCGGGACCGGCGAGGGGGAGAGCGAGCCGGCGCTGCGCCTGGTGCTGGCCCGGCTCGGAGTCGGCCCGGGTCCCGGCGCGCCGTGCGTGGTGCTGGGACACGACCGCACTCGGCAGAGCGAGCACGGTCCGTTCGGTCCGGCCGGGCTGCGTCAGGCCCGACGGGGCATGCGGCTGGCCGCCGAGTTGGGCCTGCCGCTGGTGACGGTGGTGGACACCGCCGGCGCCGCGCTCTCACGCGAGGCCGAGGAGGGTGGCCTGGCCGGCGAGATCGCCCGCTGCCTGGCCGAGTTGGTGCGGCTGCGCGCGCCGACCGTGTGCCTGCTGCTCGGCCAGGGCTCCGGTGGCGGCGCGCTCGCGCTGCTGCCCGCGGACCGGGTGATCTGCGCGCGGCACGGCTGGTTGTCGCCGCTGCCGCCGGAGGGCGCGGCGGCGATCCTGCATCGGAGTACCGAGCGCGCGCCCGAGATCGCCGCCCGCCAGGGGATCCGCTCCGCCGACCTGTATCGGGACCGGATCGTGGACCGGGTGGTGCCCGAGCACCCCGACGCCGCCGAGGAACCCGAGGCGTTCGTACACCGGGTGGCGGCCGTGCTCGACCAGGAGCTGAGCACGCTGCGGGTACTGGACGCGGACGAGCGCCTGGCCGCGCGGATGGTTCGCTATCGGCGCCTCGGCCTCCCCTGAGCGATCCGAAGGTCACTCGAATGGGTGAGTCTGCTGGGAGTCCCGGACGGCAAATCCCGCCGCTTCCTACGCTGATCCCGGTTCGGGAACCGGACCGGTCACAGCCACCCGTCCGAGCACGGGCCAGGACGGGCCGGCTCGGCCCGGCGCTCGGCCCGTTCGGGGCGCGACGCCTCGATGACGTCGTCGTGACTCGACCGGTCCGGGCGAGCCGGACCTCGGTAGGGGTCGCGGGTCGGCAAGTGGTCGCCGACCCGCGTCCTTGCCGTGGGCGGGCTGCGGTCGCGGCGGGCGGCGCGCCGATCGTGTCGCCGGTGTGGCCGAACCCCCACGCTCCAATCCCGCGCCTCCTCCGCGAAGGCCGTTCGGGGGCTGTGGCCGGGGTGGGCGGGCGTTGTGCGGGGATGAGGTTGGTTCGGCGCGGGTCTAGAGTCGACGGGTGGATTTCAGCGGCAAGAGCATTCCCGAGACCGGTTTTCCCGACGACGACGGCAGCGCGCATCCGGCCCTGGCCGAGGCTCTGGCGGCTCCGGAGGTGGACGACGAGGCGGTCTCGCTGGCGTTGCGCGAGGCGCGGTTGCTCGTACCGGTCGTGGCGATTCTGACCGAGGAGGAGGACGTCGCGCCGGGGGAGTTGCGCCGGGAGAAGTCCAGCGACATGGCGGTGCCCACGATCCAGGGGCCGGACGGGCGCCGGGCGCTGCCCGCGTTCACCTCGGTGGCGGCGCTGGCCCGTTGGCGGTCGGATGCGCGGCCGATCCCGGTCGAGGCCGCGCGGGCCGCGCACGCCGCGTACGCGGAGGAGGCGGACACGCTGCTCCTGGATCTGGCCGGCCCGCACCCGTACGAGCTCAGCGGGAGCCGGTTGCGGGCGGTGGCCGAGGGGCGCGCGCACCTGGCGCCGCATCGGGACCCGGAGATCCTGGACGCGGTGCGGGCGGCGGTGGAGCCGGAGGGGGCGGTCTCGGCGGTCTACCTGACCGAGGGCGGCGGGCACGAACTGACCCTGAGCCTGGTCGCGGCGGCCTCGCCGACCGAGGTCACCGAGGCCGCGCGGCGGATCGTGGGACGACTGGCCGAGGACGACGTGGTTCGGGCGCGGCTGGATCGCGGCCTGGACCTGGCGATGTTGCCTCCCGGCAGCGCACTCGACGCGGAGCCGCTGTACACGCGCTGAACACGCGACCGGCGTCGGCCCGAGGCCGGTGATGTCCTCGATCGTCGGACGGGCCGGTCGCCCGGTCCGCGTCCGGGCGGGTTGCGGCGGTCGGCCTGCTTGTCCTCATGCGCCGGACGGGCCGGATGGCGACTTGGGCCGGGTGGCTTGGGCGGGGATGGGGCCGGGCGGGCTGGGGGCAGCCCGCCCGCGGGTGGGGTCAGGCGTGGACCGGGCCGGTGAGCTTTTCGCCGGGGCCCTTGCCGACCTGGTCGGGGTGCGTGGAGGCTTCGCGGAAGGCGAGTTGCAGGGTCTTCAGGCCGTCGCGGAGCGGGCCCGCGTGGTAGGACCCGACCTCGGGAGCCGCGGCGGTGACCAGGCCCGCGAGGGCGGTGATCAGCTTGCGGGCCTCGTCCAGGTCCTTGTGCGCCTCGCCGTCCTCGGCCAGACCCAATTTGACCGCCGCCGCGCTCATCAGGTGCACGGACAAGGTGGTGATGACCTCGACGGCGGGCACGTCCGCGATGTCCCGGGTCATGGTCTCGACCCGCTCGGGCCGGCCGGCGACGTCGTCGGAGGGGGCGGGTGACATAAGTGGGGCGCTCTCGCTCATGTGCCCAGTCTCGGGTATGCCCCGGAATCGGGGAACAACGGGGCCCTTCGGCATGTTCGAGCCAGTGGTAGAGTGGTGTATCGACCGACCGGGCATCTGCATGCCCGGCCTGCAAGCGGAGGCTCCGTCTCCCACCCGATCGACCTCACGGACGACGGGTACCGGTCCGGCGTGACGCATTTCGTGTGCGTCCGTTTCACGTTCGTCGCCCCTGGGCGGCATCGTTGCCGGTGGTGGAGCCTCGCATGCAACCGTGCGAGGCTTTTTCGCGTTTGCCTGGATGGCTTCGTGAGGGTCTGGCTCGGGGGGAAGTTACACCGAGACACATGTGGCCGCTTCGCCCGCGGTCGCTTCAGGTATGAGGAGGCCCCATCAGCGCCGAGCCCCGCATCAACGACCGGATTCGCGTCCCCGAGGTGCGACTCGTTGGTCCTGGCGGCGAGCAGGTCGGAATCGTCCCGCTGGCCAAGGCCATGGAACTTGCCCAGGAGTACGACCTCGACCTCGTCGAGGTCGCGGCCAACGCCCGGCCGCCGGTCTGCAAGCTCATGGACTACGGCAAGTTCAAGTACGAGTCGGCCATGAAGGCCCGTGAAGCGCGCAAGAACCAGGCGCACACGGTCATCAAGGAGATGAAGCTCCGGCCGAAGATCGACCCGCACGACTATGACACCAAGAAGGGTCACGTCGAGCGGTTCCTGAAGCAGGGCGACAAGGTCAAGATCACGATCATGTTCCGTGGTCGCGAGCAGTCCCGGCCCGAGTTGGGCTACCGACTGCTGCAGCGCCTCGCGACGGACGTCCAAGACCTCGGGTTCATCGAGTCGAACCCGAAGCAGGACGGCCGAAACATGATCATGGTTCTGGGCCCGCACAAGAAGAAGACCGAGGCCATGGCCGAGGCTCGCGAGGCCCAGGCGGCTCGCAAGGACGCGCGCCGCGTGGCCGTCGAGGCCGGGGACGACCACCCCGACGAGACGGACGCTCCCGAGGCAGCCCCGGCCGAGGCCGCTCCGGCCGCCGAGGCACCCGTCGCGAGCGACGCGGAGCCGAAGGCCGACGAGCAGGTCTGACCCGGAACGGGTCGCCCCGCGCCCGATATGCACACACACCTGTGCCTGCCCGGTCACCACCGGGCGGGTGCGGCACGACGAGGAGACTGCGGCGACATGCCGAAGAACAAGACCCACAGCGGTGCCAGCAAGCGCTTTCGTATCACCGGCTCCGGCAAGGTGCTGCGTCAGCGTGCGGGTCGCCGTCACCTTCTCGAACACAAGCCCTCGACCGTGACCCGGCGGCTCGCCGGCGTCGTCGAGGTGGCCCCGGCCGACGCCAAGAAGATCAAGAAGCTGCTCAAGAAGTAGTAGGCAGCAGTCGTCGCACCGGCTGACGAGAACCCACCGGTCGGCGACCGGCGACGGTCCCAGACTTACCCGGGTCGCGGTCGATACACCGCGGTCTGACATCAAGGAGTTCATCAAGTGGCACGCGTCAAGCGGTCAGTCAACGCCCACAAGAAGCGTCGCGTCATCCTCGAGCGGGCGTCCGGCTACCGCGGCCAGCGGTCCCGTCTGTACAGGAAGGCCAAGGAGCAGGTCACCCACTCCATGGTCTACAACTACAACGACCGCAAGAAGCGGAAGGGGGACTTCCGTCAGCTGTGGATCCAGCGCATCAACGCCGCTGCCCGCCTGAACGGAATGACCTACAACCGCTTCGTGCAGGGCCTCAAGGCCGCCGGTGTGGAGATCGACCGCAAGATGCTCGCCGAGCTCGCGGTCAACGACGCCCCGGCGTTCGCCGCCCTCGTCGAGGTAGCGCAGAAGGCCCTCCCGGCCGATGTCAACGCGAAGAAGGAAGACGCCGCGGCCTGACCGTCGACTCACGTCGTCGATGTCGCAGCATTTCTTACGTCGTTACAGGCCGAGAGTAAAGAACGGTAACGCGATGGCGAGCCCCGAGCTGACGTCCACCCGATCACCACGAGTGGCGGCGGCCCGGCGGCTCGCCAAACGCGCTTTCCGGGCCCGTGAACGGTTGTTCCTGGCCGAGGGGCCGCAGGCGGTCCGCGAGGCGGTGGCGCTGTCCGGGACGTTGCGCGAGTTGTACATCACTCCCGAGGTGGCCGAGCGCTACCCCGACTTGGTCGCGGGCGCGCACGAGGCCCGGGTCCCGGTGTTCACCGCCACCGACGAGGTGGTCGCGGCGATCAGCCAGACCGTGACGCCGCAGGGCGTGGTCGCGCTCTGCCGGTTCGTGGACGTCCCGCTGGAGAGCGCCATGGCCGCGCGGCCGGATCTGGTCGCCGTGCTCGCGAACGTGCGCGACCCCGGCAATGCCGGCACCGTGCTGCGCGCGGCGGACGCGGCCGGCGCCGAGGCGGTCGTGCTCACCGACGCTTCGGTGGACCCGTACAACCCCAAGGCCGTGCGTGCCTCGGTGGGCAGTCTTTTCCACCTGCCGGTGGTCACCGGTGCCCGGATCGAGGACACCGTCGCCGCGTTGCGCGCCGCCGGCCTGCGCATCCTGGCCGCCGACGGCGCCGGGGACGCGGACCTGGACGGGGAGCTGGACGTGGGCGGGCTCAGCGGGCCCACCGCGTGGATATTCGGCAACGAGGCGTGGGGGCTGCCCGAACAGACCCGGGCCTTGGCCGACGCCGTCGTGCGCGTGCCGATCCACGGGCGGGCCGAGAGTTTGAACCTGGCGACCGCCGCGGCCGTGTGTCTGTACGCGTCCGCCCGCGCACAACGCGGGCACGGGGGCTGCCGCTCCGGCGCGCGAAGCGAGCGATGACCCCGACGTACCCGGCTTGACCACCGGTTGTCAGGGAACCAGTCCGTTGCGTCCGGCGCATCCGGACGGCACGTCGCGCGTTGGGATAGTGTGTCCGGCCCGGAACTCCCTCGGGCCCGAAACGGGAAGGGGGCCGATGGACGCCGACATGCTGCCCGACGGCCTGGTGATCGCGGACGAGAACGGCACGGTGGTCACGTTCAACACCGCCGCCGCCCGGATCACCGGGACGCGTCCCGAGGACGCGCTCGGCAAACACATCGCGGACGCGCTGCCGCTGGAGGACCTCGAGGGCAGGCGCTGGTGGGTGTGCACCGACCCGTACGGCGGCCTGGGTACCCGGACCCGCCAGCCGGAGCGCAATCTGCTCCTGGCCGGCCGCGAGATCCTGGTCACGGCGTCCTTCGTGCGCGCCGACGGGCCGCACAGCCCGCTGGCCAAGCTCGTGGTGTCGCTGCGCTGCACCGATGCGCGCAGGCGGATCGAGCGCGGGCACTCCGACCTGATCGCCACGGTCGCGCACGAACTGCGCTCGCCGCTGACCTCGGTCAAGGGCTTCACCGCCACGCTGCTGGCCAAGTGGGAGCGGTTCACCGACGAGCAGAAGCGGCTGATGCTGGAGACGGTGGACGCGGACGCGGACCGGGTCACCCGGCTGATCACCGAACTCCTGGACATCTCCCGGATCGACGCGGGCCGGCTGCAACTGAACCGGCAGGTCGTCGACATGGAGGAGGCGGTGCACCGGCACCTGCGCGCGATGGAGTGCAACGGGCTGCCCGACGAGCGGTTCGTGGTCGTGGTGGACGGGCCGCTGCCCAACATGTGGCTGGATGCCGACAAACTCGACCAGATCCTCGGCAACCTGCTGGAAAACGCGGTGCGCCACGGCGCCGGAACCGTCACCATCGAGATGCGCGCGGTCTCCATCGGGTCCGCGCCCGGTGCGCAGGGGACGGAGATCACGGTGAGCGACGAGGGCCCGGGCATCCCGGACGAACTCCTCGACCGCGTCTTCACCCGTTTCTGGCGCGGCAACCGCCGCGGTGGCACCGGTCTGGGGCTGTACATCGTCAAGGGCCTGGTGCAGGCGCACGCGGGCAGCATCGGCGTGGACCGCGCCGAGTGCGGCGGAGCCCGATTTCGATTTACCCTGCCGGCCGCGATGCCGGACGTCCTGATGTAGCACGCCGCCGAAGCGGCAGGTCGGGACGCTCCACCACACGTCGTCGCGGTCCGGCCGACACACGCACGCCCACGCGGCGTCAGTAAACTCGGAGCGCGGACGTCGCAGGACGTCGTTGCCGCCTCCACCACCGGCGGATCCCCCACAGGAGCACTGGACACAGATGTCGGCACCGAACAAGTCGTACGACCCGGTCGAGGTCGAGGCGTTGAAACCAGAGGAAGTCGAGCGGGCCCGCGACGCGGCGCTCGCGGCGGTCGCCGCCGCGAGCGACCTCGCCGAGCTGCAGGAGGCGAAGGTCGCGCACACCGGCGACCGCTCGCCGCTCGCGCTCGCCAACCGCGAGATCGGCGCGCTCCCACCGCAGGCCAAGGCCGAGGCCGGCAAGCGGGTCGGGCAGGCGCGCGGCGCGGTGAAGAAGGCCCTGGAGCAGCGTCAGGTCGAGCTGGAGGCCGAGCGCGACGCGCGCGTGCTGGTCGAGGAGGCGGTCGACGTCACGCTGCCGTGGGACCGCGCTCCGCGCGGTGCGCGGCACCCGCTGACCACGCTGTCCGAGCGGATCGAGGACCTCTTCGTCGCGATGGGCTACGAGGTCGCCGAGGGCCCGCAGGTCGAGGCGGAGTGGTACAACTTCGACGCCCTCAACATCCTGCCGGACCACCCCGCGCGGACCATGCAGGACACCTTCTTCGTGCGCGCCGAGGACGGCTCGGCGGACTCGGGCGTGGTGCTGCGCACGCACACCTCGCCCGTGCAGATCCGCACCATGCTGACCCGGACCCCGCCGATCTATGTGATCTGCCCGGGCCGGGTGTACCGCACCGACGAGCTGGACGCCACTCACACCCCGGTCTTCGGTCAGATCGAGGGTCTGGCCGTGGACAAGGGCCTGACGATGGGCGACCTCAAGGGCACGCTCGACCACTTCGTGCAGGCGATGTTCGGCGAGGGCATCGTCACCCGGCTGCGCCCGTCGTACTTCCCCTTCACCGAGCCCTCCGCCGAGCTCGACCTCAAGTGCTTCGTGTGTCGTGGCGCCTCGGTGGGCGACCCGGAGCGGCCGTGTCGGACCTGCCGGTCCGAGGGCTGGATCGAGTGGGGCGGCTGCGGCATGGTCAACCCGCGCGTGCTGATCGCGTGCGGCATCGACCCCGAGGTGTACAGCGGCTTCGCGTTCGGCGTGGGCCTGGAGCGCGCGCTGATGTTCCGGCACAACGTCGAGGACATGCGAGACATGGTCGAGGGTGACGTCCGGTTCACCCTTCCGTTCGGGATGGAGATCTGATGCGGGTCCCGCTTTCTTGGCTGCGGGAGTACGTCGACCTCCCCGCCGGCGAGTCCGGGCGCGATGTCGCCGACAAGCTCGTGGCGCTGGGTCTGGAGGTCGAGACGGTCGAGCAGCTCGGCGCGGACCTCAAGGGCCCGCTCGTGGTCGGCCGGGTGCTGGAGATCGAGGAGCTGGAGGGCTTCAAGAAGCCGATCCGGTTCTGCAAGGTCGACGTCGGTGATGCCAACGGCACCGGTGAGCCGCAGGAAATCGTCTGCGGTGCGCGCAACTTCGAGGTCGACGACAAGGTCGTGGTGATCCTGCCGGGCGGCGTGTTGCCCGGTCCGTTCGAGATCGCCGAGCGCAAGACCTATGGCCGGGTCTCGCGCGGGATGATCTGCTCGGCTCGCGAACTGGGCATGGGCGACGACCACGACGGCATCATCGTGCTGCCGATCGAGGCGCAGATCGGCGCGGACGCGATCGAACTGCTCGGCCTGATCGACGAGGTGCTCGACATCGCGGTGACCCCGGACCGGGGCTACTGCCTGTCGATGCGCGGCGTCGCCCGCGAGGCGGCGATCGCCTACGGGCAGCCGCTGCGCGACCCGGCGCTGCTGGACGTGCCGGACGCGAACTCGTACGGCTACCCGGTCCTGGTCGAGGACGCGGCCGGTTGCGACCGGTTCGTCGCGCGCACCGTGGTCGGCATCGACCCCGAGGCGCCGTCGCCGCTGTGGTTGCAGCGTCGGGTGCAGATGGGCGGCATGCGGCCGATCTCGCTCGTGGTGGACGTCACCAACTACGTGATGCTCGAACTGGGCCAGCCGCTGCACGCCTACGACCGGGCCCGGTTGCAGGGCGCGATCGTGGTGCGCCGCGCGCACGAGGGCGAGACGCTGACCACGCTGGACGACGCCGAGCGCAAGTTGGACCGCGAGGACCTGCTGATCTGCGACGACCGGGGGGCGATCGGCCTCGCGGGCGTGATGGGCGGGGCGAGCACCGAGATCGGCGTCGGCACGACGGACATCGTGATCGAGGCCGCGCACTTCGATTCGGTGTCCATCGCGCGCACCGCGCGTCGGCACAAGCTGGGTTCGGAGGCGTCGCGCCGGTTCGAGCGCGGCGTGGACCCGGAGGCGGCCCGGGCCGCGGCGCAGCGCGCGGTGGACCTGCTGGCCGCGCTCGGCGGCGAGCGGGCTCAGGCCGAGGCCGGTGTGACCGAGGTGGACGCGCCGCGCGAGGTGGTGCGGATCGTGCTCGCCGCGGACCACGCGGCGCGGGTCGCGGGTGTCGCGTACCCCCGTGAGACGGTCGCCCAGCGGTTGCAGGAGGTGGGCTGCTCGGTCGAGGGCATCGACGAGTTGACCGTGGTGCCGCCGACCTGGCGGCCCGACCTGACCGACCCGAACGACCTGGCCGAAGAGGTCATCCGGTTGGAGGGCTACGAGCAGGTGCCCTCCACGCTGCCGCAGGTGCCGGCCGGTCGCGGGCTGACCGCGGACCAGCGGCGCAGGCGTCGGATCGGGCGCGCGCTCGCGGGCGCCGGCTACGTCGAGGTGCTCGACTACCCGTTCGTGGGGCAGAGCGCGTTCGACGACCTCGGGCTGGCCCCGGACGACGCGCGGCGACGCACCGTGGTGCTGGTCAACCCGATCTCCGAGGAGGAGCCGGCACTGCGCACGACGCTGCTGCCCGGGCTGCTCGGAACGCTGCGCCGCAACCTCGGGCGCGGCAACGGGGACCTGGCGCTGTTCGAGTCGGGAGTGGTCTTCCTGCCGAACGCGTCGACCCCGCGCGCGCCGCAGCTTGCCGTGGACCGGCGGCCGACCGACGAGGAACTCGCCGGGTTGACGGCGGCGTTGCCGGATCAGCCGCAGCGGGTCGCGGTGGTGTTGGCGGGCGAGCGGGAGCACTCCGGCTGGTGGGGCAAGGGTCGGCCACAGGTCTGGGCGGACGCGATCGAGGCGGCACGGGTGGTCGCGGATGCCGTCGGCGTGGAGTTGACGGTGCGCCAGGACCAGTACGAGCCGTGGCATCCCGGGCGCTGCGCGGCGCTCGTGGCAATCGCCGCGGACGGCACCGAGCGGGTCGTGGGGCATGCGGGCGAGCTGCACCCCCGGGTGCTCAAGGCATTGCACCTGCCCGAGCGGGTGGCCGCGATGGAACTGGACCTGGATCTGCTGACCGCCGACCTCGACGGGGAACACCTGCCGCAGGCCGGGCACATCTCCTCGTACCCGGTGGCCACGCAGGACGTCGCGCTGGTCGTGGACGCCTCGGTGCCGGCCGCGACGGTGGAGGCGGCGCTGGTCGAGGGCGCGGGCGTGTTGTTGGAGTCGGTCCGGCTGTTCGACGTGTACACCGGTGAGCAGGTCGCCGAGGGCGGCAAGTCGCTGGCCTACGCGCTGCGTTTCCGGGCGCCGGACCGCACGCTCACGGTCGAGGAGGCGACGGCCGCGCGCGATGCGGCGGTGGCGCTGGCGACCGAGCGGACCGGGGCGGTGCTGCGCGGGGCGTGACGCCCGGTCGTATGTCGTGCCCGGATGCGGCCCGCACACCTTCCGGGGTGCGGGCCGCATCCGTGTCAGGGCACGGGCGGCTGAGGCGGGACCGGGTCGGGCCGGCGCGGTGGGCGGGACGCCCGGTCGCGGGACGTCGACGCTGCGGATTCGACGGGCGGCGGGGATCGGGTCGTCGGGGGAGTTTGGGAGGCCGTGTGGTTCGCGGCGCCGAACGGGCCGGCCGTGCGGTCCGCGGCGCGGCCGGGTCGGCCGTGCGGCGCCGCCGGGACGTCGGGGTGTGGACCGGGTTGCTCGGTCCGAGGTCGTCGGGCTCCGGGTGCGCGCACACCTCGTAGGGTGGCGGGATGACTACTTATGTGATCACTGGTGCCGGCAGCGGTATCGGTGCGGAGATCGCCCGCCGGCTGCGTGAGAGCGGCCACGATCTGGTCGCGATCGTGCGGTCGGAGCGGCGGGCCGCGGAGTTGGCCGGGCCCGGGGTGCGGACCGTGGTCGCGGACCTGGAGCGTCCCGAGACGATCGCGGACGCGCTGGCACCGCTTGCCGAGGAGACGTTCGCGGGTCTGGTGCACAGCGCGGGCATCGCGGAATTGGGCACGGTGGCGGAGACGGCCGCGGACGTGTGGTCGCGCACACTGACCGTCAATGTGGTCGCGGTGGCGGAGGTCACGCGCGTGTTGTTGCCGGCGTTGCGGCGCGGGCGGGCCGACGTGGTCCTGCTCAACAGCGGGGCAGGGCTGCGCACCAACGCGGGCTGGACCGCGTATGCGGCGAGCAAGCACGCGCTCAAGGCGTTGGCCGACGGGCTGCGGGAGGAGGAGCCGGCGCTGCGGGTGACCAGTGTGTATCCGGGGCGGACGGCCACGGCGATGCAGCGTGGGGTGCGGGAGCAGGAGGGCGGGGTGTTCGAGCGCGAGCGCTACAGCGATCCCGCGACGGTGGCGGGGGTCGTGGTGTCGACGCTTACGCTGCCGGTTGATTCGCGGATTGATGATGTGACGGTGCGATCTCGGGGGTGAGGGGG
>NZ_KB889666.1 GCF_000372745.1 Embleya scabrispora DSM 41855 | reverse complement strand
CGCGTCCACCGCGGATTCGACCCGCTCCAGGGCCTCGGGGTGCTCGATGAAGCGCGTCGCGCTCTGCAGCGTCATACCCGTGGCGAACAGGCGTTGGATGGCCAGGTCGTGCAGGTCCCGGGCGATCCGGTCGCGGTCCTGCAGCACGGTCAACAGTTCGGCGTCGCGGCGGCGCTCCGCGATCTCCAGGGCCAGCGCCGCGTGGTCGGCGAAGCCGGTGACCATGCGCACCACCGCGTCCGACAACTGCGGGCGCCCCGCCCGGTTGGCGACCTGGAGCACACCCCGGATGCGCTCGTGGGTGCCCAGCGGCAACAGGAACGCCGAGTCGAGATCGATCCCCACCGAGGCGCCCACCACAGAGCCCGGATCCCGGCTGAGACCGTTGACGGTGATCGGCTCGCCCGAGCCGAACACCTTGCCCATCAGGGTGTTCTCACCGGACAGGACCAGCCCCCGGGCATCGTCCGCCGTCGAACCCGCCGCGGCCTCCACGACCAGGTCGTCGGTGCCGGGCACCGGCACCGCCAGGGTCACCAGATCGGCGTCGGCCATGTCCCGGATGGTCGCGGTGAACGTGCGCAGGACGTCGGCGGGGCTGTTGCCGGAGAGCAGGCTGCGGGTCAGGTCCGAACTCGCGGTCAGCCAGCGCTCGCGTCGGCGCGCGTCGTCGTACAGGCGGGCGTTGTCGATGGCCACGCCCGCCGCCGCCGCGAGTGTGCGCAGGACCGCCTCGTCGTCCTCGTCGAAGTCCGCGCCGCCGCGCTTCTCGGTGAGGTAGAGGTTCCCGAAGACGGTGTCCCGGATCCGGATCGGCACGCCCATGAAGGTGTTCATCGGCGGATGCCCGGGAGGGAACCCGAACGAGTCCGGGTGCTCGGACAGGTCGTGCAGCCGTAGCGGGTGCGGGTCGCGGATGATCAGCCCCAGGATGCCGCGCCCGGTGGGATACGGGCCGATCCGCGCGATGGTCTCCTCGTTCAGGCCCACTGTCAGGAACCGGGCCAGGCGTTCCTCGTCGCCGATCACTCCCAGCGCCCCGTACTCGGCGTCGACCAGGGTGGTGGCCGACTCGACGATCCGCCGGAGCACGATCTCCAGGTCCAGATCGCCGCCCACCGACAGGACCGCCTCCAGCGGGCCGCTCACCCGATCCCGGGTCGAACGGACCACCTCCACGTGTGCCTGGAGTTCGTCCAACAACTCGTCCAGGCGCATACGCGGCAGAGCCGCCCGCTTGTCCGACGTCACAGTTCACTCCCGAGAATCGGTGGCCGGGGAATCGTTTCTCACGCCCAGCGTGTCAAACCACGCCCCACGCGTCACCCCTCGCCGACCGGCCATCGTCGTGATTCCTGATTCGACGGGGCCGGAAGATCGGGAGAGAAGGGCGGTTCGTGGGTCGAATCGCGTGGGACACCCCAGCCCCGGCCATCGGAGGTCTCACACGTCGAGGTCCCGGGTTCCCGGGCGGTCCACGCGCGGGCGAGGGCGGCCCGTGCGGGTTGCCAGGGATGCCCACGTGCCCTTGCCGCAAGCGGAGTTCGACGAACCGAGGAGCACGGTGCGGCCCCCGGCTGGAACCACCGCACGGCGAACGCGAGCGGTGGTCGTCTTCGTGGACGAGTACCGCGTTGTCCCTGTTGCCGCCGGTCCGCGCCACGTGGGCCCCGCGGGGCTGCACGCCGACGCTGCGGGTGCGGATGGGGAAACGGCCGAAGACCTCGCTGGTCGGCTGGTGCTGTCACCCGCCGAACGGGCCGCCGGTTGGCCGCCGGTCACCACCGGTCCATGCTCGCCGACTCGCGCGGCGCCCCTGCCGGACGGCCACCGCGGCAGCGCTTGGACCGACGCTGGTGGGATCGGGAGCATCCCGCACCGGCTGTTCCGACTCGCCGACGACGTCCCGCTGTTCGTCGAGGCAGACCTCGACTCGGTGCGGAGGACGACACCGTAGGGCCCGGGGATAGGGGCCATCCGGCCCTATCCGGGCGTGATCGCGTCGGAGATCCTGGCTGCGGCGTCCCACGTATGGATTGATGGCCTCAGCCGAGCCGAATCCCACTCCATCTTGAGGAGTTTGACGATAGTGAGCACCATGCCCCGAATGCCGGAGGTGGGTAGCGCAGTCGACGTTCACACGCACGGTCGCCAGTCGCTGATGCTCACGCTGGCCACTGTCGGCTTCGCGCTGAACTTCTGGGCCTGGGCGCTCCTGAGTCCGCTCGGGCCGCGGTTCAAGGACGACTTGCACCTGTCGTCGTTCGAACAGGCGCTGCTGGTTGCAGTGCCGGTGGTGGTCGGCTCCCTGGGCCGGATTCCCGTTGGCGCGCTGACCGACCGTTTCGGTGGTCGGGTGATGTTCCCACTGGTCACCGCGGCCACCGTGGTTCCGGTGCTGTATCTGGGACTGTTCGGGCATTCCTCGTTGAGCGCGCTCCTGGTGGGCGGCTTCTTCCTCGGCGTGGGCGGTACGGCCTTCGCGGTGGGGGTGCCATTCGTCAACGCGTGGTTCCCGCCCGAACGCCGGGGCTTGGCGCTCGGGGTGTTCGGCGCGGGAATGGGTGGCACCGCGATCAGCGCGCTTACCACGGTGAACCTGGTGAACGCCCATGGTGTCGCCGCTCCGTTCGTGATCACCGCGATCGTGCTGGCCGGCTACGCGGTGCTCGCGGCGGTCGTGCTGCGGGACGCACCCGGCCGGACCGCGCCGTCCGGCACCCTGGCCGGCCGACTCGCCGACACCCTGCGCCTGGGCGTCACCTGGCGGGCCTCGGCGTTGTACGCGGTCGGCTTCGGCGGGTATGTCGCCTTCTCCGTGTACTTGCCCACGTATCTCAAAACCGGATATGGGCTGACGTCGACCGACGGCGCCAACCGGATGGCAGGGTTCGTGCTGCTCGCTGTGGTCATGCGCCCGATCGGCGGCTGGCTGTCCGACCGCCTCGATCCCATCGGGGTACTGGCCGGAGCACTGGCCGTGGTGGTACTGGGAGCGACCGCCCAGGCATTCACCCCGGTGTTGGTGCCGGTGGCCACGATCGCGTTCCTCGCCATGGCTGCGGCCCTCGGGACAGCCAGCGGGGCCGTGTTCGCCCTGGTCGCGCTGCTGGCCCCGCCCGACAGGGTCGGCTCGGTCACCGGAGTCGTCGGCGCGGCGGGCGGTCTGGGTGGATTCGTTCCCCCCTTGTTGATGGGGTCCCTGTACGGCGCGTTCGGCAGCTTCGCGCTGGGCCTGGTCCTGCTCGCCGTGGTGGCCGCCGCGGCACTGGTGTTCACCGTGACCGGTGTCCGCACGTCCGTCGCGCGCCGCGAGCCGGCCGCGGACGGCCCACGCTGAGAGGCGGGAGAGGCGGGACGCGGTTCTTCCCGCCCGGACCGGGGCGGGCACGCTCCGGCGGGCCGACACCGTGCGCCGCCGTCACCGCGGGCCGGACCGGGCTCCGCACCCGCGACACCACTTCGCCTCCGGCCGGGCCGTGCGCCCGTTGCTCGCCCCAGGACCGAAGAGTAATCACGTTCGAGCACAGCGGCACGGGCCCTCGCGCCCGGGAAGGCGGCACCGTGAAGGCGAAGAAGGGCCCCGAACCCCGTCGGGTCGGTCTGGACAGCGATCTGACGGACGCCCTGGTGGGGAGTCGGCGATTCTTCACCCGGGCCGAGGTCTCCGGGGACCGGCGGGCCGTGTACCGGATCGGCGGCCGGCAGGCCGACACGTTCTACCGCGACCGCTGGAGCCACGACAAGGTGGTGCGCTCCACCCACGGCGTCAACTGCACCGGGTCCTGTTCCTGGAAGGTCTACGTCAAGGACGGCATCATCACCTGGGAGTCGCAGCAGACCGACTACCCCTCCGTCGGTCCCGACTCCCCCGAGTACGAGCCGCGGGGCTGCCCCAGGGGCGCGGCGTTCTCCTGGTACACCTACTCGCCCACCCGGGTGCGCTACCCCTACGTGCGGGGGGTACTGCTGGAGATGTACCGCGAGGCCAGGGCCCGGCTGGGTGATCCGGTGCTCGCGTGGGCGGACGTCGTCGGCGACCCGGAGCGCTCCCGGCGCTACAAGGCGGCCCGCGGCAAGGGCGGCCTGGTGAGGGCGACGTGGGACGAGGCGGCCGAGATGATCGCAGCCGCGCACGTGCACACGATCAAGGCATACGGTCCGGACCGGCTGGCCGGGTTCTCCCCGATCCCCGCGATGTCGATGGTCTCGCACGCTGCGGGGGCGCGGTTCTACTCGCTGCTGGGCGGGGTGATGCTGTCGTTCTACGACTGGTACGCCGACCTGCCGGTGGCCTCGCCGCAGGTGTTCGGGGACCAGACGGACGTGCCGGAGTCCGGGGACTGGTGGGACGCCGGCTACCTGATCATGTGGGGGTCGAACCTGCCGGTGACCCGAACCCCGGACGCGCACTGGATGGCCGAGGCCCGCTACCGGGGCCAGAAGGTGATCGCCGTCGCGCCCGACTACGCGGACAACGTCAAGTTCGCCGACGAGTGGCTGCCCGCCCAGCCGGGCACGGACGGCGCGCTGGCGATGGCGATGGGGCACGTCATCCTCAAGGAGTTCTTCGTCGACCGCCAGGTCGGCTACTTCACCGACTACGTCAAGCGCTACACCGACCTGCCGTTCCTGGTCACCCTGGACCGGCGCGGCCAGGGCCCCGACGCCGTGTTCGTGCCCGGGAAGTTCCTGACCGCCGCCGACCTGGGCGGCTCATCGGCCCGAGCCGAGAACGCGGCGTTCAAGACCGTGTTGCTGGACGCGGCGACCGACGCGCCGGTGGTTCCGGGCGGTTCGCTCGGCCATCGCTACGGCGAGGCGGGCGCGGGCATCTGGAACCTGGACCTGGGCGGCGTCGACCCGCTCCTGACGGTCGCCGGGGAACGGGCGACGAGCGCCGAGGTGCGGCTCACCCGGTTCGACACGACGGACGGGAGCGCGGCGGAACTGTCCCGGGGCGTCCCGGTGCGGCAGATCGCCGGGCACACCGTGACGACCGTGTTCGACCTGCTGCTGGCCCAGTACGGGGTGGCGCGCGAGGGCCTGCCGGGTGTGTGGCCCGGCGGCTACGACGACCCCGAGCAGCCGTACACGCCCGCATGGCAGGCCGCGATCACGGGCGTGGCGGGGGAGCAGGCGGCGCGCATCGCACGGGAGTTCGCCGCGAACGCGGAGGAGTCCAAAGGCCGCTCCATGATCATCATGGGGGCGGGGACGAACCACTGGTTCCACTCCGACACCATCTACCGCGCCTTCCTCACCCTGACAACGCTCACCGGCTGCCAGGGCGTCAACGGGGGCGGCTGGGCCCACTACGTCGGCCAGGAGAAGGTCCGCCCGATCACCGGCTACTCCGCGCTGGCCACCGCGGCGGACTGGAACCGGCCCGCCAGGCAGATGATCCAGACCGCCTACTGGTACCTGCACACCGACCAGTTCCGCTACGACCCCTTCAGCGCCGACACCCTCGCCGCGGCCGGCGCCGGCGGCACCTTCGCGGGCCGGACCACTGCGGACGTGATCGCCGCCTCCGCCCGGATGGGCTGGATGCCCTCCTACCCCACGTTCGACCGCAACCCGCTCCACCTCGTCAAGGACGCCGAGGCGGCCGGCCGGCCGGTGGAAGCCTACGTGGTGGACGAATTGAAGGCCGGCCGGATGCGATTCGCCGGGGAGGACCCGGACGCGCCGCAGAACTTCCCCCGAGTGCTCACGATCTGGCGCGCGAACCTGCTCGGCTCCTCCGCCAAAGGCAACGAGTACTTCCTCAAACACCTCCTCGGCGCCGACTCCGCGGTCCGCGCCGCCGAAGCACCCCCCGGTGCCCGCCCCCGCGACTTGGTGTGGCACGAGGACGCGCCCACCGGGAAGCTCGACCTGCTGCTCACCCTGGACTTCCGGATGACCAGCACCACGATCTACTCCGACATCGTCCTGCCGGCCGCGACCTGGTACGAGAAACACGACCTCAACACGACCGACATGCACCCCTTCGTAAACTCGTTCAACCCGGCCATCGCCCCGCCGTGGCACACCCGCACCGACTGGGACGCCTTCAACACCATCGCCACCGCGTTCAGCCGCCTCGCGGCCGAGCACCTCGGCACGGTCACCGACCTGGTCGCCGCCCCACTGCTGCACGACACGCCCGACGCCATGGCGACCCCGCACGGCCGCGTCACGGACTGGAAAACCGGGCAGTGCGAACCCGTCCCGGGCCGGACCATGCCGAAACTGATCACCGTCGAGCGCGACTACGCCGCGGTCGCGGACAAGATGACCGCGCTCGGCCCCCTGCTGGACACCCTGGGCGCCACCACCAAGGGCGTCACCTTCGACGTCACCCGTGAACTGGATTACCTGCGGCACAAGAACGGCACCGTGCACGGGGGAGCGGCCGACGGCCGCCCGTCGATCGCCCGGGACGTGCAGGCCTGCGAGGCGATCCTGGCTTTGTCGGGCACCACCAACGGCCACCTCGCCACCCAGGGCTTCCAGACCCTCGAGGCGCGCACCGGCATGCCGCTCGCGGACCTGGCCGCCGAACACCAGGGCAGGCGTGTCACCTTCGCCGACACCCAGCAGGGCCCGGTCCCGGTCATCACCTCCCCGGAGTGGTCCGGCTCCGAGAGCGGAGGGCGCCGGTACTCACCGTTCACCATCAACGTCGAGCGACTCAAGCCCTGGCACACCCTCACCGGCCGGCAGCACTTCTTCCTCGACCACGACTGGATGGCCGAGTTGGGCGAAGGGCTGCCCGTCTACCGCCCACCGCTGAACATGCACGCCCTGTTCGGCGAACCCGAAGTCGGGGACCAGGGTGAACTCGGCATCACCGTGCGGTACCTGACCCCGCACAACAAGTGGTCCATCCACTCCGAGTACCAGGACAACCTCTTCATGCTCTCGCTGTCCCGCGGCGGCCCGACCATCTGGATGAGCAAGGAGGACGCCGCGAAGATCGGCGTCCACGACAACGACTGGATCGAGGCGGTCAACCGCAACGGCGTCGTCGTCGCGCGCGCCGTCGTCTCGCACCGCATGCCCGAAGGCACCGTCTACATGCACCACGCCCAGGACCGCCTGATCGACGTGCCCCGTACCGAGACCAACGGGCGGCGCGGCGGCATCCACAATTCCCTGACCCGCCTGCTGGTCAAACCCAGCCACCTGATCGGCGGCTACGCGCAACTGTCCTACGCCTTCAACTACCTGGGCCCCACCGGAAACCAGCGCGACGAGGTCACCGTGATCCGGCGCCGCAACCAGGAAGTGACCTACTGATGCCCCGGAGAGCACAGACCCGCCGACGAGTGATGGCGCAGACGGCGATGGTGATGAACCTCGACAAGTGCATCGGCTGCCACACCTGCTCGGTCACCTGCAAGCAGGCATGGACCAACCGCCCCGGCGTCGAGTACGTCTGGTTCAACAACGTCGAGACCCGACCGGGGCAGGGCTACCCACGCCGATACGAGGACCAGGAGAAGTGGCGCGGCGGCTGGGAACTCAACAAGCGCGGGCGCCTGACCCTGAAGGCCGGGGGCCGGGTGAGCAAGCTCCTCAACATTTTCTCGAACCCCCGACTACCCGCCCTGGACGACTACTACGAACCCTGGACGTACGACTACGAGACACTCACCAACGCACCGCTCCAGGAACACACCCCCGTCGCCCGGCCCAAGTCGCTGATCACCGGCAAGGACATCAACATCACCTGGTCGGCCAACTGGGACGACGACCTGGGCGGATCACCCGACCACGGCGACAAGGACGTCATCCTGGCCAACATCGCCGACCAGGTGAAGCTCGAGTTCGAGCAGACCTTCATGTTCTACCTGCCCCGGATCTGCGAGCACTGCCTCAACCCCTCCTGCGTCGCCTCCTGCCCCTCGGGGGCGATCTACAAGCGCACCGAGGACGGCATCGTCCTGGTCGACCAGGACCGCTGCCGCGGCTGGCGCATGTGCGTGTCGGGCTGCCCATACAAAAAGATCTACTTCAATCACCGCACCGGCAAAGCCGAGAAGTGCACCTTCTGCTACCCCCGCGTCGAAGTCGGCCTGCCCACCGTCTGCGCCGAGACCTGCGTCGGGCGCCTGCGCTACATCGGCCTGGTCCTCTACGACCCCGACCAGGTCCTGCAAGCCGCCACGACCCCAAAGGACACCGACCTCTACGAGGCACAACGCGCGGTGTTCCTCGACCCCGACGACCCTCGGGTCATCGCCGACGCCGAGCACTCCGGCATCCCCCGGGACTGGATCCAGGCCGCCCAACGCTCCCCGGTGCACGCCCTGATCAACACCTATCGGGTCGCCCTGCCCCTGCACCCCGAGTACCGCACCCTGCCCATGGTCTGGTACATCCCACCGCTTTCCCCGGTCGTCGACCAGGTTCGCACCACCGGCTACGACGCCGAGGACCGAGGCAACCTCTTCGCCGCCGTCGAAGCCCTGCGCATCCCCATCGACTACCTCGCCCAACTGTTCACCGCCGGCGACCCGGCCCCCGTCGACGCCGTCCTGCGCCGGCTCGCGGCCATGCGCTCCTACATGCGCGACATCAACCTCGGCCGCGAACCCGACCCGGCCATCCCCGCCTCCGTCGGCATGGGCGAGGAGCAGATGTACGACATGTACCGACTGCTCGCACTGGCCAAATACGACGAGCGGTACGTCATCCCGCCCGCCCACGCCGAACAAGCGCACAGCCTGGAGGAACTCGCCACCGAGTGCAGCCTCGACTACGAGGACGGCCCCGGCATGGGAGGCTCCGGCCCGTTCGGCGACGCCTCCGGGACCCCCACACCGATCGCCGTGGAGAACTACCGCCTGCTGCGCGAGCGCCAGACCGCCGACACCCCGGCCACCCCCCACGCCGAGACCACACGGGTCAACCTCCTCAACTGGGACGGCAAAGGCCACCCCCCGGGACTCTTCCCCACCTCGGCCCCACCCACGGACAACACCGAGCCGAACCCGGAAAAGAGCAGGCGCGATGACCGCGACCGATGACCACCACACCGCGGCCTGGCAAGTCCAGTCCCTGCTGCTGGCCTACCCGGACGAGCAACTACGCGACCGGGCCGCGCTCCTGCGGGCCGTCACCGAGACCCTCCCCGAACCGATCGCCACGCCCCTGCGCCGCTTCCTCGACCACCTCACCGGCACACCGCCGAGCGAACTGGCCGCGGACTACGTCGCCACCTTCGACCACCGCCGGCGCTGCTGCCTCTTCCTGACCTACTACGCCCACGGCGACACCCGCCGACGCGGCGTCGCCCTGCTGCGGCTCAAACAGACCTACGCGGCGGCCGGGCAGGTCCTCACCGACGACGAACTGCCCGACCACCTCGCGGTCGTCCTCGAGTTCGCCGCCACCGGCGCCCCGGACACCGGGCGCGCACTCCTCCAGGAGCACCGCGCCGGACTGGAACTGCTGCGCCTGGCGCTGGGCGACGCGGGCTCGCCCTGGGTCGACGTCCTGGACTCCGTCTCGGCGACCCTGCCGGCCCTCGGCCGCGATCAGCGCAAGGCCGTGGCCGCGCTCGCCGCCCAAGGGCCGCCCGAGGAGCAAGTGGGACTCGCGCCGTTCGCACCCCCCGAGTTCATGCCGCNGCCGACCGGAGAGCGCCGATGAACCCGCACGCCGCGACGCCGGCGGACACCGGAGCCCTGGACTCGCTCCTGTGGGTCGTCCTGCCCTACCTGGCCCTGGTCGCCTTCGTCGCCGGTCACGCCTGGCGCTACCGGTACGACAAGTTCGGTTGGACCACCCGATCCTCCCAGCTCTACGAGAACCGGCTGCTGCGAATCGGCAGCCCGCTGTTCCACTTCGGCATCCTGTTCGTCGTCCTGGGCCACATCGGCGGCCTGGTGATCCCCAAGAGCTGGACCGAAACCGTCGGAGTGAGTGAGCACACCTACCACCTCGCCGCCGTCACCCTCGGTACCGTCGCCGGCGTCGCCACCCTCGCCGGGCTCGCCATCCTGATCTACCGACGCCGCACCGTGGGGGCGGTGTTCCACGCCACCACGCGCAACGACAAGCTCATGTACGCGGTGCTCGCCCTCACCCTGGCACTGGGCCTGGCCGCCACCGTCGACTCCAACATCGTCGGCGGCGGCTACGACTACCGCACCACCATCTCCCCATGGTTCCGCTCCGTGTTCTCCTTCGACCCCGACCCGGCACTGATGAGCGGCGCCCCTCCGCTGTTCCGACTTCACGCCCTCAGCGCCCTGCTGCTCTTCGGTATCTGGCCGTTCACACGCCTGGTCCACATGCTCACCGCGCCCGTCGGCTACCTCACCCGCCCCTACATCGTCTACCGCAGCCGGGATCCCCAACTCTCCGCACGAGCCCCGCGACGCGGATGGGAGCGCACCTGACCCGCGCCGCTCGCCGGGAATGGATGTGCTCTGTAGCCCGTTGGTAGTCTCGCCGGGCGTGTCCGCCTCTTGGCCCAGATAAGACTTTCGTCGTCGATGATCCGGTCAACGGGCTTGCTGTGGCGGTCGGTTGGCAGGAACCGTCGGCGAAGAGAGCGCAGCCGGCTCGGCCGGAGGGAACCCGCGGCGCTCGAGCGCCTGGGCGTGCCCGTGCCCGGCAACCGGCGCCGGCCGGTGCGGAGCGACCTGGCCAAGTACGCCGAGGAACTGGCATCGGGATCCGAGGCCACCCTGCTGCGCCGGATCTGTGGAGAGATCAACCGGCGCATCGAGCACACGATCACTCCGCAACGACTCAAGAGTGGTTGCGCGTGTGGCCCTGGGCTGCTGCTCTGCTCCTCGATGGACCGCCACCGCGCGAGGGGTCCGGGCATGGCATCGGGCCCTTCGGCTTGGCCCGATCCCGAAGACGACCGGGACCGCGACGACGACATGGACGCGGGGCGACGGGTCGAACACCGGAGCGCGGTGTCGGACCCGCAGGGCACCCGCGCGGGCGGTGTCCCGACGCTCGAGGAGCTCGTTGTAGGAGGCGACGCACACCGCGGGTGTGCCCCGGATCCGAAGGGAAGCCCCCGCCGTGGCCCACGAACCCGTCGCCGACGACGACGCGCGCACCGCCATCGACCTGATCGCCGCGTACGACCGCGCGATCGCGTACGCGTTCACCAACCGTAGCGACCACGAGGGCCACGACCGGATCGATACCGAGGCCGTCGTGCGCCGCCTTGCCCCGTGCGGCTGCGGGCGCCTGGAATTCGACGGCCGCGACGTCGACCGCACGGCCCTGACCTCGCTCGCCCTGCGGGCGGGGTGGACGACCGCCGCCGCGGTCCTGCTCGCCGCGCTCGACTACGCACACCGCGCCTGGGGCTGTACGGGCCAGGCCAACGTCATCCGCGAGATCCACGGGAGCCGGCCAGGGCGGCGCGAACCGGTCGAACTCACCAGACTTCTGGGCCGGCTCATGCGGATCCAGGCGGCCGGGACACCGTGCAACGCGATCGAACCCGCCTTCACCCGGGCGGCGGACCGGGCGGCTGGTCACTCTTTCGGGTGAACCCCGCATACCGCCTGCGGATTCGTTGCCATGATGGGTGGGCACCCTCTCGTCGGGTCCACACAATCACCTGCGTGTCCTGTGCGGGCTGTACCCGACGGTGTTGCAGGGCCCCGGCCTTCGGCCGGGGCCCTGCACGCGTTCCGGACCGGGAATCCGGCGTGCCCGCGCTGCCCGGGCCGGCTCGCTCGCCTGGTTCGAGGGTCGAAGGACGGGATCATGCCGCGCGAAAGGGGCCGCGCACATTCACCGGGCACTCGGCGCCACGTTCACCGCCCTTGAGACCTTCTCCGACCTCAACCGGGATGTCGCGTTCACGGACGTGTCATGCCGAGCCGCCGCTTGCCGTCCGGGGGAGCGTTGCGAACGTGGAACCGGTGTGGCCGGCCCAGCGTCGCGAGAGCGTCCAGGATGAGGGGGAACGCCGACAGGTACGCCGCTGCGGTGGCCGAGATGAGCGGGAGGGCGGTCGCGTTCGGGTGAGAACGTTCCCGATCTTTTGGACGAGACGCGTTCCGCCGACACCGTGACGGCGCGGGAGGGCCGGGGGTCGTTGTGGAATTCGACTGGGACGACGGGTCCCGCGCCGGTCTGTTGCGGGTCGCCGATCCCGACGACTCCTCGTGGTTCGACGTGGGCGGCTACCTCCGGAACTGGACGGTCGAGGCGGCGCGCGACGCGGTCGCCGCGGACGCGCACATCCCGATCGCGCTCCTGCACGACCCCGACCCCGCGATACGGGTCGACGTTGTCCGGGACGGGCTCGCCGGCCGCTGCGGGCGATCCGGGTCGTCGAACTGACTGGAGTACGTCTACCAGGTGCAGTATCGGCTGTGGGAACTGGCCGAGGCGGAGGTCGCGGCCGGGCGGCCGATGGACCGGGCGCTCGCCGCGGTCTTCCGCCGGACCGTCCTGGTGCGCAGCGCGCGGAGATCCAGCCGGCGGGGCCGTTGGTGCGGCTCTCTATCGCGTACCAGATCTTGTTTCCTCGATGTTCCGGCCCTTCACCGTGCGGGCGATTTCGACGTGGTAGCCCGTTGGGCGGCGAACCGAGCTTCTTGGAAACGGCGTTGGGCTCGCTGCGGATGTGCCTTGGGCGCGTTGACGACGTGGCCGAACATGCCGAGGCCCGACCCGGGCGGCATGCCCGCAACCGCGGCGGGCGTGCTCGCGGGAGCGGCGCCGACGGTCCCGGCGGCACCGACGGTGAGGAGCAGGCCGGAGGCGGTGGGGACGGCGGCGGTGCGCTTGGCGTTCATGATGACCTCCACGGGTGGGGCTGCCGGTCCACTGCGATCCGGCTGCCGACACCACGGTGGTGCCGCCGACAGGCCGCCGCGCGTCCGCAAGGCCGTCGTCACCGCTCGCGGACACGCGTGGTTCCCCGCACTGGAGGATCATGCGGCCTCGTGACACGGCGGGGTCACTGGTCGCGGCGCACGACCGCGCCGACCGCGATGGCCACCGCCCCCGCGGCCCACGCCGCGAGCACGAGCGCCGCGACCGCGGGTGACGGGTAACCGCCGGCGCCCGGGGGACTGATGCGCGCCAGGCCGAGCCACGCATGGGTGGGCATGGCCGCACCGAATGCCCCCGACCAGCCGCCGGTGGACGACGAGACCAGCGGCGGCAGCAGCACCAGCACCCCGCAGGCGGTCGCCACCGCGCCCGCGAGGTGCCGCACCACAGCCCCGGCGGCGATACCGATGAGCCCGCACACGGCCGGGAAGACCGCCGAGACGACGACGGCACGCGCCGCCCCGGAGTCGCGTATCGACACGCCGAGCCCCTCATCGGCCAGCCGCGCCTGGCTCGTCGCGAAGGCGGTCACCGACGTCACGGCCCCCGCGGCCGACGCGACGACGGCGACCACCGCCGCCTTGGCCGTGACGACGCGGCCGCGCGCGGGGACCGCGACGAACGTCGTGCGCAACGACCCGGACGCGTACTCTCCGGCCACGGTCAGCACGCCGAGCACGGCGGCTCCCGCACACACCAGCGACCAGGCCTCCGCGTCGAACGCCTTGTGCACGGGGTCGAAGTCGGCTCTGCCGAGCGGTGTCAGCAGCACGCGGCGGCTGAAGTACCACGCGGACGCGACCGTGACCGCGGAGCCGCAGATCAGCAGGAGCAGGGCCCACCGCACTGCGGCGACCCTGATCCACTCGGCGGCGAACAGGTCCAGGAAGCCGACGCGTTCGGGCCGGCGCGGCGTCGCCTCAGACATCACGCACGCGCAACGCGACGACGGCGACCGCCACCGCGGCCACCGGCCACGCCGCCATCGCGGTCCACGCCGCGGTGAACGATGGGACGCTGCCGACGATGTGGCCGTTGCCCATGCCGGTCAGCCGGCCCCACGCATACCACGGCTGGGCGTTTACGACCGGGTCGAGCCACTCCTGCCCACCGGTCGACCGGAGCCCGGCCGGCAGCAGGACGAACACGGCGCACACGGCGAAGACACTGCCCGCCGTGGCGCGGATCACGGCCGCCAAGGCCATGCCGACGAGCGCGCACAAAGGCAGCAGCAGCGTGGTCGCCGCGACGGCCCGCAGCGCGTCGGGCTCCGTGATCGCGTGGTGCGGGACGCGGTCGCCGAGCGCGGCTTGGCTCAGCTGGTAGGACCCGACCGCGACCACGAGCCCGAGCGCCGTCATCACCTTGGTCAGCACCGCGGCCTTCGCCAGCACGACGCGGCCGCGAGCCGGCACGGCCGTGAACGTCGTGCGGATCAGGCCGCCCGCGTGCTCGCCGGCGACGGTCAGCGCGCCGATGGTGCCCGTGCCGACCATCATCAGGAACCACGTGGGGCCGGGGAACGCGGTGTGCCCGGCGTCGAACGCGTCGCGCATGGGCGGCGTGTAGTTCGGCCACGACCGGTACTCCCCGCGCCCGGCGCGCCACGCGAAGTACGGATACAGCACCGCGAGCACGCCGAGGGTCACGGGTGTCGAGCGCAGCGACCAGAACTTGATCCACTCCGCTCCCACCAGATCGCGCCGGCGCGCCCGGTCGGGGCTGCCCGCCCGCCGTGGCGGGCGCGGGACCGGTGTGTGGGTGACCAGGCTCATCGGACCTCCCCCGCGCGGTAGCGGACGCGGTCGCCGGTCAGCTTCATGAAGGCCTCCTCCAGGCCGCCGCCCGCGCGGGCGGCGAAGTCCGCGAGCGGCTCGTCGGCGACCAACGTGCCGTCGGCGATGACGACCAAGTGGTCGGCCGTGTTCTCCATCTCGCTCATCAGGTGGCTGGACACGAACACCGTCCGGCCCTCCGCCGCGAGCCCGCGGAACAGTTCGCGGGCCCAGCGCACGCCTTCCGGGTCGAGGCCGTTGACCGGTTCGTCGAAGAGCAGCACCGGCGGGTCGCCGAGCAGCGCCACCGCGATGCCGAGCCGCTGCTTCATGCCGAGCGAGAACGTGCCGACCCGGCGCTTGGCGACCTCGGCCAGACCGACGTCGCGTAGCACCTCGTCGACCCGGCCGCGCGCCAGGCCGTTGGCGCGCGCCAGGGCGGCCAAATGGGCCCGGGCCGTGCGGCTCGGGTGGACGTCGTCGGCGCTCAGCAACGCGCCGACGTGCCGCAGCGCGACGCCGCGGGTGCGAAAAGGCCGCCCGTCGATCAGCGCGGTGCCGCTGGTCGCAGCGCACAGGCCGAGCAGTATGCGCAGGGTCGTGGACTTGCCGGATCCGTTCGGGCCGAGGAACCCGGTCACCCGGCCCGGGCGGACGGTGAACGTCAGGGCGTCCACGGCGACCGTGTGCCCGTATCGCTTGGTGAGTTCGTTGACTTCGATCACGCGGACCACGGTGCCGCCCGGGCCCCGGCCGGGGCGTCGGGCCGCGGGGCGAACCTTTCGGGGCGCCGTACATCCCCGGCGGGACGCGGATCCGCCCCCGGATGTACATCCGTAGGCCGACGCGCACCGCCGGGCCCGCTGTCTACGATCCCGGTGTGGATCACCTCCTGCCCCGCGCGCCGCTGCTGCCCCGCGCGCCGCTGCTGCGCCGCCTGCCCTGGCTGGGGTGGACGGCGCTGCTGGGCTGCGCGGTGGGCGGGTTCACCGCGCTCATGTTCAGCACGCTCCCGCTGCGGCTGTCGCCGCATCTACTGCCCTATCGGCTCGCGTCCGTTCCCCCGCCGGTCTGGCTCGCCGTGTCCGTACTCCTGGCGCTGCCGCTCACGCTGAGCCGACGGCGTCCCGCGCTCACGCTCGGGCTGCTGCTGGCCGAGACCGCGGTCGCGTC
The DNA here is from genome assembly GCF_000372745.1 of Embleya scabrispora DSM 41855. Lineage (GTDB taxonomy): Bacteria > Actinomycetota > Actinomycetes > Streptomycetales > Streptomycetaceae > Embleya > Embleya scabrispora. Next base: position 146,848 of record NZ_KB889666.1, on the reverse strand, counting down.
GGTCCTGACGATCGCCACGTGGCCGCCGCTGGTCGCCGCCGCGGTGCTGGTCGGCTACCTCGCCGCGACGCGCACGCGCCGTGCGGGCCTGCTCGGCGCGGCCGCTGCGATCGGCGTCGCGACGACCGAGCGCGCGATGTCGTGGGCCGCCGATCCGCCCGGGTCGATGGAGTTCAGCGACGTGCTGAGCGAGGCGTCGCTGTACGCACTGGCGGTGGCCGTCATGTGGCTGGTCGGCAGCGCGGTGACACGCAACCGCGAATACGCGGCCGCGTTGCAGGACCACGCCGCCGTACGCGCCGTCGTCGCCGAACGCCTGCGGATCGCGCGGGAGCTCCACGACATGGTCGCGCACAGCGTCGGCATCATCGCCATCCAGGCGGGCGCCGCACGCCGCGTCATCGACGTGCAGCCGGGCGACGCACGCGAGGCGCTCGGCGCCATCGAGACCACCAGCCGCGAGACCTTGGCCGGGATGCGCCGGATGCTCGTCGCACTGCGCCAGGCCGACCCCGGCGACACGGGCCCGGCCGCGCCGGGGCTCGCCGACCTCGACCGGCTGGCCGAGACGGCACGCGGCGGCGGCGTTCTGGTCGAGGTCCAGCGGTGCGGCGAATCGCGGCCGCTGCCGGCCGAGATCGAGCTGGCCGCGTACCGGATCGTGCAGGAGTCCCTGACGAACGTGGTGCGGCACGCCGCGTCGCCAAGCTGCCGGGTCACGCTCACCTACGCGGCGCGCGAACTCGTCGTCGAGGTGGCCGACAACGGGCGCGCGGCCGAGGCCGTCGTCCCCGGTTACGGCATCACCGGCATGCGCGAGCGCGTCCACCTCCTCGACGGTGAGTTCGCCGCCGGGCCGCGCCCCGAGGGCGGGTTCCGGGTGACCGCGAGGCTTCCGGCATGACCGGCCCCGACGCGGCGTACGACGGTGCGTCCGACGGCATGTCGGGCGGAGTGCCCGGCGGCGCACCGGACGTCACACATGACGGCGCACCGGCCCCCGCCGGGTCCGCCCCGCTCCCGCCGGTCCGTGTCGTGCTCGCAGACGACCAGCCGCTCGTGCGCTCCGGGCTGCGCATGCTCATCACCGCGGCGCCCAACCTCGTGGTCGTCGGCGAGGCGGCGAACGGTGCCGAGGCCGTCGCGCTCGCCGCGCGGCTGCGGCCCGACGTCGTCCTGATGGACATCCGCATGCCGGGCGTGGACGGCATCGAGGCCACCCGGCGGATCACGGCGGAGTCGACCGCGCGGGTCGTCGTGCTGACGACGTTCGACGACGACGAGAACGTCTACGCGGCGCTCCGCGCCGGGTCGAGCGGGTTCCTGGTCAAGGACATGGCGCTCGACGACATCCTCGCCGCGATCCGGGTCGTCGCCGCGGGCGACGCGCTCATCGCGCCGGGCGTGACGCGGCGCCTCATCGCGGACTTCACAGCGCCGCGCCCCCCGGCGTCCGCCGTTGCAACGCCGGTGCGCCGCACGCTCGACGGCGTCACGGACCGCGAGCGCGAGGTCCTGGCCCTGGTCGCGCGCGGACTGTCCAACAGCGAGATCGCCGCCCACCTGACCATCAGCACCGCCACCGCGAAGACGCACGTGGCGCGGCTGTTCACCAAGCTGGACGCGCGCGACCGCGTGCACCTGGTCATCCTCGCCTACGAAGCGGGACTCAGCCCGGCTTCCTGAGCAGTGTGAGGCGCACGCAGGTAGCGCGGCCGCAATAGGAATGCCCGGTGCACATGTGATTTCGCAGTGGTGGTTGGTGTGTGGGTGGTGGTGTGCCCGCCGCTGCGGGCCCGGTGACGATCAACGCCGGTCGGGCGGTGCTCCGTTGGTAGCGGCCCGGGATCATCACATGGTGGCCGCCCGCGGCGTGCTGTGCGTATACGGCGACCCCGGACACGGCAAGACGGTCGCGCTCCACCAGGCAACTGCGCCTGCTGCCGTTCCGCGTCCCGGTACGCCGCGCGCTCGTGGTGGTGAAGCCGGCCCTGCCCCGGCTGCGGGCCGCGCTGCTCACCGCGTTCGGCCTGCCGTCCGCCCACCTGATGAACCGCACCGACGCGGCCGACCGTCCGCTCCTGGACGCCCTCGAACCCCCGGAACGTGTTTCCGGTGTCGGGGGAGACGACGTCCTGCAGGGCAGCGTCCTGCAACCTCCCATGCATGCCCGGGAGTTGGCCGTGCCCGGTCCGCCGTGTGGGTTGGGGTGCCGTACCGAGTGGAGGTGGTTGCTCTGCGGCCCCCGATTCCTGCCGGCCGCTTCGCGGATCAGCTGGAACAGGCTGCCCATCACACGCGCGCGGACACGGGCCGCCGGTTGTGGACACTGCGCCCGCCGAGGGCGGGCATGTACCCCTGCCAGGCGGCGCGCGACCTCGACGGCGACATCGGGATCGTGATCTTCGGCGCGATCGTGGACAGGATACCCACATGCGATCGCGTGGTCGCCGTGGACATCTCGACCGGCGAAGCGTTGTGGGACAAGCCCCGCCCGGGCCGCAACAAGGACCACTTCGAAAACGATGCCTCGGCGCAGCCGGTCGGCGTCAGCCACGACCGGGTCGTCCTGCGCTCCGGAGACGTGCTGACGGCCTGGAGCTTGCGCGACGGCGCTTTCGAATGGGAGCACGACCTCGCGGCGGAGGGCTGCTCGCTGCAGACCGCGGTCGTGGGGCCGTCCACCGTGGCCGAGGGTGTGACGTGCGGCCCCCGCGACAAGAAGGACACTGCCCGGGCACGGACTATCCGTTCGGTGAACGTCGCGGACGGCCGTGTGCGCTGGACCAGTTCGCTGCCCGGCGGGGTACCGATCGCCCGGATCGAGATCGCGGAACCGGTGACCGTGAGCCTTCCCGGACCCGGCGGCGATCCGGGACCGCTCGTCGTGTTCGACACGAACGGCAGGCCCGGCCCGCGCCTGCAGACCTCCCAGGACTTCGGCGCGCTGGCGCCCGACAAGCGCAACAGCCTCCAGCTCGCCCCGGCCGTTTTCGGCTGGAAGAACACCGTCGTGGTCCTGGTCACCGAGGGCGGCTGGAACATGCCGAGGGGGATCGCCGCGATCGACGCCGACACCGGGCGGGTGCGCTGGCATCGGAGCAGGCCCGAGGGCGGCATGACGTTCGTGTTGGGTGTCGACGACCAAGGTGTCCTGGCACTCGCCGCGGACGAGCCTCGCGGGCTGACCCGGTACGCCCTGGCAGACGGCGCGCCCCGCCCTGCGGGCACGCTGCTCGAAGGCGGTTCCCTGGCCTCCTACAACTACGCCGCGGCCCGACTGGCGGGGAACAATCTGATGTTGGTCACCGGGCGGAGAGCGGACCCGGGAGTGGTCACGATGTGGAAACCGCAGGGGTAGGCGCCTCGTGCGGCGATGTGAGGAGCGACCATGACGCGCGACGGTGCGCAGCCGTTGGAGCCCGGCGATCCCGAAAGGATCGGTGGGTATCGGCTGGTGGCCCGGCTCGGACACGGCGGCATGGGGCGCGTGTTCCTTGCCGAGGACGACGAGGGCCACCGGGTCGCGGTCAAGGCCGTGCACGCCGAGTTCGCGGCGGACCCTAATTTCCGCACCCGCTTCCGGCGCGAGGTGAACGCGGCGGAGCAGGTCCTCAGTTACTTCACCGTGCCACTCGTCGACTCCGGTCCCGATGCCGAAACACCCTGGTTGGCGACGCAGTTCGTCGATGGGCCGGCCCTGGGCGCGTCCGTGCGCCGAGACGGACCGCTGCCGATCGGGCGGCTGTGTACCCTGGCCGCCGCGCTCGGCGAGGCGTTGATCGTCATCCACGCCGCCGGCATCGTGCACCGTGACCTCAAGCCGTCGAATGTACTGATGGCCGACGACGGTCCACGGGTGATCGACTTCGGGATCGCGCGCGCGGCCGACGACGACGAACTCACTCGCACCGGCGCCGCGTTGGGCACCCTGGGGTATATCTCGCCCGAGCAGTTGACCGGGGACGAGCCGGTGGGCGCGCCCGGTGACGTTTTCGCGCTGGGCGGCGTGTTGCTGTTCGCCGCCACCGGCCGCGAACCGTTCGGGGACGGGCAGCAGGCCGCGGTGGTGTTCCGGACGGTACATCAGGAACCGGACGTGACCGGTGTTCCGGTACTCCTGCGGGATCTCGTGGCGTCCTGTCTCGCCAAGGATCCCGGCCGGCGTCCGACGCCGAGGGAGGTCATCGCCGCAGCGCGCGCCGCGCAATCGCGGTTGGGGAAGCCACCGCGGTCGAACGGCGGCGCGGACGCGGTGCCCCCATCGACGAGCGGGTGACACTAGTTGCGGACGATCGCGACACGTCGGCCCCGTCCCCGCCTGCGCGTACCCTGCGACTCGCGGTACGCGAGGGTTCGGACGAGAAGCGGGCCGCCCGGATATCGCGTTCCGGTGTGCTCGCCTTCGGCGTGGTCGCGTTGATCCTGTGCGTGCTGGCCGGCATGTGGCTGATCAGGCCGGACAACGAGGATCGGTCGCAGCCGCGCACGGGTGCCCAAGCAGGCAAGCCGTCCGGTGCGCGCGTCGCGGGAGTGATCGCGGCGGGCGACCGGCGCCGGGTCTGGACCGCGTACAACGTCGACAAGAGCGTGGACACGCGTTTGTGGGGAGTGTGGAGCGACGACAACGTGATCGTGCGGATCGATGCTGCGGGAGTGCGCGGGTACGAGGCGAAGACCGGACGGCAGTTGTGGATCGCCGCACCGCCGGCACCCGATCTGGTCCCGTGCCACGCGTCGAACGGAAGTACGGCCACCAGCGACGGGGTTGGCGTGATCGTGTTCGGCAAGCCGTTCGAGAGCCCGACCACGTGCGAGGAGGCGGCCGCCTACGAGATGGCGACCGGTCGCCTGTTGTGGCACCACACGGTCGGCCGACCGGACGGCCCGAACCTGGCGGCCGTGCACGGTGATGTGGCCACCGTCGCGGCAGAGGACGGCATCCGCGGCTTCGATCGTTCGGGCGGCGTCGAACGCTGGCGACTCCCGTGGCGCGAGGCGGGCTGCGAACGGCTGGACGTCACCCTGTCCCGATCCGCGTTGCGCGTTCGCGAGCGATGTGAGGATCCCCGTCTGACACTCGCCTACCGAGTACTCGACGTCGACCCGGCACCCGGTGTACCCGCCGGGCCCGGGAGAGCGACCCGACACCACCACCCTCACCGCTCACAGCACCACCCTCAGCGTGCACAGCACCGTGTTCCCGAAGGGGTGTCTCGCGATGCGGATCCGCGACCGACTCGGGTCCGTGTTCTCGAACGAGGAGTTCCGGGAAAGCGTTCGGAGATCGTGGCCATCCGCATGTAGAGGATGTCCTGGCCGTGGTTGACCAACAGGGCCAGCAGCAGGACGGGTTCGCCGCCGGTCATGTCGATCGCCCAGGCCGCCTCGTCACCGTCGGCCAGCGCCAGGACGTCGCCGACCCGCTTCAACAACTCGGGCTCGTCGTTGGCGACCCGCCGCGACAGCAGCGTCCTGCCGTCGCCGGCCACCACGAGGCCGTGGTGGTGGCCCTTGCCACTGTCGATCCCCACCCATATCCGGACCATCGCGCTCCCCAAGTGCGTGTTCGTACGGTTCATGCCACGGACGACCTCGCCGGCATTGCTCTACTCGGCGACTTGTTCGCACTTCCTAATCGGCGGCCGAGTCGTCGTGGGGTGCCGGGTGGCGAAGCGAGTGCAGCCACAAGGCGGCAGCGGCCTGATAGCCACGCCCGGCACCCGTGGGCGACCCAACCCAACGAATGGCTCGATCAACCCGCTCACGAAGGTAGAGCGGCCTGACCACAACGACGGTGTCCGGTCAAAGCGGAGCAAGCTCAACGCATCGCGTGCCACGGACCGCTGTGACCTGCGTGTTTTCGATGTGGACATCGGGTGTCCAAGGCATGCCAGGCTTGCGTGCTCGACGGTTGCGGCGGCCGGACGCTTGCAGACCGCTGTGTCGAATCGAAGCCGCCGGGACCTGGCGCGGCGGATGTCCGGAAGCATTAACGCCGAGGACATGCTCGTGCGGGGAGCATGGGGGGATGCGCATCCCGGTGATCGAGAACGAATCGCTGCCTGCCCACACTGCGGCCGAACGGCCGCGTGGGCCGGGTGGGCCATTCCCGGCGTCGAAACGCCTTGGGAACGAGGGACCGGCGATGACACACACCGCGCCGTCCAAGCTGACCATCCGCGCGCGGCTGACCTTGGTATTCGGCGTGCTTCTCGTGCTCGCCGGCGTTCTGCTGCTCGGGTTGACATATGCCCTGGTCACCCAGCAACTCGACCCGGGTGGCCCTTCGACGCAAATCTCGGGCACAGGCGGCCCCGACGGTGCCGCCACCACCTTCAACCCACCGGAAAGAGCAGTGGATCAGGCTGTCGGGGACGCCCAGCGGGATGTACTCGGATCTGTGATCACCCAGGGTGGCATCGCGTTGGCCGCGGTCGGCGCCGTCGCGATCGGCGGCGGCTGGTTGATCGCGGGCCGCCTCCTCCAACCCCTGAGCCGGATCACCGAGACCGCCCGACGAATCGCCGAGGCCCCGGTTGCCGATCGCGGGTTGCACGAACGCATCGATCTGCAGGGGCCGAACGACGAACTCAAGCAACTGGCTGACATCTTCGACGTGATGCTGACCCGCCTCGATCACGCGTTCGATGGTCAGCGACGCTTCATCGCGAACGCCTCACACGAGTTGCGCACTCCACTCAGCCTCAATCGGGCCCTGATCGAAGTCGCGGTACGCGAAGGAGGTGCCTCACCCGAGGTACGCCAGCTCGGCGGGACGCTTCTGGAGATCAACGGTCGCCACGAACGTCTGATCGACGGCCTCCTGCTCCTCGCTCGATCCGAACGCGAGGTCGCCGAAAACTCGTTCGTCGACCTCGCGGACATCGTCGACCACGTGGCCACCCAGACCCCCGCCGGGAACATCACCGTCCTCGCCGAGCCGGGCGAGGCACCAACCACCGGAAACCCGGTCCTCCTCGAACGGCTTGTCCAAAATCTCGTGGACAACGGCATACGACACAACGTGTCCGAGGACGGCTGGGTACGAATCACCAGCGGAACGGGCCCGGACGGCCGCGTCGTGCTCGAGGTCGCCAACACCGGTCCGGTGGTGGCTCCCTATGACATCCCGAGCATCTTCGAACCCTTCCGCCGGCTCTCTGCCGACCGGCTCTTCACGTCCCCGGGAGCCGGCCTCGGCCTCTCGATCGTCCGAGCCGTCGCCCACGCACATGGCGGCGACGTCCGGGCCGAACCGCGCGACGGCGGCGGCCTGGTGGTCACCGTCCACCTCAAAGCCGCCCCGTAGCCGGCGGAACCCGGCCCGACGCGCACGCCGTCGCCACCGTCACGGGCGTCCCCGGCCGCGGCTCGCCATGCCGCCGGCCGGGGACATTCACTGCTGGTGGAGGCCGACCGAGCGACGGAGCATCCGCAAGGCCGCATCGCACAGGACGACTCCGCCCCGGAACGCGTCGGTGCGTTCGCCGCCCCGGACGTTTCCGAAAGTGTTAACGCCGAGGACATGCCGCCTCGGGTACACAAGGAGGATGCGCATCCTGGTGGTCGAGGACGAACCCCTGCTCGCCGACGCCGTGGCCAAGTGGCTGCGTGGCGACGCACACTCGGTGGACGTGGCACGCGACGGTGCCGCCGCCCTGGAACGGATCGACGTCAACGACTACGACGTCGTCGTCCTGGACCGCGACCTGCCGCTCGTACACGGCGACGACATATGTCGCGTGCTCGTCGCGAACGAGTCGTCGGCGCGGGTGTTGATGCTCACCGCGGCGACGGAGATCGACGACCGGGTTGCCGGACTCGCGCTGGGCGCCGACGACTACCTGCCCAAGCCGTTTGCGTTCCCCGAACTGGCCGCGCGGGTGTTGGCGCTGGGCCGGCGTGGTCGGACGACCTCGCCGCCGATCCTGCAACGCGCGGGGATCCGCCTCGACCCGTACCGGCGCGAAGTCCACCGAGACGGGCGCTACGTCCCCCTGTCCCGCAAGGAGTTCGCGGTGTTGGCCGAACTCTTGCGCGCCGACGGCGCCGCAGTCTCCGCGGAGCGACTCCTGGAGAAGGCCTGGGACGAACACGCCGATCCCTTCACCAACGCGGTTCGGATCGCCGTGCTCAAGCTCCGACGCAAGCTCGGCTCCCCACCCGTCGTGCTGAACGACCCGGGAATCGGATACCGGATCCTCTGAAGACCCCGGCTGCGTTCTGTTGCTGTTGTGGGTTTGACGTGGCTGTCGGTTTGTCGGCGGTGTCAGCGGCGCGAGTGACCTGTGGTTCGGGGGTCGGAGAAGTCGAAAATTGGGTGCCGGAGGCCGGCGAATGTCCTTGAGCCCGCGGCGAGTCCGGCGTGGAATCGGCGGGCGCCGTAGGGGATCGCGGCCGTTCCGTGCGGCTGACCCGCACGATGACCGGCACGATGACCGGCACAGTCGGATCGGCGGTTCGACGTGGACAGGCGCGACGGCCGGAAACGCGGGGGCGGAGGGCGCCGCGAGCAGGTACGAATGCTCGCGGCGCCCTCCGGTCACGGCGCGGCCAGCGCCTCGGTCGGTGGCAGCCGGGAAGCTCGAACGGCCGGGTACAAGCCGGCGGTCGCGCCGATCACCAGGGTCGCGCCCAGCCCGCCGACCGTCGCCCACGCGGGGATGACCGCCTCCCAGTTCTGGGTGCTCGCGTATACGGTGGTCACGCCCATGCCGAGGGTGATCCCGGCGAGCCCGCCGAGCGCCGACAGCATCAGGGATTCGACGAGGAACTGGGTACGGATCTGGCCGCGAGTCGCGCCCAGCGAGCGGCGCAGACCGATCTCGCCGCGGCGTTCGAGGACCGTGATGACCATGGTGTTGGCCACGCCGACCCCGCCGACCAACAGCGCGACCGCGCCGAGGCCGAGGAGCAGGCCGGTGAACGCCTTGTCGGTGGCCTGCCGCGCGGCGAGCGCGTCGGAGGGCCGGGAGACCTTGACCTCGTTGGGGTGTTCCGGGTTCGCGGTCTGTGCGAGCACGCTGCGTACCGTCTCGACGCTCTCGTCGGGGGAACGGGTGTACACGGTGGTCGGGTGCCCGTCGAAGCCCAAATAGGTGGCGGCCCCGGTCCAGCCGACGAGAGCGGCCGCGTCCAACTCCGGTGCCAGTGGTACGGGGTCCAGGATTCCGATCACGGTGAACCAGGTGTTCCCGAGGTAGACGCGGATCTCCGGTCCCGCCTTGCCGATGCCCAGACGTCGAGCCGCCGAGTCGCCGAGCACGACGGTCGGATAGCGCTCGGTGGCCGCGTTGAACCACACACCGTCGACGATGCGGGCGCCGACGGTCTCCAACAGTTTGGGATGCGTGGCTTGGACGACCATGCCGCCGCTCTCGGCGGCCGGAATGCGGTCGTTGCGGTAGATTTTCGCGTTTTTGACTGTTCCGGTCGCCGCGACTTTCTGTACGGGTCCGACCCGAGCGATCATCGCGGGCGCTTCCGGGGGCAACGTCGCCGTGTCGCCGCCGAGGGCGTTGCCCGGTGCCACGGTCAACATGTTCGTGCCGAGCGCGGCCAACCGGTCGTCGAGTTCGGCCCGGCTCGACGACGAGATGCCCGCCACCGCGGTCATTGCCGCGATGCCGATGGCGATGCCGAGTGCGGACAGGAACACACGCATCGGCCGTGTGCGCAGTCCGACGCCTCCGACGGCGACGACGTCGCGCGGGCGCAGACGTGCCGAGGAGTGGACCGTGCTCGACTCGTTCCGCCTTTCCGTCCTCACCTCACTCCGCCTTTCCGTCGCGCATGGCGACCTGCCGGGGCAGCGACGCGGCGATCTCACGGTCGTGCGTGATGACGACCACCGTGGTTCCGGCGGCATGGAGTTCGCGCAGCAGCGCCATCACGCCCTGCCCCGCGACGGTGTCGAGGTTGCCGGTGGGCTCGTCCGCGAGCAGCAGGACCGGCTCGCCGGCGACCGCGCGGGCGATGGCGACGCGTTGACGTTGCCCACCGGACAGTTCGTGGGAGCGGTGATCGAGGCGATCGGCGAGACCGACTCGGGCCAGCGCCGTCTCCGCGCGCCGGCGGCGGTCGCGCACGGCGACGCCCGCGTACAACAGTCCGTCGGCGACGTTGTCGAGCACGGTACGTCCGGGCGCCAGGTGGAACTGCTGGAAGACGAAGCCGATCCTGTGGGCGCGCAGCGCGGACAGCCGGCGATCGGACAGTTTTGCGATGTCGTGACCGTCGATGCGCACCGTTCCTTGGGACGGCCCGTCGAGGGTGCCGATCAGGTTCAACATCGTGGACTTGCCGGAGCCGGACGGGCCGACTATGCCGACGAGTTCGCCGTACCCGATGGACAGGCTCACACCGTTCAGGGCGACAACGCCACCGGGGTATTCCTTGCGGACGTCGGTGAGTTCGACCAGAGTGCCTCCGGGCCGGGACTGCTCGTACGGGGGGACGAGTTCGAGAGGGACGGTCTTGGGGTGCGCGCTCACGAGGGCATCCCCACAACCGTGCCCTCGGTGAGTGTGTTGCCGGAGACCTCCACGCGGCCGTTGGCGAACATGCCGGTCTCCACGGCGACGACACGAGCCGCGCCGCCCTCGACGACCTGCACGCCGTACCCGCCTTCGGCGAGCGCGAGGAGAGCGGCGGCAGGCACGGTCAGTACATTCTCGCGGTGCGACGCGGTGAACGCGACGTCGACGGATGCCTCGTCGAGTCCGGCCACAAGCTTCTCGTCGTCGAGCGCGACGGTGACCTTGAGCTTGGTCGTCGGCGTCGCCGCGCCGCCACCGCCGTCCTTGCCGGGGTCGATGTACGTCACCGACTTGACGACCTTGCCGGGGACGGTCTTGCCGTCGGGAAGCCTGACGGTGACCGGGGTGTCGGTCTTCGCCAGTCGCGCGTTCGACATCTCCAAGGCGACGCTGATTCCGCGCCGGACGCCGGTGTAGGTCAGTACCGCCTGGCCCGGCTGGGCGGCGTCGCCGAGGGCGGCCTTGTCGGTTTCCACCCGCAACTCGCCCAAAGCGTAGTGGACACGACCGAGCTCGACGGTGCCCGTCTGGTCCAGTCCGTTGGCCTTCTGCCACTTCCTGACGGCGGTCGCGGTGGCCTCGTTGTACTTCTTGTCGACGGTGAACCCGCCATAGCCCAGTTCCTTGAGATTCTGCTCGAACTGCTCCACATCGGCGCCCTCGGTGTCCACAGCGAGGTCGCGATACGCGGGAAGAGCCCCGTACAGCAGCACCACGGGGCGGTTGTCGAGCTTGTACAGCGGCTTCCCGCGCGAGACGGTGGAGCCAGGAGCGGCGAGCGATGTCAGCGTGCCGGTCAGCTTGCCACCGTTGATCGTCGTGGTCTCGCCATAGTCGAGTTCCCCGGTTTTGGACGTGGTTTCGACGAGCGTCTGCCTGGTCACGGTGCCGGTCGCGGGTGGCAGCGTGCTGCGCGGCGGCTTGGCGTCGTCCTTTCCAGGGAGCCCGATGCCGGCCGTGGCGGCAGCGGCCACACCGGCGACCACGACCGTCGCGACACCGCCGACGACGCGGCCGGCGTACCCCTTGCGCTGCCGGCTCACGCGCCGCCCCCGGCGTTGTTGGTCTGCGTGCCCTGGCCGCCTCCGGGCGGCTTGGGCATGTGTTGCGAGCAGGTCTGCTCCGCCGCCTTGTACTTGGGATCGTCGACGGCCATTCCGAGTTGGTCGTTGTTGATCTGGAGGCCGCCTTCGGATCCCGGGTCGGGGAACCGCGGGACGCCGTTGTCGCGCATGCACTTGGAATATTTGCGCAGTTCCTCGGTGACCTTCGGGTCGACCTTTTGGTTCTCGCCGCCGTTGGGCATGAACGACTTGCACTGTCGCTGCGCCGCCTCGACGGCTTTTTGATCGGTGCCCTCGGGCAGGTTCAGGGACACGCCGCCCCCGTTCTGGAACTCCGGGTCGGGAAAGTTCGGGACGCCGTTCTCGCGCATGCACTTGGCGAATCGGAGCAGGCTGTCCTTCTCGTTGCCCTTATCCTTGCTCTGCCCCTGGTTGGACGAGGCGGTCGCGGTCGGACTTCCCGCCGAGGCGACCTTGGGATCGTCGCCGCCTCCGCCGCCGCAGCCTGCCGTCACTCCGAGCATGAGCAGCAAACCGATCGCGGGTGCTGTTTTGGTGCGCATGTCATCTCCTCACCCGTGGCCGCGTCGTCGGCGGCTACGGACGTCGTTCGAAAGGGTTGGGGGGAGTGGCGGCCGTGCGCTGCTCACGGCGGCCATCGGGCGCTCGATGTCGGAAGGGGCCACGATCGCCGCTGGACACGGCGTCCGCCGAGCGGGCCCAGGGCGGGGGTGGACCGAGGCTTACGCGGGGAGTTCGCGGGCGTGCCAGCCGTACTTGATGCCGCCGAAGACGTCGACGATCGTTCGGCCCTTCGCATCCCTGCGGCCGGCGTCGCGGGCCAGGAAAGCCTCGCCCAGGAAACGGGTGTTCACGGTCCCGAGGCCCATGACTCCGATCTGTGGCATGTCGTGAAAGTTGAACACCTCGTTGCCGTTGATCGCCGACAGGCCGCCGTAGCTGTAGAAGGGGTGCGCGGGGCCGGCGTCGACCTCCGCGGGCCGGTTCGGCGAACCGAGGAACGCGGCGACCTGGATCCAGTGCAGTGCGTCGTCGAGGGCCGGATCGCCTCGGCGGCGATCCGGTTCGTACACGACATACATCCCGCCGCCGAAGGACGTCGCCGGTTCGCTCGCGGTCGGCTCCCGGACGACCACGCCGTACGACTGGACCCGGAACTGGTCACGGCCGCCGAACTTGCCCTGGTACCGGAACGAGTAGTAGGCGCCGTACGCGGTTTCGAGGGTCTCCCGGAAGCGCAGCTCCGGGTCGGCGGGCACCTCTTCGTAGATCGGGTCGGGCAGGTCGCCGGGCCGGTCGAAGCCCAGCAGGGCGACGCGGTGCGGCCTGTCGTTGTATGTGAAGTCCCTGGACACGGTGTGCCCGCCGAGGGTCTGTCCCAGGGACTGCCCGGGGATCATGGGCAGTCCGGTGGGCCGGCTGGGTCGATAGTCGACGACCAGATGACGCTCGGCCGAGTTCCGCGAACTCATGCGCGTCAGTGCGCCGGCGGGCGCGGCTCCGAGTCCGGCGGCGGCTCCTGCGGCCAACGTGGTCAGGCCCAGGACGCCGCCGCGCAGGATGGCGCGACGCCGGATCCCGGTCACGACCGGCCCCCACCGGTTTCGCGCAGTTGCCAGCCGTACTTGACACCGCCGAAGATCCTGACGATTTCGCGTCCGGCCGCGCCCTTGGCGCCGGTGTCCTGTGCGAGGAATGCCTCGGCCATGAAATGGAACGAGAGCGGGGGCGGTTCGCCCTCGTCGGGGAGCCGCAGGTACGGCACCCGGATGCCGTAGGTGAAGGTGCCGACCCTCCTGCCGCGGACCGAGGTGGTACCGCCGAAGCGGTAGAAGGGATTGCCGGGTCCGGTACCGTCCATGCACGGCCCGGAGTCACTGCCGCCGGGGTCGCCGCCAGGTCGGGGCGGACCACCGAGGCTGCCCACCGACCGGCTGATCTGGAGCCAGCGCATGGTGCCGTCGCCATGGTGTCCCACGGATCGCGGATCGGGGTCGTACTCGACGTACAGGTCCGCGCCGAAACGGAATGGTTCCGCCTCGGTCTGCTCGGACACGGACACGCTGTAGGACTGGACCCGGAACTCGGTGCCGCTCGGAGGGCGTTGCCCGTAGCGGAATGTGTAGTGTGCGCCGAACGCGGATTCCAAGGTCGAGCGGAACCGCAACGTGGGGTCGGTCGGGACTTTTTCGTACACCGGGTTCGGCGCGATATCTGCCGCCTGATCGAAGGGAAGCAGACCGATGCGGTAAGAGCGGTTGCCAAGAGTGAAGTCTCGGGTGCCGGTGTGCCCGCCGATGGTCTCGGGTTTCTCCGGATCGAACCAGCCGTGCAACCGGCTCGGCTGGTAGTCCAGGGTTAGGGGTGGTGTCAGGAGTTCCACACGATCACCTTTCGGTGGTGCAGCCGGGGAAGGTCCCGGGTTGCACCTCGAATTAGACACCTCAAGGCATTTCCCGGCCGTATCCGAAAACGGAAACGCGACGTGAATTCCCGGGCACTCAACCTGAATTGCACGTCATGCGCCTCCGGTGCTCTCACTTCCGGACGATCGAACCGCAGCCCGTGACGCCCTCAGGTAGGCCCGGCCGGCGGCCGCGTCCTGCACGTGACCGCAGGAATGTGAAGCTGGGATGGGTGCCGCGAGCGTCGACCGGGGCGACGGTTTATTCGAACCGACGGGCCTTGACCAGTCGCGTAGGCCGGCGCGTATTCGTCCCGCGTGGTGAAAGTCGTGGTGTCGCGCAGGTGGACGATGTTTGCGTCGAAGTCGGACCGAACGAGCCGGCAATTGGTTGGGCCATGGGAACGTGGTGGTCCTTGGGCGATAAGGGGGACTCGCTTGCGTCGTCGCACGACGCGTGCGGGACGCAACGAAGTCAAGGTTGCTCAGTGCGATATGGGCAAGGGACGAGCCGGCGGACCGGCGCGGCCCGGGAAGTGCGGTGCCGCGCGGTCTCATCGACCCCCGCCGGACCACACACCGCTACGCCGCCGACCTGCCGGCCGGCTGCGTCACCGTGTTCGACGTCAAGCCGGCCATCGCCGCCGACCTGGACCACGTCACCACCACCGTCGCCGACACCGCCGACACCGCTGACATCCACCCCGACGCGCGCCTGACCGGAGCGGTCCGCGTCGAGGACGGGGCGAGCATCGGGGCCGGTGCCACCATCGCGGGTCCCGTGCTGATCTGCGCCGGGGCCGTGATCGGGGCCGGCGCGGTGATCCGTGACCACACCGTGATCGGCCCGGGGTGTCGGATCGCGGCGGCGCGGAGATCACCCGCAGCCTGTTGGCCGGCCGCGTGCTGATGGTGCACCAGGCGTTCGTCGGGGACTCGATGCTCGGTCACGGAGTCAACGCTGGCGCGTTCTGCACCACCACCGGCATGCGCGTCACCGGCCCGGTGACCGAACCCGCCACGACCGAGATCACCCCAACCCGACTCGCCCCTGGGCCCTGGCATCTGGTGCTGGACCCTCCGCGCACTGACCATCGTCGCCCGGGAGAACGCCACCGCGACCGCATTCGCCGACACACTGGCCCGCCTGGTGACCGACGTGGAAACCACGTTCGGCATCCGCTTGCACCCCGAACCGACCACGCCAAACTGACGACCGACACACGGCAGCCTCCGCCCTGGGGGCCGGCTCCGGCGTTTGCCGATCGGAGCAGGTCAGCGTTGCCTGCGTGGTGACAGATGCCCTGTCCAGCAGATCGGCGTGCACCCGGGGGTCGGCGCGGCGGCGGCGTTGCCGGTATCAAACGTTCCGGTTCAGGCGCTTCGGTTCAAGCGATTCGGTTCAAGCGATTCGGTTCAGATGTTCGAGAAAGACGGATACATAGGTTCGATCGGCGGCCTGCGAGCAGGGGAAAGTCGCCGTGGCGGCGTCGACTTCCATCTGATGGAACGTACGCCATTCGGAGTTCTGCGCGGCCAGTGCCGCCAGTTGATCCTGCGGTAACTCGGTGCTGCCGGTCCGAACGCCGGCCATGATCGGGGTGTATTGCCTGCGCAGGGTTTCGATGAGCGCGAGGCGGGATTCCGCCGGATGTCCGGCCTCTGCCGCGCAGGTTCGCCAGGTCCGGAGTGCCGATTGGTAGCGTGGGTCACGGCGGACGTCGCCGTCCAACCGGTCCCACTGCGAGTTCGCCTCCGCGATGCCGTATTCCTTCTCGGTCGTGCGCTGCGCGTTTTCGGCGCACTTCGCGAGACGTTCGTCGTAAGTCTTGAGAACAGCGGCCGACAGCGTCCGCTGATATTCGACGTCCGCCGTGGCCGGGACGAAACGCGCGAAGACCGAGATGCCGAAGCCGCGTGTGCGCGCGTAGTCCGGGTTCGAGAAGTCGGTCGCGTCCTCGGTGTCGACCACACTGCGCGGGTCCTTGGGCGTGTACCGGAAGCCGTGTGAACTCATGCACTCGGATGTCAACGCTTCCGTGCGAGCGGCAACCTCCGTGTCGAACCGCTGCGACTCGGCATGATCGGCGGCACCTGCCAGAATCAGCACGAACCGGCGGGTGTTGGCCTTGGCCTGGGCCGTCCGGTCGGTCCCGCCACCATCGGACGGCACGAACGTGAAGCCCGCCGCGACCGTCACGGCGACGCCCGCGGCCGCCGCCATCGAAACAGCCATGCGTTTGCCCGGCATCGTTGTCACCCTCGCCTTCCGAATAGGGAGCCCCGGCGTACGCCCGCATCTCCACGCACGCCGGGGCGACCACTCATGTACGCACGGCTCACGCCTTGTACAACTGGAGGGCCACCTGCAGGTAACCGCGGTTGTAGGTGCCGTTGCCGCTGCAGTCATAGTGCGAGGGGTTCAAACCGTTGCGCGAATAGATCGTGGACTCGTACCACTGGCCGCCACCGTTGCCCCGGAGGCAATTGACCCTGACCGCGCCCTTGTCCTGACCGCTCACATACACGGTGGACCGCTGGTAGCGCTGATATCCGTTGTCCCATTTATCCGCGCTGAACTGGTAGTCGCCCGTCCTGCCGTCCGAGTCGGTGTAGTGCCAGTGCTCGTTGATGTTTCCTATCTTGTCGTAGATTTCCGCCTGGGCGGTGCCCGCCGTGAGGCCGATCGTGGCGCAACAAGCCACGGTGAGCGCCAGTGCGCCGAGAATCCTCGGGTTACGGGACATGATTGATCGGTACTCCTTCTGTAGGAATGCCGGACGGAATCGATCCGGCCGTGCGAATGCGCCGCATGCCTGGGTGGAGGCCGTCTGCGGACGCGGGCGCCGGCGCCGCGCGGGGGCGCCGGTCGTGCGGGATCGGCCCGATCGTCGATCCGAGGCTTCGATCGGGCCAAAGTGCGATCGACCGAAAGGTCGGCGGATTCCCGAGCGCGCCGGTACGGTGGCGTCGAACGCACGCGCGAACGGTACGGGGGTGTGGGTGGAAGTGGACGCGTTCGGGGTGGACTTACGTGCCCGGCGAACCGAGGTGCGACTCACCCGGGTCGGCGACCCTGGGGCCGAGTGTGCGGCGGTCGGCGTTCGCGAACGGGGAAGAGACGCGGGATCGCGTGGTGAGTCCGTCCGACTCCTCGCCGAGGCATGGGGGCCGGGTCGCGCCGGTCCGCCCGTCGCCGAACCCCTTCGGATGCCGAACGGGTTCGGCTGTGCGGGCTGTTGCCGAGCCGTTCCCCGTGGGGTGGACTCGGCCGGACTACAGGCCGTACTCGATGGCGGTGGCGGCGACCGGACGGGTGGACCCGTGCTCGGTCGACGTCGCACTCGAAACGGCGCCGGCGAAGGCCACGCCCGCGACGGCGGCGATGACGGCACCCGCGAGCCATCGACGAATGTTCATGTCTGTCCTTCCCTTCCCAGCGGAACAATCGCGTCGCGACCGGTAGGTGCCGGCCGTGCCACCTTCAGGGTGAGCCCGCTCGGGTAAATCCTGCAATCCAGGCCCCGTCGAAGCCCAACGATTCGACAACCATCGACACACCATCCGTCGATCGCCCGGAGGAGGTGTCATGATCCGCATCGATCTGTCGGCGGACGCACTGGCGCACAGCCACTTCGCCATCTCGCCCGTCACCGTCACCGTCGACCTGCTCATGGCCCTGCACGAGCATCCGGCAGGCGTCCCACGCAAGTTCCGGGAAGGCGCCGTCAAGGCGCTTACCGGTGCCGGATTCGGCACGCTCAACACCCTCGGAGCCCCCGGCGCGCACGGCTACTGTCCGGACTTCCTGCGCCCGATCCCCAACGCGCACATCGGCGACCTGGACGACGAGTTGCACACCATCACCACCACCGGCACCGACCGGGTCCGGCACGAGATCGACATCATCAGCGGCGGCGGGAAGTTACCCGGCAAACTCGCCCGGGCGACGGAGCAGGGCGAACGGCAGCTCACCCAGGCCGCCGCCGATCAGCTTGCCCGGCTGTTCCACACCGTCATCGCCCCCGACTGGCCACGCATCCGCGACCGCCTGGAGGCCGACATCGCCGCCCGAGCACGCGTTGCGGTCACCGGAGGGCTCAAGGCCGCCATCGACAGCCTCGACCAGTGCGTGGTCTGGAACGGCGACGGCATCGACATCAGCCTGCGGTATCCGCATCCTCGTGGGGCCCGCATCGCCGAGCGCTACATCGTGATCCAACCCTCGCCGTGGTTCCACCGGACGAGGTTCGCCATCGACCCACCCGGATCCCCCGACCGGCGCAGCCCCATCATCCACTACCCGGCCAAGCCCGATCGACGGACCGGACGCGACCAGCGGGGACGACAACCGGCCGCGACCGGGCTCGGCGAGGTGATGGGGGAGACCCGCGCGCTCATCCTCGCCGAACTTGGCGCCGGCGCGACGACCGCCGAGGTCGCCGGCCGGCTTCGGGTGGCCCGCTCCACCGCGTCGCACCACCTGCAACTCCTTTACCGCGCTGGGCTGGTCGACCGCCGCCGGGACGGAAAGCACGTCGTGTACCGGCGAGCGAGGCTGACGGCCATCGACGAGTGAGGCCTGAACGGGTGCCGTCGCTCCGCGGCCCGACGGCGGCGTCCGCGCGGGCCGGGAAGCGCGGGTTCCGGGACTGGTGCCGGGACTCAGGGCAGCTCGTTTGCCGAGCGCGGCCGTGGTGACGCGGCCGACATGTGGCATGTCGTCGGCGCGCGTTGGCCGGTGCGACACCCGGTTTCACCACCCGCACCGCAACCGCACGCCGGGCCGTCGAGATGCTCAGGCTTCCAGGCGGTGGTCCTCGATCCAGGTCCGGGAGGTCGTTACCTGGGCGCCCCGAGCAGGGAAGACACGCTCCATGAAGAAGTCGTGGACGTCCGGCTCGGCGTCGGCGCAGGCGTCGCTCACGACGGTGACCCGGTAGTCGAGGTCGAGTGCGTCGATGAGGGTTGCCGCCACCATCGCGCTGGTCGCGACACCGGTCAGGACGAGGGAGTCGATGCGCCCGGCCCGCAGCAGCAGGTCGAGGTCAGTGCCGGCGAAGGCGCTGGTCCGCCGCTTGCCCACGACGGCTTCATCCGCCCGCGCCTCCAGCTCCGCGGCGATTTCGGTGGCCTCCGCACCTTCGTGGAATAGGTTTCCGGCCTGGTGGAACTGCTGGAACAGCGGGTTGTTCGCCGAGACATCGGCGCCCGTGGGCCGCAGATGGGTGCGCACGAAGATCACGAGCAAGCCGTTGGCCCGCGCCGCGGGCAGCAGCGACAACAGAGCGGGAACGGGTTGCCGGGCGAAGGGATGGCTCGCCAGGATGCCCTTCTGCATGTCACCGACGATCAATGCCGGATTCGCCGGCACGATCATGCGATCTTCTCCTTTTCGGACAGCTGGAGCACCTGATGACTCGTCCCATCGTGCTCCGCCTTGCGCCCGGCAGTGAGGAGGATTGCCGCGCCTGCGACCATGATGAGCGCGATAGTCAGCAGAGCGTAGGTGTAGCTGCCGGTCGTGTCGGCGATGAAGCCGGTGAAGTAGGGGCCGACGAAGCCGCTGATGTTGCTCACCGAGTTGATCACCGCGATGCCCGAAGCGGCGGCTGCGCCGGTCAGAGACAGCGGCGGCAGCCGCCAGAACTGGGGCATGGCCGTGTAGATACCGGAGACGCTGAGGCAGAACGACGCGATGAAGATGACGTTGTCGTGCGTGAACGTGGCTGTCACCAGGCCGACGACTCCGACGCCCATGGGAATCACGGTGGAGGACACCGCCGACATGCCTGAGGCGACCTTGGGCCAGAGCGTCATGGCGATGATCGCGAACGCCGACGGGATGCCGGCCAGCAGCACACTGCTGACGTTCGACATGCCGGAGATGCTGCCGGTCAATGTGGAGATCATCGTGGGGAGGAAGAACGCGATCGGGTACAGGCCGAAGACGATGGCGAAGAAGGCCAGCGCCAGCGTCCAGACCCGCGCGCTGGTGAGGCTCTGGCGCACGCTGGACAGCGCGCCATGCGCTTCCTGCTCGGATGTTTCCTGCGCGAGTTGGCGTTCGATGGCTTCCTTCTCGACCGTCGTCAGCCACTTGGCGTCGCGGGGCCGGTCGGGCAGCATCGTGAAGACGAGGATTCCGGCGAGGAGGGTGATGGCCCCCTCGACCAGGAACAGCGCTCTCCATCCGGCCAGTCCGGTGAGACTCTGCCCCCAGGACAGGAGGGCGGCGGCCAGGGGCGAGCCGATGATGCCCGAGAGCGGAATCATCATGAAGAACGCCGACAGGGCCCAGGCCCGGTACTTGCGAGGAAACCAGCCGGTCAGGTACAGGAGGATGCCCGCGGCCAATCCTGCTTCGGCGAAGCCGAGAAGGATCCGCATGGCGTAGAGCTGGCCGACGTTGTGCACCGCTGCCGTCGCCATCGTGACCGCGCCCCAGGTGACGAGGATGCGAGTGATCCACCGCCGTGCCCCGAACCGGCGCAGCATCATGTTGCTCGGCACCTCGACGAGGACGTAGCCGATGAAGAACAATCCGGAGGCCAGTCCCATCTGTGACCTGGAGATGCCCAGGTCCTTGCTGAGGGGCGCGGCCATGTAGCCGAGATTGGCGCGGTCGATGTAGCTCATGACGTAGGCGATTCCGATGAACGGGATGATGCGTACGCCCACCTTGCGCCACAGCCGGCGCATGGATCGGTCGGTAAGGGCGGGGACGGTGACCTCAGCCATGACGGTGACCTCTTCTCAGGCGTGGTGCAGGGGATGGTCCGGGGCGCGGCCGGGCAGGGGAGAGCGGTCGTTCAGCGGTGGTGCGCGGAGCGGAGTTCTTGCG
Source organism: Embleya scabrispora DSM 41855 (assembly GCF_000372745.1). Taxonomy (GTDB): domain Bacteria; phylum Actinomycetota; class Actinomycetes; order Streptomycetales; family Streptomycetaceae; genus Embleya; species Embleya scabrispora. Next base: position 125,974 of record NZ_KB889666.1, on the reverse strand, counting down.
TGGCGGCGGTGTCGACGGTGCCGGTGGGCGTGATGACCACGCCGTAGTCGCGGGCTGCGCCGGCGAGGGTCACTTTCTGGTCGAGTACGTCCTGCAGGACCCGGTCGGCTTCCCGGGTCAGGGCGCTGCCGTGACCTCCTCCGCCGGCGGTGACGTGGCGGTGACGGTCGCCGGCGACCAGGGTCCGGATGACCTTGGTCGGCAGGATCTGCTCCTGCGGCGTTCCGGTGTTGAGGATGTTGGACGAGGGAGTCCCTGGTCCTCCTCCCGCAAGGCCGTAGGGGAGATGCCGGCGCCGGTCCGAACGGATCTGTACCGAGACCTCGGGGTGGAGGATCGTTATGTCGCGGAAGGTCGACAGGCCACCGCGCCATCGGCCCGGTCCGCCGGTGTCGGGGAGATAGCCGTAACCGTCGATGCGAAGGTGCCCGGACTGCTCGAGCTCCTCGATCGGTGTGTTGGCGAGGTTCGCGCCGAGCGGGCTGATGCCGTCCACTCCGTCGCGGTCGGGCCTGGCCCCCCAGGCGCCGCACAGGACGTCCCACAGGACGGCGCTGGATCCGTCCTGCTCGGTGACGCCGATCGCGATGGAGTCGGGGCCGCCGTCGCCGGCGGCAGGGACTCGGTGGGGGAACACCGGTGCCAGAGCGCCCAGGACGGTATCGATGATGCGGTAGGCGACCAGGCCGCGCGCACCGCGGGCAGACGGGCGTCTGCCGTTGAGGATGCTGCCTTCGGGGATGACGAACGTGAAGGGGCGGTAGAAGCCGCTGTTGGCCGGGATGTCGGATCCGAGGGCTCCCTGGATGGCGGCGTAGGAGGCGGACTTGGTGAACGAGGCGGTGGCGTTGAGCGCCGAGGCGACCTGCGGGGACGATCCGGTGAAGTCCAGGTGCAGGGCGTCGCCGACGATGCCGACGGTGACGCGGAAGGGGATGGGGGGTGAGCCGAGCCCGTCGTCGTCGATGTGGTCCTCGAAGGTGTAGCTGCCGTCGGCGGCTTCGGTGACTGCGGCACGCAGGAGGGTCTCGGAGTAGTCGAGGAGTTCGTCGATCAGCACAGCCAATTCGTCGGTCCCGTGGCGCCTGGCAAGATCCTTCAGTCCTTCGCCGCCGGCGTGGCAGGCGGCGAGCTGCGCCTCGAGGTCACCGCGCAGCAGGCCGGGCTCGCGTACGTTGCGCAGGATCAGGGCCAGGAACGTTTCGTTCAGTACGCCCGCTTCCACCAGGCGGGACGGCGGGATCTGGACGCCTTCGGCGAAGATGCTGGTGGACTGCACGGCCATCGATCCGGCGGCCCAGCCGCCCACGTCGGCGTGGTTGACGACGGTGACCGAGTAGCCGATCAGTTCCTGCTCATCGGTGAACACCGGCCCGACAGCGAAGATGTCGGGCAGATGCATGCCGCCCAGGTCCGGATCGTTGAGGAGGTAGACGTCGCCGGGACGGACGGTGTCCCCGAACGCGTCCAGGACGGCGCTCATGGCCTCGGGTATGGAACCGAGGTGCACCGGGCAGGTGTTGGCCTGGGCGATGACACGCCCTGAGGCGTCGCACAGCGCGGCCGAGAAGTCCATGCTGGAGGCGACGATCTGCGAGTGGGCCGTACGCAGGATGGTGATCGCCATCTCGTCGGACAGTCCTGATACCGCGTTGCGGAACACCTCGAATGTGGCGGCGTCGCGGATGGGGTGCGGGCTCATGACGATTCCTTGGTGGCAGTGGTCCAGCGGATGACGATGTTGTCGAGGCTGTCGCGGTGCGCGGTGGCCCCCGGCGGCACCAGGGTCGTCGAGTCCATGTCCTCGATGACCAGTGGTCCGGGCACGCGGTGGGAGGGCAGTTCAGCGCGGGCGATGACCGGGGTGTCTTCCGTGTGGTCGAACCGGCAGGCCCGGGAATGGGCGGGGCGGGAGTGCTGCGGGAGCAGACGCAGCGCGCGGTCGATGGTGATGGGGTTGCGTACCGTGCCCCGCACGCGGATGTTGACGATCTCGATCAGCTCGTCACCGCCCGCGCGACCGTAGGTCCGGCGGTGCTCGGCGTGGAACCGCGTGCGGGCTCCGGCCATGAGGGCGGGTGTGACGGTGCCGTTGGGTACCACGACCGGGAGCTCGAACCGCTGGCCGTGGTAGCGCATGTCAAGGACCCGCTGCACATCGGCTTCCGCGCCCGGCGCGGCTTCCCGCAGCGCCCGGGTGATGTCCTCGGCCATACGGTCGAACTCGGCGGTGAGCACGCCAGGCTCGTCGAATTGGGGGCGGTGGGGTGCGACCGACTCGCGGGAGGTGTCGGCCACGAGCAGGCCGAGGCTGCTGAACAGGCCGGTGTGCACGGGAACGATGACGGTGTCGATGCCCAGTTCCTTCGCCAGAGCGGCACCGTAGAGGGGGCCCGCTCCTCCGAAAGCCACCATGACCGCGTCCCGCGGGTCGCGGCCCCGTTCACTCGTGACGGCCTTGACGGCCTTCGTCATGTTGGAGACGGCGACCTCGTAGGCGCCGCGCGCGGCAGCGGGGATGTCGACGTCCAACTGTTGGGCGATGGTGTCGAGGGACTTCTCGGCGAGGTCCGGACGGATCGCCACCCGACCGCCGGCGAGGGACCGGGGGCTGAGGTAGCCCAGGACGACATTGGCGTCGGTGAGGGTGGGATGGTCGCCACCGTTGCCGTAGCACGCGGGGCCGGGCCGGGATCCCGCGCTTTCGGGACCGACCCTCAGGGAGCCTGCCGCGTCCACGGAGACGACGCTGCTGCCGCCGGCGCCCACCTCGGCGATATCGATGGAAGGCACCCGCACGGTGTAGCCGGCGCCCCGGCCCATGCTTCTCGTGAGGTTCATTCCTCCGCCGACCTCGTAGTCGGCGGCGACGAAGGGCTCCCCGTTTTCGATGAGCGAGGCCTTGGCGGTGGTGCCGCCCATGTCGAACGCTACGACGGAGTCGAGGCCCATCAGTTGGGCGAGCTTCTGGACGGCGATGACGCCTGCGGCGGGGCCTGACTCGATGATCTGGACAGGCCGCTGCACCACGGACGCCGCGTCGAGGAGGCCGCCGCTGGACTGCATGATCATGAGGGGCTCGGTGATGCCCGCCGCGCGCAGCCCGTCGCTGAGCGCGCTGACGTAGTCGTGCACCTGCGGCCCGACGTAGCTGTTCACGACCGCGGTACTGGTGCGCTCGAACTCCTTGATCTGCGGTGAGATATCGACGGAGGCGGTGACGTACACGCCGGGCAGCAGTTCGCGCAGTTCGGCTGCGACACGTTGTTCCTCATCGGGGCGGACATGGGAGTTGATCAAACAGACGGCGACGGCCTCGATGCCCGCCGCACGGATCCGATCGGCCAGGTCGGCCACCTCGGCGCTGTCCGCGGCGGGCCTGAGTTCACCGTTCGCGGTGATGCGCTGGTCGAGTTCGTAGCGGTGGCGGCGCAGCGCGAGCGGCACGGGCTTTTGCCAGGACAGGTCGTACAGCAGGGGGCGGCGCAGGCGGCCGAGTTCCAGGACGTCCCGGAAGCCTTTGGTGGTGACCAGCGCGGTGCGCGCGCCGCGCATTTCAAGGATCGCGTTGGTGGCCACGGTGGTGGCGTGCAGCATGGCGTGGACCTCATGCGCCTCGACGCCCGCGTCACCGAGCGCGGCGGCCGTCCCCTCAAGGACCGCGGTGCCGAAGTCGGGCGGAGTGGAGAGAACCTTGACGGGCAGGACGCGGCCGTCGGGCCCGAGGGCGATGACGTCGGTGAAAGTGCCGCCGATGTCGGCACTGACGCGCCAGCCTTGGTCGCGACTGGTCGTGGGTGCTCCTGACACGTTCGGCTCCTTCGGGGTGGGCCTGGGTGACGCGGACGCCTCGCAGGCGGATGCGGGAATTGAGATCTCATATTTCTAATCTGAGATCTTTCGCAGTGAGATACGGAGCGCGTGCCCACAGTGGGGGAGGGGCACGAAGCAGCCGGGATCGCGGTCCGGCGGGGGCTCAGGTGCGGTGGACACCCGCGGTCAGGGAAGCCAGCCGGTCTGTGACTTCGGTGAGGGCGGCCGCGCTCCCGCCGTACAGCATGCGGGCATGGGTGGCCGGGCCCTGAAAGGCATCGCCTGCCAGAGCGGTGACACCATGGGACAGCAGCAGGTCCTCCAGTGCGCGGCCAACCACGCCGAGCCGGCTGAAGTCGACGAAGGCGAAGACTCCCGCGTCGGGCGGCGGGGTTTTCAGGCCCGCTTGGGCCAGGCCGGCCACCAGTAGGTCGCGCCGCGCTCGCAGGGTCGCGAAGGAGGGTTCGATCCAGTCCTGCGGCCCGGTGAGGACGGCGACCGCGGCGGCCTGCGCGACGTCGCCCACGTTGATCACGTCCCATTCGAGTGCACGGTGGATCGGTTCCAGCAGGTGGGCGGGAGCGTTCACGTATCCCACCCGCCAGCTCGTGAAGGCGTAGTTCTTGCTGAGGCTGGTCACCGTGACCAGGTCGGGATGGCGGTCGCGCAGCAGCATCTGGGGCCGGTAGCCCGGGCCGTCCCATACGTAACGTTCGTAGGATTCGTCGGCCAGGACCATCAGGCCGTGGCGCGCCGCCACGTCCAGAAGCTGCTCAAGCCGCTCCCGACTGGGAAGGTAGCCGGTGGGATTGTTGGGATTGCAGATCAGCAGCGCCCTGGTGGCGGGGGTGACGGCGGCCTCGACGGCCGCAGGGTCGTGGTCCCATCCGTGCTTCTCCTCCGACGGCACATAGATCGGGCGGACTCCCGCCAGCCGGATCATGCCGTCGAAGAAGTAGGTGGGGGCCGGCACGAGGACCTCGTCGCCCGGGTCCAAGAGGGCTCGGAGGACCATGCTCATGCCATGTTGTGCTCCGTGGGTGATGAGCAGTTCGGCCTCCGGATCCGCGTCGACCCCGAGGGTGATCCGCAGGTGATCGGAGATCGTTCGGCGCAGTTCGGCCGAGCCCCGGCTCCGGCGGGGGAAGACCTGGCTCGCCGCGATCCGGGCGGCCTCGACGACGTGTGCGGGCATCGGCAGCACCGGGACGCCGCCCATGGGGATCAGGTCGGCACACGGCCCCGCCGCGTCGAGCACGCGTTCGGCGAGTTCGAGGGCCGGCAGGCGTTGCAGAGGCATGGTGATTCCCTTCGGAGGCATTGAACGGGCCGCAAGGGGCGCCGTTCTGTCGGGGGCCAACTCACCTGAATGTGTCCGGCAACTCGGCCCAGACGGTCTTGCCGCCCGGATGCGGTTCGGTCGTGAGACGTCCGCCCCGCTCCCTGAGGAGAAGGTCGACGATCGCCGTGCCTCGGCCGCAGGTGGCGTCATGGGAAGCGGTGATGCGCCTCGGACAGGTGCTGTGGTTGTCGCGGATTCCGAGCCGCAGCATCCCGCCGTCGCTGATGCCGAGCGTGACGCGGATGCTCGGAGTGAACATGCCCGCGTGCGTGACGGCGTTGGTGACCAGTTCAGTGGCGATCAGACCCAGGGCGTAGATGAGGTCCCCGTCCGTGGGGAGCCCCCATTCGGAGAGAACCCGGGCCAGGCGGCGCCGCATCCGAGGCACCGCTGAGCGCGTAGGCGGTAGCTCGAAGGTGCGGACTGGGGGGTGAAGCGTGCTGGTGTTCATGGCGGTCTCGCTGCACGTAGTGAGCGAACAAGGGGTGAGATCTCTAGTAAACCAACTGAGATCTCAGTCCACCACTGGGAGAACCTTCTGTCAACGGTTCTGGAACGTCTGGGGAACTCGTCGCTATTCGTCAGGACACCTGGATACTGGCCCCGGTGATCGAATCGCTGGACAGGAGCGCGCCGATGATGTGCTCCTGCGAGGTTCGCGTACGGGCGGCCATGGCCGCGCGGGCGGCGGCGGGGTCGCGCTCGCGGATGGCCTCCAGAATGGCGCGCCGCTGGTGTGCGGCCGTATCCGAGAACGGCAGCGACTTCAAGGTGATCCGCAGGACGCGTTCCAACTCGTCGAAGGCACGGACGATCGACTGGGCCAGCATGTCGTTGCCGCAGCAGTTGGCGATGATGGCGTCGAACTCGAGGTTGGCCCGCAAGAAGCCATCGACGCCGGCCGTGTCGCCCAACTCGTAGGATGCGCCCAGCAGTTTCTCCATGCGGGCCAAGCTCGCATCCGGACAGCCGTGCTCCGCGGCCAGGCCCGCGGCCTCGGTCTCCAGGAGTTGCCGGAACGCACACAGGTCCCGGGTGCCCTTCAGAGTCACCGGCAGGATGCGGTACCCCGATCGGGGCAGCGCCTGGACCAAGCCGTCGCGCTGGAGACGGGTCAGAGCTTCCCGGACGGGCATGGTGCCCGCACTCGCCAGGCGCGAAAGGTCGGTCTTGGTGACGTGTGCGCCGGGTCGCAGCTCAAGCTCGATGATCTGCCGCTTGATCGCCAGGTAAGCGCGCTCCGTGGCATTCGAGCCGGCGTGATCGGTGCTGAGGATGGCCGGCAGATACTTCACCCGGCCATCCTAGCGATGATGATCGCAGTTGGTATCTCTCGGATCTTACAAGGACCTCGGCCGTTCAGGATTTTCACCACTTGCCGACGGTGACGCGCCCGAACCCGCCGCCGTGTCGAAGGCTCAGACCGTCGGGGGATCGGGCGTCGGCTTCCACAACCGGGAACTGATCGGCTGAGCGGGTGCGCACCTCGGTGCGGTGCCGGGCGCCCTGGTGCCGGAATGCCCGACCGGGCGACAAACCCTGACGCCGTCGAACATCGGCGACGTTCGGCGTCCGGTCGGGTCCCGGCCCGCGCTCGTGCGCGTGCTCACAACGACCGTAGCCGCCCCGGCTCCGGCTCGTAGGTCCAGTGCCAGGCCACCTGCTGCCACCGCTTCTTCAAGGCGGTCCGCTCCTTCGCGACACGGGCCAGTGCCGCCTCGATCGCCGGTGCCCACTCCGTCGCCAAGTCACCCTCGGGCACCGGTACCCGAACCAGCAGATTCTGCTTGTCCTGTACGAGCACCAGTTCGCCGTCGGGCGAACATCCCAGCAGGGAGAAGTTCTTCAGCAGGCTGAACGGCTTCGCGTCGGTACCCACCCGCGCCGACAGGGCGCCGTCGGCCGACCAGGCGAAGAGCCCGTATCGGTTGAGGTGAAAGACCCGCCCGCGAGCCGGATCCGTCGCGACCCGGTAGCACTCCCCCGTGAACGGGCTGTCCTTCCACGGCTCCATGCCCTCCATCCGCCCCAGCAGGTTGCCCTTGTCGTCCAACAGCGCGAAGGCGAACTGGTTCCCGCGGTTGCCGCTGCGGTACAGCTTCCCGAACACCGGGACCACGAAGAGATCGTCGCGCAGTGGCTCGGGCTCACCCAACCAGTGCGGCGCGTAGCCGAACCTGTCCGGCCACCGCTCGTCCACCAGTTCCCCCAGCCCACGTGCGGGCCGATGCCCCATGCCCACCGGCAGTCCCTGGAACATCGCGTACGAGCGCACGTCGAACTGCGCGTTCTGGTGCTTCGGCGCCGCGTCCACCGCCGCGAAGACCTCCACGACCGGCCGATCCACCGGCGTCAACGGCCCGTCGGCCACGCCCACCAGGTTCTCCGAGAAGTCCCCGTACCCGCGCGTCCCGTATTCCGCGAGCACACACAGCAACCGCCCACCCGGCGTCACCCGGATCCGCGTCGCGAAGGGGTTCCCGCCCGGATGGGCACCGGTTCGACGCCGGCCGCAGTCCATGCCAAGGGACCCGATCACCTCGCTCAACTCGGCATCCACCAGGTACGTCGTGTCATAGTGCCCACTCAACGCCACCGTCCCATCCGGCAGCACGGCGAGTCGCAACTCCCACGCATCCCCGTACTTCGAGTACTTCCGCCGCGTCTCGAACACCCCCACGGCCGACGGCGTCTCGTCCCCATCCTCCGCATACCGTGACACCAGCCACACCGAGAGCGACCGGTCGGCCGGATCCGCCGCCTCCTCCCCGCCCGGCTTGTACCGCCACACCCTGGACAGCACGTACATGGCGCCATCGGGCGCGAACGCCGCGTCCTTGTGGTCGAACGACCACCCCGCCGTATAGGGCGCCGCGAGATCGATCGCGTACTTCCGCACGAACTCTGCGGGCAACGCCAACGGCACCAAAGGCAACATCCGAGTCATGCCCCCATGCTGCTCTGCTCCACCGACACCCCGCCGTCGGGTCCGGACGCCCTCGGCGCGGGCCGGGACCCGAGGCCGGGTCACCGCGAAGGTGTCGCCGTCACGCTGAGGATTTGGGGTTGCTGGGCCGAGCTGTCCAGCACCGTAATGGGCGCCTTGGGGGCCGACGGGACGGCGAGCAGGGACAGCGAGATGTGCTTTTGCTGCACTGCGGAGTACGGCCCGGCCTTGCCACCGAGCAGCGAGACGGCGTCCTTGGTGCCGAGTGTGATGTCGCCGGTCGAGTAGAAGTCCACATTCACGTGGGCCGCACACGGCACCAGCGCGGCGCCGGACGCGAGTTCGAACACCGGCAGCGTGTTGGCGATGTTCTGCTGCTCGACGGTCATCCGCAGCGCGGGCTGGGCAGTGATCGTGGCGTTGAAATTCGAGACGACCTTATCGGTGAACGAACCCTCCGCGAACCGTGGATCGGTGGCCGCCTTGGTGGCCGGGCCGACGCTGACATATCCGGCGTACTCACCACAGGCGGCACGTCGGGCCTGGTCGTCCGCGAGCGTCACGGCCAGGCCTCCGGCGTCCGTGCGCACCCGCTCGACCCTCGGGTACGTGACCATGGTCCCGCCCGGCTCCGCGCTCGCTTCCTGCTCTCCCTGGCGCAGCGTGGCGGAGAAGATCAATTTCCAGGGGGCGTCGGCCCGTTCCTGGGCGAAGTACGAGATCCCGCTCAGCGGGCCGCTGCCCTTGGTCGTGCCGATCGCGGCGAACTGCTTGGGATAGCCGGTGTCGGGCGGGATCAGCCACTGCGAGATGGTGTGGGTGAACGGCTCGATCGGCTTCCGCTTCGTCGCCAGGGCGACCCGGTAGCTGCCCGTCGACTCCTCGTAGAGCGAACCCCCCTCGACCCGACCCAGACGTTCGGAGTCGAACTTCGCATTGGCGGCGTTGTTCTCCGCGTCGTGTTCGGCCGACAGTCGGCGTGCGTCCTCCTCCGAGATCACCGGTCGGACTGCGGCCGGTGGGGAGGTGGGGGCGGACGTGCGGACATTCGGGTCGGCGGAGGGCTTCCCCGGCCCGCCGGCCAGGTCCTTGTCCGACGAAGAGGAACAGGCGGTGCTGAGCGTCAAGACGGCCGTGGTGGCCACGGCGAGGACGATCCTGGTGGTGCGTGCAATAGCGATGGCGCAACCTTCCTGCGCTCCGGGGCGATCACGCCCAGGTGCTTCGAGAGCTGTGGTTCGGCGTGCCCGCACGGTCGCGGTACGTGACGGCTGCGACGGGACACCGATACGGCGGCCGGGCGGCTGAGGGGGTGCGCCCGCGCGTCCACAGAACGGAGGTCGCAGCCGGGATCCGACCCCGGGCACCGGCCCGAACGGGCCCCGGACCGGCTCGCGCACGGGCATGTTTTCACGCTCGCGTGAACCATGCCGACATTAGGGTTGCCGGCCGCCCGAGGACTATCCACATCGCGAAGAGCGGAAGCGGAACTTCCGGCCGGCCGGAAGCTCCGCGGCGGAGTCGGGCGCACCCGGGCGCTGTGGTGCCGCCGATCCCTTGACGCCGATTTGTCCCGAACATACTTATTTCGTCGAACGGGAATGCCCCACCGGATGGCACCGCACGTCCGGGAAGGACCGCGCGAGCAACGCGTTGCACAACTGCTGGAAGGGCTTCTCACCCAACCGCTCGTACAGGTACCGCCACGACTGACCGCCGCCGCCACTCACCACACGCCCCCACCCTCGGACACCCACCGCACCGGGCCCCGAGATAGGCGCGACACCCGACATCGGTACCCGAATCACGCAACCCCCCGGCCCTCCACGACCCGCAGCGACGTGCAGTCGGAAACGGCCGGCATCTGATTTCGTGTCGAGTGGGAAGCGACTCGTGAATATCGCACCCGCCACGGTCCGACGCCGTGACCGCAACGATCACACAACGGAAGGTCGTTCCCGGTCCAGCACACCCCACACTGCCGCTGCGCCGCTCCCTGCACCGGTGGTCGTGTCGTGTCGGTGGCTTCGAGGGATGTGATGCCGGCAATGCCCCGCCGCTGCGCCGTGTTCCTGCGGGGCGGGTGCGGTCCGTCCCGGACGCCGGCTCGGTGGCTTCTATCGGCCGGGTGGGCCGGGATCCTCGTCGCGGCGACCGACTGCACAACCCGGTCCCGATGACGCCGGCGCCGCCCCGGGCGCCCATGCCGGTGGGCAGGCGCCGCAGCACGGGGGGCGACGCGCCGAAATACGGCGATCGGGTGGCCTTCTACGGCGGCTACGGCGAGGAGCGGGACCGACTCGCCCACGGAGAGCTCACCGAAGCATCCGTCGAGCCGACGGACGTCGGCCTGCTCACCCTGCCCGACGGCCCCGCCCCCGGCCGCCGGCGCGTCGTCGGCCGGGGAAGCAGGATCTACGTCCAGGCCGAGCCGTCACCGCGTGGGGCGTGTTCGACCTCGGCAGCTGATACCCGGTGTCCGGGTCGCGGTGCGTCGATCCGCAGCGTCGTCGACCGCCGAGATCGTCGGTCGCCGCTCGCCCGTCGACGGCCGAACGGGCCCTGTCGAAACGGTCCGAGGACGTCGGCTGACAGGCCGGACCCCCGGCCCCTTTGCCCCGCGCCGCAACGCGAACGGCTCCATCCCCGAGTTGCCGGAATGGTTCGGGTGGGGTCGGGGCGCGGTCAGGTTCGGGCGATCGCTGTTCGGGTGGGTGGGTTCAGATGATGACGTGGAGGACGGTGACGGTGAGGATGTTGCCGTGGACCATGTAGGGAGTTCGCCGGTTCGGCGGTTGCGGGGGATCAGCAGCTGACGATGGCCGGATGCGGATGCGGCGAGGTTTCGCCGTATCCGCCCTGCGCCCGGAGCTTCCGTGAACGACTGCCGGCCGGGCCGGCGCGCGGGCGGGAAGCGGCAGGCCGAGGTTGCTTTTCGGGTTGCCTTCGATCCATCCCGTGCGTGCGCTGTTGATGGGCCTTCCCGACGATGCCTTCGAGACCGGCCTCGTCCTCACACTGCGGGTCGACCGCTACGCGTTGATCACCGTGCGGATGTGTCGGTACTCGGTCCCGGCCCGAGTTCAAGGGCAGGCGCGGAACTGCCCACCGCGGTGGGCCGGTAGATGTCTTGGGCGTACTCGCCCACTTGCCGCAACCTGCCGTTCACCTCTGGGCACGGTCAGGGTGCCGCTGCCTGTATCCACGTGACCCGCCCCCCGGCGCGGGCCCCGTCGTCGCGCGGATCACCAGCTCAGGGTCGAAGAGAAGCTCCCCCGTCGGGACGTCCCGGTTGCTGACCAGAGCCAGAACGCTGCGGCCCACCTCCAGTGCCAGTCGGTCTCCCGGCTGGCGCACCGTCGTCAGCGGCGGATCCACGAATTCCGTGATCATCGATCCGTCGTAGCCAACGACCGAGATGTCGTCGGGCACCGAGCCGCCCTGCCGGCGGATCCCGCGGATCGCGCCGAGCGCCATGTAGTCGCTGGCGGCGACGATGGCCGTAACCCCCAGTTGGAGCAGGACATTCGCAGCCGCCTGACCGCCCTCCAGGGTGTAGGACTGGCGGCTGACCCAACGCTCCGGCTCCTCGACTCCGCGTTTGGCCATGGCTTCGATGAAGCCACGCACGCGCCGGTCTGCCGGACGGTTTCCCTTCGGCCCTGAAGCCATGCCGATGGTCCGATGACCCAGCTGGTACAGATGGTCGACGGCCAGCTCCGCGGCCAGCGCGTCGTCGGTGGAGAAGACGGGCACAGGCACGCCGTCGGCGAACTCTCCGTTGATCCCGACATACGGGATATGCCGAGCTCTGAGTATTTCGTAGGTTTCCGGGTCCGCTCCCTCCACGGTGTTCGACGCGGAGAGGAAGACGACGGCCGCGATGCCCTTGTCGACGATCGAGGTGATGAACTCGCGCTCCTGGACACCACCGGGGAAGGACGGGCAGATCACGGTCTTGAGGCCATGCGGGGCGAGCGCGGACTCGATGCGTTCGGCGACGTCGGCGAAGAAGGGGTTGGACACGTGTTCGGTGACCACGGCCACGAGCTGGCCCTGCACCGGGCGCTCGTAGCCCAGCTCGGCCATGACGCGCTCAACCGCTTCCCTCGTCTTTCGCGCGACACCCTGCCGGCGGTTGATGACCCGGCTGACGGTTGCCTCGCTTACACCCGCGCGCGCTGCGATCTCGACGATGCCGACTTTCATGTACTTCCTTTTCCAGGTGGTTGATCGTGCCGTTCAGGTGCTGCTCCGAAAACGGACCAGTCCCATTCTCGGAACCGGCAGCCTGTGCAGACCGGGCAGGAGAGAGATCCGGGACTGTCTGGTCATCCGACCGGTGGGAGCGTGCACCTCGATGTCCACTGTCGCTCCGCCGTCCCGCACGTCCAGAACAACATTGTCTGCGGATGTCGCATTGACCAGTACGGTCTCCGAGAAGACGGTGGGCCGGAGGGGGACGGTCCGCTCGCTGTACACGCTGAGCACGCACCGGCCGTCTGCCACGGCTTCGACCAGCGAGTACAGGTCGTCGGGACGGCCGGGCTCGACGATCCCGTCGAGCAGCTGCGGCCGCAGACGCTGCCACTCGGCCAGCCAGAAGCGCGTGGTCTCGAGCTGCTCCTGGGTCAGCGTGTCGAGTCTGACGGAGATCTGGGGCACCGAGTGCAGCGTACCGATGAGCTGCCGCGCCGCCGCCTCGGCCGACGCCGAGGTGTCCCACAGCAGCATGTCGGAGTGGACCGCGCCTCCCACGGCCAGCAGCGAGGTGTCGATGGTGCGCACCCGGTTGGCTGTCGCGTCGGCGGGGCAGTCGATGGATCTCAGCATGTTCCCGAAGGCGGCCATGCCGGGGCCGACATATGGCTGACGGAGTTCGAGCAGCACGTCGGGGCGTACGGCTTCCAGCGCGGATCGCAGCTCGGTGAGCAGCTCGGTGAGCGCGTGCCCGATGTCACCGCGGCCGTCACCGGCATAGACCATGGCTTCGTTCAGGAAGTCGACCTTGAGGCCGTCCAGGCCGTAGTCGTTCACCAGGGACACGCACATGCGAACGACGTGGGCGCGTACTTCCGGTCGACGCGGGTCGAGCACCTGAGCTCCGGGCACCCTGGCAGCGGCCGGTGCGAAAACCGCCCACTCCTTGTAGCACATCGCGAGTGGGCCGAGGAGAAACGGGGCAATCCATGCCATGTATCGAATTCCCCCCTCGCGGACGCGCGCCACGTGCCCGGCGAAGTCGGGAAACTTGTCGGGGTCGGGAACCCAGTCGCCGCACCCCGCGTACCCCCGGCCGCTTCCCAGGCTCTGCCAGCCGTCGTCGAGGATGAGGACGCCGCAGCCCAGGCCCGCGGCCAGATCTGCCTGTGTTTCGACCGCGGCGGCGTTCACCTGCTGGTTGAAGGCGTACCAGGTGGAGTAGACGGGGACGCGTGCGGACTCCGGGACGGGCATGGCCGGCACTTCGGCCGCAAACCAGTTACGCAGCATACGCATTGCGGCGGCGACCGACTCGGCACGCGGTACGAAGAGCAGTTGACGGGCAGCGGGAGCCGCCGGCAGGTCCAGATGCACGACGTAGGTGTCCTGCTCCTCGGACACCCCGAAGCGCAGGGTCACTTCCGACACCGGGTCGGCCGCGGCGAATGTGAGCATGGTCGCGCCGGCGTAGTCGTAGAGGCACCCGGCGGCGAGCCCGTCGACGAGGCTGACACTGGCCCGGCCTTCCCAGTCCGCCACCAGCGTCCTGTTCCAATCGGCCTGGGGGTGCCAGTAGCCGGCCGCGTCGCCCAGCGGGACGGACAGCCGGATCGTGACCGGCATGCCCGGCGCGTCGACGCTCAGCATCTTCAGCCCGCCGGGAAGTTCGGACAGGGTCCATGCCGCCTCGGTGCCGGAGGCCAGGACGGCGACGTGCACGGTGTCGAGAAGCGGGTGATACGACGTCTGGACCAGCTCGGCGGTGGTGACGGCTTCGTGGGACAGGATGCTCACATTCACTCCTTGACGGCCCCGGCGAGCAGGCCGGAGACAAAGTGGCGCTGGAGGGCCAGGAAGACGATGACCATGGGGATCGAGGCGACGGCTGTCCCGGTGAAAAGTGCTCCGTAGTCGGTGTCATCCACGCCCTGCAGCGAGGCGAGCGCCACGGGGATGGTGAAGGAGGTGTTGTCTCGCAGCACGATCAGCGGCCATATGAAGTCGTTCCACTGGTAGAGGAACAGGAAGATCCCCAGTGCCGCGAGCGCCGGTTTCATGGGAGGCAGGGCCACCTTCCAGAAGAGCCGGAACTCTCCGCAGCCGTCCATCCGGCCCGCATCCAGCAATTCGTCGGGGAGGGCCGCCATCGACTGGCGCATGAGGAAGATCCCGAAGGGCAGTGCAAGATTGGGCATGATGACGGCCTGGTAGGTGTCGAGCCACTGCAGCTCGGCCATCATCTTGAACAACGGCACCAGGGTGACCTGGGTGGGGATGACAAGTCCCAGCATGAGCACGCCGAACAGCGGATCACGCCCCTTGAAGCGGTACTTGGCGAATGCGTAGCCGGCCAGCGTGCAGACCGCTCCGGCGCAGATGGTGTAAATGGCGGCGATGAGAGCCGAGTTGAGCACGACCCTGCCGAAGGATGCCGTCTCCTGGAGGCTCGCGAGGTTTTCTCCCAGGTGCCCGCCGGGCAGCAGCGGCGGCGGCGAGCCGAAAATGTCGTCGGAGCTGTGCGTGCCGGCGATGACGAGCCAGTAGAACGGGATGGCGACGGCCGCGAGAGCGATGGCGAGGCCGGACGTCAGCAGGATGCTGTTGCGGCGCCGGGATACAGGAGCGCCGAGGTGGCTGAACCCTGTGGAACGGCTCTTCATGGTCTGTCTCCCAGGACACGGAATTGGATCAGCCCGAGGACTCCGATCACAACCGCCAGGGCGTAGGCGATGGCCGAGGCATAGCCGAAGTCGAAGTACATGAAGGCGTTTTGGTACAGGTACACACCGATGGTGAGCGTCGCGTTGTCCGGACCGCCCTGTGTCAGGATGTAGGGCTCGTCGAAGATCTGCAGGGTGCCGATGGTGGAAAGCACCGTGGTCAGCAGGATCGCCGGCCGCAGGCCGGGCAGTGTCACGTGGCGAAACGTCCCCCAGGCTCCCGCACCGTCGACTGCGGCGGCGTCGTAGAGCTCCGAGGGAATCGTCTGAAGTCTCGCCAGCAGGATGACGGCGTTGTATCCGGTGTAGTGCCAGGTGAGCACCAGACCGAGCGAGATCTTCGCCCAGAGCGGGTCGGTCAGCCAGGGCACCTCGCCGATCCCGACGAGCCCGAGAAGCCAGTTGACCAGGCCGGACTTCTCATTGAGGAGCACGGAGAAGATGACTCCGTAGGCCACCAGGCCGGTGACCATCGGGAGGAAGAAGCCGAGGCGGAAGACCGAACGTGCCCGCAGAGTCGCAGAGTTGAAGGCGAGGGCGAGTCCCGTGGCCAGCGCCAGCATGAGAGGGACCTGGATCACCAGGATGACGCAGGTGTTCTCCAGTGCGGTCCAAAAGAGCGGATCATGCAGGAGCCGTCTGTAGTTGTCCGCTCCGACGAAGGTGTCGACGCCCCCGACCCTCCTGTGCAGGCTGAGGACGAAGGACCAGCCGATGGGATAGAGCTTGAAGGCGGCGAAGAGGAGCACTGCAGGCATGACGAACCCGTACGGCGCGACGCGACGTGCGGTCAGCCGTGGTGACGGCGGGCTCTGCGTACGCCGCCGGATCCGAGCCGGTTCCTGCGGGGGGCGCGGCTTTGCGCCGACGGTGGTCGTCACAGGACCTTGCGTCCCGTCTGCTCTGCCAGCTGCTCGGCGGCCTTCTGGAGTGCCGAGGCAGGATCGGCTCCCTTGAGGAGAACCTTCGTCTGGGCGTCGGCGACGACCTTGAGCGCACGGGCGTAGTCGGGGCTGTAGTTGAAAGCGGGCGAGGGAGCCTTGAGAGCCTCCAGGAAGACCTCTCCCTTCTTCTGGCCGCGGAAGAACTCCGACGGTGTATGGAAGACGAGGTCGTCATAGGCCGTCATCAGGGCGGGGGCGATGCCCTTCCCCTTGTAGATCCGGACCTGCGACTCCGGCCGGGTGAGAACGAATTCGACGAACTTCCAGGCCGCGGCCTGTTGCTTGCTGCTTCCCGCGATGGCGAGGTGTGTGGAGTTCACCGTCGTGGCCTGCGTGCCTCCGCGGCTGACGGCAGGCGGTAGACGTACGCCCCATTTTCCGGCCTCCCCAGGAACCGTCTCCTCGATGATGCCGCCGAACCAGGTCGGCCACGGCAGGACCGCCGCTGTGCCCTTCTTGATCGAGCTGATCAGGGCGTTCCACCCGCCGGCGAGGTCGCTCACCAGTCCCGCGTCGTTGAGCTCCTTGATGATCGTCATGGCCTTCACGGCCGCGGGCGAGGCGAGAGTGATGTCGCCGTCGAGGTTGAAGTAGAAGGCCCCCTGCAGCTGGAGCAGCATCTGGAAGAAGTTCGCGGCGTCCGCCTGAGAGGCGGGCTTGTCGATGCCGAGCAGGTACTTGCCGGTCTTCTGCTTGATCTTCTTTCCCGCTTCGAGCGTGTCGTCCCAGGTTTCGAGGGCGGCGGCGTCCACCCCCGACTCCTCGAAGATGTCGGCACGGTAGTAGAACCCGGCCGAGTTGGCCTCCCAGGGCAGGGCGCTGACCCGGTCGCCCTTCGGGGCCACCGTCTGCCACAAGCCCTGCGCGAAGGAGTCCTTGTAGTCGGTGGCGCCGAGCTTGCCGAGGTCCGCGAGGCCGTCCGGGAACTTCTCGACGTATCCGGGAAGGTAGTCGACGCCGATGTGGAGCACATCGGCGAGACCCGCGCCGCCGGCCGCCATGGCCGTGGTGATCTTGTTCCAGATGGCCGGGTTGCCGATGTCCTGGACGTTTATCTTGATGTCCGGGTACCGCTTGTTGAAGTCGGGGACGAGGGCTCTGAGTTCTGCGGCCGGGCCCGCCCAGCTCCAGACCGATATGTCACCCTTCCTGCCATCCCCGGCGGATCCGGAACCGGCCCCGGCGCTGCCTGTGCCGGAGCACGCGGTGAGGCCGGCCAGGCCGGCACCTGCGGCGAGGGCCCCACCGATTCCGAGGACCTTGCGACGACTGACGTTCATGACCGGACCACCTTTGTTCGCGAAATCACGCCCGCGTCTGACAGACCGGGAAGCTAGCAACCGGCCACCCTGCTTGCAAGATTTCGTTGAAAATTTTCTGTCGCAACTGTCAACTGAAATGCGCAAGAGTCTTGCGAGCGGCCGGAAACCGTGGCTAGTTTCGAGCTGCCCTCACCCATCGATCCAGCCTGGAGCCGCCATGAGATCCTCCCGACCTGCGCGCCTTGCATTGACCGCCGCACTCGCGACGCTCGCGCCCCTCGCTCCCCTGCCCCTCGGCGACTCGGCCGCCGCTGCGGCACCGCCACTCCTCACCGTGATAAATCCCGGCTTCGAACAGGACGCCACTGGCTGGAACTTCACCCCCGGCACCGGTGTCGCCACCAACCGCCCGCACGGCGGCGCAAAGCTGATCTACCTCGACGCGGGGGCGGGCAAGAAGGTCTCCCAGACGAAGACGGTGTCCGCCACGGGTTCCTATGACTTCTCGGCCTGGATCGCCGCGGGCGGAACGGGCGGGACGTTCGTCGTACGCGTCAACGGGAGCCCGGTCGGGGCGGTGGCCCTGCCCAGCCGCTCCGGCTACGCGCGGTACACAGTAAGCCGGGTGGCGCTCAGATCCGGTGACACACTGGAGATCGCCTTCGAGTCCGGCGACGGGTGGATCAACGCCGACGACGTCATGGTCTCGCCGGCAGCCCCCGCCGACCCGGTCGTCACCTCGTCCAACCCGAAGATCGTCGAGATCTTCGACTGGTCGAAGCACAAGGCGAACAGCTGGGTCCAGCTGAGCGGCACCGAGGGCAGACTCAACGTCGACGAGGGCAACCCCTCCGGCACCGCGTCGGGTGTCTATGCCCCCTCGTACTGGGCCGGATACTCGCACCGCAGCGGCTACTACTCACGCGACATGGTCCACCAGGTGGCCGGCGCCGCCGTCCTCGGACTGAACCGCGAGAACAAGACGATGCTGCGTTCCTTCGCCGCCTCCGCGACGGCCGAGCACAAGTACTTCCCCGTATGGGCGTTCAACTTCGACGCCAAGACCTACCTCTCGATCGACTACAAAAGCCCGACCAACTACGTCCGGGAGGTCCCCGCGGCGTTCGAACTGGTGGAGAAGGCCAACGAGGCATACCGCTGGAGCGGGGACTGCGCGTACATCGACGACGCGGCGTTCTGGAACTTCTACCGGCACGCCACCGATGAATTCATCAACCTGCACGACGGTGCGAAGCCGAACAGCGTCGCCGAGGGCACGGGGAACGGCATCTTCGCCGGCTCGGCCAGCTACAACGAAGCCGACGACGAGCACCTCGCGGAGGCGGGCGACGCGATCGGCTCCCAGTACCAGGCCTACCTCGCCATGTCGGCACTCGCCGCCGACAAGGGAGACAAGGAGCTCGCCACCCGGTTCAGCCAGAAGGCCGCCGATCTGAAGTCGTACTTCAACTCGACCTGGAGCGGCAACGGTTCAGGCAGCCAGATGGTTCGGGGATACACCGTCGACGGCCAGGCGCTCACCGGCTGGGGCAAGGAGAACAGCTGGTTCATGCCCATGAAGCAGATCATCGCTCCGGGCGCACGCAACAGCGCCTATCTCGACTTCATCGACCAGCAGGCCGGCGGCAGCGGCGTCCCGGACAACATCGAGGCCATCACCTATCTGCCCGACACGTTCTTCGCCCATGAGCGGAACGACACCGCCTGGAAGTGGATGCAGCAGGTCTACGATCGGCGGGACGAACAGCACCCTGTCAGCAAGCAGGGCACCAACGGCGACTACCCCGAGGTGTCGTACACCTTGGTGAGCCAGACAGTGGAGGGCCTCATGGGCGTCGCCCCCAATGCTCCCAGCCGTACGCTGACCACGCAGTCGCGTCTGCCGACCGGTACTGACTGGCTTCAGATCAAGGACATGCGCATCGGCCGGAACACCTTCGCCCTACGCCATGATGGCGCCACGAAGTCGACGCTCACAAACAGCGCAGGCCCCGACAAGTACACCTGGGAAGCGCGGTTCCGTGGCGACCACGACACCATCGAGGTGAACGGCAAGCCGCACAAGGCCAGTACGAAAGTGGTGAACGGTGTGACCTATGCCTACGTCACCGTGACCATCGCCCCCGGAGCGGCTGCGACTGCCAAGGTCCGCTGATGCCCTGCCAATCACGGTGACGACCGGCCCGGTGGTCGCCGGGTCCACCGCGAACCGGACCAGCAGCGCCTCCCGACACACGGTGCAGTCGTCGAGGACCGCGTCGTACAACCGCGCCACCAACGCGTGGTCGGCATCGCCTGGGTCCATGAAGCACATCGCGGAGGGCGCGAACAGGTGTGTTGTCGAACCCTTCGATGCTCTCCCGCGCAGCCGGACATTGCCTGCCGTGGTGGCTGTTCTGTGGGCGGGAAGGAATGCGAACGCCTACGACGCCGTCCAAGACTCGCCCGCGACCAGCCCCGCAGCGTGCGCCGCCGCGCCGGCCTCGGCGAGGACCCGCGACACCGGCACACCTGCGGACCGGGCGGTTGCGGCGACATCGTCGAATTCCGGCATGGCGTTGATGATCCGCCCGTTCCGTAGGGCGATCTTGATGCGAATCCGGCTGTTCCGCACCGACACCTGGCTTACGGCGCGTGGAAGGGCGAACTTGTCAACGGCCCGCTGACGCAGCCCGATTGTGGTGGTGTGAGTGAACATGACCTCGCGAAGCGCCGTGGCCGACGCTGCCGAACACAGGACGTGCAAGGTGTGTGCCGGGCGGCCCTTCTTCATGAGGATCGGGACCAGCCACGCGTCGTCGGCACCCAGGTCGAGCAGATCCTTGAGCAACGTCGGCCAAACGCGTGGGTCGAGGTCGTCGACGTTGCTCTCGAGCACGACGGCGGCCTGCGACTCGGGCGGCACGGCGGGGCTTCCGAGTACGACACGCACCACATTGGCCCGCTCTGCAGGGTCTCGCGTGCCGGCACCCACCCCCACGGCGCGGATGGTCATGTCGGGCAGCACCCTCTGCGCCGCGAGAGCGGTGAGCAACGCCACGCCGGTAGGTGTGGCGAGTTCCCCCTCCCCGCCGGCACGCACCGACCACCCACAGGTCAGATCCAGCACCGCGGGCGTCGGCACGGGGAGGTCCCCATGACTACCGTGCACGCGGCCCGATCCGAGGGCGATCGTTCCCACACGTAGATCACCCACGTCGAGATCGTGCAGCGCTGCGCACACACCAACGACGTCAGCCACCGAGTCGAGTGCGCCCGTTTCGTGGAAGTGGGCATCCTCCGGCGATACACCGTGCACCCGGGCTTCCGATTCGGCGAGTCGCGTGAACACGCGAAGGGCGGCAGCGCGTACCGGACCGGCGAGGGGAGCGGCGTTCAGTCGCCGTCGCAGCGACCGCCAGGTGTGATACCCCGGCTCCGTCGACGAGATCTGTGGTCTGAGGTAAAGCGCACGCAGCCCTGCACGTGATACCTCCTCGACCGTCAGATCTATCGCAGCGGGGACGACGGCGTCGACGGCTCCCTGTACGGCGGTCAGGTCGGCGCCGGCATCGAGCAGCGCGGCGAGAAGCATGTCGCCCGCGACGCCGGCGGACGCGTCCACCCAGGCGGTTACCTCCTGGTTTCCCACTGTGAACGCTCCTTGGTCTAGTGGCCCTGCCACGACATGCTGGCAGATCGCGTCGGCCGGGCGGGCTGAGCGAGTCTGGTGAGCGGAACGATTCCGTTGTTTCCACGGCGTGCTGTTCCTACCGTCGCCGCATGACCACGCCAGGCAGTGAAAACACCACAGACGAATCCCGTGTGGAGGTCGACATCCTGCTTGTCGGGGCAGGGCCGACCGGTCTCTACGGCGCCTACTACGCGGGGTTCCGCGGATTGCGGACCGCGGTTGTCGATGCTCTGCCCCAGGTGGGCGGACAGGTGATGGCCATGTATCCGGAGAAACCAATCTTCGACATCGCCGGCCTGCCCGCAGTCAAGGGCCGCACCCTGGTCGACAACCTCGTGGCCCAGGCCGCGCCGTTCGAACCGCTGTACCTGCTCGGCCGGCAAGCCACCACACTGCACTACGAGGAGGATCGCCTGATCGTCCGCACGACGAACGGTCTTGAGATCCGGACCCGCGCCGTCATCATCACCGGCGGCCTCGGCACATTCACGCCGAGACCGATGACCGTCGCGGAACGCTACGAGGGCAGCGGCCTCGTCTATTTTGTCCGTCGGCCCGAGGACTACCAGGACCGGGATGTCGTCATCGTCGGTGGGGGCGACAGCGCCTTCGACTGGGCGGCGACGCTCGAGCCACTTGCCCGCTCGGTCACCCTGGTGCACCGTCGCGACCGTTTCCGCGCCCACCGGGCCACGGTCGACGCGGTGCGCACCAGCAGCGTGCGGCTGCTCGTCAACTGCGAGGTCACCGAAGTACTCGGAGACTCATCGATCGAGGAGATACGGGTGAAGAACGTGCAGGACGGCACCGTGCACGACATCCGCGCGCAGGTGCTTGTCGCCTCACTTGGATTCACCGCGGATCTCGGTCCCCTCGGCGAGTGGGGCCTGACGATGAACGCCCGTCACCTGATCGTCGACACGCGTATGGCAACGAACCGACCGCGAGTGTACGCAGCCGGTGACATCACCGAGTACGTGGGCAAGGTTCGGCTGATCTCGGTGGGATTCGGGGAGGCGGCCACTGCTGTGAACAACGCCGCGACGGAAATCGACCCCCAAGCCGACCTGTTCCCCGGCCATTCCACGGACAGCCTCGTCCACAATTAAGGAGACCCGAGTTCATGGCGTACGTTATAGGCGCGGCATGTATCGATGTGATGGACCGCTCGTGCATGGAGGAGTGCCCGGTCGACTGCATCTACGAAGGCGACCGCAAGTTGTACATTCATCCTGATGAGTGCATCGATTGCGGCGCGTGTGAACTGGCATGCCCTACAGAGGCGATTGTCTCCGACCGCCAGGCCGACGCCGTCCACAAGCAGGACAACCGCCAGTTTTTCCAGATCACACTTCCCGGCCGCGCCGAGCCCCTTGGCTCGCCCGGTGGTTCGAGGAAGATCGGTGTAGTCGGCGTGGACACACCGCCGGTGAGCAGCGTGTGAACCCAGCCGGTCTCGGTGACGTCCTGGCGGAACCGGCGGCCGACTTCCGCGGCTGGGACGGCGAACGCACTTGGCAGACCAACCACTTCAGCCTGAGGGCTGTTGCCCATCGGTGGGCATGTCAGCCTCATCGGGACACTCCGCTCCCGGCTCACCCGAAACGATTCCTGGGAAGCGACCATCACCACTTGGATCGAGGCAGGCGAACAAGCGAAGAACCTCGCCGCCGACGTCCGCGAGTTTCCGCATCCGGAGCGCCGAACCCGCGCGGGCGTCGAGGTGCGGGTGCGCCGACCCGGGCGCAGCGAGCAGGTGCAGCTGATCCTGGTCAACGAGGGCGCCGAGCCGGTCGACCTGACCGTCGCCGACGCGTACCAGCCTGGGCGGACGAAGTCCTACCGGGTGCGGCCCGGCAAGAGCGTCGTGCACAACGCGAAGCTCGACGCCAACAACGGCTGGTACGACCTGACGGTCACCGCCGCGCAGGACACCGCGTACCTGCGCGGCGTCGCGGGCCACGTCGAGACGGGACGCGTCAGCACGAGCGACCCGGCCTTCGGCGCGCGCTGAGCCGCGACTGACGCCAGGGGGCGGGGGCATTATGGCTCCCGCCCCCTGGCGTTGTGGCAGGGAGGTGTCGGGCGAGCGAGGATCCTCCGCGGGCAACCGATCCAGTGACCGGGCAAACCCACAGTCGATCCTCGCGGTGAGGGCGGCGCCGGTGAGGGCGCCGAAGCGGCCGACGCCGACGGAGTTGGTGACGACGTTGGCGCCCTGCGCGTAGCCGACCGCCACGAACTTCTGGTTCGGGCAGGCGGCGGCTTGGGCCTTGATGTGCCGAACGAGGTCCCAGTCGCCGATGGCCGCGGACCAAGGCGTCCACAGTCTTATCTCAAGGTCTCGTCAGATTTCTTGGTGCATTTCCCACCAAGACCGTTCACAACTCACGGCGGTCGATGATGCGTTGGGTCTTGCGTTCGCTGCGTGGCAGGGTGCCGACGGCGACGAGGTCGACGTCCACACGCAGGCCGATCTTCCCGCGTAGCCGCAGGGCCAGTTCCTCGCGCAATCCGGCACGGCCCTCCGCTTCGACCTGCACGGTGATCGAGTCTCGGCCGTCGCTGTCGCGATCGATGAGTGCCCGGAATTCCGAACCGCAGCCGGGCAACTCCGCGAGCACAGTGTCGACCTGGGCAGGCAGGAAGATGACACCGCGCACCTTCACCTGGTCGTCCGAGCGACCGCTGAGCCGACCGATCCGCGGATAGGGGCTGCCGCATGGGCAGGGCTCGTCGTACAGGTACGTCAGGTCGTTGGTGCGGTACCGCACCAACGGTGTGGCTTGCTTGGTAAGCGTCGTGATCACTGCTTCGCCGACGGTTCCCGCCGGAACCGGACGCAGCGTCCGCGGGTCGAGGATCTCTACGTGGAAGTAGTCGCTCCAGACATGTATGCCGGCGTGCTCCCCGCATTCGATGCCTGCGCCGGGGCCCCACAACTCGGTCAGGCCGTAGATGTCGAACGTCTCGATGCCCAGTTG
The DNA here is from genome assembly GCF_000372745.1 of Embleya scabrispora DSM 41855. Lineage (GTDB taxonomy): Bacteria > Actinomycetota > Actinomycetes > Streptomycetales > Streptomycetaceae > Embleya > Embleya scabrispora. Next base: position 102,065 of record NZ_KB889666.1, on the reverse strand, counting down.
GGACTCGATCGCTCGCCGCGCGGCGTCGCCCCAGCGTTCCGAGCCGATGATGCCGGTCTGCAAGGCCAACCGCGGGCGCAGCCCGCGCTTTTCCACCAGTTCTGCCAGCAGCAGGGCGAAGGAGGAGGTCGCGCAGAGCACAGTACTGCCCATGCTCTGCAGCATCTCCAGTTGCATTTCGGTGTTTCCCGCGCCGGTCGGTACCGACATGGCACCCACGCGCTCGCTGCCGGCCTGGAAGCCCGCGCCCGCCGTCCACAGGCCGTAGCCGACGGCAATCTGTACCCGGTCGCCGCTGTCGACGCCGGCGTAGGAGTAGCAGCGGGCAAACATGGCGGCCCAGTCGTCGATGTCCTTCGCCGTGTATGTGCACACGGTGCGTCGTCCGGTCGTCCCCGAGGACGAGTGCACCCGCACAATGTCGTCGAGCGGGACTGCGGCGTACTCGCTGAACGGGGTCTCCCGGATTTCTTCTTTGGTGGTGAAGGGCAGCCGCTTCAGGTCTTTCGAGGACCTGATGCTCGACGGGTGGACACCCGCGGTATCAAGTTTCGCCCTCAGGAACGGTGAACCGGCATAGGTGCGTTCGAGCGTCGCACGAAGGGCGTCCGGGGCGATCGGCGTGGTTGCGTTCGAGGTCATCGCTTCACCACCAGGGCATCCAGGACGACAAGCCGGCCTTCGCAGACGAGCACGGGATTGCAGTCGATTTCCATCACATCGGGGTCCTGGTCGAGCCGCTGTGCGACGAGACCGACGATGTGTGTCAACGCCGTACGGTCGACGGCCGGGGTTCCGCGGAAGCCTTCGAGAAGGGCTGCGGATCGCAGCCGACGCAGTGCCGCATCGAGTTCACCGGGTTCGGGTGGAGAGAGCAGCACGGCGACATCGTCGAAGACTTCGGCGGCTACGCCTCCGAGGCCGACAGTGATCAAGGGGCCGAAGCTGGTGTCGCGGCTTCCGCCGATGATGAGTTCCAGCTCGCCGTGCAGGCGTTCGGCGACCAGCACGGTCCCGTCCCCTGCCTCGGCGAGCTGCGACCAGCACTGCTGCAGCTCGTCCGGGCTCAGTCCGATCCGCACGAGTCCGGCGTCCGACTTGTGGGCTACCGAGGAAGCCTTCGCCACAACCGGACGGCCGATCGACGTCGCCAGCGCGACGGCTTCCTCCACCGAGGTGGTCAACGCCTCACGAGGAGTGGGCAGGGCGGATCCGAGCAGCTTCTTGCTTTCCCACTCGGACAGGACTGTAGGAACGTTCGTCATGGTTTCACTCCTGCCGCGAAGCCGCGCACGGCCGCCTCGGGTGAGCCGAAGCACGGGATGCCGGCGTGGGACACGGCGGCCTGGACGCGTGGCGTGTCGAGGAGGAATGCAGTGGTGGGCTTGCCTGTCGCGGTGTGTGCGGCAGCGACAGCCTCGCCGAATTCCGGGATGTCCAATCCGCAGTTGATGACCACAACGCCGTCCAGGCTCTCGTCGGTGTAGACCTCGGATATGGCCCCGTGGAAATTCCCAGGTGGGCATTGCGGTGTGAGGTCGACCGGGTTCGCCGTCGCCGCGAAGTCGGGCGCGAAGGCGCGGATCGCAGACTGCCGCTGGTCACTCAACGGCACGAGTTCCAGGCCTGCCGCCTCGGCGGCATCGGCCGCGAGAACGCCCGGGCCTCCCGAGACGGTGATGACGGCGACCCGCCGACCGTGTCGGCGCAGCCGCGGAACCGCGAAAGCGCTGAGGACATCGAAGAACTCGTCGGAGGTGGCGACCGGCACCACTCCGGCACGTGTGAAACCGGCCTCGTAGGCGCGTGCGGTGCCCGCCAGCGAGCCGGTGTGTCCGGAAGCGGCTCGTGCACCGGCCGTGCTGCGGCCACCCTTCAACACGACGATCGGCTTGTGCGGCGTGATCGAGCGCGCTACATCGACGAAGTCCCTCCCGTCACGCAATCCTTCGGAAAAAACGCCGATGACCTGGGTTTCCGGATCGTCCGCCAGCCAGCCGAGAGCTTGTGTGACATCCACATCGGGGGAGTTGCCGAGACTGACGAAGCGGGTGAAGCCCAGCCCTCGGCGGCGTACCTCGGACAGGAACATCCCGCCGAATGCGCCACTTTGGCTTACGAAGCTCACATGGCCCGGCGTTTTCGGTACCGCCCAGAAGTAGGAGCCGTTCAGCCACCGGTCATCGCCCAAGTGGCTGACCACGCCCATACAGTTCGGGCCGACCAGCCGAGCACCGTGCTCGCGGACCAGTGCGGCGATGCGCTCCTGGGCGGCCAGACCGTCCGGACCGGCCTCGCCGAATCCGGAGGACAGCACGACAACGACACGTGCGCCCGCGCCGACGGCGTCCCGGACGGCCTGCTCCGCACCACGGGCCGGAACCGATACCAAGGCGAGGTCGACCGCCTTGGTCAGGGATGGCTGCGCGGGCACGCCGTCGATCGCCGAAGCGGTGGGGTGGATACAGCGAAGGTCGGCGATACCACCGGCGACGTTCGCCAGGAGGGTGTTGCCGAGCTTGGCCGGATCGGAAGCCGACGCGCCGTACACCGCGACACTGCGCGGCGCGAAGAGCGGATCCAGGGTAGCTGTCACAAGGTCACCCGCAGTCGGTTGGGGCCGCGGAAGTCGAGCGTCGGCTGCCACTCGATCTCGTCCTCCGCAAGCTGGAGCTTCGGGAAGCGGGTGAGGATGCGGGGGAGAACCACCTGCATCTCCGCTCGGGCCAGGGTCGCGCCGAGGCAGAAGTGAGCCCCGTGTGCGAAGGCGACGTGCCGGCTCGCCGGTCGGGTGATGTCGAACCGGTCGGGGTCGGGAAAGACGTTCGGGTCACGGTTCGCGGCGCCGAGCATGACGATCAGCGGCTGCCCGGCCTTGAGCGGGACGCCCTGAACCTCGCGATCGCGGTCGGCGATCCGAGCTGCGATCTGGACCGGCCCTTCGAAGCGGAGGACCTCCTCGATCGCGTCATCCAGGAGCGAGAAGTCCTCGGTCAGCATGGCGAGTTGATCCGGATGCCGCAGCAGGGTCAGCAGCGCGTTGCCGAGCAGGTTCGTCGCGGTCTCGTGCCCGGCTGTCATGAGGAAGAGGGAATTGGCGTACAACTCCTCGGTGCTCAGCCGATCACCATCGTCGGACGAAGCGATCATCGCGCTGAGCAGATCGGGTCCCGGCTCGCGCCGCCGCCGCTCCACCAGCCACGCCATCAACTCGCGCATCCGGCCCATGCTGTCATTGGCTCGGTGCGCCAACTGTGGGGTGAGCGAACCCGAGCCGACCACCAGCACGATGTCCAAGGCCCACGACTGGAAGGCCTTGCGGTCGGCTTCCGGGATGCCGAGCAGAGCGGCGACCACCATGGCCGGAAGCGGGTACGTGAGCTCGCGATGAAGGTCGGCGCCTCCCGATCCGCCGAGGTCCGAGAGCAGATCATCGGTCATCCGCTCGATCATGGGGCGGGCCATTTCGACCATGCGGGGAGAGAACGCAGAGGTGAGCAGCTTGCGCAGCCGCCGGTGATCCGCGCGATCGCGGAAGACGACGATGTCACGCAAGGTGCTCTCGAGCAGGTCGTTCTCGGCACGCGCAGCATCGGATAGGGGGCGCAGGATCGCTGAGACTCGGTTCGAACTCAGGTCGCGATCGTAGAGAGCCTCGCGTACATCGACGTATCGGAAAAGGAAACGGCCGGTGGGCTCGCCTGCGTCGGCAGCCGCCCGGATCTCTCGGTAGATCGCGTATGGGTCCGCCAGACCTGCCGGGCTCAGCAGACGCCGCACCACCGATGTAACGGACCAGTCCTCACTCATGCGGCAAGTCTTCGAGCAGGTGTGGAGTGGGTCAACGCGGTCGTTCCGGCGACCGGACCCTGGCCGCAGGCTGTGTCCGAGCTCAGCGGAGCCGGAACAGCACCTCGCCGGCGTTGGGCACCACCAGCGTGTCCGGATCGGCGGCGTAGGTGTCGAGGTCCATCGTCGAAGGATCGAGGTATCCGAGGTTGGCGCGCTGCACCACATCCTCCGGGATGCCGGTCGCCAGCGTGACCTGTAGTCTGCATCGTTCGCCGGTCTCCGCATCCCAACTGCCCGCTCCGCGTAGGTGGGTGGAGTGAGCCAACACCCCCCAATGGAGATGTTTGAATCGATCCCACTGGCCGACGAAGTAGTCGCGGCAGTGGTAACCGATCCGCTCGATCTCCGGATGCATCGCACTGAGCCGGTGCACGTGCGGCGCGTAGAGGATGACCTCGCCGCCGTCGGCGACGACCGGCTCGAGCTTGTAGAAGCCCTTGGCGGCCGTCCAGATGTCGTCGTACTTGGGCGGGATGATCGACAACACGCGCTTCACCGGGGCGTCCAGGTAGCGCACGTGTGTCTCCGCGGCGATCTCCGCGGCAGCCGCCCAGGCGTGCTCGGACGAGCCGAAGGTGACTGCGTGAAGTGCACCACTGCCCGAGCCGACCACCAGGCACAAAGCCGTCTTGGGGGCGCAGATGAGCGACGCCGCCTCGTCGATGAGGGCACGGACCGGAGTGACCGCCCGAGTGCCGATGATGGACGCGCTCGTGATCAACGCGCCCAGCCAGTGCGAGATGTCGATGATGTCCTGGCCCGCCACGCCGGGGAAGAGGTACTTGTTCCCTCCGGAAAAGCCGACGACCTCGTGCGGGAAGACCGGGCCGACGATCAAGGCGACGTCGCTGTCGACGACGACGCGGTTTATCCGGACGTCGACCGGCTCGGACAGAAGGCCACCGGACAGCTCGCTGAGACGTGACCCGGAGATCGTGCCGACCGACACGAACGTCGCAGGATCCCACCACTCATGGTTCAGCACCCTGACACCGGGATACGTTGCGTCGAGTTCCTGCGGCCGGTAGCCGAGGTGGGCCGCGAGGGCGGACTCGCTCATCGGAGCATGGGTACCAAGAGCCACCAGAAAGGTCATCCCGCGCACGCGTTCGACCAGTGCCTCGTGTACGCAGGAGAGAAGGAACGGGAGTGGGCAACTGCGGGTCGCGTCAGGGACGATGACCACCACGTTGCGTCCGTCGAGAGCTTGCCTGTCGAGCGCCGCCCGTATGAAGGCGCGAGCCTCTGCGTCGGCCACACGCTCATGCGGCCCGCCGATCACCCCGACGTCGCCGTCCGGCCCGTTTGGTGAAGGGGACACCCGCGCCATGGAACTCACCATTTTCATCGTCTTGCGAATGTTCTCCGCGCGTAGCGCCGAGGATCTTTGATCCGAGGCGATCGCAGGCGTGAGGATGAAGGGGCAGGCGGGTCGCTCGACCCCTTCATGCTCACGCCCGGACATCTGCGGGCCCGAAGCCGCCGGTCACGCGGCGCCGCAGAGCACGCATGAAGCCGTCGGCAGGGCGACAGCGATCACGCGTCGGTCAGGAAACGGGCTATCAATTCCGCAACCTCGCTGGGATGTTCCTCCATCAGCGGCACCATGCCGCCGTCGACCACCGCGATGTCCGCGCCGGGCAAGTGTGCACGCAGCCTCTGCAGTTCGGGGAACGCGTACGGGTCAGCAGTGGCCCCGATACACAGGACTCGGCAGCCGATCCGCCCGATGCGTTCCTCCATTCGGTAGCGTCCCACCGCCTCGTGGCCGGCTTCCAGGTCGGCCGGGTCATGCACGAGCGCGTCGCGGATGAAGCGGGTGAGCAGGTCCGGCCGCCCAGGCGGGTAGAAGCCTTGTCGCCGACCCCACAGCTCTCCCAGATGAGTTCCGTTCGGATCCACCTCGACAAGGTCGATGGGCGGCAGGTCTTTGCGACGCCGGCGCGCCTCGGCGTCGATGTACGGGGTGGACGAGAGGACGAGCCGCTCCACCCGCTCGGGAGCCGCCGCGGTGACCTCGACCGCGATGACACCGCCGGTGTGGTGCCCGACGAGTGCGGCACGCGGCAGACCCAGGGCGTCGAAGAAGGCAAGCACCGCCGCCGCATACGTTTCGATGCTGTGATCCACGACGGGAGCGGAGGCCCCGAAGCCGATGGTGTCCATCGCGATGGCTCGGTGGGTGTGTCCGAGCGGTGACAGTACCTCGCGATACTCGTCCCACGACCGCGGCGTCTGATGCAGCAACACCACAGGCGGGCCCGAGCCGCACTCGGCGTAGTGAACCTGGCCGAACGCGGTATCGGCGTATCCGCGTCGGATCGCGAGGGAACCCGGGTCCGCCGTCACTGCTCTTTCACCACGTGGGCGAGAAACTCCAGGCTCAACGCGTTGTAGCGGTCGGCCTGCTCGTGCTGCGGCCAGTGTCCGCACTCGGGGAAGACCTCAAGCCTCGCTCCCGGGATGGCCTCGGCGATCGCGGTGGCCTCCGGCACCGCGCCGAACGGATTCTTGTTGCCCCACACGACGAGGGTCGGCGTGCTGATCCGCTGCATCCGGTCGGGACGCAGGAGATTGCGCTCGCGTGCCTGGGGTTCCTGAAGGGAGAGGAGGTTGTGCAGGTTCTTCTGGAACTCGGGGCGATGGTAGATCGCGTAGCGGATGTCGGTGAGTTCCTCTCCGAACTCCTCGTCCCATTCCGCCCACAGCAGTTGCAGCCGCTGCCTGGTGAGGTTGCGGTCCTCTCCCAGTGCCGCGGCCGTCGTGGATATCTTCAGTCGCTCCATCACCTGGGGATTGATCTTGGTGCCGCCCATGCACAGCAACTGCAGCGAGGCCACTCGATCGGGGTGCTCGCTCGCCAGCCAGGATGCCACCCATCCGCCGAGCGACTCGCCGACGAGGTGGGCACGCTGAGCGCCGACGGCGTCGAGGTAGTCGAGCAGGTGCTTGACGTAGTGGGGGATATCGTATGGATGCTTGGGCTTGTCGGTGAAGCCGTGCCCGAGCATGTCGATGGCGTGGCAGCGATAGTGCTGCGCGTGCGCCGGAAGATTGCGTACGAAGGCCTCGAGGTGCCCGCTGGTGCCGTGGAGGAACACAACGTGTTCGGCGTCTTCGGGGCCGGCTTGAACGGAGCGAGTCCGGATTCCGGCAGCGTCGATGTAGGCGTGCCGGTAGTCCAGCTCTGCCAGTGCAGTCCACACGCTCATGTGCCTGACCTCTTTCTCGTATTATGTCGAGCGCTTGACGGCAGGGTCGATGACAGCGACAGCCATGCCGGTGAGCCATTCGGGAAGTTGCTCGTACGCCAGCGCCTGTCCGGGGGCGTGGCCGCATGCCGCGGCAGCTATCAGCCAGGTCCGGATCTCCTGCCCCCCGTTGCCGGCCGCTTCCTCAAGCTGTTCGGTGGTGTACTCGGTGATGCGGTGGGTTTGCCCGGCTTCCAGCAGGCGCAGGAACGCGTTGTCGAAGTGAGGGTTGATCGATGCCTCGCCGGCGCGGACGATCTCGCGCCGGCGAGCTTCGTACTCCTTCCAGTTCTCGCGGCCGTTGAGCCACGCCTTCGCGATGAACACCTCGTCGTCCCCGTGAGGGTCACGCCAGTCCGGCCACGGCAGGCGATGCGACAGGCCGCCCGAGCCGATGACGGCCACGCGCCGGTCGTCCGGGAAGGCGGTGACGGCATGACGGATCGCGCGTCCCAGCGCGTCGCAGCGTGCCAACGGGGGCAGTGGCGGGGCGAACACGTTGACGACGATCGGCACGATCGGCACGTCCAGCCCGTCGAGGAGGTACTGGATCGCGTGCGATTGGCCGTGATCGATCTGTAGCCGTGCCGAGAACGCGATGTCGAAACCGCCCTCCTCGATGAGGTTCTCGGCAAGGTGACGGGCCAGCGGAACGTCCACTGCCTGCGGGCCCGAAGGCGTCCCCGATTCGCCGCCGGCGATGCATTCGTCCACGCCGATCGTGAAGCCGGGAATCAGGTCGAGCCAGAAACCACGGAAATGGTTGGAGCCGACGAGCACCACGGTGTCGGGTGCGGCCGCGGCCAACCGGTCCCTTGCCACGCCGAGCGCGTCGCGGAACCGTTCGGCCCGCTCGATGTGCACGGTCTGGTCCCAGTGCGTATTCATCAAGGTGCTGTGCGACGCCCCGATGCCGAGCACGATTTCACTCATGACGAAAGCTTCACTTCCGCGCGGGTACGTGTGACCGTGTCGATGGCGACCTCCACCAGGTACTCGCTGAGCCGTTGCATCCACTGAACGTCCACGGTGTTCATGCCCAGGGTGAAATCGATCGGGGACGAGGCGTCTGCGACCTTCGGCATCCCGACGCGGACCGTGGGAATTCCGCGCGAACGCAGGATGTTGGCGTCCGTCGCGCCGCTGTTGCCCCGGATGGGCTCGTGGGCGCGTCCCTCCATCCGCTCCCACGCGGCGATCGCGCTGCGGCATACCCAGGACGCCGGGTCGGTTGAGGCTGCGGGGATCGCAAGTACCGGCCGCCACGTGACCGTCAACCCGGGGTGCTGGTCCACAACGCTGTCGATGGCGGCCGCGAACTCGCGCTTGGCCTGCATCGGAGAGGTCCGAGGAGACAAGCGAAGATCGACCATCAACCGGCACGCGGCGGGCGTCACGGCCGCCATCCTCGGCCAGCCGCCCTCGATGGACGAGACGATGCCCTGGGGCGAGACGAGCCCGTCGGTGTGCCGCTGCGCGTAGTCGATGAACCACTTCTCCAGGTGCTGGGCGATGTGACCTGCATCAGCGATGGCGTTGCGGTAGGGCAGCCGGTGACGGGAGCCGACATAGGTGTGCGTGCCGTGAACGGTGACCTCGAACCACGCCAGGCCCACCTCCTCCCAGGACACCGACCATCCCGGCTTGGCGATCAGGGCGTAGTCGGCCCACACGCCCTGCTCGAGAAGGAAGGAACAGCCGACTCCCTGCCCGGTGTTGCGGCGTACGCTGCCGGGCAATGAGTTGGTCGGCATCCCGCCCGCTCCGAACGCGACCACCAGGTCGCCGCTCAGCGGAATGTCGGCGGCGCGGATCGCCTCCGCAGCGGCCAGCACGCAGGCGGCATGGCCCTTCGGATTGGACGCGCCGAGACCGAGGACCAGGTCGCCGTCGACGACGGATTCCGCAGCCATGTCCCGGCGCCACCGGGGGCCGATCCACGGCATGTCCTGGTCAGGGTCGCCGGTGGTGAGCGTGTCGATCGGCGCATACAGCATCAGATCCGGGCCGAGACCGGAACCGGGCAGCCGGCCCCACGCGTTCGCCTGCCGGTCATCGAGCGGTTGTGCCGCTGCGGCGATCCCCGAGGCTTGCAAGGTGGCCGCGATGTGCTCCGCGAGTGGTCCTTCGCCACCCGTCGGGCTGGGGATGTCGACCAGCCCGCAGACGAGCCGGCGCAGCCGCTCGGGCGTGATGCGCCGCTTGGCGGTTTCGCTCCAGGACCGGCGCTGTTCATCGAGATCCGTCATTGGTTGATCCGGTGCACCTGGGTCTGGGGCAGGGCGCGGGCGCGCCGGAAGAGAAAGCGCCACGCAGGCACGAAGGCCATTCCGAAGGCCATTCCGACGGCCACGGTGAGCATGCCCTCCGTGCGGGTCATCGTGCCTCCTCACGGGTTTCCAGCGCAGCCAACTTGGTCGTCGTTTCCGTCTCGACGAGGTTGCGCCACGAGGTGAGCGACACATCCGGGCGATACAGCTTCTCGGGCGGAGCGTCCGTCACATCGACCATCCAGGCGTCCTGGCCGGAGAATTGGCCATGGAACAGCCACCGGATCGCCCCGAGGTACTTGCCGTAGAAGAGCGCCGTGCGCCAGCCGTGCGTGAAGTTGACCATCACCCCGACATATCGGTGACTGTCTTCATCAACCGGCACGTAGAACTCGTAATGAATGAATTTGGGGTATGCGATACGCAGCACGCCCGGCGCGGAAAGCGATGCGAAGCCCGGGAACCCCTGGGCTTCGATCGTCGGATCGATCTTCTTTGCCGCGCCGGTGTTGCCTATGTTGAACGTTTCCTTCGGCGGGCTTTTCTTCCACCAGCGCTGGTTGCTCCACTTGCCGAGTCCGGGGAAGTCCGCCTCCCAGTGCACCTCGTCCTGCACCCGGAAGATCCATCGATCCTGCGGGACGATCCGCGTGATGTTCCACGTGGGCATGGGCTTGAACAGGCGCCACAGCGCCGTGCGGTGCAAGTACTTGGCATGCCCCTCGTCGAAGCCGTTCTCGCAGGCAAAGCGCCAGTTACCGGTCCGCTGGTCGATCCTCCCGCCCATGACGAAGGGATTGCTCACCAGTTCGGGGGGCAGTTGTTCATCGATGGGGTGCGGCGTTTCGTCGCCGATCGGGATGTATACCCAGACCATGCCGAGTCGCTCCTCGACCGCATACGTCCGCACCGTGACCTTGCCGCGGATCGGCGAGGATGGTCCGTCGGTGATCACCGCGCACAGCGCGCCGTCGGCCAGGTTCCAGGTCCAGCCGTGGTACGGGCAACTCAACGTGCCAGGGAACTGCTGATTGCCGAGCGACAGCGGTACGCCCCGATGGGGGCACCGGTCATGGAGCGCGTACACCTCCCCGCTGTCGCGGATCAGCGCGAGTTTCTCTCCGCAGATGGTGAAAGCGGACGGCTTGTCGGTGACCTGGCTCGCCCATGTGATCGGGTACCAGTAGCCGCGAAGGCCCCGAGCCGCCGCATCGTAGTGCGGCCAGGTCGACCAGTCCTGTCGACCGGCGCGACGCGGCGCGGTTCGTCCGGCGACATCGGTCGCCGATGCCTCCGGTGTTGGTGATTGATTCATCGTGCCTTCCTCCCGCGGCGCGGCAGTTCGCTCCTCATCTTGCCGATCCCGCAGCCCGTGTCGAAGGCCGTCGTCTCACTGAGCGAACCCGAGTACGCCCGGGAAACAGCCTTCACTCGGGACGATGAGGTCATGACTTCGAAGAACCGGATCGACCCCATGCCCCCTGGAGTGCTCACCGAAGCGGCAGGCGTGACGTATCACCACGTCGATCTTGGTGAGGGCAGCCCGACCGTCTTCCTTCACGGCGGCGGCCCGGGCTGCACGGGGTGGTCGGACTTCGGTCCGGTCGCGCCGCTGTTCGCGCGTGATCGCCGCTGCCACCTCGTCGACATCCTGCAGTACGGCCGCTCGGAGAAGTGCCGGATCACCGGGCCGATGTGGGACTTCCATGCCGCCAAGACCGTGGCCCTCCTGGACGCCTTGCACATCGAGCGTGCCGACTTCGTGTGCAACTCCTGGGGTGGAACCATCGCGCTCAATCTCGCGGCCAAGTACCCCGACCGGGTGCGATCGCTGGTGGTCACCGGCAGCATGCCCGTCTTCCACGGTCCGCTCGCCCCCCTGCCGGAGGGCGGCCGACGAGGACGCAACGCCCGCGATGCCTACTACGGCGGGACAGGGCCGTCGTGGACGAAGATGCGTGAGCTCCTGGCTCGGCTGGAGTGGTACGACGCCGACGCCATACCGGACGAGAACGTGACCATGCGATACGACCAAAGCCTCGATCCCGAGGAGATGTCGCTGGCCGCGTCATCCGACAACCCCCGAGGCGAATGGCAGGACTTGACGACGGAACTCGGCCGGATCGCCGCACCCGTCCTCTTCGCATGGGGGATGCACGATGCCTTCCTCACCCCGGATTACCCACTCATGCTTGCCCGGATGGTGCCGCGCGGGCACCTCTACGTCATGGATCGCGCCTCTCACCACCTGCAAGAGGAGCGCCCGCACGACTTCTACAGCCTGGTCACAGGCTTCCTCGACCAGCAGCACTGAGGCCCGCGCAAAGACGCCGTCCCAACGCCCTCGGACGCGCAACACCCGGGCGATCGTGCCGACCTCACCACGGTGCGTCGATCGAGACCCCGGACCTTGGAGTGCCTGGCCCGCGTCCGTCGCCGCAGCCGCTCCGTGCGGCACCTCGCCACGGTCTCGCCGATGCGGCGCCCATGGCAGTCGAGCGTGCGCCGCGCCACGGGTGTCCACCAGCCGGGTTCCGCCGCCGGAAGAAGTCCGGTTCTACGCCGCGGTGTCCGGAGGAAGTGCCGGTGCCTGTTCCGCGTGGCCGCCACGGTGGAGGTGGGACGGCGCTCGGAGGTGGCGTCGGTGCTGCGTGTGGCCATGGTGCAAGACCTCGTGCGCGCGGGGGATGCCGCCGGAACAAGCCCGGCGGCTTCCCGACGAATTCGCCCGGTCGGCGTGACGATCGGCGTGCTCGGCGACAGCGCCCGCGGTGCGATCTCTCACGCTTCCATCATCCCACCCAGAGGGATTAACATGAGCAGAACTCATGTTCTAGGGGTTGGACATGGCACTGGACCATCTGCCCGCGGACTTCATTCGGGGTGCCTCGACTTGGTCGACGGCCTGCGTGCGCGCGGCGTGGAGCCCGTCCCGACCCTGTTCCACCGGAACCTCCCGCAGGGCCTCAAGGACGACGGCGGCCGGCTCAACCCGGTGGAACGTCTTCCTGTGGCTCCCCTGGTGGTCGGCCAGGATCCGTCCGCCTGGACCACCCGGATCGCGTTCTCCACCTTCATCGCCTCGCGGACCATCAACCTGCCCGGAATTTTCGCCGGTGCGGTGGTGACCATCGCACCGTTGGTGGTCATGTTCGTGATCGCCCAGCGGTACATCGTCGAAGGCATCGCCACCAGCGGCCTCAAGGGCTGACGGCCTTCTTCCCCGACTCCGGACCGCCGGTCCGGTTCTGCAGCGCCTCCACTCGACCACGCCTCGGAGGGCAGCGCCGTGAGATCGACCGCACCCTTGCACACCGTCAGAGCAACCGTCGCCCGAGCCGTGCCCGCCGCCCTGGTCACGGGAGTTCTGCTGCTCGGCGCGATCCCCGGCCCGGTGGCCGCGGCCACCGACGCCACCACTCCGACCGGCACCACCGTGCTCACCGGGAGCCGGCCGGCCGCGTCCTGGAGCGGTCCGCTCAGCACGCGCGGCCGGTACATCGTCGACGCGAACGGCAACCGCTTCAAGCTCAAGGCGAGCAACTGGGCCGGCGCCCAGGGCAACCGGCTGGGCAGCGGCGACGTCGACGACCCGGCGAACAACCAGTCCGGGCAGGTCTCGCACAACATCCCGCTCGGCCTGGACCGCGCCCCGATCGCCCGGATCACGGCCGACTTCCACGCCCTCGGTCTCAACGCGATCCGGCTGCCCTTCGCCAACGCCATGGTGCACGACACCACTGCGGTCCCCGACTCCGCGGTGGCGGCCAATCCGCAACTGAAGGGCAAGACCCCGCTGCAGGTGTACGACGCCGTGGTCGAGGCACTCACCGCCGACGGCTTCGCGGTGATCCTCAACAACCACACCACCACCTACCGCTGGTGCTGCGCCCTGGACGGCAACGAGCGCTGGAACAGCGGCCAGACCACCCGTCAATGGATCGACGACTGGCTGTCCATGGTCGATCGGTACAAGGCGAACAAACGCGTGGTCGGCGCCGACCTGCGCAACGAGGTCCGCCGCGACTGGTACGACGACCCCAACTGGGGCTGGGGCAACGGCCATGACCTGTACGCCGCCTTCGAGGAGGCCGGCAACAAGATCCTCGAAGCCGACCCCGACATGCTGGTCATCATGGAGGGCATCAACTGGTACGGCATCCCGTCCGGCATCACCAGCCACGGCCGGCCGACGCTCACCCCGGTCCGCAACCTCTCCAACACCCTGGTCGACTCCGGCAAGCTGGTCTACTCCGCGCACTTCTACGGCTACACCGGCCCCAACCACACCGGCGCGACCGGCGGCTGGCAGAACGGGGAGACCAACGACCCCCGCTACCAGGACCTCACCCCCGAGCAACTCGCCCGGGTCGTCGACGACGAGGCGCTGTTCGTCACTCAGGCCGGTCAGCACTTCACCGCCCCGGTGTGGATCAGCGAGTTCGGCGCCGGCGGCCGCGGCTCCGACAACGTCAAGGAGAAGGCCTGGTTCGACAACTTCACCGACATCCTGGTGAAGAACGACACCGACTTCGCCCAGTGGCCGGTGATCGGCTGGACCACGCACGGCGTTCCGAACGACAACTGGGCGCTGATCTCCTACGACTCCTCGGGCAAGCGGCTGGGTCTCACCGACCCCGGCGACTGGCGCGCCACCGACTGGTTCAAGCTGATCGACGCCCCGAGCGTGACCGGGCCGATCGACCAAGTCGACCATTGGAACATGCTCGACACCGACTTCGGAGACCAGAACGCCTCGAAGACCATGCCGGCCAAGCCGGACTGGCATCCGAACAACCGCAAGGGCAACTGTCCCGACACCCAGCGCCTGGTCGCCCTCAGCCGACTCGGTCACCGCGCCCTGTGCACCGACGCGAACCAGCCCGCCAAGGCGGCCGGTGACTGGGTCTTGGTCACCGACGAGCGCTACGTCACCCACGGTGACTGGGCCGGGGGATACAGCAAGTTCGAATGCCCCGACAACCACTTCGTGGTCGGCTTCAGCGTCAACGGCACGGCGATGTCCGGCCTGCTGTGCGCGCCGTCCGCCAAGACCCTGTCGACCGACCGCCGAGTCCTGTGGTTCGACCGCGGTGACAACCGCCCGACCACCGGTGGCGCCGTCCAAAACGACTGGGCCCCCCACGACTACAAGGGCCAGTGCGCCGACAACGAGTACCTCGCGGGCGTCGCCTACACCTGGAACCTGTGGCAGGGCGGCTGGAGCAACGGGCAAAAAGCCGTCCCCGACGCACTGCTCTGCCGCCCGCTGACCTGACAGTGAGGATGTGACGTGGTGACGCTGCCGGTGGGTCCGACCCTTGACCTGACCGACGCTGCGGCTGTCCTGTTCGGGATTTGTCGCCCGGGCGTCACCACGCACGCGGCCGGACGGGCGTTTGTGACCTCATTGGAGCTTGGCCAAGAAGCCCCGTCACTGTCTTGTCCACCCGCCCGACCGGCGCGTGCCGCCCTGGCAACGGACAAGCCACGACGACGGCGCCGGTTGGCCTCCCGGTGGGGCGGTGGGGGTGGACTCCGGCGTGTGGATCTCCCTGGTGATGGGAGACCCGGGTGTCGACGATGATCGTCAGTTTCGGATGGACAGGGGTGTACCACGAGGTCCGCTCACCAGTACCGCTGAATTGGCGAGACCACGGCGCCTTGCCAGGATGCGGGCAGGGTGCCGACGGCCGGTGCCCGATATCCCGGCGAGGTGGAGCGGATGACGTGGGCGGCAGTTACCGGTGGATCGCGTGGGATCGGTCGAGCCGCGAGCCTCGCGCTCGCGCACGCGGGGCACGACGTCGCGTTCACCTACCGCAGCAACGCGTCAGAGGCGCGTGTCGTATGCGACCAGATCTCTGGTCTGGGCCGCAGGGTACGCCCTGAACAGCTCGACTTGGCTGACGGGCTCGCCGTGACTCGCTGGGCGCAGTCCACCGCTGAGCAGCTGTCGCCACAGGTGCTGGTAGCCTGCGCCGCCGAGACATTTCGTGGTGATCTCTCCGCCCACACGCCGGATGTCGTCCGGCGCCTGTTGGACGTGAACGTCGTGGCGACCATAGAGATGGCGCGGGCGTTCGCTCCCGCCCTTGCCGCCTCGGGCGACGGTTCCTTGATCACTGTGGCATCGATGAATGGTCTACGCGGCTCCGCCTCCAGCGTGGCGTACAGCAGCACCAAGGCTGCGGTCCTTGGTCTGACGAAGGCCCTCGCGGTCGAACTCGCCCCGGCTGTCCGGGTGAACGCGTTGGTCCCCGGCATCGTCGAGACCGCCATGAACGCCGAAGCGCTTGCCGATCCCGCGACTGCCTCCGCGGTGGCGCGCTCGATCCCGCTTGGTCGGTTGGGGACACCGGACGAGGTCGGTGCGGTGATCGCCTGGCTGGCCGGAGCTGGGGCGGCATACCTCACCGGCTCCGTGCTCACGGTGGACGGTGGGGCGCTGGCCATGTTCCCGGTGCATTGAATCTCGCCCCCGGAAGCCTGGCCCGGGCCGTCGCCGTCACAGCGTGCGCTTGAGGTGGCTGATGAGGCGGGGCTTCGATGTCGACTCTCCAGTGTCGCATTCGGAGGAGGGTCGGATGCGTTCGTGCTCGCGTCGTGCCTTTCCGGTTGCCCGCAGGCCGTAGGACGGTCCGTTTCCACAAGCGCCGAGTACTCATCACGGTCTCGGCGAGCTCGCCGACCAGGTGCCTCAGCCGTCCCGTCGAGCGAACGCCGAACTGCCCGACCACCTCGCGGTCGTCCTCGAGTTCGCCGCCACCGGCGCCCCGGACACCGGGCGCGCACTCCTCCAGGAGCACCGCGCCGGACTGGAACTGCTGCGCCTGGCGCTGGGCGACGCGGGCTCGCCCTGGGTCGACGTCCTGGACTCCGTCTCGGCGACCCTGCCGGCCCTCGGCCGCGATCAGCGCAAGGCCGTGGCCGCGCCCGCCGCCCAAGGGCCGCCCGAGGAGCAAGTGGGACTCGCGCCGTTCGCACCCCCCGAGTTCATGCCGCAGCCGACCGGAGAGCGCCGATGAACCCGCACGCCGCGACGCCGGCGGACACCGGAGCCCTGGACTCGCTCCTGTGGGTCGTCCTGCCCTACCTGGCCCTGGTCGCCTTCGTCGCCGGTCACGCCTGGCGCTACCGGTACGACAAGTTCGGTTGGACCACCCGATCCTCCCAGCTCTACGAGAACCGGCTGCTGCGAATCGGCAGCCCGCTGTTCCACTTCGGCATCCTCTTCGTCGTCCTGGGCCACATCGGCGGCCCGGCCCGGCGCCACCGCATGGAGCGGGTGCGCACGGAGGCGAAGGCGGGTGACGGCCACCTGGCGCAGGTCCGGGAGTACCTACACCCGCAGGTGGAGGAGATCACGGATACGCCGCCTACGCGCGGGGCGGCATCGCGAGGTGAATCTCAGTGGCTTGCTGCGATCTGTGCCGCGAGGTGGCCTGCGCCGTACCCGTTGTCGATGTTGACGACGGATACGCCCGGTGCGCATGCGTTGAGCATGGCCAGCAGCGCGGCCAGCCCTTCGAACGAGGCGCCGTAGCCGACCGATGTCGGAACCGCAACGACAGGCGCGGCGACCAGGCCCGCGATGACGCTTGGCAGTGCGCCGTCCATCCCGGCGACCACCACGATGACGCGAGCCGCCCGCAGCAGGGGCAGCTTGTCCAGCACGCGGTGCAAGCCCGCCACGCCGACATCGACGACGAGGGCGCAGTGGCGGCCGAGGTGGCGCGCGGTGAAGTGCGCTTCGAGCGTGACCGGAAGATCGGATGTGCCCGCGGCAACCACCACCACATGTCCGCCTGACGGCTCGGGAGGATCGGGTGGCCATGCGAGGATCCGGGCCGCCGGTTCGAGGACGGCGTCGGGCAGCTCGGAGCGCACAGCGGCAACGTGCTCAGGGCCCGCACGGGTGAACAGTGCTCGCAAGCCGTCGTGGCGCACAGTCCGCGCGATGGCGGCGACCTGCTCGGCTGTCTTGCCCTCGCAGTAGACCGCCTCCGGATAGCCGCGGCGGGCGGTGCGGTCGACATCCAGTTCCACGAAATCGGCGAGCGCCCTCGGCATCGCCCAGTCGTCAGTCATATGCGGGCCGGAACCGACGGCAGAGTGAAAGCACCGGACCGCACGCCGGCCGGATCGAGAGCGACGAAACGGAAGCCGGTAGACCGCCCGGCGCCCAACACCGCAAGACGGGCACCACCGGAGGCACGGGCGAGCTCCCCGAGAACCGGCTCGACGCGGGCGACGTCGCCGTGGCGGCGAACGCGCGGCTCGGCGAAGCCCAGCTCGGGCAAGGCGTCTTCCGCCTGCTCGATCTGCCGAAGCTTGCCCGGCTCGACAGGGTCGAAGTGAGCAAGCCGCGAGGCGGGACACGGCGCGGCGGGCTTGTCCGCACACGGTAGGCGCAGGGCGCACGCGACGCGCCGTACGCCGGCCCTGTCCACGCCGGCACCGGCAGGCGGACGCAGCACGCCCGGTCCAGGACACGCCGAACAGTGGCATCGCCCCGCGGCGGTAGCGTGCCACCGAAGGTGCGGTCGACTGCCATGGCGCTCACTCCTCTCCGTAGTCCGCCCTTGAGGGGGCAGGACGGACAGCGCCGCCCGTGCCGTCTGCGGCTCCGGGCGGGTCTGCCCGGGCGACGCTGTCCGACGTGCTGTGCGCCGCGTTCCGCACGCCCCGGGAGATCAGCGGCAGGTTGGCGCGTGCACTGGGCACGGTAGCCGAGAGGGCCGCGATCACCGATCCGGCGGCGTCGCGGATCGGCGCCGCCATGCTGAGGTACCCGAGTCGGGTCTCCTCGACCTCTTTCGACAGGTGTGCGCGCCGGACCTGGGCAAGCTCGTGTGCGAGGGAGCCGGGCGCCGTGATGGTGTGCCGCGTCATCCGCGTCAGCCCGGCCGCCACGACCATTCGCAGCAGCTCGGGAGACGCGAACGCGAGCAGCACCTTGCCCGTGGCGGTGCAGTGCATCGGCATGCGTCCCGCTATCCGGGACGGCTGCACAACCCGATGCCCGGTGATCTTGTCCAGGTACAGCACTTCAGTGCCGTACCGCACGGCCAGGTGGACCACACCGCCGGTCATGCGTTGCACGTCCTCCATGAACGGCCTGGCGGCATCGCGCAGTTGGCGCTGGCTGCCCACCCGCTGTCCGATCTCGAACAGCCGGATGCCGAGCCGGTAGTCGGTGCCCGACCGCTCGAGATAGCCCCAGTGGATCAGCTCACCGCACAGCCGATGCACCGTCGGCTTGGTCAACCCGCTGCGGCGGACCAGTTCGGTAAGGGACAAGTCGGGATTGTCAAACCCGAACGCGCCCAAGAGCAAGGTCAGTTTCCCCAACACGGAGTTGGCGGGATCGATTGGTTCGATGACGACCGAATCCATCGGCGTGGACATGAAGTACACCTCACTCGCGTCCGGCGAACGTGTCTCCCCATGGGATCTCGATGACAGTCGGGCCGTCGGCGGCGAAGGCGGCTTTGAGCTCACCTGCCAGGTCCTCCGGTCGCTCGACCCGGACCCCCCGCGCGCCGTAGGCCGTGGCCAGCGCGGTGAAATCCGGCGCGGGCAGGTCGACGGCGACGTCGTGGCCGTACCGCGCGAGCTGCTGCATCTTGATCATTCCGTAGGCGTTGTTGTTCGCGACGATGAACGGCAGTGCCAGGCGCTCTTGCACTGCGGTGCCGAGCTCGCTGCCGGTGAACTGGAAGGCGCCATCGCCGGCGATCGACACGACGGCGCGGTCGCGGACGCCGATCTTCGCGCCGATGGCGGAGGGGACGCCGAAGCCAAGAGTGCCCATGCCCCAAGGGAAGAGGATCCGGCGTGGGGCCCGGACGGGGAAGGAGCCGAGCATGTCCCCCCAGAACAGCGACATGTCGGCGGCGATGATGCCGTCCTCGGGAAGCGCGGCACGCAGCGCGTCGAACCACGGTCGAGTGGTGCCCACGCGGGCGTGCTGGGCCGCACGGTAGGCCCGCTGCGCCTCGGCGAGCCGCGGCTCCACCTGCGCCCGCCGGTCGACGGAGCGGTCCACCAGCCAGGCCCCCACACGCTCGAGTACCACGCCGGCGTCGCCGACCACGCGGTACTTCACCGCGATGTTGCGCTCGATCTCCTCGGGGTCGATGTCGACACGCAGGGTCGTCCGCGGCAGCGGAACGTTCCACCCGTTGGTCATGCCCTGATTGAAGCGAGTCCCGATCGCCAGAACGGCATCCGAGGC
Source organism: Embleya scabrispora DSM 41855 (assembly GCF_000372745.1). Classification (GTDB taxonomy): domain Bacteria; phylum Actinomycetota; class Actinomycetes; order Streptomycetales; family Streptomycetaceae; genus Embleya; species Embleya scabrispora. The sequence goes on along the minus strand of NZ_KB889666.1, from coordinate 82,452 downwards.
AGCGATCAGATCGGTGATGTCGGCTGACGCGATCCATGAGACACCGCATGCCAGCGGGTGGTCTCCGGGAATCACGCCCACTCCCATGCCTGTGGTCAGCACCGGGGCACCGAGCCGCTCGGCCACCCGCGTCAACGCCGCGGACGCACCGGCGGCAACCACACCGCCGCCGGCGATGATCAGCGGACGCTCGGCCGCCGACAGCTCCGCCAACGCCTCGCCCAGCACCCCGGCGTCCTCCGCCGACGGCTCGGCCGCAGCTCGGGCCTGCCACGTCACCCCGCACAGATCCGGTGCCGACACCTCCACGTCCTGGATGTCGAGGGGGATTTCGATCTGTACCGGACGCGGCCGGCCACGGCCCAGAGCCTTCAGCGCCCGGCGCACCACGGCGGTGGTGTCCTCACCTCGGTACAGTCGCTCGCTGTGCTTCATGACCGCGTCCACGACGGCGAACTGGCCGGTGAGTTCGTGCAGCAGGCCGTCGTTGTGATCGATGTGCTCGACCGGGACCTGCGAGCTGAGCAGCAGCACCGGCGATGAGTCCGCGTGTGCCTCGCTCAGAGCCGTCATGGCGTTGAGCACACCGCACCCGGGGAGTGTGACCACCGCGGCGGGCCGTCCGGTGGCTCGCGCGTACCCGTCCGCCATGAACGCCGCCCCCTGCTCGTGGCGCACGGTGACGACACGCAGCCGTGATTCCCGAATCGCTTCGAAGAGCGGCATATTGTACAGCCCGGGTATTCCGAAGACCGTGTCGATGCCGTACTCGGACAGGTAGCGGACGAGCGTGCGTGCCACCGTGGCGTGGATCATAAGCAGTTGGTTTCCTCAAATTTTGACTGTAGTGTAATTTCGTTTGCACGGTACCCTCGGCTCCCGCCGGTTTCAAGGGGGTGTCCGCAGCAATGAAGGAAGCGTTACGTACCGCGCCGGTGGCGGTCGTCGCACGTGACACGAGGAGGCATCGTGGCCTTAAAGCCGGCCGGACACGGCGGAGCGGGCAGTTCACTGGGCGCCCGGATCCGCGCCGAGCGCAAGCGGCGAGGGCAGACGCTGCGCGACCTGGCGCCCCAGTGCGGGATCTCGGTGTCCTTTCTCAGCCAGATCGAGCGCGACGTGGCGCGTCCCTCGGTGGGAACACTGCACAATCTGGCCGAGGCATTCGGTCTGTCCATGGCGGAGTTGTTCGAGGTCGGCTCGCCGCCCGCAGGGCACACAGCCTCGAAACAGCAGACCAAGTACGCCGAAATCGTCCGCGCGAACATGCGGAAGACCATCATCTATCCCGGTTCGGGCATCCACAACGAGATGCTGACCCCGGATCTGGGCCGCGCTCTGCAGATGATGTGGGTGGTCATCCCCGTGGGCCAGGACACCGGTGACGTGGGCCTGGTGCACGACGGAGAGGAATGCGGGCTGGTCATCCAGGGACACGTCGGAATCTGGGTCGGTCCGCCCGGGGACGAGGAGTACATCGAACTCGGCCCCGGAGACGCGATCTACCAACTCAGCACGCACCCGCACAGGAGCCGTAACATCGGCGACGTCGACGTCCTGATCGTCACGGCGATCACTCCGCCGACCCTGTAGGGCGGGCCGCCGACACCGGGTCCGCTGGACGGACCGGCCGCGTTGACGCTGTCATCGCCCAGTGCGAGTTTCACTGCCAGCACAATTTGCAGGAAATTACACAGGACATTCAGGTCACCACTCGGTGAACCAAAGGTGTCCCGGGAGGCAGCGGGTGAGCATGAGTGACCATGACGTGATCATCGTCGGGGCGGGACACAACGGTCTCGCCGCCGGCGCGGTACTCGCCAAGAACGGCCTGCGGGTGCTGGTTCTCGAACGCCACAGCCGGCTCGGCGGGGCATGCACCACCGACGAGGTGACCCTGCCCGGCTTCAAGCACGATCTCTACGGGTCATCGCACGTGTGGAACCACATCAACCCCGGCTTCAAGGAGATCCTCCCGGAGCTGGAGCGCGACTTCGGCCTGCGGTACATCTGGGCCGAGGACCACATCACGGGACACCCCATGAAGCACGGGCCCGGCATCGTGGTACACCGCGACGTCGACAAGACGTGTGAGTCGATCGCGTGGTACTCGGAAAAGGACGCCCGCCGCTACCGCGAGATCTACGACAACTTCGTCAACATACGCGACGGCTTCGTCACGGGGATGTTCTCACCCCCCAACCCGCCGAGCCTCATGAGTGCCATGCTCGAGACCACGCCCGAGGGCGTCGAGATGCTGCGCAGCTTCACGCTCAGCCCGCACGACTTCGCGATGGAGAACTTCGAGAACGAGCACGTACGCTCCTTCATTCTCGGCTGGGCCACCGCAGCGGGCAACCGACCGTGGCAGGAGGGTCGCGGCGAGCTCATCTACATCATGATCCCCGCCATCCACGAGTTCGGTGAGTCGATCCCGGAAGGCGGCACGATCGAACTCCCCAACGCCCTCGCGCGGATGATCGAGCACTACGGCGGCACCGTGCTCACCGAGGCACCGGTCAAGCGGTTCCTGGCCACCGATGGCGAGGCCTCCGGCGTGGAGCTCGAGGACGGACGCACCTTCCACGCCGGCAAGGGCGTGGTGACCACGCTCAATCCCAAGCTCTTCGGCCGGATGTTCGACGAGGGCGTACTGGACGACGCCTTTCTGGAGAAGGTGCGCCACTACAACCCGGGCGACTTCACCATCGTCCGCGCCCACTTCGCTCTCCACGAGGCACCGAAGTACCTGTGCGGCGAAGAGGTCGACCACACGCCGTTCCAGCGTATCTTCGGCTCGGTCGACGACATCCGTCGGCAGTACGCGGAGATCGAGCTCGGAATCGCCCCCACCAATCCGTTCCTGTGGGTCGCCTGCTGGACGCTCAAGGACCCGACTCGCGCCCCCGAGGGCAAGCACACGCTGATCATGGACACCTTCGTGCCGATCGAGCTGGCGAACGGCGAAGACTGGGACGAGGTCGGCGAGAAGTACATGTGGGACGTCATGCTCCCGAAGTTGCAGGAATACACGTCGAACATGACCACCGAGAACATACTCGGCAGCTACATCCAGACCGGCCCCAGCATGGAGCGCGACAACCCCTGCCTGGTCAACGGGACGACCACGGGGGGCGCCATGCGACAGTCGCAGGGCGGCATCTTCCGGCCGTTCGCCGGCTTCTCCGACTACCGCGGGCCACTCAAGAAGCTCTACATGGCCGGCTCCTACTGTCACCCCGGCGGCGCGATATCCGCGGCCGGCACCGTAACCGCCGGTGTGATTCTCGAAGACCTCGGTCTCCGCGCATCCGAATTCTGAGGAGTCGCCAGCATGCCCGAACGGATCGAGAAGTACACGGCGCTCGTGGTCCAGCCGGAAGTATCGGTCGCCAAGAACGAAGAAGGCATCCGCGCCAATCTCGAGCGAATAACACAGCTGATCGACTTCGGAGTCGGCTACTTCTGGGAGGTCCCCGTCCGCCTGGTCGTCCTGCCGGAGTACTTCATGCAGGGAGTGACAACTCCGGGTAAGGGCGAGGACGGCATCCAGCAATTCCTGGACAAGGCGGTCAGCATACCCGGGCCGGAAATGGATGTACTCGCGGAGAAGGCGCGCGAGTACGGCATCTACATCGCCGGCGGCGGTGTCATCGAGGTGACGCCGGAATTCCCGGATCGCTGGTTCAACACCGCCTTCATCATCGACCCCTCCGGCGAGATCGCCCTCAAATACCACAAGTGGCATATTCCCGCGACCCTCGGCCTCGGTTCGAGTCCCCACGACCTGTACGACGACTACGGCAAGGTCTACGGCAACTCGATCAAAGACCTCTTCCCCGTCCTCGACACCGAGATCGGCAAACTCGGAACGATGACGTGTCACGACGGGTGCACGCCGGAGGTCTCACGAGCACTCGGTTTCAACGGGGTCGAGGTCATCTGCCACCCGGGCGCCATCCAGGAGTTCGAGGGCGTGAGCCGGCCGTGGGACTTTTGGAAGTTCACCCGGCAAACGCGCGCGCACGACAATATGTCCTACCTGCTCGGCTCGAACTGGGGTCAGGTGAACCACGCCTTCTACCCGAAGGCGTTCTGCCCCGGCGGATCCATGATTATCGACTACACCGGCATGGTGTTGCGCGAAGCGCCGTACCCGAGCGAGCAGATCATCGCCGCGACGATCGACATCGAATCGTTGCGTGAACACCGCACCATCGCCAACCATAACACCTGGATCGACGTTCGGACCGAGCCTTTCCGGGAGATCTACGCCGATCCCATCTACCCGGCGAACCGCTTCCCCGACGGGCAGCCACCCCGCAATCTGGCCGCCAAGGTGCGCGGCGCCCGTGACGCCATGCGCACATTGTATGCGCGAGGACAGTTCACACCGCCGGACGGGTTCATCGCCGAGGAAATGGCCGACCTCCTCGAATCCCGAGTTCTGCGCGCCCAGAACCGCGGCCTCCTCCGCAAGGACTGATCAGAATGCGTGTTGTGACGAAGCTTGCGCGGATGGAGTTCACCATCGGCGCGCTGGCCCCCGACGGCGATGCCCTCGTCATCACCAGCGGCGGAAACGAGAAGGCCCTGAAGGTCAAGGCCTATGTCGAAGCAGAAGATGTCATCGCGTTCCTACGAATGGCCTTTCGGCCGGCGGTGATCGGTTATGTGTTCCGGTTGCCCCTCATCCTCCGGCGCCGCAAGCGTGCCTCGGCGGCGTCTCCCGCCGCGCCGGCGTCTTCGTCACATCCACGAACGAAGAGAGAACCGTCATGACAGCTCGAAGAGCCAGAGCCACCCGAGGGTTCGCGTCGGTGGGGCTTGCCACGCTGCTGGCCTTGGCCGGCTGCACCTCCGGTTCGACCCCCAAGACGGACCGGTCCAGTACGGTCGTCTTCGACATGGACCAGGGCAAGCCTGACGCCGTAACGAACTTCAGCCCATACGGGGGCAACCAGGTCAATGGTTTGATCCAGGCTGTCTACGAGCCGTTGTTCATCACCGACGTGTCCACCGGCAAACTCGAGCCGTGGCTGGCCGACGACATCGCGCCCGATGCCGCCAACAAGGTGTGGACCCTCAAGCTCAAGAACGGCATCAAGTGGAGCGACGGAGAGCCGTTCACCGCGGACGACGTCGTCTACACGGTCGACCTGATCAAGACGGGCAAGATCCTCAGTGGCTCGCTCGACGTCAAAGACGTCACCGCGCATGCCGTCGATCCGCTGACGGTGACGCTCGAAGTCGACAAGCCGGACCCGCTCTTCGCCCTGCGCCTGTTCAGCACCGCACTGGCCTCCAAGACCTTGGTCGTGCTGCCGAAGCACATCTGGGCGCAGCAAAACGATGTCGCGACCTTCACCAACTACGACCCGAAGAAGGGCTGGCCCGTCGGCACCGGACCGTACCGACTGGCCTCCGTCACACCGAACACGTTCACCTACACCCGCTCGGACAACTGGTGGGGGGTAGCAGCAAAGTTCCAGCCGCTACCGGCCCCGAAGAAGCTGCAGTGGACCGCACTCGGGACCGAGTCGACGCGGGCTTCCGCGATGGCAAGCGGCGCTCTCGACGTCGGGGCGCAGTTCTCGCTCGGCACCTACCAGGCGCTGAAGGCGAACGACACGAAAATCCAGACCTGGCAGACGAGGCCGCCGTACGGGCAGCCCGACGTGTGCGGATACTCGCTGGACTTCAACACCTCCCGAAGCCCCTGGAACGACCCGAAACTGCGCTGGGCCGTGAACTACGCCATCGACCGCCAAAAGCTGATCGACGTGGCATTCTCGGGCGCCTCGAAGCCCATGCTGACGCCGTTCCCCGATTTCCCGGCCATCAACCAGGTCACCGCAGTGACCGGCTCCGCCGAAGCGGATAGGACGAACGTCGGCACCTTCGATGCGGCCAAGGCCAAGAGCATGTTCGAAGCCGCCGGCTACCACCGCGGTGGTTCCGGAGTCTTCGAGAAGGACGGCAAGAAACTCACCCTCGTCATCAAGAACTTCGACGCCGCACCGAAGAACGCGGTGACCGCCGTCCTGGTGGAACAACTGCGCCAGATCGGCATCGACGCCTCTCAGGACAAGCTGACGGTTCCGAATTTCGTCGCGGACGAGACTTCCGGGAATTTCCAGGCCAACCTGTTCTTCGGATCGTGCGGCAGCACGACGCATCCCTGGGAATCGCTGAACGCCTTCAACGTCAGCCACCTCGTGTCGAAGGGAGAAAAGATCTCCGGCTTCTATGCCAATCCCTTCCGCTGGGACACCGACAACGCCAAGAAGTACAGCGGGGTCGTCGACAAGCTGGCCCAAGTGCCGCCCAACGACTCCACGAATGTGCAGAAGCTGGTCATGGAAGCTCTGGGCTACTGGTACCAGGATCTTCCGATGATCCCGCTGCTCAACAACTATCAGATCAACCCGGTCAGTACTCGGAACTGGACGGATTGGCCCACCGCGGCAAATCCCTATGTATGGGGTCTGTACGTTTCCTCGTCCGTCCAAAAGCTCCTGCACACGATCCAGCCGGCCCGCTGACGCGAGCGTGGGTGCCGGTGGACGGCACCCACGCGAACATCACGACCGCGGGAAATACGGAGGAGAGAGCATGTCCCGACTGACCCGGCGCTATGTGCTGGGACGTGCGGCCAGGCTGGTGCTGACGGTCTGGCTCGGCCTGACCCTGATGTTCATCATCCCGCGGCTCGGACGCAGCAGCCCGGCAGACGCGATCATCGCCAAGCTGGCGGCCGGCGGAGGCGCCGCAGACCCATCGCTCGTAAACGCCTATGAAAAGCGGCTCGGTCTGCACGAGTCACTGTGGCACCAATATCTTGACTACTTGTGGAATGCGATCCGATTCGACCAGGGATACTCCCTGTCGGAATTCCCTGCCACGGTGAACAGCATAGTACTGGAAGCCCTGCCGTGGACATTCGGATTGGTCATCTCCGCCACGCTGATCTCGTTCGTCATGGGAACGCTGATCGGGGCGATAATGGGCTGGCCCAAGTCGCCGCGCGCCCTGCGGCGGATACTGCCCATTACCCTTCTCTTCTCCTCGCTTCCCGCGTTCATGATCGGCATCGTGCTGCTTTTCCTGTTCGCGCAGCAATGGCACCTCCTGCCCTTCTCCGGCGCGTACAGCGCCGACGTGGTGCCCGGACCGAACCTGCCGTTCGTGTCGAGCGTGGTCAGCCACGCGATACTGCCCCTGCTGTCCGTGGTCCTGGTCCAGATGGGCGCCTGGGCCATGGGCATGCGAGGCATGCTGATCACGACCACGTCCGAGGACTACGTGATGCTGGCCGAAGCCAAAGGACTCCGGCCACACTCGGTATTCCTTCACTACGGCATACGGACCGCGATCCTGCCGCAGGTCACCTCGCTCGGACTCGCACTGGGAACGGCGGCCGGCGGTGTTGTGGTCGTCGAAACCGTCTTCGCCTACCCCGGTCTTGGAAACCTGCTCTATCAGGCCATCCTCGCCAACGACTACACAGTCATCGAAGGAGTGGCCTTCTTCCTGATCCTGGGAGTGTCCGTCTCGACATTCCTGCTCGACCTGGTCTATCCGTTCCTCGATCCGCGCATCGACATGAGAGGAAGGTGAGGCAGGCATGGTAGTGATGACCTCCCTCGTCGAGTCATCGGCCGAGCAGCAACCGGACGCCGCAGGCCGAGGACGCCGAGACAACCCCTGGCTCAACCCCATGCTGCTGTCCGGGCTGGGCGTCCTCGCCCTCCTCTTCGTCACCAAGTGGATCGCGCCGCTCTTCGTCGCCAAGAAGGAGGCGCTGATCGGCGCTGCGGCGAACAACATGGTGCCGGCCTGGGCCGACCCGTCCGTCACGCACGGGTTCGTCGCGAACACCGGCGGCCATCCGCTGGGTACCGACGGCCAGGGGCGCGACATGCTGGCAAGCATGCTCATCGGTATTCCGCAGACCCTGGAAGTCGGACTGCTCGGCGCCGGCATCGGCGTCGCGGTCGGAATCGTCCTGGGATTCACGGCAGGGTTCTTCGGCGGCTGGATCGACGCAGTCATCGGTACCGTCACCGACGTGGGCATCGCCATCCCGGGGTTGGCCGTGCTGGTCGTCATCGCCAGCTACGTCACCGACCTCGGAGTCGTCGGGCTCAGCCTGATCATGGCGCTCTTCGCCTGGCCGATACCGACACGGGTTCTGCGGGGCCAAGTGTTGTCGATGCGCGAACGCGGCTACGTCGCGCTGGCCCGACTCTCCGGCGCCTCGTCACCGAGCATCATGTTCCGCGAGATCCTGCCCAACATGCTGCCCTACATAGCGGCCACCTTCGCGCAGACCGTCTCCGGCGTGATCCTCGCGGTCACCGGCCTCGAGGCGCTGGGCCTGGCACCCAGCCGCTATCCCACACTCGGCTCCACCATCTCCGACGCCTTGCAGGGATCGGCGATCTTCCGCGGTATGTGGTGGTGGTGGGGGCCACCCGTCATCGCCCTGCTCGGGATATTTCTCGCGCTCCTGGGCGTCACACTGGGCCTGGACCGGGTGGCCAACCCGAGGCTCAGGGGGAAGGCGTGAGCACCGCCGGGCTCGAGGTACGCGGCCTCGACATCCGATACGACACCACGCGCGGCGTGGTACACGCCGTCAGCGGCATCGACTTCGACGTCCGCGCGGGCGAACTCCTCGGACTGATAGGCGAGTCCGGCTGCGGCAAGACAACGACCGCCATGGCGCTGCTCCGCCTGCTTCAGCCCCCCGGCCGCACCCACGCAGGCACCGCGACGCTGGGCGGGGTGGACCTGCTGGCCCTCTCGGGTGAGCAACTGCGCCGGGTACGCTGGTCGAAGGTCGCTTTTATCCCCCAGGGCGCGCAGAACTCACTCAACCCCGTCCTGCCGGTGGGCAGGCAACTGGCGGATGTGATCAAGGCCCACACCGACGACCGCATCGACCGTTCGGCACTGCGTGAACGGATACTGGGCCACCTGAACTCGGTGGGCCTGCCCTCCCGCGTCGCCGACATGTACCCCCACCAGCTCAGCGGCGGAATGAAGCAGCGAGCCTGCATCGCCATGGCCATCGCGCTCGAACCCGAGCTGATCATCGCGGACGAGCCGACAAGTGCTCTCGATGTGATCGTCCAGCGCGTGGTGGCGCAGACCCTCGACAACATCAAGAAGAGGCTCGACGTGGCGATCGTCATGATCGGCCACGACATGGGCCTGATGGCTCAACTCGCCGACCGTATAGCGGTGATGTACGCCGGCAAGATCGTCGAGTCCGGGCCGACCGCCGAGGTCTTCGCCGCGCCCGCCCACCCCTACACCGCCCAACTCGTCGGCTCCGTGCCCACGCCGGGCAAGGATCTGACGGTCATGACCGGCGAGCATCGCATGCCGGACCTGCGCCACCCGCCTGCCGGATGCATCTTCCAGGGCCGCTGCCCCAAGGCGGCCGACGTATGCCGCGGCACGGCGCCGCCGGCGGTGCGGGTCTCGCCCGACCGGATCTCCTTCTGCCACTTCGCGCAGGCACAACCGCCCGCCTCTTCCGTGTCTGAGGACGTCTCGCATGAATGATGCGCTGCTCGAGATCATCGGGGCCACCAAGCGATACCCGGCGCATGACGGCTCGGGCGCGACGCCGACCGTCCTGGACAACTTCAACCTCGTGATCCCCGCGGGCGAGGCGCGCATCGTCACGATCGCGGGGGAGAGCGGTAGTGGGAAGTCGACCCTCGCCTCCGCGATCCTCGGACTGGTTCCGCTGACCGAGGGCAAGATCATGTTCAAGGGGCGCGACATCTCACGCCTCGGCCGCGTGGACCGCAAGAAGTTCCGCCGATACGTGCAGGCTGTCTTCCAAGATCCCTACGGCACGTTCAACCCCTTCTACCGGGTCAGCCACACTTTCGACACGGTGATCCGCAACTTCCGGCTCGCCAGGCAGCGCCACGACGCACAGGCCCTGATCGAGGAAGCGCTGTCGGTCGTCTCCCTGAACGCCGCCGAGGTCCTGCACAAGTATCCGCACCAGCTCAGCGGCGGCCAGCGCCAGCGGATCATGATGGCGCGCGCCTATCTGCTCAAGCCGGACCTGATCGTCGCCGACGAGCCGGTTTCGATGATCGACGCATCACTACGCTCGATGATCCTGCGGATCATGCAGCGGATGCGCGACGAGCACGGTATCTCCTTCCTCTACATCACCCACGACCTCGCCACAGCGCACCAGATCGCCGACGAGACCTTCTTGATGTACCGCGGGGTCACCGTCGAGCACGGCATGGGGAGCACCGTTCTCAGCCGTCCCCAGCATCCCTACTCGCAACAACTGGTCGCCTCGATTCCTCGCATCGACCAAAAGTGGGACGGCACCGTGGAGCTGCCCGACGAGCTTCCCCCGACTCCCGGTGCGGCGCACGGCTGCCTGTTCACCGATCGCTGCCCGGTAGCCGTGGAGGCGTGCACCAGGACGGTTCCCAAGCTGCTACCGGTCGGGGCGGGCGGGCACGAAGCGGCCTGCCTGCTCTACGAGCGGCAGGCGAGCGCATAGTGCCCGGGCGGGGCACGGAAGCAACTGCTCAGGCCCACCGCAGACATGCGGTCAACCTTTCCGACCGATTCGAAGGGCCCGTACGATGACCACCGAAACGACGGCTGAAGCCACCCGCGTGTGGGGCAACTTCATCGGCGGCACCTTCGCTCCGTCCGCGACGCGGCAACAGCTCGCCGTGCGCAACCCCGCGACGGGGGAGACCTTGGCGGAGGTCGCCCACAGCTCGGCCGCGGACGTCGACCGCGCCGTGGACGCCGCGACCACCGCGTTCCACGGCGAGTGGGGCGCCATGAGCCCCCGTGAGCGCGGCAAGCTGTTGCGCGCGCTCGGCGCCGCAGTCGACGCGCATCGCGAGGAGCTCGCCGAGCTGGAGACCCGCAATGTCGGAAAGCCGATCCGGGAAACGTCGGAGCTCGACATCCCCGGGACGGCCGCGTGCTTCGACTACTACGGCACCTGGGCGGACAAGCTCTACGGTGAGACGATCCCCAATTCGAGCATGCCCGTCCTCAACTACACCATTCGGCAGCCCCTCGGTGTCGTCGGTGCCATCGTCCCGTGGAACGGCCCGTTGTCGATCGGGTCGTGGAAGGTGGCACCCGCTCTGGCCGCAGGCAATACCGTGGTGCTCAAGCCGGCCGGCCTCACCCCGCTGAGCATGCTGCGGCTTGCCGAGTTGGCGCAGGACGTGGGTATCCCGGCCGGTGTCTTCAACGTCGTCACCGGTCCATCGGCCATCGGCGATGCACTCGTCACCCACCCCGGGGTGGCCAAGGTCAGTTTCACCGGCTCCACATCGGTCGGGCAGACGATCATGTCTCGCGCAGCCCCGACCATGAAAGCCCTGACGCTGGAGTGCGGGGGCAAGTCGGCGAACATCGTCTTCGGCGACGCCGACCTGGACGCGGCCGTCGAGGCCACCTTGTTCGGCATCTTCCTCAACCAGGGAGAAGTCTGTGCCGCCGGCTCGCGCCTTCTCGTCCAGAGCACCGTGCACGAGGAGTTCCTCGGCCGCCTCGTCGAGCGCGCCGGGCGGCTGCGGGTCGGCGACCCGCTGGACGCGACCACCCAGGTCGGCGCATTGATCTCCCGCTCGCATCTCGATGAGGTCCACCGGTGCGTCGAAGCCGGAGTGAGCGACGGAGCCCGGCTTCTGACCGGCGGCGAGCCGCTCACCGTGGCCGGTCTGGCCGACACCTTCTACACACCGACAATCCTGGACGGCGTCGACAACGGTTCGCAGTTGGCCCAACAGGAGGTCTTCGGCCCGGTCCTGGCCGCGATTCGGTTCGAGACCCCGGAGCAGGCCGTGCAACTCGCGAACGACAACATGTACGGGTTGTCGGCGAACATCCACACCACCCATGTGCAGCGGGCACACTCGATGGCCGCACGCCTGCAAGCCGGCTCGATCTTCGTGAACCTGCCGGCCATCCCGTTCGCCGAGGCGCCTTTCGGCGGCCTCAAGATGACCGGTCTGGGGAAGGACCTGGGCCGCGACGGAATCGAAGGCTTCACGTTCAAGAAGTCCGTGGTCGTCAGCCTGGCCGAACCCGGAGAGCACTTCCGGTGGTACGCGTGACCCGGGAAATCGATCTGGCGAGCACGGGAGAATGAAGTGACCTACGTGGCAGGAAAGTCCGCCGACGTCTTGAAGCGTGAACTCGGCGTCGAAACCGTCGTGAAGCTCGGCTCGAACGAAAGCCCGATCGGCCCCTCGGCGCGGGCCGTCGAAGCCATCACGACATACGCGTCGCAAAGCCACATCTACCCCGGACCCGAACTTCGGCAACTGCACGACACCATCGCCGAAGGCACCGGGTTGAGCCCCGCCAACGTCGTGATCGGCAACGGCTCATGCGACGTGCTCCTGTCGGTGGCCGCACAGGTGCTCACACACGGCGACGAGGCCATCATCCCCGAGCCGAGCTTCGCGATGTACCGCATAGGCGCACGGGCGGCAGGCGCCACCGCGGTCGGTATCCCGCACCGCGACTACGCGTTCGACATCGACGCCATCCGCGCGGCGGTCACCCCGCGAACTCGCATGCTCTTCTTGACCAACCCCAACAACCCGACCGGGCTTGTGCTCACTCGCACACAGATCACCGACCTGCTCGACGCACTGCCGGACGACGTACTGGTGGTCCTCGACGAGGCATACGGAGAATTCGTCGACGACGACCAGCACGTCGATGGCGTCGACCTACTGCGCGAAGGGCGCAACATCATCGTCACCCGCACCTTCTCCAAAATCTACGCACTCGCCGGTCTGCGTGTCGGATACGGACTCACCACGCCAAAGCTTGCCGACCAACTGCGCGCGGTCCAGCCGCCCTTCCACACCGGGAGCCTCGCGCTGCGCGCCGCGAACGCCGCATTCGCCGACCGCGAGCACCTGGAGCTGTCCCGCCGTGTCAACCGAGAGGGACGCTCGTACCTGACGGCCGAACTCACCGCGCTGGGACTGCGGGTCCTGCCGTCCGAGGCCAACCACGTCCTCGTGGTGGATCTCGAGGATGTCCCCGCGATCGACGCGGCACTCAACGCACGCGGAGTCATCTCTCGACCCACAGGCCCCTCCTTCGACCTCAAAGGCGGACTACGAGTAACCGTCGGCACGCCGCAGCAGAACCAGACGTTTATTGCCGCCCTACGTGAAGCCCTGCACGATCTCGCAGCAAGCGCCTGATACCCGGGCCGGGCCAACGGAAGAGAGTCGACGGCCGGTAGCTGCGGCGAAGGCCACGATGCCCGCGACCCGGCCCCGACCGCCTCGCAGACCGGTCGGGTGCACGCGGCCCTCGCCGACGAGCGCCGGGCGGACAAGTACCTCGACGCCGTCGCCGACCCTGACCGACGGGCTCGGCGACGGCATCCCCGAGTAGGTGGTACTTCGACGCCGCCGAACACGCCGGCGCCCGCGCGGTATTCACCCGAGACCCGGCAGGAGTCGACCGTCCTCGCCGAGCCGTGAGGGTTGCGACGGCGCACGGGCCGGGCGCCGGGCGTCGGTGAGCACCCGCATGGCCTGCGTCGCGGCGTGCGCGAGTTGCTCCGGGCGCTGGGCGCGGTCGAAGAAGCGCGAGACGGGCCGGAAGGTGTCGTCGACGCTGATGTCGGCGGCGTACGGCAGTTCCAGTCCCCGCAGGACCGACGAGGCCGCGCGGGTGGCGAAGGTGTCGTCCGGCGACAGCAGCATCGGCAGCCGGTTGATCGTGGCCGGCGCGGCCCCGGTGACCATGTCGGTCGCCCCGGGCCCCACCGACGTCGTGCACGCCGGCGTGGAGAGCCTGCGCCTGGTGCGGGCGCGTAGGCCACCGCCACGTGCACCATCGTCTGCCCGTTGCGGGCCTGATGGTAGGTCAGGTCACCGGGGCGCTCCAGGGGCGCCTGCCCGATCCCGGCCACGGCGTACATCGCGTCGACGTCGGTGCCGCCCTCGGCGATGCCACGCGTCGTAGGAGCCGAACCGGTCGTCGAGTTCGAAGCTCGCGCCGGGGATGCCACCGCGGTTCATCGAGCTCAGGACCGGCTTGCCGTCCAGTGCGCCGAGCAGGATCAGGTCCTCGACGATGTCCGGGGTGCCCAGGAAGCCGTCCACTCCGGGGCGGGCCGGCGCCTTCGCGCGAGCAGTTCGTGCCGGTCGCCCGTCGCGGTGGCTTCGCCCCCCGGCGGCGATCGCGCCGCGCGGGGTGGTCGGCGGCGAGGATGAACAGCGGTCGGGCGAGGCCGGCGCGCTCGAACCCGGGCCGGGCCGGTGCGGCGCGGCGGAGGGCGCCGGGGTCGGTCAGGCGGGTGGCGACGACCGAGGCGATGTCGGGGCGATGCTCACAGCTGTCCTTCGGCAGGGGCGGAGACGGAGACGGGAACGGAGCCGTCGATGCGGCCGGCATCGTCGGTGGAGCGCGCGATCAGGTCGTCGATCTCGCGAGGGTGAGCATCGCGTCTGCGTACGCGTGTCGGCCGGCGACCAGCGCGCCGGCGGCGTTGGCGATCTCCAGGGTGCGGCGCAGCGGCAGTCCGAGGGCCAGGCCGGCCGCGAGTGCGCCGCCGAACGCGTCGCCGGCGCCGAGGCCGTCGACCAGCCCGGCGCGCCCCGGGACAGCCGCAGCCGCGAGGTCGAGGTCGCCCTCGGCAGCCGCGGCCCCGACCTCGCGAGCGGTCGTGTCGGGATCGGCAAGCCGGGACCGCGCCGCGTGATCCAACGCCTCGGGAGACACGACATCGACGCCGGCCGGGAACGCCGCAAGGAATGGGGCGCCGTTGTCACCAGTCGTCATGTGTGCCGGGCCGACGACGCGGGCGCCGCCGAGGGTGAAGCGGTCGGACCGAGCGCAGACCGAGAACCGGAACCCCGCATTGTTCTTCGGAGCCCCATTCCGGCCGGGGCGGTCAGGTGGACAGGGTCAGGGCGATGTCGACGATCATGTCCTCCTGGCCGCCTACCAGACCTCGGCGTCCGCACTCCATGAGGAGGTCACGCACGTCCACGCCATAGCGCGCCGAGGCGGTTTCGGCGTGCCGCAGGAAGGACGAGTAGACGCCCGCGTAGCCGAGGGTGAGGGTTTCGCGGTCGACCCGGACCGGGCGGTCCTGGAGTGGACGGACCAGGTCGTCGGCGGCGTCCTGGAGGGCGAACAGGTCGCAGCGGTGGTCGAAGCCGGAGATGTCGGCGACCGCGATGAAGGCCTCCAGTGGGCAGTTCCGGCGCCCGCGCCGTGCCCGGCCAGCGAGGCGTCCACGCGGAGGCAGCCGTTCTCCACCGCCACTACCGAATTGGCCACCGAGAGCGAGAGGTTCTCGTGGGCGTGGATGCCGATCTCGGTCTCCGGGCGCAGCACGTCCCGATACGCGCGCACCCGGGCGGCGACGTCGTTCATGGTGAGTCTGCCGCCGGAGTCGGTGACGTAGACGCAGTGCGCGCCGTACGGCGTGGCGACCCGGACCGAGCGGACCCCGAGGTCGTACGCGTGCCGCAGGTCGTGGATGGTGCCGACGCCGGGGAGCAGCAGGGTGGTCAGCCGGGCCCGTTCCAGGACGGAGGCGGCGGCTTCGATCCAGGCCCAGTCGCTGTGCGAGCCGGGGCCGTAGTTGAGCGAGCCGCCGGCGAGGCCGTCGCCGTGTGCCACTTCGATGGCGTCCACGCCGGCCCGGTCCAGGGCAGCGACGATCCGCGCGACGTCCGCGGTGGAGATCCGGTGCCGAACGGCGTGCATGCCGTCCCGCAGCGTGACGTCCTGGACGAAGATCGGGGTACTCACGGGGCGGCCTCCACGTGCTGCGGTGCGGTGCCGCGGGTGCTGTCGGCGCCCGGGCCGCGGGCCGCCATCCGGTCGCCGACGCGGAGCGCGGCCGAGGTCATGATGTCGAGGTTTCCGGCATAGGCGGGCAGGTAGTGTGCGGCTCCCTCGACCTCCAGGAACACCGAGACCTGGTGGGTGGGCCGGTCCGCGCCGGGGGCCGGCAGGGTTTCCAGCGGCTGGTCGGCGGGGACGGGGGTCACCTGGACCTCCTGCTTGAGCCGGTAGCCGGGCACGTACCCGGCGACGGACGCGACCATCGCCGCCACCGCGCCACGGATCTCGTCCACCGTATCGGGGCCGGGCGCGCGCACCAGCGCCAAGACGGTGTCGCGCATGATGAGCGGCGGCTCGGCGGGGTTGAGGACGATGATCGCTTTGCCGCGCCGGGCACCGCCGACCTCGACGATCGCGGCCGAGGTGGTCTCGGTGAACTCGTCGATGTCGCCCTGTGCGATCCAGGCGCGGGCCACTGCCGCGGTGGCGTCCGGATCGTGGGCCAGTACGGCGGCCATGCGGGAGTCGGTGTTGCCGATCCCGGGAAAGAATTCGAGTCGGGTGACGGCGAGTTCGCCATCGCCTCCGGCGTCGGCCAGGACCGCGACCAGGTCGGCCGGGTAGGGGGCGTGTTCCTGCTCCAGCAGCGCCAGGGCGGCGACCGCGCGGACGGCGGCGGGCGACACGCACCGCGTGGCGGCGTACCCGCGGGTCGTCGTCACCGAGCAGGTGCAGCAAACCGGAGACTTCGGCCCCGACCCGCGCGTGCCCCTCCTCGTCGCCGGCCCACGGATGGGGCCTTGGCCTCCCGCGCCCGCGAGCAACGCGAGCACTCCTGCTCGTCCGTGGAGGGCGTGCACGGCGGCGTGGGCGAGGAAGGGCACGGCCGCCCGTCTCGCGGCGGTGTCCTTTCCTCAGCGCCGGCCCAGCAGGCCCGCGACTGCGGTGAGGGCCCCTGGAGGCCGCGCCTCCAAGGCCCGGGGGTCAGCGCCGAGGCCACGCTCGCCAGGGCGCTCAAGCGAGGGTCGGCCGCTCGGCCCGTACGCGGACGGGGACTACCAGGTCTTCCTTCACTCCAACGCCTCCCGGACCGGCCCGAACTGCATGCCCGCAGCATGTGGAGCGCCACGTTCTCCGCCTGAAACGCTCAGGGATGACGGACGGTTACGGAATTCCGCTCGGCAGGGTTCTCGCAGGAGCGAACCGCCACGACTCCCCGCTGCTCGCCCCGACCCTGGACCTGCTGGATGGCCTCGGACCCCTGCCCGACGACATCACCGTGCACCTGGACGCCGGCTACGACTCGGACAAGACCCGCGCCGAACCCACTGCCCGTCACCTGCACGGTCGCATCGCCCATAAGGGTGAGAAGGCGCCGATCCAGGCCAACCAGCGGTGGCACGTCGAACGCACACACGCCTGGCAGAACGCCTTCCACCGCCTCGCCCGCTGCTACGAGCGCGGCACGACCGTCATCCACGCCTTTTTCGACCTCGCTGACACAATCATCACCGTCCGTAGCCTGATCCGCCGAGCCTGGACCACCCACCGCCGGGACAAGCGCCCGAAGCGACGCCCATGACCGCCTGCCTATCCGCCCTGCCTTTTACGCGCAGACTGTTCCTGCCGACCGGCGACCCTTGTCCGAGCCGAGGCCCGAAACGGGCGACCGGCCACGTCTTGCCCTTGGGGTTTCAGTCGACGCGGGCGTCGTAGGTCCCGCGGTTGGCGAGCACGTCGTCCATATGAGTCTCGGCCCAGCTCTTGAGACCGCGCATCATGTCGTACAGCGACAGGCCGAGATCGGTCAGCTCGTAGGAGACCGTGACGGGCACGGTCGGCGTCACGGTGCGGGTCAGCAGACCGTCGCGCTCCAGGGAGCGCAGTGTCTGGGTGAGCATCTTCTGGCTGATCCCGGCCAGGAGGCGGGCCAGCTCCGAGTAGCGCATCGCCCGGGGCTCGCCCGCGCAGTCGGTGCCCGCCCGGTGCGGGCTGCCGTTGCCGAGCGCGGCCAGGATCAGCGTGACCCACTTGTCGGAGATCCGGTCGAGCAGCTGCCGACTGGGGCATGCCGCCACGAACGCGTCGTACTGCACTTTGGCCTGCGCCCTCTGCTGGGCCGCCGTCATCGTCGCCATCAAAACCACTCCTCACACTCCCTCGGGTGCCTTACGCACTCCGAAGTGCCTACTTCCCCGCGGAGAGTTACATGTCAATGATGGTGCAAGAAACCATCAGGCACCAGCGCCTGGCTCGACACGAAAGGCAGCAGCGGCATGAGCACGCTTCCCGCTTCACTCCCCGGCGGCACCTGGACCCTGGGCGACCTGACCGTCACCCGGTTCGGCTACGGCGCCATGCAGCTCGCCGGCCCCTGGGTCATGGGTCCGCCCGCCGACCAGGACGGCGCCCTCGCCGTCCTGCGCGAGGCCGTCAACCTCGGCATCACCCACATCGACACCGCCGACGCCTACGGCCCGCACATCACCAACCGGCTGATCCGCGAAGCCCTGCACCCCTACCGCGACTCCCTGCACATCGTCACCAAGGTCGGTGCGACCCGTAACGAGCAGGGCGGCTGGCCCCCGGCCCGCAAGCCCGACGACCTGCGCCGCGCAGTCCGGGAAAACCTGGAAAACCTCGACCTCGACACGCTGGATGTGGTCAACCTCCGGCTCGGCGACGCCCAGGGCCCTGTGCCCGGCTCGCTCACCGAGGCATTCGAGACGCTCGTCGAACTCCGGCAGCAGGGCCTCATCCGGCACCTCGGCGTAAGCAACGCGACGCCGGAACAGGTCGCCGAGGCACGCTCGATCGCACCGATCGTGTCCGTGCAGAACATGTACAACCTCGCCCACCGACACGACGACGAGCTCATCAACGAGCTCGCCGAAGCGCGCATCGCCTACGTGCCCTTCTTCCCGCTCGGCGGCTTCACCCCGCTGCAGTCCTCGGTCCTTACGGCCGTGGCCACCCGACTGGACGCGACACCGATGTCGGTCGCCCTGGCCTGGCTGCTGCAGCGGTCGCCGAACATCCTGCTGATTCCCGGCACCTCCTCGGTGGCACACCTGCGCGAGAACGTCGCGGGCGCGGGACTCTCGCTCTCCGACGAAGACCTCGCCGAGCTCGACAAGATCGGCCGCTGACCCCACGTCATCATGATGAAGCGCTGTCGCGCCCTTCGACGGGCGCGACGGCGCTTCCCAGCGGATGGCGGAGGACGGAGGCCGTGGTGGCGAGGAGTTCGGGGAGGGTGCCGGTGAATTCGGGGAGCAGGCGGATCGCCACCGTCCAGTGTTCGGCGTGAGCGGGGTCGAAGTCGGTTTCGGCGGCCAAACGGGTCAAGTCCTCGGTGAACGGCAGGTCGGTTCCGCCGAGATGGGCGAGGGCGTTGCCCGCGGGGGCGGCCAGGGTGAGGAGGTCGGCGGGGACGAGCCGGCCGTCGTCCAGAGCGCTCGGCAGCCAGTCCGGTTCGTGTATGCCGATCGGAAAGTCGATGCGTGCCAGGTAGGCGGTCAGGAGGCGCCGCGGGCAGTCGGGGTGTGCGGCAAGGGCCGCCGACAGGTCTTCGGAGAGCGGCTGCCGGTCGTCGGCGGCGATCAGGAGGTCCCACGGGACGGTGATGCCGTACTCGGCTTCGAAGTGCTCCAGCCGCTCGTCGCTCCGGCCGGTGCGGAGGATGTACCCGGCCGCGGCGTCCGGGGTCCGGGCCGCAGCGAGGATTTCGCGGACGGACGCCAACCCCGCCTCGGGCGTGGGCGCGGCCAGTGCGGTGCGGAGCGTACGGTGCGTCGTCGCCGGGAAGGGGTGCTTGGCGCCCGGGCGGCGGCCGGGGTACTGCGTCTCGTCCAGCAGCGAGGCCACGGCGTCGGGGCCGTGACGTTCCCACAGACCGACCGCGACCCGCAGCCGACCCACCTCGGTGTTCAGGCGGGTCCGGCCCAGCATCGAGCGGACGAGCATCGGGTCGCCCGAATCGAGCGCGGCGAGCAGCCAGTTGCGCCGGGTCGCGGCGCTGGTGCGAGCGAGCAGGTCGCCGAGGGCCGGGCTGATCGGAACCCGCCCGCTGCCGCCGCCGCGGGGCCTGCCCGCGCATATGCGGATGCGTTCGTGTTGGGCGATCCCGCCGAAGTCGTAGAGGCTCGCGTTGACTTCGGGATCGTCGAGGTCGAGCAGCCCGTCGACGACGTCGGCCGGCATCTCCCAGTGCGCGGCGTTGGCGACGGCGGCCTCGGTGCCGCGTACGGCGTACGTGTGCGCGCGGACCTTCGCGGACAGCGGGTAGTAGACGGTGAGGTGCTGGACGGCACGCAGGTCGAGTGCGGGGATCACTGCGCACTGCACGTGGTCGGGTGCGGCGTTGAGGAGGGCGTAGAGATGCGCGCGTGCGCCCTTGGGGGCGTCGGGTGGAAAACGCGCGGCCAGGCCGCGCGGCCAGGTGACCGGCGTTCCCTTGGCGCGCTCGTCGGCGGCGTGCGCCACGGCGGCGGCGACGAGTTCGTGGCAGGTGCCGGGGAATCGGGCGACGAGGTGGTGGAGCGAGATCCATGCCTCGGGGTCGTCGCCGAGTGGTTCGATCAGCCGGGCGAGGGCCGGGGCGAGCGCCGCGGGTACCGGGCCGCGGTAGCGGGTGGAACCGTCGTCGTCCTCGTCGTCGGGCACGGAGTCCGTTCGGCGGGGACACAGTCGGTGGAGGGCGGCCAGGACCTCGCTCGCCGGGGTGACGACGCGAAGGACCTCGTCGAGGGCCAAGCGGTCGTTGTCGATTCCCCAGACGAGGAGGTCGGCCGGCGGATCGTCGTCGAGCACGTCCGACGGCAGTGGGGCGGTGGGCTGTACCGAGCGCAGGTGCACGGCGTACGACGTATCGAGGCCGGCGCGGACGGCCGCGAAGACGAGTGCTTCGGGGCATCCTTCGTGCCTCGTCAGTTCGACCTTGGGGCCGATGGCGTACGGGAGCCGGGCGTCCTCGCGCAGGACCGCCGCCCAGTCGACGCCGCCGGGCGGTGCCTCGAGGCGATCGCCGAACCGCAGCCCGAGCAGCCAGGAGTCGTGGTCGGCGCGTGGCCGCGGATGGCCGCCGAGCCGCGCTCGGGCGGCGCGCAACACGGCGGCGGGCTCGTCGGCGGCGGCGGCCTCCCGGAACACCGCAGCCGGTTCCGGGTGGTGCGATGCGTTGTCCTCGTCGTGGAACAGCTCCGCGAACGCTTCGAGTTCGGCGCGCGCGTGCACGGGCCGGGGGTGCGCGACGCAGGTGCTCAGGACGCGGTCCACCACGATCCACGGGGGCAGGTACGGGGCGAGATGGCGGACCGCGTGCCGGACCAGTTCGGGGAACGGCGCGTACAACGCCGACCGCAGCAGCCAGGGCGATGTGTGCTCCAGGAGGGGTGTCACGACTTCGGTGTGCCAGTCCGCCGACGCGGGGTCCGCGTCCGCCCAGACCGCCGCACGCACCCGCTCACCGCGGTCGCGGCAGGTGAGCAGCGCATGGCCCACGGCCGGGTCGCCGCCGCGGGCCATGCGCACGGCCGCCTCCTCGTCGAGGTGCCGGTTGCCCGCGAGTTGCACCAGCAGGTCGCGGTCACCCGACGCGAGTACGGTCTCGATCAGGTTCGGGGGCGGGGCGATGTGATCGGCGGTGAGCGCTCGGAGCGTCTCGATCCTCAGCCGCACCACCAGCTCGGCGGCCGTCGCGGCGGGCGCGAGGTGGTGCGCGGCATACAACGCCGCGCGCTGGACCGTCAGACTCTCGTACGTGTTCACCTGGGCTGCCACTCCTCGCCGGGACGGCCGCACCTCCCCGAGCGGAGCGCGGCAGCGATCAGCGTAGGAGGCCCGTCGGACGCCGGGCCCGGCCCGACCCTGGGAGCACCACCCGGTTCCCGGCCACACGGCCCGGGATCGCTTCGGCCGCCTCGGGCGGGCCCGGGCATATCGTCGCATCGAGTGGCAACCCCGCCGGACCACGGCCCTTTTCCGGACTGGCGTTGAAGTCGCGATCTTGCAGTGGCTCGCCGTGGCGTCCGCTGTGTCAAACACGGGATCGCCAGCGGATGGATCAGGGGATTGCGGGCCGACGACGGCGTCCGCGAGGGTCACAGCCAGGTCTTCGTTGTAAGTAGTGTGCGGAAATGACAAGGAGCGAGCGACTCGCGGACCAGCTGGACTGGTACTGGCACAAGAACCTACGGCCGCGGCTGGACGGTCTTACCAATGAGGAGTACTTCTGGGAGCCGGTGCGCGGCTGCTGGAGTGTCCGCCCACGTGGCACGTCGGCCGCACCGATGTCGGAAGGTTCGGGGCAATGGACGATGGACTTCGCGTCCCCTGGCCCGGAGCCGGCGCCGGTGACCACGATTGCCTGGCGACTGGCGCACATCATCGTCTCCTGCCTGGGCTATCGGGTCGGATGGTACTTCGGCGGCCAGGACGTCAACTCCGAGACATTCCCCTACGCGGGGACCGCTGACCAGGCGCTGAAGCAGCTCGATGAGATGTATGCGAGATGGAACGCGGGGGTCCGTGAACTCTCGGACACTGACCTGGAGAATCCGCCCACGGTGGGTCCCGAGCGGTTTCCCATGGAGAACAGGGTCCTGCACGTCAACAGGGAGCTGATCCATCACGGCGCCGAGATTTCCCTGTTGCGCGACCTCTACCGCTGGCAGGACGGAGCCGTACCGAGCCGCATATGACTTCCGGTAACCGGCGATCGAGCTTCGAAAACCTACGTGGACTCCGTGCCGCTCCGTGGCTGCGAGCTTCAGTGAATACGGCCCCGCCCGGGCGGGGCCGGTAGTTGCTTCAGTGGTCAGCCTTGAGGCCCGGGTCTTCCCGCATCCGGTTGGGGCGGCGGTGCGTTGTCGGTGAAGATGGGCATGCCCAGGTCGACCAGCTCGGCCGACACCTCGGCCAACCCCTACGCCAATCCGAGGCCGGTCACCCGGCCGGAGTTGGACAGGCTTCTGCACGCCGCAGGGGAGGGCCGCGCATGACCGGCGAAGTGTTCGTCCACGACGCGGTTCGCACCCCGTTCGGCGGGTACGGCGGCGCGCTCGCCGGCTGCCGCCCGGACGATCTGGCGGCGCTGGCGGTGCGCGCTGCTCGCCCGCACCCCGGCGCTCGATCCGGCGCGGATCGACGAGGTGGTGTTCGGCAACGCCAACGGCGCGGGGGGAGGACAACCGCAACGTCGCCCGCATGGCGGTGCTGCTCGCCGGGCTCCCGGTCTCGGTACCCGCGGTCACCGTGAACCGACTGTGCGGCTCCGGCCTGGAGGCCACCATCGCGGGCGCGCGGCAGATCGCCCTCGGGGAAGCGATCTCGTGCTGGTCGGCGGGGTGGAATCGATGTCCCGGGCGCCCTGGGTGCTGCCCAAACCGGAGCGCGCCTTCCCGGCGGCCGGCGCGGAACTGGTCTCGACGACGCTGGGATGGCGACTGGTCAACCCCGCGATGCCGGCCGTCTGGACCGTGTCGCTGGGGGAGGCCACCGAGCAACTCGCCGAGCGCGAGGGCATCTTCCGCGAGGACCAGGACGCCTTCGCGCTGCGTTCGCATCGGGCCGCGGCCGGCGCCTGGGACCGCGGCTTCTACGCGAACCAGGTGATTGAGGTTCCCGGTGTCGGACCGATCCGCGACGAGTCGATCCGCGCCACCACGCCGCAGGCCCTGGCCGGACTGGCCCCAGTCTTCCGCCCCGACGGCACCGTGACCGCGGGCAACGCCTCTCCGCGTACGTGCTCGACGGCCCCCGGGCGTCGCACGCGACGGGCGTCGCCGACGCGCTGACCGCCGGCGGCTGGTTCCGCCGCGGAGCCGATGTCGTGGATCCGGGTACCTCCCCGTGTCCCGCGTCCGCGCCGCCTGGCCCGGGCGGGTTCCCGCTACGAGCACACCTGGTACCCGCCGTTGCCGGAGTTGTTGCGCAAGCGCAGCAAGGAGGAGTCGGACGCGGTGTGGGAGGCCCGCCCCAAATGGCGCAACAAGCACCTGCCCACCGGGGATCACGAGGTCGTCGCCCTGGACATGAACACCGTCTACCTGTCCGCGCTCAAGGCCCACCTGCCGATCGGCCCCCTCGAACACCGCGCAGGACCCGACTTGGACGACTATGACGGCCCGCGCGGCCGCGCTTTTGGGACGACGGGTCCCGCGCGGGCCTGTTGCGGGTCGCCGATCCCGACGACTCCCGGCACTTCGACGTGGGCGGCTACCTCCGGAACTGGACGGTCGAGGCGGCGCGCGACGCGATCGCCGCGTACGCGCACATCCCGATCGCGCTCCTGTACGACCCCGACCCCGCGATACGGGAGGCGGCCGCGTACGCCCTCGCCGCGGCCTCGGGGCGAGCGGGGGAGATCTCCGCGGCCCTGCACGAGCGCCTGAGGATCGAGGACGACGCGCGCGTGCGCGCGGGCCTGGCCCTGGCGATCGCCCAACTCGCCCACGAACACGACCCGGGCGACACCGCCGCCTTCGCGCGCGCCCTGTGGTCGGATCCGACTGGCCCAGGATCGCATCGAATAGGTCAGGAGGGTTGCACGAGCCCGCCTCGAGTGACTCGCCCGCGAGCTGTCGCGCGGCCGGAAAGGTCACGCGCGCCCGTGCGCCAGCTCGCACCATCGGCGACCGCCGAGACCACCAGCCCCTGGTGGTCCAACAACGGGGACACCAGTCGGTAGTCGATCGAGACCCCTCGGTCCGCTCCCCGCTCGCGCGCGGCCTCGGCCATCGCGATCGCCTGCAGCGGACCGTGCGTCACAAGCCCGGCGTACCCCTCGACCTCGCGCGCGTAGTCACGGTCGTAATGGATGCGATGGGCGTTGTAGGTCAGGGCGGAGAACCGGAACAGCAGCGCCGGATCGATCGGCAGACGCCACTCCTCTGGCTCCAGTCCGATGTCCTCGACCTGTTCGACCGGCGCCGGGGCACCCGGCGCCACGGCGTCGCGGTAGACGATGTCCTGCTCCTCCACCACGACGGGTGCGTCGTCCTGCTCGATCGTGTGGCGGACCACGACGAAGGTCAGCCGTCCGCTGCGGCCGTCCTTGTCGGTCGACGACACGATCTCGGTGCGCCGGGTCGTCAGGACGCCGAAGCGCAGCGGCGCGAGGCTCGTGGCCCGTCCGCCTGCCCACATGCGACGCCGCCCCGGCTCCGGCGGCGCCGGAATCACGCCGCTGACGGGGTGGCCGTCGGTGCCGAGATCGGCCTGGGCCGGCCGCTCGAGGAGGTACAGCCAGTGCCACAGCAGCGGCAGACCGTCGCGATCGAAGTCCGGCTCACCAACCTCCAGCAGGCGGGTCAGCGCGAGCGCGGGCTCCGGCCGGAGCACCTCGCGGCGCTCGATGTGGGTCGGGTGCTCGCTCACGCGGAGACCTCAATACGTCCGGTTGCGAACTCGGCGCGTAGCGCCACGTTGTGCTCACCAAGGCGCGGGACGTCACCCATGCGCGACTCCTGACCGTCCATTGACACCGGCGGCAGCATCGCGGAAATCACGCCACCCGGGGTCCGAACCTCGCGCCATCGGTCGCGAGCCTGGAGCTGTGGGTGGGCCATAAGCTCGGAGGGTGCCCGCAAGCGCGCGCAGGCGATGCCCGCCGCGTCGAGGCGCGCGACGATCTCCTCGGCATCGATACCGGCGAAGGCCTCGGCGATAACCGGAGTGATCTGCTCGTCGTTCTCCACGCGCTCGGGATTGCCGACGAACCTCGGGTCCGTGACGAGCTCCGGCCGGTGCAGGACATCGGTGCAGAGCCTCGCCCACTCGCGGTCGTTCTGGACCCCGAGGAACACGAGGTTTCCATCGCCGGCGGGGTAGGGGCCGTACGGTGCGATCGAGGCGTGCTTCGCGCCAGTGCGACGCGTCTCGGTGCCTCCGTGCACCGCGTGATAGGCGGGCTGGCTCATCCACTCGCCCAGCGCATCGATCATCGCGACCTCGATCGTGGCGCCGATTCCTTGCGTCGCGCGCTGCAGCAGTGCGGCGAGAACGCCGGAGTACGCGTACATCCCCGTAGCGATGTCGGCGACCGAAGTGCCAACCCTGCTGGGGGTGTCGGGCGTACCTGTGGCAATCAGCAGCCCGGTCTCGCACTGCACCAACAGGTCGTAGGCCTTCTTGTTCCGGTACGGCCCCACGGTGCCGTACCCCGAGATCGAGCAGTGGATCAGCTCCGGGCGCTGTGCTCGAAGGCTCGCCGCGTCCAGGCCGAGACGTTCCACGGCACCGGGCACAAGGTTTTGCACGACGACGTCGGCCGAGGCGATCATGGCGTCGAGCACAGCGCGGTCCTCGGGCGCCTTGATATCGAGCTCGATCGACTCCTTGCCGCGGTTGAGCCACACGAAGTAGCTGGAGTCTCCGTGCACGGTGCGGTCGTAGCCGCGGGCGAAGTCGCCCGCGCCGGGTCGCTCGACCTTGATGACGCGGGCGCCGAGGTCGGCGAGATGCCGGGTCGCGAACGGTGCGGCCACGGCCTGCTCGAGCGACACGACGGTGAGTCCCTCCAGAGGAAGCATGCGGGATTCCCTCCTGCTCAGTCCCGCAGGATCGCGCGTGCGCGATCGATCACGGGCTTGTCGATCATGTGACCATCGGGACCGGCGACCACGCCTCCACCTGCGGCCGCGGCTGCCTCGACGACGCCGCGAGCCCACGTCAGCTGCTCTGCGGTCGGCGCGAACACCCGCGCCACCGCCTCCAGCTGGGCAGGATGGATGCAGAGCTTCCCGCCGAACCCGAGCGCGCGGGACCGGCGGGCCTCTGCGGCGACGAGGTCGGTGTCGCAGACCGAGGTCGTGACGCCGTCGATCGGTGCGGGCAGCCCCGCGACGCGGGAGGCGAGCACGAGGGTGCTGCGCGCCGGCAGCAGCGCGTCGTCGACGTGCTCGGCCCGCACGTCGACCGCGAAGTCGAGCGAGCCGAACGCCAGCCGCTCCACGCCGGGGGCCTCGGCAATCTCCACGGACCGGTGGACGCCCAGTGCGGACTCCACGAGCGCGACCAAACCCCGCCCGGCCGGCAGACGTCCGGCCAGCTCCGTGAGCGCCACCGGGTCCTCGGCCTTCGGCACTACGAGACCCAGCACGCCGGGCAGCTCGGCGAGTGCCGCGACGTCGTCGTCGTGCCATGGCGTGCCGGTCGCGTTGACCCGCACCCAGGCCCGGCCTCCGTTCGAGAGCCACGCCGCAGCCGACCCACGGGCCGAGTCCTTGGCATCGACACCGACGGCGTCCTCGAGGTCGACGATCACGGCGTCGGCACCCGAGGCCGCGGCGCCGGCGAACCGCAGTGGGGTCGTGGCGGGGACGAACAACCATGTGCGGTTGCTCACGCCCATTAGGCCGGGTTCCGTTTGACGAGTTGGCGGGCGATGACGTTCTTCTGGATCTCGTTGGTACCCTCGCCGACGATCATGAGCGGCGCGTCGCGGAAGTACCGCTCCACGTCGTACTCGGTGGAGTAGCCGTAACCGCCGTGGATGCGCACCGCGTCGAGGGCGATCTTCATGGCCACCTCGGATGCGAAGAGCTTGGCCATGCCGGCCTCCATGTCGGAGCGCTCACCGGAGTCGAAGCGCCGCGCTGCGTACTGCACGAGCTGACGGGCTGCGGTCAGCTGCGTGGCCATGTCGGCCAGGTAGTTGCCGATCGACTGGTGCTCCCAGATTTGCTTGCCGAAGCTCTCGCGCTCCTGGCTGTAGCGCAGCGCGTCCTCGAGGGCCGCGGCGCCGACGCCCAGCGCACGCGAGGCAACCTGGATGCGACCGATCTCGAGACCACGCATCATCTGCGCGAACCCTTGGCCCTCCTCGATCCCGAGCAGGCTGCTCTGCCGGGTGCGGTACCCGTCGAAGAAGAGCTCGCAGCTCTCGACTCCCTTGTAGCCGAGCTTCGGCAGATCACGGGAGACCTCGAAGCCCGGACCCTTTTCGACCAGCAGGATGCTGATGCCCCGGTGCACGGGCTCCGCGTCCGGGTCTGTGCGACACAGGAGCGCCACGAGCTGGGAGCGCCGCGCGTTCGTGATCCAGGTCTTGGAGCCGTTGACGACGTAGTCGTCGCCCTCCTTGCGGGCCGTCGTGCGCATGGCCTGCAGGTCGGAACCCCCTCCCGGCTCGGTCAGCGCCATCGTCGCGCGGATCTCGCCGGTCGCCATCCGCGGCAGGTAGTGGTCCTTCTGCTCCTGCGTGCCGTGGTCGATCAGGAGCTTCGCCACGACGCTGTGGCCGCCCATCGCACCGGCGAGGCTCATCCATCCGCGGGCGAGCTCCTCGGTGACCGCGGCGTAGCACGGCGTGCTCACCCCGGCGTCGTTCCACGGCTCGGGGATGGCCAGGCCGTAGATGCCCATCCGCTTCATCTGGTCGATGAGCTTCGCGGGGTAGGTGTTGGCGTGCTCCAGCTCTTGGACCACGGGTTTGACCTCGCGGTCGACCCAGTCGCGGACGACGGCGACGATCGCGGTCTCCTCCGCGTCGAGCTCGTACGAGGCGATCATCGCGACGCACCCGTCAGGCGACGGTGGGTCAGCAGTGAGGAGACCGCCACCGCGACGATGACGGCGCCGCCGTTGAACGCGGGCTCGACCCAGTCGGCCGCTCCTGCGAGGGTCAAGCCGTTGATGCTGATGGCGACGAAGAACACGCCGACGAGAGTGCCCGCGACGGTATAGCGCCCCGGGCGGATGGTGGTCGACCCCAGGAAGATCGCAGCGAGCGCCGGAAGCAGGTAGCCCACCCCGACCCCGGAGGCCGCGCTACCGGTCCGAGCGAGGAGCAGCGCACCCGCCAGGCCGGCGAGCGCGCCCGAGGCGACGAAGGCCAGAGCGACCGTGCGCTGGACCGGCAGGCCCACGAGGTGTGCCGCCGTCTCGTTGACGCCCACCGACAACAGACGCCGCCCGAAGATCGTCAGCCCGAGGAGGAAGGACACCGCCAGTGCGGCCACGATGACGAGGTACACCGGCCGCGGGACGCCGAACCACAGGCCGTTGCCGAAGTTCGTGAGGGTCACGGGGACGCCGACGATGGTCTGATGGCCGGACCACGCGGACGCCACGCCCCCGAGCAGGGTGGCCATGCCGAGGGTGATGACGAGCGAGTTGGCCCGGAAGTACGCGGTGAGGATCCCGTTCGCCAGCCCAACCAGCGCACCGATCGTCACGGCGATGACCACGCCGACGAGGATCGGCAGCTCCATCGAGGTGGTCGCTTTGGCCGCGGCGATCGACGTCAGTGCCACGATCGCTCCTACCGAGAGGTCGAAGCGATGCGCCACCAAGGGGATCAGGGCGGCGAGTGCCACCAGGATCAGCACCGACTCGTTGGCCACGATGTTGCGGAGATTCGACACCGTGGGGAACGTCGCCGACGTGGCGGGATCGAGGGCGAAGTAGATCGCGACGCCCAGCAGCAGCATCACGAGTCCAAAACGCTCGGTCAGGCGCAGGAGCGACGGGCGCCATCCATTCGTCGTCGGCACGGCGTTGTCCTCGGCGGGTGGCTTCTCGGTCGGCATCTCGAGGGTGGTACGGGCGTCCTGGGATGTCATGTCGATGCCTCCTTCTCGTGCTGGTAGACGTTGTCGAAGATCCATGTGCGGGTGATATCCGGACCCGAGGCCTCGCTTGTGATGCGGCCGTCGGCAAGCACGAGCACCCGGTCGGCGAGATGGAGCAACTCATCGAGGTCGGACGTCGCAAGGAGCACTCCCGCACCGCCGGCGACGGCTGCGTCGATCCGGGCGTGGATGTCGGCCCGTGCACCGACGTCGACCCCCTGCGTCGGCTCGTCCAGGAGGAGGACGACCGGGGCGGACCTCATCGCCCGCGCCATCACGGCCTTCTGCTGGTTCCCGCCCGACAACCGAGCGATCGGTGCGTCCGCCGTTCCCTTGATGCCGTAAGTGTCGATGTCGCGCTCGGCATCCCTGCGCTCGTCGGTGCGTCGCAACCAGCCGCCGCGCCGGTACCGACCGATCGTCGACGCCGAGAGGTTCTCGGTCACCGACAGGGACAGGAACGCACCGTCGCGCGCCCGCTCCTCGGGGACGATCGCGAGGCCACGCGAGATCGCCTCGGCGACGTGCCCGGACCGGAGCCGTCGGCCGCTCACTGAGACCGAGCCTCCCCGCGGCTTGACCGCTCCCATGACGTTTTGCATCACGCTGGTCCGGCCGCTGCCGACCAACCCGGCCAGGGCCACGACCTCCCCGGCGCGGATATCGAAGGTGACGTTCTCCAGGGGGCCACCCCGCAGGCCTTCGACCGAGAGCACGGCTGGTCCGAAGGAGGTCCGCGGCCGGCGCTGTCGCTTAGCGGGCGCGTGTCCTGCTATGTGCGCCACCAGACTCTCGCGATCGTGCTGGGCCGCGGGGCGGGTGTCGACGTGGCGGCCGTCGCGCAGCACCGTCACGGTGTCGGCGTAGCTGAGAACCTCGTCGAGCCGGTGCGTGACGTAGAGGATGCTCTGGCCCCGACTGCTGTAGGCACTCAGCCGCTGAAGCAGGCCGTCCACCTCGTCGGCGGGCAGGCGCGTCGTCGGCTCGTCCAGGACGAGCAAACCGACGCCGCAGGAGTCGCGGTCGCGCAGGCAGCGCGCCACCGCGATGAGCGTCTGGTCGGCAGGTCGCAGGTCACGCACGAGGGACCGCGCGTGGACAGGGATCTCGAGCGCGTCCAGCAGTCGCTGGACCGATCGGCGTGCCTCGGACCAGTCGATGCCGCCGCGCCGTCGCGGGAAAGGACTGCCTGCGAGGACGTTCTCTGTCACGGTCAGCTCCGGGAACAGGCCGAGGTCCTGGTGGACGAACCTGATGCCTGCCTCCCGGGAC
This sequence comes from Embleya scabrispora DSM 41855, assembly GCF_000372745.1. Lineage (GTDB taxonomy): Bacteria > Actinomycetota > Actinomycetes > Streptomycetales > Streptomycetaceae > Embleya > Embleya scabrispora. Next base: position 51,751 of record NZ_KB889666.1, on the reverse strand, counting down.
CAGCGCGGCGTCAACTGCTCGACGTCGAAGCTCTCGTCACCCAGGTGGAGCGACCCACCCCGGTCGGCGCTGTAGACGCCGGCGAGGATCTTGATGAGCGTGGACTTCCCTGAGCCGTTGCCGCCTACGAGTGCGTGGAAGTGGCCGGGCGCGACCGAGAGGCTCACGTCCGCGAGGGCTCGCGTGCCGGGGAAGGTCTTGGAGAGGCGGGCGAGCGCCAAAGCGCTCGCCCGTCTCCCGGAGGTGGCGTCGACCACTCAGCCCACTCCCCAGATCTTCTTGTAGTTCTCCTGGTAGCCCGACGATGCCGGGTTGCCGTCGTACACGTTGCCGCCGGGGAGGTGCTTGGCGTCCATGCTGCCGATGCCCATGCCCGAATCGACCGGCTTTTCGCCGGCGAAGAGCCGGTTCAGGCCGTCCGCCGCAGCCCAGCCGGTCCAGGTGAGCGGCCGGCCGACCGCGTAGGACTGCGTCCCGTTGCGAATCAGGGTGATCGACGAGGCAACACCCTCGTTGCCCGCGAGCAGCAGGTCCTTACGCCCGCCCTGGCGCGCTTGGTCGACAGCCGCCCCCACTCCGAGGGTGATCGCCGAGTCGGCCGGAACCATGACGACGTCCGCGTTCGGGAACTGCTGGAGCGCGGCGGCGGCCTTGCCCTGCAGCTTCCCGCCGAACAGGTCAACAGAAGTAAACGTCACCTGATGGACCACGCATCCGCCGCACTCGGCGAGGCGGCCGGCCTGGGCGTCTCCGACCATCCGGAGGGTGGCGTTGTCGTCCTGGCGCATCAGGACGACGTCCGCCGTGCCGTCGGTCTTGGCGATGACCCAGTCGGCGATCGTGGGGCCGACGAAGGTGCTCATGTAGTCCTCGTACGAGATCAGGTCCTGGTTGAACCGTAGGTACTCGTCGAACAGGGGCTTGCCACCGTGGCTGAACTTGTCGTCGCAGTCGAGCGCGTTGCCGCCGTAGACCTTGACGCCGGCTGCGTGCACCACCTCAATCGAGGCCTTGACCACGGAGCAATCGACGCCGAACAAGGCGACGGCATCGACGTGCGCAGCCGCAGCGGCCCGCAGTTGGGAGTTGTAGACCGCCGGGTCGACCTTGCCGTCGACCAGCTTGACCTCCCACCCGAGCGCCTTCGAGGCGTCGACGAATCCCTGGGCCGGCACGACGCAGCCGGCCGCCTGGGTGCTGCAGGCGAGCGCCCACACGGTCTTGCCGGCCTGCGCCTTGGGACCGTGGGTCGGCAGGGCACGATCGGTGCCGGCGAGGGCGTGCTCCGTCGAGGCCTTCGCCTGCTTGATGATGACGTCGCTGGTCGACCCGGTGGGACCGTCCGACGACGAGCTGCCGCACGCCGACAGCGTGAGCGCCAGCAGCGCCCCGCACACCGCCGCGATGCGAGTTCTCGTCATACCTTCTCCTCCCTCGGTTTCACGTCGGCGCGGACCAGGTCCGCCCCGTCCTGCGGCAGTTGGATGACCACACGAGTCGCTCGGGGGAGCCACTCGCAGGCCGCGGAACTGCGCTGACGATCACGATCGATCGAGTGACCCAGCCCACATTTGGTACTGCCATCGGTATCGTAAGCGCACCTCTGGTACCGGTCAAGGCCGTCATCGAACCTCGCCCTCGGCGGTCCTCCGAGGACGGCAGCAGAAGCGTCACAGGGCCGGACCACGGCGGCAGGGCGGCTACATCGAATGCGGTCCCATGCCGTTCAGTCCGGCGTGCCGCTGCCGCCTATCGAGCGGCCACACGATCGCGTCTCGGCTTGACTCTGCCGGGGATCTTGGAGTTTCCCGGTGCACCACCATGATCAGCAGGCATGCTCGGGACTGTTTCAAAGACCGATGCGGCTGCGAGGTGCCCGTCGTCGCTCCGTCCCCGATCCGGTGAGCAAGTCCCGTCTCTGACCGCGCAGATCGCGCGCGAGCAATCCGAGCGGTACGACGGCGATGTGGGTGAGAGACCGGCTGGACGGACTGGGATGCGACGAGGACTTCGCGGGCCGGTACCCGCGCGACGGACGCCCCGGCGTCTCGCCCGCCCAATTGGCCGGTGTGTGTACCGCAGTTCCTGCTCGGTCTGTCGGACCGTCAGGCAGCGGAAGCGGTCCGATGCCGCATCGACTTCACACGCCCCGACACCCGCCTGGCGCGTCGCGGGCTGCTGCCCGACGAGCACCCGGTCGACGGCGGCTACACCTCACTGGTCCATCCGGAACGCGCCGCCCGCGAACACCGGATCACCGTCAGCGGTCCACTGCCGGGCAACCCCTTGATCGTGGCGCGGTTCACCACGAGCCAGTGCCGGCCGTGTCCGGACCGCCCTCGGTGCACCAGCTCCCGCGAGAGCGCCCGGAAGGTGGGCTTCCCCCCGCGAGAACCGAGGCCGCCGACTGCCTTCCAGACCTTCCTGGATGAGAACGCGATTCCCAGGCCGAAGTCCTGGCGCACCCTCGGTAGTTGAGTCCGGCCATCCAAGATCCCCGGCAGAGTCAGGCTCAAGCCAGGCCGCGGCGGCAGAACCGCCCGAACAACTCAAGTGCGTCGGCGCGGGTGGCGCCCACTCGATCGAGCACATCGGGGTCCCGCAGGTGACGGATCACTGCGCCGAGCATCTCGGCCCACAAGGCCGGCGACCCACCGGTAACCTCTCCCCGCTCCATCGCCTTTCGCACGATCGTCTCCAGCTCCCGAATCGCGATCTCCTGATGGCGGTCGTAGACGTGGCTCGTAGGCAGATAGTTCTCGACGTCGTGCACGAACTGACGGCTGGCTCGACGATTGCGCTCAACGGAGGCTGACAGATAGGCCTCGATCTGGTCGTGCACATTCGCTGTGTCGTGGGCGCGGCGCAGTGCCTCCTTGCCCATCGAGTTGAAGTAGCGGTCGACGACGCCGACCACGACCTCGTCCTTGGTCTGCCCCAGGTGATAGATCGTGCGACGGGAGGTGCGAGCGAGGGCGGCCATGTCACCAATCGTGAGATGGCGGAAGCCCTCGGCGAGGAAGGCCTCCTCAAGGGCGTTGAGTACGTCGGACTGCCGCCCGGAAAGGGCGTTCGACCTGACGTCCGGCATGGTCCACCTCACTTCACTGCGTCGTCACCGGGACTGGGCCGGCCCGATTCACGGTACTCCGAGGTCGCGAACGATACCGCTTCCTGGGCCTGGAGTCGTGGTCGGGCGGCTGCACCGTCAGTCGATGCCGTGCGCCGTACCCTCCCGGAGATCGTCGAACCGGCAGCCCGTGCGGTCGCGGACCTCCTCCAGCGTCACCTCGGGGGCGAGCTCGACCAGCGCCAGACCTGCCTGCGTCACGTCGAAGATGGCCAGGTCGGTGACGACCCGGTCCACGACACCGCGGCCGGTCAGGGGCAGGTCGCAGGTCTCGACGATCTTGGGCCGGCCGTCCTTCGTCGTGTGGTCGGTCAGGACGACGACCCGCCGGGCCCCCGCCACGAGGTCCATCGCGCCGCCCATGCCCTTGACGAGCACACCGGGGATCGTCCAGTTGGCGAGGTCGCCCGACCCCGACACCTGCATGGCCCCGAGGATCGCCAGGTCGATGTGGCCGCCGCGAATCATCGCGAAGGACTGGTCGGACCCGAAGAAGCTGCCACCCGGCTCGATCGTGACCGTCTGCTTACCAGCGTTGATGAGGTCGGCGTCCTCGTTGCCCTCGAGCGGGAACTCCCCCATGCCCAGCATGCCGTTCTCGCTTTGCAGGGTCACCCGGATGGCCGCCGGCACGTGATTCGCGACCAACGTCGGAATGCCGATCCCGAGATTGACATACGCGCCGTCGACCAGCTCGCGCGCCGCGACGGCGGCCATCTGCTCACGCCTCCACATGGGCGCCTCCTTCGGACTGCCGCGGCCGCGTCGTCCGTTGCTCGATCTCCGGCGCTCGCGCCGACGCGACGACCACCTCGTCGACGTAGATTCCCGGCGTCTGCACGAGGTCGGGGTCGAGGTACTCCTCCACCACCCGGTCGACCTCCGCGAGCGTGACCCGCCCCGCAGTGGCGACGACGGGATTGAAGTTCCGCGCTGTCATTCGATACGTCAAGTTGCCCGCCGCGTCCGCGTGGTGGGCGCGCACGAGTGCGAGGTCCGCGACGATCGCGTGCTCCAGGATCACGGTACGGCCGCCCATCTGCGTGGTCGGCTTGCCCTCGGCGACGATCGTGTGGGCTCCGGTCGGGGTGTAGAAGGCGGGAATCCCCGCCCCGCCCGCGCGGAGCCGTTCGGCCAGGGTGCCCTGCGGGGTGAACTCGATCTCAAGCTGCCCGTCGAGGTACTGCTGGGCGAACCGGCGGTTCTCACCGACGTAGGACGCCACGACCTTGCGGACCTGCCGACCCTCCAGGAGCACGCCGAGACCCTTGCCGTCGGTACCCATGTTGTTGGAGACGATCGTCAGGTCGGTCACGCCCGAGTCACGGACCGCCTCGATCAGGTCGAACGGGTTGCCACAGAGGCCGAAACCCCCGACGGCGATCGTCATGCCGTCGAACACGTAACGAGCCACGAGCTCGCGCGCCGTCGTCACCTCGGTCCCCCCTCGTCGGTGGCGCTCGGCGGCAGCACGACCACCCCCGCCTCAAGATGACTCCGGACCTCGGCTGCCTCGAGGCCGAGTTCCCCCAGCAGCGCAAAGCCGTCGCTACCGACGACGGGTGCCGGGCGCGGCTCGGCGGCAGGTGTTCCCGCGAAGCGAGGCACGGGTCGCGCCATGTGACCGTCGCCGAGCAAGGTATAGGTCTGCCGTTCGACGTGGTGCGGGTGCAGTGGCGCTTCACCGATCGACAGAACCGGGGTGACGCAGGCCGAGCTCGTGGCGAACACTTCGGCCCACTCGTCACGCGGCCTCGAACCGAAGATCGCCTGCAGGCGGTGCACCATGGACGGCCATCGCGAGCGATCGTCCTGGGCCGTGAAGTCCGGGTCGTCGCCCAGGTCAAGCCCCTTGAGCAGGCTCGCGTAGAACTGCGGCTCGATGCAGCCGACCGCCACGTGCCGACCATCGCTGCACGCGTACGTCCGGTAGTAGGGAGCGCCGCCGTCGAGGTGGTTCACCCCACGCTCGTCGACCCATCGCCCCTCGGCGAGGTACCCGTGGAGCATCGCCATGAGGGCCGCCGAGCCGTCGATCATCGCGGCGTCGACGACCTGCCCTCGCCCTGTGGTGCGAGCGCTGACGACGGCCGCGAGGACGCCGTAGGCCAACAGCATGCCGCCACCGCCGAAGTCGCCAATGAGGTTGAGTGGCACCACTGGGTCCCCGTCGGCGGGGCCGATCGCATGGAGGGCGCCGGTCAGGGCGATGTAGTTGATGTCGTGCCCGGGAAGCTGTGCCCAGGGACCGTCCTGCCCCCAACCGGTCATCCGGCCGTACACGACGTGCGGCGCCTCGCGCGAGACGTCGTCAGGCCCAAGGCCCAAGCGTTCGGCCACCCCTGGGCGAAAGCCCTCGATGGCGACGTCGCCGGCCGCGACCAGCCGCATCGCGATCGCGCGGCCCTCCGGAGACTTGAGATCGAGCGCGATCGAGCGGCGATTGCGGTGCATCACCGGGTGGAGCTCGGCTCCCGGCCGGTCGATCCTGATGACGTCGGCGCCGAGGTCGGCGAGCATCATGCACGCGAACGGCGCCGGTCCGATCCCGCCGAGCTCGACGACACGCACGCCGTCCAGCGGCCCCGCGCTCATCGACCGCTCCACACGGGGCTTCGCTTCTCGGCAAAGGCACGGGCGCCCTCCTGGGCGTCCGCCGACTCCGTCACCGGGCGCGCTATCTCGAGCTGACGCTCGTACGCCTCTTCGTGGCTCCACGAGGACGACGCCGCGACGATCTGCTTGCTGGCGCGAAGCGCCAGCGGGCCGTTGGCGGCGACGCGGTCTGCCAAGCGCCGGGCGACCGCCAGTGCCTCACCGTCCGGCGCCACCGCGTTGACCAGCCCCACCTCGTGGGCGCGACGAGCGCCGACCAGGTCGCCGGTCAGGATCCACTCCATTGCGACCTGGTACGGGATCCGCGACGGCAGCTTGAGGAGCGCGCCGCCTACGGCGACCAGTCCGCGCTTGACCTCCGGCACCCCGAAGCGTGCGGACTCGGCCGCGACAACCAGGTCGCAGGCGAGCACGAGCTCGCAGCCGCCGGCGACGGCGGCACCTTCGACGGCGGCTATCACGGGGATGGCGGGAGGGCGGGCGGTGAATCCGGCGAACCCGCGGCCCGGGATCGAGGACTTCTCGCCACGGACGAAGGCCTTCAGGTCCATGCCCGAGCAGAAGCTGCCGCCGGTACCGGTGAGGATGGCTGCGCGGAGGTCGCTGCGCTCGTCCAGGTGGTCGACGATCTCGGCGAGAGCTCCCGCCATCGAGGCGTCGACGGCGTTGCGCACCGCGGGACGGTTGAGGGTGATCGTCGCGACACCGTCGGTCTCCTCGAACAAGACCGGGGCACCGGCGGCGCTCATCGGGGCGCCATCCGGATGGCGCCGTCGAGGCGGATGACCTCGCCGTTCAGGTAGCGGTTATGGAGTAGCTGGTCGGCGAGCGAGGCGTACTCCTCCGGGTCACCGAGGCGCTTGGGGAAGGTGACCGATTCCGCGAGGCCGTCGCGGATGTCCTGGGAGAACCGGGCCAGCAGCGGGGTATCGAAGATGCCAGGAGCGATGGTGTTGACGCGGATGCCGAGGTCGGCGAGGTCACGAGCGGCGCACAGGGTCATGCCGACGACGCCGGACTTCGCGGCGGCGTAGGCGATCTGTCCGACTTGCCCGTCCCAGGCGGCGACCGACGCGGTCATGACGATCGACCCGCGTTCGCCTTCGTCGGGGTCGTTCGTGGCCATGCGTGCGGCCGTCAGCCGCAGGGCGTTGAAGGTGCCCACCAGATTCAGCCTCAGGGCGGTCTCGAACCGGTCCAGCGGGAATGGCGTCCCGGCACGGTCCACGATCCTGCGGGGGAAACCCTTCCCCGGACAGTGGACCAGCCCGCGGATCGTGCCGCGTTCGGAGGCGTGGTCGAGCACCTGGCCGAGGTCGCTCTCCGAGCAGACGTCGCCGCGGACGAACGTCACGCGCTCACCGAGCCGCGCGCGCAGCTCGCTCTCGTCGGCGTCGACCAGGTCGGTCACCACGACGGACACGTCGCGCTCCGCCAAGAGCTTCGCCGTGGCGCCGCCGAGTCCGCCGGCACCTCCGGTCACCACGTACACCGATGGGGTGTCGGTCATTGACAGGTCCTTCCGACGATGAACAGCACGCCGACGCGGATCCTTGCGGGGGTCGTCAGCGATCCGAGCGGCGCCAAGAGCGCCACCGCCGTTCCACCGCGCACACCGCGGACCAGCGCGTGATGCTGGTAACAGTTCTGGTACTATAGATGCTTCTTTGGTACCGCACAAGTGAATGCGCTCCCCCCGCCGGCTCTCGGCGACGCCCGATCAGGACAGGCCACGGCGGCAGAGATGCCCGAACGGCTCCAACGCCTCGCCTCGTGCGGCACCGATCCGGTCCAGCACCTCGGGGTCCCGAAGTTGGCGATGCGCGTGTCGAACGCGGTGGCGGTGGATCGCAGGCGGTCGATCTCGTCGAGGTGGTAGCGGACCATGAAGGCACGGAGAGTTCTATTTTCGGACCAGAGCCGCATTGTTGTACGCCGGCACTCGTCCAGGAACGCCGCTTCGAGTGCGTCGAGCACGTCGGACTGTCGCGAGACCACGGGCCCGCCTCGCTGCTGACAGATCGGGCGGACCTCATCGGCCGAACCATCCGTCGTCGGCCGCGGCGCCGGGGCGTCAGCGTTTCCTTACATGGCGCTGCTGCCAGGCGGCCATCTCGCCGAAGAGGTCGATGCCGTCCTCCTGCGGGGTGTCCACCGCAGCCTGCCGGTAGGCCTGGTAGGTCGTGACGACGATGCGTTCGGCCTGCGGCCAGGAGGCGTAGCGGTCCAGATCCATCCGGTCGGCGGTCTCGCGCCACGGTCGACCCGCCTCCACCCCGTCGGCGATGCGGTCCTTGACGTGGGCCAGGTAGCCCCGCATCTCCGCGATCCCGTCGACGTCGGTGAGCGGTCCGTGACCGGGCACCACGACCGTCGGATCGAGCGCGGTCATCCGGTCGCAGGCACGCAGCCAGTTCGTGAGCGAGCCGGCCCACATGATGGGCGTCCCACCGATGAAGAGGAGGTCGCCGGCGAAGATCACCCCGGCATCGGGCACGTGGGCGATGGCGTCGCCGGCAGTGTGCGCCGGGCCCAGCCGCAACAGCTCGACTTCGCGACCGCCGACTGTCACCGTCAGGGAGTCGTCGAAGACCGTGTCGGCGTTTCGCAGAGTGATGCCGGTGAAGTCGAATGCTCCGAAGCAGCTCCGCAGGAAGGGCGACAGGACCGGTCCGAAGTCCGATGTCGCCAGCATGTGGAGCCGTTCGGGGGTCGTGCCGTGCCGGATCTCGTGGTCGGTCTCGCTCGTCGCGTACACCGTGACCGTGTCGTCGAGGAGTTGGTTGCCGAAGCAGTGGTCGCCGTTGGCGTGGGTGTTCAGGACGCCCTGGATCGGCGTGGAGGCGGTCAGGTCCGCCATGGCGTCCAGCATCTCGGTCGTGAGGGGGAGGTCGAAGAGGGTGTCGACGAGGAAGCTCTGCCCCTCGCCCTGCACCAGCCCCGCGTTGCTCATGCCCCACTCGCCGTCGGGCAGCAGCCAGGCCCAGATTCCCGCGGCGATCTCGTGCAGGCCGCGCGTGTAGGTGTTCGTCACAGGTTCCTCGTGTCGGTCGGGATCAGTAGCCGCTCGAGAGCGGGTGAGGGCGGGCGCCGTCGACGATGCGCTGATGCGTGCGTCCGAGGGCGCGGCCGTTGAGTGAGACGGTGTCGCCTCGCTTCAGCCATCCGTCGTAGGTCTCCGGGTCACCGACGAGGTGCTCCAGCAGGCAACCGCCGGGGATCGTGCCGGACCCGATGACGTCGCCGGGGACCAAACGGGTGCCGCGCGACACGAACGACACGATCTCTCCGAAGGTCCAGTCCATTGCACCGGTCGTCCCGCGGGCGATCTCGACGCCGTTGACCTCGACCGCCACCTCGAGGTCGAGGCGACCGTCGACGAGCCGGTTCGCGACTTCGTCGGCCGTCACGAGCCACGGACCGAACGTCATGCCGGAGTCCTTGCCTTTGCCCTGACCGATGCCGAGCGCCATGTCGGCCTGCTGCAGATCCCGGGCGGTCCAGTCGCAGAAGAGCATGTAGCCCGCGATCGTGTCCTGGGCGGCGACAGGATCCAGGTCCGAGCCGGGCGTGCCGATGACCGCTGCGACTTCGAGCTCGAAGTCGAACCAGCGTGAGCCCGGCGCGATCGCGACGTCGTCGCGAGCGCCGAACAGGGTGGCCGGATTGGCGAAGTAGAAGGCGGGAACGCGGCTCCAGACCTCGCCGAGTTCCGGGTCACGGCCGTAGGCCCTTCGGCACCCGCGGACATGGTCGAGGAAGCCGACCGTGTCGCGCACGGAGGGCGGCTGCGGGATCGGGGAGTGCAGCACCATCGACTCGAGTGGGACGACGGTCGCGGGCGATCGCCGCACCGTCTCGGCGATGCGCTCCATCTCGACCTGGCCTGCGGAGATCACGTCGATCAGCGTGCGGTCGTCGTCCAAGACATGCACCGCGTCGTCGACGACCAGACCGACCCGCAGACCGTGCCGGTGCCGGCATGTCACCCACCGCATGTCGTCTCCCGGAGTTCGCTGTCCCAGCGCTCGAAACGAGGCCGCCGACGGGTCATGACGGCGAGCCCGTCGCTGCGGTCGCGGCGCCCCACCACTCGGGCTGCGGAGGCGTCATGCCTCCGTACGCCTGCGACTCGTTCACGATGTGGGTGCCCGACTCCTGTAGGCCTCGGATCGCCTTCTCGACGAGGTCGGCACGCATCGCGCCGTCCCGCTTGACGACCTCACCGCCGACGAGGACGGTGTCGACGTCGGAGGTTCGAGCGCTCATGACGATCGCACCCATCGGGTCGACGGCTGGTGTCAGGTTCAGGGATGTGTTGCGGATGAAGAGGAGATCGGCGGCCTTGCCGACGTCGATCGAACCGCACTCGTCCTCCAGGCCCAGACCGGTGGCTCCGCCGAGCGTCGCGAAGTACAGCACGTCGGCAGCACGCAACTCGAGGCCGCCCATGTCGTAAATGCCTTTCTCCTCCAGCGCGCGCTGATTGGCCCGCGCACGCTCCCCCGCCAGCATCAGGCGCATGGTCGTGAACATGTCGGGAGAGTTGTTCGACTGGATGTCCGCACCCAGCCCCGCCACGACACCGACGCGGTCGGCGACGGCGGCGATCGGGAACCCCATCCCCATATTGAGCTCGGTCTCGGGGGTGGAGGAGACCTTGGCCCCATGATCGGCCAGGATCGCGAAGTCCTCGGCGTCGGAGGTGTTGCAGTGCGAGTGGAGCTGGTGCGACCAGAGGAGCCCAGCCTCGGCCAGCTGCTTGATCTCCGACCGGTATCCGGGCTTCCACCGGGCGTTGGTGTGAGTGTGGATCAGGCAATCCAGCTCGCGCCCGAGCACCATTTCCTGGGCGGCCTGCTCGATGCCGTTCAGGCTCATCTCGGTCGGGGCGATCCCGAAGCGCACCCGCCCGCCGCTGGTCTCGAACAACGATGAACGCACGCGTCGCGCGTCCTCGAGACGGGACTCGACAGACGTGAAGTACGGATTCGTCGTGTGGGGGTCATAGAGCCCGTAGCACCACACGCCACGGATTCCGGACTCGTTGATGGCCGCCACGCCCGCGTCGGCGTGCTCAGGGGTCAAGATGCTGTGGGAGTAGTCGACCGAGCAGGTCGTGCCGGAGTCGAGCAGCCCCACGGCCGCACCGAGCGTCCCGTTGTAGATGTCGACCGCGCGGTGCACGCCGGAGTGGTTGCGCCGGATCGTCCACACGTAGTCCGACAGCGTGAAGTCCACCGTGAGGCCGCGCATCGTCGCCTGCCACATGTGGTGATGCGCGTCCACGAACCCCGGGATGATCCAAGCCCAGGACGCATCGACGACATCGGCACCTTCGGGCGTGGACCCGAGGTTCTCGGCAAGCCGACTGATCCGGCCGTCGACGACCTCGACGTCGACTCGCTGAAAGCTGCCGTTGCGGGGGTCGCCCACCAAGACCAACGCGCCCGTGTAGATCGTTCGAGTGCCCACGAATCTTCCTTCCGCTCGGTTGCGCCGAGTGCCGAGCAACGACTGGACGGTATCATAACGACCTGTATAGTACCGCTCATGGTACCAATGTTTGTGTCCGGGGTCACCCCTGGCGAGGGCGCCGCGCAGGCGCTGCCGACACCGACCACCCGCCCCTTCTGGGACGCCGCGACCGAGGGCCGCCTGGTGGTCCAGCAGTGCGGGTCGTGTGAAACGCACTTCTTCTACCCCCGCATCGCGTGCCCGTCCTGTGGCTCCCGCGAGGTGTCGTGGGTTGACGTGAGCGGACGCGCGACGTTGCTGAGCTATGTCATCAACCACCTCCCCGCCCCCGGATTCGAAGCAGTCGGTCCGCACGTCATCGCGATCGTCCGGCTGGAGGAAGGGCCGACCATGATGACGAACATCATCGGGAGCGACGCTGTGCCCGACCAGCTGGTCATCGACATGCCGCTGCGGGTCGCCTTCGAGGACCGGCGCGGCCAGGTGGTCCCGGTGTTCGCCCCCCGAGAGGAGCACGCCGCGTGAGTCGCCCCGTGGCCGCCATCGCCGGCGCCGCCGAAACGAGCCTCGGACGACTGCCCGCCATGTCTGAGTTGGACCTCCACGTCGATGCCGCGCTGCTCGCTCTCGCCGACGCCGGCCTGAGCCTCGACGATGTCGACGGCATCACGAGCGCCGTGCACAACCCGGTCGAGATCGCTCACGCGTTGGGAGTCCGTCCGACGTGGTTCGACGGCACGAGTGTGGGCGGGACGTCGTTTCTGGTGCACGTGCGTCACGCTGCTGCCGCGATCGCTGCCGGACAGGCCGAAGTCGTCCTCGTGCTGCACGGCGAATCCCGTCGGTCGGTGGTCGGGCGCCATCCGCGTCCGGTGCCGGCCGACGGGATGCTCGGTCAGTTCGAGCTACCGTTCGGCGTCTACGGCCCTCCCACGATGTTCACGCTCCCTTACCTCCGCTACGCCCACGAGACGGGGACGACGATCGAGCAGCTGGCCTCCGTGCCGGCTCGGCAGAGCGAGTGGTCGCACGGAAATCCCCGAGCGGCCCGCCCCTCTCTCGCGAGCGTCGACGAGGTCCTGGCATCGACGCCGATCGCCTGGCCGTTCACCAAGCTCATGTGCTGCATGGTGAGCGACGGAGGCGGTGGGCTGGTCGTCACGTCGGCAGAGCGCGCCCGCGAACTGCGCCGCACCCCCGTCTATCTGTGGGGGTCGGGCGAGGCGGCCGACAGCCCTTTGGTGTCGCAGATGCCTGACCTCACGCGCGCCGAGACGTTCGAGCGGTCGGCCGCGGCTGCCTTCACCGAGGCGCGCATCAGCCACAACGACGTGGATCACCTGATGGTCTACGACGCGTTCGCACACGTACCGCTGTACGGCCTCGAGGCGCTCGGTTTCGTCGGGCGTGGGGAGGCCGGCGCGTTCGTCGCCGAAGGTAACACCGCCCCGGGCGGCCACCTGCCGATGAACACCAACGGCGGCGGCCTTCGCTACACCCACACCGGCATGTACGGGATGTTCGCGATCCAGGAGGCCGTCCGCCAGCTCCGGGGCGAGGCGTTCGCCCAGGTGCCCGACGTGGAGGTCAGTGTGGTCCAGGGTGTTGGACACTTCTTCTCGGAGGCGGCGACGCTGGTGCTCTCGAACCAGGAGGTGTCGGCATGACAACACCGGCGGCCGCGCCTGCTCGGGGCTTCTTCGAGATCGCGGCCGGCGACCGCGACTGCGTCGCGTTGCGGCTCGGGTCCGAGACCGTCACGCGGGGCGACCTGCTCGATGACGCCCACCGTTGGTCCCGCCTGCTGCGGGACGACCTGGATCTGCAGCGCGGCGAGACCGTGGCCCTCGTCCTGAGGAACGGTGCGACCTTCATCGCCGCACAGCTCGCGGCGGAGCAGATCGGCCTATACCTCGTTCCAGTCAACTGGCACCTGACCGCCTCCGAGGCCGCCTACCTGATCGGGGATTCCGGGGCTCGCGCCGTGGTGACCGAGTCTGCCCTCGAGTCGCTTGCCGTCGAAGGGGCTCGCCTGGGTGGCGGCCTCGCCCCCGACCGCGTCGTCGTGGTCGGAGGCGCGTCGGACGGACTCTCGGCCGAGAACCTGCTCGCACGGCATCCTGCCTCTGCGCCGATGCAGCGGAGCGCAGGCTCGGTGCAGTACTACAGCTCTGGGACGAGCGGGCGCCCCAAGGGTGTCCGTCGGGCGCTGCCGACGACGACCCCCGACGAGGCAGCCGATGCCCGAGCTCGACAGCGGTTCGCGCAGTACGACACCGACACCGGGCTCCACCAGGTGCACCTGGTGGTCGCCCCGCTCTACCACCCGGCACCGAATCTGAACGCGCTCTGCGCTCTGCACCTGGGGCAGGAGCTCGTCATCACCACACGGTTCGACGCGGCTGAGACGCTCTCGCTCATCGACCGATTCGGGGTCACGACCACGTTCATGGTCCCGGTCATGTTTCATCGGCTTCTCGACCTCGACGCGTCGATCCGCGACTCCTTCTCAGGCCGCTCGCTCCAGCTGGTCACCCACGCTGGAGCACCGTGCCCGCCGGAGCTGAAACAGCGGATGATCCAGTGGTGGGGTCCGGTGCTCACCGAGTACTACGGGTGCACGGAGTTCGGCATCGCCACGATCATCACTTCCGAGGAGGCGTTGCAGAAGCCAGGCTCCGCAGGTCGCGCGGCACCCGGCATCCAGCTCGAGATCCGCGGGAGCGACGGACGGCCGCTCCCCGCGGGCGAGGCCGGCACCATCTACGTCAGCGGTGGCTTCGATTTCACCTACAGCGGCGCGGCCGGGGACTTGATCCCCGCCGGGGCATCGGACGCCCACGACCCGTTCCGGACCGCGGGCGACATCGGCCACCTCGACGAGGACGGCTATCTCTACGTCGGCGACCGACGCTCGGATCTGATCCTCTCGGGGGGCGTCAACATCTACCCGGCCGAGGTGGAAGCCGCCCTCGTGACGGAGCCTTCGGTCGCCGACGCCGTGGTTATCGGCGTGCAGGATGACGAGTGGGGGCAGCGCGTCGTCGCCGTCGTGCAGCTGAAGGGCGGCGAGGAGGGCGGCGAGCCGGCTGCCACCCGCCTGCGCAGTCACCTGGCCGACCGTCTGGCGCGGTTCAAGACACCGCGCGAGTTCCACTTCGTCGACTCCGTCGGCCGCAGCAGCACCGGGAAGATCAACCGCGCACAGGTCGCCGCGCTGGTCGCACAGCGGCGCCCGGGCTCCTAGTACCCCAGCAACACTTCGGGATCTGTCCAGGTCAGAGCCTATGTGAGGCGGTTTCTGGTTTATCCGTGACGGCTCGGGCGATACCGAGTATCGGCGATTTCCGCGCCGGCAAGTGGCGGCGGCGGGCGACGGCGTGGCGGCGTCTGCGCCAAGTGGACCAGTGGGGGATGTGGGAGAGTCGGCGGTGCGTCGGGGGCGCGTTCAGAGCTGCCAGGAGTCGCCTGATCTCCGCACGGTGAGCGGGACGACATCGGGTTGGGGTCGGTTCCCTCCTTTCCGCGGCGTCGGTCGCGAGGGCGGCGAGGAACGTGTGGGCGAGCATCGACGACGTGACGTGCCGGTACCAGCCCGGTAGCGGCGGACCTCGCTCCGGCCTGGGCCTGTCCATAGTCCAAGCCATCGTCCACGCCCACGCCGCCCGGATCACCACCACCGCCAACCACCATGGCGGCCTCGCCATAGCCATAGCCCCCACTCCAAAAAGCCCACGGAGACAACCCCCACTCGTATCCGAAAGCGAAACCGGCACGAGCGGCTTGGTCGTTGATGCGGTCGCCGGGTCGACGGTCCCCGACCGTGCGCAATGCCGGCGGGAGGCCCCGCGGCGTCCGGGTCCTCCCGCGGTCGAGGAGAAGGATCCCGGCCTGCTCGACGATCATCCGGGGCCGAGGTTCAGAGAGTTCGACACAGCCCGCCTCGGCGGCTCCGACAATGCTTGCGGCGCTCTGATCCTGCTTGTCTATAATGGAATTAATATGGGGAAATGAACTAATATTTATGCAGGAAATAGGAGCGGCTTCCGTTTACCCAAGCGACGGTAGGTCTCATGGACCGGGAACTGTTTGCCCAGCCGCCTTACGGCGTCATCGACCCGGGGACGCGCCAGGGCGGGCTGGTCGCGTCCGCGCTGCTGGACGTGTACCACCGGCTGCGAGCGAGCACCTGTGCCGCCTATCTCCCGACGGAAAGCCGTCGGACACTGGCCGCGTCCATGATCGTGGACTCTCCCCTGGGTTTCGGCATTCCGTCCGGATTCGACATCGACGACCTGTCGTGGCCGACGACACGGTCGTATCGGACGGGGAAACTGGTGGTCTTCGACGAGGTCGACGTATGGGAGGGGGTGCGTCGATCGCCGCATCGGTTCCCGACCAACATCACCTTCTCCATGGCGGTCGCCTCTGCGCCGATACGAACCTCACGGAACCGGTTCGGGACCATCGGCATACGTCTGGTACCGCCGAGGTCGGTCACGACCGAGGAGCGGGAGTACATGCAGGCGGTCGCCGACCGGCTGGCCGCCGACCTCGAGGAGTTGACCGGGGGAGAAGAGGCCGTCACGGCTCCCGCCGTTCCGGTGTTCATCCCCGCGGAACCGGAGCCCGCCGCAGGCCACCCGGACTTTGAGCCGAGGCTGCTGGAGGCCGTGGCGTCGGCGGCGGTCCGCAGCAGCCACCTGTACCAGATCCAGCGGCTTGCCAGGGAGCTGACCGGTGCGGCGCAGGTCTCCGACATTCTCGCACTCGCCCAGACCAGGGTTGTCCAGGCCTTCGGCGGCAGGGCCTCGGCGCTGTCCGTCGTCGAGGGGGAGCGGTTGCACGTGGCGGGGGCCGCCGGTCTGCCCCGCGATGCGGTCCGCGACATCGAGGGGACGCCGCTGTCCCGGCGCACTCCGGAGACCGACACGGTCGCCACGGCCAGGGCCAGGATCTTCGGCTCGGGCGAAGAGGTGGAGCGTGCCTATCCGGGCGTCACCGTGCATCCCGGCGAGGGAGCGCGCGGATACTTCCCCCTGCCGCACGGCGGCCGGGCGATGGGTTGCTACACCATCGAGTTCGCCGGCTCACGGAAGCCGTTGTCCGCCACGGAAACCATGCTTTTGAGCCTCTTGTTGGAGCAGGTGGCCCAGTCCCTGGCCCGCGCCCGGTCGCAGGAGGTCGAGCACGCCCTCACCCGCAGGATCCAGCACACCCTGCTGCCCGGGAGCCCGCCGCACATTCCCGAAGCCGTCACCACCGCCCGGTACTTCTCCGCGACCGAGGGCGTGGCGGTGGGCGGTGACTGGTACGACGTGCTCAACCTGCCCGACGGAAGTATCGGGCTCGTGATCGGCGACGTGGAGGGCCACAACCTGGCCGCCGCAGCGGTGATGGGCCAACTGCGCAGCGTCGTACGGGCGTACGCCGCGGAGGGGCATGATCCCGCCGTCGTGCTGGAGCGGAGCAACAGCGTGCTGTCGGGCCTGGACGCCAACCTGTTCGCGACGTGCTGCTGCATGTGGGTCGACGTGGCGGCCGGCACCGCCACCATCGCGAGCGCGGGGCACCCGGGACCCCTGGTCGGTGACGGCCCCGACGTGGCGCAGCCGCAACTCGCGGTCGGGCCGCCGCTGGGGGTCGACACGCGGGCCGTCTACCGGGACACGGCGATCGATCTGCGCCCGGGATCGGTGGTGGCACTGTTCACCGACGGCCTGCTGGAGGAACGCCGGTTGGGCTTCGACAACGCGGTCGTGCGACTGACCGGTCTACTCGCCGACAAGGGCGGCGAAGACCTCGAAGTGCTGGCCGACGCCATGGTCCACGCCGGCTCGGCGCGGGAGGCCGGCGGCGATGACGCAGCCCTTGTCCTGATGCGGTTCGAAGGCGCGCGGCCGCACGAGACGGCGCGCGTCGCCCGCATGTCGGTGCAACGGCACGACCTGCTCGGGGTCGCCCAGACCCGTCGCTTCCTGCGGGACGTGCTGCGGCGGTGGTCGCTGCTGCCCATGCTCGACGACCTGGAGGTACTGGTCTCCGAGGTCGTGACCAACGCGCTCATCCACGCCCACAGCGAGGTGGACCTGAGACTGCGTGCCTATCCGCACCGGATCCGGGTGGAGGTGCGCGACAGCGATCCGTATCCCCCCGTACCGACCACGCTGCTCCAGGACGACGCACGCAACGTGGAGGCCGAGTCGGGACGAGGCTTGCTGATCGTCGACGCCCTCGCCACGGCCTGGGGCAGCTCGCCCGCGGGACGGGGCAAGACGACCTGGTTCGAGATCGGCATGCGCGCGGACGGGCTGTAGGCACCGGAATCCGTCCCGGCGGGGCGCCGGCCGCAGTGACCCGGATGCTGATCGGAAAATCAATGCTCAGCCGGGCAGGCGGCAGCATCCGGGCCGCTCGCGGACCGGACGTCGGGGTGAGGTCGGTCAGGCGGCCGTGGGTTCGGGGGTGACCTGGTGGCCGAGGGCCTGGAGCCGGCGGACGAGGTCGCGGGTCTTGCGGGCGGGGTTGAGATGCCGTTGGTGCCAGTCGGAGCCGAGTTCCCGGTAGGAGGCGTCCGGGTCGTTGATCAGGTGCCAGACGATGAGGAGTATCGAGCGGGCGACGGCGACCAGGGCTTTGGCGTGCCCGCGGCGTTTGACGATGCGCCGGTAGCGGGCGCCGAGGAAGGTGTCGGTGCGGGCGGCGGCGTTGGCGGCCTTGCCGAGGGCGCCCTTGAGCCACGGGCCCCGCCCGGCCGGGTCTGCGGTGTTCTTCGCTCCGGACCGGATCGTGCGGGGGCACAACTTGGCCCAGGACACCAGGTGTTCGGGGGTGGGGGAGCGGCTCGTGTCCGCGCCGATCTCGGCGAGGATGATCTGCGTGGTGGCCGGGCCGACGCCGGGAACGGCGTCCGGCTTCTCGGCCGGGGCGCGGGCGCCCGTGCCGGCGGCGGACGGGTCTGCTGACGGGCGGTCGTGCGGGGTGGTGATCTCTTCCAGCGTGTGGGCGATGAGCCGGTCGTGTTCCCGGATCTGTGCGGTGAGGTGGTTGACGGTGCCGAGCAACACCCGCAGCGGCCGGGCGTGGTGGTCCTGGAACTGCCCGGTCAGGCCCTCGATGAGGGCCGGCTTCTTCTTGACCAGGCTGCCCTTGGCGAGGTCTGCGAGGGTGCGCGGGTTGCGTTCGCCGGCGCTGCGTGCGTGTGCTTGGTCTCGGCTCCGGGCGTTGCCAGGTAGGGCCCGGGCCGGGCTTCACTCAGTCGTCGGCGTCGAGTAGCCAACACAGTTCGATCTCGAGCCATTGGCTTTCGCTCTGCCAGGCGTCCAGAGCGGTCACCAGCCGCCGACTCAGGGCACCGACTGTCAGGGTGCGCCAGGAACAGCACCCGAGAAACTCGAGGAGCACGTCGATTCGCTCGTCGTGCCGCGTTACGGGCACCGTCTCGGTCGCCACGTGACCGTCGACGGCCGCGAGCGCGCGACGGCTCACCATCTCGGGGGTAAGCCCGCGCCACCCGTAGGGACCGAGAGTTCGTATGACCGCGCGCACGCGCACATCGTCCAGGGAAGCCTGCTGCACCTTACGAAGATCTCCCTCTGTGGAAACCTCAAAAAACGAGCCTTGCAGCGCAACGTCGGCGGTCTGCTCGACGAGCCCCCCGAGAAGAATCTTTGCACCTTATGCCGGACTCGGCGCCGGCCGTTATGACCCGGGCCACAGCCGCGCCGCTCGGCCGTCGCCGGGGCGGCGTTGTCCGGACCGTGCCCGCGAGCGCGGCGCGTTTCGGCTCTCTGCGTGCAGTCGGACCGAGCGCAGGACGTGCCATTGCATGAGCTTGACGAGCGGGCGGCTCGCCCACAGCAGCGGAACGGCGGGTACGGCGGCTTGGGCGGCGAGGGTCCAGACGAGACGGGTGCCGCCCGGAGCGGGTTCGATGGCCCGGTCCTCCGCCACGTGGCGCAGGCCAGGGAGGGAGGTGCCCACGGCGCTGAAGGTGTAGCGGTTGTTCTCCTCCCAGCGGAAGAACCGCTCGCGTACGGTGAGCAGCCGCAGCAGCGTGACCTCTCGGGTCGTGCCCGGGCCGGACGGTGGGTCGGGGTGCCAGACGAGAGCGGTGAAGACCAGAGTCCATGTGACCAGCGCATCGCCGGTGATGATCTCCCAGATGCGGGCAGGCGGCGCATCGATGTCAACGGAGTCCACGCACCGGAAAGGCGCGGACTTCAAAAAAATGTCTCCACATTCGGTGAGTGGATGCCAGTTTCCAAACATGAAAGGCAACCTCCACACGCCGGACGGCGGTAAATCGCCGCATTCCCGAGACATCTCCTCATGGGGGCTTCGATGCGAAATCGTTCGAATTTCTTCGGAATGAAGGCCGAGTAGAAGTGTCACCCGGGAGACCCGCACCGTTCGGCGGGCGCAACACCCGGCGCCGCCATACCAATCCGGTTCGGGGCCCTGCAGCGGGCACGTACTCGTCGTCGAGGATGAGTCGCCCTGCGCAACTGCCCAGGATGGATGCCAGGGCTGCGTGCCCCATTGTCCGGCCGCCTCTCGAGAACGGCACGCTGAACGCACTGGGAATTACCCGGAATAGCGGGCGGGAAACACCCTTCATGCGCAAGTGGCATCCGCCCTCGGCCGTACCTAGGATGAATCTTGTGCGATGCGCACAAGGGTGGTGCCCGAAATCCCTTCAACGGTGGGTCGCGTACCCGAAGATGCCGTGCCTCATCTCGCGACCCGGTGCCGCTCGAGTGAAGCACGGGACCTCGATTCCACTACACGCATTTCCGTGGGCGTCTCCTGGTCTCCGCGTTGAGTTCGGCAATGTCCTGGAACTCGTGCCGGACAGCGATGTACACGCATGGGATCGATCAGAAGGAGGACGGGCGCCATGCCTGTTAACGAGTACAAGCAGGGCAGCGCGTTTCCCGGAGTGATCGGCGGACGACCGAGGAGTCCAGCCCGGCCTGGCCGGAGCCGATGCGCGCCGTTCCGGGTGCGCCGAACGTGTTGTTCATCGTCCTGGACGACACCGGGTACGGGCAGTTCGGCTGCTATGGCAGCCCGATACAGACCCCGAACCTGGACAGGCTCGCCAAAGGCGGCCTGCTGTACAACAACATGCACACCACGGCCCTGTGTTCGCCGTCCCGATCGTGCATCATGACCGGCCGCAATCATCATGCCAACGGCGTGGCGGCGGTCACGGAGATGGCCACCGGTTTTCCCGGTTACAACGGCAACATCCCCTTCGAGAACGGTTTCCTGTCGGAGATGCTGCTGCAACACGGATACAACACCTACATGCTCGGCAAGTGGCACCTGATGCCCTCGGAGCAGGAGTCGCCGGCAGGACCGTACGACCGCTGGCCGCTGGGGCGCGGCTTCGAGCGGTTCTACGGATTCCTCGGCGGCGACACCAACCAGTGGTATCCGGACCTGGTCTACGACAACCACCGGATCGACCCCCCCGCTTCACCGGAACAGGGCTACCACTTGACCGTGGACATGGCGGACAAGGCGATGGCGTTCATCGCCGACTCCAAGCAGGTCGCCCCCGACAAGCCGTTCTTCATGAACTTCTCCACCGGTGCCACCCACGCCCCGCACCACGTGCCGAAGGAATGGGCCGACCGCTACCGCGGGCGGTTCGACGACGGCTGGGACGCGTACCGGGAGAAGACCTTCGCCAACCAGAAGCGGCTCGGAGTGGCACCACCCGACGCCGAGCTTTCCCGGCACGACCCGGACGTGCCGCAATGGGACTCCCTCCCAGCCGAAAGCCGGCGCCTGGCGGCACGCATGATGGAGGTCTACGCGGGCTTCCTGTCCCACACCGACCACCAGATCGGCCGCCTGATCGACTTCCTCGCCGAGACGGGTGAACTCGACAACACACTGATCATGGTCGTCTCCGACAACGGCGCCAGTCCGGAGGGCGGCGCCACCGGCACCGCCAACGAGGCGCAGTTCTTCAACAACGCGCCCGAGCCGATCGAGGACAGCCTCAAAGCGATCGACGACCTCGGCGGCCCCACGACGTTCAACCATTACCCGTGGGGCTGGACCTGGGCGGGCAACACTCCCTTCCGGCGCTGGAAGAGGGAGACCTACCGAGGCGGCGCGAGCGACCCGTTCCTGGTCCACTGGCCGCGCGGAATCAAGGCACGGGGAGAGGTGCGCACCCAGTACGCCCACCTCATCGACATGCTCCCGACCGTGCTGGACGTCCTCGGGGTCGAGCCGCCCGAGACCATCAAGGGTGTCACCCAATCACCGCTCCAAGGCGTCAGCTTCGCCCACACCTTCGACGACGTGTCCGCGCCCGGTCGCCACCGGACCCAGTACTTCGAGATGCTGGGCCACCGTGCCATCGACCACGACGGATGGCGCGCGGTGTGCCCGTGGCCCGGTCCCTCGTTCACGGAATCGGACCAGCCGTTCGGCACTCCCATCACCTCCGAGACGCTCTCCGCGCTGGATGCCCACAACTGGGAGCTCTACCACGTCGACGAGGATTTCGCCGAGACCCGCGACATCGCCGCCGACCACCGCGACAAGCTGATCGAGATGATCTCCCTGTGGTACGTGGAGGCGGGGAAGTACGGAGTACTGCCCATCGACAGCAACACCCTCGCGCGCATGATGGTCGAACGCCCCCAGATCACCAAAGCCCGCGACTCCTTCACCTTCCGGCCCGGCACTCAGACCCTTCCGGCGTCGGTTTCCCCCAGGGTGCTCAACCGCCCCCACAGCATCACCGCCGATGTGGAGATCCCCGCCGACGGCGCCGAAGGCGTGCTGATGAGCCAGGGCACCAGCGCCGGCGGCTGGGCCCTCTACCTCAAGGACGGCAGGCTGCACTACACGCACAACTACGTCCGCCGCACTTGGGACACCGTCACCTCCGAGGGCCCGGTACCCGAAGGCCACCACGAGCTGCGGTTCGAATTCGAGCCCACCGGCAAGCCCGACCTCGCCGGCGGCAAGGGCACGCCGTGCCGCGCCCAGCTGTACATCGACCGCCAACTCGTCGGCGCCAAGGACTTTCCGGTCACCACACCCATCATGTTCAACCCCGGCGGCGTCACCTGCGGAGCCAACCCCGGACCGCCGGTGACCCCCGAATACACTTCACCCTTCCGCTTCACCGGCACGCTGCACACCGTGACCATCGACGTGTCGGGCGAACTCATCACCGATGCGGAGAGCGAGATGCGCATGCATCTGGCCCGTCAGTAGACCCGATCGAATCGATCCTCACGCCCGAAAGCGGGCTGGTTGGCGATCGACCAACTGCGGCGCCGAGCGCCTCCGGGGCCTCCCGCCGGCGATGACGACTTGGCGGCGCACGGTGTGGCCCGGGTAAAACCATGGCGGTACGGACGGGGCGGGGATCGTGTTCGCGGACGAGTCCGCGCTGTCGTTGCTGCCCCGGTCCGCGCGACATGGGCTCCGCAGGGGTCGCACCCCGAGTGCGGGTGCCGCGTGGGCGGCGTCGCGGACCCGGCCCGGGACGTGGGGCGCCGGGCCGGATCCGTCAGGCTTTCCCGCGGCCCGAACTCATCGGCTGCCCGGAGCTGCGACGCCGACGACGGTGCCCTTTGAACGCCCACTCAGCGGCCGGTCAGCAGGACGATCTGGTTCCCGCTGACCGTAGTGGTTTCGGCGTGGGCCAGCAGGCCGGCGAGCGCGGCCGAGCCCGCCGCGGTGGGGTGAACTCCGTAGCGGCCCAGCAGGGCCTGGGCGGCGAGTAGTTCGTCGTCGTCCGCGGCGTGCGCCGCGCCGCTCGAGTCGGCTATCGCGGTCAGGGCCTCGGGGCCGTGCAGGGCGTGCCAGTTGACCAGGGGCTCGTTGTGCTCCGTCGTGACGACGTCGTGGCTCGGCAGGGTGCGGTAAGGGCCCGGCCAGCTCGTCACGATCGGGTTGTTGCCGGAGGAGCCGACGGCGTGGAGGGTCACCGGCCAGGTCAGGAGGCGGGCTTGGCGGTGGGCGGCGACGGTCGTCGTGCCGTTGCCGACCGGGATCCAGAGGTGCGCCGGAGCGCCGCCCAGTTCTCGGTGCAGGGCGTGGACGACATGTCCGTGGCCCTCCAGGATCGCGTCCTTGCAGGGACCGTCGACATTGCCGTCGAGAGCCCCCAACGTGTGGGCCAGGCGGTGGGATTCGTCCACGGCATCCTCGTAACCGCCGTGGACGAGACGGATGTCGGCCCCGACGGTCGCGGCGGCGCCGCCGCCGTCGCTCCATTCGGCGGGCAGCACCACGGTGCACCGCAGGCCCGCCGCCGCGCACGCCGTCGCCATCGCCCGCCCGTAACTGCCGCACGATCCCACCACGATCCGGTCGTGTCCTTCGGCGACGGCGCGGGCCACGACCGCGCGGGCGGCGGGTTCCTTGTGACTGCCGGAGGCGTAGCGGGTCTCGTCCTTGAGGAAGACGCGGACGCCCGGCAGAAGGCCGTCCGCGACGATCAATGGGGTCAGGTACGGATCGGTGGGCGCGACGGAAATCGGAGGCAACAAGGAGATGGTTCCTTCACCGGGTGCGGGCGGAGAGCAGTTCGTCGGCTTCGCGCTGCAGGTCGTCGCGCGTGCCGATCTCGGCGGGCGGTATCGCGTCGGGTAGTTCGTCCTCGATCAGCCGCAGCCGGTCGTCGAACCAGCCGCGGACGGACCAGGCCAGTTGCAGCAGTCCGCTGACGACGATCAGCAGGGCGAGGCCCCGTCCCGGGCCTTCGGATTCGAGCAGTGGCTGGACGAATCGTTCGGCCAGGGGCCCGACGACGAGGTAGCCCAGCGGCATCGTCAGCATCATCAGGGCGATGAACAGGGACAGGACGCGGCCCTGCAGTTCGAACCCGACCTTGCTCTGCACGATCGCGATCCAATGACCTTCGGCGAGGGATTCGCCGAAGCCAACGAGGAACATCCCGGCGATGATCAGGGCCGGAACGGTGGAGATTCCGACCAGGATCATCGCGAAACTGCCGATGGCCATCGAGAGGAGCATTCCGTGACTGCGCCGGGCGGTACCGCCCCACAGGCCCATCAGGACGCTGCCGAAGAGCCCGCCGACGCCGCCGGCACCCAGCGCCAGACCCAGCACCGAGTCCGACTGCTCGGCCAGCAGCATCGGTGTGATGACGGCGAAGCCCACGGTGTAGAAGACGTGGTCGACGACGAAGAACCGGAGCGCGGCGCGCAGGCCGGGTCGGCGGGTGATGTAGCGCCAGCCGTTGCGGATCTCCGTACCGAAGGTTTCCTCACGTACGCGGAACATGAGGTTCGGGAAGCGGACGAGAAGCAGGGTGAGTGCCCCGATCGCGAAGGTGCCCGTGTCGAGGAGGAGCACGCCGTCGATGCCGATCGGGTCGATGAGGGCGGCACCGAGCATGGGTGAGAACACCAGCCCGGCGCCGACCCCGAGTTGCCCGATTCCGGCGGCGTGGCCGAGGTAGCGCTTGGGTACGAGCTGCGCGACCGCCGCGAGATAGGCTGGCCGCTGGAACGCGCCGGCCACCGACGTCACCGACACGACCAGACAGACGTGCCACAGACGCAGGCCGTCGCCGTGCATGAGGACGACCAGGGCCGCCATCGAGAGTCCGGCCGTGGTGTCGCTCGCGAGCATCACCTTGCGGCGGTCCCACCGGTCGGCGACGGCCCCGGCGACCGGCCCCACGAGGATGCCGGGGAGCAGTCCGATCGCGCTCACCACCGCGAAGGAGGTGAGCGAGCCGGTCCGGTCGAGCACCCAGATGCTCAGTACCAGTGTGCTCAGCCCGCTGCCCATCATCGACAGGAGCTGACCCAACGCGACCAGCGCGAACTTGCGCAGATCGGGTGCGGTTCCCGGCGCCGGGGTTTGTACCTCGGTGGGCGGCCGGCCGGTGGGCTCGGTGGGCGACTGCGGGGCGCCGGAGACGACGGCGGCCACCAATGCCTCCGCGAGCGGCTCCGCGTGGCTCTTGAGGAAGAAGTGCCCCGCGCGCGGCAGCACGACCAGGCCCAGGTCGCCCTCGGTGAAGTGCCGCCATTCCCGGTGGCGTTCCTGATAGTGCTCGGTGACCCGGTCGCGGGCGCCGACGACCGTGAGCACCGGAGCCTTCAGCGGGCGGTACGTCTGCCGGTACGCGGCCGTGAAGTACTCCTCCGCGTCGCGGGCGTCGTGCCGGACGTTGCGGAGTACGAAGGCCTCCTGCTCCTCGTCGTCCAGATCGGTGAAACCACCGCGCGCGCGGAGGTAGGCCAGGTATTCGCGGTCGGAGGTGAAGCGGTCCACCGGCACGTGCCGGTAGATCCAGTCGAAGAATCGTCCCGGCAGCCGGGCGGTCGGGAATCCCGCCCCGAGCGCGACCCCGGCGAGCGGCACGCCCGCGGCCTCGGCGCGCCGTGCCACCTCCACGGTGAGCGCGACGCCGAGGCAGTGTCCGTAGAGGAGGACCGGGCCGTCGATCGTTCGCATTTCGTCAACGATGCGGTCGGCGACGACGGCGATCGGCTCCGGTTCCTCGTCGGGTCTGGATCGGTCGTGGCCGGGCAACTCCACTGCCCGCAGCGCCCAGTTCGTCGGAAGCGCGTCGGCGAGCGGCTGATAGGCGACGGCGCTGCCACCGGAGTAGGGCACCGCGACGACGGTGTGCCCGCCGGTCGCCGGGTCGGCGTCCGTGGCGGTGAGCCGTTGCAGCAGCCGCTGCTCGGCGGGCCCGGCCTCCGACCGCGCGCCCAAATGTACGGCCAGTCGACGGATGGTGGCGTGTTGGTAGAACTCGACCAGGCTGGGCGCCGGTTCGAGGCGACGGACGACCTTGAGAGCCGAGAACGAGTCGCCACCGAGGGCGAAGAAGCTGTCGTCGATGCCGGGTTCGGGAACCCCGAGGACCTCCGCCCAGATCGCCGCGATCCGCTTCTCGGTGTCGGTCCGAGCGAGTGTCACGGCGACCTCGGGCCCCGTCCCGGCCGGGGCGGGCAGTGCGCGCCGGTCCAGTTTCCCGTTCGGCGTCAACGGAAGTGCGGGCAGCGTGAGGATACGCGTGGGAACCATGTGCGCGGGCAGACCGGCGGCGAGCATCTCGCGGTAGGCGGCCTCGTCGGCATCCGCCCCGTCGCGGGTCACCACGTAGCCGATGAGCCGGCTGATGCCGCCGGTCGGCCGGTGTGCGGCCACGGCGCACGCCGCCACGTTCGCCGGCGTGCCGAGGCGGGCCTCGATCTCGCCGAGCTCGATCCGGTATCCGTTGATCTTGACCTGGTCGTCGAGCCTGCCGAGGAAGTCGACCGTGCCGTCGAGGTGGAACCGGGCCGAGTCGCCGGTGCGGTACATCCGGGCGCCGGGTGCGGTGACGAACGGATCGGACACGAATCGCTCGGCGGTCAGCTCGGGCCGGTCGTGATAGCCGGGTACGACGCCGAGCCCGCCCAGATACAGCTCGCCGACCACACCCGCCGGAACCGGCCGGCGATGCGCGTCGAGGACGTAGACCCGGTTGTTCGGGAAGGGCCGTCCGATCGGCAACGGCGCGTCGTCGGGGAGGTGTTCGACCGAGCCTTCGAAAAGCACGTTGTCGACGGTGGCCTCGGTGACACCATACGAATTGACCACGCGGTTGTCCGGGCCGACGAGGCGTTTCGCCAGTTCGTACTCCTTGACGTGCCACTTCTCGCCGCCGCCGATCAGCAGGCGGACGAACGACAGATCCGCCCCGCTGCTCTCGGTGTGGTCGAGGAGCGCGCGCAGCACCGCGGGCACGAGTTCGGTGCAGTTGACGTTCTCGGTGTTCATCAGCGCGTGGAGATCGGCGGGGTCGAGCAGTGTCTCGCGCGGGGCGACCACCAGTCGGCCGCCGCTGAGATGCGCCCGGAGCGTTTCGCCCACGAACATGTCGAAGGAGAAGCTGGCCGCCTGCAGGTAGGTCCACTCCGGGCGCAGCCGGTACGCCTGCTGCCACATGCCGGCGGCGTGGACGAGGTTGCCGTGTGTGACGACAACTCCCTTGGGCTTGCCGGTGGATCCCGAGGTGTAGATGACATACGCCGGATCGTCGGCCGAGTTGCACAGGGGCGGATCGCCGTCGTCCTCGGGAAGTCCTTCGAGAGGTCCTTCGGGGAATCCCCCGAGGAGTCCTTCGGGCGGTCCTTCAGGGAGTCCTCCGGCGAGGTAGTCGCGGTTGATCACGACCGTCGGCGCGCTGTCGGCCAGCATGTGGTCCAGCCGGTCGCGAGGGTAGGCCGGATCCAGCGGCACGTAGGCACCGCCCGACTTGAGCACCGCCCACATCGCGGTGAAGAGTTCGACGCCGCGATCCAGGTTGATCGCCACCCGGTGGCCCGGCCGGACTCCCTCCCGACGCAGTCTTCGGGCGAGCCTGTTGGCCCGGCGGTTCAACTCCCCGTAGCCGAGGGTGTCGCCGCCGACGGTGAGCGCGGGCGCGTCGGGCGTGGCCGCGGCGTGGCGTTCGAACAGCTGGTGTACGGCGGTGGCATCCGGTATCGGGGCGACGATGTCGTTCCAGTCGTGCACGATGCGGCGGCGCTCGCCGTCGGTGAGCATCGGCAGCCGGGTGACCGGCGTGCTCGTCCCGCCGGTCGCCGCGGTGGCCCCGGTCCCGCCGGTCGCCGCGTCGAGCAGGGTCAGCAGGTGGTCGAGGAACGCCTCGACGCGTGCGCCGTCGAAGAGTTCGGCGGCGTAGTCGGCATTCAGCACCGCGCCGTCGGCGGGGAAGTCGAGGCCGATCGCCAGGTCGACCATGGTCGCGGCCGGTGCCAGCTCGCCGGCGTAGAGCATGATCGGGTCGTCGGATGCCGGGGTGTTGTGCACGGTCAGCATGACCGGGCTCAGGCGCTTGGCACCACCGGGCCGCGCCAGGGCGTCCACCAGATCGGGCAGCGCGAGTTGCCCGCGGTCGAGGTCGCCCAGGACGGCGTCCCGCACTCGCGCGACGAGTTCGGCGAACGACGGATCGCCGGACACGTCGCCGCGCAGCGGCAGGACGTTCAACGCGGGGCCGATGAACGAGGCCGACTCACCGGTGGACCGCCCGGCCACCGGTGCCAGCACGGTGACGTCGGTGCGTCCGGTGTACCGGTGCAGTACGACCTGGAGCCCGGCCAGGACCACCATGAACAGGCTTGCCCGCTGTTCGCCGGCGTAGGAACGCAGCCGGTCCAGCAGGTCGGGATCGAGGGGGCGGCTGATGCGGCCGGCGGCGTACGAGGGGGTGGCCGGGCGAGGCCGGTCGGTGGGCAGCTCCGAATCGAGATCGGCGCCGTCGAATCGCTCCCGCCAGTACGAGACGAGTGACGCGTCGCCCTTCGCTTCGGCGCTGCGGGCGGCGAGGTCGGGCACGGGGGCGGCCGGCGGCAGACCGGGGACGGTGGCCGGGTCCGCATCTTCGCGCATGGCCCGGTACAGGGCGGCGAGTTCCTGCCCCAGCACACCCGCCGACCATCCGTCGAAGGCGAGGTGATGCACGATCACGACGAGTTCGTCGCCGTTCAGGAAGGCGTGTGCGACCGGGCCGTCCCGGAAGTCGATGCCGGCGCGATCCGGCTCGCCGAGCGTCAGCGGGATCTGTGCCGCAGGCGCGACGACCATACTCGGCTCGGTGCCGTCGTCGGGGAAGCGCGCTCGCAACAGCGGGTGCCTGCGGGACAGTTCCGCGAGCGCCGTGGTCAACGCCGCGACGTCGACCGGTTCTGCCCAGCGATACTTGATGCCCAGCGTGTACACGGGCAGATCGGCGCAGAGTTGCTCGGCGATCCAGTAGTCGCGTTGCATCGGGCTCAGCTTGTGCGGGACCCCCTCGGCGAGCGTGCCGGTGGGAGGATCGGTCTTCGCGCCCGTCGTCCCCTTCGCGCCGTCGATCAGCCCGGCGAGCGCGGCGACGGTCGGATCCGCGTACCACCGGGTGAGGGTCAGCTCCGCGCCGTGCCGCAGCCGTAGGGCGGCGATGAGGCGTACGGCGTCCAGGGAATCGCCGCCGAGGGTGAGGAAATCGTCCCCCGCGCTCGTGACGGGGACGCCGAGGACCTCCCCCATCAGCGTGCCCGCGCTCCGTTCGGCCGCCGTACGGGCGATGTCCGGAGCGTGCTGCTGCGGCGCCTTCGCGGCGAGGGCCGCCTTGTCGATCTTTCCTTGCGGGTTCAGGGGAAACCGTGGGTGCGCGATCAGGGCGGCGGGAACGAGGTGGGCGGGTACGAGGTCGGCGAGGGCGGCGCGTACCGTGGTGAGGTCGGTCGTGGCGTCGGTGACGACGTGGCCGATCAGCCTGGCGCGGCCGGTGTGCTCGTCGACCAGGACCACGGCGTCGGTGATGTTGTCGAGCGTGCGGAGCGTCGCCTCGACCTCGGCCGGTTCGACCCGGTGGCCCCGGATCTTCACCTGGTTGTCGAGCCGTCCCAGGAACTCGAGTTGCCCGTCGGCGGACCGGCGGACCCGGTCGCCGGTGCGGTATTCGCGGCCCCGGCCGGGGGTCGTGACGAACCGCTCGGCGGTCAGCTCGGGGCGGTTCAGGTAGCCGTCGACCACGCCGATGCCGCCGATCAGCAGCTCGTCGTCGTCGCCGATCCGGCAGGTCACGCCCGGGTGCGGGAGGCCGATCGGGACCACGTCCCCCGACCACTCGGTCACGTCTGCGGCCGTGGCGCCCACGGTGGTCTCGGTGGGGCCGTACGTGTTGAACAGCCGGGCGGCGCCGCCCACCGCGGCCTGCCAGCGGCGTACCGCGTCCGGCCGCGCGGTCTCGCCACCGATGATCACGCACCGCACGGCGGCCGGGAGCGCGGTCTCGCCCCGATCCAGGGCCGCGACCAGCTGATGCCAGTACGCGGTCGGCAGGTCCAGGACGGTGATCCCGAGCGCGTCGCAGCGTTCGAAGAACAGGTCCGGTCTGCTGATCATGTCGTCGTCGCGCAGGACCAGGGTGGCACCCCGGAGCAGTGGGCAGAAGATTTCCTCGACGCTGGTGTCGAAGCTCAGCGAGGCGAACTGTAGGATCCGGTCGCCTTCCGCGAAGGCGAACCGGTCCGCGAAGACCTCCGTGAAATCGCGGAGTTGCCGACGGCCGACCAGGACGCCCTTCGGCCGGCCCGTCGAACCGGAGGTGAAGATGACATACGCGGGATCCCGCCTGCGCACGCTCTCGTCCAGTGCCAGCACGCCGTCGGCCGTGATCAGCGCGCGGGGCCGGGTCTCCTCGATCATCAGGTCCAGGCGGGCCGCCGGATAGACCGGGTCGAGCGGTACGTACCCGGCTCCGGCGCGCAGGACCGCGAGGATGGCCACGATGGCGTCCCGGCCACGCGGTAGCGGGATTCCGACGAGATCGCCCGGACGAACGCCTGCGTCGGCCAGTCGGTCCGCCAGGTCGGCGACCAGGTCGAACAGGGTCTCGTAGTCCAGTTCGCCGTGCGCGTCGACCAGTGCCGTCGCGTGCGGTGTCCGGACGGCCTGCGTGGCCAGGGACGACCAGACGTCGCCGTCGACTGTGGAGGGCGACGTGTCATGGGTTGGGGTCACCCGGGTCTCCTCGGTTTTCACATCGACCAGTGCGTCGGCCGCCGGTCCCAGCGGTGGGCGCGCAGGGCTTCGAGTAGGTCCGGCGGCAGCGGATCCGATCCGGACACGCGCAGGTTCGAGCGCACGTGCTCGGGGCGGCGCATGCCCGGGATGACCACGGAGACGGCGGGGTGGTGCAGTGCGAATCGCAGCGCCAGTTCCGGCAGGGTCCGGCCGGCGGGGACCAGGCCCCGCAGCGCGTCGACGCGTTCGACGGTGGGTGGCAGGTTCTCCGGTCCGAAGTAGACGGCTCGCCAGTCCTCGGGTGGGAACACGGTGTCGGCGCTCAGGTTCCCGGTCAGGGAACCCTCGTCGAAGGGGACCCTGGCGATGATCGCGATGTCTTCCTCGATCGCGCGGGGGAACAGCTCGTCCTCGGGGGCCTGGTCGAAGATGTTGTAGATGACCTGGATCGAGTCGACCAGCCCGGTGTCGAGCGCGGCGAAGCAGTTCGTCGGCTCCCAGCGGTTGACGCTGATGCCGAATCCGTCGATCAGATCCCGCTCCTTGAGCAGGGTGACGGCCTTCCGCCAGGCGGGATCCGCGGCCCAGCGGTCCTCCCAGACGTGGAACTGCAGGAGGTCGATCCTGTCGACGCCGAGGTTGTCCAGGCTGCGGCGCGTGTAGTCGAGGATGTGATCGAGGGGGAAGACGTCCTCGAGGGTGTCCTGCGGGCGCGGGGGCCATTCGCGGTTGAGCGGGGGAACCTTGGTGGCCAGCCGTATTCCGGAGCCGGGCCGGCGGTCGCGCAGTTCGCCGAGCAGGGACTCGGACTTGCCGCGCCCGTAGACCCAGGCCGTGTCGAAGAACGTACATCCCATGTCCACGGCGAGGTCGAGGGCGTTGGGGGCGATGTCGTAGTCCCATCCGGTGAATCCGCCCGGACCGCCGCCGATTCCCCACATCCCGTAGCCGACCTCGCCGACCTTCCAGCCGAGCCGTCCCATGGTGCGCTCTCGCATCGGCGTCTCTCGCTCGTCGGCGACCATCGCTCGCTCCTCGTCATGCACCGACGGGCTCCTTCGGGCGGGTGTTGGATGTGGTGAACAGGGCGGGGTTGTCCTGCAGGAGGTTTTCGAGCACCTCGCGCATGTCCGCCTCGTCGTCGCGGCGGCCGCCGGCGCGGTGTTCGACGATCGCGAGCAGCATGCCGAGCTCGGCGTCTCCGGCCGCTGCGGCGGTGCGCAGCCGGGACAGGAAACGCAGGCAGGAAACCCGCTCCGCGTGCGCGCCGGCCAGTTCGTCGAAGTGCACGCTGCCCGGGCTGAAGAGGTGCGCGGCACGTCCGTGCATCGCCGGATCCCGGATCGCTTCGCCGATGGCCCGTGCGATCGCGTCGACCGGGCTGTAGTCCGATCGGATCGTCGCCCGGGGCACCGATCCCAGCCGGTCGAAGGCGGTGAGCAGCAGATGGGTGAGCGCCGTCGGGTTGGGTGCTGCGAGGGCGTCGACGGCGGGCATGACCTCGCCCAGGCGCAGCACCGTCACGGGCAGGTCGACGGCGGCGTGTACGAGTTGCTCGGCCACCCACTTCGACAGGCTGTATCCGCTCGACGGTGGGGTCACGGTGGTGATGTCCACGTCTTCGGGTACGGGCCGGCCGTCGGCCAGCGCGTGGTCGTGCAGGACTCCGAGGGTCGAGATGTGGTGCAGGGGGACGCCGCCGGCTTCCCGGGCGAGGCGGATCATCTCCGCCGTGCCCAGCACGTTCGGCTCGCGGTGCGCGCGGTAGTCGTACAAGAGGTTGACCAGGGCGCCGCCGTGGACGATCAGGTCACACTCCTCGGCGAGCGAGCGCCGGCGGGTGTCCGTCAGCCCGAGTCCGGGTCGGGCCAGGTCCCCGGCGATCGCGGTGATCCGTCCGGCGTACCCGGTGTGGTCGAGCCCGCGCGCGGACAGGGCTTCAAGGAGACGTTCCCGCGCGTGGGAATCGTCCCTGCCGCGGGTCAGGCAGAGCACCGTCAGGTCGGTGTTTTCGAAGAGTTCGTGGAGCAGCCGCGTACCGACAAACCCCGTCGCGCCGGTGAGCAGCACCGTGCGCGGTGCCCGGCTTCGCCGCTCGTGGCGAGGTGCCGGCATCGCCACCAGGGCGGCGAGGTCGGCGGCGACCAACTCGGCCGAGGACGGTATGGGGTCGCGCCCGCGCCGTGCGATCAGCCGACGCAGACCGGTCGCCGTCGGATGATCGACCATGTCCCGGACCCCGATGTCCGTCCCGCACCGGTCGCTCAGCTCGACCACCGCCGCAACCGCCTGCAGTGAGTTTCCTCCCGCGGCGAAGAAGTCGTCGTCGGCTGCGAAGTCCGGGCGCCGCAGGGCGGTTCGGAGAATGGCCAGCACGGGATCGGCGCCGATGGCGGGGGGCGGGGAGTCGGGCTGTTCGACCCGCGGGGCCAGCTGCCGCCGGTCGATCTTTCCCGCCTCGGTCAGGGGCATCCCTTCGACGACCACGACGCGTCGCGGGATGCAGGCACGAGGCAGTCCGGCCCGCAGATGTGCGAGCACCGCCTCCTCGCTCGCCGTCCCGGTGATCACGAGCACCAGCTCACGACTCTCGGCGGACCCGGCGACCAGTGCGACGGCCTGCCGAACTCCCTTGCAGGCCAGGGACACGTTCTCGATCTCGCCCGGCTCGATGCGTACCCCGCCGATCTTCATCTGCTGGTCGACGCGTCCCGCGAAGTGAAAGCGACCCTCGGTGTCGAGGTGCCCGAGATCACCGGTGCGGTACATCCGGCCGAACGTGGGGGAAGCGAAGAAGCGCTGCGCGGTGCGGTGGGGCTCGCCGTGGTAGCCGGCCCCGACACAGGCGCCGCCGATGACGATCTCCCCGGTCGCTCCGGGCGGCAGGGGCCGCCCGTCGACATCGACGACGACGGCGACACAGTTGTCGATGGGCCGTCCCAGCGGGATGTCGTCGCCGTCCTCGGCGGTCACCTCGTGGAAGATCATGCCGATGGACGCCTCCGAGGGCCCGTACGCGTTGCTGACGCGCAGCCCCGGCAGCAACTCCCGCAGGGCCCGTACGTCCTGCGGATTGATCTGTTCGCCACCGACCACGAGGTGTCGCAGCGATCGCAGCCGCTCGACCGTCGCCGGTCGTCGTTCCAGCAGGGTCAGCAGCGCGCCCAGTACCGCCGGTACGAAGTCGGTGACGGTCACGCCGTGGGTGTCGATGAGGTCGATGGTGTGCTGCAGGTCGAGATGCTCTCCGGTGGTGGGCACCACCGTCGCGCCACCGGTGGTCAGCGGCCAAAACAGCTGCCAGAAAGCCGAATCGAACGTGTGCCGAGTGTTCTGCAGCACCACTTCGCGACCCGGTGGGGGTCCGAACCAGCGGTCCATGAACGCCAGCCGGTTCGCCAGGCCGCCGTGCAGGTTCACCGCGCACACGGGTGTTCCCGTGGTACCGGAGGTGTACACCCCGTAGACGACGTCGTGCGGCGCCGTGCGGGGCGGGTCGGGCGGGCCGTCCAAGGCGATGTCCTCGTCGGGCTCGGCGAGTTCGACTCGGATCGCCCGGTCGCGATGGGCGGCGGGGACGGCGGCGGGGTCGGCGCACAGCACCGCGGGGGCGTCGAGGAGATCGAGAGTGTGGGCGATCCGCTGTGGGGGCCAGCGGGGGTCGATCGGCACGTAGCCGATCCCGGCGATCATCGCGGCGGCCCACGACACCGGCAGAGCGAGGCCGTCCGCGACGAGAATGGGCAAGAATCCGTCGGTTCTCGGTGCCGCGGCGCGGATCCGGGCGGCCAGCGTGCCGGCGTGGGCGACGAACTGCCGGTAGGTCAGGGTTCCGTCGGCTGCGTACACCGCCACGGCGTCCGGAACGGAGCGGCAGACGGCCAGAATCCGTTCCGGGACGCTGCGGTAGGGGCCGTGGTCCACGCGTGTTCCGGCGAGCGGGCCGAGCACCGCCGACTCGGTGTCCCGGGACAGCGCGGCGACCTCATCGAGGTCCGGGTCCGGATCGGTGAGCACCGCGCCCAGCAGTTCGGTGTGCATCTCGGTGACCGCCGACGCGGCCCGCTCCCACACATCGCCGGGAGGAAATCGGAGTTCGAGCGACAGTCGATCGGGTGGCTCGATCCGTACGTACATGGTGGGCCCGACGGTGTCGTCGGACGCGTCGTGCGTGTGGACGGCGACAGCCGTCGGGTCGATCGCGGTCGCTGTGGGGACCAGATCCCGACTCAGCCGTCGGGCGACTTCCGCCAGTGTCCGGACCGCGGTGTCCGCTAAGGAGATGTCGGGCCTGAGAAGGACGAGACGCCGATGGCTCCGCCTGCCGAGGTTCATGGCCCCAACGGTCGTTGCCTCAGGGATATTTGACGTAACCGGAAGTTGGCATTCACCCGAAGGTGATCTTAACGATGATCGCGATTCGCCTACCGGGCACCGGAGTTGCCGACAATGGCGTGTTATGGACATCGGTGTTGCGGCAACCAGGGCACGAGCGAGCGCGACGAGCGCCGGCAAGAAATCCGGCGTACGGATCCGGATGTTGGATTCCACGGCCGACGGCCACACCTGTGCGCGTTTCCTCTGCGAGGTGTGGCAGACCGATCCGGACCGCCCGCCACTCGCCGGCGACGTCGTCAAGGCGATGGCGGACGCGGGGAGTTACGTGGTGGGTGCGTTCGACGAGGCGGACGGCGACGACCGGCTTCTCGGAGCGTGCGTCGGCCTGTGGAGCCCACCCGGCCGGCCGGGAATGCATAGCCACATCGCGGGCGTCCACGTCGCCGCCCGCGGACGCGAGGTCGGCTACGCGCTCAAGCTGGATCAGCGGGCGCACGCCCTGGAGCACGGCGTCGATCGCATCACCTGGACGTTCGACCCGCTCGTCGCCCGCAACGCCCACTTCAATCTGCACAAACTCGGCGGCACGACGAACACGTACCTGCCCGACTATTACGGACCCCTGTCGGACGGGCTCAACTCCGCCGACGAGTCGGATCGGCTGATGCTGCACTGGGATCTGCGCGCCGAGCGGGTCATGGCGGCATGCGACAAGGACACCGGGCCCGCGCCCGCGCCCACGCCCGCCGGGCCGACCCCACGGGCACTGCTGGACATCGACGGCGATCGGCCGGTGACTCGGCGGGCAGGGGACGCGACGGTCCTGGTCGCCGTACCACCCGACATCGACCTTCTCCGTGCCCGACGGCCGTCCGTCGCCCGTGACTGGCGCCTGGCCCTCCGGGACACCCTGGGCACCGTGTTGGCCGACGGCGGCCGGTTGGTCGACTTCGACCGGACGGCCTGCGGTTACGTGCTCACCCGAGGCGAGGGCCGATGAGGATCGAGCACGTCCGCCTTCGACGCATCTCCCTGCCCCTGATCACCCCCTTCCGCACGTCCCTGGGCATCGAATACGAGCGCTCGGCGCTGGTGGTGCAGGTGTTCACAGCGGACGCCGAGGGATGGGGCGAGTGCGTCGCCGGGGCCGAACCCGACTATTCCTCGGAGTACGTCGAGGGCGCCGAAGACGTCCTCCTGCGGCATCTGGTGCCCCCACTGCTGGCGGCCGAGTCCGTGACCGCTCGTACCCTGGCGCCCCTGGTCGCCGCGGTCAAAGGCCATCGCATGGCGAAGGCCGCACTCGAAATGGCGGTCCTGGACGCCGAACTGCGGTCCTACGGCAGGTCGTTCGCGGCCGGTCTGGGCGCCGTCGCCGACCGCGTCCCCAGCGGGGTATCGGTCGGAATCATGGACTCGCTGCCGGAGCTGATCGACGCCGTGGCAGGCTACCTGGCGCAGGGCTACCGACGGATCAAGCTCAAGATCGAACCCGGCTGGGACATCGCGCCGGTTCGCGCGGTCCGTGAGCGCTTCGGTGACGACACACTCCTACAGGTCGACGCAAACGCCGCCTACACGCGTGCCGACACCCGACACCTCGCCCGACTCGACTCCTTCGACCTCCAGTTGATCGAGCAACCGCTCGACGAAGAGGACCTGCTCGGACACGCCGCCCTCGCGCGGAGTCTGCACACCCCGATCTGTCTCGACGAATCCGTGGTCTCGGCCCGCTCGGCCGCCGACGCCATCGCGCTGGGCGCCTGCCACATCGTCAACGTCAAACCCGGGCGCGTCGGCGGCTACCTCGAGGCCCGTCGGATCCACGACGTCTGCGCCGCCTCCGGCATTCCGGTGTGGTGCGGCGGAATGCTCGAAACCGGGCTGGGTCGAGCCGGGAACGCGGCACTGGCCGCGCTGCCGAACTTCACGCTGCCGGGGGATATCTCGGCCTCGGACCGATACTTCGCCACCGACATCACCGAGCCTTTCGTCCTGCGGGACGGGCACCTGACAGTACCGACGGGTCCCGGCCTCGGTGTCACGCCGATCCCGGCGGTGCTGGACGAGGTCACCACGACGGTGAACGAACTACGCCGACGATGACCGGCAGGGAACGCCACACGCGGAGGCTGCGATTCCGGGGGAAACAGCGGGTTCGTGCGTGAGAGGTGGATGGTCCGGCTTAAGTAGGACCTCTTAGCGCCGGGTACGCAGTTGGGCGGAAGAGCGGTGGTGTTGGACGGGGAGGTGGTCGCCCTGGACAAGACGGGCCGGCCGGATTTCGGACGGCTGCAACGTCGGATGGGGATCGGCAACGCGGCCCGGGCACGGGCACAATGGGGCGTCGGCGACGGCCATGTGCGGGCGTGCTTGCGCCCGCCTGTGCGCTCGGCGCCAAGGCGGCCGCGAGGTCGTGGGGATATGCCGGGGAAATGCCTTGTCTGCGGACTTCTTCTCGGCTCTGCGCCCGGGTGATGGGGGCATCGGTCGGCACGGGGGTCGGCTGCTCCAGCGGCCCTGGAGCCGGTGAGTCACCGGCTCCAGGGACTCCGTGGGGTGCGCCCGAGGCTGTTGCTCAGAGCAGTCCGGCGCTGAGTTCGCCGAAGAGACGGCTCGCCGTGGGCGAGGTGAACCGGCGCTCCGGTTCCGCCCGAGCGATCTCCTTGCGGAACTCCCCTTCGTAGGTGGCGTCGCCGGCGTTGTGCATCAGTTCGGTGATCCAGGGGGACTGGCCGTCTCCATCGTCGCCTCCACCGGCGCCCGCCCCAGTCGAATGCCGCGGGATCAAACGCGCGAAGTGGCCGTGGACCGCACCGAGCGAATCGCCGCGACGACCATGGCACTCGCCTCGGCAGTCACCGGTCAGGACGTGGTGGACGTCGTCCACGAACACCTGCTGCCCTTGTTCGTGTGGGCTCCTGGCCGATGATGGGTTCGCTAATCTACTGGCTGTTAAGGTGGAAATGTGTGCAACCCACATGACCGCCCTCGCGCTGAATACGGACCGGAAGAGTCGGCGGCGAGAGGCACGGGGCCGGCGGGGGAGATGGCACGGCCCTTTGACGTGGCAGGCGTGGCGGCAGCAGTGCTGGATCCTCGAGGTACGGTCATCGCGTGGAGCCTGGCTGCGCAGCAGCTTCTCGGTTATGCGCCCCAAGAGATCCTGAATCGGCCGGCCGCTGCGCTTTTGGCGGGGGACGCTCGAGGGGTGCTCCGAATGGCCAAAGAGCATAGGGCGCGTAGTAGTTGGGGCGGTACTGTGCCGCTCCGCCACCGAGACGGCGGACGTCTGGAACGGGCCGTGCTGGCATCCCCGCTGCTCGACACCACCGGGCGTACCTGCTGGCTGGTGTCTGCCGAAGATGACGAGCGCAAGTCGGCCTCGACGCTCAGCCAGATGATGTTCGAGCCCTTCGTTGTCGGCTCCCCCATCGGCGTGGCGGTGCTCGACACGGACCTGCGCTACGTCTGGGTCAACGATGCGCTGGAATACGGAGGCGCCATCCCTCGCGCTCGGCGGCTCGGCCTGCACATTGCGGAGGCGGTCCCGCACGTGGATGTTCGGGGGGTTGAGACGCGGGTGCGGCGGGTGCTTGAGTCCGGCGTTCCGATTCTGGACTACGAGTTCCGTGGCCGCGTACCGACGAAGGACTCCCGTGAGTACGTGTACCGCATGTCGTTCTTCCGGCTTGAGGACCAAGCGGGCAGAGTTCACGGGGTGTGGTACATCACCAGCGACATCACGGACCGCTGGCGGGCTCGGGAGCGTTTGGTGCTGCTCAACGAGGCCAGCGCGCGGATTGGTAGCACTCTGGATGTCACACGGACTGCTCAGGAACTGGCCGATGTCGCGGTTCCCCGCTTGGCCGACTTTGCCGCGATCGACCTGCTGTATACGGTTCCGGAAGGTGTCGAGCCTGCTCCCGGCCGAGCCGACGACATCCCAGACATGTATCGGGCGGCGATGCGGTCGGTCTCCGGGGACTACCCGGAGGCCCGCGTACGGATCGGAGAGGCGATCCGCCACCCGCTGGGTTCGCTCGCAGCCCGTACCCTGGCTGAGGACAGGGCCGTCCTGGAAACGGTCACGGCGGCGTCGGCCGCCGAGGACCCGTGGTCGAAGGTCGGCGCGCTGCGGCCGCACTCGGTGATGGCCGTACCACTGCGGGCCCGCGGCGTGACGCTGGGAGTGGTGTGCTTTGCACGCTGGCGCTCTCCGGACCGGTTCGAGGAGGACGACGTTCTCCTCGCCGAGGAGCTCGTCGCGCGTGCTGGAGTATGCGTGGACAACGCGCGACGGTTCACCCGTGAGCAGACGGCGGCTACGGTCCTTCAGCGCAGCCTGATGCCGCGTGTCCTGTTCGAGCGCCCCGCCCTGGAAGTGGCATCGCGCTACCTCCCGGCGGTGGCCAGCCATGGGCTGGGAAGTGACTGGTTCGACATGATCCCGCTGTCCGGGGCCCGCGTGGCGCTGGTCGTCGGCGATGTCGTTGGGCACGGCTACCACGCCGCCGTGGCCATGGGACGTATTCGAACAACTGTTCACATGTTGGCCACTCTGGAAGTTCCTGCGGAGGAGGTCTTGGCCCATTTGGACGACTTCGTTCTCGAGTTGCAGGGAACGGAGGACGCGGTCGGGGGGGATGAGACACAGACGGTGGCTGCCGCGGCCACGGGCGCAACGTGTTTGTACGTGGTCTACGACCCGGTCAGCCGGTGCTGCACGATGGCGCGGGCCGGGCACCTGCCCCCCGCTGTGGTCAGCCCGGACGGGGCGGTGTCCTTTCCCGACCTCGCTGCCGGGCCGCCGCTGGGCCTTGGGGCGCTGCCTTTCGAGTCCGCCGAGTTCGAACTCCCCGAGGGCAGCGTGCTCGCCCTGTACACCGACGGGCTCGTCCGAACCCGTGATCAGGACATCGATGAGGGAATGGCTCGCTTGGCCGCTGTCCTCGCTGAGCATGACACGCATCCCGAAGGCATCTGCGACGCCGTGATCAGCGCTCTTGTGTCGGGGCCGCTGTCCGATGACGTCGCGCTGCTCGTAGCGCGTACCCATGCCCTTGGTCTCGGCCTGGTTGTCACGTGGGATATGCCGAGCGATCCGGCTGCCGTCGCAGGCGCCCGGAGACTCGTACATGATCAGCTCGTGTCATGGGGCTTGGAGGACCTGTTCTTCACCACGGAACTGATCGTCAGCGAACTGATCACCAACGCCATGCGCTACGGTGGCGGGCCCATTCGCCTGCGCCTCATCCTTGACGACGCCCTCATCTGTGAAGTTTCGGACAGCAGCAACACGTCTCCGCGTCTGCGGCATGCCCGTACGACCGACGAGGGCGGCCGGGGTCTGTTCCTCGTCGCACACCTCAGCCGGCGATGGGGAACCCGCTACACGGGCGCGGGGAAGATCATCTGGGCGGAGCAGAACCTTCCCTCAGCCGACACAACGGCATCGTGACCCGGTACTCGTCGACAGCGGAGTAGGCGCGGCAGCCTCCAGCCGGCGCGCCATGGCCGAGCGGCAACAGGGCACGGCGGAATGACAGCACCCTGCCCACCTGGCGTGACCCACCCGGAGTGCGTTCGGCCGGGGTGCCAAGGCGGGCAGGGACATCGTGGCGGCGCGACATCACGGTCCGTGGCGTTGGGGGTGCACAGGCGCCCAAGGGCGTGACGGCCCGGAACGCGGCTGGTGGGGCGCGGTGCGCACCGACCAAGCAGCCCCCTGTGCGCAGGGCCCGGACGCCCCCAGTCCGACCGGTCGTTCGCCGCCGACACGAGTGAGCGCCTCGTCACGGTTGCCGGCAGTATCGCCGCGGTCTCCCCACATTCCGATGACAGCCCCCGTCAAGGGTTGGCGTCGTGGGCACGTGTCCCTAACATATGGACGAAACATGAGTACTACTCATATTGAAGGCTTCCGTATGATCATCCACCACTCTCCGGCCCCGCGTCCTGCTGCGGTCCGGCATCGCCGGGGCCGAAGCGGGATGGGGATCGAATAATGGTCGGGCTTCTCGCCGGGCTCGCCGCAGGCGCCACGTGGGGCCGATCAACGGGTTCCTCATCGCCAAGGCGCGGGTGCCCGCGCTCATCATCACCCTGGGCAGTCTCGGCATGGCGCCCGGCTCCGGTCACGACGGATGGCCAGGACGTTCGCGGCGTACCGACGAAACTCACCGGAGCCGTCGGCGACGGGCGTCTGCTGGGCTGCCGTGGCTGGTCGTCATCGCGCTCGCCGCCACGTCCTGGGCGCGCCGGGGTTGGGGACGACGCGCTTCGGACGCCACACCGTTGTCACCACTTGCCATGCACCGTTTCCCATCCTCTCCGTATGTGGAGGCAAGATGCGTATCCGCATGGGCCGGGTTCGGCGCCAATCGACGGCTCCCGCTTCGCCCGTGGCGTCGCGCGGGCGGGCGCCGTCGTGGTGGGCAGCCCTGATCCTCATCGCGTTGCCAGCGGCACTGCTTCCCCCGACGCGGGCGGCCTCCCCTGCGGGTACCGAACGCCTGCGTGACCGACAGAACTCGAACGTGGGCAAGGTGGACCCGTTCATCGGGACGACGGGTGACAGCGGCACCGAGTACGGGGGCATGATCCCGAGTGCGGCACCTCCGTTCGCGATGACGCGGTGGTCACCGATGACGCGCACCAACTACGTCAGCAGACTCCCGTACCGCCTCAACGATCCGAAGATGACCGGGTTCATCGGCACGCACCAACCCGCGATCTGGATGGGGGACTCCGGATACGTGGTCGGCATGCCCGGAGTCGGTACCGTCAAGACGGCCGAGGAGGACCGGGCCCTGCCCTACAGCCACGGCGACGAGACGGCCTCGCCCGAGAAGTACACCGTGAACATGCACCCGACGCCCGGGCAGACGCTGCGCACGGAACTCACCGGCACGTCCCGCATCGGCTTTCTGCGGATGACCTACCCCAGCGGTGTGCCGGCCAACTTCGTCGTGCAGGCGACGCGATCCGGCATCACCGGTCAGGTGCACATCGACCCCACCAAACGGGAGATCACCGGCTACAACCCCGACCGTCAGGACAGCAATCTCGGCCCGTTCAAGGCGCCGGGATTCAAGGGCTACTTCGTGGCGCGCTTCGACACCGCCTTCGACACCCATGGCACGGCGACCGGCGCGACGCAGCATGAGGGTCAGTCCGACCGTACGGACCGGAGCGTCTCGGGTTATGTGCGTTTCCCCGCCGGCGCCGTGACCGTCACCGTGCGGATCGCAACCTCGTTCATCTCGGTGGACCAGGCGCGGGCCAACCTCGAGAACGAGGCCCCCGACCGGGCGGGCTTCGACGCGACCGTGGCCAAGACCAAAGCTGCGTGGGCGGACAAGCTCGACCGGGTTCGCATCGGCGGTGGCACGCCCGATCAGCTCGCGACCTTTTACACCGCCATGTACCACGCACTGCAGTACCCGTCGGAGATGTCCGAGAACGGTCGCTACTACAGCGCCTACGACGACAAGGTCCACAAGGGTGTCAGCTACACCGGATACTCGCTGTGGGACACCTTCCGGGCGCAGAACACGTTCCTCACCCTGTTCGCCCCCGAGCGCATCGACGACATGGTCACCTCCATGCTGCAGGACTACCAGCAGGGCGGCTGGCTGCCGCTGTGGAAGAACATCACCGAGACCAACATCATGGAGGGCAGCGGCGCCGACTCGGTGATCGCGGAGGCCGTCGTCAAGGGCTTCCACGGCTTCGACCGTAACCTCGCCTACCAGGCGGTCCGCAAGAACGCCATGACGCCCCCGGACAAGGACACCCAACAGCGTTACGAAGACCGCGAGATGGCCACGGCCGTCGAAGCCCGGGCCGGACTGACCTGGTACATGCAGAACGGCTGGGTCGCGGCCGACCGCACCGCCGAAGCCGGAACCAGGACCCTGGACTTCGCCTACGGCGACTACGCCGTCTCGCAGGTCGCCAAAGCCGTGGGCAAGCCCGACGACGCCGCGTACTTCCTCAAGCGCAGCGAGAACTACAAGACCCAGTACAACGCCGCGACCGGCTTCATGCAGGCGCGCAACCTCGACGGAACCTGGGCCGACGGCGGTTGGACCGAGGGCGACGAGTGGGTCTACACCAACGACGTCATTCACGATGTCCCAGGCCTTATCGCCCTCAAGGGAGGAAACGACAAGTTCGCCTCATGGCTCGACGGGTACTTCGCCGGGGGCCACAACAACCACACCAACGAACCGAGCCACCACATCCCCTACCTGTACGACTACTCGGGCCGGCCGTGGCGTACCCAGGAGTTGGTGCGGCAGACCGCCGAGGGCAGCTACCGCCATGCCCCTGACGGACTGCCCGGCAACGAGGACTGCGGTCAGATGTCGTCCTGGTACCTGTTCTCCGTCATGGGCTTCTACCCGGTCAACCCCGCCTCGGGGAACTACGCCGTGGGCAGCCCCTTGTTCGACAAGGTCACCCTGGACCTGCCCGGGGCGCGTCGCCCGCTGGTCATCTCGGCCTCCCACGCGAAGTCCCGCGCCTACGTGCAAGCGGTCAAGCTGAACGGAGACAGCATCAACAAGCCGTTCGTGAGCCACGAGGCGCTGATACGCGGCGGACACCTCGACTTCACGATGAATGAGGTGCCCCAGGCGTGGGGGGCTTCGACAACGCCTCCCCGGCGATGACGGAGTGACGCCCTGCCCTGATCGAAAACGGGGACGCGTGTTCTCGGCGGCGCGAACACCGCCCGCGCCGTCACGCATCGCCGACCGTCACGTCGACTCAATCGAAGCTTGTCCTGACGGTGCTGCGCTCGAAACCGTCGATCGCACGGAATCCGCCACGTTCCAACAATTCAGCACGTCTGAATGAGGGGTCGCACTCATGCCCGAAGTCAATCGGCGCCGGTTCCTTCAACTCGCGGGCGCCACCACGGCGTTCACCGCACTCTCCGGCAGCATCCAGCGGGCCGCCGCGCTGCCCGCGAACCACCGCACGGGATCGATCGAGGACGTCGAGCACATAGTCGTCCTGATGCAGGAGAACCGGTCGTTCGACCACTACTTCGGTTCCCTCCGAGGTGTCCGCGGCTTCGGCGACCCGCGTCCCGTCATCACCCGCCAGGACGGCAAGCCGGTCTGGTACCAGTCGGACGGCACGAAGGACCTCCTGCCGTTCCACCCGAACGCCGACGACCTCGGCATGGCCTTCCTCCAGGACCTCCCGCACGGCTGGTACGACGGCCACGCGGCCCTCAACGGGGGCAAGTACGACAAGTGGGTGCCATCCAAGGGCGCCACGACGATGGCGTACCTGACCCGCGACGACATCCCCTTCCACTACTCGCTCGCCGACGCCTTCACCATCTGCGACGCCTACCACTGCTCGTTCATCGGCTCGACCGACCCGAACCGCTACTACATGTGGACCGGCTACACCGGCAACGACGGCCGGGGCGGTGGGCCGGTCCTGGG
The DNA here is from genome assembly GCF_000372745.1 of Embleya scabrispora DSM 41855. Taxonomy (GTDB): domain Bacteria; phylum Actinomycetota; class Actinomycetes; order Streptomycetales; family Streptomycetaceae; genus Embleya; species Embleya scabrispora. The sequence continues at coordinate 7,192 of NZ_KB889666.1, read as the reverse complement.
CAACGACGAGGCGGGCTACGGCTGGACGACCTACCCCGAGCGCCTGGAGAAGGCCGGGATCTCCTGGAGGATCTACCAAGACGTGGGCGACGGCCTCGACGCGAACGGCTCCTGGGGCTGGATCCAGGACGCCTACCGCGGCAACTATGGCGACAACTCGCTCCTCTACTTCGAGCAGTACCGGAACGCCCGGCCCGGCGACCCGCTGTACGACAAGGCCCGCACCGGCACCGACGCACGCAAGGGCGAGGGTTTCTTCGACGAGCTGAAGGCCGACGTCAAGGGCGGAAAGCTGCCGCAGGTCTCCTGGGTCGTCGCGCCCGAGGCATTCACCGAGCACCCCAACTGGCCCGCCAACTACGGCGCCTGGTACGTCGCCCAAGTCCTCGACGCGCTCACCTCCGACCCGAAGGTGTGGGCGAAGACGGCCCTGTTCATCACGTACGACGAGAACGACGGCTTCTTCGACCACCAACTCCCGCCGTTCCCCCCGGTTTCCGCCGCCCAGGGCAAGTCCACCGTCGATGTCGGCCCGGACGTCTTCGAGGGCGACGGCAACCATGTCGCGGGACCCTACGGTCTGGGTCAGCGTGTGCCGATGCTCGTCGTCTCCCCGTGGAGCAAGGGCGGGTTCGTCTGCTCCGAGACCCTGGACCACACCTCGATCATCCGGTTCATGGAGCGCCGTTTCGGCGTGCACGAGCCGAACATCTCGCCCTGGCGGCGTGCGGTATGCGGCGATCTGACCGCCGCGTTCGACTTCTCCCGCAAGGACACCCGGCCGGTCACGTTGCCGGACCCGGCCGGCTACAAGCCGCCGGACCACGACCGCCACCCCGACTACGTGCCGGTGCCGCCCGCCAACCCCGTCCTGCCCCGGCAGGAACGCGGCCGCAAGCCTACCCGTCCGCTCAAGTACGCCCCCATCGTCGACGGTTCGGTGGACAGCGCGGCCGGGAAGTTCACCCTCACCTTCACCTCTGGCGCGAAGGCCGGCGCCGCTTTCCTCGTCACCTCCGGCAACCGCACCGACGGCCCGTGGTCCTACACCACCGAGGCCGGCAAGACGGTCGCCGACACCTGGAACTCGGCGTTCTCGAATGGCTCCTACGACCTGACGGTGCACGGCCCGAACGGCTTCCTGCGCGTCTTCAAGGGCCCAGGCAAGGCCGCCGGCCCCGAGGTCACAGCCCGCCACTGCGGCGACTGCGTCGAACTCACCTTCACCAACAAGGGATCCCGCACGGTAATGCTGAAGCTCGCCAACGGCCACACCGGACGGCCGTTGACTTTCCAGGTGCGCCCGGGCGCCCGGGTGCGGCACACCGTCGACCTCGCAGCCACTCGCCGCTGGTACGACCTCACCGTCACATCGAACGCCGACTCGACGTTTCTGCGGCGATTCGCCGGACACGTCGAGAACGGCACCCCCGGCGTCAGCGACCCCGCGATCATCACGGAGTAACAGGACGATGACCACCGCGTCGTGAGGACCGGTCAGGAATCAACTCGCGATAGTGGGCCCTCGGTGACCACGCGACCGAACACTCCCGCAGGCTGGTACCCGATCCGCGCAGGGCAGCCCGGACGCTCTGCTACTCGCACGGTGCGCAATGGGCCGTCCACACCAGCCCGGACCGGCGGGGCGCCCAGCAGGCCGCCCCGCTTCAGGCTAGTGGTGGCGTCAAGATCCAGCGCCGGGTGCAAGAGCAGGCCGGGGTTGCCGAGCCGGCCGCCGCTGTGCTCGGCTCGACCGCGGCTGCGGCGTTGGACCGGCAGTTGTACGAGCGCAGCGCGGGGTTGCCGCCGGCGGTCGAGGAGGACTTGCGGGTGCTGGAGGAGCGTCTCGCGGCCACCGGCGGCAGCGTCTCCGCGGCCGCGTTGGAGCACGTCGGCGTGCCGCGAGCGCTTCAGGAGGTGATCGGCAGCCGCGTCCACGAGTTGCCGCGCCCCGCGGTGGCGATCGTGCGGGCCGCAGCGGTTCTCGCGGTGCCCGGGACGAGGAGTTGCTCACCCGGATGACGGGCCTGGAACCGGAGGAGGCCGAGGAGGCCCTGGAGGCGGCCCTGACCGCGAGTGTCCTGGAGGAGGTCGCGGACGACCGGTACACCTTCCGCCAGGCGCTCTACGCCCGCATCCTCGGTCCGCGGCGCAGACGACTGCACCGCCGGGCGATCGAGGTCTTGAACGGATCGCAGCCGCCTCCACTCGTTCAGGTCGCCCATCACGCAGGCCGTCTCGGCGACCCGGCGGGTTGGATACCGCGCGCCAAGGCCGCCGCCGATCACGCGATCGCCGTCGGTGACGACGGTATCGGCGCCGACTGCTGCAACAGCTCCGCGCGTTGGCAACGAGCGGCGTCGACGGCGGCACCGAGGTCTGTGTCCCCGAACATACCCACGAAGACTGCTACTTCACGGCATACTGCGAACGAGAGCCGCCGTCAACAAAGCACCGGTAAGCCGCTGCTGGCCGACCGGGTCCGCGCCCCGGCAGCGGTACTGGCCCTGGCCGCGGCCGGCTGGGCGATCACGACGACGGCCTCCGACACGCCGACTCCGGCGAGGCCACCGCCGGCCGGGCCCGCCCCCGCCATCACGCCCTCGACACCCTCCACGCAATCGACGACACCGCCGTCGGCCACGCCGCCCACGGAACCACCGGCACCCACGGCCCAGGACTCGCCGACCGGCCGGGTCGCACCCCCGAAACCTCGCCGCAGAACCCGGTCCTCGGCGCGGTGTCGGGGTTGCCCGCTCCACCCGCATGGCCCACCCCATTGCCCCTGGACGCTGCACGCGCCCCGCCGGCCACGACGGCCACCGGTCCTGGTGCCTGTCCGACCCTCACCTGCGCTCCCATCGAACTCTGTCTCCACCCGCCCCCTTCCGGCACAAGGACGCTGGAAACATGGATCGATCGGGCCGACGAATCGGACGGAACCGAAGCACCGACCCGCCGACGCATCGCCCGGATGGAACGAAGTCGCGGACCCGCCAGGCAAGTCGCGTTACCGCCACATCGACGGCGACGTGCACGCGTGCGCACGCAGGCGTGATGCGCGCGCCGGCTGTTGAAGTCGTACGGCCGCCGCGACGCGCGTGCTCGACCTCGGGGCCATCCTCCGCTGGTCTCATCCGGCACGGCCGCCGAAGCCGGCACCCGCCCGCGCCACTCGACGCGGGACCCGCCCGCACAGGATGCCCTTCACACGGCCTGTGGCCTGCGCGGACATCGAAACGCTGCCGGCGTGCACGCGATGCGCCATTCCCACAAGATCGCATGTTCCGACAATCCTGCGACCGGATGACGCCGGATGGTCACCACGGCATCACCGGTCACCACCAACTCCTCCGGTGGGATGTCCTCGGCTTCCATCCTACGAGTTGATGGGGGGTTCACCTCACCGATGTCACGCTCATGCGGGCCGCCCCCGCAACGACGCGCTCCCTCGCCGGCGCGGAGGAAGCGGCTCCGTCCATCGAAGGGGTCGATTCGTGAGCACGAGTAGTGTTCCCCGTCCGATATTGCGGCGCTCGCTGGCCGTTTCCGCCGCGTTCGCGACGCTGGCGTGCATGGCCGTGGGCATCCAGGCCGCCCCCGCGTACGCGGATGCGCCCGACTGCAACCCGAACGTCACCCGCTATCGCGGCACGCCCATCACCGCGGTGCTCACGCCGGTCATCACCGAGTGGGACAGCTTCGCCGTCGCGCCGGGTACCTCCATCGACCAGACCCGCACGCTCACCCAGGTGAACTCGGTCAGCACATCGGTCAACAACAGCGTCGACTTCTCGTCCGAGGACAAGACCACCCTCGGCAGCGTCGGCACCAAGTTCGGTCTCAGTGTCGCCACCAGCGCCGGCAGCACCACGACCAGCACCTTGACGGAGAACGTGCACTTCAACCAACCCGGTGTTTACGGGCTCTACCGCGGCACCGAGCGGGTGGAGGGCCAGTGGCTCCTGGAGATCTGCGGCCGCACCGGCCCCACCACCGGCAAGTGGGTCTGGGTCGGCGGCCCCGCCGGCACCGGAACGTACGTCACCTTCACGTTCCCCGATCAGGGCACCGTCTCGTGTGCCCAGGCCGAACCCCCCGGCACCGTGCGCGCGGTCGCCCGTGCCCGCCTGCACTGCTGACCGGTCCCATACCCCGTCCCACCAACCCCGAAATGGTAGGGAACCGATGAAGCGTACGACCCGAACCCCGATACCGATCCGGCGCCTCGTCGCCGCGGTCACCACCACGATCGTCGCGGCGGCGATGCTCCTCACCGCCTCGCCCACCGCCCAGGCCGGCCCGTCGTGGCCGTCCGACATGGACTGTGGGGGCGTCTACATCATCCACACCAACAGCGGCATGCTCCTCGACTTCGACCAGAATCGCTGGGAACCCCTGCACGGTAGGGTCATCCAAATGCCCTGGAACGACTGGGACGACGAGAAGTGGACGATGTGCCGCACCCGGCCGGTCTTCGGCGGGCCCATCGACGACTTCGAGTACACGTTCGTCACCAGGTGGGCCGGTGGCCCGTGGTGCATGGGCGTCACCGGAGGCGCCGCCTACGAGGGCGCCATGCTCAAGGTCGAGGACTGCAACAACCTTGCGAGCCAGCGGTTCAAGCTGTTCTTCAGCGACGGCCCCATGGCGCACCCCCGGCCGTTCGTCATGCAGGTCCAGCACACCAAGATGTTCGTTTCCATCCCGAGCTTCTCGGTGGTCGGCGCGGTAACCGAACAACACCGCTATACGGCCGACATGTTCTGGCTCGAACAGGTCTGACGACCGTCCCGGCGTCGTCGAGACCCCCAGGGCGCTGAACCCAGCGCCCTGACGCAACGTCAGGGGCGGGCGGGCGGTGGTCGACCGACCACCGCCCGCCCGCCCGGCACATCGCCCCCACCCCCAAAGGCCCACGGAGCCAACCCCCAGTCCAGGCCTTCGGCGGCAGGGCCTCGGCGCTGTCCGTCGTCGAGCGGGAGCGGCTGCACGTGGCGGGGGCCGCCGGTCTGCCCCGCGATGCGGTCCGCGACATCGAAGGGACGCCGCTGTCCCGGCGCACTCCGGAGACCGACACGGTCGCCACGGCCAGGGCCAGGATCTTCGGCTCGGGCGAAGAGGTGGAGCGTGCCTATCCGGGCGTCACCGTGCATCCCGGCGAGGGAGCGCGCGGATACTTCCCCCTGCTGCACGGCGGCCGGGCGATGGGTTGCTACACCATCGAGTTCGCCGGCATCGAGGGACCGGCCACGGCACGGGCCGGCCGCCGACCCGGCCACGCCCTACGCCATCCGCCGCGAACGTTCGTCGCCGCGCCGACTTCGATCGAACAGCGTGAGCCAAGGGTGTGCGGCGCACCACCGAAGGAAGGGACACACGATCGTGTTTCGCGGCATCCCGCCCTCCGAGAGTCCGTCGTTCGTCGAGGCCTTGGCCGTGTGGGGGTGGGGTGGGCCGTCGAACACGGCGGCATCCCCCTGGAGTACGCGGCCGTAGTACTCGCCGACCACCCCGTGTATGTCGAGGACTCCGGTGTGCCCGACCCGACCCCGACCGAACGTTGGGCCTGGGCGGCGGAGGACCTGACCGACTGGGAGGAGATCGTCGTCCGCATGGACTGGCCGGGCGACGACGCGTTCGACGAGCAACGCTGGGACCAGGGCGCCGACTGGCAACTGCGTGAATCCCTCCTGCACATCATCGGCCGCACCGACGACCCGGAGCCCACCACGGAGCTCCTGCTGCGTCACTGCCGGGAGCAGATTGCGGCATGCGACGGCGCGGTCGACCGGCGGATCGCCGAACACGAACGCGAACTCGACGACGGGCCCGATGCCCGCGCCACCGAGGAAGGGACCTGACCGCGATGTCGGGTGTTCGCCGGTTCCCCTCGAGGTGTGTGTCGCGTCATCATGGGACCCCGGAGCGTGACGATCCCAGGGGGTGTGCGGTGGGCGAGCACAGCAAGCCGGACCAGCCGTTGGACAAGGGCGACCCGCCTCCCGGGAACGGGGACGGCCGGGTACCGAAGCCCGAGGACCCCAAGGGCAAGCACAAGAAGGACCGGCAGGAGTGAACGCCGACCCCGAGAACATCGGTGTCCATCGCCGCCGCGCGCTCGCGGCGATGGACACCGGCAACGCGTGGCCGAAGGACTCCCCGTGGCTGCGGGACGCGGTCGACGCGCTGCCCCGCGACGCCTTCGCGCCCGACACTCTGTGGACCTGGGACGGCCACGCCTGGCGGCGCGTGGCCCGCGCCGACGACCCGCAAGCCTGGGCCCGGCTCGTCCACGCCGGACCCGACGACGCGACGATCACCGAGATCACCGACGGCATCCCGTCCTCGTCCCTGTCCTGCACGTCGATCGTCGTCGACATGCTCGACTCCCTCGACCTCGAACCCGGCCACCGCGTCCTGGAGTTGGGCACCGGAACCGGCTGGAACGCCGCCCTGATCGCCCACCGCGCCGGACCCACCGGACACGTCACCAGCGTCGAGACCGACCCTGCCCTCGCCACCGGCGCGGCCGCGACCCTGGCCCGGGCCGGAGTCCGCGTGGACGTCCGGGTCGGCGACGGCGCCCTCGGCTGGGCCCCGGCCGCCCCCTTCGACCGGTTGATCGCCACCTATGCGGTCGAACGCGTCCCCCGCGCCTGGATCGAACAGACCACCCCCGGCGGCGACATCGTCTTCCCCTGGACCCGCCTGGGTTACTTCGCCCTCACCACCGCCAAGGACGGCCGCTCGGCGAGCGGATGGCTCCATGGCCTCGCCCAATTCATGAACGCCCGAGGCACCCCCACCACCCCCACCCACCGCAGGGTCCGCGCCGACCGCGACCCCGACCACGAACGCGCCCTCACCCGCGACCTACGCCCCTTGCACGACAACGCCCACCTGATGTGGGCGCTGCGCCTGCGCCTGCCCGACGTCCTGTTCGACACCACCGTCGACACCGGCGGCGTCCATGCCCGCCTCCACGATGGCGCCCGGTCCTGGGCGACGATCTCCACGCCGCCGAACGGGTGCGCGATCGCCTCCCAGGGAGGTCCGCGCCGGCTCGTCGACGAACTGGAGACCGCGTGGGACGCGTGGATCGCGGGCGGCGCCGTGAGCCTGTACGAGCACGGCATGACCGTCACGGCCGACGACGAGCAGTTCGTCTGGGCGGGCGACCCCGACACCG
>NZ_KB889665.1 GCF_000372745.1 Embleya scabrispora DSM 41855 | reverse complement strand
CACGGCATCGTGCTGGACAGCGCCCGGCGTCAGGTCACCCGGAACGGCGAGTACATCCGGCTCGCGCACAAGGAGTTCGCGGTGCTCGCGACCCTGATGGCGGCCGACGGCGCGGTGGTCAGCGCCGAGGAACTGCTGGAGCGGGTATGGGACGAGAACATCGACCCGTTCTCCAACACCGTACGGGTGACCATGTCCAAGCTGCGCGCCAAACTCGGCGACCCCCAGGTGATCCGGACCGTGCCGGGCTCGGGATACCTGATATGAGCACACGGCACAGACGTGGTGGAAGCGGCCCGAGGGGATCCCGGACGAGCCGTGCGATCGCAGACGCACGGCTGTTCTCCCGGGCGCTGTTTCGCCGGCCTTCGGCGCGGGCCCGACTCGCCCTGATGTACGGCGGCATGTCGCTCGTCGTCGGCACGGTGCTGCTGGGCATCGTGTACTGGTTCGTCGATCAGCGGCTGTCCCAGCGGTTGCCGATCGCGTTGGCGAGGACGCTGACGGTGGATGCGTCGTCCGCGTACTTGTACACGGGCGGGTGCGGCCCGACGCAGGTGGGCCGGGCCGAGCCCGCGCAGCCACCACCGGGTACGCAGGCCCAGGCCACCACGATCCCTGCGGACGCGATCCGGCGGGCAGTCGACACCGGCCAGGACGTGACGATGAGTCAACTGCTGACCGTGCTCATCGCGGCGCTGCTGCTGCTGGCCGCGACCTCGATCCTGGTCGGTTGGTGGATGTCCGGCCGCGTACTGCGCCCGGTGCACGGAATCACCGCGACGGCGCGCCGGTTGTCCGAGCACAACCTGCACGAGCGGATCGCCATGCCGGGGCCGGACGACGAACTCAAGCGACTCGCCGACACCTTCGACGGGATGCTCGATCGACTGGAGAAATCCTTCGACAGCCGGAGGCTGTTCGTCGCCAACGCCTCACACGAGTTGCGCACCCCGCTCACGATCCAGCGTACGGCGATCGAGATCGGCCTCGCCGACCCGTACTCGCCGGAGGATGTCGTCGAGACACGCGAACAGTTGCTGGCGCTGAATCGGCGCACCGAGCGCCTGATCGACGGGCTGCTGAATCTGGCGGTGAGCGAGCGTGGCAACGTCCAGGCATCGCCGGTCGCGCTGGACGAGCTGACCGCCGACGTGCTCCGTCAGACGCGACCCGCGGCCGAACGCGCCGGAGTCCGGGTCGACGCGAACCTCGCCGGGAGCGTGGTGTCCGGCGACCCGCTGCTGCTGCGCCAGTTGGTCACCAACCTGGTGGAGAACGCGGTACGACACAACCACGCGGGCGGCTTCGTCACGGTCGGCGTCTCGGCCGGCTCCCTCCGCGTCCGCAACACCGGCCCGATCGTCCCCGCCGACCGCATCCCCGAACTCTTCGAGCCCTTCCGCCGCTTCCGCCCCAACCGCACAGGCTCCGCCCAAGGCTCCGGCCTGGGCCTGTCCATCGTCCAAGCCATAGTCCATGCCCACGCAGCCCAGATAACCACAACAGCCAACCACCACGGCGGCCTCACCATAGCCATATCCCTACCGAAACCACCCCCCGCCCCCACCCCCACCTCCACTCCGAATCCCCCCACCCTGACCGCCATCCCCCAAACATGACCACCCGGCCGGCGACTGAGGCCAAATCCCCCACCCTCACGTGCGCAGGAGGCCCCCCTCGGCGACCCGCAACAACGCGTCGGCCACCTGTTCCGCCGCGTCCCCCCGCCCCTCCCGCGCCCACCGCCGCATCGCCACACGAACCGCGACGTTCGCCGCGCCCGCGGCCAGGTCCACCGCCAACCCGTCCGCCCCGGCCCCGGCCCGCGCCGCAATCACCGGCCGCAACCGCTCCTCGCAGTCGTGGTGCACCCCCAACCACACCGCCCGCAACGCCGGATGCCCGTCCGCGGTCCGCAGCACGACTCGCAATTGCGCGTCGTCGACCCCGTCCACCTCCCGCGCATGCCGCATCGCCGCGCGGTAACTGGTGGTCATCGCCTCCAGCAGCCCGACCGCCGGATCACACGCCGCCAGCCGGTCCACCCAGTCCGCGATCCCGGCCGACAACACCGGCGCGACGGTCTCCTCCTTGCTCCGGAAGTAGCGGTAGAAGGTCCGCAGTGCCATCCCGGACGCCTCCGCGATGTCCTCCACGGTCGTCTCGTCGAACCCGCGCTCCGCGAACAACCGGACCGCCGCCCGTGACACCTCGGTCCGGGTATCGGCCTTCCGCCGCTCGGTCAACGAAGGCCGCCCGACCCGGGCGGACCCTCCCCGGCGAGCCGCACGAGGCACCCGGTCCGAACCGACCGAATCCGTACCGACCGAAGCAGCATCCATCCGCTCAGTCTAATGCCGCCGGGGGGAATTAATGGCACAACGTGCATGATAGGCGTAGCGTGCAGGAACGGGGACACCAAGCGCCCGTCCGGAAAGAAGGCATTCAGATGAACCGCTTCGACACCCGCCGCATCCTGGTCACCGGCGCCGGCTCCGGCATCGGCCAGGCGACAGCCCTGCGGCTGCTCCGCGAGGGCGGCCGGGTCGTCGCGGCCGACGTGGTCACCGACGGCCTCGCCAAGACCCGCGAAATCGCCGCGACGGAAGGCACCGCGGAGCGCCTCACCACCCTCGTGGTCGACATCGCCGACGAGACCTCCGCGGCCGAAGGCGTCCGTACCGCCGTCGCCGAACTCGGCGGCCTCGACGTCCTGGTCAACGCCGCCGGCATCCTGCGCACCGAGCACACCCACCTGACCTCGCTCGACCTGTGGAACCGGATCATCACGGTCAACCTCACCGGCACGTTCCTGGTGACGCGCGAGGCGCTGCCCGCCCTCCTGGCCGGCGGCAACGGCGTCGTTGTCAACTTCAGCTCGACCTCGGCGGCCTTCGCCCACCCGTACATGGCGGCCTACGCGGCCAGCAAGGGCGGCATCCAGTCCTTCACGCACGCCCTCGCCCTCGAATACGGCAAGCAGGGGCTGCGTGCCGTCAACGTCGCGCCGGGCAGCATCAAGTCCGGTATCACCGACGCGACTTCGGGATACCTCCCGGCGGACACCGACTGGGAGCTGTTCGCCAAGCTCTCCCCCATCCTGGCCACCGACCTGGAATCCGGCGGCGCCCCGATGGCCGGTCCCGACGCCATCGCCGGCGTCGTCGCCATGCTCGCCTCCGACGACGGCGCCTTCATCACCGGCACCGAAATCCGCGTGGACGGCGGCACACACGCCTGACCGCCATCCGGGTACGCGCGCGCCTCCGGCTACCGCGTACCCGCCCCCGCGCCCCTCAGCCGTCCGCGCCGACCCGACGCGCGAGGGGTGCGGGCAGCGGATACGGCTTCTCCGCCGGCAACAACCGCTGGGCCTGAGCCGCCCGGCCGTCCTTGAGCAGCCCGGCCACCCGCCGCACCAACGGCGTCAGGTCGGTGATGCCGACGATCCACTCGTCGTTGAAGGTACGAATCAGCTCGCGCCCGATCCCGACCTGGATGCTGTAGTGGTTCAACGCCGCGCCGCGCAACGACCGTTCCGGATCCCATTGCACGTGCACCGGCGCGCCCGCCACCGACCCCTCGGTCGACACCGCCCGCGCGAGCGCGTGCTCGAATCCCGCCCGGCTGATCCGCACGGCCAACACCCGCTCCTGGCCCGCCTTCCGGCCCCAGTCACTACGGTGCATCAACCAGCGGAACGACGGCTTGACCCACGTCATCCGCCCGAACGAGAACGGCGCCACGAACCGCCCCTCCCGCAACGCCGGTTCGGCGATGGCCGGCGCATAAGCCTGGTACACCACCAACGAAGCGGCATCGAAGTCGGCCCGAACCCGCCGCAACATCACCATGCCGCGTCACGTTGCCAGGCACTCCGAACCACCGGCCACACATTTTCCACACCACGCTCACGAAGTGCCATCACTCACTACAACCTGTTGGCCGCGCCAAGTGTCGACCCGGTCGCTCAGATGCCGACGTATTCGAAGACGCCGCCGTCCGGGTGCCGTAGGACCGCGCGGCGTCCGTTCGGCGTGGCCGTCGGCGGGGCGATCGACGTGGCGCCGTGGGCGATCAGGTCGGCGACCGTCGCGTCGAGGTCCTCGACGCCGAGGGTGGCGGCCACCGCGGCGAAGCGGGCCGCCGCCTCGTCCGGGCCGGTGAACACCAGGAATGGCCCGGTGGCCGCCAACTCCAGCCCCGCGAAAGCGAATCGGGCCGCCGGTTCACCGCTCAGCCGCTCGTAGAACGCGATCGCCGCGTCCAGGTCCGGTACATGTCGACGCACTGTCACCGATGTGATCGTCATGCGCACAGTCTTTCGTACCCGATCGGAGCTCCCACCGCGGGTCACCCGCCCGCCCCGACCTGCGCGCCGGCCCCACATGCCTCGGACCACCGGCGCCCGGGCGGGTTTCGCGCCTTCAGCGCAGTACGCCGCGTTCCGCTCGCATGTGCGGCGCCACCAGGTTGCGCGGCCGGTTGTACAGGATCACCGTCGCCTCGATCACCGCGACGGCCAGCAGGACCACGACCGCGGCCATCGACAGATATCCCCAGAACGCCGCCGGGCTCTCGTCGTCCGCCGCGAACCACGGCGACACCGCGATCACGATGGACACGCACCACATCTGGATCGCCACCAGCCCCATCGCCCGAACCAGCCCGCGCCGAGCCGGGTCACCCAGCGGCACCGCGCGAAACGCCGACACGATGTCGTCGGCCACACGCGCGCTGCGCCAGATGTCACTGGTGCGGTTGGTCAAGCCCACCGAGGACATGAACGCGAAATAGGACAGCCACAACCGCATGCGTATGCACCTCGTCCCCGCCGGCCCGACCCGTGGCTCCCTGTCGCACGTGTCACCGGCCATTCTCGCGCAGCGCCCTCGGGTCCGACACAGCGGCTCGGAACAAAGCGACCGCGACACATGACAGGCAGCGTGACACGTGCGCGACGGGCGCGTGACAAGCAGCGCCGAGAGGCGCGACGTGTCGCATGACCCGGCACGCGGCAAGCCGCGTGGCGACCCGCCGGATTCGACCGGGCCGGGCCGGCTACTCGATGACGGGGTTGCGCTGCTCGCGCTCCTCGATCGTGCGCCGGTGTTCCTCGACGTTGCCGGTCAGTGCCTCGGTGCGGTGGCCGCGTGCGATGTAGTCGAGCACGATCGCCTCGATCGCGTCCTGTGCGTTGCGCACGCCCGACAGGACCATGACCTCGATCACGACGTTCGCGTCCAGACTGATGTTGACCTTGGCCATCGACGACTCCCTCGACTCGACCCGCTCCGTCCGAACCCGCGCCCGCCGGTGCGCGACACGTGTACCGATGCGCACAACGACCCGATCCCGCGCCCGAATCCACGCACTCGTACCCGCGCACCCAACCATTCGGGCGCCCCGCCGGCCGCCGACCATGCACGTGTCACCCGTGCGAGGGGACTCTATCGGCCGTTAGAGGGGTTGGCGGCGCCGACGCGACTGAATCGACCCGCCGGGGTCCATGCACCGGGCATGTGCGCTTGCGCACGGCCCCTGCCCTCGTGTCGAAGGCGAGTCGAATACCTGTGACTTCGGAAGACCCACTCGTTGTCCTCTCAGGCGTGAACAAGCACTTCGGGTCGCTGCACGTACTGCGCGACATCGACCTGACGGTGTCCCGCAACGAGGTGGTCGTCCTGATCGGCCCCTCCGGCTCCGGCAAGTCGACGCTGTGCCGCACGATCAACCGGTTGGAGACGATCGACTCCGGCAGCATCACCATCGACGGCCGGCCGCTGCCCGCCGAGGGTCGTGGACTGGCCCGGCTGCGCTCCGAGGTCGGCATGGTGTTCCAGTCGTTCAACCTCTTCGCGCACAAGACCGTGCTGGAGAACCTGACCCTGGCACAGATCAAGGTACGCAAGCGCAGCAAGGCCGAGGCGGACAAGAAGGCCCGCGAACTCCTGGACCGGGTCGGCCTCGCCGACCAGGCGCCCAAGTATCCGGCGCAGCTCTCCGGCGGCCAGCAGCAACGGGTCGCCATCGCCCGGTCGTTGGCGATGGACCCCAAGGTGATGCTCTTCGACGAGCCGACCTCCGCGCTCGACCCGGAGATGATCAACGAGGTCCTGGAGGTCATGCGCACACTCGCGGTCGAGGGCATGACGATGGTCGTGGTCACCCACGAGATGGGCTTCGCCCGCTCGGCGGCCAATCGTGTGGTGTTCATGGCGGACGGTCGGATCATGGAATCGCGCAGGCCCGAGGACTTCTTCGACCACCCGGAGACCGACCGGGCCAAGGACTTCCTGTCCAAGATCCTCAAGCACTGACGGGGGTCGGACATGCGCACCCGAACCGGGGCCCAAGCCCGGACCACCCGCATCGCCCGCCGCAACACACCACGAATCGCGGCCCTGTTCGCCCTCGTCCTCGCCGCCCTGCTGCTGGCCGCGTGCGGCAAGTCCGGCACTCCCCCGCCCAAGGGCCCCAAGCCCAAGGATTTGCCGTCCTATCAGGTCGCCACCGACGTCACCGTCGACTCGCCCACCTTCCGCGCGGCCAAGTCGCGCGGGCGATTGATCGTCGGCACCAAGGCCGACCAGCCCTATGTCGCCCAGCAGGATCCGGCGACCGGCTACTACTCGGGCTTCGACATCGAGATCGCCAAGATGGTGGCCGCGTCACTGGGCTTCCCGGCGGACCGGATCGAGTTCAAGACGATCACCTCCGCCAACCGCGAGACGTCCTTGCAGAACGGCGAAGTCGACTACTACGTCGGGACGTACACGATCAACGACAACCGCAAGAAGCTGGTCGGCTTCGCCGGCCCGTACTACATGGCCGGGCAGGCGTTGCTGGTCCGCAAGAACGACAAGGACATCAACGGCCCGCAGGACCTGGCCGGCAAGAAGGTCTGCTCGGTCGCCGGCTCCACCCCGTATCAGCGCCTGGTCACCGACTACCCCAAGGCCACCGCCGTCGCCTACGACAGCTATTCGGTCTGCGTGGACAACCTGATCAGCCTTCAGGTCGACGCCGTCACCACCGACGACACCATTCTCAAGGGCTACGCCGCCAAGGTGCCCGACCAACTCCGGCTCGCCGGAGAGCCGTTCTCGAAGGAGCCGTACGGAATCGGCGTGCCGCGCGGCGATCGCAACTTCCGCCTCGCGCTCGACGACGCGATCGTCGCGCACGAACAGAACGGCGACTGGAAACGCGCCTACGACTCGACCCTCGGCCTCTCCGGCGTACCGGCTCCCCAGCCGCCACCGGTGGACCGGTACTAGCGGAAGGCGTCGACGATGAATGTCCTGCTCGACAACTTCGCCCTGTTCCGCAAGGGCTTCGTGGGCACGCTCGAACTGACCCTGGCCTCCTCGGCGATCGCACTCGGGATCGGGGTGCTGATGGCCGGGTGCCGGGTGTCCCCGGTCCGTCCGCTGCGCATCCTCGGCGGCGTGTGGGTGACCGTGCTCCGCAACACCCCGCTCACCCTGCTGTTCTTCGCGGTCGTGTTGGGTCTGCCGCGATTCGGCGTGGTGCTCCCGTTCTTCACCCTCGCGGTGCTCGCCCTGGGTTGCTACACCTCGGCGTTCATCTGCGAGGCGGTTCGCTCCGGGATCAACACGGTGCCGGTCGGTCAGGGTGAGGCGGCTCGCAGTCTGGGGATGAACTTCGGCCGGACGCTCAGCCTGATCGTGTTGCCGCAGGCGCTGCGCGCGGTGATCCCGCCGGTGGGCAGCACACTGATCGCGCTCGCCAAGAACACCGCGATCGCCGGTTCGTTCAGCGTCGTCGAACTGCTGGGCACGTACCGCACGCTCAACGAACTCGGCTACGACATCGTCGTCACGTTCCTGTGGATCGCGGTCGGCTACCTGATCATCACGCTGTCCATCAGCGCTCTGTTCCGCTTCCTGGAGAAGCGCTTGGAGGTGGCCCGATGAGCACCGAGAGTTCGGCCCTGTACGACGTCCCCGGACCCAAGGCCCTGGCCCGGCACCGCACCTACGGCTGGATCGTGACCGCGCTGTTGGTGGGCGTGCTGGCATGGGTGGTCTACAAGCTGTTCGACACCGACCAGTTCGCCTACGACAAGTGGGCGCCGTTCGAATACGTGGGCGTGCAGAAGCTGTTGTTGCGGGGTCTGCGGAACACCCTTCAGATCTTCGCGTGGGCCGCGGTGCTCTCGCTGGCCTTCGGCGCCGTGTTCGCGGCCGGCCGGCTCTCCGACCACCGGGTGGTCCGCTGGGTCTCGGGCCTGGTGGTGGAGTTCTTCCGGGCCATGCCGGTGCTGGTGCTGATCTTCTTCATCTTCATCGCGATGAAGGTCGAACCCCGTCTGGCGCTGATCGCCGGACTGACCCTGTACAACGGATCGGTCCTGGCCGAGGTCTTCCGCGGCGGCGTCAACGCGGTCCCCAGGGGGCAGAGCGAGGCGGCCTACGCGTTGGGCATGCGCAAGACCACGGTGATGGTGAGCATCCTCATCCCGCAGGCGGTCCGGACCATGCTGCCCACGATCATCAGCCAGTTGGTGGTCACGCTCAAGGACACCTCGCTGGGCTACCTGATCTCCTACGAGGAATTCCTCTACGCCGGCAAGCAGATCGCCACCAACCTCGACTACAGCCTCCCGTTCATCCCGGTGGTCATGGTGATCGCGCCGATCTACATCGGCATGTGCATGCTCCTCTCCGGCCTCGCCCGCTACCTGGAGAGCAGCGGCCGCCGCCGGAACAAGACCGCCGCCTGACGCGATGCGCCGGCACCGGCCCGACTCGCCCGGCCCCGCTCGGCCTCGCCTCGCCCCGCCCCGCCTCGCCTCGCCTCGCCTGCTGAATAATCCTTCGGCGGCGCACCGTTCGTCGCGCTAGGGTCGGCGTGCGGGGGCGGCTCCGCGGTGTGCTTCCTTCTCACTCTTCGATAACCGACAGCGCACCCACTCTCCGCCCTCGCTTCGTCTTTGGTTCGGGGGAATCCGGTTCATGAGTGGTGGCGTTCGCAGCGTCGTTCGCGTCGATACGAGTACGGCGGCCGATGATCTCGACGGCTTGCTGGTTCGCCGGCTCGCGAACGTGTATGTCGATGCGAAGCGGGTGGTCGGGCCGGATCGAGTGGGCGTGAACACCGGCGGGATCGCCGCGCTGGAAGCGGATCTGGTGCAGCGCGGCCATGTGCTGACCGCGCCGTTGCGAACCGCGCTGGGCGGATTGCGGCCGGTGGACCTCGCGACGCACGGAATGCGGCTGCTGGCGCGGCTGGACGCCCGATTGGGCAACGATCGCCGGCATCGGCCGCTGTTCGCCGGCTTCCCGGCGCGGGTGCCGAACTACGCGCAGGCGCGCTACTCCACCCGAATTCGGGCGTTCCTGCTCAACCAGCCGAACCAGCCTTGCGCGATCTGCGGTCGGACCGGCGACATCGGCGCGCTCGCGCCCTGCGCGCACCTGTTGTGCTCGACCTGCGCGCCGGTCCACGAGTTGCGCGCGTGCCCGGTGTGCGCCGAACCGATACGCCTGCGCGAGCCGCACCTGACGCCGGCCGGCAGCCGGACCGCCGACATGCTCGTCCCGATCACCGGCACGCTGGCGCCGCTCCGCCTGGGCGTCGACCGCGACGCGGACGCGCTCGGCGAACTGCTGGCCCTACTCGCCCGACGCACGCCGCTCGGGCCGCAGGACCGGGACGATCTGACCCTGCTCGCCGCGCACGCGCCGGCCGACGCCGAGCGGTGGCTGCCCACCGAGATCCCGGTACGCGAAAGCAAGGCCGTCGTGCTCGCCGGCCTGCTTCCCGACCATCTGCCCGCGGATCGACTGGACACCGCGACCGATGTGCTCCGGGTGTTGTGGGCCTGGTCCGGCGCACACCCCGACCTGCTCACTCCGCCTCGGCTGCGCGCGGTGCCGCGTCGGCTGCGGCGCACGCTGCTCGCGGTGCTGGACGGGCTGCCGCTTGAGCACGTGTACGAGGACCTGTGCCGGCACCGCGAGGCGTGGCTTCGCGCGGGTGAACTGCTGCACCCGTTCGACTACATCGACGCCTACCCCGATGCCGCGCTCGCCTTCGCGGCGCTGCGTGGCACCGACCCGCGGACCCACCGGGCCGGCCCGGCGCTGCTGATCGCCGCCGACGCGCACGGCGACTCGGTGACGGTCGCGGCGAACCGGATCGTGGTGCGCACCTTCGCGTCCCGGGTCGAAACGCTGCTCGCGGCGGGCGACGCGGCCGGCGCGACCGCCCTGCTGGTTCGGCGTCCCGGCGAACTGGTTCGCCGACTGCACCACCTGCTCCGGGTCCGAGCGGGCAACGAACCCACGCTGCCCGCCGAACTCGCCGCCGCGCTGCCGGGCGTGCTGCGTCGGGTCGGCCCCGGTCCGCTGCTGGGCGCGTGGGGTCGGCTCCGGGCCGAGCGTACGGTGGGCGAGCGGCGGGTGTGGTTCCCGCGCGGCAGTGTCGCGGGAGCGTACGCGCGCAACGACCCCGGCGAGCCCGTCCCGGTCGCCCTCAGCGCACCGGTCTGCGCGCTGATCGAGCAAGAACTGACGTGCCGGGCAAGTAAGTTGCCGCGCCACGACGTCGCGTTCCTGGACGCCGGGCTGGACGACCTGATCGCGCCGTTCGCCGAGCACTCCACCGCCAGGGCACTGGTCGCGATCCCGCGCGGAAGCATCCAGCCGATGCCGCCGGGCGGCCGGATCCGACTGTTCCTGCACTGGATGCAGGCCGCGGACCAGCGGGTCGACCTGGACCTGTCGGTCGCGCTGTACGACGCGAACTGGGAATACCTCGGTCTGTGCGACTACACGAACCTGGTCTACGGCCCTGACCGCGCGGTGGTGCACTCGGGCGACTTCACCGACGCGCCCGCACCGCACGGCGCGACCGAGTTCGTCGACCTGGACATCGCCAAGCTCGCCGCGCAGGACGTCCGGTACGCCGTCGTGGTCGTCTTCAGCTACAACGACGTGGCGTTCGACGACCTGCTCGACGCGTTCGCCGGCTTCCAGGACCTGGACGCGGTGGCCGCCGGGCGCCCGTTCGATCCGAGCGCGGTCCGGCAACGCTTCGACCTGACGGGCGACGCGCGGATCTGCGTGCCGATGACCGTCGACCTGACCGCCCGCACCGCCCAGTGGACCGACCTGAATCTGTCCGGCCGGGACGGCCTGCACAACGTCTTCCGGCACACCGACCGCCTCGCCGAACTGGCCCGCGACCTGCGCATCCACTTCGCCCCCGGGGGCCGGGCCACGCTCGGCGACCTGGCCCGGATCATCGCCGCCGCGACCACCGACCGGGTACTGATTCGCGGCCGGCGCACCGAGGAGGTCACCGAGTACCGCCGGGACGCCGACGAGGACGTCGACGCCTTCGCGGCCCGGGTGCGCGAGGGCGTCGGCGGTACCGCGATCCGGCTCGACCCGGCCGAACGACTCGCCGCCGGCCGCGCGTTCGTGGCCCTGGTGCACGGCGACGTCCCGATCGCCGGCCCGGGCACCCTGTACCGCCTCTATCCGGGCCCCTCCGACACCGCGCCCGCCGACATGCGCCGCTGGTCGGCCTCGGATCTCGTCTCGGCCTTCGGCCCGACGGATCAGGGCGTGTCCCGGACGTCAGGCGGCGGGACCGTGGTGAAGCTGCCCTGATCGGCGGAGCGGACCGGTACCGGCGGGTCGGTGACGGCGAGGTCGAGCAGTACGTCCGGGCCCACGCCGGCGTCCGGCGCCGGTACGAGCGTGGCCGGGTCGAGGGCGACTCGGGTGGCCGGTCCGGCTCGGATCGCGGGTAGTGCGCGGTCGCGAACTTCGTCCGGGCCCGTGCTCAGCACCCGAACCGGGCCGCGCGGCGCTCCTGCTTCGGGTTGTGCCGTCCGCGCGTGGATCGCGGCCGCGTCGGGAGGAGGCACCCGACCGACGCGGCCGGTCCACCTCAACGCGCCGCGACCGCCCGCCGCCGGTCCCACACGACCGCGAGATACGCGATCGCGCCCGCGAGCGCGAACGAGAACAGTGAGGCCGAGGTCCACGCCTGCGCGTGGATGTGCAGCGCGTCCTGGATGTGGCCCCAGAACGTCGCCCACCACTCGACCGAACCCGGGTTGATCAGCTGGTACATGCAAAAGCCCAGCACCCACGGCGCGATCATCACCCAGCGGGCCGGCGCGTGGTCGCCCAGGTCCCAGCCGGCCCGACCACGCCCGGCGAACAGGTCCACCGCGAGCACGCCCAGCAGCGGGATGAAGATCGAGCCGATCAGCGACAGGAAGCTCGCGTAGGTGGCGAAGTCGTTCACCATCAGCGCGAACGCGGTGACCAGCGCACCCACGCCCAGGCAGAGCACCCGGCGGTCCACGCGCGGCGCGAGGTTCTGGATGGACATCGCGGTGCTGTAGACGTTGGCGAAGCTCTGGTCCACCTCGCGTACGACCAGGACGGCGAAGAACACCCACCCGGCGGTGACGCCCAGGAACGAGTCGAAGATCTTGTCCGGGTCACCGCCCACCTGGGCGAGGGCGACCAGGCCGAGGAGGTAGCACCAGATGCTGGTGATCGAGAACCCGCTCAACGCGGCCCAGAACGCGGGCTTGGTGCCGCGCGAGTGGCGGGTGTAGTCCGACGCGAGCGGAACCCAGGAGACCGCGACCGCGAGCGCCGCGTCCATCGCCGGGAAGAACCCGGACCACGAGCCCTCGGTCATCGGTGGCAGGCCCTCGCGCCACAACTGGACCGAGAAGTAGAGCATCGCGATGCCCACCGCGATGGTCACGTAGCGGCGCAGGATCCGCAGCATGCCCAGCGGGCGCAGCGTCATCGCCGTGGTGACCGTGCCGGCGGCGACTATGTACAGCCAGTGCGGGCCGTCGCCGTCGGTCATCGCCTCGATGCCGATCGAGATCACCAGCAGCTCGAAGGTGCCCCAGCCGATGCACTGGACGATGTTGAACACCGTCGGCACGTACGAGATCTTCGTGCCGACCAGGCCGCGCAGCACGGTCATCGCGGGCGCGCCGCTGCGGGCGCCGGGGATGCCGGCGATCGCGACCATGAGCGTGCCGATCAGGGTGCCGCCGACGGCCGCGACGATCGCGGCGACCATCGACAGTTGCGGGTAGCCGGCCGGGGCCAGCACGTACAGGGCGCCGGAGAAGCCGAGCAGGCTTACGCCGAGGTTGGCCCAGAACGCCGCCTGGTCGCGAAATCCGAGGGTGCGGGGCGGTGCGGTGTCCAGGACCAGGGGCGCCTCGGCACTGCCGTGTGGCACCTCGGGGCGTGTGTCGTCGATGACCGGAGCCGACATGGCTCTACCTGCTCTCCCTACGCCGGCATTACCCGGACAGGTTCAAGCGGTCGGTGGCCCCGGGCGCGCCGGCTCACCGCCGACACCCCATGCCGCCCTCTCAGCCCGGTTGGTCCGAGCTCCCGCGATGGCGTGGCGAACAGTACGCGCCTCGCGGGCCGCTTGGAAAGGCGGGGTGGGCGAAACCGCCCCGGGGGCCGACGGCCTGCCGGACGCGGCGCGTCGTCGCGTGTGGATTCGGCTCACCATCCCGAGTGGGTGAAGCCCGCCCAGCCGGTCGGGTCGTCCGGCATGATCGCGCGGGCTCGGGCGGCCAGTTCGGCCGGCATCGCGGACGGGATTCCACGCTTGGGGTCGCGCAGCCACAGCTGCGCCGTGCGGACGGCCTGGGCCGGGGGCAGGTCGCGGCGGTCGAGGTAGTGGTGGGCCATGTACAACACCAGCGCGGTGGTCGTCTCGTCCACCGGCCACAGCGTCGACACCACTGTGTGAGTACCGGCCGTCAGGTATTCGGCGCCCACCCGCCAGGTCTCGTCGTGTCCGCCGGCCGGCACGAACGCGATCGGATCGCCCGCGGCCCGGCCGATCTCGATCGGGTACCGCCGGGCCGGCGCGCTCGTCGGCCGCGCCGCGACCTCGCACAGCAGGCGCGGCGCGCCGATGTAGGAGATCTGCGCGTTCTGGAGCGCATGTCGGCGGCGGCCGTCGACGAGCGACCAGGCCGCATGCCACGGCACCATGCCGAACGGTCCGGCGGGCAGCAGGACCAGGGACGGTGCGCGGCCGAACGAGCCGGGCAGCGCGGTCAGTACCGGTTCCATCACCGCGGCCCAGGCCCATTCGCACAGCGCGTCGAGCATGTCGGCCCAGTTCTCCCGGTCGCCCCCGGCCAGGTCCAGGCCGTAGTCGAGCTCGGGCAGGTCGAGCACCCGCGTCGTGCCGTCGGCGCCGCTCAGCACCGCGGCACCCGGTACGAGTTGCACCAGCGCCTCGGTGCCGAGTCGGCCGAGTGCGGCGGCGATCTCACCGGCCGACGGCGGGTCGAGGAGGAGGCGCCACGGTGTACCGCGCGGGTCGAGGCCGATCCGGGCGGCGGCCACCTGCGCGGCCGCCCGGAGCAGGTGGGCGTCCGCCGGTGCGGCCCGGTGCGCACGGCGGAAGCAGATCCGCGCCTGGTCCCAGGACCGCCGATCGCCGGTCGGTGCCGCGCTCGCGGCGTACGCGATGCCTGCCACGTAGGCGAATTCCGGCCAGCGCGCATCGGCGCCGTCCAGCGCGCCGAGCGCGTCGGTCAGCAACTCGATCGCCTCCGCGAACAACTCGCGCACGGCGTCCGCACCCTCATCCGTCGACGCCGCGGCCAGCGCCTCGGCACACCGGGCCCGACCGCGCTCGCCCCGTTCCCACGCCCGCCGCGTCTCCGCGTCGACGTCCTCCACGCTCACCCCCGCTTGCCCCCGCTCGCCGGAACCACGGTACCGGGACGGGAAGCAGCGCTCACCGACGTCGCGGTCGAGGAATCCCCCGATCCCACCCTGCCGACTCGCGCCGCGCCGCCGGCCCGCCACCGCCACCGGAACAACGCGTACCGGCCTGCCTCGTGGCTCTTCCGTCCTGATTTACCGGCGCGTAACTTACTCGTGAGTCACCTTCAGACGCCGTCCCTGGGCGTCGCTTCACCATGCTTTCTCGCGGGTCGGGCCACGCCCCGACCATGACGTCAGGAGACCCTCATGGGTCAATTCCGCATGCGTTCACGCGCGTGTGCGCGTCCACGCGCTCGTGCGGTCGCCGTCGTCTCGGCCGCGATCCTCGCCGGGACCGCCCTCGGTCCCGCCGCGGCGGCCGGCACCGTCCCCACGCACATCCCGACGGCGGCCGTGCAGGCCGCCGCCGGTACGTCCCTGCGTTTCGTCGACATCCCCGGCGACGGCGGCACCAAGCTCGCCGCCAATGTCGTCACACCCACCGGCGGCGCGCCCGGCACCCGCTACCCGGTCGTGGTCCTTCCGACCAGTTGGGCGATGCCACAGATCGAGTACGTCGTCCCCGCGCGAAAGCTCGCGGACAAGGGCTACGTCGTGATCGGCTACAACTCGCGCGGCTTCTGGCAGTCCGGCGGCGAGATCGAGACGGCCGGCCCCGAGGACATCGCCGACGCGTCCAGGGTGATCGACTGGGCGCTGGCCAACACGCCCGCCGATCCGGGTCGAATAGGCATGGCCGGCGTCTCGTACGGTGCCGGGATCAGCCTGCTCGCGTCCGCGTTCGACCCCCGGATCAAGGCCGTCGTCGCGATGAGCGGCTGGGCCGACCTGATCGACTCGATCTACAGCGGCCGCACCGAACACGCGCAGGCCGCAGCACTGTTGGGCGGCGCCGGCTTCCTCACCGGTCGACCCAGCGCCGAACTCACCGAGATCCTCGCAAACTTCCTTTCCGGCAACCTGGCCAAGGAGGCGGAGATGCTCGCGTGGGGTGCCAAGCGCTCGCCCGCGACCTACCTGGACCGGATCAACGCCAACGGCGCGGCGATCATGCTCGGCAACGCCTGGGGCGACTCGCTCTTCCCGCCGAACCAATATGCGGACTTCTACGGGAAGTTGACCGGCCCCAAGAGGCTGGAGTTCCGTCCCGGTGACCACGCCACCGCCGAAGCGGGCGGTTTGCTCGGACTGCCGAACGACATGTGGGCCGATTCGACCCGTTGGTTCGACCACCACCTCAGGGGCGTCGACAACGGCATCGACCGGGAGCAGCCCGTACAGCTCAAGTCCCGTACCGGCGACGGCGGCTACGAGGGCTATCCGAGTTGGCCGGCGGTGCCGTCCTCGACCCGCACCATCGCGCTCAGCGGAACCCAGCGCGTCCTGGCCAACGTCGATTCGGGGGCGGACGGCGGTACGGTCTTCCTGTCCAGCATCCTCGACCAGTTCCTCCAAGTCCCGCCGGTCGCCTCGATCCCGCTGCTGCCCAGGGCGTTCGCAGGCGTCTGGCAGAGCGACCGCTACGGCACGCAGACGAAGGTGCGCGGTACGACGAAGCTGCACACCACGGTCACCGCATCGCACGAAAGCGGAACGATCTTCGCCTACCTGTACGACGTCGGCCCGCTGGGCGTCGGCAAGTTGGTGACCCACTCGCCGCTGAGCTTCCACGGGAAGGCACCCGGAGTGGCCTTCCCGGTCGACATCGACATGTACGCGACGGCCTATGACGTGCCGGCGGGCCACCGCCTCGCGGTCGTGGTCGACACGGTCGATCCGCTCTACCTGGAGCACAATCCGTTCGGCGCCGGGATCGCCTTCTCGTCGCCGGCGAACGACCCGTCCACGGTGACGGTGCCGGTCCGCGACTGAGTCCGCCCGCGCAACGGCCGGTCCTCCCCGACGGAGGACCGGCCGTTGCCGTCCAGGGGGCGTCAGCAGGCGCCGGGGCCGACGCCGTCGATCCGGCCACCGAAGTCGCCGAGGTAGCGCGAGCGCCAGTCGCCGTTGAACACGTCGCGCTTCTCCAGCGGGCTCCAGTTGATGAAACACGCCCTGGTACTGGAGACGGCCGAACCGACGTGATCATGGAAGGCCGGCGGCATATCCCGGTACCCGCTGCGCGAGGTCCACTCCCACGTGCTGCCGTGGAACCCTTCGCCGGTCCAGAAGCAGACCGAACCGTCGGTGCACGACGGCGGCGCGGCCGGCGCGGCACTCGCGCCCGACGCCGGGAGGAGGATGGCGGTCAGCGAGAGGGCGGCGGCAAGCGCCAAGGTACGCATGTGCATCGGTTCTCCACGATCGAAACGGCAACGGCAACGGCGAACTGCCGCGACGCCGCCATGCTCCTGACCCGGCCCCCGAACCCGCCAGACTTGTCGGTTGTTTCCACCCGATCGGGGACATTACCTCCCCATCCGGCCCAGTGCTCCGCGGCCCTGGTCGCCGCGCGGATCAGGCCGCTACGCTGCGCCGGTGACTACTTCCCCTGTCCACCCGCGACCGGCCCTCAGGGCAACTTCGAGCCGCACCGGGCGCTGACATGGCGCCTTTCGTGTACCGCATCACCCCGTACGACCCGGCCGACGCGACCTCCGGCAAGCACATCCGGTACGACTGCCGCGAAGGCGTCGCAGCCGCATATGTGGCAGCACTGGGCGCATTCGCCCTCGACGCCGGAATCGACCGGCTCGCGATCGACAACCCGATGAAGAACGGCTTCCATTCCTTCTCCGTGCGCTCCGGGCTCGGTGGGCACGGACTGGTCGGCCTCTTTCCGTACGACCTCACCGGCTGTCACGACGGCGCCCTCGTTCCGCTCGGCACCGCTCTCGGCCTCGTGCGGGCGATGCTGCTCGGCCACGGCCTCTGGTGTCGACTGATAGGCGACGACGGGTTCTTCGTGCACGTCGGATACGAGCACGACGTCTACGTCGGCAGCGCCGACGCACTTTTCGAAGCCGAGAATCGTGCGCGTGCGCTGGGCCTGTTCGTCGAACAGGTCGACGCCTCACCGTACGATCCGGACACCGACGAACTCGCCGACGACCGAGCCGCCGACGATGCCTTCTGGGCCGAGTCGACCAAACTGGTCGCCGAGCGCGGCGGAGTCCTGTTGGAAGAGCGACGCGTCGGCAACGCGTACCGCTGGCACCGCCTCACCACCGCATCGGAAGTTGACGCGGTCCGGCGAGAGTTGACTCCACGCGCTCGATTGGCGGTGTGGCCGGACCTGACCGAGGACGGCGAGGCGATCCATGCCGCCATCGTGCGCCAGGAACGCCTCGCCTTGCTCGTGCAGCAGTACCCGGGCGGCGGGTTCTACGACGAACGCATCGCCGAATCGACCATGACCCGCCGCCAGATCATTTCGGCTCCGGGCCACCGCGCCGCACTCGTTCCACTGGAACCGTGCGATCGGCATCCGCTCCTGGCCGGCGTTCTCCCCGACTCCGACGGCATCTTGCGAGCCCGGTGGCGAACCAACCGCACACGGGCCGACGAACGTCGCACGTTCATCGCCTCGTTGCGGGTCGGCGACGTCGTCACCGGGGTCGTGGCGACCGGACTCAACGACGCGTCGGGGTCTACGTCGACCTGGCCGGTGCCCCGCACTGTTGTCCGGGCTTTCTCCGCGTCCCCGAGATGTCCTGGACCCGCTTCGAATCGGTCGACGAGGTTGCACCGATCGGCCGGGAAATCCGTGCGAAAGTCCTTTACATCGACTGGGCCTGGGAACAAGTGAGCCTGTCCATCAAGGAACTTCAACCCGATCCCTGGCAGCAGTACGCGGACACCCACAACGTCGGCGACACCATCACCGGCACCGTCACCGCGGTGATTCCCATCGGGGTGGCCGTGGAAATCGGCGACCGCATCGAGGGCTTGGTACACCTCACCGAACCCACGGGCCCACCGGTCGAAGTCGGCGACCGAGTAGACGTGTCCATCGCCGAGATGGACCGCGAACAGCGCAGGATCTCCCTCGTCTTCACTCCGAAACACACCGACTGACCCACCCGGTCGGAGGCCCGTCCCACGACCCGGGATCGGGCCTCCGACCGGAGGGTCGGCTACCGCGGCCGCAGTCGGTCCACCAGCGATATCCAGGCCGGATGTGCCACGGATATCACTGGGGATCGGGGTACTTTGCTGTCCCGGATGCCCAGGGCAGAGCTGATGACCGCAACTTCGACGCAATCGTCATTTCCGGTGTAGCCGGCCTTGATCCCACGAGATTCGCGCTGAACTCGATGGATCCGCGAAGCTCCTGCCGCCAATCCGCGATGGCGCTCTGGGAAGCCATCTGGGACAACGCGGACGTGTGCAGGCGATCGAACGTCGCTCCGAAGTGCTCGACGTCATCGGGTCTGTCGATCAGAAGCGAACCGGCGAACTGTTCCAACCAGGCGGCATACCGACCTCGCTTTGGCTCCAGGATCAAGCACGGCGTGGATGCCATGAATCGCGCCCCGGGCGGGAGGATTTGCACTCTGACATGCGGATGTTCCGAAATGACCTGCACCAGGTGGTCGAGCTGCTCTGCCAGGATCTCCGGACTTCCCACCGGCTGATACAGAGCGCTCTCGGTAATGACGAACCAGGCGGGTCGGCCGCCGCGAAACAGCCGATGCGCCCTCTCCATCCGCAGTTGCTGTCTCTCGCGGGCCTCTACCATGGACAAGGTGGGGTCGTGCATGAGGATGATCGCGAGGGCGTAGTCCGCGGTTTGGAGTTGTCCCGGAATGAACATCGTCTGAAAGCAGCGGACGGTCGCTGTCCCGCTCTCCAGCCGCATCAATCGATGAAGACGTTCAGGCCCCTCGGTAATGAAGGTGTGCCAGGCTTGGCTCATCTGCTCTTCGCCCGCCTCGTCGGAGGCGGTAAAGCCGAGAGCACTCAGCGGCCTCCCGAACAGATCCTCCAGCACCCGCCGATAGTCCGGCGTCGGATACGGCGGATCCGCGCTCTCCCACCGCCGGACCTGACGCACACTCACCGCCAGCCGCATGCCCATCGCGAGGGCATGTTCCTCGAAGGCGTCGGCGAACCCCGCCTGAGAGTGCAGGCCGAGCGTGCGTCGTGCGGTCACCAGCTTGGAGTTGGCTCCGAGTGGTCGTGCGGGCATGTCATCTCCGGTTGGTCCATCCCCACGCGCCGGCCCCGGCGTTCGCGTGAGTCACAGGCATCACGGGGATCACCGTGCGGCGAGCCTCCCGCACACACCGTAGCAAATCGGACACGGCGCTTGTAACGAAACGGAAAGACCCGAACCCATCCCGCGGCCGTCGAGCAGTTTGCCCATTCCTGTGACGACTCGGGTGCTTTCGGTGAGACGCTGCAACAACGTGCAGGAGCGCCGACACCCGAGGAGACCACGCGTGCCGAACGACGACATCTTCCAAGTGGAGACCACCTACGGTCCGGTCACCGGGCTGGTCGCCGACGACGGCACGGCCCGCTTCCTGGGCATCCCGTACGCCGCCGCTCCCACCGGGGTCAACCGGTTCGCCGCACCGGCCCCGCCGGAGGTCTGGCATGATCCGCTCCCGGCCCACACGTTCGGCCCGACGGCCCCCCGGCCGACCGACAGCGCACTCGACGAACTGCTCAGCGGCAAGGACCCGGTGCCGGGAGAAGGCTGGCTCAACCTCAACGTCTGGACCCAAGCCCGCGGCCCGGCCGTCCGCCGACCGGTCCTGGTCTGGATTCACGGCGGCGCCTTCGTGCGCGGCTCCTCGGCCGGAACCGCCTACGACGGCGCCGTATTCGCCCGGAACGGCATCGTGTGCGTATCGATCAACTACCGGCTCGGCGTGGAGGGATTCGGCTACATCGCGGACGCGCCCGCCCCGGCCAATCGCGGGTTGCTCGACCAGATCTTCGCCCTGGAGTGGGTGCGGGACAACATCGCGAACTTCGGCGGTGACCCGGACCGCATCACGGTGGCCGGCGAATCGGCCGGCGCCATGAGCATCCTGGCGCTGCTCTCGACCGGCCGCCGCGATCTGTTCCACCGGGCCATCGTGCAGAGCGGCAGCGCGCACGTGGCCCAGACTCCCGAGGACGCCGCCCTCGTCGTCGGGGCGATCGCGGCGGACCTACGCGTGGAAGCCTCCTTCGCCGGGCTGTCCACCGTGTCGCCCGCCCGCATCGTCGACGCGCAGACCCGGGTACACGACGACATCGTCGCGACCGCGGACCCGGCGAAGTACGGTGACAGCACCATCCAGACCTGCGGCATGTCCCTCGTACCGGTGATCGACGGCGCGCTGTTGCATCGGCGGCCCATCGACACGATCGCCCGCGGTGCGGGCGCGGACATTCCGCTGCTGATCGGCACCAACATCGAGGAAAACCGTCACTTCGTCCCGCTCGCCTCGACCGAGGTGCCACCGGCGGCCTGGCAACAGCGGCTCACCGATTACGGCGTGCCGGACAGCGCCACCATGTACGAGCGCTACCAGGCCGGTTCCGCGAAGCCCTACCCCCGCGACACTTCCCCGGACGTCTTCGCCGCGGTGATGACCGATCGGCTCTTCCGGATTCCCTGCCATCGGATCGCCGAGGCCCGAGCGAATGCGCCCGCTGCCTCCGCCGCCACCCACGTATACGAGTTCGGCTGGCGTACACCCAAGACGCGCGGCGAGGGCCCGCCCCTCGGGGCCTGCCACATCGCGGAGATCCCCTTCGTGTGGCAATCCCTGGACGCCTCCGGCGTGGACGAACTCGTCGTCGCTCCGCCTCGGGACCTGGCCGACGAAATGCACCGACGCTGGGTGGAGTTCATCCTGACCGGAGCACTCACCGAGTGGCCCGCCTACGACACCACACACCGCCCGGTGATGACCTTCCACCGGGACAACGAGCCGCCGAACGAGATCGTCCTGGACCCGCGCGGATACGAGCGGAGTCTGTGGGATGGCTCGCTGGACCCCGAACAGGCGATCCCGTAGCCAAACCCGCTCCCCGGGCCCGAGGCGCCCGGACCGTGGCACGGGTCGAGCCGCGCGGGCCATGGCGCAGTCCGCCCCTCGACCCGCGCCCGGCTCGGTCCGCCGTGCCCGAAAACGGCTTGACGCTCGCCGGCGCCGGCGGTCGGATGGCCATCCATGAGCACTGTGCCGCCCCCTTCCGCCATGCATCCCGACATGCATCCCATCGACGAGGAGCTCGTCCGGGCGCTGATCACCGAGCGCTTCCCGCAGTGGGCCGGGTCGGCCGTACGGCGCTTCCCCTCGGCGGGCACGGTGAACGCGATGTTCCGGCTGGCCGAGGACATGGTCGTACGCCTGCCGCTGGTTGCGGGCGGGGCCGAGGACGTGTTGATGGAGCGCGAGTGGCTCCCGCGGCTGGCGCCCCTTCTGCCGACCGCCGTCCCCGAGGTACTCGGGGCGGGTGAGCCTGCCGGAGGCTATCCGTGGCCGTGGTCGGTGTACCGGTGGCAGGCGGGCGGCAACCCCGAGGTCGGGGCGCTGAAGAATGCCGTGGCGCTCGCCGAGGACCTGGCCGGCTTCGTCACGGCGATGCGCGGCATCACCCTCCCCGGCGGGCCGCAGGCCCATCGCGGTGGCCCGCTCGCCCGGCTCGATGCCTCGACCAGGGCGGCGATCGAGGAATTGCGCGAGATCCCGGAGGAGGGCATCGACTGCGCTGCCGTAACCGCCGTGTGGGAGGACGCCCTCCGTGCTCCCGCCTGGGACGGGCCGCCCGCGTGGCTGCACGCCGATCTGATGCCGGGCAATCTGCTGGTGGACGACACCGGCAGGCTGACCGCGGTGATCGATTTCGGGTGCACGGGAGTCGGCGATCCGGCCTGCGACCTGTTCCCGGCCTGGAATCTACTGCCGGCCGACGCACGGCGGGTCTTCGGAACGGCACTCGGCGTGGACGACGCGACCTGGCGCCGAGGCCGAGGCCGAGCACTCTCTCAGGCGCTGCTCGCCCTGCCGTACTACCGCACCACCAACCCGGCGATGGCCGGCAACGCCCGACACGTGATCCGCGCGGTGCTGGGACGAGACTGATCCTGCGGCGTTCGACCGGCGGCTCCCTGCCAACGCGCGAGCGCTCAGCGCGTACCCACGGTTCGACGTCACCGTGCGCACAACCGGTCCAAGGCCGACTGGCTCTCATCGTCCGCGGCGCGGTAGATCACCAACCGCTGGTCCGGATCCTGTAGTGGCATGAGCACTTCGAATTGCACCGTGATCGCACCGACGTCGGGATGCCGCATCACCTTGTGCCCGCGGCCGTTGACGCTGACGTCCCGCTCGGCCCACAATCGCGCGAATTCCTCGTCGAGATCGGTGAGTTCGGCGATGAGGTCGGTCAACGCCCGATCCTCCGGATGTTCGGCCCACGCAGCGCGCAGGTGGGCGATCCCCTCCCGCACGACGCGTTCGCGGTCGACGTAGAACTCGCGTATCTCCGGGTGCACCAGGCACAGCCACATCGAATTGCGCTGCGACGGCGGCAGGGTGTCGAAATCCAGGAGCAACCTCGCCATCTCGCGGTTCCAGGCCAGGATGTCGTAGCGGTGGTTCATCAGCATGGCCGGCAGCGGCGACAGGTCGGCGACCAGCCGGGCCAGCGGCGGCACCGCAGTGGTGGCGGGCTCGTCCGCGTTGCGGGGGCGGCGCTGCCGGGCCAGGTCGAAGAGGTAGGTGCGTTCGTCGGGGGTCAGGCGCAGCGCCCGGGACAGCGCCTCCACCACGTCCGCCGAGGGCCGCAGCCCGCGAGCCTGTTCCAGCCGCACGATGTAGTCGACGCTGACCCCGGCCAGGTCGGCGACCTCTTCGCGGCGCAATCCCGGGGTCCGCCGGGACTGTCGACGCGACGGCAGACCGAGATCGCGCGGGTCCAGGCGTTCGCGCCGGGTCCGCAGGAACGCGGCCAGCTCGTGTGTTGTGTCCACGGTGCGGGTCGTCATGTTCGATTCAACAGCCAGGGTAGGACTGGCGTTCCCAGGAGCTTCCTTCCCTTACCCCCGGCTCGCGGCGATCACAGACTCGTTCTCGGCAACGGATCACAAGCACAGGAGGACACGATGTCGCTCACCCTCGACACCTACCGGCTGCTGGGCCGCTCCGGGCTGCGGGTCTCACCGCTGGCGCTGGGCGCGGCGACCTTCGGCACCGAGTGGGGCTGGGGCGCCGAGCAGGACGAGGCGCGCAAGCTGTTCGATCTCTACGTCGAGCGCGGCGGCAACTTCATCGACACCGCCAACACCTACACCGATGGCAGCTCCGAGCGCCTGCTGGGCGAATTCACCCGTGGCATCCGCGAAAGCCTGGTGCTGGCGACGAAATACACGGCGCTGCGCCGGCCCGGCGACCCGAATTCCGGGGGCCCGCACCGCAAGAGCCTGTTCGCGTCGGTGGAAGCCAGTCTGCGACAGCTGAACACGGACTACATCGATCTGCTCTACCTGCACGTGTGGGATTTCACCACGCCGGTCGAGGAGATCCTGCGCGGCATGGACGATCTGGTCCGGCAGGGCAAGGTCTTGTACGTGGCGATCTCCAACGCCCCGGCCTGGCAGGTGTCGCGCATGCAGGCGATCGCCGACCTGCGCGGCTGGTCGCCGCTGGTCGCGCTGCAGATCGAGTACAACCTGATCGAGCGTACCGGGGAACGCGACCTGATCCCGATGGCACGTGAGATGGGGTTGGGCGTGGTGCCGTACTCGCCACTGGCCGGCGGGGTGCTCACCGGCAAGTACAGCCGCGACGACCTGACCGCGACGCACACCGCGGTCAACGACGGTACCCGTAAGGATTTCAACATCGCCAACGGCGGGCTCACCGAACGCAACCTGGACATCGCCGATGTCGTGCGGGAGGTCGCCACGGAGCTGGGCCGCACACCCGCCCAGGTCGGGCTGGCCTGGACCCTGCAGAACCCGGGTGTGCCGGCATCGCTCATCGGCGCCCGCACTCTCGCACAGCTGGAGGACAATCTGGGCGCTCTGGAGGTCGACTTCACGGCCTCTCAACTGGCGCGCCTCGACGAGACCGGCGCGATCGAGCTCGGCTTCCCGCACAACATGCTCGCCGGCGACAGGATGCGCGCGGTGACCCGCGGCGACCTGAAGATCGAAACCCGCCACTGATACCCGATCGAGCCCCGAGGACAGCGCTACCGCCGCCCTCGGGGCGATCTTCGAGCCGCCCCACCCATCGGGGTCCCGGATTCTGGGAGGACGCCCTGCGGGCCGCTGCCTGGGACGGACCGCCGGTGTGGCTGCACGCCGATCCGATGCCGGGCAACCTTCCGGTGGACGGTGGCGGCCGGTTGACCTCGGTGATCGACTTCGGGTGTATGGGGGTGGGCGATCCGGCCTGCGATCTGTTTCCGGCTTGGAACCTGCTGCCGACCGAGGCAAGGCAGGTCTTCCGCGAGGCACTCGGTGTGGACGACGCGACCTGGCGCCGCGGCCGGGGCCGCGCACTCTCCCAGGCCGTGATCGCGCTGCCGTACTACCGCACCACGAATCCGGTGATGGCACGCAATGCCCGACACGTGATCCGGACGATCCTTGACATCAAGTTCGCTTGAGGTTCTAGATTTGGGCTCGAAAACGAGCGGCCGGGGCCTCAGGGGCCCGGCAAACACGGACGGAGCGCGGCGGACATGGCGACGTACACCGAGATCGAACGGGCGTACCTGCTCGGACAGGGGCTGGG
This sequence comes from Embleya scabrispora DSM 41855, assembly GCF_000372745.1. Classification (GTDB taxonomy): domain Bacteria; phylum Actinomycetota; class Actinomycetes; order Streptomycetales; family Streptomycetaceae; genus Embleya; species Embleya scabrispora. The sequence goes on along the minus strand of NZ_KB889665.1, from coordinate 155,492 downwards.
TCGGCTTGCCACCGTAGGGCCCAACGGCGAGCCGCAGGTGCGGCCCGTCGGCTTTCGGCTCAACGAGGACGGGACGATCGACATCGGCGGGCCCAACCTCAGCGCGAGCCGGAAGTGGCGCAACGCCGAGCGCGATCCGGCCGTGGCGTTCGTCGTGGACGACATGACGCCGGACGAGCCGGGGGCGTACAAGCCGGGCTGGGGGCGCGGCGTGGAGATCCGCGGCCGGGCCGAGTTGCTGCGCGACCACGAACCGCCGTTGGCGGTCGGGTTCTTCAGCAACGAGGTGCTGCGGATCCACCCCGATCGGGTGATCGGCTGGAACCTCGAAGACGCTTCCTGACCCGAACGGGCACGGGAATGGGCATGGACACGCGGACGGTCGGGGCTCCGCGACACTCCGACGGACCGACATCGCCGGCTGCCCGGGTGATGTCGGTCCGTCTGCCTACGCTGGCCGAATGAGGATCAAGCGCGTCGTACCCAGCGTCTCCGCCACCGAGCTCGGCCCGAACCGGGACTTCTATCAGGACTTCCTCGGTTTCGAGCCGGCCATGGACGAGCCCGGGTTCCTGATGTTCCGCTCGCCGAGCAACCCGACCGCGCAGGTGATCGTGGTCACCGACGACTGCGACTGGGACGCCCAGTCCGGCCGCACGGCGATGTCGATCGAGGTCGAGGACGTCGACGCGGCCTACGCCCAGGCCCGCGAACGGGGCTACGAGATCGTCTACCCGATCACCGACGAGGTCTGGGGCGTGCGCCGCTTCTTCATCCGTGACCCCAACGGCTACGTGCTCAACATCAACATGCACATCGCCGATCGAGGCTGAGCCGCAGCCGCTCGGCCATCAGCACCGGCCGAGCCCGCTCGGCCCACCGGGTCACCGGGTCACCGACTGCCGATCGAGGCACCCAGCGCATGGCCGCCGAAGCCGTCGTCCGCATGCTGTGCCGCCCACCAGTCGACCATGTGCTCCGGCGTCATGACGGTCCAGTCCGGGGTGTCCTCGACCATCGCGTAGCCCATCGCCCGGGCCACCCGGACCAGGTCCGCGCCCGCCGGGTGACGCTCCGCCTGATAGCGCGCCAGCACCTCGTCCCACGAACCGTCCCGGCCCACCTCCCGGCACGCGGTCTCGAAGGCCACCGCGTCCTGGATGCCCTTGACCGCGCCACTGGCCACGTGCGGGCGGGCGATCGCCGCCGCATCCCCGGCGACCAGCGCGCGGCCGCTCGTATAGGCGTCCACCACCAGGTCGTTGATCGGCTGGATCAACGTCTCGCTCTCGGGGGTGGCGGTCACCAGGTCGGCCCAGAACGGCGGGAAGTACTTGCGGGCCAGTTCCAACAGAGCCGGCCGCGGGTTGTCCGTACCGCCCACGGCGCTGTACAGGCCCCACGACATCCGGTCGCCCGCACTGCCGGGAATGCGGTACATCACGCCCTGGCCGTTCGGGATGCAGACCGAGATCAGGTGGTCGAGCGGCTCGTGCTCCCACGCGCAACTCCCGCGCCACATCGTGTAGCCCGCGTATTGCGGCACGGCGGCCGGGAACAGCGCGGTACGCACGGCGGAGCCGTACCCGTCGGCGCCGACCACCACGTCGTAGTGCTCCCGAGTGCCGTCCGGCAGCACCACCTCGCCGTCCGCGCCCAGGGTGACCGGCGTGCCGCCGCGGTAGTCCACCTCGGCCGGCACCCGGCGTCGCAACCCCTGCCACAACTGGCCCCAGTTGTACATCCGGAACGCGGCCGACTGGTCCCAGAGCAGCCGGCCCCGGGGCGAACTCCCGTCGTCGACGAGCCATTGGCGCCCGACCACGTTGCGCCAGGGGGTGCTGTCGTCGATGTAGCCGGCGGCCTCCAGTTCCACGTAGCGGTCGACGTGCAACGCGATGCCCACACCTCGGTCGGCGAGTTCGCCGGTGGTGCGCTCGTACACGGTGACCTCGGCCCCGCCGCGCGCCGCCGCCAGCGCGAAGGCGCAGCCCGTGATACTTCCGCCGACCACGGCGACCCTGCCTATCGGCATGCCCATCTCCCCTTGTCCGCATCCGACTTCGTACGGATGCCCGAACGCGCTTGCGTCCGGAAGGACCCTACGGGATGTCGGCGATGATCCGATCACGGACAACGACCAGTTGGGCTCGCCTGGTTTCGTCGAACCGAATCTCGGCTTCCGCGCTGCCGTCGTCGACCGGAAGCCGACGCCGATCCTCGATCAACGCGGTCAGCCGCGGCAACGCACCGACCGCGTGCCGCCCCATGTCGGCGAGCACCGGCAGCGCGTGTGCGCCCACGTACTGATCACCGGCGACCGCGGACAATTCGGCGACGAGACGCTCGGCGATGTCGGCGTCCACGGCACCCCGCAGTCGCCAAACGACCCCCGCCAACTCGTACTTGAGCACCGACTCGGACTCGAACAGGGCCATCGCCTGCCGGCCCTGACGCTCGGTCAACCCACCGCACGCCATCAGCCCGATCAGCGCCCGGCCGACCCGGCGCCGGGACTCGACCACGTCGATCGGCTGTTCCGCCAACCATGGCTCGACGTCCGATCGCCCGCCGGGCGGCCGTCGGGCGGCGAAGACCGCGTGCAACTCCGGCACATGCGCCTCGATCGGTGCCGGCGCACCCGGTTCGTCCGACAGCGCCCGTCCGACGTCGTCCGCGTCCGCCGCCCACAGCTCGACCGCCGCCCGCCACAGGTCGCCCGACAACCGCGCCACCCGCAGCGTCTCCGCGCGAAGCGCCGGGTCCCCACCGGCCGCGACCTCGGTCAGGGCGGGCAACAGCTCGACCGGGGCGGTACGCCACAACCGAATCGCCGCCGACGCCATGTCCAGACCGACCCACCGCACACCCGCGTCCTCGGCCGCGAGGAGCAGTCGCACGACGCGGTGGCACTCTTCCTCGTGATCGTTGCGACCCAACCGCCACGCCCAGGCCGAACCCCAGGACCGAGCGCCGAGCCCGACCCGACGCACCGCCGTCGGCAGATCGGCCGCGATCGCCTCGTCCAGCGCCTGTACCCACGCCCACGGCACGCCCTCCGTGCCCAGCAGTCCCAGCGCCGCGAGTACCCGCACCGCCGGATCGCCGTCCTCCAGCAGCCCCGTGAGCACGTCCTCGAACGCACCGGCCCGACCGAGCAGGGCCGTCACGCCCGCCACCCGCACATCCGGATCGGCCAGGTCCGGCAACCGTGACGACACCGTCTCGGCATCCTGTGTCGCCACGAACAGCGCCACCGCCGCGACCCGCACGCCGGGCTCCGCGTCCACCACGTACACCGCGGCGCGCTCGGCGACGACCGGCCACGTGCGCCCGAACTCGGCCAGCGAGTGGAGCAGTTCGATCGCGCTCACCCGCGTCTCGACCGTTCCGGCGTCGGCGAGCGCGAGCAGCAACCGGGTCACCGGTCCGTCCCGATCGGCGCGCACCGCCGTGAAGATCGCCGTGCGCTCCGGGCCGGCCGCGACCGCCGCTCCCGAGGTCACGGCTCGTCTGATCGTCTCTTGATCCGTCATCGCGCCCGACGGTGTCATATCGGGCCGGGTGGGCGCAGCGAATTGCGCCCACCCTCAGGGGCGCTCGGCCCACGCGCCGGCGCTGCCGCGGACTTCCGCGCATCCGGTCGCCCGGCCGGCTCGGCCGGGACCGGGTGCCCCGACGCGGTCAGGTGCATGGTCATCCGGACCATCACGCCCTGCGCGCACTCCGCCACTTCGACCTCGTCGCACAGCGCGCGGGCGATCCACAGGCCGCGGCCGGGGGTCTCGTGTTTGTCGGTCAGCCGCGGAAAGGCCCGCCGTCCGCAGCCGTTGTGCTCCTCGCCACTCGCGTGGATCTCACACACCACCTGCCCGGCCCGGGGCACGCAGCGCAGCAGGGCCGGCTTCGAGCCGACCGTGACCGCACACGCCGCGATCTCGTGCACCGCCAGGACCAGACAGTCGGGTCGGTCGTCGGCCAGACCGACCGCGTCGGCGTGCCGGCGCACCATCGTGCGCACCAGGCACAGGTCCGAGGCGCCGAAGGGCAGCACCTCCACCGGGCCGCCGCCGGGTCGGGCTCGATCGTGGTTCGGGCCGGTCACTGCGTCCCCCCGCTACGCTCCCCGGACGGACGGTCCCCGTCCACGACCAAGCCACCGGCGCCGCTCCAGCCGAGCAGGTCGAGCACCTTGCGGACGGCCGGACCCGCGGCACGCAGCACCAACCGCCGGTCCGGGCCCAGCGCGGCGGCAGTGCGGTACAACGATTCCATCGCACCCAGGTCGGCGAACTCCAGTGCGGACAGGTCGACCACCAGATCGCGTCCCGACTGCGCCGCCGTCGCCCGCCGCAGCGCCTCTTCCAACAGGGCCCGGGTCGCCACGTCGGCCTCGCCGATCAACCGCAGGCCCTTTGTCGTGTCGGTGACCTGGAGGCTGGGCGGACGGGCACGCCCGGTACCCGCGACGAGCGGGTGCAGGCTTTCCTGGGCGTCGACCTGGACGGAGCTGAACTCGCGCGGGTCGTACAGGCAAAAGCCCATCGCCCGGCGGCCGGGCAGGCCCAGACCCGCGAGTCGTTCGAACTCGTGCAGGTCGTCGTAGGCGACGCCGCCCGCCCGACCCCAGGTCATGTCGCCGCATACCCGCAGGCCCCGAAAGCCGTCCGCGAGTGCCTGTTCCACCGCCGCGAAGAACGTCTGCGCCATCCCCTCGGGGGAGAACTCGCCTTCCCACAGCGGCGTCGCGCCGACATCGACGACCACGAGCGAGCCGTCGGCCTCGCGTTCGGCCGGCCACGCGGGTCCTTCGGACAGCGTACTCATCAACCAGGTCCGGTCCCGCCGACCGAGCAGACACAACACCCGGTCGTCGGCGGACAGACCGTCCCGAACGTAGCTGTGCACCGCGAGCCGGACGATCTCCTCGTCGGCCGACACGAAGCAGCAGTGGCTTCCGTACGCCATCGATCCCACCGCGGCCACCGTGGCCCCGGCCTGGGAAGTGTCCATCCGCGTATGCCCCCCGGTCCTGGTGCGCCTCGGGCGGACCCGGGCGCGCGTCCCGCTCCAGACCGTAGACCCACCGAGCGGTGCCGCCGAGCGAGAACAGTCAAGAAAGCTTCTTTCGGGGGTATCGGCCGACCGGCGGAGGCACAATCGTTGCTTCCCGGTCACCACCTCGGCCGGTCCCGAGTCGCGGCATCAACCTCCCTACGATCGCAAACCCGATCGGGTGATGCCGACACACCGGTTGGCCCAATACCACCCGGGTGCCGACCGTTGGGCGACTAGCGTCCTGACGAACCCACCCGTCCAGGGAAGACATTGATCACGCGTGCCCCGGCGCAGCGCGCCATCGGGCCGGACTCGCCGCGCGTCGACACGGCCGACACGACGCCCCGTCGGGCCATCCGGAAGAACTGCAAGGAGCTTGTTGATTCATGCGCGTTGCCATCACCGGAGCCACCGGATTCCTCGGCCTCCATCTGCTCCGCGAGCTACTCGACCGACACCGCACGATCACCGTGCTGTCCCACTCCGGCTCGCGCGGCACGATGGACCGGATTCGGGCCTTTCTGGAAGTCAGCGCCGCTCCGGACGAGTTGGTGCGGCGGCTCCCCGAACGGCTGCGGATCGTCGAGACCGATCTGACGCTGCCTCGACTGGGTCTGCTCCGAGCAAACTTCACTTCGCTGGCCGACTCGGTCGACGTGATCTGGCACTGCGCCGGCGATCGCCGGGTCGACGCCACGTTGGCCGACCTGCGCCCGGTCAACGTCGAAGGCACCCGGCACCTTCTGGAATTGGCGGAGATCGGGCGGCGCCGACCGCGCTTGTTGCACATCAGCACCGCGTATGTGGCCGGATCCCGGCGCGAGGGCACGGTGAAGGAGGAGCTGTCGGATGACGCCGACGGTTTCGAGAACGACTACGAGCGGTCCAGGTACGAGGCCGAGCTGCTCGTCCGGGACTGGGCCGCACGCCTGGGCCGGTCGGCGATGATCTTCCGGCCGACCACGCTGGTCTCCGACCGGCCGGGTTTGCCGAGAAATGCCTTGCGATACATGGTCGAACGAGCGGAGGTGACCGGCGGTTGCGCGGCACTGGGCTGGGCGGCGCGGTTGCCGCAGCGGGTGCGGCCGGTGGTGCGAGTGGTCTCGGCGCCGGAGGGCCGACTCAACTTCATGCCGGTCCACGAGGCCGCACGGGTGATGACCCGGCTCGCCGACGTCGCCGGGGGCGGTGGTGTGGATGTCTTCCATGTACGGCATCCGCACGATGTGCCGGTCGAGGTCGTTCACGAGGTATTGGCCGAATTCCTGCCGGTCCGGCTGCGGTTCGTGACCGAGCCGCCCATCGAGCCGACCGGGGCGGAGCGGCTCGCGGAGGCGCACCTGGCGTCCACGCCGTATCTGACGCACCGTCGAGGCTACGACGACTCGGGCGTGCGGGCGCTGCTCGGCGAGCCGCGCTCGGCCGTCGGGATCGATCGCGACTACCTGGTGGACTGCGTCCGGCCGGGTCGCAGTGGGCTGCGGACCGGCGGCCGGCCGCACGCGCGCCCGGAGCACGGAGACGCGGAGCAGACCGGGTCGGTCGAACTCGGGTGCGTACTGCGCTTTCGGGGCCTCGTGCCGACCGTCGAGGACCTGCGCGAGGGGGTGGCGGCGCGGCTGTGGCGGGTGCCCATGCTGGCGTACCGCATGGAGGGCGGGTATCGCCGACGCGGCCCGGTGGATCCGGCCCGGCATGTACACGTGCAACAGGTCGGCCCGGATCGCCTCGACGTGGCGGTGGACGCCGCGCTGGCGGATCGGCTGCCGCGGGATCGGCCGCTGTGGGAGACCCGGCTCGTCCACGGCCATGCGCACGACGAATGGGCGGTGATCGTCAAGGCGCACCCCTCTCTGCTCGACGGCGCGTCGTTGGTCGAGGTGAGTCGGCGGCTGTTCGGCGTCGAGCCGATCGACATCGCGCCGGCGCACCCGCACGCGGCCGGCGACCCCGGCGCGCGCGCCCGCGTGCGACGTCTGATCCCGCCGTCCACCCGGCCGTTCGCCACACGGGGGCTGACCGGCACGCGGCACCTGGGCCGGCTGAGTCTGGACGCCGAGCGACTGCGTACGGCCGAGGCCACCCCGGACGAGTTGTTCCTCGCCGCGCTCGCGGGCGCGCTGCGGGACTGCGCGGGCGTCCCGTGGCGACGCAGGCCGCGACCGGTCTGGGCCCTCGTACCGGCCCCCTCCGCCGACGGCGACGCGGACCTCACGGAGCCGGGCGGCCATGCCCGGCCCACCCGGGTACGGCTGCCGTGCAATCAGGCGGACCCGGCGCGCCGGCTGGCCCTGGTCAAGGAGGCGCTCAGGGCGGCGCATCCGGCATCCGGGGCGCGGTGGAACCTGCGGGCGGCGACGTCGCCGTGGCAGGTGGACCTGGCGGCGGGCCCGGTCCACCAGTGGTTGCGTGGACCGTACGCGTTCCGCGGGTCGCCGATGATCGGCGCGATCCCCTTCGACGGCATGCCCCAGGGCATGCCGTTCGGGATGTTTCTCGCCATGTTCGAGGACTCCCTGTGCGTGAGCGCCGTGGTCGACACCGGCCTGACCGCGGGGTTGGCCGAGTCCTTGTGCGCGTCGTGGTCGACGGCGCTGGACGAACTCACGCTCTGAGGCTTCGCGCGGGAGCTTCTCCCGAGCCGGGGCCGTAGTCCGCAGCGGGGCGGCGGATCCGGTTGGGGCGGGGTCGGCCCCCCGGCCGTGGGGTGGCAGGGTGGCCGACGTCAACGTTGCGGGACCCGCGTGTGGCCGCGCCGAGTACTCGTCGGACCGTCGGGGGTGGTCCGGCTACCCCGGCTCGGAGGTGGCGACTCCGGCGAAGCGGGCGGCGGCGATCAGCTGGGGGTCGCCGGTGCGGAGTGCGTCTTCGACCAGGGCGGTGGCCAGCGCCGGGTCCCGCCGGGCGACCGAGAGGTAGGGCAACGCGCGCAGCACGGCCCGGCGTTCGTGCGCGTCGCCGCGCCAGTACAGGGTGCGCAGATGGGCGGACAGGTCGACCTCGGGGGTGCGCGCCGCCAGTTCGGCCAGGGCCAGCACGCGCGCGGCGTCGTCGCAGGTCCAGCCGGGCAGCCCGATCAGCGGGGCCCGGCCGCATGCGCGGCCGGCTGCGGCGAACACGGTGAAGTCGGCGAGGGTGGGCCAGTCCTGGCTGCCCGGTTTGGCGGACGCGGTGAACGCGCTTCGCAGAGCTGCGATCGGCGGGTGGGGCATGGGCGGATTCCTCCCGATGGCCGGCGATGCGGATTACGCATCCGTGGCTGTGCGTTCCCCATCCACGGTGATCGCCAATCGACGAATCGCGGGCGGGCGCATCGGCCGGCGACAGCGGGCGTTTCAAGCCGGTTCGCTTTTTCCGGCGAAAGCCATGAATCGCCCACAAACCATCGCCTGCGCGCCCGGTACCGGCCACATCGCGGCAGCACCCTCCGGCCGCGGAGGCGCACGCGGCGCGCACACGGCGCAAACTTGACCTTCAGCGAACCGTTCGCGAACCGTCAGCGGGCTGACGTGGGCGTTCGCGAGATCTACCGTTGGTTCATGGTTCGTGAACCGCTCGTCGAGGTCAGTGTCGTGATCGCCGCGCCCGCCGAGGCGGTCTGGCGTGCCCTCGTGGACCCGGACACGCGCGCCTTGTGGTGGAGCTACCTGGATCTGGACGCGCGGGTGAACGGTCGGCTGTCCGAGCGCTGGAGCGGGGCCAACGGCGAGGCCCGCCTGACCACCGGCCGCGTGGAGGCGCTCGACCCGTGCCGGATGCTGCGGTTCACCTGGGCCGACGACGACTGGGCGGTGTCCACGACGGTGACCATCGAGCTGACCCGGGCACGCCCGGGCACCCAGCTCCGGGTCCGCGAGACCGGCTGGAACCACCTCCCGGACGGCCCGAGTCTCGCCGCCGCGCACCGCGACGGCTGGGGCGCCCATGTCGAAGACCTCCGCCGCTTCACCGAAGCCGCCGGCGGCCCCCGCTGACCACGCCCGACGACCCGGCGGCTCGGCAATCGGACCGGCAATCGAACCGGCAAACAGGCCGGGCGACAGGCCCGCAACCGGGTCACCCGCGGATCACCGAGACGTCGACGACTCGCCCGTCCGGGTCGGTCAGCCGGTGCCGCCCCGGTGGGAGCAGCGAGGTGTCCAGGGTCAAGCCGAGTCGCAGGTACCCGGTGAGCCGATCGGGCCGCGCCGGATAGAGCTCGACCACGACGCCGTCGGCAAGCGTCGCCGCGTAGTGCTCGGGTCCGGCGCCGTGGCGCTCGCGGACGAGATCGAGGCCGAGCGACCCGTAGAAGTCGCGGCACGCGTCGAGTCGGGACGTATAGAGGACGATCAGGCCCAGCGACATGCCGGTCAGTCAAGCACGGCCGCCCCACGACCATGCGGTCCTCCCGAGGTCGACCGGTCCTCGGCGCGAACGACAACCGACGGCCGACGCGTGGTCGCCGACGGTCGACCTCGGCGTGGGCGGTAGTGTTGTGCCGCCGCTCGGAGGACGAACGGCGGAGCGGACCGGCTGCGGTTCGTGCGACCGGTTCGGCCGGTGGCACGGTCGTGCGGCTGCACCACCCATGGGAGTCATCGTGTTGAACGCCCTCGGCGCCTTCGCCGAACTCACCCCTTTCCTCGTGGTCGCGGCCGGCTTCACGTTCGTGATCCGCGGCATTTTGCGAGCGGACCGGCGCGAGCGTGAGCACTACGCCAAGAAGGACGCCGAGGCGCAGACGCACTCGTCCTGACCGGACGACCGTCGCGAAACCCCGACGGTCGCCCGGAGGCGCCGGGCACCCGTCAATTGCCTGGCCCCGAGCCGGCCCGGCACGCTACGGTTCCGGTCGGCCCACCGGTGCGTAGGTCGCGGATACTCCATGGAGCCCGCAAGGGCGGTGAAATGTACGGGGCCTCGAGTCCCGGTCTCCGCAGCCGCCTGGATCTCGGCGGGCCGATCCTCTTCTCACATCGGCCCGGGTCACCGTTCGGTTGACCCGGCGGCCCGGTCGTTGCCCGGCGCCGCAGGCCGCCGCCCGACCTCTCTCCCCTTCGCGGCCCCGACCGCCCGGGTCCGGCGTACCGACCCGCGCGATGTCGCCCGGGCATGCCGCCCATCGCGCGTCACCGGCTCCGAACCCGCCGGTCGGCCGACCCCCTACCGCGGTATCACTCCGGAGTTGGCGCCGCAGTGTGATGTCCACCGCCGCGCCCGCTCCTACCTTGGGAAACACGGTGCCGAAGCCGGCACCCGCGCGCCGCGCATCGCGCACCGACCGCCCGCGTACCGAACAGCACGTACCGCGTACTCGTGGGCACGCCCCAAGGACCTCGCCATGACGCTCACCCCGGCCCGCCACGCCCCCGTCCCCGTCCGCTCGCGGCGCGTCCTGCGCCGATTCGCGCCCGATTCGCCGCGCCACGCCGCCCGACGCTCCGCGTACGCACTGATCGCACTGCCGCTGGGCCTGTTGAGCATCGGCCTGGTGCTCACCGGTGGGTCGTCCCGCGCGGCTCGACTGCGACTCGCGGCGGCCCGGCGGTTCCTGGATCCGCGGTTGGGCGAGGCAACCGATCGGGCCGCCCCCGGTGCGCTCCGGGTGCTTGGCCACAGCGTTCCCGACGCCGCGCTGGGCATCCCGACCCTGGTCCTGGCCGGGTACGCGTACGGCAACACACTCCGCAACCTGACCTACCCGATCCGGTATGGCGACGGCGACTATCACGACGCGTGGGGCGGACCGACCCTGGGCGGGGTCCGGGCCGTGCACGCGATCGGCGGGCTCGCCTTCTTCGCGGTGTGCCTGTGCCTGATCAAGGCGCTCACCGACGTACAGGCGGGCCTGGCCCGCCGGACGTTCGTGTCACCGGCCTGATCCGCGCGTCCGCCGACCGTACGCCCGTTCGCCCCCACCCCGGAGATCGCCATGAGCGCCGTCCTCGCCCCGCCCGACCGACCGGGCTCTCCGGGCATACCATCACCAACCGTGAAGATCGTTCGACCCTCGACCGTCCTGGCCGCGCTGCGCGAGGCGATGTCGCCGGACGCGGTGGCCCCGCTGCCGCACACCCCCCGCACGACGTGGGTGTTGTCACTGACCGCGCTGCTGATCGCCGTGGCCGGGTGGCTCGACCTGTACCAGCACTACGACGTGTCGGCGCCCGGCGCGACCGTCGCCGCCATCGCCCGCGCGCTCCCGGTCCTGCTGTGCCTGTATCGCCCGCTGGCCGCCTGGTGGCTGGCGCTGGCCGCGGCGATCGCGACGGCGGCGCCGACCCACCCGGTGTCCGACTCCGAGCCGTGGCCGTGGGCGGTGACCTCGGTGTTCTGCCTGGTCGTGGTGCTGACCGTGATCGCGCTGCGGGCGCCGCGCCGCGTGCTGGTCACGCTGTGGCTGATCCTGCTCGCGGCCGGCACGGCCCTGGTGGTGCTCAGGGGTCCGGTCCGGCTCGGCGACCTGCTGCCGATAACGATCCTGTCCGCGCTGGCCCCGCTCACCGCCGAGGCGATCGGCAGCCGAGGCGCCGCCCAGCGCCGGCTGGTCGTGGTCGAGGAGATCAGCCAGGCCGAACACGCCCGGCGTACCCTCCTTGAGGAACGCACCAGGATCGCCCGCGAGTTGCACGACGTGGTGGCCCACCACATGTCGGTGATCACCGTGCAGGCGGACAGCGCTCCGTATCGGATCGCCGACCTGCCACCCGCCGCCGCCGACGAGTTCGGTTCGATCGCGGCCGAAGCGCGCCGCTCGCTCACCGAGATGCGCCGCCTGCTGCACGTGCTGCGCCAGGACACGGACGCCGGCGCCGAAGTCAGCCCGCAACCGGGTCTGGCCGAACTGCCGGTGCTGATCGAGACCGCGCACCGGGCCGGCCTCGACGCGCACCTGTCCGTCGCGGAGACCGTGCCCACGCCGGATCGGGTGCCGGTGGGCGTACAACTGTCCGCGTACCGGCTGGTCCAGGAGTCGCTGAGCAATGTGGTCCGGCACGCGCCGGGCACCACGGTTCGGGTCACCGTGACCGGCGACGCCTCGGCGCTGCGGATCACCGTCGTGAACTCCGCGCCCGAAGCGCCCGAAGCGCCCGGATCACCCGGAGCGGCCGGCGCATCCGGAACGCCCGAGGCACCGGGAGCGAGAGGAAGCGCGGGAGCGCCCAACAGACCCGTCGAGACCCACGACCACACCGCAGATTCCGGCCCGGGCGGCACCGGCACCGGCACCGGCCAAGGTCTGATCGGCATGCGCGAGCGGGCCGCCATGCTGGCCGGCGAGTTGCACACCGAGGCGCTGCCCGACGGCGGCTTCCGGGTCGCTGCCATGCTTCCCCTACCGCCGGCCGACGCCACGCCGGCCACGACCACCCCCGGAGCGGCATGACCACCGTAGTGATCGCCGACGACCAGGCCATGATCCGCGCCGGCTTCGCCGCGCTGCTCGCGGCCCAGCCGGACCTGGAGGTGGTCGGCGAGGCGGCCGACGGCCGCGAGGCCGTGCGATTGACCAGGCAGACCCGGCCCGACGTGGTCCTGATGGACGTGCGGATGCCGAACCTGGACGGCCTGGCCGCGACCCGCGAACTGCTCGGCGAACCGGGCGGGTTCGACCGGGTGCCGAAGGTGTTGATGCTGACCACGTTCGACATCGACGACTACGTCTACGAGGCGCTGCGCGCGGGCGCGAGCGGCTTCCTGCTCAAGGACGCGTCGCCGGCCGACCTGATCGCCGCGGTCCGGATCGTCGCGGCCGGCGACGCCCTGCTCGCGCCCTCGATCACCCGGCGCCTGATCGCCGACTTCGCCCGCAACCGGCCGATCACCCGCGCGAGTTCGACCCGACTGGGCATCCTCACCCCGCGCGAGACCGAGGTGCTCGGGCTGATCGCGCAGGGCCGCTCCAATGGCGAGATCGCCGCCCATCTCGTACTCGCCGAGCAAACGGTGAAGACCCACGTGAGCCGCATCCTGGACAAGCTCGACCTGCGCGACCGCGCCCAGGCGGTGGTCTTCGCCTACGAGAGCGGTCTGATCACCCCGGGCACCCCCGGTGCTTCGAACAACCCGAGCACCACGGGCCCGCCGAACTGACCCGTCCCACAGCCGAACCGGCCCACCCCACAGCGGAGTCGAGCCGTCGACGGCATCCGGGCGGCCCGACGCCGACCCGACGCGGTCGCGTCGGGTCGGCGTCCGCCGGTTCATTCGGTGGGCAGCCCCAGCAGTCCCCCGAGCTTCGGGTCGACCGGCCCGGTGGGACCGGCCAGCTCCTCGATCTCGGGCCGAGCCAGGCGGGTGGGGTCGGCGAGGATGTTGATCTCGACGATCTTGTCGCCGACGATGGTGAAGTCCATCACCCCGAACGCACGACCCCCCGGCGCGTTCAGCAGGCCCGGCGCGCCGTTGATCAGCACGGGTCGGGCGTACTGCGCGAAGCGGGCGAAGCTCAGCGCCTGCTCGACCACCGCGCGGGCGCCGCGGACCAGTTGCGACACGCCGATCGGGCCGCCGCCGGTGTCGGCGCGGAGCAGCACGTCGGGGTCGAGCAGGTCCAGCAGGGCTTGGAAGTCGCCGCCCCGGGAGGCGGCGAGGAAGGCGTCCACGATCCGGCGTTGACGGGGCAGGTCCGGCTCGGGCGCGGCGCCCTGCACCTTGCGCCGGGCCCGGCTGGCGAGCTGTCGGGTCGCCGCGGTCGACTTGTCCACGATCGGCGCGATGTCGTCGAACGGCATCGCGAACATGTCGTGCAGGACGAAGGCCAAGCGCTCGGCGGGCGGGAGCGTGTCCAACACGACCAGCATGGCCAGTCCGACCGAGTCGGCGAGTACCGCGAGTTCCTCGGGGTCGGTCCCGTCCGCGCGGGAGACGATCGGGTCCGGCACGTGGGTGTCCCACATGTCCTCGCGTCGGGACTTGCGCGAGCGCAGCATGTCCAGGCACACCCGGCCGACCACGGTGGTCAGCCAGCCGCCGAGGTTGTGCACATCGCTGATGTCGGAGCGATCCAGGCGCAGCCATGCCTCTTGGACCGCGTCCTCGGCCTCGCTGAGCGAGCCGAGCATGCGATACGCCACCGCCCGCAGGTGGCTCCGGTTCTCCTCGAACCGTTCGGCCAGCAATTCGTGCTCCGTCATCGTTCGTTTCTCCCGTTCCCGTTCCCGTTCCCGCGGCGCTGTGACCGACGGTTTCCAGACGATATGACACCCGGAAACCGTCGCCCCGATGCCCCGGGCCACAACCACGCCGATCGGGATCCACCCGCACGGCCGACCGCCGCGTCGGTGGTGAGGCTCTTGTGAGGGACTTCCCGCCGATCCACCCGCAACGGTGTCCCCCCGGCCGAACCCCTGGTTGCATTGGCGGAGCAACCAGGATCGAGGAGGAGAGTGCGTGTCCAGGCCACGGCGGAGTATGCCCGTGCGGCGTGGCGCGGTACCGCCGAGCGTCCTCGCCCTGCTCGCCGCCGCGTGCTGTGCGGCCTGCGGCGACACCGCGGCCGCGGCTCAGGATCGGGAGATCACCGGCTATTCCGACGGCGTCGTGTCCGCCACGACGTCATGGCAGGGTCGCCCGGTCACCTTCGAGTTGGCCGTGGGCGTCACCACCGCGCCGGAACCGCCCCGGGTCACCGATCGCCTGCCGCAGGTGGGCACCGCTCCGCAGGGTGCGAAGTTCGTCCTGATCGGCCTGCACGCCCGACTGCGCTCGACCGCCGCCGGCGGCTCCACCGGCTTCGACCCGGCGGGCTGCACCTTCGCCTACGGCCAAAAGCTCGCCGACGAGGTGGTGCTCCGTCTCCCGGACGGCCGCCGCGTCCCGGTCCTGAACGCCTCGCCGCAGCCGGACCCCTACCTCGCCTCGGTCGAACTCGCGTTCCAGGTCCCGCGGTCCTTCCGCGCCGGGACCCTCGACCTGACCCCGGCCGGCACCCTGCACGCGACCTGCCCGACCGGCCCGAGCGACATCCCATTGACCTTCCCCACCCACCACTTCACCCTCACGACCGACTGAGCCGACCCACCGGACCCTCCTCGGTGCCGCCCGAACCCGGCCTCCGTACACCGGCACCCGACATCGGTCCCGGCACCCGGCACCCGGCACCCGGCACCCGGCACCCGGCACCCGGCACCAAGCTCACCCGATCCACACCAGGTTGATCACGCTCACCATCACCCGGTTCTCCTGCACGATGTAGGTCGCGAAGCCGTGCGCCGCGAACGCCGCCTCCAGGGTGTCCTTGAGGCCGCCGCTCATCCGCGCGCCCGCATTCCACGGGTCCTTGCGCAACCGTCGCTCCAATTCGACCCAGGCCCGACGCGCGGCGGCCGGCAGGGTGCGCCGGATCGCCTCCGCCTCGACGTGATACTCGACGCCATAGTTCACCGGTGTGCCCGGATCAACCGGCCCACCCGCGGCGGAACGATGCCCGACAGATCGCCGTCTCGGATCCGCCGGGCCCGCTCCAACACGGCCTCGTAGTCCCCGTTGCGGTGGTGCACCAGCCGCCGCTGCCACGGGATCAGCACGTTCGCGAGCTGGGCCAGATCCCCCGCGTCGCGCGCGTGGTCCAGCGCCCGGCCGTACTCGTCCTCGAACTGCTCCCGCGCCCCGTCCGGCAGCTCGGCGCGCAACTGCCCCGGCGTGGGCCACAGCGCGCCGCCGGTAAGGATGGTCACGTCCGGAGCGGATGGATCACGAGGTGCGGTCATGCAACCCAGCGTCGCACCACCGACCCCTCCGGCACCTCGGCACGCCGAAAATCGATGTCCCCGACGACCCGATCCGCCTAGGCTTCCCGACGAAGCAACGCACCTCCCGGTGCGCACACGACCGGTTACTTCCATTTCAAGGACGATGGGACACAGTCCCGACCGGGCGTGGTCATGATCTCGGGAGGACCAATGTCGGGGTGCCCGGTGCGCAGGCCGGGATTTCTTCCACTGATAATGGGGCAGTCCCGGGTTCGAGTCCCGGTCGCCGGTTCGCCGGCGGTAGCTCAGCGGTAGAGCACCTTGAACGCCCGGCCGACCTTGATCTCGGGCACCCCGACGCGGCACCTCCCCCCATCTCCACGGGGGTTCCCATGTCTCGATTCAACCTGCGCGGTGCCCGACCCGCCACCGCCTCGCCGATTCGCAGCACCGGCGAGAAAACGGTCAACCACCAGGGCGGCACGGGTTACACGCGCGACGCACGCAGCGAACTGTTCCTGCTCGCCGTCACGAACTTCGTCGGCAACGACACGTTCTACGAGAGCGGCGGCGCGCGCGACGACCGGTTCACCCAGCTCGTCCAGGAACTGGCCGTATACGACGGCGAATGGCTGCTCGGCCTGCTCACCTGGCTGCGCCGCGATGCCAACATGCGCACCGCCGCCATCGTCGGCGCCGCCGAAATGACGCGGGCCCGCCTGGAGTTCGGGCTGCCCGGGTTGTCCCGGCAGGCGGTGGACGCGGTGTTGCGGCGCGCCGACGAGCCCGGTGAGCTGCTCGCCTACTGGACCTCGCGCTACGGCCGCAACGTACCCAAGCCGATCAAGCGCGGGATCGAGGACGCGGTGCGCCGGCTGTACACGCCGCAGGCGCTGCTCAAGTACGACACCGCGACCAAGGGCTACCGCTTCGGCGACGTGCTCAACCTGATCCACCCGCGCCCGGCCCCGGAAAAGCCCTGGCAGGGCGCGCTGTTCGGTTACGCACTGGACCGCAGGCACCACCCCGACACGGCCACGCCGCCCGCGTCGGACCCGATGCTCACGGCGCGCGCCGAGCTGATGGCCGTACCCGTCGCCGACCGCGCGGCGCTGCTGCGCGCACCCGACGCGGGCGAGCGGCTGCGTGCCGCCGGGATCACCTGGGAAGCGCTGGCGGGTTGGCTCCAGGGGCCGATGGACGCCGCGGCGTGGTCCGCGGTGATCCCGTCGATGGGGTACATGGCGCTGCTGCGCAACCTGCGCAACTTCGACGAGGCAGGCGTGGACGACGTGCTCGCCGGGCAGGTCGCGGCTCGCCTGGCCGACCCCGAAGAGGTGCTTCGGGCCCGACAGTTGCCGTTCCGGTTCGTGTCCGCGTACCGCGCCGCGCCGTCGCTGCGCTGGTCCCAGCCACTGGAGCTGGCGCTCGGCCACGCGCTGGCGAACATCCCGAAACTGCCCGGCCATACGCTGATTCTGGTGGACACCAGTTCCAGCATGGACTCGGGCTTCTCTCGGGACGGCACGCTCCGACGCTGGGACGCCGCCGCGCTGTTCGGCATCGCGCTGGGCCGCCGTTGCGGCTATGCCGACGTGGTGTCCTTCTCCAGCGCCCGGCGCACCTGGAACGACCCGTCCGGCGCGCGGACCAAGGCGTTCCCGCTGGGCCGCGGCGAGTCGCTGCTGCGCTCGCTGGAGCGCTGGCGCCACGACGGCTTCTTCCTCGGCGGCGGCACGGACACCGCCCTGGCGCTGCGTCAGGAGTACCGGGCGCACGACCGGGTGCTGATCGTCACCGACGAGCAGAACAATCACGACGCGCAGGCAATCACCGCATCGCTCCCGGAGAGCACGCCGCTGTACACCTGGAACCTGGCGGGCTACCACACCGGACACACCCCGTCCGGCGCACACAATCGGCACACCTTCGGCGGCCTGACCGACGCCGCGTTCACCATGGTTCCGCTGCTGGAGGCGGGCCGGGACGCCGCCTGGCCGTGGGGGTCGACCGCGAGCTGAGGCGGGTCGGGTGCCGGCGCGCCCGAACCGCTCACCTCCTCAGCTTGTCCCACGCCGTCCGCAGCGCCTCCAACTCCCGCCGCGGAAAGGGCCGTCGCCAGTCGGCGCACCAACCGTCCCCACCGAGGTCGGAGTCCACCCGGTCGAATCCGCGCAGCACGCTTCGCGCGAGCAGCTCGATCGGGTGGCGCGCCTCCCACAACACGTCGCCGGGCCGGGTGCGCACGGACGCGTCGGCGTATTCGACGATCCGGACGTCCACCGCGTCGCCATCCGGACTCAGGTGCCACAGATAGCCGTTCGGTTCGGCTTCGAACATCACCTTGTGATCGCCCGGCTCGCCGAGCGCGAGCCGGGTCACCGCGCCGATCAGTTCCTCGGGCGCGTGGGTGACGCAGGAGACGACCAACTGCGCCTCTCCGGAGGTGTCGGCGATGGTGCAGTCGGCCCAGCCGGAACCCGACAGGGTCCAGGTGAACCACAGCGATGCCTTCATTCCGGACATGTTGCCGGCCGGTTCACGGCCGCGGCTCTAGGATCACCGGATGAACCGCACGAATCTCACCCGGCCGGGCGGCGACTGGGACGCGTTGCGCCTGGACGTACCCGAGTCGGCGCGGCCGTCGCTGCGGCTCCTGGCGGCAGGCAACCGCAGATTCGCCCTGGTCGACGCCTCGTCCGAGAGTGGTCCCGAGGTGGACGCACCACCGCTGCTGCTCGCCGAGTCCGACCCCGGCTGGTACGGCGTCGACTATCGCTGCCCCACCCCGTACCGCTCCCCGCTCGCCCCGCTGCGCGCCGCCGAGGCACGCGCCCTGGGCACCCCGAACGACCCGGTCTGGTACGCCCGTTGGGCGCATCGCATGGCGGACGAGCTGAGCCGGACCGGGCCGCTGTACGGTGGTGCGTGGGTGCTCTCACGGGACATGGATCGCACCCGATTGCGCTTTCCGGAGTTCGCCGCGCCGACACTGGCCACGTGGCCCGAGGGGCGGATCGACTTCAACGCGCACACCTACCACTACTGGGAGATCCTGCCGCTGCACCCGCTCGCGTCGGCCGAGGACGGGCGGGTCAAGGCGTATCGCAAGCAGGTCCGGGACGGCTCGCTGCCCCCTGTCCTGGTCTGGTGGATCAGCATGTTCCAGACGCACGTGGTCCTCGACGGCCACGACCGACTCGCCGCGTCGCTCGCCGAGGGCCGGGTGCCGCCGTTGCTGGTGCTCTCCCGCCCGGCGGAACACGACGTCTACGTGGCCGGCCCGGTGGGCGGGTACGAGCGGCGCATGGCCGCGATCGCCGGTGTGCCCGAGGCCGCCGTCGGGAACGCGATACGCGACGCGGGCCGGCAACTCGCCCGGGACCTGCACCGACTGCGTGAGGGCTACGGCCTGACCCGGGCCTGGCCGCTCAAGGGTGGCGTCCCCGCGTGGCAGCGCCTGGTCGCACGGCACGCCCCCGACTGGACGCGCTGAAACGCGGCTCACCACCGGGCATCGGGTCGACCCGGTCGGTACCGCCGCGGATGCGCACATCCAGCACCGCCGCCGCGCCCACCCGCCGATCGCACACCGCCTCGGCCCGCACCGCCGCGTGATACAACAGCCCCGCCGCCGAACCGCCGGACGCACCCGTCGGACCCACCTCGCGCGGCACCCGGTAGCGCACGATCCACACCACCTGCGCCCCCGGTCCGATCGGCGCACCCGGCTCCGGCTCCGCCACCGCGACTCGCTCCGCGTCGAACACCCGGACCCGGAACCGCTCGGCCGCGCCGCCGCGATTGCGCACCATCAACCGCGCCTCGACCACCTCTCCGGGGGCCGCCGCCACCCGCGCCCGCTCGAATCCGACCTGCACCGCGAGTGCCGGATTCCCCACCCGCTGCCCGGCCAGATCGGCCCCGCACAGCGGCCCTTCGCAATACCCGTGGCGCTCGTCCGCCACCGGAGTCCCACACAGTCGGCAGTGCCCCGTCACACCCATGGCTGCCCCCGAACGTCGATCCCCCGCCACCGAAGACGCCCAACGGACACCCCCCGTTCCGCCCGCACCCCCACACAAGGGAACCCCCTCGCCCCTCCCTTCCCCCCAATCGCATCCTGCACTAACGTGCGCCCACACCCACCACCCCAACCCGCCCACCAAATCCGGCCCGCCCGCCGCCCGAGGACAACAACCCGCGCGACACCCCGACAGCAGCTCGCACCACCAGCCACCCGACCCACCGAGCGCGCCTCCAGCCCGTCCGGCGTTCGAGGACAGGAAATGCCTCCGCCCCCGGACCCGCCACCTCGCGCAACCCCCACCGAATCCATCCCGCAAGCAAAGCGCAGCGACCCGCACGGAGGACCCCCATGGCATCGACCCTCACAGGCGCCAAAATCGTCGTCACCGGAGTCACCGGCCAAGTCGCCGAACCGGTCGCCAAGATCCTCGCCCGGGACAACGACGTGTACGGCGCAGCCCGCTTCCACGACGACGAGGCCCGCGAGCGCCTGGAGGCCGCAGGCGTCACGTGCGTCCGGATCGACCTGGCCGCCGGCGACGTCGCGGCGCTGCCCGCCGACGCCGACTACGTGGTCAACTTCGCCGTCGCCAAGAACGGCGACTGGGACGTGGACCTGGACGCGAACGCGGGAGGCGTCCTGTCCCTGATGGAACACCACCAGGCCGCCCGGGCGTTCCTGCACTGCTCCTCCACCGCGGTGTACCAGCCCGCCGGCCACAAGGAACTCACCGAGAGCGCGTCGCTCGGTGACAACCACGGCGTGTGGTCGTTCCTGGAGACGTACAGCATCTGCAAGATCGCGGCCGAGGGCGCCGCCCGCTGGGGTGCGCGCCGCTTCGACCTGCCGACCACGATCGCGCGCCTGTCGGTGCCCTACGGCGACAACGGCGGCTGGCCCGGCATCCACCTGGAGATGATGCTCGGCGGCGCGCCGATCGACGTGCACACCAACGCGCCGAGCATCTACCACCCGATTCATGTGGACGACATCGCCGGCACGCTCCCCGCACTGTTCGCGGCGGCCACACCCGAGGTCACCACCGTCAACTGGGGCGGCAGCGACCCGGTGAGCATCGAGGAGTGGTGCGGCTATCTGGCCGAACTCACCGGTGTCACGCCCGAGTTCAACTCCACCGACGCGACCATCGACTCGGTCACGCTGGACCTGACCCGGATGCACGAGATCACCGGCCGCACCACCGTGCACTGGCGGGACGGCATGCGCCGAATGGTCGAGGCACTGCACCCGGAGCTGCTCAAGTAACCGGGTCGAACCCGCTCCTCACCCCGCGAACGCATGCTCGGTGACCGGCCCGAGTACCTGGAAGCCCAACTTCCGGTACACGGGCTCGCCCGCCGCCGATGCCTGCAACACCGCGACGGGATGCCCCTCGTCGACCGCCACGTCCAGCGCGGCCCGAGTCAGCGCCGCGCCGTACCCTCGCTGCCGGTGCGCGGCGAGCGTCGCGATGTTGTACACCCCCGCGACCCCGGCGTGCAGGAACACCTCGGCGGTGGCCACCGGCCGACCCTGCGCGTATCCCACCAGGTAGCGCGCGGCGGACCCGAGCGCGGCCTCCGCGGTCAGCTCGACGAACCGTACGACGTCCTGCGCGGACGGCGTCCAGAGCGCGGCGAGCACCTCGGCGTAGTCGAGCAACCCCGCGCGCGTGAGCACCGGTTCGATCCGCAACCCGGCCGGGAACACGGCCTCGGCGGACGTGGTCCCACCCCACCGCGCCCACATCGCCACCTCGCTCTCGTTGATCGGCAGGCCATGCGCCACCAGCCGCTCGGCCAGATCCGTCGGCCGAGACCCCTGCGTGACCCACCACGAGAAGGGTCGCCCGGTCGCCGCGACCCGGCGCACCGTGCGCTCGACGACCGGCCCCACCGTCTGCGCGGTCAGCCGCGCGCCCGCGACGAGGTTGTACGTGTCGTGCGCCAGGCCACTGTCCGCGACGATCACGTGATCGTCCTCGTCCACCCGCATCCCGGGGGTGACCCGGTGCAGGTGGCACGCGTGCTCGGCGAGATTGCGGTCCATCGCTTCGATCGGTGCGCCCATCCGGCCATTCTCACCGGGCCACCGACCCCCGCCCAACCTCATTCGACGCCGAACACGTGCACGAGGTGCGGGGTGTCCGCGAGGGTGTGTGGGCGTACCGGTCCCGAAGGGCAAACGTGCCGAACCCGTGACCGGGCGCCGGCACACTCGGCCGCGTGACCGAATCGCCTGACACCCCGACGCACACCGAGGACCCCGCCTGGCACTCCGTCCGCTGTCTGTTCCATCATCAGCCGGACATCTACGAGGAACGCATCACGTTGTGGCGCGCCGGCAGCTTCGCCGAGGCCATCGCACTGGCCGAGGCCGACGCCCTGGAATACGCCCGCGCCGTGAACGATGCCGAATACCTCGGTCTGGCACAGGCGTTCCGGCTGTTCGACACGCACGTCGGACACGGCATGGAGGTCTTCTCGCTGGCCCGGGACAGCCCCCTGGAACCAACCGAGTACCTGGACGCGTTCTTCGATACGGGAACCGAACGACAGCGGCGGATCACGGCCGACACCGACCCCCCGGACGCCCGGTGACCACACGGCACAACCCGTCGCCCGGTGTTCATCTGCGTCGGGTTCACAATGTCGGCTTCGCACGGGACCATGGAGGGCAACTGCCCTATAGGTAGGTAGGGAGGAGCACCATGGACGGACTCGTCGTGCTCGCCGTGTCCGCGTGTCTGCTCGGACTGACCGTGCTCCTGGTGGTGCGTTCACTCGGCCGTCGTGATCTCAGCACCGCACCGAGGGACCTGCTGCGCGAGGACCGGCTCACCGATCCGAACGAGACGGCGTGGACGCAGGACACCGAATGGCCTCGTCAGGCGAACCGGCACACCGCGCCGGACTCGCACACCTGTCGCTGACCGACCGCATCCGGATCGGCGTCGGGCCGCCACGACGGCGGCCCGACGCCGGCCGGATCCGGCCCGCTCCCGACCGGGCGAGGCCGTCGACGACCGCGGCCGGCCTAAGGCACGTCCGGCAGTTCGCGGCGCACCTTCTCATGTGGCGTCGGCGCTTCGGGCGACTCGGGCGGTTCCGCGTCGGCGGCCACCACCTGGGCTCGGGCCCGGTCGATCCGGCGGTGCCAGCGGGCCACGCCGGGATCGGTGTCCGGGTCGGCGGAGCGGGCGAGCGCGACACCGTAGCCCAACTGGGCGCGCTGCAACCGGCTCTGCGCCCGGGCCGCCTTGCGGCCGTGTTCGCGCCGGGCCGCCTCCACCGCTTCCTTGCGGGTCTTGTTCGAGGCGAGCGCGGCGAGTTCACGCAACGGCAGCAGGTCCGGCTCGTCGCCCACGGCGCGCGCGAACCAGCGATACTCCTGCCGGGCCGCGAGCCGGTAGACGAAGCGCGCGATGGCGAGCACGACCAGCCCGTTGAGCACGATCTGCACGATGGTCAGATACCAGTCGGTGCGCTCCAGGACGATCTCCAGGATCGGCGAGTTGTTCACGAAGTGCAGGGCCCAGGCGACCGTGTACAGCGCGCCGGCCGCCGCGAGCCGTACCGCGATCGGCCGCCGCACGCCGACGACCACGTACGCCACGCCCGCGCCGGTCATCGCGGTGAACGCCGCGTGGCTCCACAACCCGTTGACGACGGCGCGGACGAAGAAGCTGACCACGACGCCGGCGGTCCACGTCTCGCCCGCCTGGATCGCCGCGTTCAGCGCGTACATCACGTTCTCGACCACCTGGAACCCGAGGCCGACCAGCGCGCCGAAGACGAAGCCGTCGAGCACACTCTCGAAGACTCGGCGGTTGATCAGGATCAACACCACCACGCCGAGCAGTTTGAGCGTCTCCTCGATCACCGGCGCCGAGATCGAAGCGCCCCAGTCGGTGGCGAACTTCGGATCCAGCTTGGACAGATAGCTGAGCACGTTGTCGTTGGCCACGAGCGCGAATCCGGTCGCCACCACGCCGCCCCAGAGCACCGCGGCCACGCAGAACGACAGCGGCTCGCGCTCGAACAGGTCCAGATGGGTGATTACCGCGAGCGCCGGGATCAGCCACAACGTGTGGATCAGCGCGCTCAGCCCGAGCGCGCCGGAGGGCGCCGCCGAGGAGAGCCGGACGAAGTTGGGCACCACGCTCGCGGCGCCGAGCGCGAGCACGATCGGATACAGCCAAAACGCCGCGCGCGCGGGCTGCACGATGCTGCCCGCGTCCCGACGGCCCCGGCGATCGGTCAGCGGAGCCACGCTCACGAGTCGGCCACCTCCACCGAGTCCAGCATGGTCGCCACGTCGTCGGCGATGGCCTCGGTCAGCGGCGCGGTGTGCCGAGCGGTGAGCGAGACCCCCAGGCCCTGACCGCCGGCGACCAGGACGGTGAGCGTGCCGGCCACGGTGTTCCCACTGATCGGCGCGACCAGGCCGGCGAGCCCGCGGGCGGTGGTCACCGAGGCCGGGTCGCCGCCGATCCGCCCGCGTCCGGTCGCCTCGTAACGGCGCGCCGCCGCCTTGAACGCGCCCGCCGCCGAGGACTGCCGACCCAGCGGGGTCAGCCGGTACGTGGTCGCGCCCTTGACCAACACGCTGACCAGATCGGCCTGGGAGGCACCCCGGTCGATCTGCCAGCCGGGCGCCGGCTGGTAGCGAAAGGCGCCCAGTGTGACCACCTGACCGGCGCGCACCGGCGCGGCGCCGATGACGGAGCGGTTGAGCAGGTACGGGATCGCGATCAGGAACGCCATCACGAGGACCACCACGATCGTCGCGCGCAGGCCGTGCGTACGCGGTATCGACCCCGACCTCGAACTCGTGCTCGAATCCGGGGAGGGGGGTCGCGGGACGGGCGCGGTGAAAGACAAGCGCAACTCCTGATGGCGGCCGACGGCGTTGTCGCCCGTACCCTCGCCGTCGGTAAAAGTCACGCGTGGCTCCACCGAAGGGATGACTCGGTCACGGTAAAATCACGAAAACGCTGTTTTCGTCCCGCCGATCGATGGACGGCTGTTACAGAGCCGTCGAATGACCGTCTCGCTGTCCGGTTAGGGTCGTTTTTGACAACAGCACTCCCTGACGCCTGCCGGAGCCTTTCCCTTGAACTCCCTTTCCGCACGCCGTCGTCGCGCGACGGCATTGGTCGGTGCCGTACTGCTCGCGGTGGCCGCGTCCGCGTGCGGCTCGTCCGGTGACACGACGGCCGAACACGCCAGGTCCACGGTGGCGCCGTCCCAGTCGGGCGGCGCGCCGAGGCCGCCCGCCAAGCCGAGCAAGGTCGTCATGCCGACCGGCCCCACGACGAACTTCACGACCGCCACGACCTCACCGGTCGGGCCGATCCTGATGACCTCGTACACCGGCCCCAAGTCGGGTGTCACCGGCAAGGTGTGGGTGTGGCTGCCGCCGGAGTACAACGACCCGGCGTTCGCGAAGCACGGCTTCCCGGTGCTCACGCTCTACGCGGGTGGCCAGAGCAGTGGCTACAACACCTGGGCCGACAACCAGTTGCCGATCCAGGAGGAGGCCGTACGTCAGAGCCGGGCCGGCACGACCCATCCGTTCATCATGGTGATGCCGGTGCAGAACCTGGAGAAGGACGAGAAGCGCAGCCTCGACTGCAGTGACATCCCGGGACAGCCCAAGATGGGCACCTGGATGGCACAGGACATCCCCGACATGGTCAAGGCCAATTTCCGCACCCTGCGCGACCCCGCCGGGTGGGGGGTGATGGGTGCGTCCACCGGAGCGTTCTGCAGCATGAAGCTCGCGCTCCAGAACCCGGATCGGTTCAAGGTCGCCGTGCCGATCGACGGCTACTTCAACCCGGATTCTCCGCTGTGGAAGGGCTACGAGGCCGAGCGGCTCGCCAACAGCCCGGAGAAGCTGATCGCGGCGGGCAAGGCCGACATCGACGTGCTCGCGACCGCGGGCGGCGCGGACGCGGGCGAGGTCCGTCTGGTCAAGGCGTTCGTCGCGAAGGCCGCACCACCCGTACGCATCGAGTATTACGAGCAGCCCGCCGGTAGGCATCTGACCGTGCACTTCAAGAAGATGATCCCGGATCTGCTCGGCTGGCTCGGCCGACACATGTCCCCGCCCACCGCCGACTGACCGTGTCCGGATCGTCGCTGAATCCCCCTGGAAGACCACAGTGAGCCTGACCGGTACTCCCTTCTATATAACGACCATCGTGCTGGCCATCGCCGCCCTCGTGCTGGCGCTGGTCGCGTGGAACCGCATTCCCGGGCCGAAGCCCGTCAAGGTCGTCGGCCGGCTGTTCATGCTGGTCACGTGCCAGGCGACGGCCATCCTGATGGTCTTCGTGATGGTCAACAACGCGAACAGCCTCTACGACACCTGGGACGACTTCCTGGGCACCGGTGGCGGCCACGTGACCGAGGCCCGCGAACCGGCCCCGCCGCCTGCGCCCGAGCACAAACTGGTCAGCAAGTTCGAGCCCGCCTCCGACGGCAAGATGGGCGACGGCGTCCAGCAGACCAACCTCAAGGGCCCGCAGTCGGCCGTCGAGGCCGAGGTCTACGTGTGGCTGCCGCCGCAGTACAAGGACCCGGCGTTCGCGGACAAGAAGTTCCCCGTCGTCGAGCTGCTGCCCGGCTACCCGGGCTCGGCCAAGGCGTGGTTCGGCACGCTGGACGTCAACAGCCAGCTCAAGAACCTGATGAACAAGGGCGAGGTGGCGCCGTTCATCCTGGTCTCGCCGCGGACCAAGCTGCTCGCGGGCAACGAGGACACCGGCTGCGCGGACGTGCCCGGCAAGGCCAACGCGGACACCTGGATCTCCGGCGACGTGCGCCGCATGGTGATCGACAACTTCCGCGCCGAGACCGACCCCAAGCACTGGGCCATCGCGGGCTACTCGGCCGGCGGTCACTGCGCGGTCCGAATGGCGCTGCTGCACCCGGACCGTTACGGCGCGGGCGTGAGCCTGTCCGGTTACAACGACCCCAAGGGCGAGTCCGACTCGGTCACGTCCAAGGACCCGGCACTGCGCGTGTCGGCGAACCCGCTGACCATCCTCAAGGGCGCCCCCCAGCCCCCGAAGGTCTCCCTCTACCTGGCCGGCGAAAAGGGCGACGGCTACGGCGACGCCCAGGCCCTGAAAGCCGCCGCCAAACCCCCCACCGCCATAACCCTCGCCGAAATCGGCGGCGGCGGCCACGGCACCGACGTCTGGCGCCGAATGGTCCCCGACGTCTTCCGCTGGCTGACCAAATCCATGACCTGACCACCCCACCTCAAACACCGGCAAACCCACCACAACCCAACCGACACCCGAGCCCAGCCCGGCCGGCGCCTGAGGCCACTCAGCCCGGCCGGCGCTTGAGGCCGCCCAGCCCGGCCGGCGCTTGAGGCCGCCCAGCCCGGCCGGCGCCTGAGGTCAGCCAAAAACCCCATCAGCCCGGCCGGTGCTCGAGGCCAACCCGGCAACCTCCCGAACGTGCCCCCTCGCCCCCTCCGCAAGGAGCGAGTGCAGGGAGAGAAACACCTTCCGAGCCTCCACCGCATTCCAATCCGCCGGCAACAGCTCCGCAGGCAACCCCGGATCCAGATACGGCAACCGCCGCCATTGCGTCAACATCGGCACGTAAGTGCGAAACGCATCGACCGTGTCCACCACCGGCCGCCGCACGAGTTCGGCAGCGGCCGGCCCGTACTCGTCGGTGAACAGCGCGTACTGCTCCTCGATCGCCTCGAAATCCCACCAGTCCCCGACGGCGGAGCCCAACTGCGCGAACGCCGCATCGCCGGTGAACAGGTGTACGTAGTCCGCGAGTTCGACCCGAACCAGGGTGCGCCGCGCGTCCTCCAGGAGCCGGGCCGGCGCGATCCACACCCCCGGCGACACATTGCCGAAGCCCAGCCAGGTCAGCCGCGACCGCAGTTGGTGACGATGCGCGCGCTCGGACTCGGGCACCGAGAAGATCGCCAGCACCCAGCCGTCCTCCAGCCGCGCCGGCTCCAGGTTGCCGAAGATCCGCCGATCGCCCTCGTCGAAGATCGACTCCATCGCCGGACTGAGCCGATACCCGGTGCCGTCCCGCCGCTCCTGGGTGAGCGTGCCGCGCTTCTTCAGCCGCGAGATCGCCGATCGCACCGCCGGTGCGTCCACGCCGAGTTCGCCCATCAACACGATCAGGTCGGCGATCGAGATCCACCCGCCGAGACCACGCACGAACGCGCCGTACACGGTGTTGATCAACGAACTGGGCCGGGCCGGGGTCTCCGCCATGGTCGCCTTCCTCGCGGAGTCTGGTTCGCCGGCGATCCTATCCGGGAGCCGGTCCCGCCTCGGCTACCGGCGTACCCTCGGCCGCGCGCCGACGCAGTTCGCCGCGCCGCAGCTTGCCCGTGTCGGTGCGCGGCAACTCGGGCACGAACTCGACCGACCGCGGGTACTTGTACGGTGCCATGGTCTGCTTCACGAACGTCTGGAGCGCGCGCGCCGTAGCCTCGTCCGCGGTCACCCCCGGGTGCAGCACCACGTATGCCTTGACCACCATGCCGCGCCGCTCGTCGACGGCGCCGACCACCCCGCACTCGGCCACGTCCGGGTGGGTGCACAGCACCGCCTCGACCTCGGGGCCGGCGATGTTGTAGCCGGACGAGACGATCATGTCGTCGCTGCGGGCCTGGTACCAGAGATAGCCGTCGGCGTCGCGGATGTAGGTGTCGCCGGTGATGTTCCAGCCGTCGCGCACGTAGTCGAACTGGCGCGCATCGTCGAGGTATCGGCACCCGGTCGGGCCCTTGACCGCGAGTTGCCCGGGCGTGCCGTCCGCAACCGGTTTGCCGTCCGGCCCCAGGACGACGGCCCGATAGCCCGGCACCGGCAGCCCGGTCGCCCCCGGCCGGATCGCGTCGTCGGCGGCGGAGACGAACACGTGCAGCATTTCGGTCGCGCCGATCCCGTCGATGATCCGCGTCCCGATCGCGTCGCGATACGCCTGCCACACGCCGACCGGCAGCGCCTCGCCGGCGGACACGCAGCGCCGCACGCCCGCGAGCAGGTCGGCGAGTCCGGCGCCGAGGATGGCCCGGTAGGCGGTCGGTGCGGTGAACAGTACGGTGACCCCTCGCTCGGCGACGACGGCGGCGAGTTCCTCGGGAGTCGCGCGCTCCAGGAGCAACGTGGCCGAGCCCGCCCGCAGCGGAAACACCACCAGCCCGCCGAGGCCGAAGGTGAAGCCCAGCGGCGGGGTGCCGGTGAACAGGTCGGTGGGCTCGGGGCGCACGACGTGCGCGGAGAAGGTGTCGGCGATCGCGAGCACGTCCCGGTGGAAGTGCATCGTGGCCTTGGGCCGCCCGGTGGTCCCGGAGGTGAACGCGATCAGCGCGACGTCGTCGCACGCGGTGTCCACCGCCTCGAACACGGTGCTCTTGGCGGCGCAGCGGGCGGCCAGCGTGTCCTCGCCGGGCCCGCCGTAGGTCAGTACGCGCAGGCCGGGCGTTTCGGCCGCGTCGAGTTCGGCGGTGAAGCGGTGGTCGCACAGTGCGGCGGTGGGTCGGCCGATCTCGTGGATGGCGTCGAGTTCGTGGGCGCGCAGCAGCGGCATGGTGGTCACCACGACCGCGCCGGCCTTCAGCGCTCCGAACCAACCGGCGACCAGCCAGGGGTTGTTGGGGCCGCGCAACAGGACCCGGTTGCCGGGCACCACGCCGAGGTCCTCGGTCAGGACGTGGGCGACCTGGTTGGCCCGGGTGAGCAGGTCGCCGTAGGTCCAGGTCTCGTCGGCGGTGAGCAGGCACCGCCGGTCCGACCCGTGGCGCGCGATGGTGTCGTCGAGCAGCGCCACCGCGCAGTTGAGCCGGTCCGGATAGCGCACTTCCGGCAGCTCGAAGATCAGCTCGGGCCACTGCTCGACCGGCGGCAGCCGATCCCGGGAGAACGTGTCGACGTGCGCGGAGGGACGGAGCTCCATGGCCGGCACCTCATCATCCTGTTGCCATCGTGACGACAGTCAACGGTACGCGACATTCGTCCACGAGGACATCCCCTTGCCCCGGCAGGCGGCAGGCGGCAGGCGAGCCGGCGATGGGCCGCGGTGACTCGCGGTGGCCCGTCAGTCGGCGGTGCCGTCGACCACCAGCACCGTGCCCCGGCCGATCGCACAGACCGTCTCGCTGCCGTCGGTGGCCGACATGATCAGGTCGCAGTCGCAGACCGCCTGGCGGCGTCCGGAGTGCACGATTCGTGCCTCGGCGCGCAACACGGCGCCGAGCGCCGGCCGCAGGTATTGAACGGACACACCGCCGGTCAGCACGGCCGAGCCGAGCGTGCTGCCGGCCGCGAAGGTGATCGCGTTGTCGGCCGCATAGGCGAGCACGCCGCCGTGCAAGTAGCCGTTCTGTTGCCGGAGTTCGTCACGGACGTCGACCTCCAGGGTGGCTCGCCCGCCGCCGAACTCGGTGATCCGGGCCCCGACGAGCCGGCTGAACGGCTGGGCGGCGAGCACGGATCGGGCGAAGTCGAGCGCCTCGGGGTCGGTCGGCGCGTCGGTGGGGGTCTCGGTCATCGCGGTATCACCTTTCGCTCGGGAAGCGGGCCCGGCGGGGGCGGACATGGGCAGGTGATCATCGAACCAGATTCCGAATCACCGCCGCCGGGGCCTCGTGTGCACAATCGGAGCATGTTCGAACTACTGCCGGGCGTGGGCGTGGTGTTGCCGCGCGGCGCCGGACTGCTGCGCTTCGGGATGAGCGAGCGGCAAGCCCAATGGGCGCTGTCCACGGTGGTGGACGTGCGCGCCTACTGGTCGTGTGCCGGCACCGGCCCGGCCGACGACGACCACCGGGAGTTCTGGAGCTTCGGCGGCCGATTGGGCACCCTGCGCATCGACGTGACCGGCTCCGAGCACGGGTGCCGCACGATCGCCTTCGAACGGGAGCCCGGCACCGAAACGGAGCCGGTCGCCTGGCGGGACGTCGACGTGTTCGGGTATCCCGCCGTCGAGGTCGAGGCGGCGCTGCCGACGAGGGCGGCACGCGCGGAACTCGGGCTGATCCTGGTCCCGGAGTCGACGGTCGCCGCGAGCCGGATGGCGCGGGCGCGGCTGAGTACCGAGGACGTGTCGGCGTACCGGAACCGCTGACCCTGCCGGATGCAGTTCGTCACACGACGGCGTCATGGCGAAATTGGACAGCCTCCCTTACCGTAGGCGCGCGTTTCGGCCCGGCGGGCCCGGGGTGAGCCCGCCCCCGCCGTGGCCACGGCCATCCTCGGCCCCGAAGAAGGAGAGACGTCATGGCGCGGAACAAGCTGGGTGTGGCCATCGTGGGGACCGGCTTCGGGTGCATCACGCATCTGCCCGCCTTCCGGGACGCGGGCTTCGAGGTGCGGGCGCTGGTCGGCCGGGACCCGGTGCGCACCGCCGAGCGGGCCGAGCGCTTCGGGGTGCCGTACGCGTTCACCGACCTCGACGCGGCGCTCGCCCTGGACGGCGTGGACGCGGTGACCGTGGCCACCCCGCCGCACACGCACGCCGAGATCGTGCTCGCGGCGGTCGCGGCGGGCAAGCACGTGGTGTGCGAGAAGCCGTTCGCGACCGACGCGGCCGAGGCGGCCCGGATGCTGGACGCCGCCGAGAAGGCCGGCGTCGTACACATGCTGGGCACCGAATTCCGCTGGCAGTCCTCACAGGCCCTGCTCGCGCGGTTGATCGCGGCCGGTGCGATCGGCGAACCCCGGCTCGCCACCTGGTTGTTGCACATCCCGGTACTGACCGGACCGGCCGCCGAGGTGCCCGCGTGGTGGGGGCGGGCCGAGGACGGCGGCGGCTGGCTGGGGGCGCACGCCTCGCACTGGATCGACCAGATCCGGCACACGCTCGGCGAGTTCGCGGGCGTCAGCGCGGGCCTGCCGCTGGTCGCGGACCG
Source organism: Embleya scabrispora DSM 41855 (assembly GCF_000372745.1). Classification (GTDB taxonomy): domain Bacteria; phylum Actinomycetota; class Actinomycetes; order Streptomycetales; family Streptomycetaceae; genus Embleya; species Embleya scabrispora. Next base: position 123,815 of record NZ_KB889665.1, on the reverse strand, counting down.
GCCGGGGCAGACCGCCGAGGACACCTTCAACATCCGCTTCCGCACCGTGACCGGCGTCGAGGGCGCGCTGCAAAGCTCCGCCGGGATCTACGGACCGCCGCTGATGACCACGCGCGTGGCCGGCACCCACGGCACGGCCTGGGTCGAGTTCGACGACGTCTGGCTCGCCGACGCCTCCGGCGACCGCCGCGTGGAAATCCCCGCCGACCTGACCAACCCGGATCCGATCGCGCCCCCGTCCGACCTCATGCACACGGCCTACGACCTCCTTCACTCGATGGGCATCGACCGCGCGCCGTACACCCGCCTCGCCGGCACGTTCGCCGCCTTGATCAACGGCGAGCCCACTCCCGAGAGCCCGCGCCACGCCTGCTTCGCCGACGGCGTCGCCGGCCAACGAGTCCTCGACGCCATCCGCACCTCCGCCGCCGCCGGCGGCCACTGGACCCCGTGCACGTAGAGTCTTTCGCACAGCCGGAATCGCCGATTCCGCCGACGGGAATCCAATAGAAATCCGCGACGCCTCGGAACCAAAACGATCAAGCGTGCCTTCGGGAAATTCCCGCATCGACTCACGGCATTTACACGTGTCAATGGAAAAAGCCCAGGTCTGTTTCCGGTCGACTATCCGACGAGCGAATATCAGTCGACCGTCCCGCACCCATCCGCCCGAAAAGAAAACAATTCGGGCAACGGGGTCGATGATTTCGACGGGGCGCGCCACATCCGGCGGGGAATACCGCCACCAAAATCCGCACGAACGGCTGCGGCCGGGCCGGTCGAGCGATGGCCGAATCCCGTCACGCAAACACGAGGTTGCTTGAGAGATCACCCCTCCCCGGCCATCCTCTGAGCCACCCGAGCGCCCGATCCCGGATGGGCGGCGGGGACCCCGACGGAGGCTGAAAATGATCAAGAAGATCGCCGGCGTACTCACCGCGTGTGCGCTCCTGGTGCTCGCCGTTCCACAATCCGCGTCCGCCATGGTCATTCCGAATCATTTCTCGCGCATGCTCATCGGCAACTGGAAATGTCTGGATGCCGATGCCAACACCATCGGCACGAACGGCGCGACGGTCCAGCAATGGCAGTGCATCGGCAGCCCTGTCGACAACACCACGCCCAGCAATCAATTGTGGCTGGCCGTCCCGCGGGACAGCGGGGGGTACAGCATCTTGGTCGGCGGCACCGGGGTCCAGTGTCTGACGACTATGGGCGCACTGCCGTATTCCCGGGCCGGATTGTGGGACTGCAACGCCGGCACCGCCCAAGCCTGGTATCCGGTCTACAACAACGCGTGGTTCAATCCGGCCACCCAACTGTGCCTGGAAGCCGATCCCAACCAGAACTACAACGGCGGCGGAATGTACATCGCAGCTTGTGCGATCGCCGACGGCAAGCCGGCCCCGCGGCAGACCTTCGGCTTCATCGACTGACGCCCGTCGCGCGGCGCCCGACGTGGTGCGCATCGGCATCCGCCGGTGCGCACCACGCGTCGCGGCAACCGTGTCGACCACGTGCGGACGGCACTTCGGGCGGCGCTCAGGGGCGGTTGTGCGCGCTCAGTGGGGTCGGGTGGGCGTGGTGCAGGGCGGCGAGGCCGTGCAGCACCCGCACGTCCGGCCAGTCCACTTCGACCCGGTACTGGTTCTCGAAGTCGTCGCCGACGAACCGGAACACTTCGCTTCCGGCCCGGGTCCACCGGGTCGTGATCGGCATTCGGGGAAACTCGCCGCCGAACAGGATCGCCGCCGCCATCACCGCCCACACCGGCGAGAAGAGCCACCACCAGCACCAGGCCGGCACGCCGCCCTTGACCGCGTACAGCGGTGCACCGTCCGGCAGTTCCACGTGCCACGAGGTCCGCCGGCAGCCGATCACGCTGCCGCGTCGGCGAGTGACCCGGCCGAGCAGTTCGCCCGACGCGCCGAGGATGCGGTAGACCGCGCTCGCGTCGTGCGCCGACTCGGATCGATCAGCGCTGCCGGACCGGTTCGTCGAAGTGCTCCAGCAGCGCGGCGACGTACTCCTCCAGGCGCCCGGTCACGAGCGCGGGGGTCAGATCGGGTCGACCCGACTCCCGCCACGGGACGGCGACCTTCTCCGCGTCGGGGGCCTGGCCGAGCGCGTCGAGCAGGCGCCAGTACAGGTGTGCCGCCGGGTCGTCGGCGAGTCGCCCGCCGGCCGCGGTGTAGGCGGCGGCGAAGCTCATCCCGGCGGCCGGGCCGTGCAGCAGCGCCAGTGCGGTCGAGCAGTGGGCGACGTCCAGGTCGGCCGGACCCCACGAGGTCTCGACCCAGTCGACCACGCCGGAGACCCGGGTGTGCGCACCGCGGCCGGTGAAGAGCACGTTGCCCGGATGGAAGTCGCGATGCAGGAAGCACCCACGATACGGCGGCGGTTCGCGCCGGATCAGGTCGATCGCGCGCCGCCAGAGCTCGGGTCGCCCGGACTCCTCGGGTACGCGCACCCGCTCGGGGGCGGTCCACGCCTGATAGTCGCGAGGCCGGGTGCGATCGTTCACCACGACCGCGTGCACGGCCACGAGTTGGCGGGCGAGCAGCACGATCCGCTCGTCGGCCCCGTCGTCGCCCAGCCGAATGCCGCCCGGTAGCAGCGACATCAGCAGGGACGGATGATCGCAGAACTCGCCACGCGGATCCACGGCCAGGCACGTCGCCGCCGGAATGCCCGTATGTGCCAGCAGTCCGAGGATCGCCGCTTCACGACCCAACAGCCCCTCGGCATGCATCAGAAAGAACGGCTTCACGAACGACCGCAACACCAGAGCCCGTTCGCTCTCGGGCCCGACCACGCGCAGCCGCCGCATCTCCGAGGTCCACCCACCGACCAGCCGCTCGCTCCCCACCACCCGCTCCCCCGACGGCAACACCGACCCAACCCACACCCGCGTCCGCCGCCACCCCATCCCTTCACCATCCACGCCGGCAGCGTACCCACCGAAACCCGCCGGCCCTGTCTCACCAAATTCGTGTCCGCGTCGAGGCGCTGATCATGTGTCGTGGGGGCTCGGGCGGAGGTCGAGGCGGCGGAGGAGTTGGGCGTTGAGGGCGACCACGACCGTGGACAGACTCATCAGGATGGCGCCGACCTCCATCGGCAGGACCACGCCCGCCCAGGCCAGGGTGCCTGCGGCCAGCGGCACCGTGAGGATGTTGTAGCCCGCCGCCCAGACCAGGTTCTGCCGCATCTTGCGGTAGACGGCCGTGGACAGGCGACGAACGCCCAGCACCGCGCGCGGGTCGTCCGAGGCCAGAACCACGCCCGCCGACTGGATCGCGACGTCGGTGCCCGCGCCGATCGCGATGCCGACGTCGGCGCGGGCCAACGCCGGCGCGTCGTTGACACCGTCGCCGACCATGGCCACTCGCAGGCCGCGGGACTGGAGTTCGGCGACCTTGGCATCCTTGTCACCGGGCAGCACCTCGGCGAAGACCTCGTCCACCCCGAGGTCGCTCCCGACCCACTCGGCCACCTGCCGGGCGTCCCCGGTGAGCATCCCGACACGCACCCCCGCCGCGTGCAACTCCCGCACCGCCGACCGGGACTCGGGCCGGATCTCGTCCTCCAGCACGAGCGTCCCGGCAAACTCGTCGTCGGCCAACACGTACAGCACCGCGGCGCCGCGCCCGACCCGGTCCCCGACGGCCGCCGAGAGCCCGTCGGGCACCCGTACGCCCGCCTCACGCAACAGCGCCGGCCCGCCGACCCGCACCCGGGTGCCGGCCACATCCGCCTCGACTCCCCGGCCGGTCATCGAGCGGAATCCGCTCGCCGCGACCGGCCGACCGCGCTTCTCGGCCGCCCGTACGATCGCCCGGGCCAGCGGGTGTTCGCTCTCCCGCTCGGCCGCGCCCGCGAGCAGCAGCACCGACGTCTCCTCCCGGCCGGGCGCCGCCGCGACCCCGGTCACCGCCGGTGCGCCGCGCGTGAGCGTGCCGGTCTTGTCGAACAGCACGACGTCGACGTCGCGCATCCGCTCCAGGGCGATCCGATCCTTGATCAGGATGCCCTGCCGCGCGGACAGTTCCGTCGAGATCGCGATAACCAGCGGGATGGCCAGTCCGAGCGCGTGCGGGCAGGCGATCACCAGTACCGTGACGGTCCGCTCGATCGCCGACCCGCCCTCGCCGAGCAACGACCACACCCCCAGCGTCAGGACCGCGGCGCCGGCCGCGTAGTAGAACAGCAGCGCCGCTGCCCGATCCGCCAACGCCTGGGCCCGGGAGCGGGAATGTTGCGCTTCGGCGACCAACCGCCTGATGCCCGCGAGTTGGGTCCCTTCCCCGGTCGCGGTCACCGTCACCCGTACCGCGCCGGCCACCGCGACGGTGCCGGCCACGACGGTGTCGCCCGCGCCGTGCGCCACCGGTCGGGACTCGCCCGTGATCATCGACTCGTCGAACTCGGTCCCGCCGTCGGTGATCGTCCCATCCGCCGGGACGCGCCCCCCGGAACGCACCAGGACGGTATCGCCGATCGCCAGATCCGAAACCGCGATCGGCTCGAACTCCCCGTCCGGACGCACGCGTTCCGCCTCGTCCGGGAGCAGCGCCGCAAGGGCGTCCAGGGCCCCCGAGGCGGCGCCGAGGGCACGCATCTCCAGCCAGTGGCCGAGCAGCATGATGTCGACCAGCAGGACCAGTTCCCACCAGAAGTCCAGATCGTGTGTGGCGAGTTCGAGCGTCGAGGCCCAGGACGCGACGAACGCGACGGTGATGGCCATCGCGATCAGCGTCATCATCCCGGGCCGTCGCGCGTCGAGTTCGTCGCGCGCGCCGGTCAAAAACGGCCATCCGCCATAGCCGAACACGACCGTGCCGAGGAGCGGCGGGATCCACGACGATCCCGTGAACGACGGCTCCCGGTAACCGAGTACGTCCGCGAGCATCGGGCTCAGTACGAGCACCGGGACGGAGAGCAGCAGGCTCAGCACGAACTTGCGGCGGAACATCTCGGCGTGGCCGGCGTGACCCTGCTGCCCGTCATGGCCACTGTGGTCGGTGTGGGCTTCGCGCCCTTCGCACCCTTCGCGCCCGGCGGGCTCCGCGTGACCCGCACGTCCCTGGGCGCGTACAGGTCCCGCGGGTTCGGTCCCGGCCACGTGACCCGGGCCATCCGGACGACCCGTACCGCCCGCCGGCGGCTCCGCACGGCCCGGATCCTCGTCCCGCCCGGCTCGGCCGCGCTCCATCTCGTTCCCTCCCTCGTCCACCGTCGATCTCCCATCTATACCACCCAGGGGTATAGTCAACCCTCGATCGACCCGCACTCATTCCTTGCGATTCCGGCGGAACCATCCGCATCTCGGGCCGACGGCGGTATAACCAGAGACCAGCTCCTCTCCCTCGGGAGGCAAAATGGTGCGTCAGCCACGCTCCCGCAGCGTCGACTGGTTGTGGTGGGCGACCTCGTCGGGCGAACTGCAACCCTTCCTGGACCATCCGGATCACGATCAGCAGGAAATAGCCCGGGAAAAGTCGGCGGTCGCGGTCCAACTCGCCCGCCTCGGGGACCCACTCGTGGACTGTCTCGCGGCAATCGCCCCGGACGTCCTCGCCGACGCCCTGTGGCGATTGCCCAACCCCACACGGACCGACACCCTGCGCGCGCTACGCGTACCGCCTGCCCGCCGACCGACGCCCGCGATCGCCGAACACGCGCTCAAGCGGCTGCGCAAACAGACCCCGAGCGTGCGCGGCTACACCGCGCAGGTGGTCACCCTGCCCGTGTTGCGCGTGCTGCTGCCCGCGACCCTGGACACCGACTCGGGCGCGCTGGACGGCGAAATCCTGGAAAGCCTGAAGACCACGGCGTTCACCCCGGATCTGATCAGGCTGACCGCGGTCGCCGACTGGGGGTTCAGTTGCCAGGCCGCCGCGCTGCTGCGGCTGGCGCTGACCGAGGCCGACCTCGCGTTGCCGGGGTGGCCCGCCGACGTCATCGCGGACGTGGTGGCCGCGTGTCGCCGATTCGAGGCGTTCTGCCGGGACCGCACATGCGGCGCCGGCGAGCCCCCGTCACCGCTGCGTTCACTCGACGACGCACTCGGCCGGGCCCGGGCCGCCGCCGACTCGGTGACCGCCGCCGTCGCGGCCGGTCGCGCGCCGGAGGAGGCCGACCTGACCATGCTCGGCCTCGTCGGTCCGGCCGTGGCCGAGGCTCGGGCGGCGGTCGGCGCACTGGTCGAGACCGAGGCGGACACGCTGCCCGAGGACCGGCCCGGGCTGGCCGCCGCGATCACCGCGCACGAAGCCGCGGTACATGCGCGCGACCTCGCCGGCGTGGACCGCTTCCGGCAGCTCGACGGCCCACCGGCACACGCCGCGGCGATCAGTGAACTCCGCGAGTCGGCCGCCGACCTGAGCACCCGTCACGAGAATTGGGACCCGGCCGACCGCCGCCGAGTAGCCGCCCTGGGCGACCTCGGTGGGCTGATCGACGCGATCGCGGACGACCGGGACGACGGGGTCGACGAGTTGGCCGAGACGATCCGCCCGCATCTGCCGGATCCGACGATCGTCAACGCCGCGTTACGCGGCCGGCTCTCCTGGAGCCGGACACCGACCTCGACCGCCGCGGAGGAGGCGCCGCCCGCGGCCGAGGATTCGCAATCGGCGCCGCAGACGTCGATCGGAACCGGCTCGGACTCGGGGCCGGAATCCGACTCGGGCTCCGGTACCGGGCCGGCCCCGGGGTCCGACGCGCAGCCGGCCGACGCCGACGGGGCGTCGGTGGCGGACCAGGTCGGGCCGGACGGGCCGGACGGGCCGAGGAAAGCCGTTGCGGATCGGGAGGACCAGGCGGGCCGGACGGATCGGGAGAACCGGGCAGACTCCACGGATCCGGTGGAGCCCGCCGAGCCCGTGGAGAGCGCTCCCGAACCACCGGCCGATCCCGAGTCCGCGGCGCTGATCGGCGAATCGATCGGCCGAGGCGACTACGCCTCGGCGGTGCAGGCCATGTCGACCGATGTCCCGGAACGCATATCCGCGCTGCGGGCCCTGGCCTACGCCGACGGCGCGCGCTCGGACACCGGCGCCGTCGCGGCGTCGCTGCGCGAGGAACTCGACGAGATGGCGATGCGCGCGCCCAGCCACGACCGTGCGACCCAACTGCTGACCGTGGCCGCCGCGGCGCGGGCCGCCGTACTGTGCGGACACAGCACGTACGGCCTGCTCCAGGAGGCCGCCACCGGCCTGGGCGACCTGCCCGCGGTGGCCACCCTGGCCCGACACATCGCCACCGGCTCCGCCCAGGGGCTGCTCGGCGGCACCCGCAACCTCGGTGCGCTCGAAGCACTCGCCGAGGCCGAGGCGGGCGCCGCGACGTGCGCGGCGGACGCCGCGGAGGCCCTGCTGCACCCGCGCCACCTGCGCTTCCCCCGCGCCACCTCGATCGCCCAACTGTGGTGGCGCCCCGAGGACGGCCTGCTCGGCCGACTGCTGCAACTGGCGGCCGGCAACGAGCGTCGCGACCTGGACGAGGTCGCCGAAACACTGCGCCGACTCACCAAGCACCACGAGTTGGAGAACCGACTCTCCGCGATCGACGAGGAGTTCCGCAACGGCAAGGGCCACCGCCTGGAGGGGCCGGCCAGGCGCCGACTGCTCGAGTACGCCCGCGAGTCACTGGGCACCGTGAGCCGCTGGGTGGATGCCATGCGCCGGGTCACCGAAACCGAGGCGGAGGCCGAGTCCTGGATCGCCGGCCCGCTGACCGACCTGCGACACACCCTGCTCGCCGACCGCCCGGAAGCCGAACGCGAACTCGCCGAACTCGCCGCGCACACCGGCGACCCCCTCACCGCCGGTGCCGCCCGAGCCGCCGCCGCGAGCCTGTCCGCAACCCTGGACCTCCTCGACGGCCACCCCCCGACCGGGCCGGAACCCACCCCCGAAGCCCTCCTCACCCACCCCAAACCCCCCAACCCACCCACACCCCAGTCGCGACACGGATGACAAAGCACGAGGCCACGCAACGGCGACACCGGGCTCGGCACGACGAGGCGGCGCGGCCGGCGCAAAATCGGCGAGGCGGCGCGATACAGGCCGCGTGAGAATAAAGCCGCACGAGGCCGCGAAGCGGAGGAACACGGCACAAGGCTCGGCACGGCGACGCAGCATGCCGTCGCGGGACGACCCGGGGGCGGGGCCTCGCCGGCCCATGGAGCGGGCGGCGGCAGGCAGCTCCGCGGGACGGCACGATACGAGGCGTCATGCGTAGCGCTGGACCGCAGGGGTGGCGCTACGCAAGGCCACGCGGCGACGCGGCGACAGGGCCGCTGCGGGGCCGGGGGGCCGTGGGCCATTCAAGGGACCTCTTCCTCCGGGATGATGTGCATCGCCGCCTCCTCGGCTCCGGCCGCGCCGCCGTCGATGCCGACGTCGTGGGCGATCGCCTCCGATTCGGTGTCCTCGTGGGCGCCCTCGTCGTCGGCGACCAGCCGGCCCGCCCGCGGGTCCGGGCCGCCCTCCCAGTCGTCGGAGACCACGTCGTCGAAGAAGACGTCCGGCTCCTCCTCGGCCAGCAACTGTTCCAGCGACTCGCCGCGTCGCTCCTCCGCCGGCGTGTTGCCGTACCGCTCGGCCGCCGACCAGCGGTCCGGCGGCACGATCCCGGTGTCCAGCGGGTCGTACGACAGGTCGTCGGTCGACAGCGTGTCCTCGGGGCCGAGCACACCGTCGTCGCCCGGAGTGTCCGGGGAGTCTTCGGTCTGGTCCGGAGTGTCGTCGCTCATCGCCTGCCGCCTTCCGCCGTAGTGCTCGTGCCGTGTGTCCAGGACTCGACCCTGTCCCCCGCGACCCGAGTGACTCTGCCCATCACCGGCCGGTTCATTCGGCGCCGCCCGGCCACGTCCCCCGCCTGACAGCATGTCCGGGTGCCGGAAAAACGCGTACGCGCCGCCGCCCTGACCTGCCTACTGCTCACCGCCGCCGCGTGCAGCGCGGACGGCGACGGCAGCGACGAACCAGGCATGGGCCGGGGCAGCCGCACCACCGAACCGACCGAGATCGCCGACATCCGCCCCGAGCCCGCCCTGACCGTGGACTGCCTGCACGCGATCGGCGAGCAACCCGCGCCCACGAGCTCGACCACCGTGTTCCTCGGCGACGTCGCACTGGAGACCGGTCGCAGGCTCCAGGCCGCCAGGGCCGGCGGCGCCGAATACCCGCACCCCCTGTTCGCCAAGTCCGGCCTGATGGTGCGCGACGGCGCGGTGGTCGACATCGAGGTGGTGCCGGCCCCCGGCAACGGCACGTCCATCGGGTGGGGCAACGGTCACCCCTCCGCGGGCGCCGTCCGCGTACCGGGCTGCACCACCGGCTCCGCCGAGACCTCCTGGGTGACCTTCTCCGGCGGCTACTACGTGGACCGCCCCGGCTGCGTCACCCTGGTCGTGCGCTCGCGTGGGTCGCAGACGAAAGTGCACGTCCCGGTGGGTGCCGACTGCCGAGTCGAGCACTCGGCCGATCCCACCCGCGGCTCATCCGACCGGTTGGAGACGCGACCCCCGCCGCTGGGCTCACGGCCCGCGAAACCGCTCGTTCCATCGGTGTAGACACCTCCACCCGTCTCATGCCTGAGGCTGATTTTTCCTGACGGATTTGGACGATCTTTGATCGCCGGCGCAGGGTGGTCCAGGGGGCCAGGGACGGAAGACCCGGTCCTACGGGCCGGGGAGGGAGCGGACGGAATGCACGAGGCGCAAACACGCGAGACCGGCCACGACGAGTGGCAGACCCTGCACACCGGCACCCGGGAATCGGCGGCCCGAGCGCTGCGCGCCGATCTGGCCCGCGCCGGCGTCGCCGAAGCCGATCTGGCCCGACGGGCGACCGAGGCCTGGGCCGGGTCCGTGGTGACCGTACCGAGCACCGGCCGGCAGTTCCGGGTCACCCGGGTCGACGTCCCCGCCCCGACGCTCTCGATCAGCGAACCGCAACGCACCGACGCGGAGCAGACCCTGCTCAACCGCTGACCGAGCCCGCTCCGCGCCACCCCCGGTCACCGGACCACGAAGCCGAGCGAGGCGGGACCTTCCACCGCACCCCCGCGCCGTGCTGTGCTGTCCGCCATGGTCGACGAACCCACATACCCCACGGTTCCGCACCGGCACCGAGGCGTCCCCGCCCACGAGGCGGAAGCCCGCAGCCGAGCCTTCCACGACGTGATGGCCCAACGCCGCACCGTCCGCGACTTCTCCTCCCGGCCGATCCCCGACAACGTGGTCGACTGGGCGATCCGTACCGCCGGCACCGCGCCCAGTGGCGCCAACGTGCAGCCCTGGCGCTTCGTCGTGCTCACCGACCCCGAGCGCAAGCGCCACCTGCGCGAGGCGGCCGAAAAGGAGGAGCGCGAGTTCTACGAGCACCGCGCGTCCACCGAATGGCTCGAAGCCCTGGCGCCGATCGGTACGGACTGGCGCAAGCCCTTCCTGGAGGAGGCGCCGGTCGTGATCGTCGTGTTCGAGGTACACAAGGGCCCGGACTCGCCCCGGCCGTACTACACCAAGGAGTCGGTCGGCATCGCGGTCGGTCTCCTGCTCGCGTCGCTGCACCAGGCCGGCCTGGCCACACTGACCCACACGCCGAGTCCGATGCGCTTCCTCAACGAGGTGTGCGACCGCCCGCAGGAAGAGCGCGCCGCCTACGTCATCCCGGTCGGCTACCCCGCCGAGGACGCGCGCGTCCCCGACATCCGGCGCAAGCCCCTGGAGCAGGTCGTCGTCCGGCTCTGACCACCACGAACGCCACCGCCGGACGGGCCCACCGCACGGCGCCCGTCCGGCACCGAGGACCACCGCGCCCCCGGGCCGCGGAAACCACCGAAACCCCGAAGACCACAGAGGCAACGGAGACCACGGAGACCACCGAAGAACGACGAGAAGCCACCGGATGCCACCCCACCCACACCACCCGAACACCTGCGCCGGTGCCCACCCCTCTGCGATCCTGAACCGGCACGTCCGAATCCGCATCTGCCGTACCCACGGGGGGCGTTGATGAGTGTCGTAGCCGGAAAGATCATCGACGAGTCGATCGTGATCGCCGCCGATTCCCAGGTGACCTGGGGTCAGGCGAAGACCGAGGGCACCAAGCTGTACAAGATCGGCGAGAGCCTGATCTTCGGCGGTGCCGGACTGCTGCGCGACATCAACCTGATGCGCCTGTTCCTGGACACGCACACACCCGCGTCCGCCGAGGAGCGCGACGTCCTGGAGTTCTACGCCGAGTTCGTCGAATGGGGCAAGCGCAAGCTGTCCAGCTTCGAGCCGAAGTCGGAATTCATGTTCGCTTTCGACGGCAAGCTGTTCGAGACGAGCAACGACTTCGACGTCTTCTACTACGACTATGGTGCGATCGGCTCCGGCTGGGAGTACGCGCGGGCCGCCCTGCACCTGGGCCACACCCCCACCCAGGCGGTCGGCGTCGCGTGCGACCTGACCATCTTCTGCATGCCGCCGGTGACCGAGTACCGCATACCGCGCCATCCGCAGCCGTCGCCGGGCCGTGATCACGAAGCCATCTGAATGGGACCCTTCGTCGGGTGCGCCGCAATCCGGAGCTAACCCTGTGTTTACGTGGACTCTCGTAAGCTCTCGGGTATGTCCGAACAGCCCATCCCGGCGGACCTGATCGAATTGCAGCGGGCCCGAGACGCCGCCTACGAGGCCATCGCCCGGCACGCGGGGCAGCTGACCGAAGAGGAACATGCCCGGCTGTGGGCCCGGGCCCGCGACGCCGTCGAGGCGCTGCACGCACACCCGGCGATGACCGCCGGCGGCGACCGCGCCGACCTGGTGACCCGCCTGCGCATGGCCGCCCAGGCCGCCTGAGCTCGAGGTCCCGGTGCCGGCCCGACGTCCCGACACCGACTCGTGGCCGCCGAACCGAAAAACGCCGCCGGCCGCGGCGCGGACCCCGAAGGGTCCGCGCCGCGGCCGGCGGCGAAACACAGGGTGAAGCCGGCGGCTCAGGCCCCCGCGGCGGCCTTGAGCGCGTCCACACGGTCGGTCCGCTCCCACGTGAAGTCCGGCAGGTCCCGGCCGAAGTGGCCGTACGCGGCGGTCTGCGCGTAGATCGGGCGGAGCAGGTCCAGGTCCCGGATGATCGCGGCCGGGCGCAGGTCGAACACGGTGCCCACGGCGGTCTGGATGGTCTCCACCGGCACCGACTCGGTGCCGAAGGTCTCCACGAACAGGCCGACCGGCGCGGCCTTGCCGATCGCGTACGCGACCTGCACCTCGCAGCGACGGGCGAGCCCGGCGGCCACCACGTTCTTGGCCACCCAGCGCATCGCGTACGCGGCGGAGCGGTCCACCTTCGACGGGTCCTTGCCCGAGAACGCGCCGCCACCGTGCCGGGCCATGCCGCCGTACGTGTCGATGATGATCTTGCGACCGGTCAAGCCGGCGTCGCCCATCGGGCCGCCGATCTCGAACCGGCCGGTCGGGTTGACCAGGAGGCGGTAGCCCTCGGTCTCGATGCCCAGGCCGCCCAGCTCCGGCTCCACCACGTACTCGCGGATGTCCGGCGCGAGCAGCGAGTCCAGGTCGATGTCGGCCGCGTGCTGCGACGAGACCACGACGGTGTCGAGGCGGACCGGGCGGTCGCCGTCGTACTCGATGGTGACCTGGGTCTTTCCGTCCGGACGCAGGTAGGGGATGGTCCCGTTCTTGCGCACGTCGGCCAGGCGCTTGGCCAGCCGGTGGGCGAGCGTGATCGGCAGCGGCATCAGCTCGGGCGTGTCGTCGCACGCGTAGCCGAACATCAGGCCCTGGTCGCCCGCACCCTGGCGGTCCAGCTCGTCCTCGTCGCCGTCGACCCGGTTCTCGTACGCCGTGTCGACGCCCTGGGCGATGTCGGCCGACTGTGCGCCGATGGACACCGAGACGCCACACGAGGCGCCGTCGAAGCCCTTCTTCGAGCTGTCGTAGCCGATCTCCAGGACGCGCTCGCGCACGATCGTGGGGATGTCGGCATAGCCCTGCGTCGTGACCTCGCCGGCCACATGCACCTGGCCGGTGGTGATCAGCGTCTCGACGGCGACCCGACTCTTGGGGTCTTCCTTGAGGAGCGCATCCAGGATGGAATCGCTGATCTGGTCGGCGATCTTGTCCGGGTGACCTTCGGTCACGGACTCAGAGGTGAACAGACGGCGGGACACATCGCTCCCTGGGGTTGCAGCGGCTGCTGGCTGGCAGATGGACCCGCCCGTCCGGACAGGTCGGGACGGGCGGGTCCATCCAATACTGGGCCCGAGTTTATCCCCCAGACCCCCGCCGGGGGACGGGGTGTCCCAGGACATGGACGGCGTGGCGTTGCTCACTTTGTGTGAACCCGGCGCGATCGCGCGTTCGAATCGACCGACGAACCCGCCGAAACGGGACAGCGGAACTAGGCGAAACGGGGCACGACGAGGTCCCACACCACGTCCGCCAGGTCCTCTTTCGGACCATGCGGAACCGGCGTTTCACTCCCGTCGGCGGCCAGCACGATCGCCTCGTTCACGTCGGTGCCGAAGGTCAGTTCCTCGCCCACCCGGTTGACCACGAGCAGATCGCAGCCCTTGCGGGCGAGCTTCGCGCGGCCGTTCGCGAGTACGTCGTCGGTCTCCGCGGCGAAGCCGACCACGACCTGACCGGGCCGCAGTCGGTCGCGGGCGAGTTCGGCGAGGATGTCCGGGTTCTTGACCAGCGCGATCGGCTCCGGCTCGGCGTCGGTCTTCTTGATCTTGCCGTCGACCCGGGTCGCCGGGCGAAAGTCCGCGACGGCCGCGGCCATCACCACGCAGTCCGCGTCCTCCGCCGCCTCGACCACCGCATCGCGCAGGTCGAGTGCGGTGCCCACGTGCACCACGTCGGCCCCGGCCGGGTCCGGCAGGCCGGTGTTGGCCTCGATCAGGGTGACTCGCGCGCCGCGCGCGATCGCGGTGCGGGCGAGCGCGTAGCCCTGCTTGCCGGACGAGCGGTTGCCGAGGAAGCGGACCGGGTCCAGCGGCTCGCGGGTGCCGCCGGCGGTGACCACCACGTGCCGGCCGGCCAGGTCGGGCACGCTCGACCCGCGCACGAGGGTGCGTCGGACCACCTGGAAGATCTGCTCCGGATCGGGCAGCCGCCCCTTGCCGGTGTCCTTGCCGGTCAGCCGACCCACCGCCGGCTCGATCACGATCGCACCGCGCCGGCGCAGCGTCGCGACGTTCTCCACCGTGGCCGGGTGCTCCCACATCTCGGTGTGCATCGCCGGGGCGAAGATCACCGGACATCGCGCGGTGAGCAGCGTGTTGGTGAGCAGGTCGTCGGCGAGGCCGTGTGCGGCCTTGGCGAGCATGTCGGCGGTCGCCGGGGCGACCACGACGACGTCCGCGTTCTGGCCGATCCGTACGTGCGGAACCTCGTGCACCGCGTCCCACACCCCGGTGGCCACCGGCTGCCCGGACAGTGCCGACCACGTGGCCGCGCCGACGAAGTTGAGCGCGGAGGCGGTCGGCACGACCCGGACCTCGTGCCCGGACTCGGTCAACCTGCGCAACAGTTCGCACGCCTTGTACGCGGCGATGCCGCCGGCGACGCCGAGCACGACACGGGGTCGGGATCCGGTACTCATCGCTGCTCCTGGTCCTCGTCGCGACCGGCCCGTGTTCCGACCGGCACGGCGAGCCTACGACACCACGTTTCGCGGCCCGATCTCGTGTCGCCCGGGCCGCCGTCGCCGGGGTCGGCGCCGGCCTTCGTCGTGGGCGGTCCGGTCGGGGGCGTCATCGCGGGCGGCCGGGATCTGAGTACGAGTACGGATGTCCCCTTTGGCCCGCGCTGCCAGCATCGGGAGTCGGGAGTCCATCGGGGGAGATGACGTCGATGTCGAACGAGTGGCTGCTGGACGATGCCACGCGGTGTCCGGGCTGTGCGCAGCGACTCCGCGTGCCACGCACCGAGCGCTGCCACGGGTGCGCGCTCCGGCTGGTCGGGCCGGAAGCCGACCAGCTGTGGCAGATCGGGGTGTCGGCGGCTCGGCTTCTGCGCCACCGCGAGGCCCTGCTCGAGCGTATGCGTGCCGAGGCGCGCCAGCCGCTCACCCGCCCGCCGCTGGCGCCCGCGCCGCCGCCGTCCCCGACGCCGGCGGCGACCGCGACACCACCCCCGACACCGACACCGACGACGGCACCGGTGTCACCGACCCCGTCCGCTCCCGCCCGCCCGCCGGCCGCTCGTGTTCGCGAGATGGCCGAGGTCGGGCGCCGCCGAGTCGCCCGGATCGTGCTGGGCGCGGGTGTGCTGCTCGTGGTGCTGGCCGCGGTCGTGTTCGTCGCGGTCACCTGGAATCGCACCGGCACCGGCGGCCGGGCCCTGGTGATGGCGCTCGCGCTGGTGCTGGCCGCGGCCGGCACCACGCTCGCCGAGCGGCGCGAACTGCCCGCAACCGCCGAGGCGATGGCCGCGCTGACGGTCGCCATGGGTCTGCTCGACGGCTACGCGGCGTGGGCCGCCGACCTGGCCGGCATGCGCAACGCAAGCGCGCTGCCGGTCGCGGCGGGCACCCTGCTCGCGGTCGGCGGCGCCGCGGCGCTGGGCTCGATGGTGGCGCCGCTGCGCGCGTTGCGGATCTCGGCGGCGCTGCTGCTCCAGGGTCCGCTGCCGCTGCTGATCGCCTGGTTCGGCGTGGGCAGCGCATCGCTGCTGCCGCTCGCGGTCGGGCTCGGCCTGCAGGCGGCCGTGGACGTCGTGCTGCTGCGCCGGGTCTACGCCGAGGCCGCGCGCGGCCTGCGGATCGTCGCCGAGATCAGCGTGCTCTGCTACTGGCTGACCGCGGTCACCCTGACCTTCGCCGAGGGCGCGAGCGGCGCGTCGGCAGGCACCATGCTGGGGCTCGCCGCGATCGCCGGCGGGATCGCGTTCGTCCTGCGTCGGGCTCCCGTGGTGCGGCACCTGGCGTCCGCGAGCGCGATGGCCGGCTCGCTCGCGGCCACGGCCCTGCTGCTCGCCACCCGACCCGTGGGCGACAGGTTGGATCCGCCGCTCGCGTGGACGGGCGTCGGTCTGCTGTTCGTGGTCCTGGTCGCGATGGCTCCGCTGTTCGCGGTGCCGCGCGACTTCCGGGCCGGGCCGCTCGCGGTGCTCGTACCGCTGACGGTGGCGCCCGCGTTCTGGGTGGTGGCGGCGCCGGCGGTGGCCCTGGCCGGTCCGCTGTCCTGGCCCCGCCGGTCGTGGAGCCTGGACTCGGCCGGCACCGGCAGTCGGAACGCGATCATGCCGACCACCGGCTGGGACTTCGGCGCGGCGCCGCTCGTCCTGCTGCCCGCGGCGGCGCTCGTCGCGCTGACCGCCGTCACCCTGCTGCGCGGCCGGCCCGGACATACGCCCGTCCTGATGACCGGCGCGGTCGCCGTCGAGGGGTTGTTCGTGGTGCTGCCGCCGGCCCTGGACCTGCCGTTGTGGGCTGCGCTCGGCTGGCATCTGGTGGTGGCCCTCGGCTGGGGCTGCGCCTGGCGGGTACGACCGTTGCTGCCCCTGGTCGGTCTGGCGCACGGCGGGTTGGCCCTTGTGTGGGCGACGGCGCACCCGCTGACCTCGATCGTGGTCTGGGCAGTCGTCGCCGCCGGCCTCACGATCACCGCCGTCCTGTCGCCGGGACGGCCCGCGCCCGAGCCGAGCCCGCAAGCCGCGCCGAAGCGCACTGCGGCGACCGGCGATCACGTATCGGTACAAGCCGCCGCCAACCTCTTCGAACCGATCGAGGAGTCGACCGCCTCGCCGACCCGGCAGGCCACCACAACTCCGAGCAGCCCACCCGAAATCAGCACGATCATCCCGGATATCCCGAGTGCCCCGGACACCTCGGCCCATCCACCGCACGACGCCGACGACCCGTACGCCGTGCCGCCGACCCGCCCCGCCGGCGACGGCCCGACCAACCCATCCGAGCACGGCACTCCGCTCCCGGCCCGCCACCTGATCCGTCCCCTCGCCGCCGCCTTCGCCCTCGCCCTCGCCGGCGTCGACGCGGCGATGACCGTGGCGCACGCGGGTGCCTCGTCGGCGCTGGTCGGCTTCGTCCCGGCCCTGCTCTTCGCCCTGGTCACCCTGGTCGCACTCACCCTGCGCCCCACCGCCCCGGTCGCCCGGGCCCTGACCCTGGTCGGCAGCACCGGCTGGGCGATCGGCACCCTCGCCACGTCCCGCGCCCCGGGCCAACTCGCCGTGAGCCTCACCGCGGCCCTGCTGGTGGGCCTGGCCGGCGCCGTCCGTGACCTGCCCGGCATCCGGCCGGCGTGGGCCGGGGCAGCCGCCCTGTGGTGGGTGTGCGCCGTCGCGGCCGGCACGCACGCCATGGGGGCGGATCGGCCCGGCACCGCGCTCGCCGCCGTGATCGCCGCCGCCCTGCTGTTCCCGCTCGCCATCGCCTGCGCCGGCCGGGCCGGCGTGGCCGTCGCACTGGAGGGCACGGGGGCCGCGACCCTGCTCGGCACGCTTGTGGTCGGCCGGGAAGCCTCGCCCGTCGCATTCGCGATCGCGGCGGCGGCCACCCTGTGCGGCGCGCTGTTCGGCCGCACGACGTTGCGACCCGGGTGGGCACCCGCGACCGCCGTGCTGCTGTACGCCACGACGGCGGCCACGCTGTACCGGCTCGACGTCGGCGTGTCCGGCCAAGCGGTGGCCGGCGCGTGCGCGGCGGCCATCCTGCTCGTGGTCGCCACGTACCTGCACGATCTGCCGATGGCCGCGCTCATGATCGAAGGCGTTGCCGTGTTCGCGGCGGCCGTTTCGATCGCGCAGTCCGGCGGCCTGCTGCCGGTCGCGCTCGCCGCCGTCACCGCAGGCACGCTGCACAGCGCGCTTCGCGGGCACGGCGAGACCCGCCCGGTCTGGGCGCCCGCCACCGTCGTGCTGTTCACCGCGACGGTGCCGGCGACGCTGCACCGCCTCGACGCGGCGGACACCGCGACCGCCCTGGCCGCGGTGGGCACGGCCGCCCTCCTGTACATCGCCGCCGCCCGGCTCCCCCGCCCCGCCCCGGCGGCCACGCTCGCCGCCGCGGCATGCGTCCTCGCCGCCGGCATCGCGACCGCCGCCGTGGCTCCCGAGCAGATCTGGCTCGCCCTGGCCGGGGCCGGCCTCGCCGCGTCGACCACCCCGGCCGGGCCGCTGCGCACGCCCGCCCGACTCGCCGCCATGCCAATGCTGTTCGCCGCCTACTGGGTCCGACTGGCGCTGCTCGACGTCACGCGTCCGGAGGCGTACACCGTCCCGCTCGGCCTCGCCCTGCTGGCCGAGGGCCTGCTTCGCCGGCGGACCCACCCGGACACCAACTCGTGGGCCGCGTACGGCGGGCCGATCGCGGTGTTGCTGCTGCCCTCGCTCCCGCTCGCGGTGAGCCAGGGCGAGCCGATCCGGCCGAGCCTGCTGGGCGTGGCGGCGATCGCCACACTTCTGGTCGGCGCCCGCTTCCGACTCCAGGCGCCGCTGTTCCTGGGCGCGGCGGTGCTGGCCACAGTCGGGCTCGTGCACCTGCTGCCGCACCTGTCGCCGGTGTACGACGCGGTGCCGCGCTGGGCCGTCCTCGGCACGGCGGGCCTGCTCCTGATCGTGATCGGCGCCGGCTACGAACGCCGCCTGCGCGACCTCAAGCGCCTGCGCCGCGCGGTGGGGCGACTCGGCTAGGGCGTGTCCGGCGCACCACGTACCGAAGCGACCGCGACAACCCGAGCCACCCGAACAGCCGAGCGGTCGAAGCAACCCGAGCACCGGCCGGGCCCCGGTGCGGTCGGCCGAAAGCCCGCCGCGCCGACCGACCCACCGCCCTGCCCACTCACCGACCGCCTCAGGTAAGCGTCCGCAGCTCGTCCAGCACCTCGGACACGCACGCCGGGTCGGCCCGATAGGGCAGGTAGAACCCCAGGCGGTCGGCGACACCGTGGGCGCGCGCGGCCAGTTGGGCCGCGACGTCCTTGGGTTCGCCGATCGCCACCACCCGGCCGAGCAGCGTGTCGTCGATGGCGTGCGGGATGTCCGGCCAGCGGCCGGCCCGGATCAGCGCGTGCAACTCGGCCTGCAGCGGCCCGTAGCCCTCCACGTCGAGCACCGGCCGGTAGGCGGGGGTGGAGGCGTAGAACGCGACCATCGCCCTGGCCCCCTTCAGCGCCGCGCGCATCTCCTCCTCGGTGCGCCCGGCGGCGACGATCACGTCGAGCATCACCGAGAACTGCTCCCGGGTGCGTTCGGAGAGCACCAGGCCGTCGGTCACCGCGTCGGTGACCGGACCACGCACGAACAGGTCGGTGTTGAGCGGGTGCACGAGCAGCCCGTCCGCGTGCTCGGCGACCATGGTCGTCATCCGCCGACCCACCCCACCCGCGAGCAGCGGCGGCAGCCCGTACGGGTTCGGCCCCGGTCGCAGCGTCGGCGGCATCAGCGTGAGGTCGAAGAACTCGCCGTGGAAGTCCAGCGGCGTCTCCTGCTGCCAGCAGGTGAGTACCGCGCGGACCGCGCGCAACGTCTCCGCCATCCGGGCCACCGGGCGCGACCACTTCGCGCCGTATCGGCGTTCGATGTGTGCCTGGATCTGGGTGCCCAGGCCGAGGCGGAATCGGCCGTGCGAGGCCAGATGCAGGTCGTACGCGGTGTGCGCGAGGTGGGTGGGGCTGCGCGGGAAGGCCACCGCGATGTTGGTCATGATGTCCACGCCCGCCGCGGCGGCCGGTACCAGCGGCAGGAACACGTCGGTGGGGCCTTCGAAGGTGAACACCCCGTCGAAGCCCGCCTCGCCCAGTTCCCGGGCCCGGTCGCCGGCCCGGCTCAGCGGCACATCCAGCAAGGTGTCCACCGGCAGCGCACGCCTGCCGGCCTTCGGCGGCTGCGCGCCGCTCTCGATCCGGTCCACCCTCGTCGCCCACCCTCCGGATCGCTCGCGCGTCGCGCGTGTCGCCGCCCAGAGGTACGCCATCTGCCGTGAAGGGTCAAGGCGCGTGGTCGGGACGCGGCGTGTGCGAGTCGAGACGCACGAAGGGCCCGACGGAACACCGTCGGGCCCTTCGCGTCGAGCAGTTCAGCGATACAGCGCAGATAACGGCGCCGTCGAGTCGCGCGACTCGCTCAGCCCTCGATGGGCTCGGCGGTCAGCATGCCCGAGTTGATCTCGCGCAGCGCGATCGACAGCGGCTTCTCGTGCACGTGCGTGTCCACGAGCGGACCCACGTATTCCAGCAGGCCCTCGCCGAGCTGCGAGTAGTAGGCGTTGATCTGCCGAGCACGCTTCGCCGCGTAGATGACGAGGCTGTACTTGGAGTCGGTCGCCTCCAAGAGCTCGTCGATGGGCGGGTTGATGATGCCCTCGGGTGCGGTGGAAGAAGCTGACAAGGCGGGGGCCCTTCGAAAAGCTGTGAAAGCTGTGGGTGAAAGTCGGGCTGCCTGTCGGCTATCGGGCAGCCCGGACGATCAAGATACGTTCATCAAGGCTAGCAGTTCGCGTACGACGTCTTCGACGGACGTGTTGACCAGCGTCACGTCGAATTCGGATTCCGCGGCCAACTCGACCTTCGCGGCGGCCAGGCGCCGCTCGATGACTTCGGGGGATTCGGTCCCCCGGCCCACCAGACGGCGGACCAACTCGTCCCACGAGGGCGGGGCGAGGAACACCAGGCGTGCCTCGGGCATCGCCTGCCGTACCTGCCGGGCGCCCTGCAGGTCGATTTCGAGCAGGGTCGGAACGTCGGCGTCAAGCCGTTCGAGCACGGGCAGTCGCGGGGTCCCATATCGGTTCCCGGCGAATTCGGCCCATTCGAGCAGTTCATCCGAGGCGATCAGCTTGTCGAACTGATCGCCGTCGGTGAAGTGGTACTCCACACCGTCGCTCTCCCCTGGACGGGGCTTGCGTGTGGTCGCGGACACAGACAGCCAAACCTCGGGGTGACGGCGGCGCAGGTCTGCGACCACCGTGCTCTTGCCGACCCCGGAGGGGCCGGAGAGCACGGTGAGTCGACGGGTGCCGTGCACGGTACGGGGATCGGAGCCGGCGCCCGCGTCAGGACGCGGAGCCACCGAATTCCCGTTCGAGTGCTGCGATCTGGTTCGTGCCGAGACCACGGACACGCCGGGTCTCGGAGATGTTCAGCTTCTCCATGAGCTGCTTGGCGCGCACCTTGCCGACGCCGGGGAGGGACTCCAGGAGGGCCGATACCTTCATCTTGCCCACGACCGGATTGTCCTTGCCCTCCTTGATGACGTCGCTGAGCGAAGCACCGGAGTTCTTGAGCCGGTTCTTCACCTCGGCGCGCTCCCGCCGAGCCGCAGCGGCTTTAGCGAGCGCATCCGCGCGTTCTTCGGGGGTCAGGGGTGGGAGAGCCACGCCGTGTCACCTCGGACTTCGTTGCGATCCTCAAGGCCGCCCGGCTCGGACGGCCACCAACAAACAGTGGAACCTAGCTGGTCAGAGCGTTCGCGGCAACGCGCGACACTCCACCGGGCCGGCTCACGAGGGAGCCTAGTCGGCGAATCGGTCCGCGTCGCCCGAATCGATGGGAAAAGCCCGGCTACCTGCGGCAAAACCCGTACCTGACGGAGCGTCGGACGACTTCGGGGCGGCCGGCGGGCCCGACCGCGCCTCCGCGCCCCCTCCCGGCGCTCTTGCGCGCGGCGGCCGGCTCCGATCCGGTACGCCGGGCCGAGCCGCACGGTCGGATCGCCCGGGTCGACGCACCAGGGCCGCCACAACGGCCCGGGACGGCCCTCGGGGCGCTCGTCGGGCGCGCCGGGCCCCGTGACCCCCGGGAGCCCGGCGGGGCTCCACACGGACGCCACAGCGGCATCCACGAGCCGCCCGGCGTTCCCGCGGCGTCCACCGCGGCGGCCCCGGGACGTCACGGGTGACCCGCCCCGCGCCACGAGCCACTATCGCGCCGCCAGACCCGCCCCGATCGCGTGTGCCGCCGCACCGACGTCCGCCGCGCCCGTGATCGGCCGCCCGATCACCAGCAGGTCCGCGCCGTCGGCCAACGCCTGCTCAGGTGTGGCCACCCGACTCTGGTCGCCGAGCGCCGCGCCCGCCGGCCGCACCCCCGGGGTGATCAGCACGATGCCCGGGCCCACCTCGGCCCGCACCGCCGCGACCTCGCGCGGCGAACACACGATCGCGCGCGCCCCGGCCGCGACCGCGAGCCCGGCCAGCCGTCGGGCCGCCTCGATCGAGGGGCCCGCCAGACCGACCGCCGCCAGGTCCTCCTCGGCCATCGAGGTCAGCACCGTCACCGCGACGATGTTCACTTCCGGCGCCGCGTCCGCCGCGGCGCGGATCATCGCGCTCCCGCCGCTCGCGTGCACGGTCAGATACGTCGGCGCGAGCCGCGCGACCGAACGCACCGCACCCGCCACCGTGTTCGGGATGTCGTGCAGCTTCAGGTCCAGGAACACATCCCGCCCGCCGCTGGCCTCGCGCGCGCCCAGGACGGCGTCCGCGCCGTCCCGCAGGAACACCTCCAGACCCACCTTGACCGTGCTCACATGCGGACCCACGGCCTTGGCCCACGCGAGCGCGCGATCCAGGTCCGGGGCGTCCAGGGCCACCGCCACGGGTGCGAGGTTGCTCATCGAAATCCCACTCTCGTCGACATCGAAAATTCGTCCGCGCCCCGGCCCGGGCCCCGATCCGAGCCCCGGCCCGGACACGGCGATGCCGGCACGAACCCCGTCCGTACCGGCATCCCCGTCACCTGCCACGAACCTCAGCGGTGCGCGTACCCGATCGCCGCCTCCAGCGATCCGAAGCCGCGGGCGATCAGCGCCGCCCGCAACTCGTCCAGGATCCGCACCGGCGCCGACGGGTCGTTGAAGATCACCGTGCCCACCGACACCGCCGCCGCGCCCGCGAGGATGAACTCCAGCGCGTCCAGGCCGGTGCGGATGCCGCCCATGCCGACGATCGGCACCCGCGCCATCTGCCCGTCCAGCATCGCCGCGTGCACCTGGTGGACGCAGCGCACCGCGACCGGCCGCACCGCCGGGCCGGAGAGCCCACCGGTGACGCCCGCCAGTACCGGCTTCATCGTGTCGGTGTCGATCACCATGCCCAGCAGCGTGTTGATCATCGACAGGCCGTCCGCGCCCGCCTCCACGCACGCCCGGGCGATGTCCACGATCGACGTCACGTCCGGCGACAGCTTGGCCAGCACCGGCACCAGCGGGTCGGCCGCGTCGCGAACCGCGCGGATCACGTCGTAGGACGTGGCCGGGTTGCACGCGAACACCTGGCCCCGATTGGCCACGTTCGGACACGAGATGTTGGCCTCGATGCCGACCACGCCGGGCGCGCCCTTGAGCCGCTCGGTCAGCGCCACGAAGTCGTCCACGTGACCGCCCGCGATGGACACGATGGTGCGTCCGCCGCGCGCCGCCAGCCAGGGCAGGTCGCGCTCGACGAACGCGTCGATGCCCGGGCCCTGGAGGCCGATCGAGTTGAGCATCCCGGACGGCGTCTCGGCCATCCGCGGGGTGGCTCGACCCGAGCGCGGGTACGGCATGATCGTCTTGGTGACCACCGCGCCGATCGCGGCCGGCTCGAAGAACTTGGCCAATTCCTTGCCGTAGCCGGCGCAGCCCGAGGCCGTGGTCACCGGATTCGGCAGCAGCGTCGAGCCGAGCCGGGTAGCCAGGTCTATCCCGCCGCCGGGCAGCATGATCGTGGACGGCGGCGCGTCGAAGTCGCCGGCGTCGTCGTTGTCGGCGAAACCGCCGTATCCGTCGGTCATCAGTGGGCTCCCATCGCCGCTGCGCCCTCGATGTCCGCCGGAATCGTGCCGGCGTCGTCCCAACGCACCTTGGTGCCGTCGAAGCACGGACCGTCCACACACGAGCGGACGAACCGGCTGACCCCGTCGTCGCCGACCACCGGGAGCACGCATGTCATGCATACCCCGACACCGCACGCCATCGATTCCTCGACCGCGGTGAACACCCGCGCGTCGTGCTCCGTGGCCACCTCGGTGACCGCGCGCAGCATGCCCATCGGCCCGCACGCGTAGACGACGCCCGCCTGCACGGCGGTGAGCACCTCGGGCAGCGGCCCGGTGACGAAGCCGCGCACCCCCTCCGAGCCGTCGTCGGTGGTGACCACGACGTCCTCGGTGATCGCGAGCGCCTGGTCCACGCCGTACAGCCGCTCCGCGGTCGCCGCGCCGAGCACGAAGGCGACCGAGCCACCATCGGCCACGATCTTCTCGGCGAGCGCGAACATCGGCGCGCTGCCGTAACCGCCGGCCACCATCACCGCGCTGACCGGCTCGGCCGGCAGCGGGAAGGGCGTGCCCAGCGGCGCGACCACGTTCACGCTGTCGCCGACGCGCAGCCGGGCCAGCTCGCGCGTGCCGCGGCCGGCCTCGGCGAAGACCACGTCGATCGTCTCCGCGGCCGGGTCGGCCCGGTGGATCGAGAACGCGCGGCGCAGCAGCATCGCCGAGTCCGCACCACCGATCGCCACGGCGACGAAGTGACCTGGTTCGACGCGGGCGGCGATCCCGGGAGCGCGCAGCACCATGCGGTGATACGCGCCCGCGGGTTCGCGGCCGACGATCTCCGCCTGCACCTGCAGGGGAAGTGCCATCGGTGTCGTCAGCCCTTTCGGTGGGACGTGATGTGGTCGGCGTGCTCCTGGAGCGAGCGCACCCCGATGTCGCCGGCGATCAGCGACTGGATGCCCTGTACCGCCGCGGCGAAGCCCTGCACCGTGGTGATGCTCGGGATGCCCCGGGTGACCGCCGCGGTGCGGATCTCGTAGCCGTCGAGCCGGCCGCCGGTGCCGAACGGGGTGTTGACGATCAGCTCGACCTCGCCGCTGTGGATCAGCTGCACGATGGTCGGCTCGCCGTCGGGGCCCGCGCCCTCGCTGTGCTTGCGCACCACGGTGGCGGGCACGCCGTTGCGGCGCAGCACCTCGGCGGTGCCCTCGGTGGCCAGGATCTCGAAGCCCATGTCGTGCATGGCCTTGACCGGGAAGACCATCGAGCGCTTGTCCCGGTTGGCGAAGGAGACGAACGCGCGGCCCCCGAGCGGCAGCGAACCGTAGGCGCCGGCCTGGGACTTGGCGTATGCGGTGCCGAACACCGCGTCGATGCCCATCACCTCGCCGGTGGAGCGCATCTCCGGGCTGAGCACGGTGTCCACGCCGCGGCCCTTGGTGTCGCGGAAGCGGTTCCAGGGCAGGACCGCCTCCTTGACCGCGATCGGCGCGTCCATCGGCAGCGTGCCGCCGTCGCCCTCGGCGGGCAGCAGCCCCTCGGCGCGCAGTTCGGCGATCGTGGCGCCGAGCGAGACGCGCGCGGCGGCCTTGGCCAGCGGCACGGCGGTCGCCTTGGACACGAACGGTACGGTCCGCGACGCCCGCGGGTTGGCCTCCAGGACGTAGAGGATGTCGCCGGAGAGCGCGAACTGGATGTTGATCAGTCCGCGAACCCCGACGCCGCGCGCGATGCCCAGCGTGGCCGCGCGCAGCCGCTTGATGTCGTGGGCGCCCAGCGTGATCGGCGGGAGCGCGCAGGCCGAGTCGCCGGAGTGGATGCCGGCTTCCTCGATGTGCTCCATCACGCCGCCGAGGTAGAGGTCCTCGCCGTCGTAGAGCGCGTCCACGTCGATCTCGATCGCGTCGTCGAGGAAGCGGTCCACGAGCACCGGGTGGTCGCTGACCAGGCCGGCGTTCTGCTCCAGATAGGCGGCCAGGGAGGGCTCGTCGTAGACGATCTCCATGCCGCGCCCGCCGAGCACGTACGAGGGCCGCACCAGCACGGGGTAGCCGATCTCGGCGGCGATCGCGCTGGCCTCGCCGAAGGAGAACGCGGTGCCGTGCTTGGGCGCGAGCAGGCCGGCCTCGGCCAGGACCCGGCCGAACGCGCCGCGCTCCTCGGCGAGGTGGATCGCCTCGGGCGAGGTGCCCGCGATCGGCACACCCGCGTCCTTGAGCTTTTGCGCGAGGCCCAGCGGGGTCTGCCCGCCGAGCTGGACCAGGACGCCGGCGACCGGTCCGGCCTGGGTCTCGGCATACACGATCTCCAGCACGTCCTCCAGGGTGAGCGGCTCGAAGTAGAGCCGGTCGGAGGTGTCGTAGTCGGTGGAGACGGTCTCCGGGTTGCAGTTGACCATCACGGTCTCGTAGCCGGCGTCGTGCAGCGCGAACGCGGCGTGCACACACGAGTAGTCGAACTCGATGCCCTGCCCGATCCGGTTCGGCCCGGACCCCAGGATGATCACGGCCGGCTTGGTGCGCGGCGCGACCTCGTTCTCCTCGTCGTAGGACGAGTAGTGGTACGGGGTGCGCGCGGCGAACTCGGCGGCGCAGGTGTCCACGGTCTTGTACACCGGACGCACACCGAGCGCCTGGCGCACCTCGCGCACGACCTCCTCGCGCATGCCCCGGATGGCCGCGATCTGCACGTCCGAGAGGCCGTGCCGCTTGGCCAGCCGCAGCACCTCGGGGGTCAGCTCGGCCGCGTCGCGGACCTCGCCCGCGATCTCGTGGATCAGGTACATCTGGTCCAGGAACCACGGGTCGATTCCGGTGGCCTGGAACAGTTCCTCGGGCGTGGCGCCGGCGCGGATGGCGTCCATGACCACGTTGATCCGGCCGTCGGTGGGCTTCTCGGCCGCGACCAACAGGGCGTCCTTGTCCGCGACTTCGGAGACGAAGTCGAACTGCGAGCCCTTCTTCTCCAGCGAGCGCAGCGCCTTGTTCAGCGCCTCGGTGAAGTTGCGCCCGATCGCCATCGCCTCGCCGACCGACTTCATCGTGGTGGTGAGGCGGTCGTCGGCGGCCGGGAACTTCTCGAAGGCGAAACGCGGGACCTTGACCACGACGTAGTCGAGCGAGGGCTCGAAGCTGGCCGGGGTCTCCTTGGTGATGTCGTTGGGGATCTCGTCCAGCGTGTAGCCGATCGCGAGCCGCGCGGCGATCTTGGCGATCGGAAAGCCGGTGGCCTTGGAGGCCAGCGCCGAGGAGCGGGACACGCGCGGGTTCATCTCGATCACGATCACCCGGCCGTCCTCGGGGTTGATCGCGAACTGGATGTTGCAGCCGCCGGTGTCCACACCGACCTCGCGGATCACCGCGATGCCGACGTCGCGCAGGGTCTGGTACTCGCGGTCGGTCAGCGTCATCGCGGGCGCGACGGTGATCGAGTCGCCGGTGTGCACGCCCATCGGGTCGAAGTTCTCGATCGAGCAGACGACCACGACGTTGTCGTGCTTGTCGCGCATCAGCTCCAGCTCGTACTCCTTCCAGCCGAGGATGGACTCCTCCAGGAGCACCTCGGTGGTCGGCGACAGGGTCAGGCCCTGCCCGGCGATCCGGCGTAGGTCCTCCTCGTCGTGCGCGAAGCCGGAGCCGGCGCCGCCCATGGTGAAGGACGGGCGAACCACCACCGGGTAGCCGCCGAGCGTGTCGACGCCGGCGAGCACGTCCTCCATCGAGTGGCAGATCACCGAGCGGGCCGACTCGCCGTGCCCGATCTTCTCCCGCACCCGCTCGACCACGCCCTTGAACAGGTCGCGGTCCTCGCCCTTTTGGATCGAGTCGAGGTTGGCGCCGATCAGCTCGACGTTGTACTTCTCCAGCACCCCGTTCTCGCTGAGCGAGACCGCGATGTTGAGCGCGGTCTGCCCGCCCAGGGTGGGCAGCAGCGCGTCGGGGCGCTCCTTGGCGATGATCTTCTCGACGAACTCGGGGGTGATCGGCTCGACGTAGGTCGCGTCGGCGATCTCCGGGTCGGTCATGATCGTGGCCGGGTTGGAGTTGACCAGGATCACCCGCAGGCCCTCGGCCTTGAGGATCCGGCACGCCTGGGTGCCGGAGTAGTCGAACTCCGCGGCCTGGCCGATGACGATCGGGCCCGAGCCGACGACCAGGACGGACTTCAGGTCGCTGCGCTTAGGCACTCTTGGTCTCCATCAGCGTCACAAAACGGTCGAACAGGTAGGCGGAGTCGTGCGGTCCGGCCGCCGCTTCCGGGTGGTACTGCACGCTGAACGCGGGTCGGTCCAGCAGCCGCAGGCCCTCGACGACGTCGTCGTTGAGGCATACGTGGCTGACCTCGACGCGCCCGTAGGGGGTGTCCGAGACGGTGTCCAGCGGCGCGTCCACGGCGAAGCCGTGGTTGTGCGCGGTGACCTCGACCTTGCCGGTCGTGCGGTCCTGCACGGGCTGGTTGATGCCGCGGTGGCCGTACTTGAGCTTGTAGGTGCCGAAGCCCAGCGCGCGGCCGAGCAGCTGGTTGCCGAAGCAGATCCCGAAGAACGGGGTGCCCTGGGCCAGGACGGCGCGCAGCAGCTCGATCTGGTGGGTCGCGGTGGCCGGGTCGCCGGGGCCGTTGGAGAAGAACACGCCGTCGGGGGCGACGGCGTAGACCTCGGCCGGCGTGGCGGTCGCGGGCAGCACGTGCACCTCGATGCCGCGCTCGGCCATCCGGTGCGGCGTCATGCCCTTGATGCCCAGGTCCAGCGCCGCGACGGTGAAGCGCTTGGTGCCGATCGCGGGCACCACGTAGGCGGCGTCGGTGCTGACCTGCTCGGCGAGGTCGGCGCCGGCCATCTCGGGGCTGGCGCGCACCCGCTCCAGCAGCGCGGCCTCGTCCGCCCGTGCGGCGTCGCCGGAGAAGATGCCGACCCGCATCGCGCCGCGCTCGCGCAGGTGGCGGGTCAACGCGCGGGTGTCGATGCCGCTGATGCCGACCACGCCGTAGCGCACCAGCTCGTCGTCGAGCGAACGGCGCGAGCGGTGGTTGGAGGGCACTCGGGCGGGGTCGCGGACGACGTAGCCCGAGACCCAGATCCGGGACGACTCGGGGTCCTCGTCGTTGACGCCGGTGTTGCCGACGTGCGGGGCCGTCATCACGACGACCTGGCGGTGGTACGAGGGGTCGGTCAGGGTCTCCTGATAGCCCGACATGCCGGTGGAGAACACCGCCTCGCCGAACGTCTCCCCCACCGCGCCGTAGGCGCTGCCGCGGAACGTGCGCCCGTCCTCGAGGACGAGCACCGCAGGCGTCGTGGCCCGTCCGGTCATTGCGGTCACGTGACCGATCCTTCCTGGTGGTTCTTTGTAGCCGTGCCGGCGGTCGCCGGCAGTTCCCCGGCGATCAGCCGGGTGATGGTCTCGATCCACGCGTCGTGGTCGTCCGGGTGGTCGCTGCGGAAGCCGGAGTCGAGCGAGGTGTCGCCGTGCGTCCAGGTGATCACCAGCAGGCCGCCCTCGGGCAGCACCTTCCCGGCGATGCCCTTCTCGTGCCGCACGCCGGTCAGCGCCGCGGCGGGCACGAAGAAGTCGGTCGCGGCGGGGCGCTCGACCACCAGGCCGTCCGGGCGCAGGGTCAGCTCGACCGGGCTGCGGGTGCCCAGACCGTGCGCGACCACCCGGTCCAGCCAGTCGCCGGCGGTGGTGCTGCCGAAGTAGCGCCCGACCAGCGGCGGCAGCAGCGGCGCGGCGCCGGCCTCGGGGGCGGTGGGCAGCGCGGGCAGCGCCGCCTGGCGCTCGCCTCGCTTCTTCCAGGCGCGCCACATCAGCAGGTAGACACCGAGCACGAAGACGAGGCAGATGCCGATCCAGAGGATGCGACCGCTCCAGTTCGTCACCTCCGCCGACTTCTGTTCGGTGCCGGCGAGCAGCAGCAGGTCGTGGTGGGCGGTGCCTGGAGTCACGCGAGCTTCCCGTCGATCACCGTGGGTACGCCGCGCAGGAACGTGGCGACCACCTTGCCGGGGAGTTCCAGTCCGGCGTAGGGGGTGTTTCGGCTGCGCGAGGCGAGTTCGGACGGTTCGACCGTACGCCGTGGGGTCGGGTCGACCAGCACCAGGTTGGCGGGCTCGCCGACCTCGACCGGGCGTCCGTGCCCCTCCAGTCGGCCGATCGCGGCGGGGCGCACGGACATCCGGTCGGCGACGCCGGCCCAGTCGAGCAGGCCGGTGTCGACCATGGTCTCCTGCACGATGGACAGGGCCGTCTCCAGGCCGAGCATGCCCATCGCGGCGACCGCCCACTCGCAGTCCTTGTCCTCGCTGGGGTGCGGGGCGTGGTCGGTGGCGACCGCGTCGATGGTGCCGTCGGCGAGCGCCTCGCGCAGCGCGGTGACGTCGGCGGCGGTGCGCAGCGGCGGGTTGACCTTGTAGACCGGGTCGTAGCTGCGCACGAGTTCGTCGGTGAGCAGGAGGTGGTGCGGGGTCACCTCGGCGGTGACGTTCCAGCCCTTGGACTTGGCCCAGCGCAGGATTTCCACCGAGCCCGCCGTGGAGACGTGGCACACGTGCAGGCGCGAGCCGACGTGCGCGGTGAGCAGCACGTCGCGGGCGATGATCGACTCCTCGGCGACCGCGGGCCAGCCGCGCAGGCCCAGTTCGCCGGAGACGGTGCCCTCGTTCATCTGGGCGCCCTCGGTCAGCCGGGGCTCCTGCGCGTGCTGGGCGACGACGCCGTCGAACGCCTTCACGTACTCCAGCGCGCGGCGCATGATCACCGCGTCGTCGACGCACTTCCCGTCGTCGGAGAACACCCGCACGCGCGCGGCCGAGTCGGCCATCGCGCCCAGCTCGGCGAGCCGCTTGCCCTCCAGGCCCACGGTGACCGCGCCGACCGGGTGCACGTCGCAGCGGCCGGTCTCCTGGCCGAGCCGCCAGACCTGCTCGACGGTGCCGGCGGTGTCCGCGACCGGGTCGGTGTTGGCCATCGCGTGCACGGCGGTGAAGCCGCCGAGCGCCGCCGCGTTCGCGCCGGTGGCGACCGTCTCGGCGTCCTCGCGGCCGGGCTCGCGCAGGTGGGTGTGCAGGTCGACCAGGCCCGGCAGCAGGATCTGCCCGGCGGCCTCGATCACGGTGGCGCCGTCGGTGCTCAGGTCGGTGCCGATCTCGGCGATCACGCCGTCGCGGATGAGCACGTCGGACGCGTCGCCCCCGAGGACCTTGGCGTCCTTGATCAGGTACGTGCTCACTTGGTGCTCTCCTCGGTGCCGGTGCTCGGGGTGCTGGCGGTGCTCGGGGCGCTCAGGGCCGGTTCGTTGCCGCCCAGGAGCAGGTACAGGACCGCCATCCGCACGCTGACGCCGTTGGTGACCTGCTCGACGATGGTCGAGCGGGTCGAGTCGGCGACCTCGGCGGCGATCTCCATGCCTCGGTTCATCGGGCCGGGGTGCATCACGATGGCGTGCTCGGGGAGCATCGCCATCCGGCGCAGGTCCAGGCCGTAGCGGCGCGAGTACTCGCGCTCGGTGGGGAAGAACGCGGCGTTCATCCGCTCGCGCTGTACGCGCAGCATCATCACCGCGTCGCTCTTGGGCAGCGGCGCGTCCAGGTCGTAGGAGACCGTGCAGGGCCAGCTCTCCACGCCGATCGGGAGCAGCGTGGGCGGCGCGACCAGGGTGACCTCGGCGCCGAGGGTGGCCAGCAGGAGCACGTTGGAGCGAGCCACCCGGCTGTGCAGGACGTCACCCACAAGTGTGATTCGGCGGCCTTCGAGATCGCCGCGCCCGCCGGCCAGCCTGCGCCGCATGGTGAACGCGTCGAGCAGCGCCTGGGTGGGGTGCTCGTGGGTGCCGTCGCCGGCGTTGACCACCGAGCCGCGCAGCCAGCCGGAGCCGGCCAGGCGGTGCGGCGCGCCGGAGGCGTGGTGGCGGATGACCACCGCGTCGGCGCCCATCGCCTGCAGGGTCAGCGCGGTGTCCTTGAGCGATTCGCCCTTGGAGACCGAGGAGCCCTTGGCGGAGAAGTTGATCACGTCCGCGGACAGCCGCTTGGCGGCGGCCTCGAACGAGATGCGGGTGCGGGTGGAGTCCTCGAAGAACAGGTTGACCACGGTACGGCCGCGCAGCGTCGGCAGCTTCTTGATCGGCCGCTCGGCGATGTGCGCGAGTTCTTCGGCGGTGTCGAGGATCAGGATGGCGTCGTCGCGGGTGAGGTCCGCGGCCGAGATCAGATGGCGCTTCACTGGCTACTTCTCCGCGTCGGTGGGGGCCGCGGCGGGGTCGGCCGCGCGGGTGCCGAGCAGGACCGCGTCGCGGCCGTCGTACTCGGCGAGGTGGACCTTGACGGTCTCGCGCAGCGACGTGGGCAGGTTCTTGCCCACGTAGTCGGCGCGGATCGGGAGTTCGCGATGGCCGCGGTCGACCAGGACGGCCAGTTGCACCGCGCGCGGGCGGCCGATGTCGTTCAGCGCGTCCAGGGCGGCGCGGATGGTACGGCCGGAGAAGAGCACGTCGTCGACCAGGACGACGAGCTTGCCGTCGATGCCCTCGGCCGGGATCTCGGTGCGCTCCAGCGCGCGGGCGGGGCCGAGCCGAAGGTCGTCGCGGTACATGGTGATGTCCAGCGCGCCGACCGGGACCTTGGCGCCGTCCTCGATCGAGGCGAGTCGCTCGCCGAGCCGGCGGGCCAATGCCACGCCTCGGGTCGGGATGCCCAGGAGCACGACGTCGTCGGCGCCCTTGGCGCGTTCGACGATCTCGTGCGCGATCCGGGTCAGGGCCCGGTTGATGTCCGAGGAGTCCAGGACCGGGCGGGCGGTGGCCGGGTCGAGATCCTTGGGACGGGCGGCCGACGTGCCGCCGGTGTTGCCAGGTGCTGTCATGGAAAACAGACCTCCTTCCCCGTCTCACAGGACGGGCTTTAAAGGACGTCGGGGTACGTCCCTCACAGTATCAGCCAACATCATCGGTCTTTCGGCCGCCCGGACCGAGTGATCGAGCCGGGCGAAAGCGGAGCAAAGGCGCCTCTCACCTGCGCGAATCCGGCTTTGTAGGCCGTTCGGCTTGACGGACGCAAATTACTCTGCGTAACCTCACAATGAGTCACCACCGGGCCAAACGCGACAGTCGCGACGTGCCGAACCTCGCAGCTTCGGGGAGAGTTCGAGGTACAGAAAGCCGGCCCGGAGGTAGCCACCCCATCGGTTCGGCCAACCACCGGTGGACCTTCACGGTCAGTCACCTGTTTTGGGAGCGAGATGTCCAGCGACTACGCCAAGCAGCTCGGGGCGAAGCTCCGCGCGATCCGGACCCAGCAGGGCCTGTCCCTGCACGGCGTCGAGGAGAAGTCCCAGGGCCGCTGGAAGGCCGTCGTCGTCGGTTCGTACGAACGCGGCGACCGTGCGGTAACCGTGCAGCGCCTGGCCGAGCTCGCCGACTTCTACGGCGTCCCGGTGCAGGAACTGCTGCCCGGCGGCACTCCGAACGGCGCCGCCGAGCCGCCGCCGCGACTGGTCCTCGACCTGGAGCGGCTGCAGACCGTTCCGTCCGACCAGGCCGGCCCGCTGCAGCGCTACGCGGCGACCATCCAGAGCCAGCGCGGCGACTACAACGGCAAGGTGCTGTCGATCCGCCAGGACGACCTGCGCACGCTGGCCGTGATCTACGACCAGTCGCCGAGCGTGCTGACCGAGCAGCTGATCGGGTGGGGCGTGCTCAACCCGGAAGCCCGTCGGGCCGTGGAGAACCAGAGCAACGCGTGACCACGAGTTGACGGAGCGTGACCGCGACTCGCGGAAACGTCGAAGGGTCCCGATGCCGTCCGGCTTCGGGACCCTTCACCTTTTGTACGATCGCCCGCCTCAGCCGGATTCGCGAACCATCACGCGCGGGTGCACGACCATTCGACCACCCGGTCGGTAGTCACGGCCTCGGATCAGCGTGGTGATCGCGTCCGAAGCACCCGAGCCCATCGTCCGGGTGTGCATCGAGACGCTGGTCAGCCTCGGCCAGACCAGATCGCAGAACGGCAGGTCGTCGGCGCCGACCACGGCCATGTCCTCCGGCACCGACCAGCCGCATTCGCGCAGCGCCGAGATGATCATCAGGGCGAAGTCGTCGTTGCCGGCGAACACCGCGGTGGGCGGCTCGCTCTCGCTCTGCCACCGGCGCACGATGGCGAGCACGTCCTCGCGGACGTAGCCCACGTCCACCCGACGCAGCGAGACCCCCGCCTCCTCGGCCGCGGCCTGCGCGCCCGCCCAGCGCTCCTCGCCGAGGAAGGCCAGCGGTCCGGACGGGACCAGGCAGGCCAGCCGGCGGTGGCCGCGGTCGATCAGGTGGCGTACCGCGACCCGGCCGGTGTCCCGGTTGTCGAAGATCGCGGTGGGCACGTCGGGGTGCTCCTCGCGCCCCCACGCGAAGATCGCCCGGACGCCGGCCCGCTTGAGCACGTCGACCGCGCCGCCGGTGAGCCGGTTGGATTCGGCCATCACCGCCAGCGGTCGCAACGCGGCCCACTGCCGGGCCGCGTCGGCTCCGCGCGAGGTGCGGTCCGCGTGGATGAGCAGGCTCAACTCGTGCCGGTTGAGCGCCTCGGTCAGCTCGTCGATGAACGCCTCGAGGAGCTGGCCCATCGGTTGCAGCGGCAGCGGGAACAGCACCACGTCGCTGTTGCCCGAGCGCAGCGAACGGGCGGGCGCGCTGGGCGCGTAGCCCAGTTCGCGCACCGCGAGCATGACCCGCTCCCGGGTCTGCGCGCTGACCCGCACCCCGGGCGGCGAGTTGAGCACGTAGCTCACGGTGGATCTGGATACGCCGGCGAGCCGGGCGACGTCGGAACTGGTGGGGGGTTTGGCCCCCGCCTCCGGCGCGCTCATCCGTGACCCCCCGGGCGGCAAGTGACCGACTTCGTGCTCGTCATCTCGACGACACCCCCTACCGCACCCGCGCGCGGGGCCGGCCCGCGCGCAACCGATGTCCACCGGATCACAGGGACGTGCGATCCGATACCGCTTGGTTAGCGGGCACAACCTTGGCCGTAATCGCTCGAATGCGCTACCGACGAGTGTCGGTCGTTACAAGATCACTCACGGTGACGATTCGGTGCGGAATGCGCTTCCTTCAAGCCTTGAACAATCAAATCGTTACCCAGTCGGACTGATTTCACGTTGTGGACCCATTCCCCTGCTTATTCGTGTCACCTAGGCTCCGATCCCAACACCTCGTCAGCAGATTCGAGTCCTCCGTGCAGGGACGGAATCGGATCCCCTCCCTCGGATGGTCCACATGAGTTCGACCACGACAGAGGCGCCCGGCTCCTCGTCACCGGCCCCGGGGTCCGCCTCCGGCGCCGAGCCCACCGGATACAAGCTCGCTCCGCTCTACGCGACCCTGCCCATCGCCAACATCGCGCTGTACATGCTGTGGCTGGGCGTGGGGGTCTACATGCTCCCGGTACAGGTCATTCACATCACCGGCGCACCCGACCCGAACGCGCTCAAGTGGCCCACCTTCTGGGGCGCTCTGCTCGCCACGGTGGGCAATCCGCTGTTCGGCAAGCTGTCGGACATGACGCGGTCCCGCTTCGGTCGCCGCTCGCCCTACATCCTGTTCTGCGCGGTCGTCGGCGCGGTCGCGCTGATCATCCAGGCGCAGGCGAGTTCGATCGCCATGGTGGGTCTGACCTGGGGTGTCATCCAGTTCATCATGAACGGCTACCAGGCCGCGCTGACCGCCGTCATGCCCGATCGGGTGCCGGCCAAGAAGTACGGCATCTTCTCCGCGATGATCGGTCTCGGTGTCCCGGCCGCGACGATTCTGGCCTCGCTGATCATCGCCGGCGTCGATCTGAACCTGATCGGCATCGACGTCCGATTCGGCGGCTTCGACGGTCGTTTCATGAACCCGGTCGACGGAGGCGAGCAGGGCTTCTACCTGATCGCCGCGATCCTGGTCGCCGCCGCTCTGCTCTTCGTGGTCCTCAGCCCGGACAAGTCCACCAAGGACATGCCGCGCGAGAAGGCCGACATCATCGGTTTCGTCAAGGGCTTCTGGGTCGACCCGCGGCAGCACGCCGACTTCGTCATCGCGCTGTTCTCCCGGCTCGGCGTGATGCTCGGCTACTTCCTGATCCTGACCTTCAATTACTTCATCCTGGTCTCGTACATCAAGATCCCACCGAACGAAGTCGGACCCAAGTTGGGCACGTTGACCATCATCGGTGGGGTCGCGACCATCGTTGCGGCGCTGCTGATCGGTCCGATCGTGGACAAGGTGGGGCGGGTCAAGCCCTTCGTGATCGCCTCCGGGATCGGCGCCGCCCTCTCGCTGATGGTCCCGATGATCTGGGCGACCGAGAACGGCATGGTCGCCTTCCAAATCCTCAACGGCTTCTTCTTCGGCGTGTACCTGGCCGTCGACATGGCGCTGATCACCCAGGTGCTGCCCCGTCCCGAGGATGTCGGCAAGGACATGGGCCTGATCAACATCGCCAACGCCGGACCGCAGATCGCCGCGCCGTTCCTGGCGCCCTTCATCGTGAGCGACCTGGACCTCGGCTACGAGGCGCTGTTCCCGGTGGCGGGAGCGATCGCATTGGCCGGCGCGTTGCTCGCGCTGTTCGTCAAGCGCGTGAAGTAGCGCCACGCACCACTTGCGCCGCCGTCCAGCGGGGCGGACCGATCACCGGTCCGCCCCGTCGGCGTGTCCGCACCCGCCCGTTCGGCGCGGCCGAATCACCACCCACGCGTGCAGGCCGCGGCGGCACCGCTGCGTGCGAGGTCGCGCCGGCGTTCACGCGCGCGGGATCTCGTCCGCCGTCCAGCGGCCGGTGAGCACGACGCCCATGTCGTCCCAGGCGTCCTCGATGATCCGGACCAGGCCCGTGGCCTCCAGCGCCCCGCCCTCGGTCCACTCGTCCATCGCCACCCGCATCACCGAGTGGTACAGGGTCACCAACAGCGCCGGCCGCCGATCGGCTCCGGGGGTCAGGCCCTCGCGCCGGGCGATCTCGGCGGCCATCCGTCGTTCCAACTCGATCATGTTGCGCAGCGACGCGGCCAGCAGGACCGGGGTGTCCTCGATCATCCGCCGCATCCGCAGGAACTCCTGTCCCGCGCCGTCGTGTTCCTCGTCGACGACCCGGGCGAACACCTCGGTGCCCGCGCGGCGCAGGGCGGTCAGCGGCGCCTCGTCCGCCGGGCGGGTCGTGAGCGCGTCCAGGAACAGCGCCTCGAACTCCATCGCCCGGGCCAGCGCCACTTCCTCCTTGCCCGCGAAGTAGCGGAAGAAGGTGCGCCTGGACACCTCCACGGCGGCCACGATCTCGTCGATCGTGGTGGCGTCGTAGCCCTTGCGCAGGAACAACTCCTGCGCGGCGTCCACCAACGCCTCGCGCGTGCGTTCCTTCTTGCGCTCCCGCAAACCCGTCGCGGTGCCGGCCGTGTCCCGCACGTTGGGTGATCCTCTCGTTCGCCTCTGCACAGTATGACACTTGCCACTGCGTGCAACTTGAGTGATTTGGCTATATGGCACTGTGTGCCATACCGTTCGATGGCTCGATACGAGGCCGGACACGGATGGATGTAGGGGACGCATGAGTCAGACTTCGACGGCGGCGACACCGGACGCACTCCCGCCGGACCCTTCGAAGACCCCCGTGCGCAAGGGCATGCAGGGGCACCCCTGGCTCACCCTGCTGGCGGTCGCCTTCGGCGTGATGATGGTGGCCCTGGACGGCACCGTGGTCGGCATCGCGAACCCGGCCATCTCCAAGGACCTGGACGCCTCGCTCGCCGACCTGCAATGGGTCACGAACGGCTACCTGCTCGCGCTCGCGGTGTGTCTGATCCCGGCGGGCAAGCTCGGCGACCGCTACGGCCACAAGACGATCTTCCTGATCGGCGCGGCCGGCTTCGCGGCCACGTCGCTGATCATCGCCTTCTCCCAGTCGGTCACGATGCTGATCGCCTTCCGGGTGCTCCAGGGCGTGTTCGGCGCACTGCTCCAGCCCACGGCGCTCGGCCTGCTACGCAACAGCTTCCCGGGCAACAGGCTCAACATGGCGATCGGCATCTGGGGCGCGGCGATCTCCACCGCCACCGCCACCGGACCGATCGTCGGCGGCCTGCTGGTCGAGCACGTCAGCTGGCAGTCGGTGTTCTACATCAACGT
Organism: Embleya scabrispora DSM 41855; assembly: GCF_000372745.1. Lineage (GTDB taxonomy): Bacteria > Actinomycetota > Actinomycetes > Streptomycetales > Streptomycetaceae > Embleya > Embleya scabrispora. The sequence continues at coordinate 85,922 of NZ_KB889665.1, read as the reverse complement.
GCCGATCGGCGTGCTGACCCTGGTCGTCGGCATCTGGGCACTGGCCAACAGCCGGGTGGCCGGCGCGAGCAACCGGATCGACTACCTCGGCGTCGTCCTGCTCTCGGTCGCGATGTTCTGCCTGGTCTGGGGCGTGATCAAGAGCGGCGAGAAGGGCTGGGGCAGCGCTTACACGCTGGGCTTCATGGCCGCCGCGCTGATTCTGCTCGCGCTGTTCGCGCTGTGGCAGGGCAGGGCGCCCGAGCCGCTGATGCCGATGGTGATGTTCCGCAACCGGTCGTTCTCGATCGGCATCGTGCTGATGATCTTCATGGCCTTCGCGATGTTCGGCGCGATGTTCTTCATCACCTTCTACCTCCAGGGCGTCAACGGGCTCAGCCCGACGGAGACCGGCGTACGGATGTTGCCGATGTCCGTGGTGATGATGATCGGCTCGCCGATCGGCGGATTCGCGATCACCAAGCTCGGCCCGCGCATCCCGATCATCGCCGGCCTGGCGCTGTCGGCGACCGCGATGGCGCTGCTCGCCCGCCTGGGCGAGGACGCGGGTTTCGGCGCCACCATGCTGCCGTTCGTACTGCTCGGCTTCGGGCTCAGCCCGATCATGGTCGGCGCGACCGACATCATCGTCGGCAACGCCTCACTGGAGTTGTCCGGCGTCGCTTCCGGCATCCAGCAGGCCGCGATGCAGGTCGGCGGCGCGCTGGGCACCGCGGTGCTCGGCGCGGTGGTGGCGGCCAAGGTCTCCTCGGTGCTGCCGGACCGGTGGCCGGCCGAGGCCGGCGCCTACGACAAGCTGCCGCACGGCAGCCGGGAGGCGATCGAGGGGTCGGTCGCGCAAGGCTTCCCTCCGGTGGATCCGGCGACCATGAACGGGCCGACCATGGACGCCGTTCGACACGCGTCGAACACCACGTTCCTGGACGGCATGCAACTCGCCTTCACCATCGCCGCGATCACGATGGCGGTCGGGATCGTCCTCGCGCTGTTCGTCCGACAGGGCGAGAAGCGCGAGGGTGCGGTCGCCGTGCACGTGTAGGGCATGATCGACGCGGAGCACCATCCATGGGGCGACGTCGTGGGCAGGACCGTCGCGCCGTTCCCGATCCACATCGGGGGCGGCGTTCCGGTTTGCCCGGCAAATTAGACAGGTATTCTTACCTGGTGCAGCAAGACACCTCCTCCGAGTCCGAACTGGTGACGTTGCTGGTCGGCGCCGTGCGCGGGATCAGCCAACTGTTCTCCGACCGCATGACGGCCGCGGGCTTCGACGAGATCCGGCCCACCCACGGCTTCGCGCTGACCCTGGTCGGCGAGGGCGGTACCACCGCCACCGAACTGGGGCGCCGACTCGGCATGACCAAGCAGTCGGCCGGCGAGGTGGTCTCGCACCTGGCCCGCCACGGCTACGTCGAACGCAAGCCCGACCCCGCCGACCGCCGTGCGCGCCGGATCACCCTCACCGAGCGCGGGCGCGAGTGCCTGCGGGTGATCTGGGCCGAGCTGTCCGGGATCCAGGGCGCCTGGACGAAGGCGGTCGGCAACGATGGGGTCGAGGTGCTCAAGGAAGGTCTACGCGCGGGCATGCGCCAACTCGGCGCGTCCGGCGAGCTGCCGGACAACCTGAGCCAGGCGTGGTGGTGGCGGGAGAACTAGGGCCCGGGCGGACAAGGCATCGAGGGGGTTCGAGCGTTCGCCGGTTCACCGCGGCGGCTCGAAATCCCTGCGGCGGGCGACGTAGGTGTCGGTGACGTAGGCGAGTTCGATCGGCTCCGCGTATGCCCCGACGAACTCGCGTACGCGGGACAGGAAATGCGCCTTCGACTCGGCCGCCATCGCGGCGGCCACGTAGCTGAACGTCGAGCACCGCTCCACCACCTGATCGCGGGTCAGCGCGTCCCGCCAGTGGAACTGTCTGCGCTCGGCCGGCTCGAACCGGTCGCCGGCGTCCAACTCGGCGCGATAGTCGTGAAGTTGATGGAACGGCCACTCGGCCACCCGGTGCAGGCGGGCGATGAACTCCTCGCTCTCGTCGAACTCGTTCCACACCAACGCCAACGCGCCGCCCGGCCGCAGCACCCGGGCTATCTCGCCCAGCGCCGGCCCCGGCTCGAACCAGTGGAACGCCTGGGCGACGGTAACCACGTCGTACGCCCCGGCCGGGGCCGGGATGCGCTCCGCGGTACCGGCGTACACCGGCACACCCTCGACCACCCGGGCGAACGTCTCGCGCATCGCCGCCGAGGGTTCGACGGCGGTCACGCTCGCCCCGCGCTCGACCAGCAGTCTGGTCAACTTGCCGGTGCCGGCGGCCAGGTCGAGCACCCGGGTGCCCGGCCCGATGCCCGCGCCGACACACAGATGCTCCACTGTCTCGTGCGAATAGGACGGTCGCGCCCGCTCGTACCGATCGGTGCCTTGGGCAAATCCTCGGATGCCGAGATCGTCGGTCGTCATGTCGCGCATTCTGACCAACGACCCGAGCCCGGACAAGGGTCTGCTCAGGGTCGGCCGAGCAGGACCGCGGCCGCCAGCACGCACGTCACGACCGCGGTGAGCAGCGTCGCCCGGATCGCCCGGTCGCCGGAGGCGGGGGTGCCCGCCCGGACCGCGCGATAGATCTGACGATGCCGCAGCAGCCCCACCACGTACACCACGCAGCCGGCCGCCATCACCGCGCACCCGGGCAGCATGTACCACCAGCGATCCGGCACGTGACCCGCGCGCACCAGCAGGGCGCCGTTGGCGACGAACGCGAGCGAGGTGCGCGACCACGCCATCCTGGTGCGTTCCGGTTGCAGTCCCGGATCCAGCGGTGCGCCCGGCAGCAGCGCCGATCGCGACATCAGGACGCGAGCATGAGCACGACGCTCACCACGATCACGATCACCAGGCCCGCCGAGAGCACCAGCGGCAGCGCGGAGAACGGCAGCGCGCGCCCGAGCCGCATCGCCCGTTCGACCTGATACCAGCGCCGGTACGCGGTGGCCGACAGGGTCAGCGCCAGTGCGACCAGGGCCAGGCCGAGCACCAACCGCTGCGTGTGCGGAGCCAGGTCCGGTACCAACTGGACCACCGCGACTCCGCCCGCGAGCAACGACAGGGCGGTACGTATCCAAGCCAGGAACGTCCGCTCGTTGGCGAGCGTGAAGCGGTAGTCGGGCTCGTCCCCGATGTCCCGGAGCCTGGAGCCCTTGCGCTCGGATCTCATGATCTTCATTATCGGCATTCGATCACGACCCGGTCGTTCCGGCTGCGCCGGACCCCGGGAAAGCCGTCGAGCCGCCTCCCCGTGTGGGCAGGCGGCTCGAATCCCGGAAGCGGGCGCGGCTAACGCAGCAGCGTCGGCTTGAGCTCCTTTATCCGCGCGAGCAGGCCGTTCACGAAGGCCGGCGACTCGTCCGTGGAGTATTCCTTGGCGAGTTCGACGGCTTCGTCGATGGCCACGACGTCGGGGACGTCGCTCTCCCAGAGCAGCTCGTAGATGCCCAGGCGCAGGACGTTGCGGTCCACGCCGGGCATGCGGTCGAGCGTCCACCCCACGGCGTAGGTACCGATCAGGTCGTCGATCCGCTTGCGGTGCTTCTGGACGCCCTCGACCAGTTGCATCGTGTAGTCGGCGACCTGCGGCTCCGCCTTGTCGGCCTGGAAGCGGCCGACCCAGTCAGCGAGGATGGTCACCGGATCGACGCCGCGCTGGTCGGCCTCGAACAGGATCTGCAGCGCGCGCTTCCGGGTCTTGCTGCGGGCACCGGCCACTAGCTGTTCACGCGGCCCAGGTAGTCACCGGAACGGGTGTCGACCTTGACCTTCTCGCCCGTCGTGATGAAGAGCGGAACCGCGATCTCGAAGCCGGTCTCCAGCTTCGCGGGCTTGGTGCCACCGGTGGACCGGTCGCCCTGGACACCCGGCTCGGTGTACTCGATGAGCAGTTCGACCGAGGCCGGCAGCTCGACGTAGAGCGCGGAGCCCTCGTAGATCGCGACGGTCGCCTCGAAGCCTTCGAGGAGGTAGTTGGCGGCATCGCCGACGGTCTCGGGCGAGATCGGCAGCTGCTCGTACGTGTCCGTGTCCATGAACACGAAGTCGGTGCCGTCCTTGTACGAGAACTGCATGCCGCGCTTGTCCACGGTGGCCGTCTCGACCTTCGTGCCGGCGTTGAAGGTCTTGTCCACGACCTTGCCGGAGAGGACGTGCTTGAGCTTCGTGCGAACGAACGCGCCGCCCTTGCCGGGCTTGACGTGCTGGAACTCGACGACGGACCAGAGCTGGCCATTGTCGAGCTTGAGCACCATGCCGTTCTTCAGGTCGTTGGTCGTGGCCACGAGTGTGGTGTCTCCTGCGTGCTTCCGGGACCGGATGATCGCGCGTCGGACGGGACTGGTATCGATACCGCCCGCTACAGGACGAGCAACTCCTTGGTCGTGATGGTGAGTAGCTCGGGCCCGCCGTCTTCGAGCGGACGAACCACAAGGGTGTCCTCGATGCGGACACCGCCTCGACCCGGGAGATAGATCCCCGGTTCGACGGTGACCGGCATGCAAGCGTCCAGCTTACCGGTCGCCGTCGGACCCAGATGCGGGTCCTCGTGGATCTCGAGTCCGACGCCGTGGCCGAGGCCGTGTTTGAAGAATTCCAGGTAGCCGGCGTGCTCGATCACCTCGCGAGCGGCCCGGTCCACGGCAACCGCCTCGACGCCCGGGGCAAGCGCCTCGCGACCCGCCTTCTGGGCGGCGAACACCACGCCGTAGATCTCCTGCTGCCAGCCGGTCGGCTCGGTGCCGATCACGAAGGTGCGGGTCATGTCGGCGTGGTAGCCGCGGTAGCGGGCACCGAAGTCGATCTTGAGGAAATCGCCGTCCTCGACCCGCCGGTCGCCCGGGTCGTGGTGCGGGATCGCCGAGTTCGGCCCGGTGGCCACGATGGTCGGGAAGGCCACCGCGTCGGCGCCGTGGTCGGCCATCCGGCGCTCCAGCTCCATCGCGATGTGCCGCTCGGTGCGCCCGACCAGAATCGACTCGATCATCTCCCCGAGTGCCCGATCGCCGATCTCGCAGGCGATCCGCAGCGCGGCGATCTCCGCCGGGTCCTTGATCCGGCGCAGATCCTCGACCACCCGGCCGAGCCCGACCAGCGTGGCGGCGGCGCTCTCCTCGGCCAGCACGGCGCCCAGCGCGCGGTACAGCTCGACCGTGACGTGCTGCTCCTCGATCGCGAGCCGGACCGCACCGGCCGCGGCGGCGCGCCTGGTCAGCGCCTGCGCACAGGCCCGCTCGACGAGCAGTTCGACGCCCGGCGCCTCCTCGATCGCCTGATTCGCGTACCGTCCGTCCGTGCAGAGCACCGCGCCCGAGTCGGCGGACCCCTCGCCGGTCGCTCCCGGGGTGTACACCAGCAGCGCCGCGTTCGAACCGGTGAAACCGGTCAGATAGCGCACGTTGACGCGATTGGTGATCAGGGCGACATCCGCACCGGCACCAGCCAGGCGGGAACGCAGCCGATCACGGCGTTGAGCATGGGCCTCGGGCATGGGAAACAGCGTAGTCCCGCAAAGTGGGGCGAGCCCGGCATGACTCGGCGCACTGCATCCTTCGAGCTCCGCACTGCATCCTTCTGGCTCCGAGCAGGGCAAATGGCCGATGTCCGGACAACTGGTGATCTCTGGCTCTACGCTGCCTGCGAGGGGGTGTACTTCAGTGGAAATCAGCGGAAATGACGGGACTCGTGTCGCGCCGGTGAACGAGCTGCTGGTCCGCCAGATCCGGGCGGCGGCGGGGCGATACCTGTCGGCCGGCGCGGAGCGCGGCGAGATCGACCGGCGGCGTGCCGCGGGCAGGCGCTTCCCGGACGACGACGATCGGTTGCAACTGCGCGCGGCCCGGTTGGTCGAGCAGCACGAGGTGCCCGGGCAGGTGTTGCTGGCCACCTCGCCCGAGGAGAGCGGCCCCCGGTTGGCCGAACGGATCATAGGAGCCACCAACGACCTTCAGAGCGTCAACTTCCTCGCCCGCGGGCTACGGGCCGCCGCGTGCGTGGCCCGGATCTGGTACTCGACGGGCGGGCCGGTGCAACCGCAGGCGACCGGCTTCCTGGTCGGGCCGAGCCTGCTGCTGACCAACCATCACGTCTTCCCGGACGCGGCGACCGCGGCCGGCGCGTTCGCCGAGTTCGGCGCGGAGATGGGCATCGACAACGACCTGCCGGTGCACACCACACGCTTCACCCCGGATCCGGACACGCTGTTCCTGACCGACGAGCACCTCGACTTCACCCTGGTCGTGATGCGACCGGGCGGCGACGGCCGGCCCCCGGGGCAGATCTTCGGGCACCTCGGGCTGATCGCGGCAGAGGGCAAGCTGGTGGTGGGCGATCCGGTGAACGTGATCGGCCACCCGGACGGGCGACTCAAGGAGATCGCCATCCGGGAGAACCGATTCACCCAGCGTTTCGACGACTTCCTCCAGTACGAGACCGACACCGAGCCGGGCAACTCCGGCTCGCCGGTGTTCAACGACCAGTGGGAGGCGGTCGGGCTGCATCACAGCGGTGTGCCCGCGCACGACGACAGCGGCACGGTGCTCAACCTGCAGGGCCTGCCCTGGCAGCCCGAGCAGGGGTTGGCGCAGATCAAGTGGATCGCCAACGAAGGGGTACGGATCAGCGTGATCCTGGCCCGACTGGGCGCGCTGACCACGAACGACACGCAGCGGGCGGTGCTCGCCCAGCTGGGTGCCGGGTCGGGTCTGGGCTCGGCGCCGACGATGCGCACGGGTGTGCCCGCGCCGCGCGCGCCGGTGGCGACCGTGCCCGGCGCCGAGTCGGTCGCGCTGACCGGGGCGGCCGGACGGCCGGACGCGTTCGGCGGCCGGGTGCGGCTGGTCTTCATCCACGGGCGCAGCCAACAGGGCCAGGATCCGGCGCAGTTGCGGCGCATGTGGGCCGCCGGGTTGAACAGCGGGCTGACCCTGGCGGGGCTGCCGACGGTGGATCCCCAGGACGTGTGGTTCCCCTTCTACGGTGACCGGCTCGTCGAGGTGATGGAGTCGGCGCTGCCGGTCGAGGCGCCGCTGTCCCCGTCGGCGCGGGGACTGTACGAGCAGTTGCTCGACGAGGCCGCGCGGCGGGCCGGGATGCCGGCGGCGGGGCAGGTCGCGGTGACCGAGAACATCTGGGACCACGTGGTGGGCACGGTGCACGAGCCGCTGGGCTGGATCGCCGCGCACACCGGGGTGGATCGGCTCGTGATCCGGGCGGCGTTCCGCGATGTCGCGGCCTATCTGGATCGGGACGACACGCGCGTGGCGGTGCTCGATCAGGTGTTGGCGGGGCTGCCCTGGTCCGGTCCGGTGGTGCTGGTCGCACACAGTCTGGGCACGGTGGTCGCCATGGATCTGCTGACCCGGCTGGGGCCGCAGCTGCCGGTGGCCGGGTTGATCACGGTGGGCAGTCCGCTGGGCATGGACACGGTGTATTCGCGGCTGCGGGCCGGCGGGGCGCACCTGCCGCCGATCGCGGGGCCGTGGTTCAACGCGTGGTGCCCGACCGATCCGGTGGCGATCGGGTGTCCGCTGGCCGACGACTGGAGCGGGTTGGGCGCGGAGTGCGCGGTGGCCAATCCGCATGATCGTGCGCACGACATCGGCGCGTATCTGGCGCATCGGGAGGTGGCCACCGCGATCGGGCGGTTGTTGGGGTGAGCGGGACGGATCGCTCGCGGGCCGGTCGGCTCGCGGGTCGCCCACGTGGGTGACCCGCGAGCCGACCGGTCAGTCGTCGAGCTCCTCGGCCAGCGCGCGCAGCGCGAGCCGGTAGGAGCCGATGCCGAAGCCGGCGATGGTGCCGCTGGCGACCGCGGCCACCACGCTGGTGTGGCGGAAGCTCTCGCGCGCGTACGGGTTGGAGATGTGCACCTCGATGAACGGCGCGGTGCGCTGGGCGACCGCGTCGCGCAGGCCGTACGAGTAGTGCGTGAAGGCGCCGGGGTTCATCACCACCGGGATGCGGCCGTCGGCGGCCTCGTGCATCCAGCGGATGATCTCGCCCTCGTCGTTGGTCTCGCGGACCTCGATTCGGAAGCCGAGTTCGGCGCCGAGCCGCTCGCACTCGGCGACCAGGCCCTGGTAGGAGGTCGCGCCGTAGACGTCGGGCTCGCGGCTGCCCAGCCGGCCGAGGTTGGGGCCGTTGAGCACGAGTACCCTGCGTGCGCTCACGCGGACACCTCGGCGTAGGCGGCGACCAGGAAGGTCGGGTCGGGGGCCTCCAGAACGACCGGCTTGGCCAGGCCGTCCAGGACGATGAAGCGCAGCATGTCGCCGCGCGACTTCTTGTCCACGCGCATGGTCTCCAGCAGCTGGGGCCAGGCGTCGCCGCGGTAGGTCAGCGGCAGGCCGACCGACGCGAGCACGGTGCGGTGCCGGTCGGCGGTCGCGTCGTCGAGGCGACCGGCGAGTCGGCCCAGTTCGGCCGCGTAGACCATGCCGACGCTGACCGCGGCGCCGTGCCGCCACTTGTAGCGCTCGGCCTTCTCGATCGCGTGCGCCAGGGTGTGGCCGTAGTTGAGGATCTCCCGCCGACCGGCCTCCTTGAGGTCACCGGAGACCACGTCGGCCTTCACCCGGATGGCGCGGGTGATCAGCTCGGCGGTGTCCTTGCCCTGCGGGTCGCGGGCCGCCTCGGGGTCGGCCTCGATCAGGTCCAGGATCACCGGATCGGCGATGAAGCCGGCCTTGATCACCTCGGCGAGGCCGCTGACGTAGTCGTTGCGGGGCAGCGATTCCAACGTGGCCAGGTCGGCGAGCACGCCGGCCGGCGGGTGGAACGCGCCGACCAGGTTCTTGCCCTCGGCGGTGTTGATGCCGGTCTTGCCGCCGACTGCCGCGTCGACCATGCCCAGCAGCGTGGTGGGCATCGCGATCCAGCGCACGCCGCGCAGCCACGTGGCCGCGACGAAGCCCGCGAGGTCGGTGGTGGCGCCGCCACCGATGCCGACGATCACGTCGGAGCGGGTGAAGCCGGTCTGACCCAGCACCGACCAGCAGTACGCCGCGACCGCGACGTCCTTGGCCTCCTCGGCGTTGGGCACCTGGATCGCGATCGCCTCGTAGCCCTGCGCGGCGAGGTCCTCGCGGACCGCCTCGCCGGTGGCGGTCAGCGCCTCGGGGTGCAGGATCGCCACCCGCCGGGCGGATGTGCCGATCAGGCCCGCGAGTTCGCCCAGCAGGCCGGCGCCGACGAGCACGTCGTACGGCTCCGCGCTGCCGCCGACGCGGATCCGGACGGGCTCGGAGAGGTTGCCGCTCATCGATTCACGTCTTTCTCGGGCATGCTCTGCCCGGATCGGTCCGGGTCGGGGGCGGTCCGCTCGGTGAGGCCGAGGCCGACCCGGATCTCGGCGGCCACCTCCTCGGGGGTGCGTCCGGCAGTGTTCACCGTGACGGCGGCGACCTCGGTGTACAGCGGGCGGCGCTGTTCCATCAGCTCGCGCCAGCGGGCCCTGGGGTTGCCCATCAGGAGCGGGCGCGGCGCGTCCAGTCCCACCCGCTTGACCGCGTCCGCGAGGTCGACCTCCAGGAAGACCACCCGATGCCCCTTCAGCAGCGCACGGGTGGCGTCGTCCAGGATCGCGCCGCCGCCCAGCGCGAGCACGCCGGTGTGGCCGGTGAGCGCCGCGGCGACCGCCTGGTGTTCGAGCGCGCGAAAGCGCGCCTCGCCCTCGTCGACGAAGATGTCCGGAATCGACTTGCCGGCGCGCTCCTCGACGTCGGCGTCGGTGTCGCGGAAGCCGACCCCGTGCGCCCGGGCGAGCAGCAGGCCCACCGTCGTCTTGCCCGCGCCGGGCGGCCCGACCAGGACCACCAGCGGACGGGCGCCCCCGTCTTCGATGTGCACCGTCTCGACGCCGGCCGCGTCCCCGATGTCCGCCATGGCGCTACCGAATCTCCAGCGCGTCCAGGTAGCCGCGCACGTTGCGCGTGGTCTCGGCGACCGAGTCGCCGCCGAACTTCTCGGTGACCAGGTCGGCCAGCACGAGCGCGACCATCGCCTCGGCCACGATGCCGGAGGCCGGCACGGCCGCGACGTCGGAGCGCTGGTGGTGCGCCTGCGCGGGCTCGCCGGTGCGCACGTCGAACGTGGCCAGCGCGCGGGGCACGGTGGCGATCGGCTTCATCGCCGCACGCACGCGCAACACCTCGCCGGTGGACATGCCGCCCTCGACGCCGCCGGAGCGGTGCGAGGTGCGCTTGGCGCCGTCGGGGGTGTTGACGATCTCGTCGTGCGCCTTCGAGCCGCGCACCCGGGCCAGTTCGAAGCCGTCGCCGAGTTCGACGCCCTTGATCGCCTGGATGCCCATCAGCGCACCCGCGAGCCGCGAGTCGAGTCGGCGGTCCCAGTGCACGTGGCTGCCCAGGCCCGGCGGCAACCCGTAGGCGAGCACCTCGACCACGCCGCCGAGGGTGTCACCGGCCTTTTGCGCGTCGTCCACCTCGGCGACCATCGCGGCCGAGGCGTCCGGGTCGAAGCAGCGGACCGGGTCGGCGTCCAGGCGCGCGGTGTCGTCGGGGCCGGGCAGCACGCCGGCGGGCGCCTTGGCCGTACCGAACTCGACCACGTGGCTGACGATTCGGACACCGGCCACCTGCTCCAGGAACGACTTGGCGACCGCGCCGAGCGCGACCCGGGCGGCGGTCTCCCGCGCGCTGGCCCGCTCCAGGATCGGCCGCGCCTCGTCGAAGCCGTACTTCTGCATGCCGGCCAGGTCGGCGTGGCCGGGCCGGGGCCGGGTCAGCGCGGCGTTGCGGGCCTGCGCTGCGAGCACCTCGGGGTCGACCGGGTCGGCCGACATGACCGTCTCCCACTTGGGCCACTCGGTGTTGCCGACCATGATCGCCACCGGGCCGCCCTGGGTGCGCCCGTGCCGGACGCCGCCGAGGAAGGTGACCTCGTCGCGCTCGAACTTCATCCGCGCACCGCGCCCGTAGCCCAGTCGGCGGCGTGCGAGCGCGTCCGCGACCAGGTCGGTCGTGATGGGCACGCCGGCCGGCAGCCCTTCGAGGGTGGCCACGAGTGCGGGGCCGTGCGACTCCCCGGCGGTCAGCCAGCGTAGGTTGCCCACGAATGCTCCTTCTTGCGCTTGCCGCATACCGCGTCCGGGGAACGGCGCGGGGCCCGCCCGGATGCGCCCGGCGGGTGTCCACCCGAATCCTTTCATGCCCGCGGCGGCCCCTCATCGCCGCGTCCAGGTGTCGGACAGCCGCTGCGTGGGCAGACGTCGTCTCACCAGGCGAGATGCCATCGGGACAGCTCGGCGCCGCACAACACCCCGCCGAGCGCACCGAGCAGCAACCAGGGTCCGAACGGCAACCGGCTGTCCCCGCGCACGCGGCCCACCGAGATCAACACCCCGGCGGTGAGCCCCGCCAGCAGGAACGCCAGGAACGCGCCGGTGACCAGCACGCCCCACCCCAGCCAGGTCAGATGCATGCCGAGCACGCCGGCGAGCTTGACGTCGCCCATGCCCAGGCAGCCGCGGAAGAGCGCGGCCAGGCACAGGTGATATCCGGCCAGCGTGAGGCCGCCGAGCAGGGCTCGCCGGTAGGCGGTGAAGTCGCCCAGCGCGAGCGACTCCATGCCCAGCAGGGTCAGCCCGGTGGCCAGTGTCACCAGGAGCACCGGGTCGGGCAGCCGCAGCGTGCGCACATCCACGACGGCCAGGGTGACGCCGGCGACCGCGAGCACCAGGAAGGCGAGCAGATCCAGACCCGGCCCGAGCCGCCAGGCCAGCAGGGCGCACACCAGGCCGGTCAGCGCGGCGAGCGGCAGCGGGCCGAACCGCCCGGTGGCGGCCGCCACCGGTTCGACGACCGGGGAGCGTGGGCCCGAGCCGGCGCCCTGGGCGAGCAGGAGATGGATGGGACGGGGCAGACCGAGCCCGGCGACGAAGCCGAGCAGCGCACAGGCGAGAGTGAGTCCGAGGAACACGCCTGTGACGATACGCAGAATCGACTCCCGGTCACGTTCCGTCGTCCCCGGCGTCGGGCCGATGATCGCAATATCGCCGCAGCCTGGGGACGACGCATTCGACCCGGGTCACACCGGTCTGCCGGCCTCGATCCGCCGGCCGTGCCGGCCCCCGGGCGGGCCCGCCCGGGGGCATCCGAACGGCCCGCTCGGGCCGGCCCCGAGCCGGGCATCGGCTCACCCGACCACCGACTCCGGGTCGCCGGCACCGGGCACTGCCGACCGGTCTCCGGCACCCGATCAACTCCGCGTGCTCAACCCCGCCCCGCCAGCGCCGCCTCGCCCGCGGCACGCATCGCGGCCAACGGACCCGGTCGGCCGGTCATCAACTCGACCTGGAGCACGGCCTGGTGCACCAGCAGGTCCAGCCCGCCCACCACCGTGCCGCCCGCGTGGCCCCACGCGCCCGCGAGCGCGGTGGGCCACGGGTCGTACACGACGTCGAAGAGCACGCCGGGCCCGGCCGGTACCTCGATCGCGAGGTGGTCGACGGCGCCCTTGGGCGTGGTCGCCACCACCAGCGGCGCCCGCAGCGCCTCGGCCGCCTCCGCCCACGGACGCACCCGCACCGCGACACCGAGCCGCTCGCCCGCGACCCGCATCTCGCGGGCCCGCTCCTCACCGCGCACGTACACCCGCACCGGCCCGTCGGTGAGTTCGCGCAGCGCCGCCAAAGCCGAGGTCGCGGTGGCGCCCGCGCCGAGCACGGCCGCCGATTCGACCCGGTCCACGCCGCGTTCGCGCAGCGCCGCGACCAGGCCCGGCACGTCGGTGTTCTCCCCCAGGCGCCGGCCGTCGGCGGCGCACACCACGGTGTTCACCGCGTCCACGTCGCGCGCGACCTGCCCGATCCCGTCGAGCAGCGGCCGGATCGCCCGCTTGAGCGGCATGGTCAGCGACAGTCCGGCCCAGGACGCGTCGAGGTCGGCGACGAAGCCCGGCAGGGCCGCCTCGTCGATCTCGAACGCGTCGTAGGACCAGTGGGCCAGGCCCAGTTCGGCGTACGCGGCTCGGTGCAGGACCGGGGACAGCGAGTGCCGGATGGGCGAGCCGAGTACGGCGGCGCGGCGCGGGAGTGCGGGTGTGTCGGTCACTGGCCGGGGTGCTCCTTGATCCAGGCCTGGAGCTTGCGGTTGGACTCCTGGAACTCGGCTTCCGTCTTGGAGAACTCGGTCGTGCCCACCACCGGGTCGACGGTCACGAAGTACAGGTAGTTGCCCGCCGGCGGCGCCAGCGTCGCATCTATGGCGGCCCTGCTGGGGTTGCTGATCGGCCCGGGCGGCAGACCCTTCTTGACCCGGGTGTTGTACGGGTTGCTCGCGTCGTTGAGTTCCTTGTTGGTGAGCTGGACGTTGCTCTTGCCGAGGTAGTAGTTGACCGTCGAGTCCAGACCCAGCGTCATGTTCTTGCCGAGCCGGTTGTAGATGACCTGGGCCACCTTGCCCTTGTCGTCGGTGGTCTTGCCCTCGGCCTCGACCAGGCTGGCGATGATGATCATGTCGTAGGGCGACTTGCCCAGCGCCTGAGCCTTGGCCGGCAGGCCGATCTTGTCGTACTCCTTGACCGCCCTGGCGACCATGTCCTTGAGCACCACGAGCGGGTCCATGCCGGGCGCCGCGACGTAGGACGAGGGGAACAGGAAACCCTCGATGTTGCCCTTGGCGTACGGGGGCAGGCCGAGCGAGGGGTCCTTCGCGGCGGCCTCGACCTTTTCCTTCGGCACCTTGAGCGTCTTGGCCAGCGAATCGAAGACCTGCGCGGAGCGCGCGCCGGGCTTGAGGATGTAGTCCTGCTTGTTCTTCGGATTGACCAGGATCTCGAAGGCGGCCTTGGCGGACATGTGCTTGGCCATCGTGTACGCGCCGGGCTGGATCTTGGACGCGCGCTGGTCCTTGTCCTCGCGGGCGACCTTGGTGAACGCCTCGACGCTCTTGGTGACCCCGGCCCGCTTGAGCTCGTTGGCCATCTGTGGAGTGGCCCACCCCTGCTTGATCTCGACCACGAGCGAACCCGAGCCGTTGCCGCTGTAGTCCGGCGGCGGGCCGAAACGGTCCTTCAGGAAGCCGTAGGCCCAGTAGCCACCGCCGCCGACGATGGCGAGGACGATCACGAGCGCGAGCGAGACCGCACAACCGCTGCGGTTCTTCTTCTTGCGGCCCCGGCCGCGCCGGCCGCCCCGTGAGTTGTCGTCCTTGCCCCGTCGCCGGTTGCGCGGCTCCGACTCCATGCGCAGTCCGAGATCGCTCATGCCGTGGGCCTTTCAGAGTCGGAGACGGACCCGGCCGGGGCGGGAGAAGCGGCCAGGCCCGGAGGACGTCCGGAACCGCGCTCGGTGTCGAGCGCGTTTTGCAGGATCACGATCGCGGCCGCCTGGTCGACGACACCGCGGGCCTTCTTCGCCTTGACGCCGGACGCCTGTAGACCGCGGGTCGCGGTGACGGTGGTCAACCGCTCGTCGACCAGGCGCACCCCGATCCCCGGGTCGAGCGCGCCGACCAGTCGGCCGGCGAACAGCCTGGCCTTGGCCGCCGCGGCGCCCTCCCGGCCGGAGAGCGAGCGCGGCAGCCCGACCACGACCTCGATCGCCTCGTACTCGGCAACGATCTCCAGGACTCGGGCCACATCGCGCTTGCCCGCGGGCACGGTCTCCACCGGGGTGGCGATCAGGCCGTGCGGGTCACTGGCCGCGACGCCGATCCGAACGTCTCCCACGTCGACCGCAATTCGTACTCCGCGTCTCAAGGTCGGTTCTCCGTCACAGACTCTGCGTCACTGAAGCTATTCGGGAACTATTCGGGCACGACGCCCCGTCACACAAGTTCCCCGGTGGTACGGGAGTCCGCTTCCAGACTTCCACACACACCGGGGGAACGAGGGTAGGGGACGACTCAGGAAGCGCGTTCGGCGACCGTCCGAGTGACCGCGGCCAGCGCGTCGGTCACCTTGGTCGGGTCCGAGCCGCCGCCCTGGGCCACGTCATCCTTGCCGCCACCGCCGCCGCCGAGCGTCTGCGCGGCCACACGGACCAGCTCGCCGGCCTTGACGCCGCGCTCGCGCGCGGCCTCGTTGGCGGCCACCACGACCATCGGCTTGCCGTTCACGACCGACACGACCGCGACGGCGGCCGGGCGCGCGGCAAGTCGACCACGCACGTCCAGCGCGAGCTTGCGCAGGTCGTCCGGCGTGGTGCCGTCCGGGAGTTGCGCGGTCGCCAGCGCGACGCCGTGCACGTCCCGAGCGCCGTCCACCAGCCCCGCGGCGGCCTGGAGCACCTGGGCGCCGCGCAGCGCCGCGATCTCCTTCTCCGCGTCGCGCAGCTTGGCCATGATCGAGGCGACCCGCTCGGGCAGGTCTTCGGGGCGGCCCTTCACCACGTCGGTGAGCTGGTTGACGATGGTGTGCTCGCGCGCCAGGAAGTTGTACGCGTCGGTGCCCACCAGCGCTTCGACCCGGCGCACGCCGGCGCCGATGGAGGACTCGCCGAGCAGCTTGACCAGTCCCAGCTGGGCGGTGTTGTGCACATGCGTGCCGCCGCACAGTTCCTTGGAGTAGTCCCCCATGGTGACCACGCGGACCCGGTCGCCGTACTTCTCGCCGAACATCATCACGGCGCCCTGCTTCTTCGCCTCGTCCATCGACATCACCTCGGCGGTGACGTCCAGGTCGCGCGCGAGCACCTCGTTGATCTTCTGCTCGACATCGGTGAGCACGCTGTGCGGCACCGCGCCGGGTGCGCCGAAGTCGAACCGGAAGCGGCCGGGCGCGTTCTCCGAGCCGGCCTGTGCCGCGGTCGGGCCGAGCGCGTCGCGCAGCGCCTGATGGGTCAGGTGGGTCGCGCTGTGCGCGCGGGCGATCGCGTTCCGCCGTTGGGTGTCGATCTGGGCCAACCCCTGGGCACCGACCAGGACTTCGCCGACCTGGACCCGGCCGCGGTGCACGGTGACGCCGGCCACCGGGGT
This sequence comes from Embleya scabrispora DSM 41855, assembly GCF_000372745.1. GTDB lineage: Bacteria > Actinomycetota > Actinomycetes > Streptomycetales > Streptomycetaceae > Embleya > Embleya scabrispora. The sequence continues at coordinate 69,945 of NZ_KB889665.1, read as the reverse complement.
CTGCACGTCGCGGACCTCGACCACGGCGCCGGTGTCCAGCCGGATCCGGCCGGTGTCGGCGAGCTGGCCGCCGCCCTCGGCGTAGAAGGGGGTGTGGTCGAGCACGACCTCGACCTCGTCGCCCTCGTGCGCGGCGGGCGCGGGCACGCCGTCGACGAGCAGGCCGACCACGGTCACCTCGTTGGAGGTGTTCAGGTAGCCGGTGAACACGGTGCCGCCGGCCGCGTCCGCGACCTCGCGGTAGACGGAGAGGTCGGCGAGCCCCTGCTTGCGGGCCTGGGCGTCCTTCTTGGCTCGCTGCCGCTGCTCGTTCATCAGCCGGCGGAAGCCGTCCTCGTCGACCGCCAAGCCCTGTTCGGCGGCGATCTCCAGGGTCAGGTCGATCGGGAAGCCCTCGGTGTCGTGCAGCAGGAACGCCACCTCGCCCGGGAGCACCGCGGAACCGGAACTCTTCGCCTTGACGATCGACTCGTCGAGCAGCGCGGTGCCCTCCTGGAGTCGGGCCAGGAAGCGCTTCTCCTCGGCCACCGAGACCGCGTCGATCCGCTCGGCCTCCTCGATCAGGTTCGGGTACTGCGGACCCATCGCCTTGATCGTGGTCTCGACCAGGTCGTGCAGCGTCGCGCCCTCGGCACCGAGCAGGCGCATGTTGCGGATCGCCCGGCGCATCATCCGGCGCAGCACGTAACCGCGGCCCTCGTTGCCGGGCACCACGCCGTCGCCGATCAGCATCACGGCGGTGCGCACGTGGTCGGCCACCACGCGCAGGGACACGTCGTTCTTGTGGTCCTGACCGTAGGTCTTGCCCGCGAGGTCGGCGGCGCGATCCAGGATCATCCGCGACGTGTCGATCTCGTACAGGTTGTCGACGCCCTGGAGGATGCACGCCAGGCGCTCCAGGCCCAGCCCGGTGTCGATGTTCTTCGCGGGCAGCTCGCCCAGGATCGGGTAGTCGTCCTTGCCGGTCCCGGCGCCGCGCTCGTACTGCATGAAGACCAGGTTCCAGATCTCCAGGTAGCGCTCGCCGTTGACCGCCGGGCCGCCCTCCTCGCCGTAGGCGGGGCCGCGGTCGTAGTTGATCTCCGAGCACGGGCCGCACGGACCCGGCACGCCCATCGACCAGAAGTTCTCCGACTTGCCCAGGCGCTGGATGCGCTCGGGGGGCACGCCGATCACGTCCCGCCAGATGCGCTCGGCCTCGTCGTCGTCGAGGTAGACGGTGATCCACAACTTCTCCGGGTCCAGCCCGTAGCCGCCGTCCTCGATCGAGTTGGTGAGCAACTCCCAGGCGAGGCCGATCGCGCCTTCCTTGAAGTAGTCGCCGAACGAGAAGTTGCCGCACATCTGGAAGAACGACCCGTGCCGGGTGGTCTTGCCGACCTCCTCGATGTCGAGGGTGCGCACGCACTTCTGCACGCTGGTGGCGCGCTTGAAGCTCGGCTTGACCTCACCGAGGAAGTACGGCTTGAACGGCACCATGCCGGCGTTCACCAGGAGCAGCGTGGGATCGTCCGCGACCAGCGAGGCCGAGGGGACGACGGTGTGTCCGCGCTCTTCGAAAAAGCGCAGCCAGCGCTTCCGGATCTCTGCCGATTCCATCAGCTGCCGTCCCTTCGGTCGTACCTTGCTTTGCCTTCGTACAGCCCACGCGGGTCGTAGAGATCACGCCCGTCGTGCCAGTCGTCGTGCGCTTCGCGGGTGCCGGGCAGCACGCGCCGCACCGGGGCGGGCGGCAGCGACGCGGCGGCCACGTCCGCGCCGATGGCGCGGTACAGCTCCTGCTCGCGTTCGGCCATGCCCGCGCGGATCTCGTCCGCGAAGTACTTGATCGCCTCGCCGATGCCGGTGACATTGTCGGCGACGCCCTCGGGCGTGTACTTGTACGCCTTGTCCTTGACCTTGCGCGCGGCCCAGACGCCGGCGCCGGCGCCGACCGCGATCCAGAACAGCCTCGCCATTCGACTCAGCCTCTCCCGCGCATGCTGCGCTGCCGTGCGACCTTCTGCGCCTTGGCCGCGACCCGCACCCGGCGGCTCAGCTCGGCTCGCTGCTGCGCGGACAGCGCGCGGCGGACGCCGTAGCTGAACGCGGCGGTCTTCACGAGCGGGCCGCCCAGGGTGGCGGCGACCGTGGAGGAGAGCGCGGTGGCGTTCGTGGTCATGGTCTGGACGTTGCCCGCGATCTGGTCGACCCGGCCCATCTGGGCGTTGGTCGCCCGGACCGTCTCGGTCACCTCGTCCAGCAGCGGAACGGCTCGATCCGCCACTCCCGCGACCAGGGTCGTGGCCTCCTTGAGCACCTTCGCCAGCTTGACCAGAGCCACCGCGAGAAAGGCGACCAGGATCGCCCAGAAAACCGCGATGATCATCAGCGCGACTTCGCCACCCGACACCGTCATGCGCTCCTTGATGAGTGGGATCAGTCGAGGCGGCAGACATGCGTGGCCCGCCTCGGAAAACCCGACCCTACCGCGACCGCGCGGGTCTCCTCGTCCGAGGAAACCCGCGCGGGCGGTGTGGCGCTTGTCTTGACTTGGTGTCGTTTCGCGATCGCCGGTGCGTCGGTGCCGGATCGGCGCTGTGCGCCGGTCGACGAGTGGCGGTGGTCGGCGCGGTGCGGCGGCTCGACGCACTTCGGCGGTCGACGCGGTGCGCCGCGCCGGCTCGACGAACCACGGCTCTCGGCGCGCTGCGGCGCCGGGCGCGCTCGCGGGTCAGCGCGAGTAGTACTCGACGACCAACTGCTCGTCGCAGATCACCGGGACCTCGCGGCGCTGCGGCAGCCGGTCCAGACGAGCCATCAGCTTGTCCAGGCGGGCCTCGATGTAGCGCGGGGTTTCGGCGGCGGCGAATCCGCCGGCCTGGACCACCTGGAACAGCGGCTTGTTGCGGCTGCGCTCGCGCACTCCGACGATGTCGTCGGGCTTGAGCCGGTAGGACGGCTTGTCCACCTTGCCGCCGTTGACCTCGATGTGCCCGTGGGTGACCATCTGGCGCGCCTGGTAGACGGTGCGCGCGAAGCCGGCCCGCAGCACGAACGCGTCGAGCCGGCGCTCCAGGTCGACCACGAGCTCGTCGCCGGTCTTGCCGGCGTGCTTGTTGGCGCGGTCGAACGCGGCCCGCATCTGGACCTCGGAGATGTCGTACTGGAAGCGCAGCCGCTGCTTCTCCATCAGCCGGGTCTTGTAGTCCGAGGACTGCTTGCGACCACGACCGTGCTCGCCCGGCGGGTAGGGCCGGTTCTCCAGGTACTTCGCGGCCTTGGGCGTGAGCGCCACACCGAGCGCACGGCTGCGCCGGATCTTGGGGCGGGTCTGGTTCAAGGTCGGGTCCTCCGTGCGGGGATGTTTCGGTGTGGGTCGTCCTGGTGGGCCGGCTGTGCGCGGGTCGCCGTCGCTCGGTCCGCCCCGGTCGCGTCGGCGACCCTGCGGGGGCCACCTTCGCCGGGGCCGCCGTGACGCGGGTCGCCTTGCCAAGATCGGGACACTTAGGTAAGCCTAACCTTAACGACGACGCGTTCGGTAGCCCACACAGGGGTCGCAAACGAGCGCCGCACCTGGAGGACGCCATGTCTGTTCCCACTGAGGCCAACGCCGGGCGTACCCATGTCTCTTCCCGACGACCGCAGACCGCCGAGCGCGCCCGCACCCTGGCCGCCTTCGCCGGCTCCGCCACCCTGGAGTTGCCCGGCGACCGGGAGGAACAGGTGGTCCCGGCCGCCCGGGCCATCGAGCCGGACGGCTCGCTGCTGCTGCTGGTCCCGGGCGAGACCGCAGCGGTCGTGTTGACCTCGCGCGAGGACGTGGCCGCGGTGCTGCACCTGGTGGACGTCGCGCCGGTGGCCGTGCCGCACCGGGTCCGGGCGCACTGCTGGATCGCGGGCTGGCTGACCATCCCCACCGGCACCGACGCCGAGCGGGCCGCCACCCGGCTGGCCGAGTCGGTCCCCGACCCCACCGCTTCGCCGCGGCCGGGCACCATCGTGCGCCTGGAGGTGGGCGAAGTACTGGTCGACGACCTGTGGGGCACCGGGCACGTCGAGCCGGAGGAGTACGCCGACGCCGAGCCCGACCCGCTGGCCGGCCACGAGGCCGAGCTGCTCCAGCACCTGGCCGCCGCGCACGGCGACGACCTGTGCCGACTGGCGAGCCTGGCGGGTGCGCCGGCCTGCGACGAGCGGGTCGCGCCGGTGTCGCTGGACCGGCACGGCATCCGGCTGCGCACCGGTGGGCCGGAGCGTACGTGTGACGTCCGGTTCGAGTTCGAGACGCCGGTCTCGGGTCCGATGCAACTGGGCGAGGCGCTGCGTCGCTTGCTGCACGGGGCGCACGGGCAGGCGTGATTCGGAGCCGGTCGTGTCCGAGCGGCTCTCGGTCGCTTCCCCTGTGTCGCATGATGCGTCCTCGGGTGGGCAGTCTCCCGGTCCGGAGGCGGTCGTGCGCGGTCGCGGTGCGCCGGACCCCCGGCCACGTCGCGGTGTGCCGTGTCGGATGCCCGGGACCGACTAACGTTTCCGGTCGCGGCACCGGGTGGCGATCCACCCGGGCGGATCGCCACGGCGGACCGGGCACGAGACCGTCGGCGCGGGACGACCACATCGCGGACGGCGGAAGGGATCACACGGGGTGTCGGAGCAACATTCGCGGCACAGGCCGGAGGAGCCGGCGGAAGACGGCCGCGACCATCCGAACCCCCGCGCACCCTGGGAGCCGGAACCCCGACCGGCGCCCCGATCCGGGGCCAGCCCTTGGCAGGACCGGCTGCGCACCCAATTGCGATTCAGCGGCCACACCGCGAGCATCCCGATCGTGCCCGCCCCGGAGAAGCCGGAGGCCGGCCCCTCGGTCCCGCGTGTGCTCGACCTCGCGCTGCGCACCGGCGAACTGTTGCTCGCCAGCGGCGAGGGCGGCGAGGACGTCGAGGCGGCGATGCTCGGCATCACCGACGCGTACGGCCTGGAACGCTGCCAGCCCAATGTGACCTTCGTCGCGATCACGCTGTCCTACCAGCCGTCCCTGGTCGAGCCGCCGGTCACCGGCGAACGCGTGGTCCGCCGCCGCGCGGTGGACTACACCCGGCTCGACGAGGCGCACCAATTGGTCTCGGACATCACCGGCGCCGAATTGACCCTGGAGGAGGCGTACCACCGGCTCGCCGACATCCGCCGCAACCGACACCCCTACCCGCGCAACCTGTTGCTGCTGTCGGCCGGCCTGATCGCGGCCTTCGCCAGCGTCATGGTCGGCGGCGGGGTGATCGTGGCCATCGCGGCCTGCGTCGCGGCGCTGATCGGCGAGCGGCTGGCGCAGTTGCTCGCCGACCGAGGAGTCCCGGAGTTCTACCAGTTCGTGCTCGCCTCGATGCCGGCCGCGGCGATCACGGTGACGATGATCAAGCTCGGCGTCGGAATCAATCCGTATGCCGTGGTCACCGGCGGGCTGTTCGCGCTGCTGCCCGGGCGGGCCCTGGTGGCCGCGGTCCAGGACGGGCTGACCGGCTTCTACATCACCGCCGCGGCCCGGTTGCTGGAGGTCTTCTACCTCATCGTCGGCATCATCGTCGGCATCTCCATCGTGATCTACATCGGCGACCAGGTCGGCGTGAAGTTCAACGTCGAAGGCACGTTCAACCTCAACGCCAACCCTCGCGCGGTGCAACTCCTCGCGGCGGGCGGGGTGTCGATGACCTTCGCGGTCCTGGTCCAGGTGCGGCGGGTGCTGCTGCCGGTCGCGGCGGCGGGCGGCGCGGTCGGCTGGGCGGTGTTCCAGGTGCTGCGCGAGGCGGGCGCCGCACCGGTGCTCGCGACCGCCGTCGCCACGGGACTGCTCGGGCTGCTCGGACAGTTGCTCGCCCGGTGGCACGGGACGTCGGCGCTGCCGTACGTGATCCCGGCGATCGGCCCGATGCTCCCCGGCAGCGCGATGTACCAGGGCATGCTGGGGCTGGCCCTCGGCCACACCGACAGCGGCTGGCGCAGCCTGGTCAACGCGGCGTCCCTGGCCCTGGCCCTCGCGGCGGGCGTCAACGTCGGCTCCGAGGCCGCCCGCTTCGTCCTCCCCTCCCCACCGCCACGCACGGGCCGCGAAATGCGCCCGGCCTCCAAGCGCACGCGGGGGTTCTGAGCGAGGCGGGGCCGGTGGGGGTGGCAGGGCGCTTCCCGGGTGCGCGGTGCTTTCCGGATGCGCTTCGCTTGATGAGGGCGGGGCACGCGGCGCTTCTCGGGTGCGCTCGGTGAGGGCGAAGGTCGGTGGGTCTCCCGAGGGCGTTCGCGCGGGACGGAGCCCGTCGGGGCGGAGCATGTCGCGCCTTCCGAGGGCGCTCGACCCCCGCACCGCGCCCCGGGCCCGCCCTCCACCGATCGGCACCCGGCGGGTCGTGCCGCCTCGGTGCCGTCTGCGGCGGATCGAGGATCGGGGGCGGGGGTGATCCGTGCGCCGTGCCCCGCTCCATCGTCCGGGCCGGGTCGGCGTGGGTGGTGGGAACGACGTGAGGGGCGGGGGCGTTCGGGGTTTGGGTCGGTGGTTGGATTTGCCGCCTCGGGTCGATGACGGGGTCCGGGTCGCCGGACGGGCAAGAAGCATGGAGGCTCCGTATGCCGGACGCGCAAGCATCCACCGGGCCGCTCGCCGCGCTGCGTACGTGGTCGCCGCCGAACGGGACGGACGTTCGCGCGGTCGTCCTGGTCCTGCCCGGCGGTCGCGCCCGCAGTCGGCAACCCGCGTCGACCCGCAATCTGGCCTATCGCCGGATGGTCCCGATCGCCCGGGGCATCCATCGGGCGACCCGCGCCGAGGGCGCCGCGACCTGGCTGCTGCGCTACCGGGTGCGCGGTTGGAACGAGCCCGATCGCGATCCGGTCCAGGACGCGTGGTGGGCGCTCGACGGCATCCGCGCCCGTTATCCGCGCGCCGAGGTCACCCTGGTCGGCCACTCGATGGGCGGCCGTACCGCGTTGCGCGTGGCCGAGCACGAGAGTGTGCGCACGGTCTGCGCACTCGCGCCGTGGATCGAGGACGACGAGCCGTACGCACACCTGGCCGGCCGGGACGTGGTGATCGTGCACGGCACGGCCGACCACACCACCAGCCCGAAGTCCTCGCACCGCTACGCGCTGGCCGCCCGGGAGGTCTCCGAGCGGGTCTGCCGCTTCGAACTCCCGGACGGCCACGCGATGATGCGTCGGGCCCCGACCTGGACCGAGCTGATCCGCCGCACCGTGGTGGGCTCCGTCACCGGGACACCGGACCCCGGGATAGCCCGGGCGATGACCGCGCCGGACCCGGACGGGCTGCGCGCGATGGTGAGTTGACCCCGACGCCGGGCACGCGGCCCGATGCGCCGATCCCGCTCACTCGGTACCGATCGCGGTGAGCACGTCGGCACGGGCCGCGGTACGCGCCGGCCAGACCGCCGCGACGATGCCGACGCCCACCCCGAGGGCGAGGAATCCGCCGACCCCGGCCCACGGGACGACCAGAACCAGATTCGGCACCTTGCCCCGCAGCGGGCCCAGGATGCCCCAGGCCAAAAACGTGCCCACGGCCACCCCGAGTACCGCGCCGAAGACCGAGATCACCATCGATTCGAGTCGGACCATGGTGCGGACCCGCGAGCGGTCCAGGCCGATCGCGCGCAACATCCCGATCTCGCGCCGGCGTTCGAAGACCGACATGGCCAATGTGTTGATCACGCCGAGTACGGCGATCAGCACGGCCATCGCGAGCAGCCCGTACATGATGTTGAGCAACAGGTCGACGCTGCGGCTGATGGACTGCCGGATGTCGGCACGGTCCTCGACCGTGATCAACGGGTTGTCGCCGATCGCCCGCTCGATCGCGCGGGTGGTCCGCGCGTCGTCGCCGGTGGCGGTCCGCACCATGATCGACCGGATGTCGCGGTGGGCGGAATGCGCCCGCACGAGCGCGGCCGGCACGGTGACCTTGGTCAACTGTTCGAGGTCGCCGTGGAATCCGCCGATGGTGACGCGACCTCGGGTGCCGTCGGGGTAGTCGATCGGGACCACGGATCCGATCCGCCAACCGCGCTGCTTCGCGGTGTCCGCCGTGACCAGGATCTCGCCTCGGCGCAGCGCCGCCGCGGCGTCCGCCGTGCCGCCGAGGTTGAGCAGTTGTTCGATCCCCTTCGGGTCCACCCCGATCACCGCGGCGTTGCGGCCGTCCAACGTCACCGTGTCCCGGAGCAGCGGCGACATCGCGGTGACACCCGGCACCCGGGCGACGGTGTCGAGCACGCTCGAGTCGACGGGCGCGCCGTTGACCGTCCGGATCCGGTAGTCGGCGGCGACCTCGGCGATCGCCCGCTCCTCGACGGCCTGCCGGATCGACGCGCCGAGCATGGTCAGACCGGCGATCAGGGACAGCCCGATGGTCAGCGCCGACGCGGTGGCGGCGGTACGGCGGGGATTGCGAACGGCGTTGCGGCGGGCCAGTCGACCGGCCACGCCGAACGGCCGGTCCAGGAACGGCGCGCTCACCCCGACCACCGGCCGGGACAGCAGCGGGGTGAGCAGCAGGATGCCGACCAGGACCAGGAACACCCCGGCGGCCACCGGCACTCGGCCGCTGTCGGCGGCGGTGGAACGGCCGTACACGGTGAGCGCCACACCGGCGGCCGTCACCAGCGCGCCCATGACGCTGCGACCACGCAGGCCGCTGCGGCCGGCGGGTTGTTCGACGGTGTTCAGTGCGGCGACCGGCGGGATCCGGGATGCCCGCCGGGCCGGCATCCAGGCCGCGAGCAGGGTGACCCCGCAACCCACGAGCAGCGCCACCAGGATCGAGCGACTCTCGACGATCAGCGGGCCGGCGGGCAGGTGTGCGCCGGACCGTTCCAGCAGCGACCGCAGGGCGCCCGCGAGCGCGATCCCGGCGCCGAGGCCGAGCAGCGACGCGGCCATGGCGACCGCCGCCGCCTCGCAGAGCACGATCCGGGTGACCTGTCCGCGTCGGGCGCCGACCGCGCGCAACAGGGCCAGTTCGCGGGTGCGTTGGGCGACCAGCATGGTGAAGGTGTTGGCGATGATGAACGTGGCGACGAACAGCGCGATGCCGGCGAACGCGAGCAGCGCGATGGTCATCTGCCGAGTGCCGGCCTCGATCTGGTCCACCTGCTCTCGGGCGAGCGCCCGCCCGGATTCCACCCGCAGGTTGTCGGCGCGGGGCAACACCCGCGCGGCCGCGTCGCGCAGCGCCGTCTCGCTCGTACCCGGGGCCGCGGTCAGGTCGATCTCGCCGTACCGGCCGGGCAGCGACAACAGTCGCTGCGCGGTCGCGGTGTCGAACAGGACCAGCGAACCGCCCGCCGACACCCTCGGGTCGTCGGTCCCGAACACGCCGGTCAGCCGGGTCTCCACCATCGGGCCACTCAGCGCGACGCGCACGGTGTCGCCGACCCGGAAGCCGGCGCCATCCGCGGTCCGCGCGTCCACCGCGATCTCGCGGCCGTTCGCCGGCCCACGCCCGGCCCGCATCGGAAAGCGCGGGTCGGCTCCGTCGCCGGTCGGCACGAAGTTGGTCCCGAAGGTGGTCCACCCGGACCCGAGCAGGTCGCCGTCGCGATCCACCACACCGGTGAAGCCCTCCAGCACGCCCCGCGCCCGCGCGACGCCCGGCAGCGCGCGCAGGCGGGCGAGGGTGTCCTCGGTCAGCGCCGGGTCCGGGCGGCCGTGCTCTCGGGATCCGGTGCGGTCCACGTTCTCGTCGATCACCGCGACGGAAACGTCGGCGAAGCTCTTGGAGGCGGTGTTCTTGAACGCCCGGCCCAACGTGTCCGACAAGACCAGCGTGCCGGCGACGAACGCGACCCCGAGCAGCACGGCGACGGCGGTCATCGCCAATCTGGCCTTGTGCGCGACGACATTGCGCAGAGCGAAACGAAACATGGGCAGCCCCCGGGAGACCGAACCGAGCAATGGGATGCCGCCATCCTCGGCCGCACCCGCTCCCCGCGTCGTCGCCCACCGGGACGGCGCCCACATACATCCCACGGCCTTTCCCCACTCACCGGATACCCTCCCGACGGACCCGAGGTCCCCCACACGGCCGACGGCACGAGGCAACGCGTGGCGGGATCTCCCCACTCGGCGGTACGAACGAATCCCGCGGCGGTGCGACGTGGGCGGGTGGCGGCCCGACTGGGCGCAATGCGGGCCGGCGCGGAAGCGACCCGGATGCGCGCGACGCCGGCGGGCGCGGGTGGCAGGCGTGGCGCGGACGAGTGGACGCGGGACCGACAGGCACGGTGCGGCACGGGCGAACTCGCGCACAGACCTCGACCCGACGCCCGCAGGTGCGGGGGGTGTCGCGGCGCCGGCTGGTGGCCTCCTCGGGGCCACATGTGGGCGGCCTCCCCGCGCGCACACGATGGCGGCCATCCCGGCGTACTTGGTTGCCCGTACGCCGGCCCGGGGCGGTACGACGCGGCCATGCCCGCTCGGCTCGGCCCGGTCGGCAGTGCGCCGATGCGGGGCCGGTGGTGGGTTATTCGGCGGTGGGGGTGGGGTTGGTGAGGCGGGACCTGGTCCACGTTGCGATGTCTGCGTAGCGAGCTTCGGCGCCGTGGCGGGTGGGTTCGTAGTAGGTGCGGCCGTGGATGGCGTCGGGGGCGTATTGCTGGGCCGCCACGCCGCCGGGGACGTCGTGGGGATAGACGTAGCCCTGCGCGTGGCCGAGTTTGGCGGCGCCCTTGTAGTGGCCGTCGCGCAGGTGCGGCGGCACCGGACCGGCCAGGCCCTTGCGGACGTCGCCGAGTGCGGCGTCGATCGCCAGATAGGCCGCGTTCGACTTCGGCGCCAGGGCCAGGTGGATGGTCGCCTGGGACAGCGTGATCCGGGCTTCGGGGAAGCCGATCAGCGCGACCGCCTGCGCGGCGGCGACCGCGACCTGCAGCGCGGTCGGATCGGCCATCCCGATGTCCTCGCTCGCCGAGATCATCAGCCGCCGGGCGATGAAGCGCGGGTCCTCCCCCGCATCGATCATTCGGGCCAGGTAGTGCAGCGCCGCGTCCACATCGGAGCCCCGAATCGACTTGATCAACGCGCTCGCCACGTCGTAGTGCTGGTCCCCGTCCCGGTCGTACCGCACCGCCGCCCGGTCCACCGCGCTCTCCAGCGTGGTCAGCGTGATCGTGGCCTCGCCCTTGTCGGCCGCCGATCCCGCCCCCGCCTCCAACGCGGTCAGGATCCGTCGGGCGTCACCGCCCGCGATGCGCAGCAGGTGCTCCTCGGCGTCCGGGTTCAGAGTGAGCGTGCCGTTGAGTCCGCGTTCGTCGACGAGCGCGCGGTGCACCACCTCGCGCAGGTCGTCGTCGGTCAGCGACTCCAGGGTCAGCAGCAACGAGCGGGAGAGCAGGGGGCTGATGATCGAGAAGTATGGATTCTCCGTCGTCGCCGCGATCAGCGTCACCCATCGGTTCTCCACCGCGGGAAGCAGCGAGTCCTGCTGGGCCTTGGAGAAGCGGTGGATCTCGTCCAGGAACAACACCGTGTCGCGGCCCTGCGCACCGGCCTGCCGACGCGCGTCCTCGATCACCGCGCGCACTTCCTTGACGCCCGCGGTGATCGCGGACAACTCGACGAAACGCTGCTTGGTGACGTGGCTGACCACGTAGGCGAGCGTGGTCTTGCCGGTGCCGGGCGGCCCCCACAGGATCACCGAGGACGGCGCGGTGACCCGGCTCTCCGACGACACCAACCGGCGCAGCGGCGACCCCTCACCCAACAGGTGCCGTTGACCGACCACCTCGTCCAGGTCGCGCGGCCGCATCCGCACGGCGAGCGGCGCGAGCGAGGGGTCCTTGGCCTGCCGGGCCTCGGCGGCAGCGGTGAAGAGATCGGAATCCACCCTCCGACCCTAACCCTCACCACCGACTCCCGAACGGCCCGGGACGCGCCCCGGAGCACCCACCGCCGACCCCCCTCGACACGACCGTCGTCGCCGTGCGGGGCTCCGCCGTGCCGAGAGACGGTCGGCGCGCCCCATCGCGCGACGCCTCCCCCTCGGCTGCCCGTGCCCCGGCCCGCCGCCGGTACCACGAGCCGAGGTGGCGCCGACACCTCGACCATGGCGCAGGCGTCGACTACCACCACCCGCCGGGCCACCGTCCCTCACCCGCCCAGGTCACCTACCGCCGCCCGGCCCGAATCACCGGCGAGGACCCCGCGTCAGCGAAGCACTCCCGCGGCCTTCGCGGTCTGGAGCCATTCGGGGAATTCGTTCATCAGGTTGTCGAACAGTTCGCTGTCGGGCATGCGCCTCGGATCCGCGCCGGCCTCGAAGAAGCCCGCGTTGTCGACCACGCGGTACTTGGGCGCGGGCAGGTCGTCCAGTCGGTGCAGGAAGCGGAATTCGTCCCGGCCGAAGCCGATGAACTGCCAGAAGATCGGCAGTTCGGCCGCCTTGCAGATGGCCTTCTCCGCGGCCTTGGCGTTGTTCGGCGCCCCGTCCGTCTGGAAGATCACGAAGGCCGGGTCGGTCGCGCCACACGAGCGATAGTGCGCGATCACCGCCTCCATCGCGGACACGTAGTCCGTGGTGCCCATGTGGCCGAGCTTCTTGTGCAGCGCGGCGATCCGGCCACCGTAGTTGTCCAGCGAGATCTCCTCGGCCCGGTACGCCTTCGTGTCGAAGAAGATCACCGGCACCGTGCCGTCGTCGTCGAAGTGCGCGGCTGCGGCCAACACCCGGTCGGCGAGCGCCTGCACGCTGCCGTTCTTGTAGAACGGCGCCATGCTGCCGGAGCGGTCGAGCACCAGGTAGACCGCGGCGCGCACACCCGCCAGCCGGTTCTTCTCCAGGCTGACCCCGGCCGCCTTGTAGAGGCTGACCAACCCCGGTGCGGAGCGTTCGATCTTGTCGAGGGAGACCGCCGAGCCGCTGCCGCTGCGCACGGTGGCCGAGGGTGCGGTGGCGGGCGGCGCGGCAGCCGCCGACGGGTCCGGCTTCGACTTCTTGCGACCGAACAGCGAGAAGGGCATGGCGAGGGCTCCCAGCAGTCGAGCGAGTCGGGTTGCCGCCCCCTCGCGGGGGCTTCACCGGCCCACGCTCCCAGATCGGACACCCCCACGAACAGGGGCAGATCCCTCATGAATCGGCCATGTCACACCCGATCCGCCGCTCCCGCACCTGGGCCGCGGTCAGCCCGGGCGGCACCACCACGACATCGCCGACATCCCCGGCCCACATCACCTGCGGACCGAACGCCTCAGCCAGCGCCGCCACCGCCCGCTCCGCCGCGCCCGCCCCCGGGGCCCGGAAGGTCAGCCCGGACGCCGGCTCGTCGGCCCCGATCCGCTTGCGCTCCCCCGCGACCGCGACCGCGAACCCGCCCAGGTGGTCGCCATCGGCCGACCCCGGCCGCGCCGGCAACGGATCCGGCACCTCCGCGCCGTCGACCCACAGGGTGAACCAGCAACGCGCGGACAGCCCTTCGCCACGCAACACCGCCAGCACGTCGCCGACTCCCGGATAGGACGCGGCGCGCGCCTCCTCCAGCAGGTCGGCCGGCACCGGCGTGCCGAACGACTCGACGAACTCCAGGCCACCCTCGCCATCGGTGAACCAGCGCAGCGGATTGATGTGCACGGTGTGGCTCATGCGACCTCCCCTTTCGAGCCTTTCGAGTCCCGACCTCGACCCACCCCAGCATCTCGCTCGGCTCCGACATGTGCACCGACCGCAACAGCCGCACCGCCCCCACCCGTTCCGCCACCACGCACATCGTCGACAACCGGCCCGTCGATGCCCGACCCGTCGACGCGGGTTCCACCGGAACCCGTCCCACCGTCGCCGAGCGATCCACCCGACACCCCTCCCGGCGGCGCGCCTCCCCGTTCCACCACCACCGCCGCCGTCCGCCGTCGCCGCGACGCGAAGAACCACTCCTGCCATTCCCGCGTGCCCTCGATCGCCTGTACCCGCGTCATCGCGTACAACCGGGTCGGCGGTGATCCGCGATAGCGCAGGTTGGCGAGCGTCCCGTCCGGCTCGGCCAGAAAGCGCACGATGGCGCCCTGCGTCCAGCCGCGCCCCAGCACGATGGACCGCGTCACGTACTCCGCCGGCACCCGTCGCTTCGCCAGCTCCACCGCCATGTCGGCCTCCCGAGGTCGTGCGAACCGGCCCTGCACCGGCTCGACTTCCAAGGTAGGCAGACTCGGATCCGCCCGCTCGAACCCTGTGCAGAAGCGTTTCGGCTACTCCATCGAATCGACAATTCCGGTAACGCCGAAGGGCGGCCGAGCCTGTGGCTCGGCCGCCCTGATCCCCGCTGAAGACGCGGGGAAAGCTCCTACTTCGACTGTCCGACGCTCCCGCGAGAGTTACGCCGTCTTCTCCGTGCCCTCGCCCTTGTCCGCCTTGCCGCCCTCACCGGCACCGGGCTTCGGCTTCGCGTCGATGCCCGCCTCCCGCCGCTGCTGCACCGTGATCGGCGACGGCGCCCCGGTCAACGGGTCCCCACCGGAAGCGGTCTTCGGGAACGCGATCACATCGCGAATGCTGTCGCAGTGGCCCAGCAGCGCCACCAACCGGTCCAGCCCCAACGCGATCCCGCCGTGCGGCGGCGGCCCGTAGGCGAAGGCGTCGAGCAGGAAGCCGAACTGCGACTGCGCCTCCTCCTCCGACATCCCGATCGCTGCGAACGCGCGCTCCTGCACGTCCCGGCGGTGGATACGGATCGAACCGCCACCGATCTCGGTCCCGTTGAGCACGATGTCGTACGCGTTCGACAGCGCCTCGCCCGGGTTCTTGTCGAACCCGTCGAGCCACTCCGCGGTCGGCGCCGTGAAGGGGTGGTGAATCGCGTGCCATCCCTGGTGGTTCCCGGCCGCGTCCTCGATCGGCTCGAACATCGGGAAGTCGACGACCCAGAGGAAGTTCCACTTCGACTCGTCGATCAGCGATCCGCGGCGGGCGATCTCCAACCGGGCCGCGCCCAGCAGTTCGAGCGAGGCGGTACGCCGACCCGCCGCGAAGAAGATGCAGTCGCCCTTGGCCGCACCGGTCGCCTCGACCAGACCGGCCAGGTGCTCCTCGGACAGGTTCTTGGCCACCGGGCCGCGCAGTTCGCCGGTCTCCGCGTCGACCAGCACGTAGGCGAGCCCGCGCGCGCCGCGCGCCTTGGCCCAGTCCTGCCAGCCGTCCAGCTCCTTGCGGGTCTGCGCGGCGCCGCCGGGCATCACCACCGCGCCGGTGAACTCGGCCTGGAACACCCGGAAGGAGGTGCCCTCGAAGTAGGCCGTCAGGTCGACCAGTTCGCAGCCGAAGCGGGTGTCCGGCTTGTCCGAGCCGTAGCGCGCCATCGCCTCGGCGTAGGGCAGTCGGGGCAGCGGCAGCGCGATCTCCACGCCGTGCACCTCGCGCCACACCCGCGCGATCAGCTTCTCGGTCAGCGCCAGGACGTCCTCGGCGTCGCAGAAGGACATCTCGACGTCCAACTGGGTGAACTCGGGCTGCCGGTCGGCCCGGAAGTCCTCGTCCCGGAAGCAGCGCGCGATCTGGTAGTAGCGCTCCATGCCGGCCACCATGAGCAGCTGCTTGAACAGCTGCGGCGACTGCGGCAGCGCGTACCACGAGCCCGGCTGGAGCCGCACCGGCACCAGGAAGTCGCGGGCGCCCTCGGGTGTGGACCGGGTCAGGTAGGGCGTCTCGATGTCGAGGAAGTCGTGGTCCTCCATGACCTCGCGGATCACCCGGGTCACCTTGGAGCGCAGCCGCAGGTTGCGCGCCATCGGTGCGCGGCGCAGGTCGAGGTAGCGGTGCTTGAGCCGCACCTCCTCGTTGACCGCGCCCGGCGTGTACTCCTCGATCGGGAAGGGCAGCGGCGCCGCCTCCGAGAGGATCTCGAAGTCGTCCACGACGACCTCGATCGCACCGGTGGGGATCTCGGTGTTCTCGTTGCCGTCCGGGCGCACCCGCACATCGCCGGTGATCTTCACGCAGAACTCGGAGCGCAGGTTGTGCACGGTCTCCAGGTCGCGGAAGACCACCTGTACGGTGCCCGACGCGTCCCGCAGGTCCACGAACGCCACGCCGCCGTGGTCGCGCCGCCGGGCCACCCAGCCGGCGAGCGTCACGGTGTGGCCGGCGTGCTCGGCGCGGAGCGTACCGGCGTCATGGGTGCGGATCACTGAAGCTTCTCCTTCAAGACGGTGACGACCCGGTCGAGCGGAACCGGGGTCTGGTCCCCGTTCGACAGGTCCTTGATCTGGGCGACGCCCTCGGTGAGGTCACGATCGCCGACGACGATGGCGTAGCGGGCGCCGGATTGCGACGCGGCCTTCATGGCGCCCTTGAGCTTCTTCCCGCCGAAGGCCATGTCGGCGGGGATGTCCTCGATCCGCAGCTGGGTGATCATGCCGAAGACCGCGCGCCGGGCCGCGTCGCCGATCGCGACGCCGTAGACGTCGCAGTCCGCCGGGGTCTCCACGGCCTGGCCCTCGGCCTCCATCGCGAGCATCGTGCGGCCGATGCCCAGAGCCCAGCCCACCGAGGGCAGGTCGGGGCCGCCCAGATCCTCGGACAGGCCGTCGTAGCGCCCGCCGCCACCGATCGCCGACTGCGCGCCGAGCCCGTCGTGCACGAACTCGAACGTGGTGCGGTTGTAGTAGTCGAGGCCGCGAACCAGCCGGGGCGTGTCCTCGTAGGCGATCTCCAGCTCGTCGAGCATGCCGCGCACGAACGTGTGGTGTTCGGCGCACGCCGCGCACAGGTGGTCGGTGATCAGCGGGGCGTCCGCGATCATCGCCTGCACCTCGGGCCGCTTGTCGTCGAGCACGCGCAGCGGGTTGATCTCGATCCGCGCGTGCGTCTCCGCGTCCAGGTCGAGTGCGCGCAGGAACTCCTGGAGCTTGGCCCGGTAGACCGGCCGGCACTCGCGGCAGCCGAGCGAGTTGAGCAGCAGCCGGAAGTCGCGCAGGCCCAGCTTCATGAAGCCCTCGGCGGCGAGCGCGATCATCTCGACGTCGACCAGCGGGTCGTCGCTGCCGATCGCCTCGGCGCCGACCTGGGTGAACTGGCGGGTGCGGCCGGCCTGCGGGCGCTCGTAGCGGTAGTACGAGCCGAAGTACCACAGCTTGACCGGCAGGCGGCCGGCGTACAGGTTGTGCTGGAGCACCGAGCGCATCACGGCCGCGGTGCCCTCGGGGCGCAGCGTGAGCGAACGGCCGCCGCGGTCCTCGAAGGTGTACATCTCCTTGGTCACGATGTCGGTGGACTCGCCGACGCCGCGCAGGAAGAGGCCGGTCTCCTCGAAGGTGGGGGTCTCGATGTACTGGAAACCCGCGTCGCGCAGCTCCAAGCCGAACTGGATCCGGATCCGGTTGAACGTCTCCGAGTACGGCGGAAGCATGTCGAAGGTGCCCTTGGGGGCGTTGAAGGTACTCACGGTATGAAAATCCGTCACATTCCTCGGTGCGGTCCCGCGGGCGGCGTCAGCTCTTGCAGATAAGGGTTGCTCGCACGCTCGCGGCCGATCGTCGTCTGGGGGCCGTGGCCGGACAGGACGACGGTCTCGTCCGGCAGGGGCAGACACACCCGGGACAACGAGCGCAAGATCTGCGCGTGGTCGCCGCCGGGCAGGTCGGTGCGTCCGATGGAGCCGGCGAACAGTAGGTCACCCGAGTACAGGATGGGCGGGATGTCCGCGCTCCCCTGGGTGCCGAAGGCCACCGACCCCTGTGTATGGCCGGGCGCATGATGGACCGTCAGTTCGAGGCCGGCGAGGTCGAGCACGGCGCCGTCGGTGAGCAGGCGCACGTCCTCGGGTTCGGTGAACGTCATCCCGCCGAACAGCTGTTGCCCCACGCCGAGCGACAGACCCTTGGCCGGGTCGGAGAGCATGTCGCGGTCGTCCGGGTGGATCCACGCGGGCACCTTGTGCTCGGCGCAGACCGGCACCACGGAGAACATGTGATCGATGTGTCCGTGGGTCAGCACGACGGCCACCGGGCGCAGCCGGTGCTCGCGGATGATGTCCTGCACGCCGTCGAACGCGTCCTGCCCGGGGTCGACGATGACGCATTCCTCGCCGGCGGCAGGGGCGACCACGTAACAGTTGGTCTGGAAGGACCCTGCGGGGAACCCGGCGACGATCACGTTCGTCCTCTCGGTCTCGGGGTCTTCCGGCGGCGGGGCAAGCACGGAAGTATGCGGCGGACGTGGGAATCAGGTACGAGACTACCGGCGCGCGGGGGCGGATCGCGAACCGGTTCAGGGGGTGCGTGCCTAGACTGTGCGCGAGCTGCGGTCGGTTCCGAGGCTGCGGGATCACCGCAGGTCGGGACCGGTGCATGGATCCCGTCACGGCATCGGGAGCCCTCCTCCGGCCCTCGTCCGGCCGTCGGGCGTCCGGGTCGAGTTCATCCGCATCGAGTCCGTCATCGAGTCCGTTCGAATCCAGGAGAGCACGCGGTGGTCACCAAACAGCAGCGCCAGCGGCAGCTCGCGCGCGAGAAGTTCGAGCGCCAGCAGCAACGACGCGGGACCGCACAGGCACGTCGGCGCCGGCGCAACCAGGTCATCGCAGCGGTCGCGGCGGTGGTCGTGGTGGCCGGTGGCGGGGCGTGGCTCGCGGTGGCGGCGAGTGACGACGACGACAAGTCGACGAACGCGAGTGCGTCGAACACGCCGACCACGCAGCCCTCGGCGCCACAGTCGCCGACCCCCAACGCCAAGCCGAAGACGTGTGCGGCGCCGGCTCCGGGTGAGCCGACGAAGGAGCAGTTCGGCACCGAGCCGGCCATGTCGATCGACACCAACGCGGCGTACACGATGACCCTCAAGACCACGTGTGGCGAGGTGAAGGTGGCGTTGGAGGCGGCGAAGGCGCCGCACACGGTGAACTCGTTCGCGTTCCTGGCGGGCAAGAAGTTCTTCGACCACACCAAGTGCCACCGGTTGACCACGGGCGGTCTGGCCGTGCTCCAGTGCGGCGACCCGACCGGAACGGGCACCGGCGGTCCCGGCTACAAGTTCGTCGACGAGAATCTCGGTACGGCGGGCCCGGACGGTTCGGCGTCCTACCCGGCCGGCACCGTCGCGATGGCGAATTCGGGGCCGGGCACCAACGGAAGCCAGTTCTTCCTGGTGACCGGGGACAGCAAGCTGCCGCCGAACTACACCCCGTTCGGCAAGGTCACCGGTGGGATGGACGTGCTGACGAAGATCGCCGCCGCGGGCACCGAGGACGGCGGCAGCGACGGTGCGCCGCACGAGAACGTGGTCCTCGACAGCGTGACCGTGGCCAAGTAGCAACCGACCGGACGCATGTTCCACGGCGACTCCCGGGGCACGGCCCGGCCCGCGCCCCGGGGTCCTGTGTAAAGTGCGCCGCATTCAGCATCGAAGGAGGCCGCTGTGAGCAGCGACCCGTGGGGCCGCGTGGACGAGCAGGGAAACGTCTTTGTCAAGACGGCGGACGGTGAGCGCTCCGTCGGTTCGTGGCAGGCGGGTTCCCCGGACGAGGCCCTGGCCTACTTCCGGCGCAAGTACGAGGGGCTCGCCGTCGAGGTGGAGTTGCTCGCGCGGCGGGTACGGACCACCGACCTCGCTCCCAAGGACGCCCACCACGCGATCGAGCGCCTGCGCGCGAGCATCGTCGACGCGAACGCGGTCGGCGATCTGGAATCGCTCGTCAAGCGTTTGGACGCGCTGGTGACCGTGGTGGATTCCAAGCGCGAGGAGCGCAAGGCCACCCGCGCCAAGGCACAGGAGGAGGCGCAGGGCGCCAAGGAGCGCATCGTCGCCGAGGCCGAGCAGCTGGGCCAGAGCACGGACTGGCGCCCGGCCGGCGAGCGGCTGCGCGCGCTGGTGGACGCGTGGAAGGCCGTGCCGCGGCTGGACCGCAAGGCCGACGACGAGCTGTGGCACCGGTTCTCGCAGGCCCGGTCCAACTTCGCCAAGCGCCGCAAGGCGCACTTCGCGGAGCTGGACGGGCAGCGCGACAGCGCCAAGCGCGTCAAGGAGAAGCTGGTCGAGGCGGCCGAGGCGCTGTCGACGTCCACCGAGTGGACCGACACCGCGGCGCGCTACCGCGACCTGATGAACGACTGGAAGGCCGCCGGCCGAGCCCAGCGCGACGTCGAGGAAGAGCTGTGGCAGCGCTTCCGGGCCGCGCAGGACGTGTTCTTCGCGGCGCGCAGCGAGGTGTTCGCCGAGCGCGACTCCGAGCAGCGGGAGAACCAGGCCGCGAAGGAGCTGCTGCTCGTCGAGGCCGAGACGATCGTCCCGGTGACGGACGTCAAGGCCGCGCGGGCGGCGCTGCGCTCGATCAACGATCGCTGGGAGGCCATCGGCCACGTCCCGCGCGATGCCCGGCCGAAGATGGAGGCCCGCCTGCAGAGCGTCGAGCGGGCGATCCGCGAGGCCGAGGAAGAGCTGTGGAAGCGGACCAACCCGGAGGCTCGGGCGCGGGCGCAGGCCGCGGTGGATCAGATCCAGGCGTCGATCGACAAGCTGACCCAGCAGGCGGAGAAGGCCCGTGCGGCCGGAAACGAGCGCAAGCTGCGGGAGGCCGAGGAGTCGATCGCGGCGCGCGCGGAGTGGCTGGCCGAGGCGAACAAGGCACTGGCTGAGTTCTCCGGCTGAGCGACACACACGAGGTACGGGCGGACCCGGGTCGGCGACACGCCGACCCGGGTCCGCCCGTTTCCGCACGCCCCGCGCGCTTCCGCGAAGGGTCGAACCGTGCGCGATCGGCTCCACCGAGCCGCCGAACCGGCGCTGCTCGCACCCGATCGCCCGCCGGGCCGGGTCCAGCCGGACCGGACGGTCACGGCGAGCAGTTCGCCGATCCGCAGCGACACACACGGCCGACGACCTCCCCAGCCGCGAGACGGGCGAGCGCGGGACGGGGGTGCGCGGCGACGGACCGGCGCGGGGCGGCCGGGCAAGGGACAGCAGGCGGGCAGGGAACAGTCGGCGGGCCCGGGGCGGGCACTCGCGGAAGGCGGGCGCGGGGCGGGGGTCGCCATGCGGTGTCCGTTGCGGACTCAGGGCCGCCGTGTGGCCGGCGGTGGGGGCGTACATTTCCCGGCACCTGTGGGGTCGGGGTGGGCGCGAGTTCGTGCCGTCGGTTCTCGCGAGTGTGTTCGGGCGTCCGAACCGGGCCTTGTGTCACGGTGGTTCGGGTCCCGCAGGTGATGGCTACGGGTTGCTTGCGGTTTCGATGTCGAGGTGCTTTCGAGCCGTGCGATCCATCATCATGTGACCCGCAATCACCACGGGTTCAGGAAACAGGTACGGGGGAGCACCCATGTCTCAGCCAGATCCGCTGATCGAATTCGCCGCTGCACTGAGAGCGATCCGGGACGCGGCGGGTGAGGTCCCGGCGGCCGAACTGGCCCGGCGCGCGGGTGTCGACGAGACGGTGCTGGCGGCGGCGCTGTCCGGCGCGATGTTGCCCTCGCTCGGCGTCACGATGGCGATCGTCTCGGCCTGCGGCGCGACCCCCGCCGGGTGGGAGGCCAAGTGGCGCGAGGTGGCCGCGGCGCATCTGGCCGGCCCGACTCCGGAGGCGGCCCCCATCGCGCCGTCCTCGCCCCCGCCGCCGCCTCGCCCGAGCGTCGCCCCGTCGATCGGCCGCCCACCCGCCCCGAACACGCCGCCGCCTCCCGCCCACCCGGCCGCGCCCGCGACACCGCCCCCGCCCGCCGCCCCCGGCACACTCCCGCCGTCGCCCCAGGCACCGCCGCCGCCCACCACGCCTCCGGCCGAGGCGGCCCCCGCCAAACCCGCCGCCCCGCCCGCCGCGCCGAGCACGCCTCCGGCAGCCGCCACACAGGCCGCCGACCCGACGCCCGCGTCGCCTCCCGTGCCCGTCGCTCCGCCTGCCCCCGCACAAGCCGCCGCCGCGACGCCGCCGCCCACGCACACACCCGCGTCCGCCTCCGCCGCCGCGTCCGACGAGACCACCATCGCCCCGATCAACGCGGCCCTCGAAGGCAAGTCCCCCAGCGATCCCACCACTCCCCCCGAGCCCGCCCCGGACCCGGCCACCGCCCCGACGCCGCCGGCCGGGTCCGCCCCGATGGCCCCGCCCACGTCCGCATCGGACGAAACCACCATCACCCCCATCCGGCAGCCCGCACAGGCCGAGCCCACCGAATCCTTCCCGGCCCCGGTCAGCACACCGACGCCCCCGCCCACGTCCGCACCCGCACAGGCACAGGCACCCCACGAATCCACCCCGGCCCACCAGCCCGCGCAGCCCCAACCCTCGGTCGAGCCCACTCAGCCCAACCCCAGGCCGGCCGCTCACCCGCAGGGCACCCCCGCCGCGCAGCCCGCGCCTCCCGTGCCCGCGCCCGCCGTACAGCCGCCCGTCATAGAGCGGCCCGCCGATCGGCGCCCACCGGCTGTGGCCCGCGACGAAGGCGGCAACGAACCCGCGGTGCCCTCCTGGGAAGGGCCCGATCGAGCCGTGCTCGCGCCTTTGGAAGGCGACGACCCGCGTACCGTGGGCGGCTATCTGCTGCGGGCCCGGCTGGGCTCGGGCGGGATGGGGCGGGTGTACCTCTCGTACACGCCCGGCGGACGGCCCGTCGCGGTCAAGGTGATCCGGGGCGAGTTCGCCGACGATCCCGAGTTCCGCCGGCGCTTTCGTCAGGAGGTGGCCGCCGCCCAGCGCGTACAGGGCCTGTACACCGCCCCTGTGATCGACACCGACGCGGACGCCGCGCAGCCCTGGCTGGCCACCGCCTACGTCCCGGGCCCCTCCCTCTACGAGGCCGTCTACCGGCACGGTCCGCTGCCCGCGGAGACCGTCCTGGTGTTGCTGGCGGGCGTCGCCGAGGCGCTCCAGTCGGTGCACCGGGCGGGCGTGATCCACCGCGACCTCAAGCCGTCCAACGTGATCCTCGCCGCCGATGGCCCGCGCGTGATCGACTTCGGCATCGCCCGCGCCGCCGACGCCACGCCGCTCACCCGGACCGGAATGAGCATCGGAACCCCCGCGTTCATGGCCCCCGAGCAGGCCCGGGGCCTGCCCTCCAAGCCCGCCACCGACGTGTTCGCGCTCGGCTCGCTGGCCACCTACGCCGCCACCGGGATGTCCGCGTTCGGTGAGGGCACGGACAGCTCGGTGCTCTACCGCGTGGTCCACCAGGAACCCGAATTGTCGGCCGTCCCCGCACAGTTGCTGCCGGTACTGCGTCGCTGCCTGGACAAGGACCCGGAGCAGCGCCCGACCCCGCTCGAGGTGATCGAGCTGTGTCGGGTCGCCTCCGAGGGCACCCGGCTGCAGATCGGCGAGGGCTGGCTGCCGCCGACCCTGGTCGCCGAGGTCACCCGCCGGGTCAACGAGCAACCGCCGAGCGCGCCCAAGGATCCGACGGTGGGCCGTCGACGCAAACGCCGCGCGCTGATCGCGGCGGTCACCGTACTGGTCCTGGCGGCCGCCGGCGGGGGTCTGGCGATCGGCCTGCGCAACAACGACGACGACAAGTCCCCCGCCGCCAAGAACGGGCCGCAGACCCAGACCCCGAACCCGAGCGCCCCCGCCGGCACCGCGCCCACGCCCTCGACCACCACGAGCGCCAAACGCACCGGCACCCCGACCTCCACATCCACCGCCACCGGCGCGCCGTCGATCGCGGCTCGCCCCGGGGAGAGCGCGACCGCGATCGCCACCGCCGGCGGCGTGGCCGAGGGCGGCGTGTTGTTCGAGCGGCAGTTGGACGTGCCCAACGGCTACTGCGTCGGCCTGAGCTACACCACCACGTGGAAGGGCAGCTGCGGCAACCAGAGCGCGGGTGTCCTGTACTTCTACGGCGACGGCAACTACATCCAGGGCCAGGAGATGGTGCTGCTCGACCCGGGGCAGCCCAGCGACTTCCAGACCTGCGTGGGCGAGACCCGATACGCGAACAACAACCAGCTGCCGTTCACCTACCTCAAGGTGGGCTCGGTGATCTGCACCAAGGACGCCACCAATGGCCTGGTCGGCACGGTCCGGATCAACGAGATCCCGTCCACCTCGGGCCCCAGCCAGTACTGGAAGATCTCGATGACCGTCTGGCGCGGCCCACGCGGCTGAACGCGGCTGAGCACGACTGAACGCGGCCGAACCGACCACGACGGGCACGGGGCGGCGCCGGGATCACTCCCGACGCCGCCCCGGGTGCGCGAGTGCGCAAAGCCCGTCCCTGCCGAAACCGCCTACTGCTGCCGCCCGCTGGTCACCCGGTACGCGTCGAACACGCCCTCGACCCCGCGCACCGCCTTGAGCACGTGCCCCAAGTGCTTCGGGTCGCCCATCTCGAAGGTGAACCGGCTCACCGCGACCCGATCCCGGGTGGTGGCCACCGACGCGGACAGGATGTTCACGTGCTGGTCGGACAGCACCCGCGTGATGTCCGACAACAGCCGCGAGCGATCCAGCGCCTGCACCTCTATGGCGACCAGGAACACCGAGGACGCGGTCGGCGCCCACTCGACGTCGACGATTCGCTCGGACTGCTGGGACAACGACTCGACGTTGCCGCAGTCCTGCCGGTGCACCGAGACGCCGTTGCCCCGGGTGACGAAGCCGATGATCGGATCGCCCGGCACCGGCGTACAGCAGCGGGACAGCTTGACCCAGATGTCGTCGACGCCCTTGACCACGACCCCGGGGTTGCCGGTCGAGCGCGGCCGGCGGCGGGTGGTGGTCGGCCGGGTGGCCTCGGCGAGGTCCTCCGACGCGCCCTCCTCGCCGCCGAGCGACTCGACCAGGCGCTGCACGATGGTCTGCGCCGAGACGTGCCCCTCCCCGATCGCCGCGTACAGCGACGAGATGTCCGGGTAGCGCAGCTCGTGCGCGAGGGTGACCAGGGTGTCCCCGCCGCCGGACATCAGCCGCTGCAACGGCAGGCCCTGCTTGCGCATGGCCCGGGTCAGGCCCTCCTTGCCCTGCTCGATCGCCTCCTCGCGGCGCTCCTTGGAGAACCACTGGCGGATCTTGTTGCGCGCCCGCGGCGACTTGACGAAGCCGAGCCAGTCGTGACTCGGCGCCGCGGTCTCGCTCTTGGAGGTGAACACCTCGACCAGGTCGCCGTTGTCCAGCCGGCTCTCCAGCGGGACCAGCCGCCCGTTGACCCGGGCCCCGATCGTGCGGTGGCCGACCTCGGTGTGCACCGCGTAGGCGAAGTCGACCGGGGTCGAGCCGGCCGGCAGCGCTATCACGTCGCCCTTGGGCGTGAAGACGAAGACCTCCTGGCTGGAGAGGTCGAACCGCAGCGACTCCAGGAACTCGCCCGGGTCCTCGGTCTCCCGCTGCCAGTCCAGGAGCTGGCGCAGCCAGGCCATGTCGTTGGCCGGGTTCTCGCCCTTTCGCGCCGGCTTGGTGTCGGTCTTCGCGGCACCCTTGGCGCCCACCGCCTCCGCCTTGTACTTCCAGTGCGCGGCGATGCCGTACTCGGCCCGGCGATGCATGTCGAAGGTGCGGATCTGCAGCTCGACCGGCTTGCCCTCGGGACCGATCACCGTCGTGTGCAGCGACTGGTACATGTTGAACTTGGGCATCGCGATGTAGTCCTTGAACCGCCCCGGCACCGGGTTCCAGCGCGCGTGGATCGTGCCCAGCGCCGCGTAGCAGTCGCGGACCGAGTCGACCAGGACCCGGATGCCCACCAGGTCGTAGATCTCGGTGAACTCGCGGCCACGCACGATCATCTTCTGGTAGACCGAGTAGTAGTGCTTCGGCCGCCCGGTGACCGTGGCCTTGATCCGCGCCGAGCGCAGGTCGCCCTGCACCTGATCGGTGACCAGAGCCAGGTATTCGTCCCGCTTGGGCGCGCGCTCGGCGACCAGGCGCACGATCTCGTCGTACATCTTGGGGTAGAGGATGGCGAACGCCAGGTCCTCCAACTCCCACTTGATCGTGTTCATCCCCAGGCGGTGCGCCAGCGGGGCGTAGATCTCCAGCGTTTCGCGGGCCTTGCGCTCCTGCTTCTCCCGCTTGAGGTAGCGCATGGTGCGCATGTTGTGCAGCCGGTCGGCGAGCTTGATCACCAGGACGCGCGGATCCTTGGCCATCGCGATGACCATCTTGCGCACGGTCTCGGCCTGCGCGGCCTCGCCGAACTTGACCTTGTCCAGCTTGGTCACGCCGTCCACGAGCATCGCCACGGTGTCGCCGAAGTCGCGGCGCAGCGCGTCGAGGCCGTAGTCGGTGTCCTCGACGGTGTCGTGCAGCAGACCGGCCATCAGCGTCGGCGGGTCCATCCCGAGCTCGGCCAGGATGGTGGCGACCGCGAGCGGGTGGGTGATGTACGGGTCGCCGCTCTTGCGCCGCTGGCCGCGGTGCCAGCGCTCGGCGGTGGTGTACGCCCGCTCGATCTGGCGCAGATCGGCCTTGGGGTCGTTGACCCGGACCACCCGCAGCAGCGGCTCCAGGACCGGGTTGTACACGCTGTTGCGCTGCACACCCAATCGGGCCAGCCGGGCGCGGACCCGGCTGGGGCCGTCCACCCGCAACGACCGCGAGCGCTCGGTGCCGCCGCCGCGCGAGGCGCCCGCGGGACTGGGCGCCGCCTTCGCGACCGGCCTGGGTCCCCTGGCCTCGGGTCCGGCCGCGCCGGCGGCGGGGCCGCTGTGGCCGTCGCTGCCGCGCGGGCCGTCGGCGCTGTCCTCGGAGGACGAGGCGGCCTGGGCCGCTCGCTTCCCGCCCGACTCGGCCCCCCGCGCTTCGACAGCGGTCGGCTCGACGGCGCTCGAACCGGCCGCGGCCGGGCGCTCGGCGGATGCCCCGGGCCCGTCGGCCTCGGCCGGCGTCGCCGCGGGCTCCGCCGGCTCCGCGTCGGACCGGGCACGAGTCACCGCCTCGTCGGCTCCTCCGGCGCTCACCGGAGGATGGCCCGAGGGGCCCGGTGTGGCACGTGTGGCGTCGTCCGAGGGAGCCGCGTGTTCGACGGCATCCCCCGAGGACGACGCGACGGGCGCGACCTCGTCCGGCAAGGGAACTCCTCCCACAGATGACGGAACTTCCATGGTACTGACCCACGCCCTCACGACTCGGCCATCCGGAACGGCAGCCGCCGCAACGGCGAAGGCCGAAGGCTCCCCGGTTGGGGCGCCTCCGGCCTCCGACAACACGCCTTCGGCGGCGTGTCACACGACGATGAACGACTCCAGCGTGCCGTGCGGCAGCACCGGCGCGAGCCGCGCCCGGCCGCTCAGGAAGCCGAGTTCGAGCAGCACCTCGACCCCCACCACCTCCGCGCCCGCCCGCTTGATCAGGTCGATCGTGGCCTCGACGGTCCCGCCGGTGGCGAGCACGTCGTCGATCACGAGCACCCGGTCACCGGGCCCGAACGCGTCCTGGTGCACCTCCAGGGTGGCCGAGCCGTACTCCAGCTCGTAGGACTGCGCGTGGGTCGCGCACGGCAGCTTGCCCGCCTTGCGGACCGGAACGAATCCGGCCTGCGCGCGATAGGCCACCGGTGCGGCCAGGATGAAGCCCCGGGCCTCGATCCCGACCACCTTGTCCACCCGGCCCCGACAACGCTCGGCCAGCGCGTCGACCAGGGCCGCGAACGCGACCGGATCGGCCAGCAGCGGCGAGATGTCCTTGAACACCACACCCGGTTGCGGCCAGTCCGGCACGTCCCGGATCCGGCTCTCCAGGAGCTTGCGCAGTCCTTCGTCGGCCATCAGCGCTTCCTCTTGCCGCCGGGACGGGTCCGCGCCCGACCGCGCGAGGCGCCCGCACGCGGCGCGCCACCCTGCGCGGGTACGGTCTCGTCCTCGTCCGGTTCGGCGACCGCGTCCACGTTCGGGTGACCCTCGGCCTGGTCCGCCGGAATCCCGGAGGTCTCGGCGGCCTTGGCCGCCTTCGCCTCGGCCGCCCGACGCTGGGCCACCTTCTTCGCCAGCTGCCGCATCTCGGGCGACCGCTCCTTGAGGTCGGCCAGGATCGGCGTGGCGATGAAGATCGAGGAGAACGCACCGGCGGCCAGACCCACGAACAGCGACAGCGCGATGTCCTTGAGCATGCCCGCGCCGAGCAGACCGCCACCGACGAACAGCAGCGACGCCACCGGCAGCAGCGCGACGACCGTGGTGTTGATCGACCGCACCAGGGTCTGGTTCAGACCCGCGTTGGCCGCTTCGCTGTAGGTGAGCTTGGTCTGCTTCGTGATGTTCTTGGCGTTCTCCTTGACCGTGTCGAACACCACGACGGTGTCGTACAGGGAGTAACCGAGAATCGTCAGCAGACCGATCACCGTGCCCGGCGTCACCTCGAAGCCCACCAGCGCGTACACACCGATGGTGATCACGATGTCGTGGATCAGCGCGACCAGCGCCGCCACGGCCATCCGCCATTCGAAGGCGAAGGTGAGGTAGATCACCACCAGGATCATGAAGATCACCAGGCCCTGGAGGGCCTTCTTGGAGATCTCCTTGCCCCAGCTGGGACCGACCACCTGCGTGTTGACCTTGTCCGGCGCGACCTTGAGGTCCTTGGCGATGGCCGCCGCGACCTGCTTGGTCTTGTCCGCGTCCGACTCCGCGATCTGGATCCGCAGGCCGTCGCCGCCGACCTTCTGCACTATGGCGTCGGTGCCGTCGGTGAACGGCTCCACCGCCTTGCGGGCGTCGTTCTGCGAGGCCGAGGTGTGCTCGATCGTATAGACCGAACCGCCCTTGAACTCGATGCCCTGGTGCAGCCCGCGGCCGAGCAGACCGCCGACCGCGAGCAGCAGGATCAGCGCGGAGATCGAGTACCACAACTTCTTGCGGCCGACGAAGTCGAACGAGACGTCGCCGTGGTGCAGCCGGACGCCGATGTTCTTGAGGTCACCGAAGCGACTCATCACGCCTCCTTGACGCCGGCAGCGCGGCCACGCGGGCGACGGCTGCGGTACGACTGGCGCTGATTGGCACCGAGCGCTTCGGGGTCGAGGCCGGACCACTTGTGGCCGTCCGCGAAGAACTTGCGCTTGGCGAGGATCGTCATGAGCGGCTTGGTGAACAGGAACACCACCACGACGTCGAGCAGCGTGGTCAGGCCGAGGGTGAACGCGAAGCCCTGGACCTTGCCGACCGAGACGACGTACAGCACCGCGGCGGCCAGGAACGACACCGCGTCGGACACCAGGATGGTGCGCCGGGCACGGGGCCACGCCTTCTCCACGGCGGGTCGCAATGTGCGACCCTCACGGATCTCGTCCCGGATCCGCTCGAAGTACACGATGAACGAGTCCACCGTGATACCGATCGCGGCGATCGCGCCACACACCGCCGGCAGGTTGAGTGCGAAGCCGATGCTTCGGCCGAGCAGACACATGATGGCGTAGGTGAGGGCCGCCGAGACCGCCAGACTCGCGATGCTCACCAGGCCGAGACCTCGGTAGTAGAACAGCGAGTACAGGATGACCAGGACGATGCCGATCGCACCGGCGATCAGCCCGCCCCGGAGCTGGTCACCGCCCAGCGACGCGGACACCGTGGTCACGTCGCTCTTGGTGAAGGACAGCGGGAGCGCGCCGTACTTGAGCACGTTCTCCAGGTCCTTGGCCGAGCTGCGGGTGAAGTTGCCCGAGATCACGGCGCTGCCGCCGGGGATCTCCGCCTTCACCGACGGCGCGGAGACGACCACACCGTCCAGGTCGATCGCGAAGCGGTTGGTCGGGTACTTGTTCGCCGCCAGGTCACCGGTGATCTTGGTGAACTTGTCGGCGCCGGCGTCGGTGAACTTCAGCTCGACTTCCCAGCCACCGACACTGCCGTTCTGCGGCAGCTGCGCCTTCGAGGAGGCCACGTCCGTGCCGGGGATCAGCACCCGGCCGAGGATGTACTTCTCCTCGCCCTCGCCCTGATCGCGGCTGCACGCCACGGTCGGCTGGTCCTCCGGGGCCGGCACCGGGCCGAGGCCGCGGTTCTCCGGGAGGGAGCAGTCCAGGTTGTTGTACTTCGCGCGCAGCTCGGGCGTGATGCCGTTCGCGTCGGCTCCGGCCGGCGGGGTGCTCGCCGGAGGCGTTGCGGGCGGGGTGCTCGCCGGCGGCGTCGACGGCGGCGGGGTCGGGGCGCCGGACGCGTCCTTCAGATTCGGGATGACCCGACCCTGCGGCTTGCCCGACTCGGCCGCGGGCGGCGTGCTTGCCGGCGGGGTGCTCGCGGGCGGCGTCGACGGCGGGGTCAGCGGCAGCTTGGTACCACCCTGGGGGGTGATCTGCGTGGCCTCCAGAACGGGGCGGAAGAACAGCTTCGCGGTCTGGCCGACCTGCTCCGCCGTCTCCTTCTCGTTCTTGCCCTTGGGGATGCTGATGACGATGTTGCGATCGCCCTCGGTCTGCACCTCCGCCTCGGACACACCGAACGCATTGACGCGCTGGCGGATGATCTCCACCGCGGTCTGCATGTTCGACTTGTTGACCGCACCGTTGCGGCCCTGGTCGGCCTTGGCGGTGAGCGTGACACTGGTGCCGCCCGCGAGGTCGATGCCCAGACGTGGGGTCTTGTCCCCGGTCGAGAACATGATCGCGTACAGCGCGACGATCACGACCCCGATGAAGGCCAGGACCCGCCCGGGGTGCCCTCGGGAACTCGATTTCGGTGCTGCCACCTTCGCCCAATCTCCCTCTCGATGCCGCCGCGAACGGGCTTGCGCCACGTCCGCCGGCACGGCACGGCGCCCGGCAGGATGCCGGACGCTGTCGTATCCGGGGTGTCACCCCCGGTCACATGACTGTATTGCCCTGCGGCGGCCCGAGGACCACCACACCCACCACGAGCCGAACTAGTCCTGCTTGTCGTCCTTGCGCAGCCGGTCGCCGGTCTCGGACGCCTTGGTCGCGCCCTCGGACTTGGTCGCGCCCTCGGACTTGGTGACGTCCACGGTCTTGGTGTCCTCGGCCTCGGAGTCCTCGGCGGCCTCGGGCTTCTTTTCGAGCTTCACGACATCGTCGCCGGCCTCGGCCTCGGCGTCGTGCTCGTCGTCGTGCTCGTCGTCGGCCTCGCCGTCCTCGTCACCGGAGGACAGGACGGCGGCGATGGCGCTCTTGACGAAGCGGCAGTGCACGTCGGGCGCGACCTCAAGGATGACGGAATCGTCCTCCACCTCGGTGACCGTCGCGTACAGCCCCGCGATCGTGCGGACCTCGGCGCCCGGGACCAGCGAGTTCTGCGTTTCCATGGCCTGTCGCTGGCGCGCCTTCCCGGGCTTGATGATCAGGAAGTAGAACACCACGACGATGATTACTGGCAGGAGGAGGGTAAGCGGGTCCACGGCTTGAAACGATTCCTTCCCAAGGCCGCTCGGCGGCCCGGACGGTGACACTCGGCCGGCCACGGTGCGGCAGCCTCGGCGGAGTCTAGACGGGTACTTACTACAGGAACAACGACTACCGGCCGCGTGCGTTCCCGACACGCACCGGCCTCACTCGGTTGCATCCTTACCGGTCACGGCCCCGTTGTCGAACAACACGCTCTGTTGTGCACCGAGCTGCCCCGGCAGCGCGCCCTGCGGCGGGTTCAGGCCCAGATGCAGCCATGCCTTCGCGGTGGCCACCCGACCGCGCGGTGTGCGGGCCAGGAAACCGCTGCGGACCAGGAACGGTTCGGCGACCTCCTCGACCGTCTCGGTCTCCTCGCCGACCGCCACGGCCAGCGTGGACAGACCCACCGGACCCCCGCCGAACAGCGTGGTCAGCGCCTGTAGGACGGCCCGGTCCAGCCGGTCCAGGCCCAGCGCGTCCACCTCGTACACGTCCAGCGCACGTGCGGCGATGTCCCGATCGACCTTGCCGTTCGCCCGTACCTGCGCGTAGTCGCGGACCCGGCGCAGCAGCCGGTTGGCGATCCGGGGCGTGCCGCGCGAGCGGCCGGCGATCTCGGCGCCGCCCTCGGCGGACAGTTCGACGTCGAGCAGTCGTGCCGAACGATTCAGCACCCGTTCGAGTTCGGCGGGTGCGTAGAAGTCCATGTGGCCGGTGAAGCCGAACCGGTCGCGCAGCGGCGGCGGCAACAAACCGGCCCGGGTGGTCGCGCCCACCAGGGTGAACGGCGGCAGGTCCAGCGGGATCGCGGTGGCGCCGGGGCCCTTGCCGACGATGATGTCGACCCGGAAGTCCTCCATCGCCATGTACAACATCTCCTCGGCGGGCCGCGACATCCGGTGGATCTCGTCGAGGAAGAGCACCTCGCCCTCGGACAGCGAGGACAAGATCGCGGCCAGGTCACCGGCGTGCTGGATGGCCGGGCCGGAGGTGATCCGGATCGGCACCCCCATCTCGGCCGCGATGATCATCGACAGCGTGGTCTTGCCGAGTCCGGGCGGGCCGGACAGCAACACGTGATCGGCGGTGCCACCGCGTCCCAGCGCCGCGGTCAGCACCAGGGACAGTTGCTCGCGCACCCGCTCCTGGCCGATGAACTCGTCGAGGTTCTTCGGCCGCAGCGCGGCCTCGACGGCCTGGTCCTCGCCGTCCGCCTCGGCGGTCACCAGGCGTTCGCCGTCCTGCGTCATCGTCTTCCGCCCATGGTCGTGTTCGTGCGGCCCGCGTTCATCCTGCCCGACCCGGGCGACACGGTGGTGCCGCGTCGGGCGAGAGCGCGCTCCCGCCGGTTCATCTGCGGTTCAGGCCGCGCAGGGCCGCCTTGAGCAGCGCGCCGATGTCGGGCGTGGCCGCGGCCTCCGCCTCGGCGGTCACCGAGGCGACCGCGTCGTCCGCCTCGCGCGTCGCATAGCCCAGGCCCACCAGCGCGGCGTGCAGCTGGTCCCGCCAGCCCGCGCTCACCGGGGCGCCGACGCCGAGCGCGGCGCCGGTGCCGGTGGGCGCGCCGAGCTTGTCCTTCAGGTCCAAGAGCAGCTTCTGCGCGCCCTTGGGCCCGATCCCGGGCACGGCGGTGAGCGCCTTGGCGTCCTTGCCCGCGACCGCGGCGCGCAACGCGTCCGGGCTGTACACCGCGAGCATCGCCAGCGCCAGCTTCGGCCCCACCCCGTTGGCGGTCTGCAACACCTCGAACGTGCGCTTCTCGTCGTCGTCGGCGAAGCCGAACAGGGTGAGCGAGTCCTCCCGCACCACCAGCGACGTGGCCAGTCGGGCCGCCGCCCCGACGCGCAGCGTGGCCAGCGTGGTGGGCGTGCACTGCACGGCCAGGCCGACCCCGCCGACCTCGACGACGGCGGTGTCCGGGCCGAGGCCGGCCACCGTTCCGGAGACGAACGCGATCACCCGAGTGCTCCTGCTTGGCTAGTGGTACGTGGGCCGGCCGCCCGGGGGTCGGCCGGGCAAGGGCCGGTCGTCGAAGGCAACCGGTGGGCGGTTCCGGTCATCGGCGGGTGCCGCGCGGCAGCCGCGTGGTGGGCGTGCGCGCCGCGGCCACCGCCGCCGCGAGCCGGTCGGAGGCGCCGCCGCGCCAGATGTGACAGATCGCCAACGCGACCGCGTCGGCGGCGTCCGCCGGTTTCGGCGGGCCGTCCAGACGCAGGATACGGGTCACCATCGCACCGATCTGGGCCTTGTCGGCACGCCCGCTCCCGGTCACCGCGGCCTTGACCTCGCTCGGCGTGTGCAGTGTCACCGGCAGGCCGCGCCGCGCGGCGCACACGATCGCCACGGCGGATGCCTGCGCGGTGCCCATCACGGTGCTCACGTTGTGCTGGCTGAACACCCGCTCGACCGCGACGCAGTCCGGGTGGTGCCGGTCCAGCCACTCCTCGATGCCCCGCTCGATGCCCAGCAGACGCGCGTCGATCGTCGCCTCCGCCGGAGTGCGCACCACGCCCGCCTCGATCATCCGCAGCGGTTTGCCGACCGCGCCGTCGACCACGCCGACGCCGCATCGGGTCAGACCGGGGTCGACCCCCAAGACCCGCATGCCGCGCCCCTCTCGTGTCGCCTCGCATCGGCTCGGCGATCGCCGTGCCGGCGCCCCTGCAGTCGAGCCGAACACCACCCGATACGAACACCTGTTCGCCCGGGCAAACCCTAGTGCAGCCGCACCGATCCCTTCGGTACCGCCACTCCGTGATCACTCGTTCGAGCGACACGTACGCTTGTCCCGGTCGATAACGCCCCGATGACAGCCCTGTGACGATCGTTCCCCAAGCGGCCCGGTCGCCGCACGGGAGCCCGCACAGGCGCCACTAGGGTCGGTTGGAGACTGCCCTCGCTCGCCGCCCGGAAGGTTTTCATGCCGTCGCCGTCCATGCCGGTCGCCGAGACCCCACCGGCCGCCGAGAAGGGTGCGATCAGGATGCCGGCGCGCCCCGACAGCGCCTTCGCCGCCGGTCTCCCCGACCGCCTGCGAACCGGCGCCGTCGACTTCGCGCACCGCGCGAGCGCCTCCTTCCGCCCGGCCCGCACGGCGGTACTCGGCTACCTGATCGCGCGCGCGATCAACCTCGCGGTGCTCGGCGCGATGGCATTGGCGGCCGGCAAGCCGTTCTGGTCGATGGTCGGCTCGTGGGACGGCGTGTGGTTCCGCGACATCGCGGACTTCGGCTACGTCGACAAGATCCCGGTCTCACCGGCCGGCAAGCCGTACTGGACCAACGTCGAGTTCTTCCCCGGCTACCCCTGGGCGGTCCGCCTCGTCGGCGATGTGACCGGCCTGTCCGCGCTCAACGCCGGCATGGTCGTCACCGCGCTGGCCGGCGTGGTCGCGGCATGGGGGTTGTACGCGCTCGGGCGCGAACTCACCGGCAGCCACCGGGCGGCCACCCTGTTCGCGATCCTGTGGGGCGTCGCGCCGGGCTCGATGGTGCTCACCATGGTCTACTCCGAGGCGCTGTTCGTGGCGTTCGCGTCCTGGGGGCTGTTGGCCGTCGTCCGCCGCCAGTGGACCCTGGCCTGCGTGCTGTGCCTGTTCGCCGGCCTGACCCGGAACACCGCGTTCGGCCTGGTCGCGGCCCTGGGCGTGGCGACACTGGCGATCGTGCTGCGCCGCCGCGAGGACGGCACGCGGGTCGGTCTGCTGGCCCCGGAGGCTCGCCACCCGGTGCTGGCCACGCTGATCTCACCGCTGGCGTGCGTGGGCTTCATCGCCTGGGTGGGCTGGCTGGCCGGTCGGCCCGACGGGTGGGTGTGGATCCAGGACAAGGCGTTCAACCTGCGCTTCGACTGGGGCATAAGCACCGTCCAGTGGATGGCCAAGTACCTCACCCACCTGGGCCGGCCGATCTACGTGGTCTGCACGTTCGTGATCATCCTGTCCGTGGCGCTGATGATCTGGTCCTTCCGGGACCGCCGGGTCCCGCTGCCGGTGCACGTGTACGGCGGCGTGGTGATGTTCCTGGCGCTGACCACGAGCAACGGCTGGTTCTTCCACTCCAAGCCGCGCTTCATGCTCCCGGCCTTCACCATCGCGCTGCCCCTGGCCCGACTGATGGCCAAGTGGCCGCGCGGCGTGGTGATCTCGGTGCTGGTCGCCGGGGCGGCTTTCGCCGGATGGTACGTGGGCTTCCTGCTGTACGTGATAAACACCAACCCGTAGCACCCTCGGCGAGTGCGCGAACGCGCGTGGGGCCGGCGGCAGTTGCCGCCGGCCCCACGCGCGTTCGCGAAACGCGACCGGCCGTCGTCGCGGTCCTCGCCGGCCGCGACCGACGCCGCGAGCCCTACTCGGCGTTGATGCTCTCCATGACCGCATCACTCACGTCGAAGTTCGCCCAGACTTCCTGGACGTCGTCGCTGTCCTCCAGCGCCTCGATCAACCGGAAGATCTTGCGGGCGCCCTCTTCGTCCAGCTCGACCGAGACGCTGGGGATGAAGTTGGCGTCCGCCGAGTCGTAGTCGATCCCGGCGTCCACGAGCGCGGTCCGCACGGCGACCATGTCGGTCGCCTCGCTGACCACCTCGTAGGTGTCGCCGAGGTCGTTGACCTCCTCTGCACCGGCGTCGAGCACCGCGCCGAGCACGTCGTCTTCGCCCAGGTCGTTCTTCGGCACGATCACGACACCCTTGCGGGTGAACATGTACGACACCGAGCCGGGGTCGGCCATCGAGCCGCCGTTGCGCGTCATCGCGACCCGCACGTCCGACGCCGCACGGTTGCGGTTGTCGGTGAGGCACTCGATCAGCACCGCGACACCGTTCGGTCCGTACCCCTCGTACGTGATCGACTGGTAGTCGGCGCCGCCGGCCTCCGCACCGGAGCCGCGCTTGACCGCGCGGTCGATGTTGTCGTTCGGGACCGAGGACTTCTTGGCCTTTTGAATGGCGTCGTAGAGCGTCGGGTTGCCGGCGATGTCACCGCCGCCGGTGCGTGCCGCCACCTCGACGTTCTTGATCAACTTGGCGAAGAGCTTTCCGCGCCTGGCGTCGATGACGGCCTTTTTGTGCTTGGTGGTCGCCCACTTCGAGTGGCCGGACATCCGCCTCTACTCCTTCGGGTCGCGGGTGCGCTGCACGGGCCTGTACAGGCTGGAAGATCCTACCGGCGCGCGGACTCAGAGCGTGGCACGGACCATGTCCACGAAGTACGCGTGCACCCGCCGGTCGGGGGTGAGCTCCGGGTGGAAGGACGTGGCGAGCAGGTTGCCCTGGCGCACCGCGACGATGCGGTCCGCGTACGGCTCGGCGGTCAGCCGGGCCAGCACCTCGACCTCGGCGCCGACCGACTCGACCCACGGGGCGCGGATGAACACGCCGTGGATGGGGTCGCCGCCGGCCGGGCCGGCGAACGGGACGTCGGCCTCGAACGAGTCGTTCTGCCGGCCGAACGCGTTGCGCCGCACGATCATGTCGATCCCGCCGACCGTCTCCTGGTCCTCGCGGCCGTCCAGGATCTTGTCGGCGAGCATGATCATGCCCGCACACGAGCCGTAGACCGGCATGCCGTCCGCGACCCGCTCGCGCAGCGCCGGGAAAAGCCCGAAGGACACCGCGAGCTTGGACATCGTGGTCGACTCGCCGCCGGGTATGACGAGCGCGTCGAGCTCGGCGAACTCCTCGACCTTGCGCACCG
The DNA here is from genome assembly GCF_000372745.1 of Embleya scabrispora DSM 41855. Classification (GTDB taxonomy): domain Bacteria; phylum Actinomycetota; class Actinomycetes; order Streptomycetales; family Streptomycetaceae; genus Embleya; species Embleya scabrispora. The sequence continues at coordinate 33,038 of NZ_KB889665.1, read as the reverse complement.
GGCGTGCGATCGCATCGAGTTCGGCCAGCGCGATGGCGTGTTCGCGCACGTCGCCCTGAAGGGCGAGGACACCGATGATGGGAGTGGTGGACACGTCAACCCCGTCCGGTCGTAGGTACCGAGCCGGGCCCGGACGCGTTCGCGTCCGGGCCCGGCTCACGGCTTGTTCGAGTGCGCGACGTGCTGGTTCGCGTACGCGCGGTGCTGTTTCGAGGCGCGAGGGCTCGAAGGCGCGAACTACCAGCCGCGGCCGGCGTAGCGCTGCTCGGCCGGGAGGGTGTCGATGTTGATGCCGACCATCGCCTCGCCCAGACCGCGCGAGACCTTGGCGATCACGTCCGGGTCGTCGAAGTGCAGGGTCGCGTCCACGATCGCCTTGGCCCGCTTGGCCGGGTCGCCGGACTTGAAGATGCCCGAGCCGACGAACACACCCTCGGCGCCGAGCTGCATCATCATCGACGCGTCGGCCGGGGTGGCGATGCCGCCTGCGGTGAACAGCACGACGGGCAGCTTGCCGGCCTCGGCGACCTCCTTGACCAGCGCGTACGGCGCCTGGAGGTTCTTCGCGGCGACGAACAGCTCGTCCTCGTCCAGCACCGAGAGCTGCTTGATGTCCTTGAGGATGGTGCGCATGTGCCGGGTGGCCTCGACCACGTTGCCGGTGCCGGCCTCACCCTTGGAGCGGATCATCGCCGCGCCCTCGGTGATCCGGCGCAGCGCCTCGCCGAGGTTGGTCGCACCACACACGAAGGGGGTGGTGAACTTCCACTTGTTGATGTGGTTCGACTCGTCGGCCGGGGTCAGCACCTCGGACTCGTCGATGTAGTCCACACCGAGCGACTGCAGGACCTGGGCCTCGGCGAAGTGGCCGATCCGGGCCTTGGCCATCACCGGGATGGACACGGCGCCGATGATGCCGTCGATCATGTCCGGGTCGGACATGCGCGCGACGCCGCCGTCCTTGCGGATGTCGGCCGGCACGCGCTCGAGCGCCATGACGGCGACCGCGCCCGCGTCCTCGGCGATCTTGGCCTGCTCGGCGTTGACGACGTCCATGATCACGCCGCCCTTGAGCTGCTCGGCCATGCCGCGCTTGACCAGGTCGGTGCCGGTCTGGGGGCTTGCGGGGGTGGTGGACACGGATGACCTCACACAGGTGCGAACGACGACGGTTGGCTCCATCGTACGGGTGAGGTGGATCCTAATGTCATGCCACCCCGGCGAATTACCCGGGCCAATCTGTCCACGGTGGCCTTTGCGTGGCTCCCGTCAGGACCCACCGGGCTGCAAAGTACGCGGCTCCTCGTCGTCCATCTCGAAGGTGACCGGGTACGGGGCATGGCCCGCCAGCCGCAGATAGCGCACCAACCGGTGTCGGCGCACCGCGCGCGCGCCGCGGACCGCGTCGTTGTGAAAGCGCCGGGCCATCGGTACGCGCCGCACGGCGGTCTGCAGTTCGGCGACCAGTTCCGCGCCGCCGGGCCGGGCCCGCAGGTCCTCCGCCTGGGCGGGGTCCTCGAACAGGAACCGCAGCGCGCGGGTCAGGTCGCTCTCCGCCACCTCACGCTCGTCCTCGGCCGCGTTCCGCGCCTCGTGCGCGGCGCCGGCCAAGACCAGCGAGGAGGCCGGATCGAGCAGCCCGGAGGTGGCGATCTCCTGCGCGACCGCCGAACGCCGCAACAACTGCGCGTCCAAGGCGGCCCGACTCGAGTCCACCCGCGCGTGCAACCGGTCGAGCCGCCCGGCGGTCCAGCTGAGATAGACACCGACCGCAACCACCGCGAGCACAATCCAGATGACAGTCATCACCCGGCGACCCTAGTACCGCCGACCCGACCAACCCCCGGCCCGCCCGACACTTCGGGCCACCCTTCACCTCGGCAGACCAACCGGACAGCCCGGCCGGCGCTCCAGGCCAAGCCCGCTACGCGGCCGGCGCCCCCGCGGTGACCGTCTCGTACACGCCCAGGATGTCCGTCCCGACGGTCTCCCAGTCGTAGCGCTGCACATGCTTGCGCCCGACCTCGCGCAACGCGTCCCTCCGCGCCGGATCCCGAAGCAGCGCGACCGCGGCGGCGGCAAGTGCCGAGGCGTCCTCCACCGCGAACAACTCCCCCGCCCGCCCACCGTCCAGCACCTGCCGGAACGCGTCCAAATCGCTCGCCAGCACCGGCGCCGACGCCGACATCGCCTCGACCAGGATGATCCCGAAGCTCTCGCCACCGGTGTTGGGTGCCACGTACACATCCACGCTGCGCAGCAGTCGCGCCTTGTCCAGGTCGCTGACCATGCCCAGGAAGGTGACCTGTCCGCGCAACGCCTCCGGCAGGTCCTCCACCGCCTCCTCCGCGTCCCCGCGCCCGGCCACCAGCAGCCGCACACCCGGGAACGCCTCGACGATCCGCGGGAACGCCTCCATCAGCGTGGGCAGTCCCTTGCGCGACTCGTCGATCCGGCCGATGAAGCCGATGGTGGGCGCCTCGGCGGTGCCCTGCCACATGGGCTCCACGGGCGCGTCGGCGAAGAAGCCGACGTCCACGCCGTTGGGGATGACCACCGCGTCACCGCCGAGGTGCTCGACCAGCGTGCGGCGCGCGTACTCGCTGACCGCGATCCGGGCGCTGATCTTCTCCAGCGCGGGCTGCAGGATCGGGTAGGCCGCGATCATCGCGCGCGAGCGGGTGTTCGAGGTGTGGAAGGTGGCCACCACCGGGCCGGACGCGGCCCAGCAGGCGAGCAACGACAGGCTGGGCGTGGCCGGTTCGTGGATGTGCAGCACGTCGAAGTGGCCGTCGTGGATCCACCGACGCACCCGCGCGGCGGACAGGAAGCCGAAGTTGAGCCGCGCCACCGAGCCGTTGTAGCGCACCGGTACGGCCCGCCCGGCCGGCACCACGTAGTCCGGCAGCGGGGTGTCGTCGTCCGCCGGCGCCAGTACCGACACCTCGTGCCCGCGCGCGATCAGGTTCGCCGCGAGGTCCCGCACGTGGTACTGCACACCGCCCGGCACGTCCCACGAGTAGGGGCACACGACGCCGATCCTCACTTGGCCTCCCCGATCCGGGCGAGCCGGCGTCGGTCCAGATCGGCGAGCCACAGCGGCTGAAGCATGTGCCAGTCCTGCGGGTCGCGCGCGATCGCTCGGGCGTAGGCGTCCGCGACCCGCTGGGTCATCACCGCGATCTTCTCCCGGCGGTCGCCCTCGCCGGGCACCTCGATCTCGGGATGGAGCGTGGCCCGGAGAATTTTGCCCTCCCACGCGAGGGTGACCGGGATCAGCGCCGCGCCGGTCTGCACGGCCAGCGCGGCCGGGCCGGCCGCCATCCGGGTCTGCTCGCCGAAGAAGGTCACCGGCACGCCCGCGGTGGTCAGGTCGCGGTCGGAGAGCAGGCACAACAGCCGGCCCTCGCGCAGCCGGCGCGCCAGCGTGCCGAACGTGTTGCCCTCGCCGCCGGTGAGTGGCAGCACCTCCATGCCCAGCGACTCGCGATAGTCCAGGAAGCGCTTGTACAGCGACTCCGGCTTCAGTCGTTCGGCGACCGTGGTGAACGGATAGCCCTTGAGCGTGATCCAGGCGCCGGCGTGGTCCCAGTTGCCCATGTGCGGAAGCGCGAAGATCACGCCCTTGCCGCGGGCGCCGCACTCGTCCAGCAGGGTCAGGTCGCACTCCATCCGGGCCAGTACCGTCTCGCGGTCCCAGACCGGGAGCCGAAACGCCTCCTGGTAGTAGCGCAGGTAGGAGCGCATGCCCTCGCGGGAGAGCGCGCGAAGTTGCTCGGGCGTGGCATCGGATCCCGCGACGCGACGCAGATTGGCCTCCAACTGCAGCACGCCGCCGCCGCGCCGCCGCCAGACCAGGTCGGCGATCCGCCGGAAGGCTGCCGCGGCGACCGGTTCGGGCAGTCGCTTGACCACGGACCAGCCCAGGGCGTACCCGGTGTCGGCCAGCCGCTGCCCGAGTTCGGTCATGCCTTGTCACCTCCGGACACCGCGTTGTCGATCGCGGATGCCGAGCGATACACCGCGATCATCCGCTGGAAGACCGTGATCAGGCTGCCCACCGCGATGAACCACAGCGCGGCCTCCTGGATGTATGGGACACCCATTCCGTCGAGACCGGTCGCCACCAGCGAGATGACCAGCCGCTCGGCCCGCTCGATCAGTCCGGAGACGTCGCAGGCCAGGCCCAGGCTCTCGGCCCTGGCCTTGCAGTACGACACGACCTGGCCGGACCCGAGGCAGAAGATCGCCAGGATGCACATGCGCAGGTTGTCGCCGTCGCCGGCGAACCAGATGGCCAGCGCGCCGAAGATCGCGGCGTCCGCGACCCGGTCCAGCGTGGAGTCGAGGAAGGCCCCCCATTTGGTCGAGCGGCCCAACTGGCGCGCCATGTTGCCGTCGACCAGGTCGGAGAAGATGAACGCGGTGATGACGAGCGTGCCGGTGAGGAACCAGCCGATCGGGAAGAACACCAGCGCCGCGACGACCACCCCGAGGGTGCCGATCAGCGTCACCGTGTCCGGACTCACGTTGTGGCGCAGCAGAAAGCTCGCGAACGGGGTGAGCACACGCGTGAAGAAGGCACGAGCGTATTTGTTGAGCATCGCCTTCCCGAAGGATTGCCGGGGCGGCGGGGGATCCGGTGGACTCGACCCGCCTGGTGCGCCCATCGTACTGACGCGCTCGCACCTGCCGAGCCCCCCGTCGCCCGGGCGTGCCGCGTTGGAGAACATCACGTACGGCGAGGACACTTGTACTCGGTCGGACGTCGGGGCAATGCTGCCGTTCAGGAATCGATTTGCGGACGTTGGCGTACCGACGACCGACTTGCACCTGCGCGTCCGGGACGTCGACGACGACCGCACAGATGGACAACCAGGAGGTGGCACATGGCGGATAAATCCGGAGCAAGCGCCGGAACCGTCGGCAGGGTAACCGCGCCGGCGAGCCCGGAGTCGGTGCGCAACGTGGTGCTGGTGGGCCACACGGGGGCGGGCAAGACGACATTGGTGGAGTCCCTGCTCGTGGCGACCGGGACGATTCCCCGGGCCGGTCGCGTCGAGGACGGGACGACCGTGTCCGACTTCGAGGACATCGAACACCGCCAGCACCGCTCGGTGGCGCTGGCGTTGTCCCCCGTCGAATTCGACGGCGTGAAGATCAACCTGCTCGACACCCCCGGCTACGCGGACTTCGTCGGCGACCTGCGGGCGGGCCTGCGCGCCGCGGACGCCGCGCTGTTCGTGGTCTCGGCGGCCGACGGTGTGGACGGCTCGACCCGGATGCTCTGGGACGAATGCGCCTCGGTCGGCATGCCCCGCGCGATCGTGATCACCAAGCTCGACCAGGCGCGCGCCGACTTCGACGAGATGGTGCTGATCTGCCAGCGGGTGTTCGGCGACCCCGACTCGGACACCGTGCTGCCGCTGTACCTGCCGCTGCACGGCGAGGACGAGGGCGTCGCGGGCCTGATGGGCCTGCTCACCCAGCGGGTCTACGACTACTCCTCCGGCACCCGCGAGACGCTCGACCCCGACCCCGAGCACCTGCCGCTGATCGAGGACGCCCGCAACCGGCTGATCGAGGGCATCATCGCGGAGAGCGAGGACGAGTCCCTGATGGACCGTTACCTCTCCGGCGAGCAGATCGACATCGACACGCTGATCGCCGACCTGGAGACCGCGGTCGCCCGCGGTTCGTTCTACCCGGTGCTCGCGGTCGCGCCCGACGGACTGGGCACCATCGAACTCCTGGAAGGCATCGTCCGGGCCTGTCCGGCGCCGCCCGAACACGAGGTGCTGCCGGTCACCACCCCCGACGGCAAGCCCCGCGACCCGCTGACCTGCGACCCCGAGGGCCCGCTCGCCGCCGAGGTGATCAAGACGACGTCCGACCCGTACGTGGGCCGGATCTCGCTGGTGCGGATCTTCTCCGGCACACTGCGCCCGGACATGACGGTGCACGTCTCCGGGCACGGCATGGCCGATCGCGGACACGAGGACCACGACCTGGACGAGCGGATCGGCGCGATGTCGATTCCGCTGGGCAAACACCAGCGCTCGCTCAACCGCGGCATCGCCGGCGACATCGTCGCGATCGCCAAGCTGACCCGGGCCGAGACCGGCGACACCATCTCGGACAAGGACGATCCGCTCCTGATGGAGCCGTGGATGATGCCCGACCCGCTGCTTCCGGTCGCCATCCGCGCACACAGCAAGGCCGACGAGGACAAGCTCTCCCAGTCGCTCGCCCGCCTGGTCGCCGAGGACCCCACACTGCGCCTGGAACACAACACCGACACCCACCAGCTGGTCCTGTGGTGCATGGGCGAGGCGCACGTCGAGGTGCTGCTCGACCGGCTGCGCAGCCGCTACGGCGTCGCGGTGGACGCGGTCACCCACAAGGTGTCGCTGCGCGAGACGTTCGCGGAGAAGGCCAGCGGACGCGGTCGGCACGTGAAACAGTCCGGCGGACACGGCCAGTTCGCGATCTGCGAGATCGACGTCGAACCGCTGCCGGGCGGGTCCGGATTCGAATTCGTCGACAAGGTCTTCGGCGGCGCGGTACCGCGCAACTTCATCCCGTCCGTGGAGAAGGGCGTCCGGGCACAGATGGAGAAGGGCGTCGCGGCCGGCTATCCGATGGTCGACCTGCGGGTGACGCTGACCGACGGCAAGGCACACTCGGTCGACTCGTCCGACATGGCCTTCCAGATGGCGGGCGCGCTGGCGTTGCGCGAGGCCGCCGCGAGCACCCGGATCCACCTGCTGGAGCCGGTCTCGGAAGTACAGGTCACCGTCTCCGACGAGTACGTCGGCGGCGTGCTCAGCGACCTGAGCTCGCGCCGGGGCCGGGTGGTGGGCACCGAACCGATCGGCTCGGGCCGCACCCTGATCCGCGCCGAGGTCCCGGAGATCGAGATCAGCCGCTACGCGATCGACCTACGCTCGATCAGCCACGGCACGGGCCAATTCGCCCGCACCTACTGCCGACACGACCCGATGCCCCCACAACTGGCCGCGAAGGTCACGGCCGACACGGATTCCTGACCGAACGCCCCCACGGCGGACCGGGGCACGCAGCCGGGAAAGCTCACCGCGCCGCGCATGAAGCCCCGGTCCCGACGCGGCCGGCCCGACTGCACTGCCCCACCGCCGGCGGGCGGGCGGGCCTGTCGGAGGTGGGGCGACCGGGCGTGCGGTGAACCCGGCCACGTGGCGGACGGGCGCGGAGCGCCTCGGTGCTCGGTGGGCGGTCGGCCTCGCGTGCGGGACGGGCCGCTGTCGGCTCCGCTCAGGGAATCGGCAGTGGCTCGTCCAATGCCACCAACGACAGCAGCACGGTTGCCGACGTCCAGGCCAGGGGCGCCACCGAGGCCGGCTTGCCGTTTTTGTCGACCTTCTCCGGCAGTGATCCGAATGCCGTCCGGTGGTCGGCGAGCCAGTCCAGCCGGCGTTCCGCACCGGCCCGATCGCCGCTCGCCGCACTGAACAGGGCGAAGGACGCGGTTTCCGGCGTCCAGGCCGCGGTGGGGTCGCCGGCCCAATGTTCGCCCGGCAGGATGCCTCCGTTGGGCAGGGTGAGCAGCTCCGCGGATCGGCGGACCGCGTTCGCGACCTGGGCGTCCGCGCCGGCGAAGGGCGGGCCCAGCCAGGTCACCGCCGTGTCCGCGCCGCCCTTGGCCGTCGGCGTGCGTGGGTAGTCGTGCGGCCCGAACACCTCCCGGATGCCGCGGTCCAGGCGGTCCGAGGCGCCTGTCCATCGCTGCGCGTCGGGCGCGCTTCCGGTCCGCCGCGCCAGGTCGGCGGCGGCTCGCAGTCCGGCCGACAGGGGCGCCGCGGTGCCCAGGGTGACCTGGTCGGTGCGCGTTTCCCAGTAGTCGGGACCCCGTGGCGGCAACCCGTTCGTGCGCAGCCGACCCGCCGCCGCGTCACCGGCCTTGCGTACCGTCGGCCACAGCTCGCCGAGCGCCGCCACGGTCTCCGGGGCCTTGGGATCCTGGTGGACGTACCAGAACCAGACGGCCCACGGCACCCATCCGTTGCCGTCCAACTGGGCCGCCCGCTTGTCGCCGACCGGCCCGCCGTCCAGCCGGTAGCGCGCCTCCCAGGTGCCGTCGGGGCGCTGTAGCGCGGCCAATCGACGCAACACCGCGAGCGCCTCCCGGTCGTGCCCGGTGGCGGTGAAGGCCGCCGCGACCCAGGCCGCGTCGCGTGGCCAGACGTACTTCCAGATCCCGAACCAGGCCGCCGCCACCGACCCGTCGGGCTGGGTCAGCACCCGCATGTCGAGCAGCGCGCGCTCGGCCATCGCCCGGTATCGCGGGGTCGCGCCCGGAACGGTGCCCTGCGCGAGCCAGGCCCGCTCGGCGTCGGTGGGCGGCGCCGCGGGCGCGTCGACGGGGAGCGCGATCGGCCCCTCGGGCCCGGATATGACGCCGCCGAGGAGCAGCGGCCGTGTGGTGCGCGGCGGCGGCGCGGCGCCGCCGACGGTGAGGATGATGCCGAGCGCGATGAGCAGGCCGACCATGGCGATGCCGATCGAGCGGGCCCTGCCGAGGAAGCGGGGCCGGTTCGGGGCGCCGGCGGCGGTGCCGCCGGCGGTCCGGCCGGCGTCGAGGGGTCGAGCCCTGTCGCCCATGTGCGCCGTCTCCGCCCCCGTGCCCCTCGCCGCCTTCGTCGCGGCCGGGCCGATCCCCGTTCGGCTCAGTCTAGGCATGATCGGATCATCGTTCGAACCGCCGTACGATCCCCGCCGCGGCCCCGCCCCCGCCGTACCCGCTTCGAGGCCGGCCGCGTGCGGTCCGGCCCCCGGCCGCCACCGCCGCTTCGAGGCGGTGCGCGGGCTCGGCGCCGTCGACCGCGCCGGACGCGCCACCCGCCCCTCGCGCCGTCGCCCGCATCGCGCCCACCTCGTCGTACGACCCGTGCGCATCCGCCGCGGCGGCGGACGGGACGGATCAGCTGAAAGTACGACGAGTCTACGAAGAGGGATCCGGATCGGGCTCGGCGGTCGGTGCCAAACCGGTCGAACAGGTGAAATGACGGCGATCGGCGAACGACACCCAGGCGGCCATGATCAACCCGGTCACGGCGACGAGCACATACGCGTTGCCCACGATCAGCTGCCACCCGTGCAGCTTCAACTCGCCACCGTCGCCGAACGGCACCGTCCACACGATCCCGCTCGGCAGCACCCCGGACACCCGGGCGCGCTCCATCGGATAGGCCGCGGCGACCGCGAGTACCGCCACCAACGAGCCCCAGGCAACCGCCGACCGGATACGCCGGACCCGATCGACGAGCACGATCACCAGCGGCAGCGCCCACACCCAGTGGTGGGTCCAGGAGATCGGCGACACCAGCAGCGCGGTCAGCGCACACAGGCCCATCCCGGTCAGTGCCGCGCCGCGCCGCGCCGCCACGACCGCGAGCGTCATGCCCAGCGCCGCGACCAGGACCGCGAGCAGCGGCCACAACCATCCCGGCGGCGACTGTGCGCCGAACTGCCGGGTCACCGCACCATGTACGGACTGGTTGCCGGGGAACTGGGCCAGCCCGATCCGGGTGTCGTCCAGGAACAACCCACCCCAGTAGTCCGCGCATTCGCGCGGCAGCACGGCGAACGCCGCCGCGACCGTGCCGACGAACACGCCCAGCGCGGTCAACCCCTCGCGCACACGTCCGGTCAGCAACAGGTATGGGATGAAGATCGCCGGAGTGAGCTTGAGCCCGGCGGCCAATCCGACACCGACCCCGGTGAACCGGGCGCCGCGCGGGCGGGCGAAGTCGGCCAGCACCAGGACCAGGAGCAGCAGGTTGACCTGCCCGAAGCGCAGGTTCTCCTGGACGGGCTCGGTCCACAACAGGGCGGCGGCGCTCAGCGCGGTCGCCCGTACCCGGTCGTCGCCGCGCAGCCCCAGGATCCCCCAGGCAAGCCAGGTCGCCGTACCGAGCAACGCGAGATTGCCCGCCACCCCGACCACCTCGACCGCGCCCCAAGGCAGCCAGGCCAACGGCGTGAAGGTCAGCCCGGCCCACGGCGTATAGGTGAACGGCAGCCGCCCGGGTCGGATCGTGTACAGGTCACCGTGACCGGCGAGTACGTCCACGCCACCCTGGCGATAGACCCGCAGATCGCCCAGCCACCACATGTCCGCGGATCCGAATGCGCCCAGGAGCAGATACACGGTGAGCGAGCACGCGGCCACCGCGAGAGCCGCCCGGCGGGTCACCCCGCGACGTTGACGGTGTCCGGCCGCAGGTGCGCCGGCATCGCGCACGCGGGAGTTCCGCCGGGCATCCGGTCGCGGTTGTCCGCGACCAGGCGGTACACACCATGCGCGGCGATGCTGACCGGTTGCACCCGCAGCGCGGCGCCGGCCACGGCCCACGGGCCGCCAGCGTTCATCAGCAGCTTGGCCACCGCGTGGTGTCCGCCGTACACGGTGCCGACGGGGGTCACCCACAACACCTCGTGCTCGGCGCGGTGCTGCTCGACGCCGAGTTCCTCGAGTTCGGCGAACTGCCAGGCCACCACGTCGGCGTCGAAGGGAATGTGTTTCCGCGCGAACTCCACCGACCGGGTACAAAAACCGCAGTCGCCGTCGTACACGAGAACCGGTCGTGCGCTCAAAACTCTTCTCCTTGACAACAACCGCTTGGATCCTGCCATCGGACCGACTCCGCGCACCGGCGCCGCGCGGACCCACTGCGCCCGCAACGAATCCGCGCCCCCGGGATGCCGAGCCACCCGGTCAGTCGATCGGCCACGCGGAGGCCAACATCTCGCGGGTGTCCGCGAGCAGTTGCGGGAGCACCTTGGTGTGCCCGACCACGGGCATGAAGTTGGTGTCGCCGCCCCAGCGCGGCACCAGGTGCTGGTGCAGGTGCGCCGCGATGCCCGCACCGGCGACGTGGCCCTGGTTCATCCCGATGTTGAACCCCTGCGCGCCGGACACCTTGCGCAGGGTGGCCATCGCGAGTTTGGTGAACCGGGCGAGCTCCGTCGTCTCCGCGTCGTCCAGGTCGGTGTAGTCCGCGACGTGCCGGTAGGGCACCACCATCAGGTGACCGCCGTTGTACGGGTACAGATTCAGCACCGCGTAGACCTGCTCGCCCCGCGCGACGACGAGCCCGTCGACATCACTCAGCGACGGAATCCGGCAGAACGGACACCCGTCGTCGGGAGTCGGCCCCGACGGCTTGTTCTCACCCTTGATGTACGCCATCCGATGGGGAGTCCACAGCCGGGCGAAGGCGTCCGGCCCCCCAACCCCATCCTGGATCTCGGGCTCGCTCGTCATGCCAGGAAGCATATGCCGCCGCCCGCCCCGACCATCATCGGCCCGACGGGTCTCCCTCCGGCCCGCGCGACGACATCGGTGATGGAGCCACCGTCCACGGGCTCGGCGATGCGCGGGGGCGTCCCGACCGCTGTCGGCACGCCCCCGGACCCGCACACGCGCGGATCAGATCTGGATGCGGTCCTGGACGGCCTTGACGATCTCGGCCACCGCGGCGTCGACCGCGACGCCGTTGTTCTGCTCACCGCTGCGGTAGCGGAAGCTCACCGCGCCGGCCTGCACGTCCTCGTCGCCCGCCAGGAGCATGTACGGGATCTTGAACTTGTTGGCGTTGCGGATCTTCTTCTGCATGCGGTCCGCCGAGTCGTCGATCTCGACCCGGATGCCGTGTGCCTTGAGCTTGGCCGCGACCTCTTCGAGGTAGGGGACGTGCTCCTCGGTGATCGGGATGCCGACCACCTGGACCGGCGCGAGCCACGGCGGCATCTTGCCGGCGTAGTGCTCCAGCAGGACCGCGAAGAAGCGCTCGATCGAGCCGAACAGCGCGCGGTGGATCATCACCGGCTGCTGCCGGGTGCCGTCCGACGCGGTGTATTCGAGGTCGAAGCGCTCCGGCAGGTTGAAGTCGACCTGGATGGTCGACATCTGCCAGGTGCGCCCGATCGCGTCCTTGGCCTGGACCGAGATCTTCGGGCCGTAGAACGCGGCGCCGCCCGGGTCGTCGACGAGTTCGAGGCCCTGCTTCTGCGCGGCCTGGCGCAGTGTCTCGGTGGCCTCGGTCCAGTTCTCCTCGCTGCCGATCGACTTCTCCGGGTTCCTGGTGGACAGCTCCAGGTAGAAGTCGTCGAGCCCGTAGTCGCGCAGCAGGTTCAGCACGAAGGTCAGCAGCGAGTCCAGCTCGCCCGCCATCTGGTCGCGCGTGCAGTAGATGTGCGCGTCGTCCTGGGTGAAGCCGCGGGCGCGGGTCAGCCCGTGCACCACGCCCGACTTCTCGTAGCGGTAGACGGTGCCGAACTCGAACAGGCGCAGCGGGAACTCCCGGTACGAGCGCCCCCGGGCCCGGTAGATCAGGTTGTGCATCGGGCAGTTCATCGGCTTCAGGTAGTAGCTCTGGCCCTCGTCCAGCTCCATCGGCGGGTACATGCCGTCGGCGTACCAGTCCAGGTGGCCGGACACCTCGAAGAGCTTGCCCTTGGTGGCGTGCGGCGTGTACACGAACTCGTAGCCGGCCTCCTCGTGCCGACGCCGCGAGTAGTCCTCCATCGTGCGGCGGATGATGCCGCCCTTGGGGTGGAAGACGGCCAGGCCCGAGCCGATCTCCTCCGGGATGGAGAACAGGTCCAGCTCGGCGCCGAGCTTGCGGTGGTCGCGCTTCTCGGCCTCCTCGAGGAAGGTCGTGTACGCCTTGAGTTCGTCCTTGCTCGGCCACGCGGTGCCGTAGATCCGCTGGAGCTGCTTGTTCTTCTCGCTGCCGCGCCAGTAGGCGGCGGCCGAGCGCATCAGCTTGAACGCGGGAATGTTGCGGGTGGTGGGCAGGTGCGGGCCTCGGCAGAGGTCCTTCCAGCACAGCTCGCCGGTCTTCGCGTTCAGGTTGTCGTAGATGGTCAGCTCGCCCGCGCCGACCTCGGCGGAGGCACCCTCGGCGGCCTCGGCGGCGGCGCCCTTGAGCCCGATCAGCTCCAGCTTGTACGGCTCGTCGGCCAGCTCGGCGCGCGCGTCCTCGTCGGTGGTGACCCGGCGGGCGAAGCGCTGACCCTGCTTGATGATCTCCTGCATCTTCTTCTCGATGCGCTTGAGATCGTCGGGGTGGAACGGCGTCTCGACGTCGAAGTCGTAGTAGAAGCCGTCCTTGATCGGCGGGCCGATGCCGAGCTTGGCCTCGGGGAACAGCTCCTGTACCGCCTGCGCCATCACGTGCGCGGCGGAGTGACGCAGGATGTTCAGGCCGTCCGGGGAACCGATCCCGACCGGCTCGATCTCGTCGCCGTCGACCACGACGTACGCCAGGTCCACGAGTCGGCCGGCCACGCGGGCGGCGACCACCGAGCGGTCGCCCTCGAAGAGCTCGGCAGCCGTAGTGCCCGTGGTCACCACCCGCTCGTCCCGGTCCGGGTCGCGGCTGATGGTCACTCGGGCTTCGGACACCGTTCGTCTCCTGACATGTGGTTGGCGGGTGCTGCGCGGCGAGTCTCGGCGCGCTCGCACACCGATGCTATCGAGCCGGGAGCGCGAACCTTGCCTCGGTTTCCCGGCCCCGGGCGGGCGCCGGTCCGTACCCCGCGCGCCGACGGGAAGACGCCGGCGAAGATGTCGGTGGAGACACCTGCGCAGTCATGTCCACCGTCACGTCCCCGTCACGACGACGAAAGATCGTGCCCCGACTTCCCACAGGGTCACTCGTTCGGGTGAGAATAGGGCCCGTGACGCAACGGATGGCCTCGCTGGCAGTCCCGCTGCGGCCGGTGATCCGGCTGTTGGCCGGGGCTGTACTGGCGTGCGCCGCGCTGCTCGGCAGCGCGTTCCCGATCCACGCCGAGTCGGTGCCCTCGACCGCGACGATCCCGACAGTGTGTCCCTTCCATCACACCGCGCACCAGGACCGGGACAACGGCGGGCCGGACGACAAGGGCGACGGTTCGGGGCGGTGCGGCGATCGCTCGCACGCGTGCGTGCCCGCCACCGTTCCGCCGCTGCCGCCGGTGGTCGCGCCCGCGCCCAGCTCGATGCTCCCGCCGTGGTTGGCCGAACCGGACGCCATCGGTATCGCGCTCGCGCCCACGCCCGCCAAGGACGCCCCCGACCTGACGGTGCTCTGCGTCAGTCGTACGTGATCCGCGCGGCACACCCTCGCACGGTCCACAGACGAAACCCGGAATCGGAATAAGGCGGAGCCATGGGGCAACAGTCCCCCAACACCTCGAAGAAGCAGAGCAAGGCGCAGCGAACGGCCAGGATGGCGGCGACGCGTGAGCGGGTGGCCGCTCAGCGCGAGCAGGAGCGCAAGGCCGCCAAGCGCCGCTCGGCGATCATCTTCGCCGCCTCGGGCATCGCGGTCATCGCCTTGGTGGCGGGACTGACCGCCGTGGTCATGTCGTCCAACGACGACGGCGACAAGAAGTCCAGCGCGACCAACGTCATCGCCGACGTCAAGCCCGACCCCAACACCAAGAGCGACATAGCCGGGGTCACCGCCTACACGGCGTCGCAGGGGCACATCGCCAAGCCCAAGGACGTCACGTACAAGCAGACCCCGCCGGTGGGCGGCGAGCACGACCCGGTCTGGCAGAACTGCGGGATCTACGACTCGCCGATCCCCAACCGCAACGGTGTGCACTCGCTGGAGCACGGCACGGTGTGGATCACCTACCAGTCGAACCTGCCCGCGGACCAGCTGGAGATCCTGAAGTCCAAGGTCAAGGGCAAGACGTACATGATGCTGAGCCCGTACGACGGCCTGGACAAGCCGGTCGTCGCCTCGGCGTGGGGTCTGCAGCTCAAGCTGGACAACGCGAGCGACCCGCGCCTGGACCAGTTCATCAAGGCGTACAAGGAAGGCAAGCAGACCCCGGAGCCCGGGTCGCCGTGCACGGGTGGCGTCGGGAAGCCGACCTCGTGAGGCCCCGCGCACGCGTCGCACTGATCGTGGCGACCGGGCTGCTCGCGGTACCGGCGCTCGCGGCCTGTTCGTCCGACGACTCGACCAAACCGGCCGCGGCGGCCACGCCCACGCGTGCGCTCGGCCCGGCGCCGGCCGCGGTGCCGAACCCGCCGGCCGACGATTCCGTGGACGCCGGGTTCGCGCGCGACATGCGCACGCACCACGCCCAGGCCGTGCAGATGGCGATGATGGTCCGCGATCTGACCCAGGACGACGCGACCCGCAAGCTCGCCTACGACATCGCGCTGACACAGCAGGAGCAGATCGGCCGGATGGCGTCCTGGCTCCAGCTGTGGGGCCTGACCCTCGGCTCGACCCGGCCGGTCATGCAGTGGATGACGCCGGGCTCGATGCCGGGCCACTCCGGGCACGGCACGCCGGCGGCCGGCGCGGACACCCAGCTGATGCCGGGCATGGCCACGCAGGCGCAGTTGGACAAGTTGGCGACGTTGCACGGCAAGGACGCCGAGGTGATGTTCCTCCAGCTGATGATCACGCACCACGAGGCCGGCGTGGCGATGGCCCGCGAGGGCGTCGCGCGCGCCCAGGTCCAACAGGTCCGGGATCTGGCGAACACGATGGTGGTGGGCCAGAGCTCGGAGATCGACCTGATGCGATCGATGCTGACGGAGCGTGGAGCCGCCTAGCGGTTCAGCGGTTCGGAACGCGCGGGTGGGTGCGCACGCACGGCTCGGCGCGGCCGGCGGAAAGACGAGTGGGGCGCTGGATCGATGGTGATCCCGCGCCCCACTGTGGTCGATGGCCGGCTCTGTGTCGACGGTGACGTCTTCGTCGTGGCGAGGTCTGTGTGGTCGGTGGCGAGGTGCCGCCGCCGGGTCAGGCCTCGACGGTCGCCGTCGCCGTCGCCTCGCCGGCATGGCGCCTGCGGCGGACCTCCCGCACGACACGTGCCGGCACTCCCACGATCAGCGGCACCGAGGCGCCCAGCGCCATCCCGCCGAGGGCCACCAGCAGCGGGCTGTCCTCGACGAGGCGCCCGGCCAGCGTGCCGACCGTCATCGCGTAGGACACCGAGATGGTCGCGCCGACCAGCGTCGCCGCGCGGAACTGCGGTCGCGGGTAACCCAGTCGGCCGGCGAGCATGTTCACCGCGGTTCGGCCGCCGGGCAGGAAACGGGCCGCGATCAGCGCGGACATCCCGCCCTTGGCCAGCGCGCCTCGGGCCAGATCCATCGCCTTCTGCCGGCGCGGCCCCAGCACGGCGTCGCCCCCGCGACGCAGCCGTGCGCGGCCCACCGCGTAGGCGAACTGGTCCCCGACGAAGGCGCCGATCCCGGCGGTCAGCAACACCAGGACGATGTACCGAAGGTCACCGTCGGCGACCGCTGCCGCGGCCATCACGAGTTCGTCACCGGGCACGATCGGCAGCACGGCGTCGACGGAAACGATCAGCGGCATCGCCAGCCACAACCATGGAGAGAACAACAGGCCGGTTCCGGCGCCGGTCACTGGTGTACCCCCGCGTGTACCCCCGCGCACGCGCAGTGGATCGGTAGACAGGTATCGGTCACCGGGAGATCATCGCGCGATCCCCCATCCGGCGGAGCATCGGGTCCTTGTCACCGCCGCCCACGTGACGTGATACGGCCCGAAAAACACCCATCTCAGAGGCCCGATCCGCGCAAAAGTGACCTCGTCATTGTGTCGACTTCCCGATTTGCACGTCACACATTCGGCGCACCCTCGGAGGAGTGGCCACCCCCGAAGCCGACCACAACACCCGCCGCCGAGCCCGCACTCCCGCAAGCAGCCCCCCTCGGCCCGGCCGGCGCTCAAGGCCGAAGTCGGCCCGGCCGGATCTTGCGGCCAAAGCCAGTCCCGGACCGCGCTCGCGGCCACCTCCAGCCCCGCAACACCCGTGCCCGAGTACCCCTCGTATTCGGCCGAAGACCACTCGCCTCTCACGAGGTAGCCCGCTCGACCAACGTCGTCGGCAACACCACGGAGCCGCCGACGGCCCCGCCCGAGATCCGCTCGAGCAACAGCCGGGTCATCAACCGCCCCTGCGCCGCCACCTGTTGCCGCATCGTGGTGAGCGCGGTCCACCCCGCGACGTCCGCGTCGTCGAACCCGACCACCGCCACATCCTCGGGAATCCGCCTGCCCCGCTCCGCCAACACCTCCATCGCACCGACCGCCATCAGATCGGACGCCGCGAACACCGCGTCCAGATCCGGCTCCTCGGCCAACAGCCGCCGCATCGCCGCGGCCCCGCCGGCCCGGCTGAAATCGCCGTGCGCGACGAGCGATGGCCCCGGTACCGCGTCCAGGTAGCCACGCAGCCGGTCCACGCCCGCGCACATGTCCTGCGGTCCGGCGATGGTGGCGATCCGCCGCCTTCCGCGACCACTCAGGTACTCGACCGCGGCGCGCGCGCCGCCCACGTTGTCCGCGTCGACGTAGACGAAGTCGGCGCCCGGGCCGAGCGGCCGACCGCCGACGACCACCGGGATGCCCGTGTCGTGCAGCCGACCCGCCAGCGAGTCGTCGCCATGCAGCGACACCAACAACGCCCCGTCCACGTGGCCACCGCGCAGGTACCGCTCCAACCGATCCTGCTGCTCCGGCGTGCGCACCATCATCAGCACCAACTGCTGGTCGGTATCCGCCAGTTCGGCGCCCACCGAGCGCACGATCGCGGACAGGTACGGATCGCCGAACAGCCGGGTCTCCGGCTCCTGGACGACCAGAGCCACCGAATCGGTACGCCGGGTGACCAACGTACGCGCCGCGCGATTGGGCACGTAGCCGGTCCGCACGATCGCCGCCTCGACCACCTCGCGTACCCGAGGGCTGACCTTCGGTGAGCTGTTGATCACCCTGGAGACGGTGGCCCGGGACACCCCGGCCACCGCCGCCACCGTCTCCAGGGTCGGCGGTTCGGCCGTCGGAGCGGCCTCGCCCCGGCCGTCAGTGCTGGTCAATGCTCCCCATCCCGTCCCGCGCCGAACCGGCCCGGAGTTCCCGATTGCCGGCGATCACCGACGCATACCACCGTGCGCTGTACTTGGGCGTACGTCCACCGGTCGCGAAGTCCACGTGCACGATGCCGAAGCGCTTCGCGTAGCCGTACGCCCACTCGAAATTGTCCAACAGGGACCACACGAAGTAGCCCCGAACATCCACACCGTCAGCGATCGCCCGCCGCACCTCCGCGATATGCGCCGCGATGTACTCCGCCCGTTCGACGTCCTCGATCGCACCGGTCGCGTCCACGTGGTCCTCGTACGCCGCGCCGTTCTCGGTGATCATCAGCGGCAGATCCGGGGCCTCCACCCGGATCCGCGCCAGCACGTCGTACAGTCCGCTCGGGTCGATCCCCCAACCCATCGCGGTACGCGCGCCGGGCGCCTGGGTGAACCGCAGGTCCGCACCGGCCGGCCAAGGCGAGTACGCGCTCGCGCCGTGGCCGTCGTCGCGATGCCCGGCGGTCTCGGTGCCCGCGTCGCCGTCATCGCCGCCGACCAGCAGGGGGCTGTAGTAGTTCACCCCGAGCATGTCGATCGGTCGGGCGATCTCGGCGAGGTCGCCGTCACGGACGAACGCCCAGTCGGTCACCGAGGCGGTGTCTTCGAGCACGTCGGCCGGGTACGCGCCGCGCAGCAGCGGGCCGAGGAAGATCCGGTTGGCCAGGCCGTCCACCCGACGCACGGCGTCCAGGTCCGCCGGCCGGTCCGAAGTCGGGCGTACCGCAGCCGTGTTGAGAGTGATCCCGATCCGGTGTCCGGCCGGCAGTTCGGCCCGCAACGCCCGCACTCCGAGCCCGTGCGCGAGCAGCAGATGGTGATGCGCACGCAGGGACAGCTCCGGATCGGTCAGTCCCGGCGCGTGTACGCCCGAGCCGTGCCCCAGGAATGCCGAACACCACGGCTCGTTGAGTGTGGTCCAGTCGCGCACCCGGTCACCGAGCCGCGCCGCGACGATCCGCGCGTACTCGGCGAACCTGGACGCGGTATCGCGCGCACCCCAGCCACCCGCGTCCTGAAGCGCCTGCGGCAGATCCCAGTGATAGAGCGTCGGATACGGATCCAGGCCGTGCGCGAGCAGTTCGTCCACGAGCCGGTCGTAGAAGTCGAGTCCGGCAGCGTTGCCCGGCCCGCTCCCGCTGGGCTGAACCCGCGCCCACGCGACGGAGAACCGGTACGCGCCCAGGCCGAGTTCGGACATCAGCGCGACGTCTTCCCGGTAGCGGTGGTAGTGGTCGGTGGCCACGTCACCGGTGTCCCCGGCGTGCACCCGTCCGGGAGTACGACTGAAGGTGTCCCAGATCGACGGCCCGCGACCGTCCTCGGCCACGGCCCCCTCGATCTGGTAGGCGGCGGTGGCCGCGCCCCAGACGAATCCGGGCGGGAAGCCGCCGACGGGCAGGGTTGCCGGCGCTGTTCCGGTGGACAGGACGTGGTCGGTCATGATGGTGATTGCCTTTCTCCGGTTGACTTGACGCTGCTCGGCACCCATCGGCGCCGGATCGACTCCGCGGCCTCGGGCCGATGGACCCGGCTCGATCGGTCCTCGATCGATCACCCCTTGACCGCGCCCTGCATGATGCCGCCGACGATCTGCCTGCCGAGCAGGCCGAAGACGACCAGTACCGGCAGCGTGCCGAGCAGCGTCCCGGCGAGGATGATCGACTGGTCGTGCACGTATCCCCCGCCGAGCGAGTTGATCGCGACCTGCACGGTGGGATTGCTCGACGACAGCGCGATGATCGGCCAGAAGAAGTCGTTCCACGTGGTCATGAAGGTGAGC
The DNA here is from genome assembly GCF_000372745.1 of Embleya scabrispora DSM 41855. GTDB lineage: Bacteria > Actinomycetota > Actinomycetes > Streptomycetales > Streptomycetaceae > Embleya > Embleya scabrispora. The sequence goes on along the minus strand of NZ_KB889665.1, from coordinate 13,305 downwards.
AGGCCGAGTACCGCCATCGCCGGACGCGCGATCGGAATGACGATCGACCAGAAGATCCGCGCGTATGACGCGCCGTCCACCCGACCGGCCTCGATCAGTTCGTCCGGCAGCGCCTCCATCAGGTACTGCCGCATGAAGAACACGCCGAACGCGGTGACCAACGTGGGCAGGACGACGGCTTGCAGCTGGTTCACCCATTCCAGCTTCGCCATGATCATGAACAGCGGGATCAGGCCCAGTTGCGGCGGAATCATCATCGTCGCCACGGTGATCCCGAGCAGGATGCCCCGCCCCCGGAAGCGCAGCTTGGCGAAGGCGAACCCGGCCAGCGTCGAACACAACACGGTGCCCGCCGCGACCGTCACCGACACGATGGTCGAGTTGATCAGCGCCTGCACGATGTCGGCCTCGTCGAGCGCCTTGTCGAAATTGCCGAGCAGATTGCCACCGGGCGTGAACGGCGGCGGCACGTGGTTGATGTCCGCGTTGCTGCGGGTGGCGGCAACGATCGACCAGTAGAACGGGAAGACCGAGAGCAGCGTCGCGAAGCCCAGGATCACGTAGACGAGAGGACCACCGTGCAGTTGACGCGTGCGCTTGGAGCGACCGGGCCGACCCGACCGACGGAGCCGGCCGGGTCGATCGGCCGGTTCGGGCGACGGGCTCTTGGACGGTGCGCCGGCCGGGTGTGCGCTCCGGCGAAGTACGGCGACGGGCGTGCGTGCCATGTCAGCGGCCCTCTCGGGTCTCGCGGCGCGAACGGCTCGCGGAGACAAGCGCGTTGATGCCGATGACGACAAGGATGATCAGGAACGTCGTCCACGCGATCGCGGATGCCTTCCCGAGCGCGTAGTTGCTCCAGCCGGTCTCGTACATGTAGAGCCCGATGGTCTGGTACTGGTGCGAAGCCCCGCCTCGGACGCCGATCGGGCCGCCTTGGAGCAGCAACGGCTCGGCAAAGATCTGCATCGCGCCGATCGTCGAGACCACGACGGTGAACACGATCGTGGGTCTCAGTCCCGGGAGGGTGACGTGCCGGAACTGATGCCAGGACTTCGCCCCGTCCAACGCCGCGGCCTCGTAGCGGTCGTGCGGGATGGCCTGCATCGCGGCGAGGTAGATGAGCGCGTTGTAGCCCACCCAACGCCAGGTGACGATGGTCGAGATGGCTATCTGGGAGGTCCAAGTGCCGTTGTACCAGTCGACGTTGTCGATCCCGAATAGCCCGAGGAACCAGTTGATCATCCCGTAGTCGCGCCCGAACAGGCCGCCGAACACAAGCGTCGCGGCGGCGACGGATGTCGCGTACGGCATCAGGATCGCGACCCGGAAGAAGGTCCGCCCGCGCAGCCGATGGTTGAGCAGATGCGCCAGGCCGAGCGCCATGCACAGCTGCGGGACCGTGGAAATCAGCCCGATGGTGAAGGTGTTGCGCAGCGCCTTCCAGAAGAACTTGTCGTGCCAGAGGTTGGTGTAGTTCTCCAGCCCGAGCCAGGTCAATTCGTCCGGATTCTGCAACCGGACGCGGTGCAACGAGATGTATCCGGTGTAGAGGAGCGGGAACAGACCGAAGGCGATGAACAGGACGAAGAACGGCGCGACGAAGGCGTAGGGGGACGCGGTGTTCGCCCGGCGCCGCCAGCGCTGACGGGGGGTCATGACCGGCCGACGAGCCTTGCGTTCGGGACTCGGCGGGAGCCGGTCCGGGGACTCGGTCGGGGGACCGCTGGGGAATTGGGCTGCATGGGCAGGGGGTGGTGCCGCCATCGGAATCACTCCGGGGCCGGGAGGGGTGGGCGGGCGGTGGGGTGGGATCGGACCGAGGAACGGGCGGTCGGTCGGTCCCACTGAGAGGCAGCGCCGGATCGGACGGCCGTCGTCGGTGATCGGTCGTCGATCACACAGTCACGGGTCGGGGATCACGGGTCGCAGGCCGGGATTGCGGGTCGCAGCACGGGGGTTGCGGGTCGGGCGTGGCGCCGGTCACGGGTGTTGGGTCGCGCACGGGTCGCCGACTCGGCGCCCGGAGTTCGTGTCCCAACACCCGCGACCCGCAACCGGCCCGTCCATGGCCCGCAGACCCGCAGCCCGCAGATCGGGGGCGCGTCGCGGCGCACGCGGCGCTGCTCTTGGTCAGCCGGCGAGCGCGTTCTTGACCGCGTCGCGCGCCTGCTTCCACGCGTCGTCGGGTTTGACCCCCTGAGCCTCCACGGAGGTCAGTGCGGTGCTGATGTTCTCCTTGATATCGTTGTGCCGAACTCCGGTGATCTGTACCGGCATCCGCTCGGCCGCCGCGCTGAAGATCCCGCCGATCGGCGCACCGTTGAAGTAGGCGTCCGTGGTCGCCTTGATGCTTTCGATCGCGCCGGCCTTGGACGGGAAGTTGCCCTGCTTCCGGAACATCTTGGCCTGCTGCTCGGGCGCGGTGAGCCAACCGACCAGCTCCGCCGCCTCCTTGTGGTGCTTGCCGCCCTTGGGAATCGCGAGGTACGAACCGCCCCAGTTGCCGGTACCACCCGGCCCCGGTGCGACATCCCACTTGCCCTTGCCCGCGTCACCGGCCTGGGTCTTGATGAACCCGATCATCCACGCCGGGCACGAAATCGACGCGAAGCCGTCGGCCGCGAACGCCTGGTTCCAGTCACTCTGGAACTGCTGCAACGCGGCGGACATCTTTGCGTCGGCGGCCTGGGTGGCCAGATCCCAGGCGTGCTTCACGACGGGGTTGGTGTCGTAGATCGGCTTGCCGGCCTCGTCGTAGTACGAGACCGCCTGCTGCCCGATGATCGCGTTGTACAGACCGGTCACGCTGTCCAGGTAGTGCGTCTTCTTCGGCGCCTTCGCCTGGAACTGCCTGCCCAATTCGACGTAGCCCTCCCACGTGGACCAGCGCCGCGCCAACTCCTCGCGGTCGGTGGGCAGTCCGGCGGCCTGGAACAGGTCGGTGCGATAGCAGATCGCCATCGGCCCGGTGTCGGTCCCGGCCCCCAGCACCTTCCCGTCGCCGGTGGTCGCGGCCTTGCTCTTCCACGGCAGGTACTCCGCGTTACCGGCGGAGAGACCCAGCGAATTCAGATCCATCCACTTGTCGGCCTGGTTCTTCACGACGTCGGCTATCCGCCCGACCTCGATGCCCTGGATGTCGTCGATTCCACCGCCACCGGCGAGCCGGGTCTGCACCGTACGCCAATAGTCCTCCTCGCGTTCGGTGTCGTGCTGAACGATCTTGATGTTCGGGTGCGTCTGCTGGTACTCGGCGTACAACCCGGCTTCCTCGAAGCCGAACGTGCCGAACAGCCCCAGATTCAGGGTGACTTTGCCATCGCCCGAGCCGGAGTCCCCATCACCCCCGCACCCGGCGAGCATTGACCCGACCAACAGCGCGGTGCACAGGGCCGACAACGCCCTGACTCGACCACGAACGTAGCGCGTGCGCATGGGAAGACCTCCTGATGCCTTGCATCCGGGACGGGTACGAGCGGGGTACTTCGTGCGGCAGTACCGAAGTGCGGCGGTGCGATCAACGATTCACGGCAACCCGAAACACACACCGTCGAGGGCGCCGAGTCTTGAACTGTGAGAGCGCTCTCACGACGTGCTCAGGAGCTTGGCCCGCCCCAGAACCCATGTCAATACTTCGACACCTGAACGTGACATCTCACAGCCCGGCCGTGCTCCTAAGACTCCTGAACCCCCGCCCAACCCCCAGCCGCTCACCGCGCACACCTCAATCCCACCAAAAAAGGCCCGCGCACGGCCGCCGCCGTCGGGGACGCGCAGAGGGGGCTGAGGCTGCGGCGTGAAGGTCGGCTGGGACGTCCGGAGCGAGGCCCACAGAGGGGAACAAGGCCGTCGACCTCACCGACAGCGAGTGCCCACCGGTCGGCGTCGGGGGCCTCCGGACGGCTCGGATCGTGCGCGGTATTGGGTCGCCGAAGTGGATGGGTCGGACGCCCATGAAGGTCCTGCCCGGGGTGCCCTGCTTCGCCACGCCGCCGGGCACCGGCCCGTCGCCTTCACGGGTCCGTGACTAATTCGAGCCGATGGACGCCGCTGTACGTCGCACACGAGCTCTTCGAACGACGATGCCCGTCCGAGCCGCGGACCGGGTCCCAACCTCGCCGAAGCCACACCGGGAAACGAAGTCCGAGGGCTTGCGAATCAGGTGATTTCGGATCGCTGGGCGATGGCCGCAAACGCCCGCCGCTGTACAAACTGCCGTAAACGCGTCAGAGGCCCGGATCATTTTCATGATCCGGGCCTCTGACCTGTGTGGGCGATACTGGGATCGAACCAGTGACCTCTTCGGTGTGAACGAAGCGCTCTCCCGCTGAGCTAATCGCCCGGGCGCAGGGAGAACATTACCGCATGCGTGGGGGCGGTTGTGCCCACCCCTTCGCGGGGGTTGGCCTCGCGGCTCCGGATCGCGCATTCGGCGGGGGAAGGTGGCACCGGCCGGGACTCGGAGCGGGCCGGGAGGCCGTGGGCGGAGGCGCGGGCAGGGACTGCGGCAGGAGCCGGGACCGGATTGCGAGGTGCCCCCGGTGAAGGGTCGGCCGTCGTTCCTGACGCGCTCGCGACAGGTGCGTCGTTGCGCGTGTGCTCCTGCGGGAGGCCCGTCGTGGGGGACGCTGGACTCGGCACTCGGTGCCCGTCGCGAGGGCCCGCGACTCGGGGGTTCGGTACCGTCGCGAGAAGGTCGGGGCCGGGGGCTCAAGACCGCCGCGAGGGACGCGAAACTCGGTTGCCGGGGAGCCGCGGACCCGGCGCTCGGCACCCGCCGCGAGGGACCCGAGGCTCGGAGTTCGGAGCGGCCCCTTGCGGACGACTCAGCCCCCGGGCACCTCGCAGACGCCTGCCGTGGTCGGTCGGGATCCCCTCACGTTCGTCAGCCCCCAGGCGCGCCAACCCCTGGGTGGTCGTCCCCGGAGCCCTCTGCCCTCACGTGCGTCAGCCCCCGGGACCGTCAGCCCTCGGGCCCGCGTCGGACTCGTCAGGCGCCGGGCGGTCCGCCCTCGGGCCCTCGCCCCGGGCCCGTCACGCCTCCGGTCCCGTCAAGACCCCGGTACCGCTCAGCTTCCTCGGATCGTCAGTGCTCGGATCGTCAGCCCTCGGCTGGTCAGCTCTCGGGGACCTCGACCGTCAGAGCCGTAAACCTCCGATTGGTCAACCCCCGAGACGGTCCCGGCCCCGTCGGTCCCGGCCCCGTCACTCCCCAACCGAATCAAAACGGAAGAGCCATCCCGTATTTCCACAAATACAGTGCCACCGCCGCCGCGATGAGGATGAGGCCGATGGCGAGCATGATCATATTGCGCCGGCGGGTTTTGGGGTCGAGGGCGCGGTTGGCGGCCTTGGTGACCTTGTCCTTGGTCCACAGGAGGGTGCGTTGGGCCCAGACGAATTCGGTGCCGAGGACGGCCAGGCCGAGGAAGATGACCGCCCAGCCGGGGCCGGGGAGCGGGAGCATGATGATGCCGCCGACGATGATCGCGAAGCCGATCACGGCGACGCCGATCTGCCAGGTCATGTGCAAGGGCTTGGAGCGCTTGATGAAGGCGGGTGCGCGGGAGCCGAATGGTTTCGCCTGCTTGTCGGCCGGGCCGCTCGGGGCGTCCTGGTCGGCGGTGGGCTCTCGTGTGGCGTGCGCGTTGTTGTCCGCGACCCCCGTGTCCATCCTTGGTCTACCTCTCTCGTCGTACCGGCCGTCGTTCACCGGGCACCTCCGTGTGGCCTGCGGCCGGAGCCGACCATGGCTCGGCCTGGCTTGACAACGCTACAAGGGGGCAGAGGTTCGGTGCAGGCCCGACCGTACGGCGCGGACTCGCTCCGAGCATGACGGGCATGAACTGAACGCCTGTTCCCTTCCGGAAATCATGCGGGCGAACGTTACACCTCCGCATCGCTCTTAAGGAGTACCCAGACGCCCGTATATCGGGCAGAGACGTTTACAGGAGGTCCGCAGGTGGGATGTTGCGAACGCCGACGTGCGAATCCCCGAGCGCACACTGAGCGAAAGGCCATGGCGCTTATGAACACCACGGTCAGCTGTGAGCTGCACCTGCGCCTCGTCGTCTCGAGCGAGTCTTCATTGCCAGTCCCTGCGGGGCTGCGCTACGACTCTTCGGACCCGTACGCCGTGCATGCGACCTTCCACACGGGTGCCGATGAGACGGTCGACTGGGTCTTCGCCCGCGACCTTCTCGCCGATGGGCTGCGTCAGCCCTCCGGCACCGGCGACGTTCGTGTGTGGCCCTCCCGAAGCCACGGACAGAGCATCGTCTGCATCGCCCTCAGCTCGCCCGAGGGTGAAGCCCTGCTCGAAGCGCCCGCGCGGGCGCTGGAGTCGTTCCTGAAGCGTACGAACGCTGCCGTCGCCCCCGGCAACGAGCATCGCTTCTTCGACCTCGACCGGGAACTGTCCCAGATTCTCGCCGAGAACTGAGCCCCGGGACCGCGGGCACGCCCCTGTCCGCAGCGCCGGGTACGTACGTCAGCGCTCCGCCGCACCCACCGTCCACAAGGTGGGAGCGGCGGAGCGTTCTCACGTCGGGCCGCAGCCGCCGGACGAGTGAATCGCACACGCCGCGCGATCGGTCGATCCGAATATGTACACGATCCGCACATGGCGCAAAGAAAGCGCACAGTCGAACACATTTTCCGGCATGGGAATGCGCTCACATTCACCATCCCGTGGCGTGTCCTGTTGTGCACAGCGTGTGTTTACTCCGCCTCTCGGTAACGGCCGACAACCGGCGGTAATCCGCAAATCGGGATTCCCCGACTTCAGATCCCGCGCTTGCGCAGCAGTTCCTCGATCTCCGCGAACTCGTCGTCGACCGCGCCGCGCGCCGCGCGCCGAGAGCGCGGCGCCGGGGCCGGCTTCGGCTGCCGGCTCCGGGGCAGGGCACCCTCCGCACCACCCGTACTGCCGCCCGCGCCGGTTCCGCCCATGAGCGCGGACAGATCCGCGGAGGAGGAAGCCGCCGTACCCGTCGACTCCGGGTTCTTGCGGCTGATCATGCGGGTGATCATCAGCAACATCACGGCGAACGCGAGAATCGCGACGCCGCCCCATGCCTTGATCCCGAAGGCGAGGTCGGTCGCCCAGTCGGCGGCCGCGCTGCCCACCCGGCGGCCCAGCGTGGCCAGGCCGGTCAGGTACAGCCCGATCGGGAACAGCGCCGCGGCGGTCCACCGCGTCGCGTTCAGGAAACGTCGTTGGCGTACCTTCTGTACCGCGATGACCAGGCCGAGACCCGTCAGCGCCATGCACAGGGCGCCGGTCACCACATCTGCGCCGGACATGCGCTCGGCCTCCTCCTCGTGCGAAGCGTTCGAAAAGTTCGAGTCATTCGAAACGTTCGAAGCCTCGGTGTCGGTTCCGTCGGTCTTGTCGGTCCTGTCGGTCCTGGTACTTCCCCCATCGTCGTCGCCTCCGCCTCCGGATGCCATGATCGGCGGTCGGTTCAGTACTCGGGGAGGACACCGACCGATCCATCTCCTCCCCGTGGAGTACACCCAGGATCAGGGATGTGCCCGACCCTCACAGGATGGGTTTCCCCCAATAACGCGTACGCGGCGCGAATCCCGCCGTCGTGCAGACCTTCGCGTGGGTGTCGTCCGGGAGTTCGATGGCGACCTCGTGCAGGCCCTGCGTCGCCGTCACGTGGCCGGCCGCGCGCAGCAGGGTCGCCGCGTCGGCCGGGGTCGGCGCGGTCAGCGCCAGGATGACGCCGTGGGCGACCCACACCACCGCGCCCTCGCCCAGCGTGTACGGCGCGGGCGCGGTGGGGTGGTCCAACCGCGCCTGGGCCCGAGCCTGCGCCACGGGGGCGGCCCAGCCCGCCGCACGCAGGTCCGCCGCGTACCGGTGCAGTTCCGCCGCGCACCACGCGTCGCGTTCGTCGGTGTCCATCATCCGTACGCCGGGCGGCAGTCCGGTGGCGCGCACGGGAGCCGCGAGTCGGCGGCTGTCGGGGGCGTAGCCCAGCGCCTGGACGAGGCCGGTCGCCGCACGGTTGCCCTCGGGGACGGCCGCCGCCATCCGAGTGCAGCGCAGGCCGCGCATGATCTCCTCGGCGGCGAGCATCGCGACGCATCCGTGGCCGCGGCGGCGGCGCGACGGCAGCACCTGGATGTGCAGGATCCATCCGGTGCCGGCGCCCCACGGGCCCAGCGGGGTCAGGTGCACGCCGCCGACGGATCGGCCGTTGGCGCAGATCGAATACACGCCGTCACGACCTGGTCCGGCCGGTCGCAGAGTGGTGGTCATCTGGTGGCCCCCGCCTTCCCGGGCGCAGCGCCCCGTTACCGGCAGTGCTGCCCGCGCGTGACCCCGGCCAACCTGCTCGGGGCTGGTCGGGAGCCACGCGCGCGATCACGCCGCCGCGAACGCGGTCCATGCGTCGTCGGCGCGACGGGGTCGCCCCTACGGCGCGATCACGGGTCGATGTCGGCGGCGGAGCGGGCCGCGAAGATGTCCATCGCCTTGCGGGTGAGCGGGCCGGGCGCCGCCGGGGTGTGCTCGTCGATGTGGTGCACGGCCTGGATGTCGCGCAGCGACGAGGTCAGGAACACCTCCTCGGCGTCGGCGAGCATGGCCAGGGGTATGTCGATCTCCTCGGCGCCGACCCACTCCAGCACCAGCGCGCGGGTGACCCCGGCCAGGCAGCCGGCCGACAGCGGTGGGGTGACGACGCGGCCGTCGAGTACGGCGAACACGTTCGAGCCGGTGCCCTCGCACAGGTTGCCCGCAGTGTTCGCGAACAGCGCCTCGCTCGCGCCGCGTTCGGCGGCGTAGCCGAGCATCACCACGTTGTCCGCGTAGCTCGTGGTCTTGAGGCCGGTGGTCGGCGCGTGCTCGTTGCGGGTCCACGGGACGGTGACCACGGCCGTGCTCTCGCCCCGGGCCTTGGCCGCGCCGAGGGCCACCACCAGCGTCGGCGCGGCATCGCCGCGTTCGGAGCCCAGCGGCGAGCGGCCGCCCGTGTAGGTGATCCGCAGCCGGCCCACACCGGGCAGCGGGTTGGCCGCGAGCACCTCGTCGCACGCGCGCCGGATCAACTCGGAGTCGGGCGCGGGCAGCCCGAGACCGCGCGCGGAGCGGGCCAGTCGATCCAGGTGCCGGGTCGTCGCGAAGGCCCGCCCGCCGGTCGCCTTCATCGTCTCGAAGACGCCGTCGCCGACGGTCAGACCGTGGTCGTCCACCCGAACCACCGCTTGCTCGTCGTCGACGAGGCGATCGTTCAGCCAAATTCTGCTCATGCGCCCTCCGAGGCGTCCATTGCGTTGTCCGGGGTCTCCGGCACACCCGAGTGGTGCGCGTCCCGCGCGGCACGCTCGTGTTCGGGGCCCGGCGGATAGTCCCGCCCGGCCACCGCGAGCAGGTTGTGTGCCTTGAGTTCGGTCTCGTCCCACTCGCGCTGCGGGTCGGAGTCGTACGTGATGCCGGCACCGGTGCCGAAGCACAGCCGGCCGTCCCGGACGAAGAAGCTGCGTATGCCCACCGCGAGCGAGCCCTCGCGGCGGTCCGCGTCGACCCAGCCGATCGCGCCGCAGTACGGGCCGCGCGGGACCGGTTCGAGTTCGTCGATGATCCGCAGCGCGCTGCTCTTGGGCGCACCGCTGACCGATCCGGGCGGGAACGTCGCGGCGAACAGCTCGGGCCAGCCCACGCCGGGTGCCAGGGTGCCGGCGACGGTGGAGACGAGGTGGACCAGGCCCGGGTGCTTCTCGACCACGCACAGGTCGGGCACGGTGACCGAGCCGATCGCGCTCGCCCGGCCGAGGTCGTTGCGGACCAGGTCCACGATCATCACGTTCTCGGCGTAGTCCTTGGCCAGCAGGTCGGCCTCGGTGCGGCCGGTGCCCTTGATCGGGCCGGACCAGACCCGGTCGCCGGCGCGGTGCAGGTAGAGCTCGGGCGACGCGCACGCGACGTGCACGTCGTGTTCGGGCAGTCGGATCACTCCCGCGTACGGGGCGGGGTTGCCGTGCGCGAGGCGGCCGGCCAGGCCGAGGATGTCGGCGTCCTCGGGCAGCGGCGCGCTGAGCAGGCGGCACAGGTTGACCTGGTACACGTCACCGGCGGCTATGTGTTCGCGGATCCGGCGTACCCCGGCGCGGTAGGCGTCGGCGCCGAGCGAGTCGGTCCACGCGTGGGCGGGCGGTCCGGTCCACGGCGCGGTCGGCAGCGGGGCCGGGCGCACCTCGTCGAAGCGTGCGCACAACAGGTCGCCCTCGAAGTCGGCGACGACGGCCCAGAACCCGTGCGAATCCAGGGCGGCCGGGTCACGGGTGACGTCACGCAGGCCGGTGGCCAAGCGCCCGCCGAGGTGGGCGAGGGGAGGTGGCTGACTCACTGGTTCGTTCCGAGGTCGCGACCGCGGCACCTGTGGCGGATCGGCGCGCGGATCAGATCGTCCATTGTAGAAGGGCGCGGCAACGCCGCGAACGGCCCGGCACCGGCGGCTTCGACGGCCCCGGGTGGGCGCGCCCCACCCGCCCGGAACTGCCCCGAACCGGTTCCGCGTTCCCGTGTGCCGGTCGGGCACGGCATGATGCGGCACGGTGGGTAGGGATCCGGCAGCCCCGAGTCCGGTGACCGCACCCCATCCGGTCGGTTCGCCCCGGCCCTCGAAGTCTCCACGGCACCACGCGATCGAAGGACGTTCATCCGTGCACTGTTCCGCCTGCGACACCTGGTCTACGCGGGCCGACCGCTGTTCGTACTGCGGCGCCGTCCCGGCCGCCGCCGCGCCGCAGCAGCCCGGCACCGAGACCCCCGTGGTCGCCGGGCCCGCCGCGGCTCCCGCCACTCCCGCGGCGCCCACGCCGCCGGATCCGTACGCCGCACCCGCGCCCGCCCCGGCCGGCGCGTACGCGGGTGCCTATCCGCACGCGCCGGGACAGTTCGCCCCGCAGACCCCGTACGGCATGCCGGGTGCGTATCCGGCCTCGCCCTACCCGGGTTGGCTGCCGCAGCCGTTTCGCGCGCTGCGTGGACTCGCCGTATCGCTGTACATCCTGCTGCCGCTGTCCGCGGTGTTCGCGGGGCTGTGCGCGGCGGCGTTCTTCCACCGTGCGGACGTCCTGCGGCGGATCTCCGACGCCGGCGAGCTCGGCATGACCGACGCGCTGCGCACCAAGGCCGAGGACTCGGACTCGCTCGTGGCGGCGGCGACCACGTTCCTGGTCCTGTCGATGATCGCGACCGCCGTGCTGTTCATCATCTGGATGTACCGGGCCCGCGCCAACGTGGACCTGTTCGGCCCCTCGAAGCAGCACCTGTCCACCGGGTGGGCGATCGGTGGCTGGCTGGTACCGGTGGTCAGCCTGTGGTTCCCCAAGCTGATCCTGCACGACGTGTGGCGCGCGAGCGATCCGCGGACCGCCGAGCGCGGCGGCCGGACTCCCGGGCGGTTGCCGCTGCTGTGGGCCTGGTGGGTGCTGCTGGTGGCCTCGGGTGTGCTGTTCTTCGCGAGCCGACTGTCCTACCCGCTCGACGAGGACGTCGAACTGTCCGACGCCGACCGGCTGCGGACCATCGACTTCCTGTCCGGGGTCGCGGACGTCGTACTGATCCTGGCGGCGGTCGCGGCGATTCTCGTGGTCCGCAAGATCACCACGTTCCAGCACGAGCGCGAGGCATTGGCCTTCGCGTCGGGCCTGGTCACCGGTGGGGTGCCGGGCACGATGCCGGGGATGCCGGCGGCCTTCGCCGGTGGCGCGCCCACGCCGTGGGCGGCCTATCCGGCCCAGGCGCCGACCGCGCGGTACTTCGCGCCGCCGGTACCGCAGGCTCCCGGTACGCCGGGCGCTCCGCCGGTGCCGCAGGCGCCGACGGTGGTGGCGTCGGCTGTGGGTCCTGATGGGGCTGCGGCTTCCGATGGGGCTGCGGCGCCGGTCGATTCGGCAGCGGTCGCCGGTGCTGCGGCTGTTGCGCCTGCCGAGGCTGCTGTGGCCAACGGGGCTGCTACCGGGGCTGCCTCCGCGCCGGCCGCTCACGAAGCTGCGGCGGCCGCCGACGCGACCACGGTGCTGCCGGTCGACGGGGCACCGGCCGTGCGGCCCAAGCAGGTCCCGCCGCCGCGGCCCACCGCCGCGCCGACCGCCGGCGTCGTCGAGCCGGTTTCGACACCCGCCGTGGCCGAATCGCAGGAGCCGGTGTCCCTGAGCAAGCCGACCGAGGCCGTGGAGCCCGCTGTCGAGCCCGGCCCGGAGCCCGCTGCCGAAACCGTCGTCGAGCCGGCTCCCGAGCCTGTCGCCGGTCCCGCTGCCGAGTCCGCCGTCGACGACGTCACCGAGGACGAAGGCGAGCACGCGCCATCCGGCGAGGACGAAGTCGAGAACGAAGTCCGGACTCCGGCCGAACCCGAGGCCGAGCCGACCCCGGCTCCGGACTCGACCCCGGTCCCGGTTCCGGCCGCGGCAGTGGGGACGGAGACAGCGGCCGAAGCCGAGGTCGCCGCCGAGACCGCGCCGGCCGATTCGGCCGAGCCGATCGACGCCGGCGAGTCCGTACCCGCCGCCCCGCCCGTCGAACTCCCCCAGGTCCCGGCCCAGGCACCGGCGCTGGCGGACCGTGTCCAGGACGTGCAGCCGGCGTCCCCGGCGGCGCCCGTCGAGGATGCCGGGAACACCGACAACGCTCGGGACACGGTTGACGCCCCGGTCGCTCCGGTTGCCGAGCCCACCGCCTCCGGCGAGCGCCGCAGTTGAGCTGAGCCAAGGGGCCCATCCGGGTTCCGAAGAGGCCCCGGGCCCGATCGAGGGCTTGCCGAGGTACCTCGGAGGATCCCACCGAGCCGCGCCGAAGGCCGGTTCGAACCCTGGTGGTTCGAGCCGGCCTCGGTCGTTTTCGCAGGTTGCGCGGGTCGTGCGGCGGGGTCCGCGGGGAATCGGTTTTTGTGATGGCCCTCGGATCCGCTAAAGTTCTCAACGTCGCCGGGACGCGGAAACGCAGCTCGGGCCGACAGGCGGACGTGGCTCAGTTGGTAGAGCATCACCTTGCCAAGGTGAGGGTCGCGAGTTCGAATCTCGTCGTCCGCTCGGAAGAAGTAGAGGAATGTGGTGGGCAACCACTATGGTTCCTTCACTTGGTGGAGTGGCCGAGAGGCGAGGCAACGGCCTGCAAAGCCGTCTACACGGGTTCAAATCCCGTCTCCACCTCCAAGAGACCCCAAGGCTCCGTGCCGAGGGTGAACTTCCCGCGCGATTAGCTCAGCGGGAGAGCGCTTCCCTGACACGGAAGAGGTCACTGGTTCAATCCCAGTATCGCGCACGCCGCACCACCGAACACGC
>NZ_KB889664.1 GCF_000372745.1 Embleya scabrispora DSM 41855 | reverse complement strand
GATCTCGGCTCGGCGTTCCTGTTGCCGCTGGGCACCCACGAGCGCATCCGGGGTGTGCTCCAGGTCGCCAACCGGGCGGGGCGCCCGCAGTTGTCGGACGCGGTGGTGCGCATGGTCACCGGCTTCGCCGACCACGCGGCGCTGGCCCTGGAGATCGCGGAGCGCCGCCGCGACGCCGAACTGTTGACCGTGTTGCAGGACCGCGACCGGATCGCCCGGGACCTGCACGACCTGGCCATCCAACGCCTGTTCGCCACGGGTATGACGCTGCAGAGCGCGACGCGCTTCATCGAGCACCCCGAGGCCCTGGAGCGGGTCGAATCCGCGGTGGACGCGTTGGACGACACGATCAAGGTGATCCGGTCGACGATCTTCTCCCTCAAGGCCCGGGGGCGCGACGCCGGTACGGGACTTCGTTCGCGTTGTCTGCGCGAGGTGGACGCGGTCACCGAAATGCTGGGCTTCGCCCCGACGTTGCGCGTGGACGGCCTGTTGGACACCCGGGTGTCCGAGCCGATCGCCGCCCAGGTGATCGCGGTGCTGCGCGAAGCACTGGCGAACGCCGCCCGGCACGCCCACGCGAGCCGCGTGGAGGTGCATGTCGAGGCGGACGACAAGTACGTGCGGATACAGGTGCGCGACGACGGCGTGGGCCCGCCCACCTCCCCGACCCGTGACAGCGGCCTGGGGAACATCCGAGAGCGGGCCGAATCCCTCGGTGGCACCTGCTCGTTCGGACCAGCTCCCGAGGCCGGCGCACTCCTGGAATGGCGCGTGCCGCTGGGTTGACGGCGGCAACCGGCCGCCGGTCCCTCTCGACCTTCGCGACGCGGGGCCGACGTGTGGCTCGGATCTGCGCCGGCCTCCGGGTTCAGCGCAGTCGCCGCAGGTACGGATCCTGTCCGTGTCGCGGGGCGAGGCGGATCCTGGCGTCGACGACGGTGACCCCGTCGGGGCGGGCGACCAGCGGGTTCAGGTCGGCTTCCGCGAGTTGCGGCACGTCGTCCGCGAGCCTGGACAGTCGGTGCAGGACGTTCTCGATCCCGGCCGTGTCGGTGGGTGCCCCGCCCCGGTGGCCGTAGAGCAGCGGTGCCCCGCGCGAACCGGCCAGCAGCGAGTGTGCGTCCAGGTCGGTCAGCGGGGTCAGCCGCGCGCCGTGGTCGCCGAGCACGTCGGTGGTCACGCCGCCGAGTCCGAACACCACCAGCGGGCCCAGTACCTCGTCCTGGGTCACCCCGGCGATCAGTTCGACGCCGGAGGCGGCCATGGGTTGCACGACCACGCTCTCCATCAGGGCCCCGATCCGATGGGCGAGGTCGGTGAACGCCGCACGCACCGCGTCGTCACCGACCAGCCGCAACCTGACCCCACCCACATCGCTCTTGTGCACGATGTGCGGGCCGTACGCCTTGAGCACGACCGCGCCGTCGACGCCCAGCGGCGCGAGTTCGCGGGCCATCGCCACGGCCTCCTCGGCGTCGAAGGCCTGCCGCCAGGGGCTCACCTCGATGCCGTACGCGCCCAGCATGCGTGCGCACTCGCGCGGCGGCAGCCAGCCGCCGTCGGGCTCGCGCAGCAGGAACTCGGCGGCGAGCGAGCGGGCCGCCCCGCGATCGACGTCGGTCAACGCCGGCACCGTTCCGCGCGGTCGGGTCAGCCACATCGCGCGCTCGTAGGCGTGCGCGAGCGCGACGGCCGCGGTGCGCGCGTCGCCGTACACCGGGACCTTCCCGCCCACGGCGGGCAACAGTTCGACCGCGGCGGCGCGTTCGGGGGCAATCACCAGGACGGGCCGCCCACGGTCCGCGGGGCCCGCGAGGATCTCGCCGAGCGGGTCACCGAGCGCGGTCGGGGCCAGGGCCAAAACGACGGCGTCCACGTGGCCGGCCGCCAACACCCGGTCCACGCACCGTCGTAGGGTCTCGCCGTCGACGGTGGCGGTGGTGTCCACCGGGTTGGCGCACGCGGCGCCGGCGGGCAGCAGGGCGCGGAGGTCGGCTTCGAGGTCGGGGCCGAAGCGCGGAACGGCCAAGCCCGCGTCCACGCAGGCGTCCGCGGCGAGCACCCCGGCGCCGCCCGCGTTGCCGATCACCGCCACCGCGGCACCGTCGGGCAGCGGCTGGGCGTGCAACAGCGCGGCGACCGCGACCAGGTCGCCGAGGGTCTGTGCGGCGGTCACTCCGGCCTGGCGAAACAGCGCCCCGCGCGCCACGGTCGGGGTGACCGCGGCGGCGGTGTGCGATCCGGCGGCGCGGCGTCCGGCGGCGGAGCGTCCGGCGTCGACGGTCAGCACCGGCTTGGTGCGGCCGACGGTGCGTGCGATCCGGGAGAACTTGCGCGGATTGCCGAAGGACTCCAGGTGCAGGATCGCCATCGAGGTCCGGGTGTCGGCCTGCCACCACTGAAGCATGTCGTTGCCGCTGACGTCGTACTTGTCACCGAGCGACGCGAAGGTCGACACCCCGATCCCGAGCCGGTTCAACTGCTCCGTCAACGCGATCCCGACACCGCCCGACTGCACCGCCACCCCGGCGCTGCCGGGCCCGGGCACGACCCAGCCGAAGGTCGCGTTCAACGCCGTGGTGGGATCGGTCTGCGCGATGCCCAGGCAGTTGGGGCCGACCATCCGCATGCCGTGTCGGCGGACGGAGTCGTGCACGCGCGCGGCCTGCTCCGGCGTACCCCCCGAGGTGACCACGACCAGGGCGCGCACGCCGGCGCGTCCGCAGTCCTCGACCAGCGCGGGGACCGCCTCGGCGGGGACGGCCACCACCACCAGATCGGGCACCTCCGGGAGCTGATCCGGCGTCGGAAACGCCGGCACTCCGTCCACCTCGGTCGCGGTGGGGTGCAGCACGGCCAGAGTCCCGGTGTAGTGCGCCGCCTTGACGTTGCGCAGCAGGGCTCGGCCGACGGAGTCCGCCCGACGCCCGGCGCCCGCCACCGCGACCGATCGGGGTGCGAACAGCGGCACCAGACTGGCCACGTCCGCGAGAGCCTCCCGCCGCGCCAGGGCGGTCAGGTATCGCTCGGTGGAGGGAATGTCGCCGTCCAACGGGATCACACAGCTCATCACACCCGCCACGAGCCGGTTGCGCACCGGCAGCCCCATGTCCTCCAGGACCCGCAGCATCGGCCGATTCCACGGCAGCGTGTCCGCGACCAGCGTGTGCACCTTGTCCACGCGGGCCATCGTGACCGCGTGCTCGATCAGCAGGGTGCCGATTCCCCGGCCGTGCCATGTGTCCGTCACGGCCAAGGCGAGTTCGGCCTCGCCGGTGCCGGCGTCGCCGTTGTACTCGACCACCCCGATGACCTCGCCCCCGTCGTGGGTGAGCGCGATCAGCGCGCCGTACCCGGCCCGACCCGGCCTGCACACCCGCTCGGCGGTCTCGCGCACCGACGACGGCGAGGCGCCGAAGAACCGCAGGTACAGGTTCTCCGCCGACATGGCGTGGTGCATCGCCAGCACCCGATCCCGATCCTCGGGCCCCGGCGGCCGCAGCAGTACCGTCTCGCCGTCCGCAGCCAATGCCCAGACCTCGTGCGGTGTGCCGAACTCGTTCATGGACCGTTCCCTTCGGCCGTGGCGCACCCGCGCCGCTCACCGCCAGCCTCGCGCCGATCACCGGCGCCAGGCAGGGCCGACCGGTCCCCACGCCCGGGTCCAACGGCCCTGTCCGGACCCGTCGGCACCGAGCAGTGTTCACCACAGGGGCCGACAGGCAATCGGCCCCGGGAAAGGAGTCGACCGTGACCACGCACGAGAAGACGACGCCGATCGTCGTGGGAGTCGAACACACCGACGCGGGTCGGCTCGCGATGGTGTGGGCAGCCGACGAGGCGGCCCGGCGCGCCCTGCCGCTGCGCCTGGTGCACGCGCTCGACTGGCCGGCCGACGCCGACCGCAACCCCGAGCTGAACCCGCACCGGCAGACCTGGAGCGAACGCTTCCGCGACGCCGGCCTCCGCGCGCTCGACGAGGCCCGGGACCTCGTGGTGACCCGCCACCCCGGGCTGAGCGTGAACGCGGTCCTGGCCGACGGGACGCCGGTGGCCGCCCTGCGCGAGCAGAGCCGGGACGCGGCGATGATCGTGCTCGGCTCCCGCCGACTGTCCACGGCGACCGAGCTGCTGACCACCGGCGGTATCGCGGTACCCGTCACCGCGCACGCGAGGTGCCCGGTGGTCGTCGTCCGCGAACCCGAACACACCGGCGCCGAGCCCCCGACCATCGTGGTCGCGGTGGACGGCGCACGGCGCTCCGAACCCGCGGTGGCGTACGCCTTCGACGAGGCCGCC
Organism: Embleya scabrispora DSM 41855; assembly: GCF_000372745.1. GTDB lineage: Bacteria > Actinomycetota > Actinomycetes > Streptomycetales > Streptomycetaceae > Embleya > Embleya scabrispora. The sequence goes on along the minus strand of NZ_KB889664.1, from coordinate 426,499 downwards.
CGCCGCGGCGCCACGATCGTGGCGGTCAATGTCCGGCAACTGTCCGGCGGGCTCGTGGCCGGGCTGCGGATGCGCGAGGAGATGCAGGAGGGCCGACTCGCGCTCGCCGAGACCCTCGCCGGTTGGACCGAGAAGTACCCGAGCGTGCCGGTACACCGCGAAGTCGCCGTCGGACACCCCGTCGAGGTTCTGCGCGAGGCCGCCGAGCACGCCCTGTGCCTGGTCGTCGGCACCCGCGGTCGAGGCGGCTTCGCGGGCCTGCTGCTGGGCTCGGTCAGCCAAGGGCTGATCCGCCACGCCCGCTGCCCCCTCGTGGTCGTGCCGACCCCGTACGACGAGACCTCGGGCGACCACGACTGAGGTGTGCCGGCCCCGGGCACCCGAAGCACGGGCAGGCGACCGGCCCCCGATCATCGCCCGAAAGGAACGCGCCATGAGCCAGCCGTCGACCTCCGCGACCGGATCGCCCTCCCCTCCGACTCCGGTCCTCGGCCACGTCGTCGTCGGATTCGACGGCTCGCCCGGTGCCGAACGCGCCGTGGACCTGGCCGCCGACGAGGCGGTGCTCCGACACAGCACCCTCGAAGTGCTGCACGCGCTGGAATGGGTCGAAGTCGCCGGCGCCGACGACCGCTTCGGTCGACAACTGCGCGAGAACGCCCGCACCATCGTCGACCGCGGCGCCGCCCGTGCCCGTGCCCGCCATGGCGACCTGTCGGTGCTCGCCACGGTCGAACTCGCCAACGCCATCGACGCGCTGGAGGCCGCGAGCGATCGCGCCGCGCTTCTGGTCGTCGGCAGCCGAGGGATGGGCGGCTTCGCCGGCCTCCTGATGGGCTCGGTCAGCCTCCCCGCAGCCGCGGCGGCCAGGTGCCCGCTCCTGGTCGTCCATCCCGACCACGCGACCGCCGCCGATCGCACCCCGAAGTCGATCGTGGTCGGCGTCTCCGAAGACGACTGCACCCCCGCCCTGGAAGCCGCGTTCGCCCAGGCCCAGGCCCGACACCTGCCCCTGCGCGCCATCCATGCCTGGCGTTACCCCGCCGCGACGATGGCCGGCCGCGTCGGGTTTGCCCCGGCCGTGTCGGTCATGGACGACCGGCGGGCGGCTGCACGGGCCACCCTGGCCGCCGCACTCGAGCCCCTCGGCGAGAAGTACCCATACGTCACCGTCACCGAGGACGTCGTCCTGGACACTCCCGCACACGCCCTGATCACCGCGAGCGCCGACGCCGAGCTGATCGTGCTCACCGCCCACCGCGACACCGGCCGCTTCGGCCCCAACCTCGGCCGCATCACCCACACCGTCCTCCACCACGCCAAGTCCCCGACCCTCCTCGTCCCGATCCACGCCCGACCCGACCAGGGTCGAGCCGGCCGCTGACGGCTGCGTCCATCGGCCGCTCACGCGCCCGTATGGAGACGGGCGGCTCGCTGCCGGAGTACGATCGCGGCTTTCGCGTGGCTGCTCCCGGCGGGATCGCGCTCGGACCGGGCTCGGACACCGACATGGGCTCGGAGCCCGACCCGGACGGGATTGTCGAAGTCGGCATGAGCCGGGCCGGGGCGAAAACCCGTCACGCATTGACGGGGCGAGCAGGCCGGGGCGTTCGGTGTGTGGGCCGCGATCTCCTCGCTCGCGCTGCCGACGGGCCCGTACTCGCCGCTCATGACGAGGACCCCGGTGCCGTGGCACCGGGGTCCGGGATTTCGGGTTGTCTCACCATCCACCGGCTACGAAGCCCGGTGTCGTATCCGCAGCACTGCCGCACGCGGCAGTGGGGTGTGCGGGGATCGCTTGTGCGTGACCGAAGACCACCTTCCGTTCGGATGGACCGCGGTGCCCGCTCGGCCATGTCGCCGATGGCGGGCTATCCGATGGCGTCTGGAACCCTTCCCTTCTTCCTCTGGCCTGCGAATGCTGGGTGGATCTGTTGCCGCTGTTGCACTCTGTGTTCTGTGCTGTGTGCTGTGTGCTGTGTGCTGTGCGATGTACTTCGCTTGCCTTGCTCCTTGCCTCGCCGTCGGCCGAAACCCTCTTCTTCCTGGTCTCGACCTGTCCGACGATCCTGTGTACATCCGCCGCCGGAGCCCTTCGCACACACCGGCCCCGACGAACTCTCGACATTCTCCGCCGCGCTGGCAAGCCATCCGGCACGCCCGCTCGACGTTTCCTTCGGTTCCTACACTTGGAACGTTAGCCACGTTGAACGCGAATGTCTATCTCCGACATGACAGATTTTCGCTCGTGTCGATGTCTCGCCACCGGGGCGTCACCACATGCCCGGTCGGTACCCACGCCGGCGACGCGGATCGCGCGACAGGGGCGTGGAATGACCGTTGTCGCGCGTTCGGCGGTCCGGTCCGGCCGCCCGAGCCCTGAGGGCGCGCGCCTGTCGGGAACGCCGCGCCCGAGCATCCTCGGTGGGTCGGCGCTCGTTCGGTGGGTCAGCTCTCGTCCGGCTGGGTCTGGGTCGCCTTGCGCAATTCGGCGTTCAGGCGCAGGGCTTCTTCCAGTTGGTCCTCGAGGATGACGATGCGGCAGGCGGCGTCGACGGCGGTGCCCTGGTCGACGAGTTCGCGGGCGCGCTGGGCGATACGCAACTGATAGCGGGAGTAACGGCGGTGGCCGCCCTCGGAGCGCAATGGGGTGATCAAACCGTAGTCGCCGATGGCGCGCAGGAAACCCTGCGAGGCGCCGATCAATGCGGCCGCGCGGCCCATCGTGTAGGCGGGGTAGTCGTCGTCGTCGAGCCTGTCGGCCTTGGGCGGGGTCGAACCGGATTCGGGAGCCATCGGCGCCTTTCTTGAGTTCACATCCATCGAGTTCACATTCGTCACAGCTGTTCGTAAACGCGTCGAGGGTCCCTGGTGCCGTGCGGCACCAGGGACCCGAAAGAAATCCACACCATCCACCGACACCGACGTGTCGGCCTACTTGTTCCGCGTCCACCCCAGATGGCGGGGGCGCGGGGATCGCAATTGCGTGACCGTGGACCACCTTTCGTACCGGCGTCTCTACGGATCCCACTCGGCCGAGCAACCTCTACCGCGCCGAGCGGGCGATCCGGATGGCGTTCACTCCTTCCTCTCCTGCCTTCGTGGTGCAACGAGTACTGCCACTGCGGATACAACCGAAGTGCAGGTACTGCCGGTTGCTGCCCGTCCTGCACGGCGACCCCGTGGACCGCCCTCGGTTCTCCTCGACTCCCCTCGGCCCGACAACCAGCCTCCGGAACCCTTGCCGAACAATTCACGGCCCCGGGACTCCGCCGTCGAACCCTGGACAACGCGCGCCGCTTCGTCTCCGCCGCGCCTCACTGACTTGCTTGGCTACGACAGAAAACATACTCATCGAATCTGGCGATGTCTACTGCGCCCGCACTAGATTTTCGAGCTCCGTCACATGCGGAAACGGCCCCGGTCCGCTCAGTACTTGCTCGAAGCCACCTGGTGCCCGGCAGCACGGGCCGACCGCTTCGCAGTCCGCTCCGTCGGGAAGTCGGCGAGCCAACGGGGCAACGAGCCGACAGCGCAACGGACACCCCGCCCGGCGAAGGCGCGTGGAATCATCGTCGAATGAAAACAGGTCGGCGTATGCGGTGGGCGTGGACCGGCGGGCTGCTTGTGGCCGCGGTCGTGGTGGGTGGGAGCGGGTGCGCGGACGAGTCGACCGCGCGCAACGCCGGCGGCGGGGGCGGGTCGACGTCCGTACCGACGTCCCGCGGGGAGCACGGAGCGTCGTCCCTACCGAACGACCGCGACGTCGTGACGACGCCGAACGCCTCGGCTCGGCCCGTCGGTTGCCCGGAGTCCGGGCTTCGGATCACGGCAGAGGAACCCGACGCGGCGATGGGGCTGCGGGCGACAAGCCTGACGATGGTCAACTGCGGCGATACGACCCGCACCGTGACCGGATATCCCGGTATCCGGGTCCTGGACGCCGAGCAGGCCGCACTCGACGTCGAAATCGAGCCGGGGGCGGCCTCGATCCTCACCATGGAGAACTTCCAGGCCGAGCCGCGACCGGTGACCCTGCGTCCCGGCGAGCGGGCGATCTCCGCGGTCGCGTGGCGCAACACCGTCACGGACGGGGCGGGGGCCGCTCGGAACGGGCGCTACCTCGATGTCGCGCCGCTTCCGGGACAGTCCCGGCAACAGATAGCGATCCCGGGCGGGATCGACCTCGGCAACACGCGGCGCCTGGGCATGGGCCCCTGGCACACGGCCGGTTGACCGGTCGGGGCCCTGACGTCGCCGATCCTCGCCTGAACGATCCGCGCGATCAAAACGCCCAAAGTCTCCGGACCGCCTTCCGCTCCTTGCCCAACCCGTCGGCGAGGCAGCGCAGTTCGGATCGATCGCGGTGCTGCCGGGCCGGTCCGTCTGCCGCAGCGCGGCGAAGACGCGCAGATGAGGCGCAGCCGGGACGCCAGGCGGGCGGCGAACAGCCGGGGCCCGGTGATCGCCCCTCGACCGTGCGGAGGCCGAGGAGCGCATCGCGTCCGCGGGCGCGAGTCCGGCCGGCTACGAAGCCACGTCGACACGCAGCCGGACGACCGTTCCCGTTTCGGTCGATCGGATCTGGACCAGGTCGCAGATCTGGTTGGCGATCCACAATCCGCGGCCGCCGTCCTGGTCCGGCGTGGGCCGATGGCGCCCGGCGAGCGGGTCGACCACCCGGCCCGCGTCCCGGATCTCGCAGACGAGGTACGAATCCTGCCGCCACAGGCTGATCGTGCCCGCGCCCCCGCCGTGCGCCACGCTGTTGCCGGCGATCTCGCTGATCGCCAGGAGGGCGTGGTTGGTCTGCGCACGGGCCACATCCGACAGGACCCTACGTACCAGCGCTCGCACACCGGCGAGTTCGCCCGAACGGAACGCCAGGTGCTCGGCGTGGTCGGGCGCGGGCGGTAGGGCGGGGCCGAGCAGGGTGGCCGCGAAGTGGTCGGGCTCCGGGTGTGGGTGATCGATGCGGGCCGCACCGTGCAAGACCTGAGGATGGGAATGGCGAACCGCGTCGATGGTGCCCGCATCGAGGGTGGTGGTGTCGTAGGGGCACAGGAGTTGCCAGGGCACGCCGTCGAAAGCCAGGTTGAGCAGGGTCTCGTGATGGCGACACTCGACGAGTTCGGCGTCGTCGCGGCCGGCCCAGATCGGCTCGCCGATACCGCGAAAGACGCGCGTGCCCTGCTCCTGGGTCCACTGCGCCCAGGCGGGAATGATGCGGGCCGGATTGCGACCGACCCGTTCCATGTCGATCCAGGTGACGTGAGCGGCGTCGGCGGCGAGTTCTTCGCGCAGGGCGCCCGCGCGAGGTTGGATCACCGCGACGGCCACAGCCTCGTCGGCGACCAGACCCTCGCGGACGAAGCCTGCGGTGCGCTTGACGAAGTCGTCCAAGCCCGCATAAAGGAGGGCGTCGTGGCGGAACGTCGTTGCCGTGTTCATCCGGTTGTCACCCTCTCCACTGTCAGGCCGGGCACCCGATCCCATCCTGCCATTTCCACCAGATCGCACAGGTCCTCGGAGGCCCGACGCAGGACCAGGCGTCGCCCCTGTTCCATTCCGCGAGCCGTCTCCACAAGAATCCGCACGCCGGCGACGTCGATGAACCCCAGCGACGACACGTCGACCAGGAGATCCCCCGGCCCGGCATCGGACTGCGAGTCCAACGCGGAACGCACGTGCGCGCAGTTGTCGAGATCGACCTCACCGGTCAGCCGGATCCCGGGCGGGGGCGAGATCCGTTCGACGCGGAGCACACCGTCGTCGTAGTCAACGCTCATCTCTGTGTCCTTCGTTCGTCGGACGCACCTGCCGAAAATATCGGATCCCGGGAGCAACGGTTGCCGGTGGGCGACATCAGTGCGCGTACGGGGGCGGCAGGGTCGACGAAGCGGTGTGCCTGGTGCGGTCGGGCCGAGGGGTGCGCCAGGGGTTCGGGCCACGGAATCGAGCCGGTTTTCTCTACCCCCCATCGGGCAGACGCACCCTACGGGGCAGTGCGCGGCGGCCATCGGTTGTCCGCCGCAGACAGGTCGGAGGTACCACTGATGTTCAAGGCAATAGCCGATGTCTTGCGGAGCGTGGGCAGCGCCATCGCCACCGTGGTCACCCTCCCCTTCCGCGCTGTTGCCCGACTCTTCGGCGGGGCATCGGACAGCGCCCACGGCCGCCACTGACCCGCTCGTACCGCCCGCCCGGAGGGGCAGCCTGCCGGGTCGCGGTCGGCGCGGTCGACCAGGTTCCGGAACGTCTCGGCAACCTCGTACGGAGTCTCCCCCAGGTGATGGGTGGCCGAGCGCTCGGCAGTCCACGCTGCCCACCGCTGGAACGCCGGCTCCGTCTCCGAGCCCCAGACCTGGATCATTCCGCGCCACATGCGCTTGGGATCGACCGCGCTGTCCAGCACGAACCGGTCGGCGCGGGTGGGGAACATCTGCGTGTAGACCGCGCCGAGTGCGGTTCCGTACGACAGGCCCAGATAGGAGATCTTGCGCTCGCCCAGGATCGTGCGCACCACGTCCATGTCCCGGGCGGTGTTGTGGGTGGTGATGTGCGGGAGCAGATCGCCCGTGTGCGCACGGCACTTGTCGGCGACCGTCCGGGCCCAGACGACGTTGGCGTCGAAGGTACGGGCGCGGGCCGGAACGCGCGCTGTTCCTCGCGGGTGAGGTCGCAGTTCACCGGGGTGCTGCGGCCGACGCCGCGCGGATCGAAGCCGATGCGGTCGTAGCGATCCTTCACGTCCTGCGGCAACTGGGCTTCCAGTTCCCACGGCAGGCCGAGCCCGGGACCGCCCGGACCGCCGGGGTTGAGCAGCAGGACGCCGTGCCGCTTGGCGGGGTTCGCCGCCTTGATCCGGGAGATCGCCACGTCGATGCCGCGACCGGCGGGATCGCGGTAGTCCAGCGGCACCTCGACGGTGGCGCACTCGAAGGAGGCCGGCGTGTCGGCGCCGCAGCGTTGCCAGTTCGGGTGCTGTCGCGCATAGGAGTCGAGGTCGGCCGGGGCGGGGCGGCGGTGCACGCAGGTCGTGGCCGAAGCCCGCAGGCGCCCGACAGTCCAGGCGGGCCGAGGGCGCCCGGCTGTCCGCGTCGGTACTCATCAGCCACAGGTCCTCGGGGGCGCCCCGATCCTCGGCCAACACCGCGGGCCGCCCGGGCCGCGCCCACGGCGCCCGCGTCCGATTCGACCACCCGGGCACCGAAGGCGCGGGCGATCTCGGCGGTACGGTCCTGACACCGATCGGCGGTGACCACGACGGTCGCGGCCACCCCCCGGGTCGCCAGGCGCACCCGCGCGACGCGCAACGCGGCCAGGCAGCCAAGGAGTTCAGCCTCCTCGTCGCGCGCCGGTACGACCACGGCCACCGCGCGCACCGGTCGACCCGTCCGGCGGGCGCTCAACGCAGTCCCTCGCGAGCCGCGGGCGACAGCGCGGCGGCGGGGCCGTCCGCGCGGATGAGGACGTCCAACAGAACTGCTCCACGGCGACCGACACCAGGTCGCAGGCGAGCAAGCGGTCGCAGCGCGGCGCCGGTGCCGCGGTCAACACCCCGACCGAGCAGGCGGGTTCGAATGCGCTGCGATAGCGCTCCTGGGACAGGGAGGCCGGCGTGAACGCGTACTTGCGGCGGTCGTAGGCGCGTTCGCCCAACTGCCAAGGGTCCGCGGAGTGCGCGTACATGTCCTCGAAGCGGCGGTGCGAGGGCAGTAAGCGACTCACCGGAACAGCACCTCGAAGGATCTTTGACCTCGGCGATGATCGCGAGCGCGTCCGCGTGCCCCTCGGCCAGTCGGCCGAGCGCGAGGTCCTCCTCGGCGAGCGCGGCCAGTGCCCGCCATCGCACGCCGGTGGCACCGGCGCCCGGCAGCGCGAGATCCCGTCCGGGGCCGACCGCGAACCGGGCGAATCGACGCTCCACCAAGGCCGTGTGCCCCTCCGAGGCACCGTCGACCGCTCCTGCCCCCCTGCGTGTCACCGGTGCGTCGGACGTCCCTTGGTTTCTCATCCACCTCGGCTGAACCCGCCCGGTGCGCCCCGTCCCGACCGGGTTTCAGCCTCGGTGGTGAATCATCGACATCAGCAGCGCGTGGGTTTCGGCGTCGGCGGCCACGACCAGTCCGCGGGCCGACCCTCCGATCGGGGCGCCGTCGATCCCGGTGAGCACACAACCGGCCGCCCGGCACAGGGCGATCCCGGCGGCGAAGTGCACGCTCCCCGAAAGGTCGCCGCCGTCGGTCACGTACGCGGCGCGCCTGCCGGCCGCGACCCAGGCCAACGCCAGCGTCGAGGACACCACCCGCGGCCGGAACCGCTCGACGAAACCGGGATGGGCCAGCAGGTCCACGGCCCGCACGCCCGGCGCGCTCGGGAACGGCGGATCCAGGTTGACATCCACCAGCCGTGTGGCGGACGTGGGTACCAGCGGCGCGTCCACGCCGTCGCGCCGCACCCACGCGGTCTCGCCGTCGGTGCAGAAGACCTCGCCGGCGAACGGGTCGGCCACCGCCGCCGCCCCCTCGCGCAACGCCACGTTCACGGCCACCACCATGTTGCCGACGGCGTAGTTCAGCGTCCCGCACAGGGGATCCACCAGCCACTGGCGCGCGGCCCCGGTGGCACCCCGCCGGCCGCCCTCCTCGCCGAGCACCGCGTCTTCGGGTCGGGCCGCGCCGATGACACCGAGGATCGTCTTCTCCGCCTCGACGTCGGCGGCGGTCGCGAAGTCCCCTCCGCCCTTGTCGATACGGGCCAATCGTCGCCCGTACATCTCGCGTACCACGTCCGCGCCGGCGCTCGCCGCGGCTATCGCGACTTCGGCATCGTCTCGTCCTGCAGGTGAGTTGATCATGTGACGCACGATATCGACGACGCTCGCCGGTGCTCACCGGCACTCGGTGGCGCGACGTCCGCACGGACCGCGGGGGTCTCACACCGCCATATCGCCGAGTTCATCGCCGGCTCTCGCCGTCGGACGACCGATGGGAGCCGGTGCGCACGTGCGCACGTATCCCCTGCAGGCCGAACAGAATGAGAAGTTCGACCGCGCCGCCGTCGGCGCTGCCCAGCCAGTGCGGCACGGACGTGTCGAACTCGGCCGCCTCACCGGGCGACAACGTCAGGTCGCGCTCGCCGAGCACCAGCCGCAGGCGGCCGTTGAGCACGTACAGCCATTCGAAGCCCTCGTGCGTCTGCGGGGTCGGTTCGAGCGGTTTCGGCCGAGCGGGGATGACCATCTTGAACGACTGGGTACCGCCCGGCCGCCGGGACAGCGGAACGAAGACCATCCCGAACCGCCGAATCGGCTTCAGGTGGATCCGGGGATCGCCGGTGCGCGGGGCACCGACGAGGTCGTCCAACGGAACGTCGTAGGTCCGGGCCAGCGGCAGCAACAACTCCAGGGTCGCCCGGCGCTGCCCGCTCTCCAGCCGGGACAGGGTGCTCTCCGACACCCCGGTCGTCGCCGCGAGATCGGCGAGGGTGATGCCGCGGTCGCGGCGCAGCGCACGCAGCCGCGGTCCCACCGCGTCGAGCACGTCTTCCGTTTCGATATCCACGAGCCGATCTTGCCAGAACCGCAAGTTTTCGTGCCAGGTCGTGGGGCGTCCGCGAAGACTGAGCGCATTCCCACGGAAGGAGTTTCGATGCATACCAACGATGCGTTCGCGTTCTGGGACGGCGTCTACGCGGCCCGACCGGCAGCCACCGACCCGCGGCCGAACGACCGCCTCACCGAGACGGTCGCGAGCCTGCCGCCCGGCGAGGTGCTCGACCTCGGATGCGGTGACGGCGGCGACGCGCTGTGGCTCGCCCGCCGGGGGTGGCACGTCACCGCCGTCGACGTCTCGGCCGTGGCGGTCGAGCGCCTCGCCGACCTTGCCCGTTCACGCGGCCTGGGCGACCGGGTCGGTGCCCGGCGGCACGACCTGTGGGAATCGTTCCCGCCGGGCCGGTTCGACCTGATCTGCGCCCACTACCTGCACACCCCCGTCGAGTCGGACAGGTCGACCATCCTGCGCGTCGCCGCGTACGCGCTGCGCCTGGGCGGGCGGCTGCTGGTCGTCGACCACGGCTCGACCGCGCCGTGGTCGTGGAACCAGGATCCGGGCGTCCGGTACCCGACCCCGCTGGAGGTCGCCGCGGAGATCGACCTGGATCCGGCGGCGTGGACGGTCGAGCGGGCCGACGCACCCCGCCGGATCGCGACCGGACCGGGCGGGCGCACCGCCGAGGTCACCGACCACGTCCTGCTCATCCGCCGCACCGCCTGACACGCGAGCGGATCGTCGGCGCGACCCGGCGCCGGCTCCCCCACCTTCTCCAGGAACAGGAACAGATGATCCCCGCACCACGGCCGTCGCCACGCCGCTCCCTGCGATCCGCACGGACGGTGGTGGCCGTCACGCTCACCCTCCTGCTGACCGTCTGCGCCGCCGCCTGCGGCACACCGGCCGCCGAGGACGCGCCCGCCTACACCGCCGCCACCCGGGACGACCCGAAGTTCAAGAACACCTTCCGGCACGAGTTCAAAAACGTCGACGGCGTGCGAATGCACTACGTGACCGGCGGAAGCGGGCCGCCGGTGGTGCTGATCCACGGCTGGCCGCAGACCTGGTTCGGCTGGTGGCCGATCATGCCGGCCCTGGCCGAGCACCACACCGTGTACGCGGTCGACCTCCCCGGGCTGGGCGACAGCTCCGGCTCCCCGACCGGTTACGACAAAGCCACCCTGGCGCGGTACGTGCACACCCTGATCGCCGATCGACTCGGGCTGCGCGACGCCCGCGTCGTCGGGCACGACTTCGGCGCCGCGGTGGCGTTCCAATACGCCACCCGGTTCCCCGCGGACACCGCGCGCCTGGGCTACCTCGACCTGCCGTTGCCCGGACCCGCGATCGACGCACCCACCTACCGCTCGCTCAGCTGGCACATCGCCTTCCACTCCCAGCGCCGGGTCCCCGAGACGGTGGTCGGTGACGACGTTCGCGACTACCTGGCACTGTTCTATCCGCAAGTCTCGTTCGGCGGCCCGGCGTTCGGCGGCACGTCGGAGCGATCCCCGTTCACCGACGCGGAGATCGACGAGTACACCCGGACCTACCGCCGGCCCGAGGTCCTGTCCGGCGGCTTCGAGCTCTACCGCGCCCTCGACAAGGACGTCCGCGACACCGTGGCGGCAGCGCCGACACGTGTCCCGACCCTGCTCCTGACCGCCCAGGGGCAGCTCGACCCGATCCGGGCCACCGCGGCCCCGCGGATGACCAACATCGTGCGCGCGGTGGACGTGCCGAACGCGGGGCACTGGCTGGTCGAGGAGAACCCCGGGTTCGTCACCGCGGAGTTGCTGCGCTTCCTCGACGGATGAACCTCCCCGGCATGGCGCGGGGTGCCGTTTCGGCACCCCGCGCCCGGTGCGTTTGGGTGGCATCGGACCGAACTCGGTGACCGATCGCACGCCGGCGCCACCACTCCCGGCAGCGTCCGCGCCCCGCGCGCCGGTCGCCATGCGGTGCCACGGGCCCTATCGTCGGCCGTGTCCGGCACCGGGCACGACGCGGCTCCCGCTTCCGTGCCTCGGCACGGGGGTAGGCCCCGGACACCCCCGCGGTCGGGCACGGCCCCGGACCGACACCGACCCGGACAAGGAACCCGCCGATGCCCACCACCCGTCACGAGGAACTGCGCGCGGCGGTCACGGCCGCCCGCCGGGCACTCGCCGACCATCCCGACGCCGCGACCTCACCGGCCCTGGCCGACCTGATCGCCGCCGCCGAACCCTTCGCCAACTTCGCTCCCGCCGTCCTGCCTCCCCCGCCGCGAGCGAACGCCGGACCGCAACAACCGACGGGGGCGCGTTCGGAAGAGGGGGACGCCGACGCCGCGGGGGCGGGCGCGGTGACCGACACGGTCGACGACGAAGCCGGCGATCCGGTCCCCCGCTCGCAGCCGGCGCACCCGGGCAGCGGTGACCCTCTCGAAGTCCGCGCCGGCACCGTCCGTCCATAGCCGTGCCCGCCGCAATGGTGTGCGCGGGGCGGCAGGGCGAGCGATCGGTGGCCGCCGTTGCGTACGCCGGGATCTGCGTACGAACCTGCCCCTTGGTGATTCGCCCGCTGCGGGTGACACGGGTTCACCCGTAGGCTTTCCGTTCGAAGTGCCGATACGGCGCCGTGTCGGCAGCGGTCGGTGGATCGGAGATGCGCAGGAATGACTTGTCAACTGTTCGCGGTCTGCTTCGATGCGATTCGGCCCCTGGATGTCGCGCGGTTCTGGTCCGGGCTCCTGGGTTGGGAATTGGTCGATGATCCAGACGACGGGGTCGCGCTCCTGCCCGGTGACGACACCGGGTTCCGCATCCGTTTTCTTCCGACCCGGGAGCGAAGGGTCGGCCGGAACCGGATGCACTTCGATCTAACGAGTACATCCCTGGAGGACCAACAGCAAACGGTGGCCAGGGCGTTGGAACTCGGTGCACGGCACATCGACGTCGGCCAACGCCCGGAGGAGAGTCATGTGGTGCTGGCCGACCCCGAGGGCAACGAGTTGTGCGTCATCGGGCCGGGCAACACCTTCCTCGCCGACTGCGGCTTCATCGGAGCGTTGGCGTGCGACGGCTCACAGGAAGTCGGCTACTTCTGGAGCAAGGCGATGGAGTGGCCGTTGGTTTGGGATCAGGACCAGGAGACCGCGATCCGCTCTCCGCGCGGCGGCCCGAAGTTCACCTGGGGTGGTCCACCGCTGATGCCGAGGACCGGGAAGGAGCGGCTGCATTTCGACCTCGCTCCGTCCGTCCCTGGTGATTGGCAGGCAGAGGTGGACCGTCTGCTTTCCCTTGGGGCGACTCGAATCGACACCGGCCGGGGTGAGGTCGGCCGGGTGCTGCTGGCCGATCCCGACGGCAACGAATTCTGTGTGTTGACGCCCCGATAGCGCGGCCGGGGCCCGGGCGAAAATCTCCCGGACCGCAGCCGTCGGACGAGTCGGGCCCGGCCCGGGCAGGGGGCCGCCTGCCCGGCGCGCCGGGTCCCCGTCGGTCACGGCCGGGCGGGCCGGTGGTGATCGGTGAACAAGCGGGCGACCAGGACGCCCCGGCTCGAGACGCCGGCCTTGGTGAAGATCGTCTTGAGATGGTCGCGGACCGTGTGCGGCGAGATGAACAGCTCCGAGGCGATCTCGGCGGTGGTCAGCCCACGTGCGACGAGCCGAGTGATCTGCAGTTCGCGCGAGGTCAGGCCGTACGTCTCCCCGACCAGCACCGCCATGTCGGCGGGTGTCGCGGGCTCGATGACCAGGGCCACCGGGCCGGGCCTGCCGCCGGGTCCGGTGAGGCACGAGGCGTGGCAGGTCAATTGGCCGCCGTCGGTGGTGCGGATGCGTACGCGGGCGCTGCCGCGGCACCGGCCGTCGGCGATGGCGCGTGCCTGAAGCGCCGTGCCGATCACCCAGATCGGCAGCTCCAGTCCCAGCGGTGTGGGGAACGACGGCCCGTTGGGCAGTCGCGCGAGGTGATGCCGCGCCTCGTCGTTGGCCGACATGGCTTCGCCGGATTCGTCGAAGAGGATCAGGCCGGGCGCCGGGGAATCCGTGCCGCGCGCGGACGCGGCCGGCCGGGCGAACGTCCGCAGCCGCTCGGCCAATGGACGCGACAGGTCGGCGAGCAGCGCGGTCTCCTGCGGGTGGAAGGCGTCGGTGGTGCGGAACAGGCTCACCAATCCCCACGGTCGGTCCCCGATCCGGAGCACCGCGCGCAGCTCGTCGTGCACGCCCTGGTCCAGCAGCAGGTGCCGGAACCGGGCGCTGCGGGCGGGCAGATCGCCGGTGGCCGCGCGCAGCCCGGCCGCCGGTACGAGCGCGCGGGCCAGGTCGCGGAACGGCAGGACGTTCTCCTCCAGCAGTTCGCTTTGCCAGTAGGCGGCGCAGCCCCCGCCGGAGCCCAGGTTCTCCACCAGCATCGGTGCGGTGATCAGGCCGGTCTCCGGGTCCGCGGCGGTCCACACGGCCGAGTGGAACGGCACCAGCCGCCGCAGCCGAGCCGAGACGCGGCTGAACAATTCCCGGGCGTCGGCGGCCTGTTCGGCGGCCGCGAGCACCGGTCGGCGTCGATCGCTCATGCACGTCCCCTCGACTGACCGGCCCGCCGGTCCCGCGCGCCTTCCGGTCCCCGCACCATCCGGTCCGGTCCCTCACCCTGCCCTGTCGCCCACACCGCACGAAACCCCTCGTTCGAGGGGGTCGTCGCCCGCCGATCTCCCGAACACGAGGGATGGGGGCACCCCGGCGAGGACCGGCAGGGTCGGTGCCACACACGGGCACCGGAGACAGATCAGGGGAATCATGGACATCGCGATCGTCGGGGGAGGCGCGGCAGCCGTCGGCCTGTTGGACGCGCTTGCCGCCACCGAGGCCGGCGCCGCAGGAGGCGACACCGGCACCATCACGGTCTTCGAGCCGTCACCGCACCTGTGGCGGGGGCGACCGTACGGTCCGGACCTGGACGCGGTGCTGGTCAACACGCCACCGGCCCTCATGTCGGTCCGGGGCGGCGACTTCGGCCACTTCGCCGCCTGGCTGGGCGAACGCGGCGTCGATCACATCGACCCGCTCCTCGGCCAACCACTGGTCCCGCGCGCGCTCTACGGCGGCTATCTGGTCCACACCGCGGAGAAGGCCGTGGCGGCACTGGGCGAACGGGGTTGGCCCGTGCGGGTCGTGGCCGCGCGGGTGACGCACGCCTGCCTCCGATCCGGCACGCGTCTCAGCCTGCGCACCGACGACGGGCAGGAGCACCGGGCCGACCGGGTGGCACTGTGCCTGGGTGGGGGAACTCTCCCTGATCTGTACGGACTTGCCGGTGAGACGGGCTTCACCGGCGATCCCTATCCGCTCGCCGCCACGCTCGACCGCATCGCCGCCGGCGACGACGTGGCGGTCATCGGCAGCGGCCTGACCGCCGTCGACGTCGTGGTGGCGCTCGCGGCGCACCGGTATTCGGGGCGAATCACCCTCCTGTCGCGCAGCGGGGTGCTCCCGTACGTCTGGCAACGCCCGGACGGCCGGCGGCCGACACACATGACCGTCGAGCGGGTGGCAGGGCTGCACAGCGCCCGGGGACACCTCACGCTCGACGACCTCGTCGGCCTGCTGCGCAAGGAACTGACCGATGCGGGTGAGGACTTCGACGAGTTCACCGACCAACTGCGCGGCGCCGGCGGCGACGGTCCGGTCCGACGCCTGCGGCGGCAGCTCGCCGCGGTCGACGATCCCCGGATCGGCCGCCGCGTGTTGCAGGAGACGTCACACACCGTCGGGCCCTACGCCTGGCGCCTGTTGCGCGAAACCGACCGGGCGTGGCTGCGCCGCCACGTCCGCACGGCCACGAGCGTCGCCTCGCCCATGGTCCCGGTGAACGCGTCCGTTCTGATGCGACTCCTGGACTCCGGTCAGCTCACCGTCTCTTCCGGCGTGCAGGCGATCGAGCCGACGAACGGGCGGTTCCGGATCCGCGATGCCGGCGGCCGACGCACCGCGCAGGTCGTCGTGAACGCCGTCAACGCGCCCGCGCAGGCGGTCCCGTACGCGGCCCGGGACCTGATCCGATCGTTGTCGGCCACCGGCCTGGCGGTCCGCCACCCGTCCGGTGGGGTGGTCCCCGCCGACCCGCGCGTACACGTGGTCGGCGACCTGGCCGGTGGCTCGTTCATCACGTCGAGCATCGCGGGCGTCGCCGCACAGGCGTCCCGCACCGCCGTGGCGCTGCGGACACACTGACCTTCGGAGGGCGGCGGCGCGCCAGGCGGCGTCTTCGTGACCCCCTTCGGCGCGGTGGTCCAGGATGCCTTCACCGCCAAGGCCGGTACCGACCACGGCACCCCCAATGGCGCGACGCGGCGTGCGTGGCGGCGTTGCGGGAGGCGGGCGCTGCTGGGCTTCCCCGCCCTCGCGGTCCCGACCGGCGTCGCCGACGGACTGCCCTCGGGCGTGCAGCTGATCGGCAGGCGCTTTCGCGAGGACCTCCTGCTCGACGCCGCGGCCGCGATCGAGGCCCGGACGCCGCGGGCGCGTCCGACGATCCTGTCCACCTGAAGCCGGAACTCGTCGGCCTCGTCCTGGTTCCTCCGGTCGAACGGGACTCGCCCGCGCGGGCCGGCCTCTCCGGGAGGCGCCGGGACCGGCTCCCGGGCTACTGTGCCGGACCGCCCGCGAGGGCGGTCCGGGCGCGGTTGAGGTAGTCGCGGAACGCCCGGCGCTCGGCGTCCGAGAGGCCGTCGAGCATGCGTTCCTCCAGCGCGCCGACCTCGTCCCGGGTCTGCGCGAGGAGCGCCTGCCCGGCCGGGGTGAGGGCGATGAGCAGGCGGCGCCGGTGCGCGGGGTCGTGGCGGCGGGCGATCAGATCGCGCTTCTCCAGGGCTGTCACCAGGTCCCGCATCGCCTGCGGCGTCACGAACGAGTTGCGCGCGAGTTCGGCGCTGGTCAGGCCGTCGCGGCGGTCGAGCACGGTGAGCGCGGTGTACTGCAGGGCGGTGATGCCCGCCGGGCGCAGCAGTTCGTCCAGGTGCGCGCGCACCGCGAGTTCGACCTGCTTGACCGCGTACAGGAGCAACGGAGCGGCCTCGCCCGGTGCGTCGTTCCCCGTGGCCCGCGCCGCCATACGCCCCACTCCTGACTCCTCGTCCGGTGATCCCGCCCGTGTGCGCCCCGAGTCTCGCATGCCGGGACGTGTGTCCCGGACGAGTGACCATTGAACGGAATCTTGATATAAGGAATCCTGTCATTGCCTCGACGCGGAGGACCCATCCATGAACACCGCAGCTGAGGGCACCCACGCGAACTTCGGGCTCGGTACGTGGCCGGCCCGCCGCGCCCGGATCTCCCCGGAGCGCACGGCACTCGTCGAGGGCGGCCTCGCCCTCACGTACGCCGCCCTCGCCGACCGCACCGCACGCCTGGCCGGACACCTGGCCGAGCGCGGAGTGCGCTCCGGGGACCGCGTGGCCTACCTCGGCGTCAACGCCGCGAGCACGTTCGAGACGTTCTTCGCGACGTGGCTGCTCGGCGCCATCGCCGTCCCGCTCAACTACCGGCTCTCCGGCGCGGAGATCCGCTACATGCTGGCGGATTCGGGGGCGGCGGTACTCGTGCACAGCCCGGACGCCGACCCGCTCCTGGCCGCGGCGGCGCCGTTGCCGGACACGTTGCGCATTCTCATCGCGGCGGGACCGGCAGGACCGGCGGACCGGGTGCACGCGGCAGACCCCGCGCGCCCGGCGACCTTTGATCGCGACCGGTCGACGGGCCCGGCCGGTGACGACCGTTCGCCGGCCCCGGGCGAGCGCCCGCCCTCCGGTGCCCCGGGCCCCGCCGGTTCGCCCGACCTCGCTGCGGCGATCGCCGCCGGGCCCGCGCTGGAGGTGCCGCCGGCCGTCGACCCCGACGACCCGGCCGTGCTGCTCTACACCTCCGGCACGACCGGCCGACCCAAGGCCGCCGTGCTCAGCCACGCCAACCTGACCTGGAACACCATCAACCAGCTCGCGCACATCGACATCGGACAGGACGAACGCGCCCTGTGCGTCTCGCCGCTGTTCCACGCCACCGGGCTCGGCCAGGTCACCTTGCCGACGTTCTTCAAGGGCGGCAGCGTGGAACCGGTCGCCCGGTTCGACGCGGGGGCGATCCTCGACCGCATCGAGCAGGCCCGGATCACCAGCTTCTCCGCGGTGCCCACGATGCTGAGCATGATGTGCGAACACCCGCGGTGGGCGGACGTCGAACTCGGATCGCTGACCAGCGTCGTGTACGGCGGCTCGCCCGTGCAGGAGCGCGTCGCCCGCGCGTGGCTCGACCGCGGCGTGCGCCTCCAGCAGGGCTACGGCATGACCGAAGCGTCGCCGGGCGTCTACATGGCACCCGCCTCCGGCGCCGCCGACCGCCCCGTTTCGGTCGGTGTCCCGCACTTCTTCACCGACGTCGCCATGCTCCGTGCCGGCCGCCCCGCCGCCGTCGCCGCCGCCCCCGGCGAGTTGCTCGTCCGCGGCCCGCACGTCTTCTCCGGCTACTGGAACCGGCCCGCGGACTCCGCCGATTCGTTCGTCGACGGATGGTTCCGCACCGGCGATCTGCTCAGCGTCGGCCCCGACGGCTGGGCATCGGTCACCGACCGGGTCAAGGACCTGATCATCTCCGGCGGCGAGAACGTGTACCCCGCCGAGGTCGAGGCCGTGCTGCTACGGCTCGACGCGGTCGCCACCGCCGCCGTCGTCGGCGTGCCCGACGCCCGCTGGGGCGAGGTCGGCGCCGCCTACATCCAGCCGCGCGAGGGTATCGCCCTCGACGAATCCGGCGTGCGCTCCCATCTGGAAGCGCACCTGGCCCGCTACAAGATCCCCAAGTACGTCGTCTTCGTGACCGCGCTCCCCGCCAACGCCACCGGCAAGATCCGCCGCGTCGAGCTGCGCGCCCGGGCGGCCACGGACTTCGCCGACGTGGAAGGAACCTCCGCATGACCCGCCCCGCCGCCCACCCGGCCCCCGCCCCCGAGAGTGTTTCGGCCGCGACCGTCCCCACATCCGCCGAGGCGTCGGGGGCCGCCGCGCCCCCGTCCCCGCTGCCCGCGCTGCCGCCGTCGCTGCGCGTCGAGCGGCACGGCGCCGTCGCGGTCCTGCGCCTGGCGCGCCCGAGCAAGCGCAACGCCCTCGACGATGCGACGGTCCTCGGCCTGGAGGCGTTCTTCGCGGCGCCCCCGCCGGACGTGCGCGCCGTCGTCCTCGACGCCGAGGGCGACCACTTCTGCGCCGGACTCGACCTGTCCGAACTCACCGAGAGCGACACCTTCGCAGGACTCCGGCATTCGCGCATGTGGCACCGGGCCTTCGCCCGCATCGAACGCGGCGACGTGCCGGTCGTCGCCGTCCTCAAGGGCGCGGTCGTCGGCGGCGGTCTCGAACTCGCGTGCGCCGCGCACATCCGGGTCGCCGAACCGAGTACCTTCTACGCACTGCCCGAAGGGCAACGCGGCCTGTTCGTCGGCGGCGGCGCCTCGGTCCGCGTGCCGCGTCTGATCGGCGTGCACCGCATGGCCGACATGATGCTCACCGGCCGCGTCGTCGACGCCGCCGACGGCCAGGCACTGGGACTGTCGCAATACCTGACCGGCGCCGGAGAGGGCCTCGCCCACGCACTCGAACTCGCCGGGCGCATCGCCGACAACGCGGCCATCACCAACTTCGCCGTCCTGCAGGCACTCCCTCGGATCGCGGAAGCCAACCCCGACGAGGGCTACCTGCTCGAATCGCTCATGGCCGCCGTCGCCTCCGGCAGCGACGAAGCCAAGACCCGCATGCGCGCCTTCCTCGACGGCCGCGCCGAAAGGGTCGGCCGCCCGTGACCACCCCCGCGCACCCACGCACCCCTGCCACCGCCACCGGGAACGACGCGCCCGAACTGCTGCGCGCTCCCGCCGCCGACGTGCTCGACACCACCGAACTGGGCCGCTTCGTCCGACACGTCGAGGCCGCCCGGGGCGAAGCGTTCGCCGACTACCGCGAACTGCACCAATGGTCGATCACCCGGCCCGAGCACTTCTGGACGTCGGTCCGGGACTTCTTCCAGGTCCGGTTCGCCACTCCCGAGGAGGCCGTGCTCCCCGAGCGCACCATGCCCGGCGCCCGCTGGTTCCCCGGCGCCACCCTCAACTACGCCGGGCACGCCCTGCACGGCGCCGGCGCCGCCGACTCCGCGCCCGCGCTCATCGCGTACTCGCAGACCCGTGACCGCGTCGACCTGACCTGGGCCGACCTGCGTGACCGGGTCGGCCGCGCCCGCGCCGGGCTGCGCCGCCTCGGCGTCGGCCGGGGCGACCGGGTCGCGGCATACCTGCCCAACATCCCCGAGACCGTCGTCGCGTTCCTCGCCACCGCGAGCCTGGGCGCCGTATGGGCGAGCTGCGCACCGGAGTTCGGGGCGCGCAGCGTCGTCGACCGGTTCGCCCAGATCGAGCCCGCGGTGCTGCTGGCGGTGCCCGGCTACCGGTACAGCGACAAGGACGTCGACCGCCGCGCGACCGTCGAGGAAATCCGCGCCGCACTGCCGACCCTGCGCGCGGTGGTATCCGTCCCCTACGGCCCGGGCGCCCTGACCGACGCCGTCGGGTGGGACGACCTGCTCGCCGAGCCCGGCAGCCCGGACACCGACCCCGTACCGTTCGACCATCCGCTGTACGTGCTCTTCTCGTCCGGCACCACCGGCCGGCCCAAGGCGATCGTCCACGGCCACGGCGGCATCCTGCTCGAACACCTCAAGAACCACGCGCTGAGCTGGGATCTGGCCCCGGGCGACCGGATGATGTGGTTCACCACCACCGCGTGGATGATGTGGAACGCGCTGGTGTCCGGCCTGCTGGTCGGCGCCTGCCCGGTGCTGCTCGACGGCAATCCGCTGTACCCCGACCTCGACGCGCAATGGCGTCTCGCCGCCGAGACGGGGGCGACGCTGATGGGTGCGAGCCCCGGCTACCTCATGGCCTGCCGCCGCGCCGGGCTGAACCCCGGACGCGATCACGACCTCGCCGCGCTGCGCCAGATCGGTGCCGCCGGAAGCCCGCTGCCGGCGGAGGGCTACCGCTGGGTCCAGGAGCAGTTCGGCGACCGGGTGCTGCTCAACGTGGGCAGCGGCGGCACGGACGTGTGCGGCGGCATCGTCCAGGGCGGCCCGTGGCAGCCGGTGTCGGCCGGCGAGATCGCCGGACCGGCCCTCGGTGTCGCGGCGGCCGCGTTCGACACCGACGGCAGGGAAGTCGTCGGCGAACTCGGCGAACTCGTCATCACCGTCCCGATGCCGTCGATGCCCGTCGGCTTCTGGGGCGACACCGACGGTTCCCGCTACCGCGCGGCCTACTTCGACACCTACCCGGGCGTGTGGCGACACGGGGACTGGGCGCGCTTCACCGAGACCGGGAGCTGCGTGATCGCCGGACGCTCGGACGCCACACTCAACCGCGGCGGAGTGCGCCTGGGGACCGCCGAGTTCTACCGCGTCGTCGAGGAGATCCCCGAGGTCACGGACAGCCTTGTCGTGCACCTGGAGGACGCGGCGGGCGGCAACGGGGAGTTGCTGCTGTTCGTCGTCCCCGCGGCGGAGGACGGGCTCACCGCCGAACTGCACGAGCGCATCGTCCGCGAACTGCGCGGCGCACTCTCGCCGCGGCACGTTCCGGACGCCGTCATCGCGGTCGCGGCCGTACCGCGCAACCGCACCGGCAAGAAGCTCGAACTGCCGGTCAAGCGCATCCTGCTCGGCGCGGAGGTCGCCGACGTCATCGGGCCGGACACCCTCGCCGACCCGACCTCGCTCGACGCCTTCCTCGCCCTCGCGGCAGAACGGAGGAACCCTTGAGCACGGACAACGCCGCGCATTCGGTCCCGGGTACGGGCGCGGACCCCGTCGCGGGCGCGGGCCCCGCCGCGAGCCCGGGCGGCGACGCCGTCGCGGGTGCCGTGCCGGCGCCCGCCGGTATCGCCCGCGTCGCGATCGTCGGCACCGGCGTCATCGGGGCGAGTTGGGCCGCGCACTTCTTGGCCCGCGGGCTCGACGTGGTCGCCGCCGACCCGGCCCCGGGCGCCGAGGAGCGGCTGCGCGCCGACGTCGCCGCGCTCTGGCCGACCCTGGCCGGCATCGGCTCGGTCCACGCCGGCTCGCCCGACCGGTTGACGTTCACGGCGGACGCCGCCGAGGCCGCCGCCGACGCCGACTTCGTCCAGGAGAACGGTCCCGAACGCGAGGACGTCAAGCGCGCGCTGTTCGCCCGCCTCGACGCGGCGGCACGCCCCGGTGTCGTCCTGGCCAGCAGTTCGTCCGGCATGGCGGCCACCGCGATCGCCCGCGACTGCACCGCCCATCCCGAACGCGTGCTCGTCGGCCATCCGTTCAACCCGCCGCACCTGATCCCGCTCGTCGAGGTCGTGCCCGGGAAACACACCAGCGAGCAGGCGGTCCGCACCGCGCTCGCCTTCTACACCGCGGTCGGCAAAAAACCGATCCGGGTCCGCCGCGAGCTGCCCGGCCACCTGGCCAACCGACTCCAGGCGGCACTGTGGCGGGAGGCGTACTCGCTGGTCGACCGGGGCGCGGCGACGGTAGCCGACATCGACACCGCGATCGCGTACGGTCCCGGCCTGCGCTGGGCGATCCTGGGGCCCTTCGCCAACCAGCACCTGTCCGGCGGATCGGGCGGCATCGCGCACGTCCTCGAACACCTCGGGCCGCCGACCGAGGCGTGGTGGCGCGACCTCGGAGACCCGTCGCTGACCCCCGAACTGGCCGCCAAGCTCGTGGCCGGCGTGGACGAAGCACTCGCCGGGATCGACCACACCGCGCTGGCCGCCCGCCGCGACGCGCTGGTGCGCCTACTGCTCGCCGCGAAGGCCGACACCGACCTGCCCTGATGCCCGATCGCCGCCGGCCGCGCCCGGCGGCGCATCCCGTGCCACATCCCGCCCGTCCGGAGAACCCACCATGGACCTGACCACCATCGACGCCGTCGACATGCACGTGCACGTCGAACAGGACGGCCACGGCTGCTTCGCCCTCGACCGCGAACTGCTCGACGCCTCCGCCGCCTACTTCAAGGCCGACCAGGACCGCACCCCCACCCTGGAGCGCATCGCCGCGCACTATCGCGCCCGCCGCACCGCCGCCGTCGTCTTCACCGTCGACGCGGGTGCCGCGACCGGCCACCCGGCGCTGTCCAGCGAGGAGATCGCCGACGCCGCCGCGGCGCACGCCGACATCCTCGTCCCGTTCGGCTCGGTCGACCCGCACGGCGGCAGGGTCGCCGTCGCCCGCGCCCGCCGCCTCGTCGCGCAACACGGCGTCCGGGGCTTCAAGTTCCACCCCAGCCTCCAGGGCTTCGACCCCAACGACACGCGCTTCTACCCGTTGTACGAGGCACTCGCCGAAGCCGGCGTGCCCGCGCTCTTCCACACCGGGCAAACCGGAATCGGCGCGGGTCTGCCGGGCGGCCGCGGCATCAAGCTGCGGCATTCGAACCCGATGCTGATCGACGACGTCGCGGCCGACTTCCCCGAGTTGACGATCATCCTCGCCCATCCCTCCGTGCCGTGGCAGGACGAGGCGATCTCGATCGCGACGCACAAGGCCAACGTGTACATCGACCTGTCCGGCTGGTCGCCGAAGTACTTCCCGCCGCAACTGGTGCGCGCGGCGAACTCGATGTTGCGCCACAAGGTGCTGTTCGGTTCCGACTATCCGGTGATCACGCCGGAACGCTGGCTCGCCGACTTCGCGCGGCTGGACATCAAGGACGAGGTTCGCCCGCTGATCCTCAAGGAGAACGCGGTCCGTGTCCTGGGCCTGGCCCCCGCCGCCGACGCCACGAACAGCAGTCGCGCATAGGGGTGTTCACCCCCGCCCGGCCGTGGTCCGTCCACCGATGCGGACCCGCGGGATCGGACCCCGTACGCGCTGCGTGTACGGGGTCGGCGCGTTCGCCGAACCGGTCGGTCCGTAGCAAGCCATCAATTCGCCAGGCGATCAATTCGCCAGGCGATCGATTCGCCCAAGACATCGAATCAGCAAGGAATCGTCATGACCTTCACGCCCGCCCTCGAATTCGCCTTCGAGATCCGCGCGCACGTCGCCGAGACGCTGCACATCGGCCACGGCGACGGTGAGAAGACCGAGTTCACTCCGATCGTCGGCGGCACGGTCGCCGGACCCTGGTTCAACGGCACCGTGTCGGCCGGTGGCGGCGACTGGAGCAATACACGCGGCGAAGTCTGCGAACTGGAGGCGCGCTACCTGATCCTCGCCGACGACGGCGCGGTCGTCGACATCGTCAACCGCGGCTACTACCGGCCCGCGCCGGACGGCCCCGACCAGTACGACGGCGATCTTCGAGTCACCGAAAAGGGTCACTACTACCGCACGTCGCCGATCTTCCGTACCGACGCCCCGGCCCACCGGCGCCTCGCCGAGACCACATTCGTCGGCCTGGCCAGGCCGGACGGCGACGATGTCGTGGTGATCAGGATGTACGCGGTTCGCTAGCGAATCCCCGACGGTCGAATTGCCGGCCGATGCCGGGCGGGCGCACGTCCCGTCCCGAACCCCTCGACAGAACAAGGGGGTTCGGTCGGTAGCGGGCCCGCCCGGTTCTCACCGGAGCCTGGTGGCGCGGTTCCTCAGGCGCGGGCACCGAGATGCCCGGCGATCCCACGAGGCGATGATCGCCGTCAGTAGGTCAGCCCGCCCTCTTCCTCGGCATGCCGACGGCCCCGAGAGGCGGCGGCTCGACGAGCCGACCGCTTTTTTCGGGCCCCGGTGTATGCCGCACGCGCGATGTACACCGGCATGGTCGTATGCCGGTGTACATCGCGCGGCGGCGCGTGTGCGGCGCGGACCGCTCAGTCGGTTCCGGACTCCATGGCCGCGTGATCGAGTACGTCCGATGCCACCGCCGCGGCTTCGGCCTCCTCGCTGCTCGCGGCGATGGCCGTCGCGCCGCCGGGGGTCAGCTCGCCGATGAGCCGGCTCCACGGGTTGAGTCCACCGTGGGCGGCGTACTGCTCGAGCTTGTTCCGGGAGTCGGCGATGTCCAGGTTGCGCATGGTGAGTTGCCCGATCCGGTCAGCCGGGACGAACGTCTGGTCGAGGCTGCGCTCCATGGACAACTTTTCCGGGTGGTAGCTGAGGTTCGGGCCCTGCGTGTCGAGCACCGAGTAGTCCTGGCCGCGCCGGAGCCGCACCGTGACACTGCCGGTGATCGGGTACCCGATCCAACGCTGCAAGCCGTCGCGGAGCATGAGTGCCTGCGGGTCGAACCAGCGACCCTCGTAGAGCAGTCGCCCGAGCCGGCGCCCCTCGACGTGGTACATCGAGATGGTGTCCTCGTTGTGGATGGCGTTCAGCAGCCGCTCGTAACACACGTGCAGCAGCGCCATGCCGGGAGCCTCGTACACGCCACGACTCTTGGCCTCGATGATGCGGTTCTCGATCTGGTCCGACATCCCGAGCCCGTGGCGGCCCCCGATGTCGTTGGCCTCCAGCACCAGTTCCGCCGCGTCGGCGAATTCGCGTCCGTTGATCCGCACCGGCCGGCCGTGCTCGAACTCCACGGTGACGTCCTCGGTCGGGATCGCCACCTCGGGGTCCCAGTAGGCGACGCCCATGATCGGATTCACCATCTCGAGCGAGGTGTCCAGGTATTCGAGGCGCTTGGCCTCGTGCGTGGCCCCCCAGATGTTCGCGTCGGTGGAGTACGCCTTCTCGGCCGAATCGCGGTAGGGCAGGTCGCGTTCCGCGAGCCAGGAGGACATCTCCTGTCGGCCGCCGAGCTCCGCCACGAACTCCCCGTCGAGCCAGGGCTTGTAGATCCGCAACTCGGGGTTGGCGAGCAGACCGTAGCGGTAGAACCGCTCGATGTCGTTGCCCTTGTAGGTCGACCCGTCGCCCCAGATGGAGACGCCGTCCTCGTGCATGGCTCGCACCAGGAGCGTGCCCACCACGGCACGACCGAGCGGGGTGGTGTTGAAGTAGGTCTGCGCACCCGAGCGAATGTGGAAGGCACCGCATGCCAGTGCGGCGAGGCCCTCCTCGACCAGGGCGGCCCGGCAGTCCACGAGTCGCGCCTGCTCCGCACCGTAGGCGCGGCCACGCTGCGGCACGTCGCCCAGATCCGGCTCGTCGTACTGACCGATGTCGGCCGTGTAGGCGTACGGGATCGCGCCGCGTCCACGCATCCACGCCACCGCGACCGAGGTGTCCAGCCCGCCGGAGAAGGCGATACCGATCCGTTCGCCGACCGGCAGCTTGCTCAAGACCTTCGACATGTGTGCACCCCCGGCGGCCCGATCGCGCGTGGCCCCGAATCGTAACGAGTGAGCGGCTCGGGAACACCCGAGACCGACAGCATGGCATACATTTGCGCCGCCAGGCAAAAGTATGCACTCGATCGCGACGTCGGCGCCCCCGCGACGGCCGGCGGCGAGCCGACCGAGGGCATGCGCCGACGGCCCGCGTGCGATGACGCGTGTCGTTCACGCTCCCGTCGCGGAACCCGGCACTCGTTCCGGGCGGTGGTAGCGCCCCGGGGACGCGCGACCCGGGCCCTCGGGCGGGCCCGGTTCGGCGCCCCCGGGCCCGTCGGCGTCCTTGGTCGGGCGCCCGGCCGCAACGGCCCGACCCTCACCCGGCCGGGCGTCGTGTCACGTAGGCAAGAGGTCGCGAGCGAGGGCGTAGGCGTAGGCGGCAAGGGTGTAGGCGTCGGTGATTTCGCCTTTCAGGATCATCGTCCGGAACTCGTCGGGGGTCACGATCCGAATCTGATCGATGCCTTCCTCGGTGCCGCCGGCCGGGAGGTCGGCCGGTAGGGCGCCCGCGGCGATTCGGGCCAGGTGGATGACGTCCTGACCGCCGGACATGCCGCTGTCGGGGTTGATCGCCCCGAGCCATAGCAGTTCCGCGGCGGAACAGCCCAGTTCCTCCTGGATCTCCCGTGCGGCGGTGACCTCGCCGGACGCGTCGTCGGGGTCGCCGAAGCCCCGCGGGATCTCCCAGTGCCGGCTACGGTCGGCGTGGCGGAAGTGGTTGATCAGTACGATCCGACCGTCGTCGAGGACCGGGAGGACGGCGGCCCCCGGAGCCACGCGATCGGGCAGGAGGCGGATGTACGTCCCGAGTTGGCCCGATCGAAAGCGCACGGCGTCGCGGACCACCATGAGATAGGGATCCCGGTAGACGACGCCGATGTCACCGCACGAGCCGGGGAGCCCGGCTGCGATCGAGTGTCGCGCGACCTCGTCCGCGATGGCGTCCTGGGTGGGGCGGTCGAGGACGATCTCGAAGGCGGCCCCGGGTGGGTTGGCGAAGAGCTCGGGTCGTTCCTCTCCCAGTTCTCCGTACGCCGCCAGTGCGGCCTCCCGGCGGATGCGAATGTCGTCCAAGACGGGCCCCTGAGTCTCGCGGCGGATCGGACGGAAGTGTCCGTGTGTCGAGTCTCGTCACAAATACAGAGCCAAGGGAAGATTGCCGACTCTTTCGGCGAACGATTCATACGGCCGGTTCATGACTTCGCGATAGTGGCTGTGCAGCGTGTCGACGACGTCGAAGACCCCACCCCCGGTTTCGACTGCCTCCCGGGACGCGCGCAGCAGCCGACCCACCGTGGCGACCATGGCGCTGTCCTGGACATTCCACAGCGGAACGGCGACCGCTCCGGCGCCCGACGCGATGAACGATCGCACGAACCCCAGGACGTCCCCGCCCGGACTCTGCATGCCTCGGCCCGCCACACACGCGGCCAGCGCCGTCAGCTTGTTCCGCGGCAGACGCAGGCGAAGAGCCACGTCGAACTGGGTGAGGAAATGGTCTCCGAACATCAGCCCCGGGCCCAGGTCCCGGGCCTTCGGGTCGTACACGCCGTGACCGACGAACAGGAAGAACTCCGGCTTGCAGTCGACCAGGGCGCGGACACCCAACCAGTCTCCCGGGTGGCGGGTGACCGCGTCGACGATCGCGTCGGGCGGTTCGCCGGCGACGACGAAGTGCTCCTTGGGCCACCGCAAACCGACCAACTCGCCCCCGGTGGCGCTCGGATCGATACCCATCAGGACGGCGAGATCGTCGTCGGCGGCCACCGCCTGGCGCTTGAGCAGGTGTCGTCCCCGTCCCACGAAGGTGGTCGCGCTCGCGGACAGGGACATCGGCAACAGGGCGCCGAGCGGAACGGCCCCGGGCTCGTCCGACAGGGCGACCTGGAGCGGGATCGCGAAGATCTCGTCCGTCGGGACGAACACGAGATGCGCCGGCGGGCCGTCCGCGGTGATGAGATCCCAGATCGGCGCGATCAACAGCCGCCAGATGTCCTTGGCGTCGGCTTCGGTGGGCACGAGATCGTCGTTCGATGCGATGGTCCGCGCCAGCTCGCGCACTTCGAGATAGGAGAGCCCGCGCCGCGACGTCAAGGCCGTGCCTCGACTCACGAAGGCTCCCAACCCGGTCGGGACACCGTCATCCTCGTCCCAGCCCTGGACGAAGTAGCGAACCAGGCATGTGTCGGGATGGTTGACCGCGAACGATGTCAGGCGATGGGCGATATCCGGATCGTGCGGGGCCAGTTGGAGCGGGTGTCGGGCGAACAGCTCCTCGAACTCGGTGGAACTGTCGTTCACGGCTCGCCGGAACGATCCCGCCTCCGATGCCCGGACCAGCCCGGTCCGCGTTCCCGTTGTCGGGGCCGGCAGCGGATCGGGTTCCTCCACCTGCGACGACACGATCTCGTGCCGGCCCTCCGGAGGCGGTAGCAGGGGCAACTCGGTGTTGGCCATCAGATCGAGGAGCTCACGAGCCGAAGCCTCCTCCACCAACCCGAACGCCTGCTCGTACCTGGGTGGTTCCCGATCCAGTTCGTACTGGATCCGCTTGAGGTACACCGGACGCACCGTCTTCGCGTAGATGCGTTTGTAGGCCGGGAGCGTGACCACCCGTCGCACGGAACTGGCCATCTCCAACGACCGTTCGCGCAGATCGTGCTCCAAGCGCTCGCTGAACTCGTCCGACGCGTCCGGCAGGAGGGCCTCGATCGTCCGGCTGTAGGCGCGAACGGTGTATGCGTAGTAGTCGACGTCCACACCGCTGATCAGCGCTTCGCCGAGACCGTCTCCTCGGATGTTCTCCAGGATCCTGTCCAGCATCCGCAGTCCGTCGCGATCGAGTCGAGCCGCCGCGAGGTTCTGTTCGGCGATCAACTTGCCCCGCTTCCAGGGCAGTTCGTGAACCCAGGCAAAGTGTTGGGGAGCGATGTCCCGCTGGATGAAGGCACGATTGAGCGTCGACTGAGCGATCCGGTACTGGTCCCCCAACGCTTCCGAGATGGCGATCGACTCGGCCGTGCGCTCCAGGGACTCCGACGGCTTGCCCACCTCACGGAGCACCGTCGCGAGGTTGTGCAGTACGTTCGAGTATCCGCGCAGGAATTCGCGCCCCCGGACGTCGGTGGCACTGCCCGGACGGGCGGGGTCGATCCCGTGCTCGTTCGCGACGAGGCGAAAATCCTTGTGCAGTTTCGTCAGGGCGTCCAGGAGCTTCCCTCGATCGTCGAATCCGATCACCTTGTTCGCGGTCTGGGTCTCGAGTTCGAACTGCGCGCGAGCGAAATTGCTGCTCAGGTCGGGCAGGCACCACCACAGGTTCGCCGCTTGCGCGAGTTCCTTGGCGGTCTTGAACGACTGGGCGGCGAGTCCGTGCGCTCCCAGGCGGTAGTGAATACGGCCCGCGCCGTCATGCCAACGTGCCGCAGCGTAGGACGCGAACGTGTCCCCGCCGTTCGGGCTCTTCCCACAGCTTTCGGTCAACTGCGCCGCCGACGCCGCCGATTCGGTGATCAGCCGCCGGCCGAGCAGCAGGTCGTACTCGACGTCGGCCTGCACGATCCGGCACCAGTACGCCCCCACCCGAATCGCGGTCTGCGCCATGCCCGCCGCCGCCGGCGGGTCGAACGCACCGAGCATCTGCAACAGACCGACGGGGAATGCATGATCGAGAGGAGTATCGTATTCCGTATCGAAGTTGAGCACCAGTAATCGAGGATCGACATTCGACAGCTCGCGTCGAATATAGCTGCCCACGGCACGCATCTCGTCGTCCATCGTGCACCTCCCAGCGTGGACATCAGGCTACCCGTCCGACACCCGGTACGGACGAAGCAACGCGTTTTCCTTTTCTCCCGGAGATTCGCACCGGATCCGCACCGCCTGGCTACAATCCACCTCCAGGGGGTGACGCACCATGGCGAAAGCGGCCATCATCATCGGCGTGGGTAGATACCAGGAACTCACTCACCTGGAAGGTGCCCTCAACAGCGCGCGCGAGATGGCTCGCTGGTTCGACGGCGAAGGCTACGAGGTTCATCGATTCATCGATCAGCCCGTGCCCGAGGCGCCGGTCGAATCCATCGAGGCCGAGGCGCTCAGGAAGTGCGTGCGGAGTCTGACCCTGCGTGGGGATGTCGAACAGCTCGTGATCTTCTTCGCGGGACACGGAGTGGTCCTCAATCCGCAGAAAGGGTCCGATCTCTGGCTGCTGTCGAATTGTGTCGACAATCCCAACGAGGCAGTCGAGGTGGATTACTACCAGGGATGGGCACAGTACTGCGGAATCCAACACGTCGTACTGATCTCCGATGCCTGCCGCGTCCTCCCGGACGGACGCTTTCGTAACGGCCTCAACGGCTTCAATATCTTCCCGAAGGGAACGGAAGGACAGGGCGGATCTGCTGCCGTGGACCGGTTCTACGCCGTCATGCTCGGCAAGGTCGCGTACGAAATACCGGCACGGGGCGGCGAACCGGCCTTCGGTATATTCTCCCGAGCCTTCCTGGACGCCCTGAACGGCAGACTCACCGACGCTCTCGAATTCGGCGAGAACGGCGAGGCAGACGATCTCTTCATCACCACGCACGGCGTGCGGCGCGCCATCGGGGAGCGGATGGAAAGCCTGTCCGCCGAGCTCCACATCAATTCCCAGACACCGTGGTGCGAGGTCACCTCCATCTTCCCGCCCTGCCGGCTCGCCCGCCTGCCCTCTCCTGCCCGGGTAAAGGTCACGATCAAAGTCGCCCGCATACCCTCGTCACCGGGAGCGTTTCTCGTCAGGAATGCCGGGGAGCAGGAGATCGCCCGCGTCGACGCCGAAACACCATCGCAGACCGTGCAATTGCCCCGGAAGGCCAGGTTCACTCTGGATGACGACGGTGAATGGAAACTACGCTCGGCGGACAAGGAAAAGGTGCACACCGCCAAGCTGGATACCGAGATCCGGGTGAACCACCTGAGCGGGATCCGCGGACCGCATCCGCTCGCCTCACGGAACGTCGTCACCCGATTCGCGCCACCGCACCGCGGTACACCCACCGCGCCCTACGACGGGGAGTTCGTGGTCGAGACCATGGACCTCGAGACCGGCCTGTCGGTAGCCGACCTGATCCGGCTGACCGCGGGTTCACCACCACCGCCGGTGAACAAGAAGATACCCGCGCGGCGCCGGGACGAGTGGGACATCCCCGCGATCCTGAATCCGGCTCGCGACGGACTCGCCGAGCGCACAGGTTTGTGCGTCAAGTACGGCCCAGGGAAACGACCCGCCGAGGTGGAGGCGTACCTGCCGGGCGGCGCCCGTCCTGCCAGGATCTCCGGCTCGGGACCGGCGCGATGGGAAACCCCGGCGGAGCCCACGGCGGCAATCATTCGAACCGGTTCGGGTCCCGAAGCCGCCTGGCTGTTGTCCGCGGTCTTCCCCGACTACGTGACGCTGCATCTCGTGAACGACCAGGGCTGCGACATGGTGCTCCACCTTCCCCTCGGCGACGAGTCCGCCAAACCCTGGGTCACGGAAGAAACCCGGATCCTCACGGAATACGCCGTGGGTGTCTTCAACGGATGGGAACAGGTGGCCACCGACCCGGATTCCCCGGTGGCGCGTTTCCTGCAGGACGAGGCGATACCACCGAACCCGACGCTGGCCGTCTCCGCCGCCTACGCACTGTCCCGCGCGCGCGAGCGGACCGCCATCCGCCGCCTGGTCGATCGTTGCGCCGAACAGGGCTGGGTTCCGTACGACTTGGTACTGCTCGCAGACCATCCGCCCCTCGCCGACCACGTGTCGGTCACCCCGGCGTACCCGCTGATGCGGGCCGGCTGGCTGAACCACGCAACGACGAGCGGTCCGCCCCCGGGGCCCGGTCTGCCGGAGGCACTGCGGTGGGTCACCTGGAGCTCCGCGTCCTGCGCGGCCACACCGCCCGACCTTCCCGAACTCCTGTGGGGGATCACGCCATGACCCGACTCGTCTTCGTGCACGGACGCGCCCAGCAGGGAAAGAACCGTGACGAACTGCTGCGACTGTGGGTGGACGCGCTGGCCGAGGGGCTGGGCGCACCGATCGTGCCGCCCTTCGTGGGGACGGCGACGATGCCCTACTACGGGGACGCCCTGGCGGACTGGGTCACCCGCGAGTCGCCCAAGCTCGTGACGTACGGCGGGGCCGCGGCTGACGGCGGAGCACCGGGCGAACGCGCTCGCGGCCAGGAATTCTCCGCGCTCGCCGAGGGGTTGATCCGCGAGATGGGGACCGACTACCCCCTCACCTACCAGGAGGTGGCCGCCGAACTCCCCGACGGGGAGGTTGTGCCCAAGGGCCCCGCCAACTGGGCCTGGGTACAGGCGACGCTGGCCGCGCTGGACCGGAAAGTACCTGCCGCCGGTCGGACGGCGCTGTGTTTCGTCGCCGACGTCGAGGCATACCTCAAGGCCCCCCATGTGGGCCGGGACATCCGGCAGATCGTCTCGGAGCCCCTGCGGCAAGCCGTGACGGACCGGGAACGGGTCGTCGTGGTCGCACATTCCCTCGGATCCGTGGTGGCCTACGAGGTGCTGCGCGATCTGGGCACGACCATCGAGGTGCCGCTGTTCGTCACGGTCGGCTCGGCCCTCGGTTTCGCAACCGTCCAACGCCACATACGACCACCCGCGCTCGCCCGGCCGGCCGGGGTCGCCCATTGGGTCAACGTGTACGACCCGCGGGATCCGGTGACGCTGCGTCCGCCGGATCGATCCACCGGGTTCCCCGGGGTCGACCGGCACGTGGGGATCGTGAATCCGGAGCGGGATCCACATGACATCGTCGGATACCTGGGACATCCCGGAGTCGCTTTGATCGTCGGCCGACACCTCGGGGAAGAGGCATGACGGCAGGGCCGCGCAATGGCGCCTGCGGATCCGGCGAGCATCGGCCCCCCGACCGCACCGTGGCGGGCCGGGAGGGGCCGCGTCGGGGCTACTTCGCCGGGTCGACCGCGAACGTGCGGGCCAGGTCGTCACCGTCACCGCGTCAGGCGAAGTCGGCGCGGTGGTCGGCGACCCACTCGGCGTACGTGCGGGCGGGGCGTCCGGTGAGTTGCTCGACCGTGTCGTTCACCTGGGCGGGCCTGCCGACGGTGGCTGCCATCAGGTCGAACAGGGC
This sequence comes from Embleya scabrispora DSM 41855, assembly GCF_000372745.1. Lineage (GTDB taxonomy): Bacteria > Actinomycetota > Actinomycetes > Streptomycetales > Streptomycetaceae > Embleya > Embleya scabrispora. Next base: position 393,460 of record NZ_KB889664.1, on the reverse strand, counting down.
GTTGACGAACGGAGCGTCGAGGAATCGGCTCATCTGCTCGCGTACCGGGGCGTCGTCGAGTTCCTCGAAAACCAGCAGGCGGCCCAGCACCTCGCCGAGTATGCGCACCTGCTCGGCCTGAGTGAGGGATGCGGGGCCGGTGACGTCGTGGATCCGTCCGCTGTGACCGTCTCCGGTCAGCACGGCCGCGGCCGCGTCGGCGACGTCGCGCTCGTGGATCACGGAGGCGGCGGCACCGGCGTACGGGGCACGGACGACATCGGAATCCTTGAGCTGCATGGCGAAGCTCAGCGTGTTGACGGCCGGGAACAACAGGCGCAGGAACGTCCATTCGAGGCCGCTCGCGACGGCGGCCCGCTCGACGCCCGCGTGGTACGCGGCGATCACATCGGGTTGCGCATCCGCGCCGTCGACCACCGCCCCGGAGGACAGGAACACGACGCGCCCGACCCCGGCGTCGACCGCTTCGGCGAGCAGGGCACGTGGATCCATCCCGTACGGCAGGACGAGGAAGATCGTCGCCACCCCGTCGAGGGCCCGCCGCAGCGATGCGGCGTCGGTGAGGTCACCTCGCACGACATCGACCCCGGCCGGCAGGCCGGCGTTCTCCGGGGTCCGGGACAACGCCCGGACCTTGGCACCGGTGGCCGCGAGCGCCTCCACGGTTTCCCGCCCGAAATGCGCGGTTGCTCCAACGGTCAGGATCATGACGTCTCCTACTGAAACTCGCTTGCTCGGTCGAAACCACCGTAGGCACGCATGCGGAACGTGGCGTTCCTATATCGCATCCTTCAGGAAGCCTCGGTGGGCAACACGCCGGGGGCGCGTCCGGTGGGCAACATGCGCACCGCACGATCGAAAGCCGAATCCCGGTGGTTGGCGAACTCGTCCTCGGTGAAGACCGGTTCGAGCACGTTCGGCGGGATGCCGGTGCCGTCGAAGGTGCGGCCGTCACGGGTGCGGAACACCTCGTTGGGCACACCCGCCTGCCATCCGTTGGGCAGTCGGCGCTGCATGACGTCGGAGAAGACGCCCTGGGTGGCCTCACCGATGCGGATCGTCGAACCGGCCCGGCCCATCATCGCCTGCACGAAGGTCTCGCCCGCGCTGACCGTGGAGCCACCGGTCAGGATGGCGACGGGCCCGGTGTAGCGGGTGGTTTCGGGGTTGGGACGCACCTCGATCGGCTGCGGGCGAGTGAATCTGCTCGGGTCGCGCGGGTCGTTGCGGGCCTGTTTCACGTAGGCGAGGTACGGGCGGTCGCTCAGCCGGGCGGCCAGTCGCAGCCCGAGGTTGTCCATTCCACCGTCGTTGACCCGTACGTCGATGATCAACCCGCGCAGCCGGTCCAGTCGATCCGGCGTCAGGAAGGCGTCCAGGGCGCGGTCGAGTTCGGCGCTGTCGGTGAGGTAGCTCGGCGGGCGGTCGGGCAGATAGGCCATGAACGCGTTGATCCGCAGATAGCCCTGCCCGTCGGGCAGATCGGCGTAGGCGACACGGCCGTTCGCGTACTGGGTCAGCGGCCGCCCGCCGAGGTCGCGTTCGACGATGTAGGCCCGGACCCGCCGGTCGAAATCGGCGGTGGGTGCGGTGGTGCCGGGACGCGTCTCGGTGAAGTATCGGTCCGGTCCGGCCGTGAGATCCACGTGCGCGTCGTCGAGCGGATCGATCATGTCCCGCATGATCGCGAAGAGTTGGTCCTCCGTGGTGTTCGGCCCCACCCGTGGACGATACCGATCGCGCATCGCGTGCCAGTCGACACCCTTGGCCGCGAAGAACGGATAGTTCTCTTGGTACGACTGCCAGAAGGTGTCGAAGGCGGCCACGGGTCCGGATGCGGGTGGGCGGGTACAGGTCCGCGGCAGAGCGCTGATCCGGTGCAACTCCCGGTGTCCGGGAGCGTGCGTGAAACGGAGTTCGGCCCGGTTCGGACGCCGGGCCGGCCGAACACCGACGACCATGCCGTCCGTCGAGTCGTACATCGTCTCCCCCCGCTCGGTACCGGAGCGCCGCGCACTGGGTCCGGGCAGGCAACCGACCGAAGTGGTCTGATATTGGCGCAGCGTGCCGTCCCGGATCGCCACGATCATGCCGTATCCGTCGGCGCGCCACACGTCGTCCGGAGCGGACGATCGGGCCGCGCCGCTCTCGGCGGACGCGGTGGCCCCGGCGGTTGCCACCAGCAACGAGGCCACCGCCAACGTCGTACCCACACTGCGAAGCCTGCTCATCTCGGTCGGTCCCCTTTCACCGGCCGGCACTCGGCGCTCGGCCGAGCCGCCACCGGCAAGTCTCGCGTCGACAACGGACGCGACCACGATCGCGCCCGCGACCGGTCGCGGGGCATCCGGGCACCACCAGGATCGAGGGTGGGCTTATCCCCACGCTCGGGCGCCGAGTTCGACCGGGCTCATGGGAACTCGGCCGAGACATACGGACGGCAAGGACGCCTGTTCGTCTACCGCGCCACCGGATCCGGGGTCGCGTCGTGACGATTCAGGACGCCTTTCGTTTCCCCCGGGGGCGTGCGGTGTCGCCTGCGTCGCGGACGGCGTCCTCAAGTTGGTCGCGGGTCATCCGGGACCGGCCGGGAACGTCGAGATCGGCGGCTCTGCGGGCCAGTTCGGTCTTGGTGAGCGCGGACAGGTCCTCGGTCCGCCTCGCCGCCGAGCCGCCCTTCCGACTCTTCTCCCCCGTCCCGGGCCGGGACTTCCCGCCGGCCGGAGTGTCCTTCTTCCCGCGTGGCCGGATCGTCCCAGCGCGACGCCCGGAGGTGCTCGCGGCGTCGCTCTTGCGCTTCCCCGTTCCGGTGCGACCACCGCGTTTCCCGCCGGCGGAGTCGACGCTGCGGCGCAGGGCCTCCATGAGGTCGACCACGTTGGTCGGTTCGGGGGCCTCCTCGGCGGCGACCATCTCGCGGCCTTGGCGTTTGCTTTCCAGGAGTTCCTCGACGCGTTCGCGGTAGGTGTCGTGGTATTCGTCGGGGCGCCACGGCGCGGCCATCGCCTCGACGAGTTGTTCGGCCATCGCGAGTTCGCGGTCCTTGAACGCGGTCTTCTTCGGAAGGTGGTCGAGTTCGGTGGCGGGGTCGCGGATCTCGTCGGCGAAGTGGAGTGTCTCCAGGGTCAGGACCCGGCCCTGGGCGCGCAGCGCGGTCAGGTACTGGCGGCCGCGCATCACGAACAGGGCGATGCCGGCACGGTTCGTACGTTCGAGGGTTTGCAGGAGCAGGGCGTAGACGCGTTCGTACTCGGGTTTGGTGGGGGCGAGGTAGTAGGTCTTGTCGAAGTGGATGGGATCGATGTCGGCGAGGTCGACGAAGGCGGTGACGTCGATGGTGCGGGAGCGGCCCGGGGCGATGTCGGCGAGTTCGTCCGGCTCGACGGTGAGGTAGTGGCCGTCGCCGGTGTCGTAGCCCTTGACGATGTCGGCGTAGTCGACCTCCTTGCCGGTGCGCTCGTTCACCCGCTGGTTGCGGACCCGGTCGGCGGTGCCGCGCTGAAGCTGATGGAAATGGATCGTGTGGTCCTCGGTCGCGGAGAACAACCCGACCGGGACGGTGACCAACCCGAAGTTGATCACCCCCGTCCACATCGCACGCGCCATGTCCGTACCTCCTGTCGCCGAACGGGTCGGCGGACGCCGACCGGCCGAAACGGCGGGACCACCGGCCATCGGCACGGCCGACCGATCGCCCGACCGACCAGTCGCGTGACGACGCATGCCCCGATGCGATCGACCCGTCCGACCACCCGCACTGGCCCCACTTACCCCTTTTATTAGTTTTTGTCGCACTCAGGAGTCGACACTTCCGCCCTGGCGTCCGCTGCCGTCAAGGCCGCGCCGGGGTCGCGCGTGTCGCCGGGACTCGGGGACGTCGGGGCCGCCGGGCAGGCCGGAGGCAGATCGCACAGGCCGCGTTGTCCGCGCTCGCCGTGGAGATCCACCCGTGTCACGCGAGAGGACGAGGCCACGCCCGGCAAAAGCCGCGTGAACACCGGGACGGCAGCGCGTGTTCGGCTGGTACCCGTGTTCGGGGCGCTGCTCCACCGGTGCCACCGGCTCGGCCGCGCGGGCCTCGAACCGCCGGCGCGCGGCCATGATGCCGTGCACGTGCGCGATCGACCAGTCGGTGATCGCCGTGGTCAACACGCCTGCGGCGGCGCCGACTTCGGTCAGCGAGTACTCGACGCGGTCGCGGCGTACCGGATGGGATCGGCGTACGACTCGACGGGCCACGAGGCGCGGGCTCTGAGACCGCCGACCCGGGTCCCCAGGGGCGACGGGAGGCCCGTCGGATCGCCGCGAAGGTTCGCTCGGCGGGCGCAGAGGTCGGCAACACCCGCAAGGCCGTCACCGTCGCCTTCGCCGTCGCCGAGGACGCCGTCGTCGTTGCTCGGAGTGCTCGGGCGTACGGCAAGAGCCATGACGAGGCCGCACCCGGCCCCGGACCGGGACTGCTCCGGCACCCGGAGACCGATGGCGCGGTGGACGGGCCACCGGCGGCCGCGTCACCCTTCTCCCCCCGGGCTCCCGCATCGGGGTACGCCGCGTCTCGCATGGGCGACACCTCACGGGGTAGACGCTGGTCCCCTGGTTGTGAAGGAGTCACGATGCCCGACTTCGCTTCCCTGCGCGGACGGGTCGGGGCCCGCCCACCGTCCCCAACCCCCGTTCCGGCCCGGCCGGCGGGCGCGGGGCGCTCGCAGGTGATCACACTCGGGGTCGAAGAGGAATATCTGCTGCTGAACCCCGCCGACGGGGAGCCGGTCGCCCGGGCGGAGGCGGTTCGTGCGGCGAGCGATCTTCAGCCCGCGCTTCGCGACGGCGAGGTACAGCCGGAGATGCTTCAGGTCCAGGTGGAGGTCGCGACCCCGGTATGCGAGAGCCTGGACGAGGTCGGCGAGCACCTGCTGCGGATGCGTCGGGCGGTGTCCGCCGCCGCCGAGCAGAACGGGTGCATGCTCGCGGCCTGCGGCGCGGCGCCGTTCGCCTGCGACGGGCAGGTCTCGGTGACGGCACGGCCGCGATATCGATCCCTGTACGTCGATGCCCCGCAATTGGTCGACGAGCAGTTGATCAACGGCATGCACGTCCACGTGCGCATCCCCGACCGCGGTGCGGGGGTCGCCGTGATCAATCGGCTGCGGCCGTGGTTGCCGCTCCTGGTCGCGATGTCCGCGAACTCCCCCCTGTGGCACGGCGACGACACCGGCTTCGCCAGTTGGCGCACCGTCGTCTTCGGCCGCTGGTCCGTCAGCGGCATCCCACCGTTGTTCGCCGACGCCACCGACTACGACCACCGCGTGGATGACCTCCTGGACGTCGGGGCATTGCGGGATCGCGCCGCGATCTACTGGCAGGCCCGCCTCTCGGAGCGGTATCCCACCGTCGAGATCCGAGCGATGGACGTCCAGCTACGGGTGGACGACGCGGTGCTGCTCGCCGGGATCGTACGCGCGTTGATCACGACGGCCATCGCCGAGGACCGAGCCGGCGCCGCTCTGTCCTCCCCCGCCCCCGAATTGCTGGCCTCGGCCCAATGGCACGCGGCGCGATACGGCCTGGGCGACAGGCTCATCGATCCGCGGATCCCCCGTAGTGTGCGAGCCGCCGACCTGGTCGGCCGGCTGATGGACCATGTCGGGGCGGCTCTCGAGGCCGCCGGCGACGGACCGCGCGTAACCGCCTTGGTGGACCGACTGCTCACCGAGGGAACCGGCGCCGCACGACAACGCGCTGCCATGCACCGCGGCGGCCCCGAAGCCCTTCTGGGCATGCTCGCCACCGAAACGACCGCGGCCCCACGAAGCGAGCGACAGGGACAACCGCCCCGGCGAAACGCGCAGCCGCGCCTTGGACGAGGCGGCTCGGGCGGACGGTGAAGCGAATCCACGGCTCGCATCATTCGCTCAGGGCGCGTGTGCCGCAGCCGCCTTCGGGCGTCCGGGCAGCCGTCTCGCCCCGGTCCGGCGTTCGGGTCGCCACGTGGCCACCAGCGCGACGGCGAGCAGGAGTTCGGCGATGTCCCCGCCGTAGTACATGATCTCCGCGCCCTGCCGCACCCGGTCGATGGGCGCGTGGATGTCCACGAGGAATCCGCCGTACATGGCTTGTGCGATCGAGGCGTGCACCGCGATCGCTATGCCCAGGTACACCAGCCGGGCCCGCACTCCGGGCCGCGCGGGCGCGGGATCGGGGCCGGCGATGGCGTAGGCGAACAGGCATCCGGAGGCCAGAAAGTGGGCGTTCATCAGCCAGTGCCCCGCGGGGTGGCCCATGGCGGTGTTGTACAGCGGCGTGAAGTACAGCAGCCCCAGCGTGCCGGTGCTCAGCAGCAGGGCGACCGCCGGGTGGGCCGGCACCCGGGCGGGCCGGCTGTGCAGCAGGGCCGTCACCCGCCGGGCGTGGGTGGGTGGTAGGGCGCGCAGCGCGAGCGTGATCGGCGCGGCCAGTACCAGTGCGATCGGCGCGTACATACCGATGAGCATGTGCTGAGCCATGTGCCCGCGAAAATCGGTGTGCGCGGCGGGCCCCAGCGGTGGCAGCAGTGCGACGGCGACCAGGGCGATCCCGGCGAGGAACGAGACCGTCCGCCAGGGGTGCCGACCCTGGGCCGGGTTGCGGCGCCGGGCGCGGCGCGCGGCGAGCAGATAACCGCCCGCGACGGCGAGCAGGACCACGGCGATCGGCACCTCCGAGGGCAGGCCGCCGCCACCGCCGCCACCGTGATGATGCATGGGGTGTGTGCCGTCCATCAGGTGCGGCCTCCGGCCCGTTCGGCGCTGCGGGAAGCCTCGGGGTCGAACGGCCGGCCGCTGCGCCGGAGGAGGTGACCGCCGATCACCATGAGCCCGCCCAGGGCGAGAAACCCGGCGTCCCACCATGCCTGGTGGGGACCGCCGTGGACGTGGTGGATGCCCAGGATCTGGTGATCCAGGATGCCCTCGACCAGGTTGAACAGGCCCCAGCCGACGATGATCCAGCCCCACAGGACGCGCGAGGCCCACACCGCCCGCCGGTTGTGCGTGACTCGCGAGTAGAGGATGGCCAGCCCCAGCAGGACGGCGATCCAGCACACGGTGTGGAAGATCCCGTCCCACACCGTGTTCATCTCCAGCCCGGACACCGTTCTCGGGTTGTAGTACTTCACCCCGATGCGGTCGTGGTCGGTACTGGTGAGCATGTGATGCCACTGGAGGAGTTGATGGAGCGCGATGCCGTCGACGAACCCGCCGAGGCCGACCCCGAGGACGATTCCCGGCAACTGGAGACTGTTCGACGCCGTGTTGCTCGCCCGGGTGTTGCCCGCCGTGCCGGCCATCATCCGTTCTCCCCACCTGTCGACTGTGCGAACGGCCTGCCTCCCGCGTCGCCCCTTGCTCCCGCGACGCGGTTCCCGCCTGCTCCACCGCGAACACGTGTCCGCCGTATCCTCGGAGCGGACGCCGTGGGAGGCCATGTCGCAAGCGTCCGTCTCTCCCGTGGATTCGAGGAGTAGCGCCTCGGTGGCCGACCGTTCCCAGCGTTACCCGCCGAACCGCCCGGCAAGCATCAGCTATGGAATGGCACGCCGTCGGTAGGACGATCGCAGTTCGCGGCCGGCCGACCTGCCTTGGATATCGCGGATGCGGCGAATACCGCCTGGAAACCGAAGGCCCGCACCCCGTCGTCGGCCTGTGCACAACCTGACCGGACGCGAACAGTCGGCCTCGCGCCCCGCGAGGCGACGAGCCGACTGTTCGCGTCCCGCGCCCGTCGGCCCGACCGACGACCGGCCGCCATGGGCGTGGGCGTGAACGGGTTCAGGCCGGCGGCGGGCCCTGAATACGAATCAGCGAGACGAGCCGGGCGTCCTCGTCGACGTGGTAGGCGGCGATGCAGCCGGCGAGGAGCACGTGGCGGAAGTCGCCTCCGGTGATCGGGATCGAGTCCAGGCGGTACGGATCCTCGGCAAGCCGCCCCAGTTCCGCGTCGAAGCGTCTGCGTGTCTCGGACGGCAGGGCATGCAGGCTGGACTGTGCGTCCTCGGCGAACCACATCCGAAAGCTCATCCTCGGGCCTCCTTGCCGGGTTCGTGCAGCCCCACGAAGCCCGACCCGTTGCCGGTTTCGAGTCCTGCGAGCAACGCCTCGTCCTCCCGGACCGCCTCCGCCGGCAGACCCCATCGCGCCGCCACCAGCGGTACGTGCGCAAGCGGTACCGATCCCACGGCGCGGTCGAATTCCTCGCGCCGGTCCTCGGGCAATGCCTCCCGGATACCGTCGAGCGTCCCGGGAAGGTCCACGAACCGCCCGCCGACGCGTGTGTGCAACAGCCTCGCGTCCTCCGCCTGCATGTCCACTTCCTCGATCGATCGACGTGCTGTCGTCCACCCGATTCCCGGTCGGCCATCCGGCTCCCTCAGCCGCGTGATGGCGTGCTCACGGTGTCGGATTCGCCCGCTACCCGGCGCCCGCCGACGAGGGTGCAACCGCACACCTTTTCCCATCCTCAGCCCTGCCCAATCTGTGATCGTGGTCATATCCGACCTTCGCAATATCTACATAAATCGGACAATTTTTGCTCTCTGTGTTCGAAGAGGAGATTTGCGTCCGTGAGTGCTCTTCCCCCTTTTGCCAGACTGACCGGGCACCTCGGCGGAGTGGCTCGGCGTTCACCGTCCGGGCGGCGCCACCGCCGTCAGAAACCGAGGATCCCCGACCGACGCGGTCCGCCCCGGTCGGGCCACGCCCCGACCGGACCGGCCGCGTAGCCCCCGGCCACCACTTCCGCCGGATCGGAAGCCGCATTCCGACGTCGGCCCCTCGCACGATCGATCAGGGCTCCTCCTTTGCTCGTCCGCGACCCCGACATCACCCCACCCGCCACCCCCGCGACCGGGGCCACCGACACCGCCCAACCCCGGGTCGGTCGACGCGAATACCTCATCCGCCGCGTCCGCCCGACGCCGACCGGCAAAGCCCGGCCCGACCGCGGTGACCGCTCCCCGTGGCGCTGCCTCCGTCACGCCGGCATGCGCTGGTGGTCCCTGGGAAACCTGGTTTCCAACCTCGGGACCTGGATGCAGTTGACCGTGCAGAACCTGCTCGCGTGCCGGCCCTGCTGGTGCTCGCGGCGCTCACCGGTCTGATCGCCACGGTGGACGGACCCGCCTGCGCCCTGCTCGGCAACGACCTGGTGCCGCGCGAGGACGTCCCGTCCGCGATCGCCCTCGGCGCCGTCGTACACAGCGTGGGTCGTCTGGCCGGCACCGCGCTCGCGGGCATCGCCGTCGCCTTCTTCGGCATCGGCGCCGCCTACGCCGCCAACGGAGTGTCCTTCCTGTTCGTGGCCGCCATCGTCCCGTGCCTCAAGCCGATCAACGACCCGCCGAGGCCGTCCGGTCACCGGCCCGGTCCGGAGCCCGGCCGGCAATCCGCCCCGGATCCCATCTCGGATCCCGTCTCGGAGCCCATCTCGGAGCCCACCCGGCAGGCCGCCCGCGAGTCCGCCGAGCCGGAGGCGGGCCGAAAGCCCGCCGCCGGCTCGGCCCGCGAGGGACTGGCCTTCTTCGCCCGCCGTCCGCGCCTGGTCGCGCCGGCCGCGATCGCCGCGCTCAGCTCGACCTTCGGTCGCAACTACAGCCTGACGCCGGCGGTCCTGGTCACCGGCCCACTCGCGGGCGGGACCGGCGCCTTCGGCATGGTCTCCACCATGTTGGCCGTCGGCGGCATCCTCGGGGCGCTCGTGGCGGGTCGCCTGCGCCGACCCTCGGTGCGGACGATCGCGATCACCGCGGCGGCCGGCGGCGTGCTTCAGATCGCGGCCGGACTCACCCCGACGTTGTTCGTCCGGGGGTAGCGAAACTTGCCGGGGTAGCGAAACGCGGCCGCGGCCCCGTCGGGGGCGGATGACGGGAGGGTGGAATCACGGGTCGCGATCACGGAGGTATTGCGCACGCAGGCAATCCCGCGGGACCTGCCGGACGCGGGCCCGATCGTCGTGGTGGACACGTACGTCGGCCGGCCGCACCCGCCCGGCGCGCGTTCGGGTCGCCGGCGCCGCTACGCACCCGTTCCGGTCGCGCATGCGGACCGCGATTGCGGGGTAGCCGATTCCGGTTATCGAAGGGCGGGCCGCGTCGCACGATGCGCAAGCCGTCGAACCGGCCGAGTCGGTAACGAAAAAAGCGATGGCTCGACGTCAGGAATCAGTTCATGGGACTCACCATCCATCACAGCGCCGATCGACTCGTGGTCGAGTTGCCGGCGCGCGTGGATCGCCACAACGCGTCCGCCGTCCTGAACGGCCTGATGCGGATCCTCAACGTCCCGCTCGGCGAGGGTTGTTCCGAAGTGGTGTTGGACCTGAGGGACACCACGTTCACGGACGAGAGCGGTCCATCGGTTCTGGCCGCCGTGCGGCGCGGCGCGGAACTCCTGCACCTGCAGGTGCTCTACCGGACATCGGACCCCGACACCCGACGAATCGCGACCGGTGCGGGACTGACGCCGACTCCTGAGCCGAGCCGTTTCGACCGGACCATGGCCACCCGTTGACACCGGACCTGCCGACGAGCCCGAGCAGAACTCGCGCTCGTCCGGGCGCACGCGCGGCACCGGGTCACGCGCCCGCCGGGTCGCGACCCGGCGGGCCGGTCCCGCGCGCGATATGTCGGTACGGCGAATGCGGGCAGCGGTTTCTCGTCCTGTCGACCGACCGTTCACGACAGCGGCGCCTGGCGCGGCGGAGTGTGAACGCGAGCGGGTAGGACGATTCGCCGGGTCGGCCCGCGACGGTCACGAAGGGATTGCAGGAACGTCGAGAACACCGAAGGCGCCCAAGTCCTCGCAAGTGCCGAGACCATCGGCGCCGGGCAGCCGACCGACCGCGCCGAGCATCCTCGCGTCGCGATCGTGACCGGTTCCGAATCGGGCATCGGACGGGCCACCGCCGTCGCCCCGGCCCGGGCCGGCTTCGACATCGGCGGCCGCCCGTGAGCACCCGCCGGAAGTCGTCACACGGATCGGCTCGAACACGGGTTTGAGCGGTCCGGACACTGCGGTAGAGGTGATCTTGGGTGAGCCGAACGGCGTTGACAGGCCCACCCACCCACGGACGACGGATTCCGCCGTTTCGTGAAAGGCGCACCGGCGACCTGCGCTCAACGAGCGGTCGCGCACTTCGTCGGTGTGCCCTGCCGTACCCCGCCGGCACTCAGGTGCGATGGTCCTCGGTGCCCAGCCCCAAGGCCCTGGCGAGTTGCTGCACGCTCTCGTAGTCGAAGCCGTCCGTCGGCAGCCCGGCGACGAGGTCCACCAGGTGGTCGGGCGCCGCCTCCTCGCGCAACCGCGCCAAGAGTGCCTCACGATCGGCCGGATAGACGTCGCGCCCCAGATGCCGGGCCAGTTCGCTCCGGGTCCGCACGTCGCTCGCGCTCATTCCGGGTGGTGTTCCGCCCACGCTCGAGGCGCGTTCGACGAGGTCCTCGGTCCCGTTTTCGTTCTCGTTGGTGGTCACGGTGCGCACCCCATTCGTGTCGGGCCGGAGAGGATCAGGTGACCAGGATCTGAGTGCAGGATTCCTTGAGTTTCGCGTTGGCCCAGCGGACCTGCCGCAGGGTGTCGGGGTGGCAGCGTCGGGCGAGGGCCGGCAGTTCGGCGTCCTTGAGTCCCTGGGCGGCCTGGGCGATCATCACCCAGTCGACCGAGACCCCGGATGCCTTGACGTAGACCTCGCGCAGGTCGCGCAGCATCAGCAGGCTCGCGTCGGGACGGCGGCCGATCAGCTCGCCCGCCTTCTCGCGCAGGCGATGTGCGACGCCCGTCTCCTCGACCGGCTCGGCGTCGAGGTGGAGGTCGAAACGCTTGCCGAGGTCCGCGATGTCGCGTGCGTGACGTTGTGACCAGCGAGCCAGGTCGCCGCCGAGGTGGTGGATCTCGTGGTCGACCCGGTGGCGTTCGGCCACCCGCAGCAGTTCGCGGGCCAGGTCCAGCTCGTCGTGATGCAGTTCGTGGAGGGCGAGGGCGATCTTCACGGGAGCTTCCCTTCGCACGCCGGCCCGAGATCCTCGTCGGCTTCGGCCTCGCGTCCGCCCCGGGTGCCGTCGATGTCCGGGGCGACCGGGGCACTGGCGCCGATCGTGGGCGCGGGGGCGGGCCCGGGGCCGATCCGGTGCAGCGCGGCGGCGGCGGTCTTGAAGATCGGCTGTTTGGAGGCGGGGTCCCAGTCGGTCAGCGTCAGTTCGTTGGCCGCCCGGCCGCCGTCGAAGCCCGGCTCCGATCCGGTTTCGGTGTCCCAGTAGCCGTAGTGGAAGGGGAGCCCGGCTGGCCGTCGCAGCCGAAGGATTCCTTGAGCGCGGTGGCGGCCGTGGCCGTGCACAGCCGGGTGTTGCCGTCCAGGTGATTGGTGCCCAGGCCGGCGTGGGCGATCACGCTCAGCGTGTAGTACTCCTCGGCGAAGAGTTGGCCGGTGGTGTAGAAGCCCAGCGCGCTGGGGCCCTGTTCGTCCAGGAGTTCGCGGGTTCGCCGTACGATCCGGTCCATCGCGGTGTCCCAGTCGGTCTCCACCAACCGGCCGCCCTCACGTACCAACGGGCGGGTCAGCCGGTCGGCCGAGCCGTTGGCCTGCCGGCCGAAGAGGTCCTTGGGCCCCAGCCGACCGTGGTTGACCCGGTCGTCGGCCCGCCCGCGCACCCCCACCATGCGGCCGTCCTTGACGGCGATGTCCATCCCGTCACCACTGGAGTGCAGGATCGACGCGGTCGGCACCCAGCGGTCCACGTCCCCCGGAGTGACGCCCTGCGCCAGGTGGGTGTCCACCCTGACCGGCCACGGCTGTCCGGGTCCGTACGGCGTGCGTGTCCCCCACGGCTCGGCGATACGGTCCTTGCGTCTCACGTGCGGCCCTTCCTCCGGCGCCATGTCGGCGAGGGCTACCCGAACGGGCACGCCGCAAACTGCGTCGGGCCCCGGCCGGGGATCCACGGATCGAGCCGCAGGGCGATCCCGGCAGCGGGGCGCCGATGGTGTCAACGTGTGGTTCGCGCGGGCTTGAGCGTGGTCGAAGGCGCCGCCCGGAGGCGGCGCCTTCGCGCTTCCGTGATCGTCACCGTCGCGAAGGGTCCGGCCCGTCCGCGCCGGAGGGCATCCGGCGATCGCCGTCGGCGGGCGCGGAACGCCGATACGCGTCCGACAACCACAGCAGGGCCCGGGCCATCGCCTCACCTTCCGAGTCCGCCACCCCGCGCTCCGCCAAACGATCCGATGTGACCCTGTTCATCCCCATTGCCCACACTCCCTCCCGTGGCCGCCCATCCGGACGCCTCCACCAAGGCTGTCCACATCGGCCGCGGACATGCACGGCGAACCGCCCGAATTCGGGGCCCCACCGAACCCGCTCGACGGGGGGCGGCTTCACCCGGGACGCCGGCGGGCGAACGTACGCACCGGCCCACCTCCCGGCGGCTACGAGGCCCCGCCGGCCAGGAGCCTGCGGGTCACCGTCGCCAGGCGTGCGCCCTGGTAGCGGGCGGCCTCCAGGATGTTGTCGCCGGGCTCGCCACCGCCGGACGCGTGCGCGGTGCCGTACGGGTTGCCGTTGGCGCCGTAGACGACCGGGTCGGTGTAGCCCGGCGAGACGATCAGCGAACCCCAGTGATGCAGCGTGTTGTACAGCGCCAACAGCGTGGACTCGTTGCCGCCGTGCAGATTCGCGGCGCTGACGAAACCGGTCGCCGGCTTGTCGACGAACACGCCCTGCTGCCACAGCCCGCTGGTCGTGTCGATGAACTGCTTGAGCTGCGACGAGATGTTGCCGAACCGCGTCGGCGAGCCGAACGCGTAGGCGTCGGCCCACACCAGGTCGTCCAGCGTTGCGACCGCCATGTCCCGAGTGGCATCGAGATGCGCCCGCCAGGCCGGTACCGAGTCGACGACCTCGTCGGGCGCGAGCTCGGGCACCCGGCGCAGGCGCACCTCGGCCCCGGCCTTCTCGGCGCCTTCCGCGACGGCGCGGGCGAGTTGGTGCACGTTGCCCGTGGACGAGTAGTAGATGACGGCGATCTTGGCGGTCATGACGGAACCTCCGGCAGCGACTAATCGGATTGCTATCCGCTTCGCTCGAGAGTCAAGCGGATAGCCATCCGTTTGGCAAGCCGAAAGCGGATGGCTATCCGCTAAGCTGCGATCATGAACCCCCCGCCCCGTATCGATCTGCCGATGGCCGAAGGACCCCCGCCGGAACGGGCCGACGCGGCCCGCAACCGTCGCCGGATCCTCGATGCCGCAGGCAGGATCGTCGCCGAGCAGGGCCCCGAAGCACTCACCATGAACGCGGTCGCGCATGCCACCGGCATCGGCGTCGGCACGGTCTATCGCCGCTTCGGCGACGTCGCGAGCCTGCTGTTCGCCCTGCTCGACGAGCGCGAACAGACCTTCCAGGCGGCCTTCCTCACCGGCCCGCCTCCGCTGGGGCCGGGCGCGCCCGCCGCCGAGCGCCTGCGCGCGTTCCTGCACGCGCTCGTCGACCGGGTCGCGGAGCAGCACGCGATGCTGCTCGCGGCGGAGATCGCCGACCCGTGCGCGCGTTACACCAGCCCACCCCACCGCGCGCTGCGGATCCACACGGCGATGCTGATCGCCCAACTGCGACCGGACGCCGACGCCGCGACCGTCGCGGACTTCGTCCTCTCCCCACTCGCCCCGAGCCTGCTGCACCATCTGCGCACCGACCGAGGACTGACCATCTCCGGGATCAAACAGGCGCTCGACCAGACCTTGGAGCTGTACGGACTCGATTGACCCGCCCGTTCGACCCGCTCGCCCGGTCTGCTCGATCGACGGCTCGGCGCACGGGTACGTCTCGGGACGGGGAGCGCCCGCTGGGCCTTCAGGGCTATCCGCGTCCGGACGGGGCAAACGAGTCACGTGGGCAGCTCGGACCCCACCCGGCGCCGGCCCTCGCCACTCTCCGACGCCGCGTCGGCCCGCTCGACGGTGCCCCTGCACCGCGCCGCGGGCCACGCGCGGGGCAGCGCCTTGGCGCGCACGTTCCGGATCCGGCGGGCGACGAGCGCGGACGAGCCGACGACAGGGGTGACCATGGGAGACCACGACCGAAAGGACCGCGGCGAATCCGAGCGCGGCGACGCTCCAGTCGAGGCGGACCGGGAACACGGTTTCGACCGTCGGGAAAGCCCCGGGGAGCGAGCCGACCGCCAATGGGGCGAGATGCTCCAAGAGGTGCGGGTCACCCAGACCGGGGCGCAGATCCTCTTCGGCTTCCTGTTCTCCGTCGCCTTCGCTCCGCGCTTCGGGCAACTGTCCGCGTTCGACCGCGATCTGTATGTGGTGACGGTGATTCTCGGGGCACTGGCAACCGCGGCCCTGATCGCCCCCGTGTCCATCCATCGCTCTCTCGCCGGCCTGCGGCGCAAACCCCAACTCGTCCGCGCGACGGCTCGGCTGATCGCCATCGGGATGTCCCTGTTGGCGGCAGCCGTCATCTGCGCCGTGCTGCTCCTGCTGCGGGTCGCGCTCGGATCGGGATACGCGTGGCTGTGGGCCGCGGTCGTCCTGGTCGGATTCGTCGGCTGCTGGCTGGTACTGCCGCTTCTGCTCAGGCGGTCCCTGAAACACAACGACTGACACCCCCGTCCGCCCGCGCCGCCAGCGCCGACAACGAGGCCCGCGGCTGCGGGGTCGCCTGTCGAGTACACCCGGCTTCTCAAGGAACAAGGCGCCGGCTACGGCGAGATCACCACCAAGACCGGCATCCCCAATACCTCTCTGCTCCGCTGTCTCGCGCCCCTCCCCGATGCGCGCCCATCGTGAAGGACGCCCGCACTCCGGCCCATTCACGCCTGCCTCCCGCCGGGCAAAACCCGTTGTTCGGGGATCTGTGGCCCTGGCAGGATCGGTTGGTGCGGAGCGGCTCAGGTGCGCTGCCGTCCGTGCTCCCGCCGCTGCGCCGTTTACCGTGATGGAGATCTGTGGCCACAGTCCGCGTTCCCGGGTCGAAGTCCACCACTGCCCGCGCGCTGTTTCTCAGTGCCTGCGCGGACGGCTTGTCCACGCTCCGACACCCGCTGGTCTCCGACGACACGGAAGCATTCGCCGAAGGACTGGGCGCGCTGGGTTACCCGGTGCACCGGTCCGCGGAGGAATGGTCCGTCCTCGGGCGAGTGTCCGGGCCTTCCGCCCGCGAGGCCCGGGTCTTCTGCCGCGACGCGGGCACCGCCGCCCGCTTCCTCCCGGCATTGGCCGCCACCGGACACGGGACCTGCCACTTCGACGCGTCCGAGCAGATGCGCCGCCGCCCGGTCGCCCCGCTCGTGACGGCGCTGCGCGCACTGGGCGCCCGTGTCCGCCATCTCGGGGCGGACGGCCACCTGCCCATCGCCGTCACGTCGGACGGCATCGAGGGCGGCGGCATCACCATGGACGCGGGGCTCTCGTCCCAGTTCCTGACCGCGGTCCTGATGGTCGGGCCGCTGACGCGCGATGGACTGCGCGTGACCGTCACCGACCTGGTGTCCGAGCCGTACGTGGACATGACGATCGCGCTCATGCGGGAGTTCGGCGCCACCGTCCACCGCGAGGGCGCCCACTTCGACATCGCCCCCACCGGCTACACGGCACGCACCCACACCATCGAGCCCGACGCCTCCACCAGCAGCTACTTCTTCGCCGCGGCGGCGCTGACCGGCAACCGGGTCACCGTCCCCGGACTGGGGGCCGGATCGCGGCAAGGCGACACCGACTTCGTGCGCGTGCTCGGCCTGATGGGCGCCCACGCGGAGATCGGCGAGGACTCGATCACCGTGGCCGGCACCGGCCGACTGCGCGGGATCGAGGTGAACATGCGCGACATCTCCGACACCATGCCCACGCTGGCCGCCATCGCGCCGTTCGCCGAGGGGCCGGTACGCATCACCGACGTGTACAACACCCGGGTCAAGGAATCGGACCGACTGGACGCCTGCGCCGAGAACCTGCGCAGGCTTGGCGTCCCGGTCACCGAAGGCCGGGACTGGATCGAGGTCTCGCCCGCGCCACCGCGCCCGGTGGTCATCGACTGCCGCGACGACCACCGCATCGCCATGAGCTTCAGCATCACCGGACTGCTGACCCCGGGGCTGAAGTTGGACAACCCGGAGTGCGTACGCAAGACCTTCCCCGGCTTCCACCGCGCCCTGGCCACGCTGCGGTCGCAGTGGGCCCAAGGAGCGGCCGCAGCGCCCGGGAGATAGCAGCGCGCGGCGGAGAATCGAGGCGCGAGCCATTCAAGCCGGTCCGCTGCCGCCGACGATCGAGGGAAGTTGGCCGATTCCAGGATGGGGATTCCCCGGGGTCTTGCGCTCAAATGGGGGAATCAGCGCGCCTGACGAGTTCAACAACGTGCTGGAAATGGCCACGGAGATCTTCGAGGATCTCGAGCCGATCCTGATCCCGCTGGAGGCCTTTTCGACGCCGAGTCGAACGCGATCAAGGCGGTCGCCGACCAGAGCAACGGCCAGGTCCAGCTCGAAGGGTACTGGCCCAGCCCATTCGCCATCCGCATGCCCGACCCGGACTTCATCCGGGGCATCGGAAACCTCACCGACCGCTGGAAGCGCGAACCGGGCGAATGGACCGCGGCGCCCCGGCCCCTTCGCGCCGATGGCGGAGGGGCCGGGGCCGGGGACAGGTACCGGTGTTCACGCCCCCGCGCCCCTGCTGCCCCGCTCGACCGGAATCCACAGCTGAGAGTCGGTCACCGCGCCGATCTCCACCGGCTGCGTCCGCAGGAGCTCCGGACCTGTCCGGCTCGTGTACGGGTTCGAGGGGAACCACTGCGTGAACACGTCTCGCCACAGCTGCTGGAGGGCGCTCGGATAGGGCCCGTGGTTGTCGAAGACCGCCCAGGTCCCGGCCGGCACGTCGAGGACGTCGAACTCCTCCGCGGCCGCCTCCGGACCGGTCACCACGCCGATCCAGTAGTCCGCCTCGGCGCCATCTTCCCGGCTGTCGGTCAGGTACACCACCGCCGACAGGATCCCCGCCGGCTCCTGGCCGGCAGACTCTTTCATCCGTACGATCGCCTGCTCGTCCAGGCTTTCCAGGTGTGCCGCGGCGGACGCGTTGACCCCCTCGCGCACGAGCGGGACCCGGGCCCTCCTGCCGACGACCCGAAACGACTCCTTCTCCACGATCCGATACCGCATGGCCGCACTCCCTTCGACGACGAGACGGAAGGACATGCGCGGCTGTGCCGTGAGCACCGCACCCGTACGCCGGGCCTCGCCCGGCCCGATGCCGTGCACCGACCGGAATGCCCGGGCGAACGCCTCGCCCGAGCCGTACCCGTATCGCACCGCCACATCGAGCAGCGTCAGCTCCCCGGCCAGCACCTCGGCCCCGGCAAGTGTCATCCGCCGGCGCCGCACGTAGACCGGGAGCGGCACCCCGGCGAGCGCGGAGAACAGCCGCCGGAGGTGGTACTCCGACACCGCGGCGATCCGGGCTACCTCGGCCATGTCGACCTCCCGATCGAGACGCGCCTCCAAGTGGTCCAGCGCCTGATTCAGCCGCTCCAGCACGCGTATCCGTCCTTCCTTCGCGGGTCTCCACCGTAGGAACGCCCACCCTGCCAACCAGCCGCAGCCGCCGACACCCGCGCCCGAGTCGGAGTCGGAGTCGGAGTCGCTCGCCACGCGCGGTGCCCTGGCGGTCATCGGCGCTGCGGTCTCGGGCGCCGCCGGGCCATCGGCCGACCGCAGGGGAGACAGGAGCGGTCTGATGGGGCCGTCGGGCCGCCTTGCCCGAGTAGAAAAGATTTGATCGCGCCCCGCCCGACAAAACCAGTGCGGGAATTGTTGGGCAGGAAGCCCTGGCGTCACCTGAGACTTACGCCCATGACGGATGTCAAAGGATTTTGCCGGCCGGGGTTCGACGCAGTCCGTGCGGCCCTTGCAGCTTTGCTCGGCAATGACGACGTGGGTGCATCGGCGGCCGTCTACATCGGCGGCGAGCAGGTGGTCGATATCTGGGGCGGGTACGCCGATGCGGACCGCTCCGTCGGCTGGGAGCGCGACACCCTCACCGGCGTGAACTCGACGACCAAGAACATGACCGCCCTGTGCGCGCTGATTCTGGCCGACCGAGGCGAACTCGACCTGTCTGCGCCGGTCGCCGCCTACTGGCCCGAGTTCGCCGCGGCCGGTAAGGAGAACGTCCTGGTGCGGCACGTGCTGTCGCACACCGCGGGGCTGCCGGACCTGTCCGGGCTGACGGTGGTCGAGGAGCTGTACGACTGGGAGAGCGTGACGGCAGGGCTGACCGCGCAGGCGCCCGAATGGGAGCCGGGAACGGCCGCCGGCTACCACGCGCTCACCTTCGGCTTCCTCGTGGGTGAGATCGTCCGCCGCGTCACCGGCCGCAGTCTTGGTGAGTTCTTCGCCGAAGAGGTGGCCGGACCGCTGGGCGCGGACTTCCACATCGGGCTCGCCACCGAGCATGACCACCGCGTCGCACCGCTCATCCCGCCGCCGTCACTGACCGACGAGTACGCCGCCGGCGCACCGCCGGGACCGGATGGCACACGCCGGGAGAACACCGGTGCCGCGATCCGGGTCAAGGACACCAACTCCACGGCCTGGCGCCGTGCGCAGATCCCTGCGGTGAACGGTTTCGGCAACGCTCGCTCTGTCGCCCTTGTGCAGTCGGTACTGGCGAACCAGGGTTCGGTCGGCGGCATGCGACTGCTGTCCCCCCAGGGTTGCGAGCCCGCGTGGCAGGAAGTGTTCCGCGGCAACGACCGTGTTCTGGGGACGCCGATGTCCTGGACGGTGGGCTTCGGTAAGTTCGGCAACACCTTCGGCTGGGGCGGCTGGGGCGGCTCGCTGGTCGTGAGCGATCCCGGTTCACGCATGACGGTGGCCTACGTCATGAACCAGATGATCGACCGGGACCGGCAGGAGGACAACCGCGGCATGGAGATCGTGATGGCCGCCTACAGCGGCCTGCACTGACAGCGCAACGAGGGGGCGGCCTCGGCCCACACAGGCTGCCCCCTCCCGCCCCAGCCCGCACGTGAGCGGAACCGCCGCCAGTCGCGCGACCGGTGGTGTCCCGTCACGCGTAGTCGGTGGAATGTTGGGAGGTGTGAGGCATGGACGTCGCCGCGTGCGATTGGTGCGCCGGGCCGCCGACGCGGTCGCGTGCCCGGTACTGCTGCCCGGCCCACCATGAGGCGGCCTACCGGAGTCGTCGCGGAGCGTTACGATGCCGTTCGACGGCAAGGGCGGTCACGAGCCCCGGCTGCTTGATTCGAACACTCCGCTCGTAGCCTCCGCTCATGACTGATGATCCGTTCCGGTGCCGCTGCGTCCTCTGCCACGACTACGGTGACCGAGACCGGGCAGACCGGGTCGACCTGACGATCATCGAGAATGTGCGGCAGCACGGCTGGCACGTCGTGATGGTTCCCGAGGACGAGATCGGCCCGGGGTTCTCGTACACGATCGGCCTGTCCCACAGCCACGGTGTCCCTGAACTCACCATGTTCGGGCTCGATGTCCACGACATGCACACGATGCTCAACACCCTGGGTGCCAGGGCCTGTTCGGGTGCCGTCCTGGATGACGGCCGGGAGCATCAAGGCGTGGTCGACGGCTACGACGTTGTACTCAGGGACGTCGACCCGCGTTGGTACCGCACCTTCTTCGGGCGAGCCATCGGCTTCTACCGGCGGCCTCCCTTCACCGTTCTGCAAGTTGCGTGGCCGGATGCGGGAGGCCGCTTCCACTGGGAAGAACAGGTCGAGCAGAGGCATCAAGAGTCGCAGCCTCGACTGTGGCTGCCGCCGGATGATCATCCCGTTGGGGTCTGGACCACCGAACTCTGACTGTGGCCGTGGAGTCCGGACACGCCGCCCCGGCCGCCGGCCGGTGATCGGGGTTTGAATGGCTTGGAAACGCAGACGCAGCGCGTCGCAGAGTCCCGCCGGCGCGCCTCCCCCGGTCGACGAGATCCCCGACGCCCCGCCCTAGCCACTGCCCGCCAAGAGACGGGGACGGCGCCGCCCCGGTCGGGATCGGCGCCGTCGAAGGCCGGCGAGGGTGGCCGCCTCACGGCGGAAGGCACACCGTGGCTCCAGCCGAGCGGTATTCCACGGAGGCAATGGTTGGGCCCGGGGGCACACCCTCACCGACGACCTTCACAACGGGCATCACCGTCCCGACATTCCCGCCGACGGGATCGACTCTCGCCGGAGCGGCGCCGATCGACACGCGGGTGGCCCCTCGGCCCGGCACGGCACGGATCGCTCCGCTCGCCACCGGAAAGGGCCCGGCACACACTGGACCCATGGACATCATCGGCGCGAGGGCCACCGTGGTCATGCCGGACCACGACGAGGTCGAGGTGACAGTGGACGTCCACGACTGGCCGGTGGACGGTGATGCGTTCCCGCACACCTGGAACGCGGTGATCCCCCAGGCCCTGAGCCTGGACGTGGGCGAGGAGATCACCCTGTTCGTCCGCGACGAGAACACCGCTCTGGGACATACGTGCGTGGTCGTGTCGAACAACGGACGAATGATCCGACTGTGCGCCCACGAGTAGAGCGCGCCCTCCGGGCTCGACGAACAGCCGGCCCGATCCGCCGTGGAGCGGAAGGTCCGACAAAGGGCCGTGGCGCGCCGAGGCCCGTCACCGACGGGCGGCGTGGCGGGGCCTGCGCACGCGACGTTCGTGTTCGCTCATGCCTCCCAGACACCGTCCTGTCCGGTCTCCATCGCCCAATCGAGGCATTCCCTCTTGACCGGACAGCGTCGGCAGACGGTCTTCGCTCGTTCTATCCGAGGGATCGACGGGCCGGAGGCACCCACCGGGAAGAACAGATCCGGGTCCTCGCTCCCACATGCGGCTGAACAGCGCCGGTCCATGACTTCCTTTCCGGCCGCAACGCGGCTCTCGGAGGCGGTCGTTGTGCCCGCTGCCCGCGATATGCCTTCTCAAGCACGGGAGTTGGCGAACCGTCCGAGGAACGCATCCGGTCGGCGGAGCCGGGGACGGCAATACGGCGGGGACGGTTCGCCACGCCGACGTTGCGGAGTGCGTTCAGGAAGCACCGGGTTCGTTCCAGCGGCGAGCCGCGCGTTCACCCGGAACCGCGACGCGGTCCGTCCAGGGGGTGCCCTTCGCGTGCTCGCTCGCACCCGACGCTTCTCCGGATTTCGCCGGGGAACCGGCCGAGGGCAACAACCGGGCGGCGAGGGAGAGTGCCCGGGTGGTGGTCGCCGGGGCCAGTCCGTGGGCCCGGACGGCCACCTTGGCCACCGCCGTCAGCACGAGTTCCGGCCTGCGCCGGATCCCGGCACGCACGATCAGGCGGGCTGCTCGCTCGGCGTCCATGGACACCAGGGGCAGCGACGCGGCGGCCGCGAACCAGGCGTACTCGCGCGAACGCCGCCCGGTGAAGCGCGCGGCCCGGTGCGAGCCGGTGCGCATGAGCCCGGGCACGGCCGTGGTCACGCTCACGCCCGAACCGGCGAGTTCGGCCCGCAGTCCCTCGGAGAATCCGGTCGCGGCGAACTTCGCGCAGTCGTAGGGCAGCAGGTGCGGTGCGGGGATCCGGCCGCCGATCGAGGTCACGTTGATCACCCTGCCGTCACCGAGTTCGCGCATGCCCGGCAGCACCCCGAGGGTCAGGCGCATCGGCGCCATGAACATGGTCTCGATCGCCCGGCGGAACGCGTCGACGTCCAGCGATTCGACGGGGCCCACCGTGATGATCCCGGCATTGTTGACCAGAATCTCCACCGGCCCGTGCCGCTTCGTCACCTCCGCGACCAGCGCGTCGATGGCTTGCGCGTCGCCCAGATCGCACTGCTCCCAGGACACCGGGCGGCCGGTGTCGCGGCGGATGAGCGCCGCGGCGCGGGCAAGTTCCTCCTCGTCCCGGGCGCAGATCGTCACGCGTGCCCCCAACCCGGCCAGCTCTCGTGCGATCAGCAGACCCAGACCGCGCGAGCCGCCCGTGACGAGTGCGACCCGACCTTTCACGTCCGCCCTCGAACGCGACCGAAGGCGTCCTCGGGTACCGGCATGCGTGGTGTCGGTCACGGCGTTTCCCTTCTCCGGCGGCAACCGCGGCATGCGGGCTTCGTACGGTTTCGTCCCCGAGACCACTGCGGAAGCGCATGCCCCCGCAGGCGCGGGGCAAATCACAGCGGCTCTTCTGCCGCCTGCCGCCGCTCGGACCCGGACGTCGATCGGGCCCAGGACGTCGTCGATGCGATCCGCGGCGGCCTCCACCCGCGTGCCGGCTCAGGCGGGCGTCGCGGACGGTCCAGCCGACCCGGGTCGCGGGCCCGTCGCCCTCCGGTGAGTCCCCGGCCCGGCCGGGCATGTCGAGGCGGTTGTCGGGAAGTGGGTCCCCTGAGGATCACGACTACGGTAGCCGCCTGGAGCGAGCGCTGGTGGGTCGGCTGCCGCAAGGAAAGGTCCGGGACACGTTGCACGGCGTGCCCTTGGGACACGCGGTGCACCCGATGCTGGTGCAGGTGCCCATCGGCGCCCGGTTCTCCGCCTCGATGCTCGACCTCGTACCGCGTACCGCGTACCGGGCCCGCGTCCACGGTGTTGATCGCGGTGGGCATCGGCGCCGCCGCGGCCGCGGGGCTGGTGGATGGGTCCCGGACGCACGAGCAACAGCAGCGGGTGGGACTCGTGCATGCCGCGTGCAACACGGTGGCGGTCGGCCTGTACTCGGCCTCCTTGACGGCCCGGCTCGGCAACCGGCCGCTGCGCGGTCGGATGTCGGCGCCGGCCGGGCTTGCGGCAGTCGGGGCGGGCGGGCTGCTCGGCGGGCACCTCGCCTACCGTCAGGCGGCCGCGTTCGACGCGGCGGCGATCGCCGCGTTCAACACGCTGACCCTGCTCGCCGCGCACCCCGGACTCGCCGACCGGGCCCGCGACGAACAGGTCTACCGGGACGCCGAAGACCCGCGCGGGATCGCCGAGGCGGACCACCTGCGCGCCTGCGTCCAGGAGTCCCTGCGCCTGTGGCCGACCGCACCGGCGATCCTGCGCGACAGCACGCGCGACGACCCACTGGCTCCCGAGGGCGCCGCCGTGGCCGTGATCAGCTCCTTCTTCCACCGCGACGCCCAGACGCTGGACTTCGCCGATCGCTCCACCCCGGACGCGTGGCCCGACGGGCGCGCGGAACCGGCCCGAGGCATCGTGCCCTTCAGCGCCGGACCGGCCGCCTGCCCGGGACGCAACCTGGTGTTGTTCACGGTGACCGCGCTGCTGGACACCGTGCTGCGCCGAACGACGGACCTCGACCTCGCCGACCCCGTGCTCCCGGATCCGAGCCGGCCCCTGCCGCATACGTGGAACCACACGGCCGTGCGACTGCTCACGGCGTGAGGGCCGATCCCCCACTCGGCCCAGTGCGCCCCTCGCCCCGGTGTTTGATCGGGCGCCGACCGGTCAGCCGGTTCGGTACGGGATGTTCCCGGCCGCCGGTCGCCGCCTCCCGTGTACGGCGGATCCCCCGAGGGTCGCCGACCCACCGAACACCCGTCCGAGGAGATGATCGTGATGAAGGCACTCACCTGGCACGGCAGGCGCGACGTACGCGTGGACAACGTGCCGGACCCGGCGCTGAAGGACCCGGACGATGTGATCATCAAGGTCACCTCGTCCGGGATCTGCGGCTCGGATCTGCACCTGTACGAGGTCCTCGGCCCGTTCCTGAGCGAGGGCGACATCCTGGGTCACGAGCCGATGGGCATCGTCGAGGAGGTCGGCGCCGAGGTCACCCACGTACGGCCGGGTGATCGCGTGGTGATCCCGTTCAACGTCTCGTGCGGGGTGTGTCACACCTGTACGCGGGGACTGCACTCGCAGTGCGAGACCTCCCGGGTGCGCGAACAGGGCATGGGCGGCGCGCTCTTCGGTTACACCAAGCTCTACGGTCAGGTCCCGGGCGGACAGGCCGAATACCTGCGGGTGCCGTTCGGCAACAAGCTCCCGATCAAGGTGGCCGAGGGGCCCCCGGACGATCGCTACGTCTACCTCTCGGACGTGCTGCCGACCGCATGGCAGGCGGTCGAGTACGCCGCCGTCCCGCCCGGCGGCACCGTCGCCGTGCTCGGGCTGGGCCCCATCGGCGACATGGCGTGTCGCATCGCGCTGCACCGGGGTGCCGAGCGCGTGTTCGGCGTCGACCTGGTGCCCGAGCGGCTCGCCCGGGCTCGGCAGCGCGGTGTCGAGGTGTTCGACCTCACCGCTCATCACGACATCGCCGACACGATCCGCGCGCTCACCGACGGCCGCGGGCCGGACGCGGTGATCGACGCGGTCGGCATGGAGGCGCACGGCGCGCCGGTGGGCAAACTGGCCCAGCAGATCGCGAGCCTGCTGCCCGACGTGGTCGCCGAGAAGATGATGCGCAAGGCCGGCGTCGATCGACTCAGTGCCCTGTACACCGCGATCGACCTGGTCCGCCGCGGCGGCACCGTCTCACTCTCCGGGGTGTACGGCGGGATGGCCGACCCGCTCCCGATGTTGACCATGTTCGACAAGCAGATCCAACTGCGCATGGGTCAGGCGAACGTACATCGGTGGGTGGACGACATCCTGCCGCTCCTGGAGGACGACGACCCGCTGGGCACCGAGGACTTCGCCACCCATCGCATCCCGCTCGCCGAGGCGCCGCAGGCGTACGAACGGTTCCAGAAGAAGCAGGACGGCACCGTCAAGGTCCTGCTGCGCCCGTGACCCGCCGGCCCGCGCCCCGGTCGCGGACGCTGTCGCCATGTCCCCGCGCTCGGAGTGATCATGTGTGCGGCCCGATTCGCCGGGTAGCGGAGATGGGCGCGGGTCCAGGTGCTCGCCGTACCGAGAAGAGGCGGGTTACATGGGACTGGGACACGGCGGCAACGTCATCGAGGAACTCACCGTCGACCATCGCGAGGTCGACGCGCTGTTCGCGCGGATCGAAATCCTGCCGGTCGGAGACGCGCGGCGGCGCGTCGCGGCCGACGAGTTGACCATGGAGTTGGTCCGTCACTCCGTCGCGGAGGAGATGCACCTGTACCCGGCGGTGCGCGAGCACATCGAGGACGGCGACACGATCGCCGACAAGGAGATCGCCGATCACGCCGCAGTGGAGGAACTCCTCAAGGACCTCGAAGGCCGCGACGCGGACGATCCGCGCTTCGACGACCTGGTCGCGCGCCTTCGGCTCGCCGTGGGCGAACACGTCCGTGACGAGGAGGGCCGCATGTTCCCCCTCCTGGCCGCCGCCTGCACGACCGAAGAGCTGAACGCGTTGGGCGACAAGGTCCGCGCCGCGAAGGAGACGGCGCCGACCCGCCCGCACCCCTCCGCACCCGACACGCCACCCGCCAACAGGATCCTCGCCCCGGGCGCCGGACTGGTCGACCGGGCCCGCGACCTGCTCTCCGGCCGCGGCGGACACTGAACCGTCCGCTGCCACGCGCGTGACCCGCCTGCCTGGCACCCGGCGGGTCAGGGCTGCTCGCGGCGGGGGCCGGGTGGCGCTACCAGCGGTACCAGCGGCCGCGGCCTCCGCCGGCGCCTGCCGACCGGAAGAAGAAGCCGAGGATCCAGAGCACCAGAACCACGACTGCCACCCACCACAGGATTTTGACCGCGAACCCGAGGCCGAACAGGACCAGTGCGAGGAGCAGGACGAGAAGCAGGGGAATCATCGTTTTCACCTCCGCCGACCTTGTGCCCCGTCCTTGGGTCCGCACGCCACGGCCGAGTGCCTTTTCCTGCCGATTTGTCGCCCATCCCGCCCGGCATCGCATTCGCCCGCCGGCGCCCGGCGGCACGGCGTTCCCGCCGGGCGCGTACCCGAAGGGCAGGGCACATGCCGCCCGCGCCGGGCGCTTGAACCGCCCGGTCGCTCCGCCGCCCTCCCTCAACCGTGGCGTCACGGCTCGGGAAGGGCGGGGATGCGCGACCGGCTCGGGCACGTCCTCGTCTCGGTGCGCCCGGGACCACGCGGACGACGGTGCCGAGAGGTCAGATGGCGTCGCTCTCCGCCGTGGGGAAGCGCTCCCAGACCCGATGTGTGCCGAGGAGTTCGATGATTCGGGCCAGTACGGCGGACGCGTCCCGGGCGACGACCACTCCCGGCGCGTCGGTCGGGATGCCTGCCGCCACCAGGCTTTCCGCGCTGTTCGCCCAGCCGCCGATCGCCTTGGCATGGCGGTACGCCTCCGCGAGCATGAGCACGATCCGCGGGTCGGTGGTGGACACGGTGGTGGCGTTGCCCGCCTTGGCGTCCCGCGCGCCGTACGCGTCCTTGCCCGGCGCCGGTGAACCGGCGAGCAGGATCGCGTCGAACTCGATCGAACGGGCCGTGGCGAAGGTGCGCTGTACGGCGATGGACGCGCCGTCGCCTCCGAGTGGGCCGCCGGTGGGTGCGATGACCAGCGGCACCATGCCCGCG
Source organism: Embleya scabrispora DSM 41855 (assembly GCF_000372745.1). Taxonomy (GTDB): domain Bacteria; phylum Actinomycetota; class Actinomycetes; order Streptomycetales; family Streptomycetaceae; genus Embleya; species Embleya scabrispora. The sequence goes on along the minus strand of NZ_KB889664.1, from coordinate 365,998 downwards.
TCGAACACCGCCCGCCGCACCTCACGAACGCCGTCCAGGTCGGCGGCCGGGTCGGCGACGATGCCGATCACGCGGCCGGTGATCGGCCACGTCCCGCCGATCTGCGACAGCGCGGGACTCGGTTCCACCGAGGGCAACGGCCCCGAGGGCGAGGGAGCCGGCAGCCCCAGGCCCTCCGCGACGCGGGCGCACAGTAGCGGGTCGATGTCGGCCAGGACCCGCAGGTTGCGTTCCCTGATCGCCGGCTCGCGGCACTTGCCGAGCTCGAAGCTGTAGGCGGCGATCACGTGTTCGCGCTCGACCGGGGTCAGGCTGAGCCAGAACAGTCGAGGCTGGCTCGTGTGGTCGGCGAAGGATGCCGGGGCCTCGCGGACCTTGGTTGCGGGCGCCGGCGGGACCGGCACCTCGACGTACCCGCCGAGGTCGGCTCCGGCGGTGAACGGGCAGCCGCCGTCGAGCGAGTTCGGCCGATACGGCGCCACCCCGCGGTGCACGGCGTCCTGGTGCAGGCCGTCCCGGAGCATGTCGTTGATCGGGGCGTGCGGGCGGTTGATCGGAATCTGGGCGAAGTTGGGCCCGCCCAGTCGGCTGATCTGCGTGTCGAGGTAGGAGAACAGCCGGCCGGCCAGCAGCGGGTCGTCGGTGACGTCGATGCCGGGAACCAGATGGCCGGGGTGGAAGGCCACCTGTTCGGTCTCGGCGAAGAAGTTGCCGGGATTGGCGTTGAGCGTGAGCAGGCCGATCGGCTGGACCGGCGCGAGCTCCTCGGGGACGATCTTGGTGGGGTCGAGGAGGTCGATGCCCTGGAACGTCTGATCGGCGGTGTCCGGGAAGGTCTGAATGCCCAGCTCCCACTGCGGGAACGTGCCGGCCTCGATCGCGTCGGCGAGGTCGCGACGGTGGAAGTCGGGATCCATGCCGCTGATGATCTGCGCTTCCTCCCACACCAGGGAGTGCACGCCCGCCTTCGGCTTCCAATGGAACTTCACCAGCGTGGTGCCGCCGTCGGCGGCCACGAGACGGAAGGTGTGGACCCCGAAGCCCTCCATCGTGCGGAACGAGCGCGGGATGGCGCGGTCCGACATGTTCCAGATGGTGTGGTGGGTGGCTTCGGTGTGCAGCGAGACGAAGTCCCAGAAGGTGTCGTGCGCGCTCTGCGCCTGCGGGATCTCGCGGTCGGGATGCGGCTTGCCGGCGTGGATGACGTCCGGGAACTTGATCGCGTCCTGGATGAAGAACACCGGGATGTTGTTGCCGACCAGGTCGAAGACGCCTTCGGTGGTGTAGAACTTGGTGGCGAACCCGCGGGTGTCCCGCACCGTGTCGGCCGAGCCCCGCGAACCCAGCACCGTCGAGAAGCGCACGAACACCGGCGTCTCGACGTCCTTGCCGAGGAACGCCGCCTTGCTCACGCTGCCCGCGCTGCCGTATCCGACGAAGACGCCGTGCGCCGCCGCGCCGCGCGCGTGCACGACGCGCTCGGGGATGCGCTCGTGGTCGAAATGAGTGATCTTCTCGCGCAGATGGTGGTCCTGCAGCAGAACCGGCCCGCGCGGTCCGGCCTTGAGCGAGTGATCGGTGTCCGGCAGGCGCAGTCCCTGGGCCGTGGTCAGGTACGCGCCGCCCTGCGCCACGGCGGCCTGGTCGGTCCCGGTGGGCTGCCCGGTGGGGCTCACCGCATCGGGACCACTCTGGTCCGGCTTCGGCGGCAGCGGCTCGCGTGGTTGCGTCGGCTCGTCCAGTGGGACCTGCTCGCTGCCGGGGCGACCGGGGATCACACCCGCGGGGTCGGGCTTGCGGCTCGCGGGCTCGGGCTTGGCCATGCTTCCTCCGTGTACCAGGAGTCTCGGGCGGTGAACGAGCTCGGACCGGTGGCAGCTCTCGCGGCCGGGTGGCATCGACTCGGGTGGGTCCGAACGGGTCGCGACAGTCACGGCTACCCGTACCGACCGGATCAAACCGAAATGCCCGGTGGCCGCAGGGGCGAGCCGGCGACCCCGGCCGGTTCGATGCCCGACCGATCGCACGGTCGATCCGCGCCGCGCCGGCCGACCCGGCTCTCCCAACCGTCCCGCGCCGGCCCGAAGGCGCGCAGGCGCACGCGCCGGGTGTCAGCATCCGGGATGCGGGCAATCGAGGGGCATGGATCAGTCGGAGACATCGCCGAGCGCCACAGACAAGGACCCGTCACCATGTCCGACACCGACCTGACCGGGCGCCGCATCCTGGCGATCGTCACCAATTACGGCGTGGAGCAGGACGAACTGATCGTCCCGGCTCGCCACTTGCGTGATCGCGGCGCCGAGGTGGACATCGCGGCGGTGTCCTCGGATCCGATCGGAACACTCGTCGGCGACAAGGACCCGGGCGAGAGCGTGCAGCCCACCCTCACACTGGCCGAGGCCGATCCGGACCGCTACGACCTCCTGCTGGTACCGGGCGGCACGCTCAACGCCGACTCGCTGCGCCTGAACGACACCGCGATCGGCATCGTCCACTCGTTCACCTCCTCGGGACGGCCCGTCGCCGCGATCTGCCACGGCCCGTGGGCCCTGGTCGAGGCCGACGTGGTCCGGGGCCGAACCCTGACCTCCTACGCCTCCCTGGAGACGGACATCCGCAACGCCGGCGGCCATTGGCTGGACGAACCGGTGGTCCAGGACGACACCGGCACCTGGGTGATGATCACCTCGCGCACCCCGGACGACCTGAAGGACTTCCTCGGTCGGATCGACATCACCCTGGCCTCGGCCTGAGCGACACCCCCGCCGCCGGGGGCACACGCGGAACGCGAGAGGAAGCGGTACCCCATGGTCGCCTCACGCGAGGACGGTCACCCGCTCGTCGTCCTCGCCAACTTCGTGTCGCCGCTGACGGTCGACCTTCGTGCGGCGTCGGTTCCGCGCCGGTGGTCGGAACAGGCCCCTCGCACGATCTGGCTCACCCGCCCCGGTGACGTCCTCTTGGTCCCGGTTCCGCCGTCCGAGTCCTTTTGCCGCTACGCCTTCACCCGACTCGGGATGCCCCGGGACCGCGTCACCGTCGTCACCGTGCCGGACATCCCCCACGTGCCGACGGCGGACGCCGTCTCCGCACACGGCCTGCTGGAGCCACTGCGCGCACTCCTGCGCGAACGCCCGCGGGCCCGTCTGCTCCCGACCGCCCTGGACGAAGCCTGCGTCGCGCTCGCCGCCGACCTCGGCATCGGGATCGAACCCTATGAGGCGGGCGCCCCCTCGCCGCGGACCGTGCGCACCGTGGCGGACCTGAACACGAAATCCGGCTTCCGTGCGGTGGCTCCCGGGCTCGGCATGCGCCTGCCCGACGGGGCCGTGTGCACGGGCGCGAACCTCCCCCACGTGATCGACGAACTCCTCGCCGTGTGGGAGCGGGTGGTCGTCAAACCCGACCGCTCCGCAGGCGGGCACGGTCTGCACTTCGTCACCCGAGACGATCCACCCGACGAGACACCCCGACCCGCGGGCGGCCACTGGGTCGTCGAGCGATACGTGGAACACACCCACGCGGTCAGCGCGCAAGGAAACTGCGCACCGGAGCGGGTATCGGTGCCGTTCGACGGGGAGATGCGGATGACCGGCGGCTCGTTCGCCGGATACCGGTCTCCGCTGTACGACGTCCCGGACCTCGCCCGCGCCGAATTGACCGAGTGGACCCTCGCGTTGGGCCGACATCTGGTGGCCGAGGGATACCGCGGTCCGTTCAGTCTGGACGCGGTCTGCACCCGGGACGGAACGCTGCACGCCCTGGAGTGCAACGTGCGGCGCACCGCGACCACCACCCCGCACGCCCTGGTCGCCCGCCTCACCGGCGATGCCGCTCCCGCCTGGTCCACCGGCATCATCCGGGTCGATCCGCCGCGTCCCTTCGACACGATGGTGGAGCACCTGATCGAGGCGGGATTGGACTTTCGGCCCGAGGCCGGCGAAGGCGTGATCCTCTACACGGACCGCCCGGTCGACGGCGCCGGTTGGCGGTACGCGGCCATGGCGGCCGGTCGCACCGGTCTCATCGAACTGGAGACGCGGCTCGCGGCCGCCTTCGGGCACGACGACGCCTGACCCGGACGGTGCGCGTGTCGTCGGCGTGGCGTCGCCCGTCCCGGCCCGAAGTCCGGGTCGGGCGACGCCGCGTCCGCAGCGGCGGGAGCGGCCCGACCGCGACACCCGGTCTTCGAGAGGGCCGGCCCCGGCCGATCACTCGAACGGGCTCAGAACGGTCGGTCGCCGAGGATGGTCACCCGTTCCATGATCCGCTTGTGCGGGTAGTAGTCCGCGCTCGCGTAGTGCTGCGTGGCGCGGTTGTCCCAGAACGCGACCGTGCCGGGGCGCCGGCGCAGCCGGCACTGATACTCCGGGTGTCGGGCCTGGATCGTACCGGAACGCCGGCAGTTCGCGGCTCTCGTCGTCCGGCAGGCCCTCGATGTGGTGGGTGAAGATGCGGTTGACGAGATGAGCCGGCGGCCGGTCTCCGGGTGGGTGCGGACGACGGGGTGCGAGACGGCCGGGTATTCGGCCTGCTGCCGGGCCGGTTCCTCGGGTTCGAGGGCGTTGCCGAACGTCTGGGTGAAATCGTGGACGGCCATCAGCCCGTCGAGCCGCGTCCTCGTCGCCTCCGGCAAGCCGTCGAGGCGGCTGCCATGTCCGACCACAGCGTGTCCCCGCCGACCGCGGGGACGTGCACGGCGCGCAGGATCGTGCCCATCGGTGGCGTGGTCTCGAACGACGCGTCCGAGTGCCACACGTTCTCGACCGCGGGCGAGTCGGCGCCTCGGGACAGGCGGACGACCTCGGCGACGTCGTCCGCCTCGGGAAGGAAGGGATGGACCTCCGGGGTGCCCCACAGCCGCGCGAGGTCGCGGTGGCGGGGTGCGGTGAGGTCCTGGTCGCGGAAGAACAGGACCTTGCATTCGAGCAGGGCCCGGTGCATCTCGGCGTGCAGCTTCGGGTCGAGCGGCCGGGCCAGGTCGACACCGGTGATCTCCGCGCCGATCGTCGGGCTGCACGGCGCCGGTTCGAACAGTTCGTACGGCGCGGTGTGCCGGTAGTCGCCGGTGGGGCGGAGTTCGCGCACCGGCACGGCGGACAGGCCGTTGTCGAACACCGGCTCGGTGGTGTCGGGAGTAGCGGTCACGGTGGAAACCTCCAGGGGTGAGCGGGAAACAGGGAGTGCCGGGAAGCGGTCGCGCGCTCATGTGGCGGACGCGGCGCCTCCGCCGGCGGGGGCGCGTCCGTGGCGCATGAGCACGGCCACCAGGACGCCTGCGAGGCCGACGACCGCCGAGATCGCGAAGGCGTGCTCGAAGGCGGCGTCCGCGTAGACGATCCGGCCGGTGCGCGCGTCGGAGTGGGCGATGTCGCGCGCCATCACGGCGCCGAGAATGGTCGCCGCCGCGGCCGCTCCGAGCTGGTTGGCGACCGGCAGCATGCTCGTGCCGACGGCGCTCTGGCGCAGCGGTACGGCGTCGACGACCAGGTTGGGGCCGGCCGCGTGGTACGGGCCCATGCCGGCGCCGAACACCCCGGCGATCAGCAGGACTTGCCCGCGTTGACCGGGCAGCCACGCGGCGGCCGTCAGCGCCGCGACGAGCAGGCAACCGGCGGCGATCAGGACCGGGCGGGCTCCGCGTGCCCGGTCCGCGACGCCGCCCAGCGAACCACAGGCCATGGTGAGAAGTCCCTGCGGGAACGTCCACAGCGCCACGCCGGTCGCGGTGAGGCCGGCTCCGTAGCCGATACCGGGCAGGTCCGGGGTCTGGAGCAACTGCGGCATCAGCAGGCCGTAGCCACCGATCAGGAATCCGACCGACAGTGACGCGAGCAGCGTCATGCGCATCGCCGGGCGCACGATCAGGCGTACGTCGATGTCGGGGTGCGACACGCGCGACTCCCATCCGGCGAACGCCCCCAGCAGCAGCACGCCGCCACCGAACGAGGCCACCGTGCCCGGAGTCCACCAGCCCCAGTCCCGGCCCTGGCTGAGCCCCGGCAGGACCAGTCCGGCGCCGCCGCCGAGCAACAGCACGCCGAGCACGTCCAGGCGGTGGCGCTGCCGCAGCGGGAACTCGGGGACGAGCCACTCCACCGGTGGGGTCAGCACCAGGGCGTAGATGAACATGATTCAAGAGCCCGGTTCCGTGACGCCGGCGGCCGCACACCCGTCGCGAAGCCACGGAAGGCGTGCCCCCGCGCCCGCTCCGTGCGGCGCGGCGTCCACCCGGTGTCGGGCAGCGTCTCAGCGGTAGCGCAGTGCCCCCGCCGCCGTGTGGCTCGCTCCCTGCCGGAAACGAAACGATGCCTGCCGGCCGCTGTGCAGGAAGCACTCGACTCGTGCCGGCGGATCGAACTCGGTGAAGTGCGGGGTGCGCAGTCGAAACGCGGTCGGCCGCAACAACTCGCCGTCGCTCAAGACCGCGATCGCCTGCCGGGCGGCCTCGACGAGCACCATTCCGGGCACGTGGTCGCCGGTGTGGTCGAAGAAGAACGGATGCAGGTGATCGGCCGGATCCAGTTCCAGGGTCCCGCTGTCGCTGTGCGCGAGCAGCACGTCGCGGGGCAGGACCGCGTCCACCGCCTCCGGCGTCGGTCTGCGGCGCGGTCGAGGCGCTTGCGGCCCCAGTGGCGCGCCGCGCAGAGCCGCGTACGTGCGCGCGTCCAGGAATCGCGCGTTGCCTCCCGCGCGGGCGAAGGTCGTGACGCCGGCCGAGAGGCGAATGCGCAGTCGCAATCCCCTCAGCCCGTGGCCGTCGTGCGTGGGGCGCAGGTCGTCGACTTCCGCCAAACAGGTGATATCGGTGGCGCCGCTCTGCAAACGCGGCTCCATGGCGATGTCGACACCGTAGAAAAGGTCCTTGATCAGAAAGTGCGCTTCCAGGGGCACCGAGAAGAACTGCGACGGGATGAAGATCCCCAGTTGGCGAAGGGTTTCCACGATCATCAGCCGACTGTGTCCGCCGTCACCGGCCGGCGGGAACGTGGGATGCGAGCGAGGCCATTGGGCCGCCGTCAAAAAGGACGCCTCCGCGAGGCGCACCACATCGGTCAGCAACACCTCGGCCACCGAGGTCCGGTGTACCGACTCTCGTGCCACGGTGCGCGACCAGCTCAGCGGTCTCACCGAGAGACCCGAGAACGCCGCGCCGCCGCCAAAGGTAGTCATGAACACAAGCAGAACCCAGAGGTCGGGAAGGTGCACGTCGTCTTCTCGCCGTGCGTCGCGCGGCACCGAACGCGCCTGGAAAAGCCGGCGATCGACGTGCTGTCGCGTGGCGTCGGGCACCCGCGGACACGAGCCGCGACAGCAACCAGTTTCCACGCAGACATCCGAGCTGGAGGTGGCACGTGCAGGCACGGGCAGGAACGACTCGCCAATCCCTTCTGGAGACGGCGGCACGCCTGTTCCACGAGCGGGGCTTCGCCGGGACGAGCATCAGTGACATCGGCAACGCGTCGGGACTCACCAGCGGTGCCATCTATTTCCACTTCTCCAACAAGGATGCCCTGGCCCGTGCGGTCGTCGAGGCGCACTTCGCCACCTGGCCGGAGCTGATCGAACGGCAAAGCCCGGCGGACGCACCCGCGTTGGAGGGCCTGGTGCGGTTGAGCTTCGCGGTGGCCCGGGCCTATCGCGACGATCCGGTGGTTCGTGGCGGAGCGCGGCTGTGGGGCGAGCGCTATGCCATCGACGCGATACTGCCGACTCCCTTCGTGGGCTGGATCGCCACCGCCCGCGCGCTGTTGGATCGGGCGCGGGAGAAGGGCGAGTTGGCGAAGCGCGTCGATCCGGCGGCGGCCGCACGCTCGATCATCCACGCCTTCTTCGGCATGCACACCGTCTCCGACGCGCTCTCCGGACGCGCCGACATCGAGGACGACCTGACCGATCTGTGGCACCTGCTCCTGCCCGCCCTGCTCGCCGACCCGGAGCTCACCGAGGACACCCTGGCCCGGGCCGCGGCCGGTGCGACGGGCGACATCGACGGCGAAGCCGTACCGAGGGTTCGCGTGGACGCCGAATAGCCCGGAATCACGGGCCCCGGGGGCCGGTGCCTCGTTCAGCCGGGCAGCGTCCGTCGCGGGCCGCGCGCACCGGCCCGTCGGCGGCGTCCGGCCCGGTTCGGCGCCCGGTGACGGGTGGGCGCTGCCGGCGACCCGTCACGGCGTGCCGGCGGGGCCGGGCCCGAGCGGGTCCACCAGCGCGTCGATACGGGCGACCAGGTCCGGGTGGTCGGCGCTCAGGTGGGAGCGGGTCGCGGCGAGGGGGGCGATCAGGGCGGCGGGGTCGTCGTCGCCCAGTGCCCGGTCCAGTCGGCCGAGGGGCGCACGGGAGCCGGCCGGCAGGTCGGTGAGCGCGGTGATCTGGCTCGCGAGGCGGCGCAGGTCGGCGGCATTGTCGCGGGCTCGGACGCCGGCCGCGCGGTCGGCGGCACGGCGTTCGCGCGTGGCGGTGACGCGTTCTTCGCCGGTGGAACCGGCCGGACCCGGACGCGACCGGAGGTAACGGCGCTCGGCGGCCTGGCGGCTGGCCACGCCCAGGGGTTGGGCCAGGTCCGCCCAACTGGCTCCCGCGTCGCGAGCGGTCTCGATCAGCCCGCTCTCCCATCCGGCGAGGCGCTCGCGGATCTCGCGCAGCAGCAGCAGCGAGGCCAATGCCTGCTCGGGGCCCTCGCTCGCTCTCGCGGGCTCGACATCGCCGTCTTGTGCCGTGCGGACGGCCCGGTCGATGGCTTCCAGGGCTGCTGCCGCGGCGAGGAAGGAGGCGGGCCCCAGCGGGCGGGCGGCCGGTCGATCGTTCGCGGTCATCGGATCTCCTCTCGACTCGTCATCGTGTGGATGACACCAGAATTTGTCATCCTTCCGATGACATGCTACAACAGTTCCAGGCAGCCCGACCGGGCGCTACCGATTGAATCTTTCGGAGGTGTTTTCGCGATGTTGATGCGTACCGACCCCTTCCGCGAGCTCGACCGGCTCGCGCAGCAGCTCCTCGCTCCCGGCACCGCCTCGCGGCCGACGGCGATGCCGATGGACGCCTACCGCGATGGCGAGGTGTACGTGGTCGCATTCGACCTGCCGGGTGTGACCCCCGAGGCGATCGACATCGATGTCGAGCGCAACATGCTCACCGTCAAGGCCCGGCGCGAGCCCGCGGCCAAGGCGGACGAGGTTCAGATGGAGCTGTCCGAGCGTCCCGTGGGCGTCTTCTCCCGCCAGATCGTGCTGGCCGACACCCTCGACACCGAGCGCATCGACGCCGCCTACGAAGCCGGTGTGCTGACGCTGCGGATCCCGATCGCGGAGCGGGCCAAGCCCCGCAAGATCTCCATCGGCACCAGGTCCGACCGCAAGGTGATCACCGCCTGAGGCAGCACGACCGCCACCGCCCCGCCCGGCCATCGACGAACGGCCCCACCGCCCGCGCGCTCGGTACGGGCGGTGAGGGCCGTCCGGGCGCCTCGATCGCGACCCCACCGTGACGCGCCGCCGTCCGACCCGTGCCCTGCCCCGCCCCGCCCCGCACACCCCCATCCGTCCACGTGCGAAACCCACGACGCCGCCCGCGTCACAGCCGCGTACGCACGCTCCTGGGGCCACATCCGCCCACGCGGTGCGCATGAACCCGACGGAGCCGGGCAAGCGATCTTTGCGCGCGCCGAACGCCCAACGCCGAAACCCCGGTGTCCGCACGTCGATGTGCACGGCAATCGACGATCGTGCCCGACCCTCCCCGCCGGGTTGGCCCGCACGTGGCGGCAAGCCCGGTGTCACGGCGCCGCAACCAACGCTCGCTCTGATGGATTCGGTGATCCACCGTGCCATCGCATTGCCGGAGGTCCCCATGTCAGCAATCGGTGTCACGGTTTCCCCCCTGGGCCGGATACTCACCGCCCCGGGCGTGTACGTCCCCCAGTCCGACAGTTTTCTGCTGGCCGAGGCGATACGCCGGGAGGGCATCCGCGAAGGCACCCGGGTCCTGGACATGTGCACCGGCAGTGGAGCCCTGGCCGTGTACGCGGCTCGACTCGGAGCACGAGTGACCGCCGTCGACAGCACCAGACGCGCCGTGCTGACCACCCGCGCGAACGCACTGCTCGCCCGCCGGTGGATCACCGTGCGTCGCGGCGACCTGCTGTCGGCCGTGACCGGTCACTCCTTCGACCTCGTCGTGTGCAATCCGCCGTACGTGCCCGCGCCCCGGCCCGGGGTCCCGCATTTCGGCGCCGCCCGCGCGTGGGACGCCGGACTCGGCGGCCGGGCGGTGGTGGACCGGATCTGCGCGGCGGTCCCCGACGTGCTGCGGCCCGACGGCGTCCTGCTGATGGTGCACTCCGGACTGTGCGACGCCGAGGCCACCCTTGGCGCGCTGGAGCGATCCGGCATGCGCGCCACGATCGCCGATCGCACGACCATTCCGTTCGGTCCGGTCCTGCGCGAGCGGCTGGACTGGCTGCGCCGCGCCGGCCTGGTGGGCACCCACGACAATCGCGAGGAATTGGTGGTCGTCCGTGCCGAGAAACGCTGATCGTCCCCGCCGGATCACCGCCGAGCGCGACGGCCCCCTCCTGATCGAAGGCCCCGTGGAGGTGGCCCTGCCGAACGGCGAGGTCGTCATATCGAAACGCTTCGTCGTCGCCGTCTGCACATGTCGGCGCAGCCGCACCTACCCGTGGTGCGACACCAGCCACCGCGCGCGCACCGCATCGGCGGGCGCCGAACCGTCACCGGGCGAGCCGGAGGCGGCGACGACCGACGAAGGAAGCCACCCGTGACCGTGTCGACACACGCCTCCCAGGCCGCCCCGGCCTTGCCGCGACCGCGCGGCGAACTCTCCGCGGGCGTGATCACGGCGTTGCGGACCGGCGGAGGCGAACTCCCGGGGGCCCACCGGGTCGCCCGGGCCGATCCCTTCGGCGAGGATCTGCATCTGGCCCTGTACACGCTGTACGAGTTGCACTACCGGGGCTTCGCCCGGGTGGCCGACGACCGCGAGTGGGACCCGAACCTCCTGGGCCTGCGCGCCGCCCTCGAGGAACGCTTCCTCACCGCCCTGCGTGCGCACGCCCACGACGGCCGGAGCGTGGACGACGCGCTGGCCGCGCTCTTGGTCGAGCCGACCGGGGACGACGGCAACAGCGTCAGCCACTTCCTCCGGACCCGGGGAGAGCTGTGGCAGTTGCGCGAATACGCCGCGATGCGCTCGCTGTATCACCTCAAGGAGGCCGATCCGCACGCCTGGGTCATCCCCCGCCTGCGCGGTCGGGCGAAAGCGGCGATGGTGGCCGTCGAGTTCGACGAATTCGGTGCCGGCCGCGCCGAGGACATCCACGCCCGACTGTTCGCGGACCTCATGGTCGACCTCGATGTGGACCCGTCGTACGGCCATTACCTGGACGCGGCGCCCGCCACGGTGCTGCCGACCGTGAACCTGATGTCCCTGCTCGGGTTGCACCGCGGGCTGCGCGGCGCGCTGGTGGGCCACTTCGCCTGTGTGGAGGTGACCTCCTCCCCCGGTTCACGCCGACTGGCCCAGGCGATACGCCGGACCGGCGCCGGACCCGCCGCCGAGCGCTTCTACGACGAGCACGTGGAGGCCGACGCCGTCCACGAGCAGGTCGTGCGCCGCGAAGTGGTCGCCGGCCTGCTCGCCGACGAACCGAACCTGGAAGCCGACGTCGTCTTCGGCATCGCCGCCACCGTGTTCCTGGAGGGCCGCCTCGGCGACCACCTCCTGACCGCGTGGCGCGCTGGACGCAGCGCCATGCGCGTTGCGCTCGACACGACCTCGACCCGAGCTCACCCCGGAAGACACGACCGCTCTTGGCGGACGCGGGCCGGAATGGATCGGGGCGCGGGCGGATATCCGCCGCGGTGAGCCGCACGAACGCGGCGTCACCGTCGCAGCGTGACTTCCCGACTCGGCGACGGCCCGGCATTCGGCGACCCGGCCACCTGCGGTGTTGCGCATGCTCGACGACGCGCGCCGGTCGCGATAGGCCGACTCCGGGCCCACACCGGCGCGCGACACGCTGACATAACGTGGTTATTTGAATACAATGCGTTATCAACTTAGCGTAATGATCGTTATGTTTCGGGCCGGCGCCGTACGCGGAAGCCCCTTCTGAGGGACGTGCCCGCACCGCCGCCTCGAGACTTCGCGCGGGCGCCTTCGGGCCCGCTCCTCTCGATCGGACGGCTTATCGATGACAGGCAACTCCCTTCTCTCCTGGACTCCGGCGGCCATCGTCTTCGACTGCGACGGAACCTTGATGGACAGCGAATGCCACTGGGAGGAGGCGCGTGAACTCGTCCTTCGCGGGTACGGCGTCACGACTCCGAGCGACTTCGGCGAACGCACCAAAGGTTTGCATTTCACCGAATGCGGACGGGTCATGTCCGAAGTGGCGGGCCTGTCGGCCGACCGTGCCGACCAGGTGACGGGCCAACTCCTCGACCACTTCCGAAAATTGGTCGCGGCAGATCCCGTGACTATTCCCGGAGCGACCGAATTCGTGAGCCTGGTCTCGCACTTCGCACCCCTTGCCGTGGCGAGCAACTGTCCCCGTGACGTGGTGGAGTCGGGACTGTCACACGCCGGACTGCTCCCCCGCTTCGTCGACATCGTGGTCCCGGACGCGGACCTTCGCCCCAAGCCCGACCCGGACCTCTACCTCGCGGCCACCCGAGCCTGCGGCGCCACTCCCGCCGTGACCCTGGCGGTGGAGGACTCGTACTGCGGCATTCTCTCCGCGACGCGCGCGGGCCTGCGCGTCCTGGGTGTGGGTCCCAACCCCCGCGACGAGGAACTGGCGCTCGTCGACATGTGGGTGCCCACGCTGGCCGACGCCGACCTCCTCCACTGGGCCATGACCCGCGAGAGCCTGCCGGAGTCGTACGTACCGGCGGCCGGCGGGGCGATCCGGGCAACGGCAGCCGCTGTGGCGCGGTGACCGCGCGGCGGTAGCTGTCGGACGCGCCCGATGGTGCCGTCGGGCGCGGCGGCACGGAGCACTTTCGAACGCCGTGGCGAAGCTCCGTTCGGGGCAACGGAGTTCACCGGGCGGTCGGCACGGCTTCAGGGTCTCCCTCAAGCCGTGCCGAGTCGCGGCTCGTTCCGGAGGTCACACCTGGTGCGTGGATCGCACCTCGTCGCGGGGGCCGCGTCCTGCGGGGCCCTGCCTCAGTGGGCGACGGGTTCAGTGCGGGCCGGCACCGTGGACTCGACGCTCGTGGCGGGCGGAACGCCGGCGGTGTTCGCCGTCCGGTCACTGCCGACGCCGTACGTCACGGGGTCGCCCCGGACGACGGCGGGGACGCGGGAGCGCTGCCGGTGCCCTGCGGCAGCCTTCCGGTGAACGTGGCGTCCGGCAGGGCCGAGGGAATCGGGGTCATGGCGACGATGACGCGGAAACCCGGACGCAGCGCGTCGGGGACGTCGAAGAGTTGTTGGGCGACGACGGTCCGCCCCGGTGCCACGGTGCCGGTGAAGTCCTGCTGCGGGAGGCTGCCGTGGGTGATGCGCTCGGCGCTGGGCCCACCCACACGGCCCATTTCGCTGATCCGCACACCGGACACGTCGTAGGGGGTCTGCGAGCGGTTGGTCACGGTGAGCGTGACGAGAGCGGGAAAGGAACCCGGCCCGGCACTCTCCACAACCGGAGCGGGTTCGACGCGTGCCACCGACACGACGATTCCATTGGGCAACGCCACCCATCCCCCGACGGGAGCAGTGTTCGCCGGCCCGGTGTCGCGACCGGATCCGGGCCCGCAGGAACGCAGCCATTCGTCCTGCGCCAGAGCGGGCGGATCACAGCCCACCGAGGGCGAGGCCGAGGCGGTGGGCGAAGAACTCTTCCCGTCGTCTCCGCAACCGGTCACGGCGAGCAAGGCGGCGACCACAATTTTGACGGACATATTCCCACGCGACACGACATCCCCTTGAAGCCGACTGGATATCGGGGACAGTGGTCCGTCGAACATCCCCTCAAACGGATCGCCGGGCTCGGCTGGGCCATCCGATGCACGCCGCATCACGGCGGAGCACACTCGGTCGAATCCGGTCAACGGGCACTGGACCCTGTCCAATGCCCCCGGCATCCCGGGCCGGGTCCGCGCCGTGGTTCGCGACACGCTCGACACCCGGGGCCGGCCCCGGGACCGCGCGGACGACGACGTCCAGGTCGTCTCGGAACTGGTGGGCAACGTTCTTCGACATACGTGCGGCGAGGCCGAGTTGACCCTGGCCCCCTCCCCCGACGGAGTCGAGATCGGGGTGGGTGACCACGCCCGCGATCTCCTGGTTCTCCAACGTCCCGCGAACGCGGACGGCGGCTACGGATTGCTTCTGCTCGACATGCTCACCACAGGCTGGACCGTCGAACGACACGGCACGGGCAAGCAGGGCCGCGCCCACATCCGGCGCTGAATCGGCGAACTCCCCTGCGGCCTGGGGCTCATCGGCGAAACCGGGCCCGGTGCGGGCGGTCCGGCGCGATCGACATCTCGCGGCCCGCGCCTTCGGACGCTGTGCCGGCGGGTGCTGCGGGGGCGCCTGGACGGGCTTGAGCGCTCCGACATATTGTGTCGTCGTTACGACGACACGATATGGCGTCGCCGAGAGGATGACTTCCAGTGGGGCACAGGGAGCGCGGTCCGAGGCCGTTGCCCGGCGCGGTGACCGACCTGCCCGCCGACGCCGAGCCGGACCCGGCCGCGCCGTGCCTGGCCCTGGGCCGGGACGACGCCGCAGACCGTGCGGGCACCACCGCGTGAGCCGTGCGGATGCGATGGTCGTCCGGCGGGAGACGTTCACGGCGCGGTTGCCCGATCGCCGCGAAGACGCCGGTGCCGGGGTGAGCCGCCCGGGCCCGATCCGTTCCATCATGTTTCTTTCCGAAAGGGGACCCCAGGGTGGGTAGCAGCGTCGAAACGCTGGAATTCCAGGCCGAGACCCGTCAGTTGCTCCAGTTGGTGATCCACTCGATCTACTCGAACAAGGACATCTTCCTGCGCGAGCTGATCTCCAACGCCTCCGACGCACTGGACAAGCTGCGGCTGGAGTCCCTGATCGACTCCGACCTCGAGGTCGACACCTCCGACCTGCACATCGCCTTGGACATCGACAAGGACGCCCGCACGCTGACCGTCCGCGACACGGGTATCGGCATGAGCCGGGACGACCTCGTGGAGCTGATCGGCACCATCGCCAAGTCCGGCACCGCCGGTCTGCTGGAGAAGATCAAGGAAGCCAAGGAAGCCAAGGACACCGCCGCGGCGCAGAACCTGATCGGGCAGTTCGGCGTCGGCTTCTACTCCGCGTTCATGGTCGCCGACAAGGTCACCCTGCGCACCCGGCGGGCGGGCACCGACTCCGGCACCCTGTGGGAGTCCGACGGCGAGGGAACCTACGACATCCAGGCCGTCGACGGTCTGCCCGTCGGCACCTCGGTCACCCTGCACCTCAAGGCCGCCGACAGCGAGGACGGGCTGGCCGACTATCTGGCCGAGTGGAAGATCCGCCAGATCGTGAAGCAGTACTCGGACTTCATCCGCTGGCCGATCCGGATGGCCACGGTGCGCACCGACGCGGACGGCGTCACCACGCACGGGGTCGACACGCTCAACTCGATGAAGGCGTTGTGGGCCCGGCCGCGCAGTGAGGTGACCGAGGCCGAGTACAGCGAGTTCTACAAGCAGATCAGCCACGACGGGCTCGACCCGGCCGAAACGATCCACATGCGCGCCGAGGGTAACTTCGAGTACGAGGCGCTGCTGTTCATTCCGTCGCAGGCACCGTTCGACCTGTTCTCCCGCGAGTCCAAGAGCGGCGTGCAGCTGTACGTCAAGCGCGTGTTCATCATGGACGACTGCGAAGCGCTGATGCCGAACTACCTGCGCTTCGTCAAGGGTGTCGTGGATGCCCACGACCTGTCGCTGAACATCTCCCGCGAGATCCTGCAGCAGGATCGCCAGATCCGCGGCGTACGCCGGCGCTTGGTCAAGAAGGTCCTCGGCGCGATCAAGGACATGCAGGCCAAGGACGGCGAGCGCTACGCGAGGTTGTGGGCCCAGTTCGGTCGAGCGTTGAAGGAGGGCCTGCTCGAGGACACCGACAACATCGAGGCCCTGCTGGAGCTGGTGTCGGCCGCCTCCACGCACGACCCGGAAAAGCCCACCACCCTGCGCGAGTACGTCGAGCGCATGAAGGACGGCCAGGACGCGATCTACTACCTGACCGGCGAGACCCGCGCGATGGTGGAGAACTCGCCGCACATGGAGGCCTTCACCGCCAAGGGATACGAGGTTTTGATCCTGACCGACCCGGTCGACGAGGTCTGGGTCGACCAGGTCCCGGCCTTCGACGGCCACCGTCTGCAGTCGATCGCCAAGGGCCAGGTCGACCTGGACGAGCCGACCGACGACGGCGACGAGGAGGCCGGAGCGGAGAAGGCCAAGCGTGAGCAGGACTTCGCCGCCCTGCTGCCGTGGTTGACGACGACCCTGTCCGAGCAGGTGAAGCAGGTTCGGCTGTCGTCGCGGCTGACCACGTCGGCGGCGTGCATCGTGGGCGACGCGCACGACATGACCCCGACGCTGGAGAAGATGTACCGGGCGATGGGGCAGGAGATGCCCTCGGTCAAGCGGATCCTGGAGCTCAACCCGACGCACCCGCTGATCACCGCGCTGCGTTCGGCGCACGAGGCGAATGCCGACGCCCCCGCGCTGGCCGAGATCGTCGAGTTGGTCTACGGCGGCGCGCTGCTCGCCGAAGGCGGCGACCTGCCCGACCCGGCCCGCTTCACCCGGCTGCTCACCGACCACCTGGCTCGCGGTCTGTAACCGGTGGGGTGCGACCGGCCGGGCCCGAACGGCCGGGCCGGTCGCACCCCCGGCATCAGCAGGCGCCGAGGTCCTGCCAGACGCCCCACTGGCCGGTGGTGCCCGGCGTCTCGCCGAGCGTCCACCACTTGGCCTTCCAGGTGTGACCCTGGTGCGAGACCTGCTGTCCGCCGGTGTAGACCGTGCCCGACGCCCACGGGGGTGCCGTGCACTGGTGACCGTTCCCGCCGGTGACGGTCAAGGCGTAGGTCGCGATGTGGCTGCCGGAGGCGGCGGTCCCGGTCACGGTGATGTTGTACGTGCCCGAGACGGCCGCCGCCGTGGTGGCGACGGTGAGTGTCGAAGATCCGCCCGCCGTCACCGAGGTGGGACTGAGCGAGGCGGTGACGCCCGCCGGGGCACCGCTGACGGTCAGGTTCACCGTCTGCGCGGCACCGGCCGTCACCGCGGTCGAGATCGTGGAAGTGGTCGAGGAGCCCGCGCCGACGGCCCCGGAGGCGGGGGTCGCCTTGACCGAGAAGTCGTTGGTCGGGTTCGTGGTGCCGCCGGTGAAGGGCGCGAAGATGTGGCTGAAGTCCCAGGTGTTCTGGGCGATGCCGGAGCAGTTGTCCGCGGCCGGCTGGTTCGGGCAGTTGCCGTTGTCGCGCTGGAGGGCCCAGAACGAGAGGGTGTTGATGCCCTTGGCGACGGCCCAGTTGTAGACCTGGCGGGCGTTGGCGAGGCTGAACGTCTCGGCCGGCCCGAAGTCGTCGACGCCGATCATCTCGGTGACGCCGACCATGCCCCACAACTGCGCGGGGGTCTTGCTCGGGTAGAGCTGCGCGAGCGTGTTGTACAGGCCCTGCGCCGCGGTCTCGGTGTCGTTGGCCATGTTGTGCGTGGCGTTGTCGTAGTAGTCGAACGTCATGATGTTGACGACGTCGACCTTGGTGCCGTTGGCGACCGCGTTCCTGAGCAGGGCCACGCCGTTGGCCGCCAGGCCGCTGGTCGTGGTGGGCAGCGTGTAGGAGATCTCGATCTTGCGCCCGTTGGCCGCGGCCCAGTCCTGGACCTGCTTGATGGCCTTGTTCCGCCGGTCGATGCCCGCGGTGTTGTCGAGCGCGTCGATCTCGATGTCCATGTCCAGCCGCGTGACGTCGTAGGTCGTGATCACCTTCTGGTAGGCGGCGGCGATCTGGTTGACGTCGGTACAACTGTCGGCGATCTCGGTGCCGGTGGTGTCGGCCGTGTAGCCGCCGAACGAGGGGATGACGTCCCCGCCGCTGGCCTGAATGGTCTTGATGTCGGCACCGAACGTCGAGGAGGCGATCGGCATGCCGGTGTCGCCGTTCCAGTACGGCGTGCAGGATCCCTTGGTCGCGGTCTGGAGGAACGCCATGGTCAGGTGCTTGGCACCGGATTGGGCGGCCAGCGCGGCGGGGCTGTCACCGGTCCACGCCTCGAAGTAGGGGGCGAAGACGTGGCTCGGGAGCGGAGTTGCGGCCTGGGCCGGCCCGCCACCCATCATGGTCAGGCTCACCGCCGCTGCGGTGGTGACGGTCGCGGCCACGGCCGCGCGGAATGTGCGCATGAGTCGCATGTGCGTCCAGTCTGTATACGTGGGGACGTACCGCCGATTCGCGTCGCACGGCGGCATGGGGTATGAGACAGCCCGGCACACACAGAAGTCAATGGTCTGGACCAAAGTGGACTAGACCATTAACTTTCAGCGAAATCGTTTACCACGCAAGGAAGTTGCCCGGTGCGGCGAATGTCGTCCTTCCATGTTGTCGAGGGCCGGCCGGAAACCGCCGACCCGGCGGCACACGGTCCCCTCACCGGCGAGGAGGGTGGCGAACAGCGCGGAGCCGACCCGCATCGCGGTGACCCACGCCTCCCGGGTCCCCGGTTTCGCCGCGTCGGCGTCGTCGGCGCAGCGTGCCTGGGCCGGGTCCACGGCCGCCTGGCAGCCGCCGCCGAAGCCGCTCGCATCGTGCTCCGACCGCGCGGTGAACTCGGCCCCCGTGCGGGCGAGTTGCTCGCCATCGACAGTGGCGCCGCCGACCTCGCGCGCCGGACTGCCGCCGCCGCTCCCGTCGCGCGGGCTCTTCATCGGCTCCATCAGTTCCCGCGGCGGCACCACGGAGAACGTGCGCCGTGTCATGCGCGATGCGGGCTTTCCCGGGCCGATCGGCGGAGCCGGTCGGCGAGTTCCACGACCAGGTCGCGGAGTTCGTCCGGCCGCTCGATGACGAACGGCCGGTCCAGCGACGCGAGTACGGCGGGCAGCCAGTCGAGTCGTTCCACCCGCAGCTCGACCCGGCACCAGGGCGTCGTATCCCCCTTCCGGTCGCTCGCCGACGGCGACTCGGCCACGATGGCGATGCCGGCGGGAAGCCGGGAGCGGATCTCCGCGGCCGTCCCCCGCACGAGCACGGTCACCTCGTGCCGGTACGGAACGGTGGCGAGCCCGGTCAGGACGCGCTCCGCCGGGTCGAACCCGGCGGGGGGCTCGAACGCGCCGGGCAGGGCCCTGGCGTCGGCGATGCGATCCAGCCGCAACGTCCGCTCCTCGCCCACCGCGGGGTCCGCGCCCGTCACGTACCACCTGCCCGAGTGGGCGACGAGCCCATACGGGTGCAGCGTGCGTTCGCTGCGCCGGCCGTCGGCGGCGGTGTAGCGGATCCAGATCGGCCGGTGATGGCGCACCGCGTCCGCGATCGCGAGCAGGACCGCGCTCTCCGGGGCGGTCGGCTCGCCGGGCGGCGCGGTGAAGGCCACCGAGCCGAGCACGGCGTCGAGCCTGCGGCCGAGCCGCTCGGGCAGGACGCGCCGGATCTTGGCCGCCGCCGTCTCGCTCGCCGTACCGGTGGCCGTCATCAGACCGGCGCGCCGACCCGCGACCAGGCCGAGCAGCACGGCGAGCGCTTCGTCGTCGCTCAGCATGAGCGGTGGCATGCGGTAGCCGGAAGCCAGCCGGTATCCGCCGTAACGACCGCGCACGGACTCGACGGGTACGTCGAGGTCGATCAGGTGGTCGACGTACCGGCGCACCGTGCGCTCGTCGACGTCGAGCCGGTCGGCGAGTTCGGCCACGGTCCGGATGCCTCCCGCCTGCAGGAGCTCCAGCAGGGTGAGCACGCGCGCGATGGGTCGGGACATGGCGGAAAGTCTCCTGCGAATACCGGGCGGATTCTGTCCGGTATCGATCGTAGCGTGTGATCCGAGCACCGACCGATCAGGAGAAAACCATGAACTTCGTCTCGATTCGCATCATCACCGGCGATGTGGCCCGCCTCGTCGACTTCTACGAGCGCGCCACCGGCGTACGGGCGAACTGGGCAACCGAGGACTTCGCCGAGGTCAGGACCGATTCGGCGACACTCGCGATCGCCGGCACCCGTACCGTCCCCCTGTTCGCGCCCGGCTCCGCCCGCCCGGCCGACAACCACAGCGTCATCATCGAGTTTCTCGTCGACGACGTGGACGGCGTGTACCGAAACCTGACCGGCTTCGTGGAGGACTTCGTCACCGAGCCCACCACGATGCCCTGGGGCAACCGCGCGCTCCTGTTCCGCGACCCGGACGGCAACCTCGTCAACTTCTTCACCCCCGTCACCCCGGCCGCCATCGCGAAGTTCGCCCGCTGACGTCGATCCGGGGCTCTCGGGGGCCGCCCTCGGCCCGGCCGGCACCCTGCCGGAGGCCGGATGGACCGAGCATGATCGCGGCGTGACACGCCCTGGCGGCTCGTCGCGCGACGAGGACTACCGGGCGGGTTCGGCGGGCGACTCGTCCGCGGTGACCGGCGGGCCGGGAGTCGCCGGAGCGCTCTCGGGGCGTCGCGCCGCCGGATCGTTCATCGTGTGTGCCTCGTAGCACCGGAACGGGCGCACGGCCAGACCGCCGACGATCACCAGGACGATGCAGAGCATGGCGCTGCCCGACCAGGCGATGCCCAGGGTCGTGGCCGTCGCCATGGCTCCCGCGCGAAGATCGCCGAGCCGGGGGCCGCCGGCGACGACGACGGTGAAGACACCCTGGATGCGTCCTTGCATCTCGTCCGGGGCCCGGGTCTGCAGGATCGTCTGGCGGTAGACGGCACTCACCAGATCGGCGGCACCGGCGAGCATGAGGAAGACGACGGCCAGCCAGAGTGTGCGCGTGAAGCCGGCCAGCATGATGGCGGTTGCCCAGCCGACCACCGCGAGGATGAGCGCGACTCCCTGACGGCGCACCCCCGCGATCCACCCGCTGCACAGACCGGCCAGCAGGGATCCGACGGCGACCGCCGAGTAGAGCAACCCGATTCCCCCGTGGAAGCGAGTGGCGGCGGCCTCGGGGAACAGGGCGTTCGGCATGGCCAGCACCATGGCGGCGATGTCCACGGCGAACGACATCAAAAGCACCGGACTGCCGCCGATGAAGCGCAGGCCCTCCAGTACGGCGAGCATCCCCGTCCCGGCCGCGACTCCCGCCGGTTTGATGGGAGGCAGTCGCAGTGTCGAATAGAGGGACACGGTGAACAGGAGCGCGTCGGCGCCGTAGGCGTAGGCGAACCCGTGGGGGAACGCGAGGAGAACGCCCGCGACGAGCGGCCCCAGGATCTGTCCGATGTTGCTCACCGTGAAGCTCAGCGTGTTGGCGGCGGGGATCATCTCGTGCGGCACGATGCGCGGGATGATGGCGCCGCGCGCCGACGAGGCCGTGGCGAAGCCGGCTCCCTGGACGGCGACCAGGACGAGCAGGAGTACCTCCGATCGAGCGTTCAACAGCGTCTGGGCCAGCAGGGCGAGCGTCACCGACCAGGTCACGAGCGAGGACCACAGGCACAGAAGGCGGCGATCGACCACATCGGCGATGGCGCCGCCGTACAGGCCGAATACCAGGATGGGCACGAATCCGGCGAGCCCGGCCAGGCCCACGTACAACGACGAGTGCGCCATGGAGTAGATCTGGACCGGGACGGTGACCTCGGTGACCATCGTTCCCACCAACGAGGCGCCCTGGCCGATCAGAACGCGCCGATAGGCCGGAACGGCGAGCGGACGCGTGTCCACGGCTGCGCGACGCATGCGGGCGACCACGCCGTTGGCGGTCTTCGGCTCGTTCGTCGCTGTCATCGGGCGGCCGTCCCCGACTCGGTCCCGTGGTGGGCGGGTGACCCGGGCCACGGGCAGGGCCGATGCCGTCGTCGACGCGAAACTCCCGGTGTTGTGCTCATGACGCTACGTTGCCATGAGACCCGATGGCTTTCTTCCATTAATCTGCCTACTTGTGTCGCAGAACAGCCATCAGCCGTCGGTCACGCCCTCGACGGCCCATGCCCACGCCGCCGGCGAGGTGATCGACCGCCACCGGCACGACTACCACCAGCTCATCTACGTCAGCGCCGGAGTTCTCGCCATCCGGACCGAGTGGGGAGCCTGGGTGGCCTGCCCGGACCGTGCCGTCTGGATCCCGGCGAGGATGTGGCACGAGCACCGGGTCTACGGACACAGCTCCGTGCACACCCTCGGCTTCGCGTCGGACGACACTCCCCTGCCCGTCGACGCGCCGACGGTTGTGGCCGTCGACGTTCTGCTTCGAGAACTTTTCATCGCCTGTACCGAACCGGACCTGCCGGCAGCCGAGTCGCGGCGACTCCGGGCGGTGTTGAACGATCGGCTGCGCCGAGCCCACGTCCGGCCTCTGACCCTGCCGACGGCGCGGGACGCACGACTGGCCCACGCCTGCCGGGTGGTCGAGGAGGACCTGAGCCGTCCTCGAACCATGGCTTGGCTGGCCCGTCACGTCGGCGTCGGCGAGCGAACCCTCACCCGGCTCTTCCGCACGGAGTTCGGCACGACCTATCCCCGGTGGCGAACCAATACGCGGGTCTTCCACGCCATGATCCAACTGGCCGAGGGGGCCACCGTCACCGGGACGGCACGCCGCTGCGGCTGGGCCACGACCAGCGCGTTCATCGACACGTTCGCCCAGACCATGGGCCACACGCCCGGCGCCTACCGAAGCGCGGCGCACCGGACCGCCACGACCGGCGCATCCACCGAGGAGCCGGCCTCCGGCCCATCCGACCCCGACTCCCCCGGACCACGAGCCGCGCGGCCTTGACCCCATCGGACGATCACCCGTCGATGGCGACGAATGTTTTGCCGAAACAGCATGAATGTTTGCCGTCCGGCCGGGCGTGATCGCAGGCTGGACGACATGAGCGAGAACACGTTGGTGCAGGCGAATGGTCGGGCGTGGGACGTCGTGGTGGTCGGGGGCGGTGTCGCGGGGCTGTCGGCCGCGCTGACCCTGGCGCGGGTGCGCCGGTCGGTGCTGGTGATCGACGCGGGTGAGCCGCGCAACGCTCCGGCGGCAGCGGCGCACGGTCTCCTGTCGCGGGACGGGACCGCGCCCTTGGAACTGCTGCGGCTGGGGCGGGAGGAAGTCGCCTCCTACGGCGGGCGCGTCGAGTCCGGCCGGGTCTCGGGGGTGCGTCGCGAGGGCGCGCGTCTGGTGGTGACGACCGAGGACGGCGGCCGTGCGGTGGCGCGGCGCGTTCTGGTGACCACGGGGCTGATGGACGAGCTGCCCGATGTCGCCGGGCTCGCGGAGCGGTGGGGGCGCGACGTGTTGCACTGCCCGTACTGCCACGGCTGGGAGGTGCGCGATGCGGCCGTGGGCGTGCTGGCCACCGGTCCGATGGCGGTCCATCAGGCGCTGCTGTTCCGGCAGTTGACGTCGGACGTGACGCTTTTCGCGCACACCGGCGGCGATCCGACCGAGGAGCAGTGGGAGCAACTGGCCGCACTCGGCGTCCATGTGGTCGACGGTGAGGTCAGCGGTCTGGAGGTCGACGACCGGGACCGGCTGTCGGGCGTGCGCCTGGCATCGGGCCGGTCGGTCCCGGTGGAGGCCCTGGTGGTGGCGCCGCGGCTCGTGGCGCGCGCCGGGTTCCTCACCGAGCTGGGCCTCGCGGTCACCGAACATGCGATGGGGGTGGGCGTGCAACTGGTCTGCGAACCGGGCGGGTTCACCGGCGTCGAGGGAGTGTGGGCGGCGGGCAACGTCACGGACCTGGCGGCCGGCGTCCCGGTCGCTGCGGCGTCGGGTGTGCAGGTCGCGGCGGCGATCAACATGGACCTGATCGGCGCCGACACGAAGGCTGCGGTCACCGCCCGCGCCGGCGGCGTCTTCGGCGCGGCGATGGAGGCGGAGGTGTCCCGGCGGACGCTGGGCGAGCGCCGCCATGGTCTGGAGATCCCGCGTCGCCAGGGTGTTTGACCCGGGCGGCAGTTGCCATGGGTTCGGTGGGTCCTCCACGGTTCGCGTGCCGCGAGCCCGGGGGTGGGCTCGTTCCTCCGGTGGCCGAACGGGACGAGGAGTTCGACCGGGAGGCCGGCGGTGAGCATCGGCACCGGGCCGCCCGTCGTCGGCACCGCGTGCGGCGTCCCGGGCCCGGTGGCCGGGCCCGGGACGCCGGTGGTGCCGGCCTTGCGAACCCCGCTACCTCGCGCCTGCCGGGGGCGAGGTGAGGTCGGGCAGGTGCTCGCGGGCGATCAGCCGCCCCATGGTTCGCAGCAGCGGCGCTGCTGCGGCGATGGAGCGCTCCCGGTCGGGTTCGAGGCTGCCCAGGGTGTAGGCGGCTCGGAAACCGGCTGCGGCGACCTGCTCGCGGGTCAGGGTCAGGCGTCCGCACACGGCGATGACGGGAACACCGTGGAGGCGGGCGCGGCGGGCAACGCCCAGCGGGGCCTTGCCCTGGAGGGTCTGCAGGTCCAGGGAGCCCTCGCCGGTGACGACCAGGGTGGCCGCGCGCAGCTCCTGTTCGATTCCCACCGCGTCGAGGACGACGTCGACGCCGAGCCGGCGGCGCGCGCCCAGGCAGGCCAGGGCGCCGAAGCCGCTGCCACCGGCGGCCCCCGCGCCCGGCAGCGACGCGACGCGCGCGGCATCCGGGCCCACGGCCGGCACCAGGATCTCGACCAATCGGCTGAGCCCGGCCTCCAGTACGGCGACATCCTCCGGCCCGGCGCCCTTCTGCGGCCCGTACGCGGCCGCGGCCCCGCCGGGTCCCAGCAAGGGTGCGTCGACGTCGGTGGCGAGCAGGAACTCGGTGCCCGCCAGCCGTGCGTCGAGGCCGGACAGGTCGGCGTCGGCGAGGCCGCGCAGGGCCGCGCCACCGTCGGGTATCACGCGCCCGCCGGCGTCGGTGAACCGAGCTCCCAGCGCGCCGAGCAGTCCCACTCCCCCGTCGGTACAGGCACTGCCGCCCAGACCCAGCACGATGGTGCGCGCACCGGTGTCCAGCGCCTTGCGCACGACCTCGCCGGCGCCCCTGCTGCTCGCGGTGAGCGGCGCCGGGATGCCGTCGGGCAGCCGGCCCAGTCCCGAACTCTGGGCGAGTTCCACCACGGCCGTAGTGCCACGTTGGGCAAAGGAGGCGCGGACGGCCCGGCCGGTGGGCCCACCGACGGTGACGACGCGGCGTCGGAAACCGCCCGAGTGGACCAAGGCGTCCACGGTGCCCTCGCCGCCGTCGGCGACGGGCAGACCGGTCACCGACAGACCGGGGCGGGCGCGGCGCAGTCCGGCGGCGAGATGGCGGGCCACCTCCGCGGCGCCGAGCGAGCCCTTGAACTTGTCCGGGGCGAGCAGGACATGCGGCAGGGGTGTGCCTTGCCACCGAGTGCCCGGTTCGGCGGCGGCGCCGCGGACGGGATCGCGTGGTTGCGGGAGGGGACGAGCCTTGGTCATGCCGGGCCTTGTCCGGACGGCGGTTCGACGGGTCCCCGGGACCAGGATTCACCGCGCAGGGCGGCCTGCACCAGGTCCGTCATCCGCTGCTGGTCGTCGATCTCCTGCCGGCGGCTGCTCGTCTCGTGACCGCCACTGAACCAGTCGATCCGGACGTCCCCGCCCGCGCGTTGCAGGGCCTGCGCGTAGGCGTACGCCTGCTTGGGCGGAGTACGGGTGTCGTGGGTGGCCTGCATGATCCATACGGGGGCGCGCACCGATCCCACGTACGTGATCGGCGAGGCGCGCCGGTAGCGGTCCGGGTCGAGGTCGGGGGCGGCTCCGAAGAACGCCTTCCAGGCCGCGCGCAGGGCCGGGTTCATGTCGTCATAGGCGGTCACCCAGTCGGCCATCGGAACGAAGGCCATCGCCCCCGCGAACAGGTGGGGCAGCCGACCCACGGACAGCAGGGACAGGAAGCCGCCGTAGGAGGCACCGGTGATGAAGATTCGCCCGGCGTCGGCGACACCGTCGGCCGTCAGTCGCCGGACCGCCGACTCGATGTCCTCCAGCTCCCGGTCGCCGATGGAGCCGAGAAACCCTTCACGGAACCGGCGGCCGAAGGTGACCGAGCCTCGGTAGTTCAGCGACGCGTACGCCACCCCCGAGGCGACCCATGCCTGTGCCTGCGGATTGTAGGAGTCGACGGAGACCAGGTTCGGGCCACCGTGCAGGTTCAGCACCAGCGGAAGCGGCCCTTCGGCGTGCGGAGGTCGACACACCCACAACTGCAAGGGGGTGCCGTCGGTGGAGTGCACGGTGAGCGAGGTGGCGCGGACGCCCGACGGTACGGGAGTCGGCAAATCGGCCGTCGGGATCCCACCCGTCGAGCAGTCGACGTGAAGGATCGTCAGGGGCTGGTCGAAGCGCTGGTGGAGCAGGCGGATGCGTCCGTCGGCGGCGTAGTGCGAGGCCCACTGGTTCAGGTGGGCCGCGGCCACGTCGGGCTCGAAGTACGCCCCGGCCGGATGGGGGACCGCCGTCAGCGCCCGGCTGCGCAGGTCGAACTCCATCACGTGGTGCAGGCCGTCGTCGACGTGGACCAGCAGGATCCGGGAAGCGTCGTCGGACCAGTCGAGGGCGACCAGGTCGCCGTGCAGATGCGGGGCGTCCACGTCGATCCGGCTGCCGTCGGCGGGGTCCCAGACGCAGGGGCGGGCGAAGCCGGTGCGCTCGGTCGACACGAGCAGGCGACCGTCACCGTCCACCGGGGAGAACCGCACCGCCCGCACGGGTGCCTTCGGCCCGTCGGTGAGGCAGCCCAGGACCTCCCCCGTGCCGGTCGTCACCACGGTCACGGCGAAGCGGCGCACTCCGGGGTTGTGGTCGGTGGTGTCGACACTGGCGATCCGCCCGTCGGCGGAGATCAGCCCGTTCCACGCCTCGTGGGGCGAGGTGAACAGCCGACTGGGCGCCGGCGTCCCGGAACTGTGGACGTGCCAGAGGCTGAAGCCGTCGGGGGCGGCGACGGTGATCACGGCGCCATCGCCGTGCCGGGCGGTGTCGATGCCCCGAAGCGTGTAGGGCGCGAGCGCGGGGGTCAGGTCGCGGCGGTCGGCCCCGTCCACGGAGGTCGCCCACACGTGTCCGACTTCCGAGCCGTTGTCGTCGTGCAGGCTCAACACCCACTCGCCGTCCGCGCTGAGCACCGCCTCGCCCGGGTCGCCGAAGTCGCCCGAAAGCGGCAGGCCGCTCCCTCGCTTCGCGTCCCAGCGGGCGAGGGTCGGGCCCTGCTCGGTGTCCTCGACCACCAGGCAGAGATCGCGCTCGCCTCGCCCGCGTCGCATGGACAGGATCCGGTCGGTGGTGAAGAAGCGGTGCCAGGACACGGTCATGGAGCGATCCTCTCGGGGGTGGTGTCGGCGTCCGGTTGCGGGAGGACTTCGGCGAAGTGACAGGCCGTCAGATGTCCTGCGCCCGTCTCGGTGAGCGGCGGGGTCACTTCCGCGCACACGTTCTGCGCCTTCCAGCAGCGGGTGCGAAAGCGGCAGCCCGAAGGCGGGTCCAGCGGACCGGGTATGTCACCCTCCAGCACGATCCGCCTGCGGGTGCGCTGGATGCGCGGGTCGGGAATCGGCACGGCCGACAACAGCGCCTGGGTGTAGGGGTGCCGTGCCGACTCGAACAGCGAGTCCACCGGGGCGTGTTCGACGATCCGGCCGAGGTACATCACCGCGACCTCGTCGCTGATCTGCCGAACCACGGACAGGTCGTGGGCGATGAACAGGTAGGTCAGCCCGAGCTGCTCCTGGAGGTCCTCCAGCAGGTTGACCACCCCGGCCTGGACGCTGACGTCCAGTGCGCTCACCGGTTCGTCCAGGACGAGTACGTCGGGTTCCACGGCCAGCGCCCGGGCGATGCCGATGCGCTGGCGCTGCCCGCCGGAGAACTGGTGCGGGAAACGGTGGGCGTGTGCCGGATCGAGGCCGACCAGGCCCAGCAGTTCGTGTACCCGCTCGCGTTCGTGCCCCGGGTGCAGGCCGTGGATGCGCAGCGGCTCGGTGAGGATGGCCTGCACGCTCATCTGCGGGTTGAGGGAGGAGTAGGGGTCCTGGAAGACGAGTTGGACCCGTCGTCGGATGCCGGACAGGGCGCGTCGGTTCGCGGTGGTGATGTCGGTTCCGTCGAGCAGGACCCGGCCGCCGGCCGGGGTGACCAGGCGGACCAGGCAGCGGCCGAGGGTGCTCTTGCCGCAGCCGGTCTCACCGACCAGGCCCAGCGTGCGGCCGCGGGCGATGGCGAAGTCCACGCCCGAGACGGCCTGCACGACGGCGGCGTTGCGGCCGCGCCCGGTCCGGTACTCCGCCACCAGCCCGGTGACATCCACTGCGGTCGTGGTCATCGCTTCACGCTCTCGATCTCGTGGAACCGCACGCAGGCCGTCGTGTGGGTGGCGTCGATGGCCAGGGGAGGTGCGTCGACGTCGCCGCAAACCGACGGAACCACATGCGGGCAGCGGGGCTGGAACGGGCATCCGGTGGGACGCTCGCTCGGCAGCGGGGGCTGACCGGGAATCTGCACCAGTCGTTCGGCGCGCCGGTCGATGCGTGGCAGTGCTCCCAAAAGGCCGGTCGTGTACGGGTGGGCAGGATGGTGGAACAGCGAGTCGACCGGGCTTTCCTCGAGCTTGCGTCCGCAGTACATGACCATGACGCGGTCGGCGATGCCGGCGACCACGCCCAGGTCGTGGGTGATCAGCAGGACCGAGGTGTGGGTGCGCTCCTGGACACGTTCGATCACGTCGAGGACCTGCGCCTGCACGGTCACGTCCAGGGCGGTGGTCGGTTCGTCGGCGATCAGCAGGGCGGGGTCGTTGGCGATGCCCATCGCGATCATGACGCGCTGGCGCATGCCGCCGGAGAGTTCGTGCGGGTACTGGTCGACGCGGTCCCGCGGGGAGGCGATGCCCACCAGGTCCAGGAGTTCGACGGTGCGCTCCCGCAGGGCCTGGCTCCCCCGGCTCGCGTCGTGCACGCTGACAGCCTCGGCCACCTGCGCCCCGACGGTCATCATCGGATTGAGCGCGGCGAGCGCGTCCTGGAAGATCACCGCGAGTTGTTTGCCGCGGATCGGCCGCATTTCCCGGTCGGAGAGGTCGAGCAGTTCCCGTCCGCGGAAGAGCACCGATCCCTCGGCGGTCGCGTTGCGCGGGAGCAGGCCCATGATCGCCATGGTGGCGGCGCTCTTGCCGGAGCCCGACTCGCCGACGATGCCCAGGGTCTCGCCGGGGGCCACGTCGAAAGACAGGCGTTCGACCGCGGTCACGGGACCGGAGTCGGTCCGGTAGGTGACGGTGAGGTCGCGCACGGACAGCACGGGGGTGGTGTCGGAGGTCATCACTGCCTTCCTTGGGGGTCGAAGGCGTCGCGCAGGCCGTCGCCGACGAAGTTCACCGCGAGCACGGTGATCAGGATCGCCAGGCCCGGTACGTAGAGCAGGTATGCCTGCGAGGTGCCGATCAGCCCGGCGGCCTGGCTGAGCATGTTGCCCCAGCTCGACTGGGGCGGCTGGATGCCGAACCCGAGGAAGCTGGTGGTGGATTCGAGGATGATGGCGGAGGCGACCGCCAGGGACACGTTGACGGCGATGACACCGGTCAGGTTGGGCAGCAGGTGTCGCACGACGATCCGCGCGTTCGAGGCGCCGATCACCCGGGCCGCCTGGATGAACTCCTTGTTGCGCAGGGTGAGTACCTGCGAGCGCACGACGCGGGCGATCATGGTCCAACCCAGCGCGGACAGGACCAGCACGATGGTCACCGGTGAGGGGCCCAGTGCCTGCAGGGCCAGGGCCAGGACGGCGATGGCGGGCACGATCAGGAACAGGTCGGTCACCCGCATGATCACTTCGTCGGCCCAACCGCCGGCGAATCCGGCGATCGCACCGACGGCCGTGCCCACGACGGTGGACAACAGGGCGACGCAGATGCCGACCGCCAGTGAGACCTGCCCGGCGAACAGCAACTCGCTGAGGTAGTCGCGGCCGAGCGCGTCCGTGCCCAACCAGTGGGCCGAGGAGGGCTGTTGAGCACCCAGCAGGAGGTCCTGTCGGTTGTGCGGGTACGGGGCGATCCAGTGGGCGCCGAAGCAGGCGATCGCCAGCGCGCTCAGGATCACCAGGCCCACCACGGCCAGGCGGTGGCGCAGGAATCGCTCCAGCACGATCCGGCGCCGGGGCTTGTCCTTGGCTGGTGCGGGCTTGGCCGGTGTGGGCGACGGGACGGTCGACGTCGTGGATGCGGCGATCCGAGGTGCGGCGGAGTCGTTCATCGCAGGGCCACCCTCGGGTCCAGGAGCGCGTAGGCCACGTCCGCCAGTAGGTTGAAGACGATCACGGCGACGGCCACCACGAGCATCCACGGGATCAGCACGAACACGTCGCCGGCCAGGATCGAGCTGAGGAAGAGCCGGCCCATGCCGGGGATCGCGTAGATCTGTTCGGTGACGACCAGCCCGCCGACCAGGGCGGCGGAGTCGAGGGCCACGACGGTGACGAACGGGGCGAGCGCGTTGCGCAGGGCGTGCCGGAACAGGATGCGGCGGCGTGGGACACCCTTTGCCCGGGCGGTGCGTACGTAGTCGCCGGCGAGGGCCTCGAGCATGGAGGTCCGAGTGAACCGGGACCAACTGGCGACCAGGCCGATGGTCAGCGTGACGACGGGAAGCGCCAGATGGCGGAAGTAGTCGAGGTTGATCCCGCTCTCGCCCACCGAGTGCAGTCCGACGAAGTACAACGGGGGTTCGCTCAGGCCGAATTGCTGCCTGGGCCACACCGCCAGGAGTTGGATCAGGACCAGGCCGAGCCAGAACGCGGGCATCGCGATGCCCACGTAGGAGAGCCCGGTGAGCACGTAGTCCCCGGCCGAGTACTGGCGGGCCGCGGAGTAGATGCCGATGCCCAGGGCGATCACGGAGGCGAACAGCACTCCCCAGAACATCAGTTGCAGGGTGACTTCGAGCGCGGAACCGATCATCGGCATCACGGCCCCGCTGGTCCTGGTGCTGGTGCCCCAGTCCCCGGTCACGAATGCCTTCATCCACAGCAGGTACTGCTCGGGCGCCGAGCGGTCCAGTCCGAGCAGCTCGGTCTGCCGGCGCACGGCGCCGGGGTCGGTGGACTGGCGCAGTTTGGCGAGCGGGTCGAAGGTGGCGCGGACCGCCCAGAACAGGATGAAGGAGGCGATCACCAGCACGGGCAGCGAGTAGGCCAAACGGCGCACGGTGTATCTCAACATGAGGTGTCCTCGGCGAGGGATCGGGCGCCGGTCATTTCGCCAGTCCCCATTCGGCGAGATTCCAGAACGGGCCCTGGACGGGATTGATGCCGATCGGGCCGCCGACCTTCTTGCCGGTCAGCAGGATGTTGGGGACCGCGCCCAGGGGCAGCGACGGCACGGTGTCGGCGATCAGCCTCTCGGCTTGGCGGGAGGCCTGCAGCCGAGAGGTCTCGTCGACCTCGGTGCCGACCCGGCCGAGCACCGAGTCCAGGCCGGGCACCTGCGCGCGGATGAAGTTGATGCCGGAATTGCCGTTGGCATCGCTGGGGATCGCCGTCGAGCCGAAGGTGGCGTCCAGGGTGGGTTCGGGGAAGGTGTCGGTCAACGTCCACAGTCCCAGTTGGAAATCCCCGGCCGGGGCGACCTTGCCGAACAGGTTCGCGGCGCTGGTGTTCTTGATCGTCATCTTGAAACCGGCCTGCCGCAGTTGCGACTGCAGGATCTGCTCGGTGAGTTCGCGGCTCTGGTTGCCGGCGAGGGAGACGATCGTGAACTGCGCGGCGCGGCCGTCCTTGGACCAGATCCCGTCGCCGTTCTTCGCCCACCCGGCAGCGGTCATGATCTGCTGGACCTTGGCGAGGTCGCGCTGGTAGACCGCGAAGTCCTCGGCCGCGAACGCGGACACCAACGGTGACAGGAAACTCTGCGCGGGCGCGGTCACGCCCAACGAGCCGAAGAGCTTGCGCACGATCGCGCCGCGGTCGATCGAGTGGGCGAGCGCCTGGCGGACCGCAACGGAGTCGAACGGGAACGCGGAGTTGTTCATCCACAGCGCCTGCAGGTTCCCGGTTCGGGTCTCCACCTGCATGTCGGCGCTGCCGCCGAGCGAGTTGATCTGGGCGAGCACGTCGAGCTGCGGCGTCGGATACAGGGCGTCGAGCTGGCCGCTGGCGAACGCCTGGAACTCGGCGGCGGTGTCGGTGGTGAACTGGAACGTCACCTTGTCCAGGTGGGGTTTGCGGCCCCAGTAGCGCTCGTTGGGGACCAGGGTGACGGAGGTGCCCCTGACCCAGGAGGCAATCCTCCAGGGACCGCCACTGAACGTGTAGCCGTTCTTCATCAGCGCGTTGCGGTCCTTGCCCTCCAGCAGGTGCGCCGGCAGTACCCCGTACTCGGCACCGAACAGCTGCCGCCAGTTGGCATAGGGGGACTTGAGGGTGAGGACCGCGGTCCGCGCGTCCGGGGTGGAGATCGAGTCGATGAGGTCGTAGCCGGTCTGGGTGAAGATGTCCTTGCCGTCGCGGATCTGCAGCGCGGTGTACTTCAGGTCGGCCGAGGTGATCGGTTGCCCGTCGGACCAGACGGCGGCGGGGTTGAGTCGGTAGGTGATCGTCTGCCGCCCGTCCACCATCGCGGTGGTGGGCGTGGAGGCCATCAGGTCGGACGCGACCGGGACCCAGTCCTTGCCCTGCGGTGCGACGGTGAAGACCTGCGGGATCGTCTGGGCCTGCATGAGGTAGGTGCCCCAGATGGAGCCGGCGCAGCTGGAGATCCAGTCCGCGCAGTCCGGCTCCTGCTCGGCGCCGATGACCAGGCTCCCGCCCTGCTTGACCGGGACATCGCGAATGGCGGTTCCCGGCGCCAGCGCCGGCGCGCCCGACGTGCATCCGGTGGCCACGAGAACGGCGAGTGCCGCCAGGGCACTTCCGACGGGGGTGCGCAGCTTTCCGGCTCTGGACGGTATCCGGTCGCTTCGTTCATGAATCATGGTGTTCGACCTTCCCTGTACGGGATGTCCCCGGGACTCGATGATCAAGGGTAAAGAGACGTGGACGGCATAGCAATACACCTAGGCTAGGAGTTAGCCAATGAGATTGACTTGAAATGTGGCCATGCCTCCGGCAGGCTCGGTATCACGGCGCCCACCGGCGCCGACTCCCCAGGAAGGATCCGCATGAGCGTCCCGAAGGCCGAGGACACGTCCGGTGCTCCAGGCAAGACCAGCACGGGCCCAGGGCGCCGTCGGCTTCCCCGCGACACCCTGAGCCGGCAGGTCATCCTGGAGGCCGCCGAGCGGGTCGCCGCACGGGACGGGCTCGACTCCTTCACGTTCCAGTCCCTCGCGAAAGAGGTGAACGCCCACCCGACGTCGCTCTACCGGCACTTCCGCGACAAGGACCAGTTGGTCCTGGAGTTGATCGACGACCTTCGGGCGCGTTCCTACGGCGGGCGGCTGGAGGCGACCGACTCCTGGCGCGAGGATCTGCGCACGTTGGCCCGCTACGTCCACGAACACCTGCTGCGCTACCCGCAGTTCGCCGTGCAGATGGCCGCGCGCACCACCCGCAGGCCCACCGAGTTCGCCAACGTCGAGTTCGCCCTGGACGCGCTGCTGCGCGCCGGCCTCGACGAGGAGGACGCGGCCATGTACCTGCGGGTGTTCGGCAACGTGGTCCGCTCGCTCGCCAGCATGGAGGCGGGCATGTCCGCCCTGGACCCGGAGACCCGCGACGGCGACACCCTGGCCTGGCAGTTGGAGTACCGCAGGCTGCCGGCCGAGCAGTACCCGCGTATCGCCGCGATGAGCGGACAGCTCAAGGACATCGGCGACCCGCAGGTCTTCGACACGGCGGTGGACCTGCTCCTCGACGCGATCGAGGCTCGTGCCGAGCAGGCCGGTCGGCGTTCGAAGCCCGCGCCGAAGGGGACGTGAGCCGAACCGGTCGGCGCACGGTCGGTACGACCGCGCTCAGCGGGCGGGCGGAGTGACGGCCGGTGCCCGGATCAGCCCGGCCACCAGCGTCGCGCGCTCCGGAAGGGAGCCCAGGTCCACCCACTCGTGCCGGGCATGCGCGCCGGCACCCGCCGGGCCGAGTCCGTCCAGAGTGGGAACGCCCAGCCCGGCGGTGAAGTTGCCGTCGGAGCCGCCGCCGACCCGGGCCTCCCCGATCGCGGCCAGCCCCTGCTCCCGGGCCAGCCGCTGTGCGGCCAGCAGGAGTTGCACCGACATCCCGCGTTCCAGCGGAGGCCGGTTGATGCCCCCCGCCAGTTCGACTCCGGCCCCCGGCAGCCGAGCGCACAGGACGCTCAGGGCCTCCTCGACCCGCTGCAACTCCTGCCGCTCCCAGGCCCGTACGTCGACCTCGACCCACGCCGACTCGGGCACGGTGTTGGTCGTGGTCCCGGCTCGGCCGACGGTGGGCGTCACCGTCGTGCCCCGACCGGTATCGCCGAGCACGCTGATCGCGAGCACCTGGTGTGCCAACTCCACCAGGGCGTTGACCCCGAGCTCCGGCTCCAGCCCGGCGTGGGCCGCGCGTCCGCGCACGCCCAGCCGATACAGCGCCACGCCCTTGCGAGCCGTCTTGAGGGCCCCGTCCAGACCGGGCTCCAGCACCAGCACCGCGCGGCAGCCGGCCGCCGCCTCCTCGACCAACGCGCGCGAGGTGGGTGAGCCCCGCTCCTCGTCGCCGGTGACCAGCATCCGCACGTCGTCGGCGCCGCCGGTCAACTCCAGCGCGTCCAGCGCCGTCACCAGGCCCGCCTTCATGTCGAACACCCCCGGCCCGGTCGCCCGGCCGTCCACCGCGGTGAACGGGCGCTCGGCCAGTGTGCCCAGCGGCCAGACGGTGTCGGCATGGCCGAGCAGCAACACCGGAGCCCTGGCCGGGTCGCTCACCCGCTCGTGCACGTACAGGTGCGGCACCCCGTCCCTGACCACGCGTTCGGCCCTGCCCAGCAGGCCGTTCGACCACGAGGCCAGCAACTCGTAGAGCGCGTCCAGCCCCGGTACGTGGCCGGACGGCGTCTCCAACTCGACCAGTTGCCGCAGCCGACGCAGGGAGCGGGCGGTGTCGACGTCGCGGGAAGTGTTCAACGGGACTCTCCCGATTCGGTGTGCCTACAGAACGCGGCCAGGGCGTGCGCCACCTCGTGGGGCGCCTCCTCGCACAGGTAGTGGTCGGCGGCGATCGCTGCCGCGTCGACGTGGCTCGCATGGGACGTCCAGACGCGCGGCACGTCGAAGTTGCGCCCCACGTAGCTGTGCGTCCCCCACAGTGCGAGCAGTGGCGCCTCGACCCGGCGACCCTGATCGCGGTCCCACCGGTCGTGCACCAGGTCGATGCCGGCCGCGGCCCGGTAATCGGCGCACGAGGCGCGGACCGTGGCGGGGTCGAAGCAGCGCGCGTACTCGGCCATCGCCGCCTCGTCGAGGGCCCGTCCGCCGGCGTGGCGACCGGCGAACCGGCTGCGCAGCCATGCCTCGGTGTCCGCCAGGATCAGCCGCTCGGGCAGCTCGGACTCCAGCGAGAGGAAGAACCAGTGGAAGTAGTCGGAGGCCATCGCCCGGTCCACGTTCTCGAACATGTGCAGCGTCGGCACGACGTCCAGGACCGCCACGGCCCGCACTCGCTCGGGAGAGTCCAGCGCCATCCGGTGGGCCACCCGCGCGCCCCGGTCGTGACCGACCACCGCGAAGCGCGGGAAGCCCAGCGACTCCATGAGCGACACCTGGTCGGCCGCCATGACCCGCTTGCTGTAGGGGTCGTGGGACGGGGTGTCGCCGGGTTTGTCGCTGTCTCCGTAGCCGCGCAGGTCCGCCAGGACGACAGTGTGGCCCGCCGCGACAAGTTCGGGGGCGACCCGGTGCCACATGGCCGAGGTCTGCGGGTAGCCGTGGAGCAGCAGGATCGCAGGACCCTCGCCCCCGACGAGTGCGTTGATCCGGACACCGTCGCGGGACGACTCCACGCGCCGCAGGCCCGGCAGAAGCGGGTTCACGCCATCGTCCCGGGCCGGCGCAGCTCCTCGATGAAGGCGTCGCACACCTGATCCGTCGACAGCGTGCCGCCGAGGTCCGGGGTGACCGAACCGGCGGCGATCACCCGGTCCATCGCCTGGACGAGTCGCCCGGCCGCCGCCGCCTCGCCCAGATGCTCCAGCATCAGGGCGCAGGACCAGATCTGGCCGATCGGGTTGGCCGTACCGGTGCCGACGATGTCGGGCGCGGAGCCGTGGATCGGCTCGAACATCGAGGGCCCGCGCCGAGTGGGGTCGATGTTGCCGCACGGCGCGACGCCGATGCTCCCGGCCAGAGCGGCGGTCAGGTCGCTGAGGATGTCGCCGAAGAGGTTGGAGGCCACGATCACGTCGAAGCGCGTGGGGTCCAGGACGAGCAGCGCGGCCAGGGCGTCGACGTGGTACGACGTCAACTCGACGTCGGGGAAGTCGGCGGCGACCTCGGCCACCACCTCGTCCCAGAACGGCATGGTGTGCACGATGCCGTTCGACTTGGTGGCCGAGGCCAGCCGGCCCGAGCGGGTGCGGGCCAGCCCGAAGGCGTAGCGGGCGATCCGCTCGACGCCCAGTCGCGTGAAGACGGCCTCCTGCACCGCGAGTTCGTGGGGACGGCCACGGTAGAGCCGGCCGCCGATCTCGCCGTACTCGCCCTCGGTGTTCTCCCGCACCACCACCAGGTCGAACGCTCGCTCGTCGCGCAACGGCCCGCGGACCCCGCGCAGCGAACGCACCGGTCGCAGCGAGACGAACTGGTCGAACTCCCGCCTGATCGGGATCAGCAGCCCCCACAGGGACACATGGTCGGGTACTTCCGGCGTGCCGACCGCGCCGAGCAGGATCGCGTCGGCACCGCGCAGCTGTTCGATGCCGTCGACCGGCATCATCGCGCCGGTCTCGGCGTGGAACGCGCACCCCCAGGGGTGTTCCGTCCACAGCAGTTCGAATCCGTGTGTCGCGGACAGTGCGTCGAGGACCCGCCGAGCGGCCGGCACGGTCTCCCGACCGATGCCGTCGCCGGGGATCGCCGCGATCCGATACGTGCGCACCTGAGCTCCCGTCATCCGTTAGCAACGCACCTAGCCTATGAGATAGCCACGATGAATTGCTATAGCCGGACGGATGTCGCTCGCGTCGGCGAGGACGGGGGCGTTCGCGTGGACCGCGCGGGCGAGAGTTCGCGTCCACCGATGGGCGCAAGCCAGCGCGCCGTCGGGCGATCACCGGGTGACGATGGCACCGATGCAGGGCTGCGTGGCCGGCACGCGGTGCGCATGGGTCGCCAGGAGATGTGAGCACATGACGATCGATCGACGGCGGTTTCTGGCTGCGCTGGGCGTCGGCGGCGCGACGGTGGTGACGGCAGGAGGGCTGGCCCGGGGCGTGGCATCGATCCTGCCGGCGTTCGACAAGCGGCCGACGCGAGGCATCGCCGGACAGCGGGTACCCGGGTCGCCGGCCGCGCCGCCGGACTGGTCGGCGTTGAGGGCACGGCTGGAGGGACGGCTGCTGTTGCCGGAGGACCAGGGGTACGGCGTGGCCCGGCTCGGATACAACGAGCTGTACGACGACCAACTGCCGGCGGCGGTGGCTCGCTGTGCCTCCGCGGCGGATGTACAGAGTTGCCTGGACGCGGCGCGTGGGCACGGGGTGCCGATCGCCGCGCGCAGCGGAGGGCACAGCTACCTCGGCTACAGCGTGCCCGACGCCGGACTGGTGATGGACCTGCGGCCGATGGCGCAGGTCCAAGTGCGGTCCGACGGGACGGTGCGCGTCGGGGCGGGAGCCCGGTTGATCGAGGTCTACGCGGCGCTGGCACAGGCCGGGCGACTGATGCCGGCCGGCTCCTGCCCGACGGTGGGGGTCAGCGGGCTGGCCCTGGGCGGCGGGATCGGGGTGCTGACCCGCAAGTACGGACTGACCTGCGATCGGCTGGTCTCGGCCGAGGTGGTCACCGCCGACTCGCGGGTGCTCACCGCCTCCGAGTACTCCGAGCCGGATCTGTACTGGGCACTCCGCGGCGGGGGCGGCGGCAACTTCGGCGTGGTCACCCGGTTCACCTTCCGTACCGAGCCCGCGCCCGCGCTCACCGTCTTCTCGCTGCGCTTCCCGGCCGGCTCGGCCGCCTCGGTCGTCGGGGCCTGGCAGGAGTGGGTCGCGGACGCGCCGCCGGAGCTGTGGTCGAACTGCGTGGTCTCCGGCGGCACGCCGCCCACCTGCCGGGTGGGCGGCTGCTACGTCGGGGCCGCGGGCGGGCTGAATCCGCTTCTGGATCGGCTGATCGCCGCCGCCTCGACGCAGCCGACCGCGCGCACCGTGCTGGGCAAGAGCTATCTGGACACGATGAAGTACATGGCCGGCTGTGCGAACGACACCATCGCGCAGTGCCACCCGACATTCGAGGGCGGGCGGCTGCCGCGAGCGGCCTTCGTCGCCGTCTCCCGGGTGCTGACCGCTCCACTGGACGCGCAGGGGGTGGTGCGGCTGATGGCCGGACGCGCCGGGATGGACCTGCTGCTGGACTCGATGGGCGGCGCGGTCTCGCGACTCGCCCCCGACGCGACGGCCTTTCCACACCGCTCGGCGCTCGCCACCGCGCAGATCTACGCGAGCACCACACTCGCCGGGAAGGCGGCGGCCACGGCCGCGGTGGACGCGGTCCGGGACGGGCTCGCAAAACTCGGCGCGGCGGGCGCGTACGTCAATTACATCGACGCGAACCTGCCGAACTGGGGTACCGCCTACTACGGCGAGAACCTGTCACGACTGAAGGCGGTGTCGCGACACTACGACCCGGACCGGGTGTTCGCGTTCCCCCAGTCGGTGGCGCGGGCCACGGCGTCGGCGTCATCGGCCCGTTGAAGGTCCATCGAGGTCGCCGGGGCCGGCCCGGCCCGCCCCGGCCCGCTTCGGTGCGTGTGCCCGGTAGGGTCCGCGCACGCGAGCGGGGCAGTGCGCCGGGACCTCGGGTGCCGGGACCTCAGGCACCTGGATCCGGTTGCACCGGTTCGGTCAAGTGGGCGCGGACGGCCTCGAGTTGGGCGGCGGCTCCGACCATGTCGCGGCCGGCCACGGTCAACACGACGCCGAGGCCGATCGGGACGCCCACCACCATGGTCATCACCGCGGCGCGGCCGTACTTGCGGACGAACGGACGGTCACGCTCGACGCCGTAGATCCGGTTCGCGCCCCGCTCGATCTGGCTCATCGCCGTCGCGACGTTGACCAGCGAGAACACCAGCCCCAGGGTCAGTGCGACCGCGCTGCCCTCACCCGCGTCGCGCAGGGTCTCCCGCACCACGGTCGAACTCGGGCCCGTGGACAGCCGACCGAGCGCGGTGGAGACGAACCGGCCGAATTTGTCGGTGTACAGGACCCGCGAGAGTCCGACGACGGCGATCACCAACGGGACCACGGACAGCACCGTCTGCAGTGCGAGCGCGCGGGAATGGGTGAACCCGTCCGCGTACCGAAAGCGGACGAACGCGTTCCTGACCAACTTCCATCCGCCGTACCGGCGCAGCGTCGCCCACGCCTCGTCCGCGGACAGTTCCTCGCCCCTCATGTCCCGCGTCTGCGGAACCTTTATCGCTGTGCCCATGGACGGCTTCTGCCCGACGGTCGCGAATGCAGCACTCGACGCGGAGGGGATTCGGTCGCCGGGTCCAACGCGCCGCAACGGTGGCCGCGAAGCAGCATGAGGAGCATCGCGAACGTCGTGCCGCGGCCGCCCCGCGCGCACGCGTCGAGGGCACCCCTGGATCATGTATGTGGTCACGGTCGGTGGGGTCGGGGCAGAATGGATCGGGGCTTCGATGGCACGCGTGGGTCGGGCTGTGCGGGTGGCGGCGGCGGCGACGGGAATGGCGCTGATGACGGGGTGTTCGGCGGCCGTGGACCTGGCCGATGCGACCTCCGCGAATCTGTCGGGACTGGGCGACGAGGCGCTGCACGAGCGGATGACCAAGGCAGTGGACGGTGTTCGCTACGTCCGGGTCTCCGATGTTCGGGGCGGCCCCAGGAACGGAAGCGTCGATGTGCATCTGGACATGCGGACCGGCGACTTCACGAGCAGCGGGAACGGGGCGGGCCATCCCATCGAGATGATCAGCGTCGGTGGGGACCTCTACGTCAAGGCTTCGCGCGCCTATTGGCAGCGGCACCTCGGGCCCGACCGGGCCGACCTCGTGGCCGCGTTGGACGGCAAGTACGGGCGGGCGGCGGCCGACGACCCGGTGCGTTCGAAGATGGCGAAGACGGTCGGGTCGGTCAATCCCCGCAAGTTCGTGAACGAACTGGCGGACGCCGACCGGCGTGCGGACACCTTTGTCGAGGGTCGTCACATGGTGGTGATCGCGGAGAGCGAAGCGGACGATGCCGCGCGGATATATATCCCGGCCGACGGCCCGGCGTTGCCCTTCCGGGCGATCTCCAACGATGCCGCGCCGGACGACGGAGCCATCACGTTGACCTGGACGGAGTACGACCGCCCCGTCGACATCAAGGCGCCTGCGCGCGATCTCGTCGTCGAACTCCCCAACCTCGGCATGGCGCCCGGCCCCGCGCTGTGACCGGCGACCGTCCGTGAGGACAATCGGCACACCCGGTATCCCGATCATCATCGGCGGCACCGGCCGAGCCGTCGCCAGCTGCGGCTGCGCTTCCTGATCGGATGAACCCACCCCCCGGCACGGCGCGGGGGGCGTGGGGGTCGGATCCGCGCGTGGGCGAACACGCCCTGGGCGCGGCGGGGGTGGGATACGGCTCGATCTTTTTGGGGGTTGCGGCAGGATGGGGGCGTGCCGAGCGAGTCAGAGACGATAGAACTGAGCGAAGACGAACTTCGTGGGATCGCGGGCTATGCCGCCGATTGTGCGCGCAGGGTGCTGGCGATCTTCGAACAGAGCGTTCCCGTCGATGCGCGCCCACGCGACGCCATCGCCGCGGCGGACGCCTTTGCCGCGGGCGGCCGGCGCACGGGGGCTCTGCGGCAGAGCGCGTGGGCCGCGTACAAGGCGGCACAGGAAGTCTCCGCACCCGCAGCGGTCGACGCTGCGCGAGCGGCGAGCCACGCGGCCGCCGCCGCGTTCCTGCATCCCAAGGCGAGCGCTCATCAGGTGAAGCACATTCTCGGTGCGGCGGCGCATGCGGCGAGGGCGCAGGAGCAGGCATCCGAGGAAGGCGGCCGGGCCGCCGCCGAAACCCTGGACTGGGCGCGGTGCCACGCACCGGCAGCGGTCACCGCGGTGCTCGCCCGGCTGCCCGCCGCGCCCTCCGGGGGCGGGCGCGTGGGCGAGTTCATTCGCGACCTCGACTCCGCCCTCCGCGCCTGACGGCGATCGATCCGGTCACCCGCCTGCGGCATCGAGCCGGCGCCGCCGGTCGGCGTCGGCGGCGGGCTCGGCGGGGCGTGGTCAGCGGTAGCCGGTGGTGTCGGCGGGCTTGCCGGCGTCCTGGACTTCGACGATGTAGCGCCATGCGTCGGGGCGGCTGCCGTCGAGGTCGGTGAAGCCGTACTCGTGCGCGAGTCGTCCGCTGGAGAGGGACCGGCCGTTCCAGCGGGCCCGTTCGGGATCCGCGGCCAGGGCCGCGACGGCTCGTCCGACGTAGGCCGGGCTCTCCGAGATGGCGAAGTGTGGCTCCTTGCCGAGTGCGTCGCGCCAGGTGTCCTCGGTGACGCCGAACAGGTCGAGCATGATCTCCGAGCGCATCCAGCCCGGGGTCAGCGACAGTGCGGTTGCGCCGTGTTCGGCGAGTTCCTTCGACTGCGCGAAGGCGAGGCGGTTCACCGAGGTCTTGGCGAGGTCGTAGAAGAGCGAGATGCGGTAGTTCTCGGCGTTGTACTGCGCGGTGCCGTCGGTGATCTCGACGACGAGGGCGCCCGGTTCGCGGATCATCACAGGGATCGCGTGGTGGCTGGTGATGATGTGGGTGTCGATCGCCAGGCGCAGGATGCGCAGGCCCTTGTCGAGCGAGTGCTCCCACAGTTTCTCGTCCCACCCGAAGAGCAGTTCGCCGCCCCAGATGTTGTTCACCAGCACGTCGAGGCGGCCGTGGTCACGGTCGATGCGCGCGATGAGGGCGGCGACCTGCCGCGGATCCAAGTGGTCCACCTGCACGGCGATGCCGCGTCCGCCCGCCGCGGTGACGCGTTCGGCGGTCTCTTCGATCGTCTCGTCCCGGTCGATCTCGGAACGCTCGGCCCGCGTACTGCGGCCGGTCACATACACGGTGGCCCCCGCCGCGCCCAACTGCGTGGCGATTCCCCGCCCGGCGCCGCGCGTCGCGCCCGCGACCAGTGCCACCTTGCCCGTCAATGTGTTGGTCATGCGGACGATCATGCCGACGATCCCTGACGGGGTGTGTCAGGGATGTTTCCGTCCCGGCCTCGCCCGTGGCGATTTCGGCCGCTATTCGCCATCTGTTACCGGAAGTGATACCTCCGGGACTCCGTGTAACGCAGATCACGTCCGCGTTCACCCTTCGAGGTCGCAGAGCGACCCATCGTCATGTAATGATGTGCCATGTGAGATGTGAAATGTCACACCTCACCAGTCCCACCCGACCCCGGGTGCCACGACATCGGAGGCTTCCATGAAGTTCATGACGACCGCGGCAGCGATAGGCATAGCCGGCCTGAGCGTCATCGCGACCGCACCGGTCGCGACCGCCGACCCCGCCCCGACCACCGTGACGTGCGGCCCCTCCGGACTCCAGTCCGGTCTCTCGACCAAGGTCTGCGCGGAGGTCACCGGCGACAACGTCCGACTCTTCGGCCAGGTCGGCCTGGCGGGTCCCCCCTCCCCCGGCAGTCCGCCGCAGCAGCCGCAGCCGCTGAACCTGCGCCTGTCCGGCAACGTGGCCGGCGTCTCGCTCGGTGCGGTCAACCAGGACGCGATCTTCCACTACACGACGATCAAGGTCTCCGGCGTGGGTGGCACCGTGGCGTGCGGTTCGAACGTGCACGGCAGCTTCAGCGTGGAGTCGTACCAGTGGCCGGCCAGGCCGGTCACCCTCGATCTCGTGATCCCCTGCTGACCACGGGCCGGATCGCCGCGCACGGCGGGGCCACCGTGACCCGCTAGCCGGCGGCGCAACGAGGGCGCGCGACAAGGGGCCTCGGACTCCGCGGACAAACCGCGGAGTCCGGGGCCCCTGCGTGCGGGGTGTACGGTCACGCCGTGCGGCCGGCGATGAGTTCGCGCGCCGGGCCCGGTACATATACCGAGGGGTCCGCACACACAGGGAGAACACACGCGCCGTGACGAC
Organism: Embleya scabrispora DSM 41855; assembly: GCF_000372745.1. Lineage (GTDB taxonomy): Bacteria > Actinomycetota > Actinomycetes > Streptomycetales > Streptomycetaceae > Embleya > Embleya scabrispora. The sequence goes on along the minus strand of NZ_KB889664.1, from coordinate 322,597 downwards.
ATCGACCGAGCACGACTTCGCCACCAGGACCGACCCGTTCCGGCGGGAGTTGTTGGCGCACTGTTACCGCATGCTCGCCTCGGTCCACGACGCCGAGGACCTGGTCCAGGAGACCTACCTGCGGGCCTGGCGGGCTTGGGACCGGTACGACCGGGAGCGCGCCTCGCTGCGCACCTGGCTCTACCGCATCGCCACCAACGCCTGTCTGAACGCGTTGGAGAGCCGCGTCCGCAGGCCGTTGCCATCCGGGCTCGGCGCCCCCGGCCAGGATCCCGAACAGCCGCTGGTCCACGGCGGCGAGGTGCCCTGGCTCCAGCCCTTCCCCGACACACGGCTCGGTACGGACGGCCGGGACCCGGCCGACGTCGTCGCCGAACGGGCCGACCTGCGGCTGGCGTTCGTGGCCGCCGTGCAACTGCTGCCCGCCCGACAGCGCGCCGTATTGCTCCTGCGCGACGTGCTGGCCTTCTCCGCCGCCGAGGTCGCCGCCCTTCTGGACACCACGACGCCGGCGGTCAACAGCGCCCTGCAGCGCGCCCGGGGACGGCTGGCCGAGGCCGGCGCGCAGCCCACCGGGGAACTCGCCGACCCGCAAGCCCGCGCCCTGGTCGACCGGTACGTCAGCGCGTTCGAGAACGCCGACATCGACGCGCTGAAGCGGCTGTTGACCGACGACGCGATCCTGGAGATGCCGCCGTTCCTGAACTGGTACGCCGGGCGCGAGCACTACGCCCGCTTCATCGCCCGCGTCTTCGCCCTGCGCGGTACCGACTGGCGCATGCTCCCGACGGCCGCCAACGGCCAACCGGCGGTGGCGGCCTACGTCCGCGACCGGGACGGCACGTACCGGCTGCACACCCTGCAGGTCTTCACCGTCACCGCCGCGGGCATCACCCGCACCACCGTCTTCCAGGACGCAGCCGTGTTCGCCCTGTTCGGCCTGCCCGAACTTGTCGACGCGGCGCCCCGATGACAACGGGTCCCTCAGCTGTCGAAGTCGACGGTCAGGGTGTCGGAGGCCGGGTACGTCTGGCAGGTCAGGACGTAGCCTGCCTCGGTCTCCGCCGGGTCCAGGGCATAGTTGCGGCGCATGTCGGCGTCGCCGTCGCGGACGAGGGCGCGGCAGGTGCCGCACACGCCGCCCTTGCACGCGAAGGGCACGTCCGGGCGCAGGCGAGCGGCGGCGTCCAGGACGGTGGCGTCGCGCGGCAGGTCGGCGACGGTGGAGCGGCCGTCCAGGACGACGGTCACCCGGCTGACCGGTCCCTGCGCCTTCGCGTCCTCGCGCCGGACCGCCGGCGGCGGTGTGTCGTCGGCGAAGAACAGTTCCTGGTGGACGCGGTCGTCGGGCACGCCGAGGGCGGCCAGGGCGCGCCGGGCGTCGCGGATCATGCCGTGCGGGCCGCACAGCCACCAGTGGTCGGCGTGCTCGGCGACGACCAGGCCGTCGATCAGGGTGCGGAGGCGGTCGTGGTCGAGGCGGCCCGAGAGCAGGTCGACCTCACGCGGTTCGCGGGAGAGCACGTGGGCGAGTTCGAAGCGCGCGGGGTGCAGGTCCTTGAGATCGGCCAGGTCGTCGGCGAACATCACCGTGTCCGTACGGCGGTTGCCGTACAGGAGGGTGGCGCGCGAGCGGTCGTGGGCGGCGAGCACCGATTCGGCGATGGACATCATCGGGGTGATGCCGGAGCCCGCGGCGATCAGTACGTGATGTCCGGGCATGGACACATCGGCGGTGAAGCTACCCGTCGGCGCCATCACCTCGACGCTGTCGCCGGGCCGGACGTCGTGGACGAGCCAGGAGGAGAAGAGTCCTCCGGGCACGACGCGCACGCCGATCCGCGGCCGGGCGCCGGCCGCGGAGCAGATGGAGTAGGAACGGCGTTCGTCGGTTCCGTCGATCTCGCGGCGCAGGGTGAGCGACTGGCCGGGGACGAAGGCGAACGTGTCGGCCAGGTCGTCGGGCACATCGAACGCGAGCGCGGCGGCGTCCTCGCACAGGCGGTCGACCGCCGCGACACGCAGTCGGTGGAAACGCGGGCGGTGGCGGGAGGGCGGCGGCGAGGTGGTGGAGATCGTGTCCGTCGGGTCCTGCATCAGATCTCCTTCATGTGCTCGAACGGCTCGCGGCACGCCAGGCAACGGCGCAGCGCCCGGCAGGAGGTGGCGGCGAATCGGGAGGTCTCCTCGGTGTCCGCCGAGCCGCAGTGCGGGCAGGGTACGCGGCGGCGGGTGGGCAGGAGGTCCAGTGGGGTGGGGCCGGTGGTGGGGCGGGGGGCAGTGCCCGGCGGGGCGATCCCGTAGCGGGCGAGCTTGCGGCGCCCGGCGGGGGTGATCCAGTCGGTGGTCCACGGCGGGTCCAGGACGGTGCGGATCTCGACGCGGGCGAATCCGGCCGCGTGCAGGCGTGCGGCGACCTCGGCGCGCATCTCGGCCATGGCCGGGCAGCCGGAGTAGGTGGGGGTCAGGCCGGCGACGACGGTTCCGTCCGCGGTGATGACGACATCGCGCAGCACGCCGAGGTCGGCCAGGGTGAGCGCGGGCAGTTCCGGGTCGGGGACCTGTGCCGCGATCTCTCGGGCGCGTCGGACGTCCGGTGCGGTGGCCGCCGTCACCATGTCGCCCCCGGGTGTGCGCGGGCCACGCCCTGCAACTCGGCCAGGAGCGGAGCCAGATGCTCGGTGTGCTCCCCGTTCCTGCCGTGTCCGGGCAGGGGTGGGACGACGGCGGGCGGCGCCAGTCCGGCGGTGTCGAGCACCTGTGCCAGGACCGTCCCGACCTCCTCCCGGGCGTCGTGGGCCGCGTACAACTCGGGCAGCCAGGGGACGACTCGGGCGAGCGCGGCGTGCATGCGGCGGTGTGATTCCTCGGTGCCGTCGCCGAGCCGCACCGTCCACTCGGCTGCGTACTGCCGGTGGTACGTCAGTTCCTTGACGCCTTTGGCGGCGATGGCGGCGAGCACCGGGTCGGGGGACGCGGCGAGCCGGGTGAGGTGCGCGAGCCGCCAGGTGGACAGGAGCAGGAGGCGGGCGATCGTGAACGCGAAATCGCCGTTGGGGAGTTCGGCCAGGCGTACGTTGCGGAAGTCGGCCGCGTCGCGGAGGTAGGCGTAGGCGTCCTCGTCGCGGCCGCTGCCGTCGACCTGGCCGCAGCGCGCGTACAGCAGGCGGGCCTGGCCGAGCAGGTCGAGGGCGATGTTGGCGAGCGCCAGTTCCTCTTCGAGTTCGGGGGCGCGGGTGGTCCATTCGGCCAGGCGCTGGGCGCCGATCAGCGCGTCGTCGGCCAGGGCCAGGCAGTTCGCGGCGAGTTCGGCGGCGTCGACGTGCGCGGGCAGCGTGGTGTCGACGCCGTGCAGGGGGTCCTCGAAGCCGGTGCCGAAGGCCCAGCGGGCGTCGCCGCCGTCCCCGTCGGCGAGCGACGGGTGGAGGTGGTCGTCGTGCATGACCTGCTCCTCAGATGTGGGGGACGTCGTCGGGGATGTCGTAGAAGGTGGGGTGGCGGTACACCTTGTCGGCGTTGGGGGCGAAGAACGGGTCCTTCTCGTCGCGGGTGGAGGCGGTGATGTGTCGCGAGCGCACCACCCAGATGCTCACGCCCTCGTTGCGGCGCGTGTACAGGTCGCGCGCGTGGGTCAGGGCCATCCGGTCGTCGGCGGCGTGCAGGGAGCCGACGTGCACGTGATTGAGGCCGCGCTTGCCGCGCACGAACACCTCGTAGAGCGGCCAGTCGGCCGGGGCCGGGGTGTCGTTCATGCCGCTGCTCCTGTCCGGTTGGTGTGCTTGGCCGCGTGGGCGGTCGCTGCTTCGCGTACCCAGGCGCCGTCGTCGTGGGCCGTCCGGCGTCGCCGGACGCGTGAGCTGTTGCACGGGCCGTCGCCGCTGATCACGCGCCGGAGTTCGGCCCAGTCGGGGGTGCCGAAGTCGTGGTGTCCGCGGTCGGGGTTCCAGGTCAGCCGCGGGTCCGGCAGGGTCACGCCCAGCAGGCGCGCCTGGGGCACGGTCATGTCGACGAAGCGTTGGCGCAGCTCGTCGTTGCCGTGGCGTTTGATCTTCCAGGCCATGGACTGGGCGGAATTGGGCGAGTCGTCGTCGGGCGGCCCGAACATCATCAGGGAGGGCCACCACCAGCGGTCGACGGCGTCCTGGACCATCGCACGTTGTGCGTCGGTGCCGCGCATCATCGTGCTCAGCAGTTCGTACGCCTGGCGTTGGTGGAAGGACTCCTCCTTGCAGACGCGGACCATCGCGCGTGCGTAGGGCCCGTAGGAACTGCGGCACAGCGGCACCTGGTTGCAGATGGCGGCGCCGTCCACGAACCAGCCGATGACGCCGACGTCCGCGTAGCTCAGGGTCGGGTAGTTGAAGATGGACGAGTACTTCTGGCGGCCGTCGATCAGGCGCGCGGTCAGGTCGGCGCGGTCGGCGCCGAGGGTTTCGGCCGCGGAGTACAGGTACAGTCCGTGGCCGGCCTCGTCCTGGACCTTGGCGAGCAGGATCGCCTTGCGGCGCAGGGACGGGGCGCGGGTGATCCACTCCGCTTCGGGTTGCATGCCGATGATCTCGGAGTGCGCGTGCTGGGCGATCTGTCGGATGAGTGTCCTGCGGTAGCCCTCGGGCATCCAGTCGCGGGGTTCGATCCGGTGGTCCTTGGCCAGGGTGGCCTCGAAGTGGTGGGCGAGTTCGGGCGGTGCGTCGTCGGCGGGTGGTGTGGTGGGGGGTGGTGTGGTGGGTGTGGCCATTGAGGAATCCCTACCGACCGTTCGTTCGGTCTATGGTGTGGCGACGTCGAGCCCGCTCGGGACCCGGGAGTGTGTGTCGGTTCGGCGCGCGGGGACGGTGGGTCAGTGTCCGTGGAAGGTGGGCCGGTCGCCCGCCAGGAAAGCGCGCACCGCCGCCCGGTGGTCCTCGGTGCGGCCGAGCCGCTCCTGCGCCGCCGCCTCCCGCTGGAGCATGTCTGCCACGTCGGCGGTGTCCGCGTGCCGAAGCAGCGCCTTGACCTCGGCGTAGGCGGCGGTGGGGCCACCGGCCAGGCGTCGGGCCAGGGCCAGACCCTCGGCGGCCGCGGCGCCGTCCGGAACGACCCGATGCACGAGGCCGTAACGGCGGGCGGCCTCGGCGTCGAGGCGTTCGTCGAGGAGCATCAGGGCCGCCGCCCGCGAGGGGCCGACGGCGCGGGCCAGCGCGCCGCTGACCCCGGTGTCGGCGGCCAGGCCGATCCCGGTGAAGGCGGTCGAGAAGCGGGCGCTCTCGGCCGCGACCCGCAGGTCGGCGCACAGCGCCAGGCCGAGCCCGGCGCCCACGCACGCACCCTCGACGGCGGCGACCACCGGTTGCGGCAGTGCGTGCAGTGCGCTCACCAGCGGGTTGTACTCCTCGCGCACGATCGCGAAGGCGGACGCGGGGTCGTGCTCCAGCGCGCGGGCGTGTTCCTTGAGGTCCTGGCCGACGCAGAAGTGCCGCCCCTGCGCGGTGAACAGGACCGCGCGGACCGCCTCGTCGCCGCGCACCCGGCGCACGGCGGCCAGCAGCGCGGTTCGCAGCGCCGCGTCGAGGGCGTTCCCGGCAGCGGGACGCCGCAGTTCGAGCACGGCGACGTCGCCGTCGAGGCGGTATCCGACGCCCGCGCCGTCCGGGGCGGTGTCGGTGGCGGTCACGGCCATGCGTAGAACCCCTGTCCGGTCTTGCGGCCCAACTCGCCGCGGGCGACCTTGTCGCGCAGCAACCGGGGCGGGGCGAAGCGCGCGCCCAGAGTCGCGTGCAGGTGCTCGGCGATGGCCAGCCGCACGTCGAGGCCGACCAGGTCGGTCAGGCGCAGCGGGCCCATCGGGTGCCGGTAGCCCAGCCGCATGGCGTCGTCGATGGCCTCGGGGGCGGCGACGCCCTCCTCGACCATGCGGATCGCCTCCAGTCCCAGTGCCAGGCCCAGGCGGCTGCTGGCGAATCCGGGTGAATCGTTGACGACGACGTCCTGCTTGCCGAGGGCGTGCGTCCAGTCCAGCGCGCGGGCGAGGACGTCGGCGGTGGTGTCCGGAGCGCGGACGAGTTCGACGAGCCCGGAGGCGGGCACGGGGTTGAAGAAGTGCATGCCCAGGAAGCGGCCCGGTCGGGTCAGGGCCGCGGCGAGGTCCGTGACGGACAGCGAGCTGGTGTTGGTGGCCAGCACCGTCGTGGCGCCGACGGCGCGCTCGGCGGCGGCCAGCAGGCGGGCCTTGAGGGCGGCGTCCTCGGGCACGGCCTCCACGATCAAGTCGGCGTGCGCGGGCAGGAGTTCGAGCCCGTCGACCGTGCTGACCCGGGCGAGTACGTGCGCGGCCGGTTCGGTGGCACCACCGCGTTCGGCGGCGCGTTCCAGGCCGGCGGCGATGCGCTCGAGGGCCGCGGCGGCGGCCCGGGCGTCGCTCTCGGCGATGGTCACCGACGAGCCCGCGGCCGCGAAGCACTGGGCGATGCCGGCTCCCATGCGTCCGCCGCCGATGACGCCGACCACCGCGGGCGGGGCCGGTGGCGCGGGGGTGGGGCTCATGTACGGCTCCTTGCGTCCAGGAAGCGGGTCATCCGGTCCTTCTTGTCCGCGGTCTCGAAGAGCACGGCCTGGGCCAGGTCGTCGGCGATCGGGTGGGCGCCGGGAGCGTCGACGACGAGTTTGGTCAGCCGCAGGGCGATCGCGGAGGAGCGCGCCATGCGGTCCAGCAGCGCGTGTGCCCGGTCGAGCAGTTCGTCGGCCGGCACGACGTCGATGACCAGTCCCGCGGCCAGGGCCGCGCGGGCGTCGAGGCGGTGTCCGGCGAGCAGGATCTGCTTGGCGACGGATTCGCCGACCAGTTGGGGCAGCCGCCAGCAGGCGCCGGCGGCGGCGAGGATGCCCAGGCCGGGTTCGGGGTTGCCGAAGACCGCGTCGGGGCCGGCGATGCGCAGGTCGCAGGCGTAGGCCAGTTCGGCGCCGCCGCCCAGGGCCCAGCCGTCGACGGCGGCGACGGTGGGCATCGGCAGGCGGCGCACACGTTCGAACAGGCGGCTGTTGATGCCCTGCAGGGCCTGGTCGCGACCGCGCTCACGCAGTTCGGCGATGTCGGCGCCGGCGGCGAAGACGCCGCCGTGGCCGGTGAGCAGGAGCAGTCTGGGGTCGCGTTCCAGCAGCTCGCACACGGCGTGCAGTTCGGTGATCATGCGCGCGTCGATGGCGTTGCGTTCGCGGGGGCGATGCAGCGTGACCACGACGCGGTCCGCGCGCTCCTCGATTCGCAACGTGCGGTACTCCTGGGCCCGGTCGGCTGTCGGGCGGGTCGTGCTCATGTGCGCTCCACGAGCATCGCGACACCCTGGCCGACGCCCACGCACAGGGTGGCCAGGCCGCGCCGGGCGTTCTCGCGTTCCAGGCGGCCGAGCAGGGTCAGCACGATGCGGGCGCCGGAGCAGCCGAGCGGGTGACCCAGGGCAATCGCGCCGCCGTCCGCGTTGACGGTGTCCTCGTCCAGGCCCAGGCGGCCGATCACGGCCAGGGCCTGGGCGGCGAACGCCTCGTTGAGCTCGGTGGCTTCCAGGTCGCCGATCCGCCATCCGGCGCGGGCGAGCGCCTTTTCGGTGGCGGGGACCGGGCCCAGGCCCATCAGGTGGGGTTGCACGCCGGCCGAGGCGGCGGCGACGATCCGCGCCCGCGGGGTGAGGCCGTGCCGCCGCACGGCCGCCTCGCTCGCCAGGACCAGGGCGGCGGCGCCGTCGGACAGGGGTGAGGCGGAGCCGGCGGTGACGATGCCGCCCTCGCGGAAGCTCGTGCGCAGGCCGGCGAGTTTGTCCAGCGTGGTGGTCGGGCGTGGGCCCTCGTCCCGGGTGACCACGTCCGTTCCGACCGGCACGGGCACGATCTCGCGGTCGAAGCGGCCCTTCTCCTGGGCGGCGACCGCGCGTTGGTGACTGCGCAGGGCGAAGGCGTCGGAGCGGGCGCGGGTGATGTGGTCGAGGGCGGCGACCTCCTCGGCGGTCTCACCCATCGACAGGGTGGTCCGGCCGGCGCCGGGAGTCGCGGCCCGGTCGGCGGCGGTGAAGCGGGGGTTGGTGAAGCGCCAGCCCAGGGAGGTGTCGTGCACCGCCCCGGGCTTGGCCCAGGGGGTTCCGGGCTTGTCCATCACCCACGGCGCGCGGGTCATGGACTCGACGCCGCCGGCGACGACGAGGTCGGCCTCGCCGGCACGGATGGTGTGGGCGGCGGAGGCGAGGGCGGTCAGGCCCGAGGCGCACAGGCGGTTGACGGTGTAGCCGGGCACGGTGTGCGGAAGGCCGGCCAGGAGCACGGCCATTCGGGCCACGTCGCGGTTGTCCTCGCCGGCCTGGTTCGCGGCGCCGAGGATCACCTCGTCGACGGCGTCGGCGGGAATGCCGGCTCGGCGTACGGCCTCGCCCACCACGAGTGCGGCCAGGTCGTCGGGTCGGATCGTGGCCAGGGCACCGCCGTAGCGGCCCTGGGGGGTGCGGGCGCCGTCGACGATGTAGACGGGGTCAGGCACCGACCGACTCCTTCCCGGCGGCGGCGGGGCGGCGGGATTGCAGGGTGGCGAAGCGGGCGGTGACGAACGCCGGGTCGGACAGTGTCGCGCTGGCGGCCGGGTTGGCGGCGCTGCCGTGGAAGTCGCTGAAGGCGGCGGACTGGTTGACGAACACGCCGCCGGTGAGGTTCTCCGACAGGTGCACGCCCACCTCCAGGGCGGACTCGCGGGCCGCCTCCAGCACGCGCTCGTCCGTGGAGTGCACGGCGGCGGTAAGGGCGCCGTGGGTGCCGACGCTCTCGCGCAGGATCCGCAGGCTGTGGTCGGTGGAGTCGGTGGCGACGACGAAGGAGACGGGCCCGAACCACTCGCGCGTGTAGGTCTTGTGGTCGGTGTCCGCGTCGAGGCGGGCCACCAGCGGAGTGCGCACGATCGCCTGCGGGTGCTCGGGGTGGGCGACAGGGGTGGAGGCGTGCACGACGCGGCCGAGGGCGCCGGCCTCTTCCAGGGTGTGGCGCACGCCGTCGTTGACGATCGCGCCGAGGGTGTGCACGGCGCGGGCGGGGTCGGCGAGCAGGCGGTCCAGTGCGGCGCCGAGGTCGGCGGCGAACTCGTCGGCGCTGCGGGGGCCCTGGTCGGTGGCGATGCCTTCGCGCGGGACGAGCAGGTTCTGCGGGGTGGTGCACATCTGGCCGCTGTACAGGGACAGCGAGAAGGCGAGGTTGCCCAGCAGGCCGCGGTAGTCGTCGGTGGAGTCCAGGACGACGGTGTTCAGGCCGGCCTTCTCGGTGTACACGGCGGCCTGGCGGGCGTTGGCCTCGATCCAGTCGCCGAAGGTGGTCGAGCCGGTGAAGTCGACGATGCGCACGTCGGGGTGCAGCGCGAGGGTGGCGGCGCTGCGGCCGTCGGGTGCCTCGGCGGCGAGCAGCACCACGTCGGGGGAGAATCCGGCTTCGGCGAGCACCTCGCGGGCGATGCGCACGGTGATCGCCAGCGGAAGCACCGCGCCGGGGTGGGGCTTGACCACGACCGGGTTGCCGGTGACCAGGCTGGCGAACAGGCCGGGGTAGCCGTTCCAGGTCGGGAAGGTGTTGCAGGCGATCAGCAGCGACACCCCGCGTCCGACGGGGGTGAACGTCTTGTCCAGTTCCAGGGGTTCACCCTTGCGCTGGGGCTTGCTCCAGCGGGCCGTGGCGGGGTGGCGCTTTTGTTCCGCCCAGGCGTAGGCGACCGCTTCCAGGCCCCGGTCCTGGGCGTGCGGGCCGCCGGCCTGGAAGGCCATCACGAACGGCTGCCCGGTGGTGTGCTGCACGGCATGCGCGATCTCGAAGGTCGCCGCGTTGAGGCGGGCCAGGATCTCGGCGGCGACGCCGGCGCGGGTGTCCGGGTCGGCGGCGCGCCAGGGGCCGGCGGCGGCCTTGGCGGCGGCCACGGCCCGGTCCGGGTCGACGCGCGGATAGGAGATGCCCAGCGGGCGGCCGTACGGGGAGATCTCGCCCGCGAGCACACGGCCGTCGCCGGGGTGGTCGGGCAGGCCGAAGGGGCGGCCGAGTTGCTCGTTGAACGCCGCCTCGCCGAGGGCGGGGGCCTGCTCGCCGTAGATCGAGGTGCTCGGCGACTCGGGGTAGGGCGTCCAGTGGTCGCGGTGCGCGGTGGCCCGCACCGCCTGCTCCAGCAGCGCGCGATGGCGCGCGAAGAAGTCGGGGCGCTCGGAGTTCACGTCGGGCATGCGATCCACCTCATGACATGCAGCGGTGATGCTGGATTATTCGGCCTGCGGCAGATTACCGAATGTTCGGTCGGTTAACAAGCGGTGCACGACACGGACGTACGCGTAAGCCCCGTCCCGGCACGAGCCCGGACGGGGCGCGGGGCCGCCGCGCGCGTGATCGTCCGGGGCGTCGGGGACGGCGTGGGCATCGGCGTCGACGTCACGGCCGTCGACCCCGACACGTGGGAACGCTCGCCGGGCAGACTGCGCCGAGGGAGCATCCGCGGCGATCGTGACCTGCGGCTCCTGACACAATGTCCCGGTGAGCAGTACACCCGTGCACAGGAACACCGGCCGCGTGGGCCGCCCCGGCTACGACCGCGACTCGCTGCTGCGGGTGGCGGTGGCCGTGTTCAACGAGCGCGGCTACGACGGCACCGGCATGGAGGAGTTGGCCAAGCGCCTGGGCCTGAGCAAGTCGAGCATCTACCACCACGTCTCGGGCAAGGAGGAACTGCTCGGCCTGGCCCTGGGACGCGCTCTGGACGCCCTGTTCGCGGTCTTGGACGAGGTCCCCGATCGCGACGTCACGGCCACCGCGCGCCTGGAGCACGTGGTGCACCGCAGCGTCGAGGTCCTGGCCGCCGAACTGCCTTACGTCACCTTGTTGTTGCGCGTGCGCGGCAACAGCGCCGTCGAACGGCACGCACTGGACAAGCGCCGCGAATTCGACCGTCGCGTCGCCGAATTGGTGACCCTCGCCGCGGCCGAGGGCGGCGTACGCGCCGACGTCGACCCACACCTGACCAGCCGACTGCTGTTCGGCACCGTCAACTCCCTGGTCGAGTGGTACCGCCCCGACGGGGATCTGCCGGTGTCCGCGCTGGCCGGCGCCTTGACCACGGTCCTTTTCGACGGGCTGCGCGCCACCCCCGGGAACTGACCCGAACGCCCTCGCGGCGGCCGGCGGCGCGACGCGGACCCGAGTCCGCGCCCACCGCGGCCACCTTGGCCGCCCGCGCTCACGCCTCCCAGGCGGCCCCGCGTCCGGGCGCCTCCTCGAAGACCAGCCAGGTGCGGGTGGAGCGCACGTTGGGGATGCTCTGGATCTGCTCCAGGACCACTTCGCGCAGCGCGGTGTTGTCGGGCGTGCGCACCAGGGCCAGCACGTCGTAGTCGCCGCCGACCAGGGCGAAGTGCTCGATGTAGGGAACCTCGCGCAGGCGTTCGCAGACCGCGCGCCAGGCGTTCTGCTCAATGGTGACGGTGACGTACGCGGTCGTGCCCAGACCCACGCGCTTCGGGTTCAATCGCGCGGTGAAACCGGAGATCGTGCCGTCCTCGACCATGCGGCCGATGCGGGCGTAGGCGTTGGCGCGGGAGATGTGCACACGTTCGGCGAGGGCGCGCACGGATATCCGTCCGTCCTCGACCAGTTCGGCGAGGATCGCGCGATCGGTGGCGTCCGGCGCGCCGGCCAAACGTCCCGACTCGGCCCCCGTCGGGACTTCTTCCTCGGACATTTGGCTCCCTTGAGCGAGTGATCGTGCCAGTTTATCGCACGATTGCGGAAATCCTTGTACAGAACTTCGCCCGGATGGAACATTCACCTGTCAAACGTCCAACGAAAGCGAGCATCCTCGATGTCTCCGATATCCGCGACGGCCCTGCGCCGGGCGATGCAGAGCTTCCTTCCCTCGCTCGTCCCGGTGCGCTTCGTCGCCGAGGACGGCACGACCGCGCCGGAGCCCGCCGGATACACCGCACCGGACGAGGCGCAACTGCGCGAGGCCTACCGGCGCATGGTGATCGGGCGGCGGTTCGACACCCAGGCCACCGCGCTCACCAAGCAGGGCCGGCTCGCCGTGTACCCCTCCAGTCGCGGCCAGGAGGCGTGCCAGATCGCCGGGGTGCTCGCGTTGCGTGAGGACGACTGGCTGTTCCCGACCTACCGCGATTCGGTGGCCCTGGTCTCCCGCGGGGTCGACCCGGTCGAGGTGTTGACGCTGCTGCGCGGGGACTGGCACTGCGGCTACGACCCGGTGGCCACCCGGGTGGCGCCGCAGTGCACACCGCTGGCCACCCAGGTCCTGCACGCCACCGGCATGGCCGAGGCGATGCGGCGCCGGGGCGAGGACCGGGTGGCGATGGCGTTCATCGGCGACGGCGGCACCAGCGAGGGCGACTTCCACGAGGCGCTCAACTTCGCGGCGGTCTTCCGTGCGCCGGTGGTGTTCTTCGTACAGAACAACAAGTACGCCATCTCGGTGCCGCTCGCTCGACAGAGCGCCGCACCGGCGCTGGCCTACAAGGGTGTCGGATACGGCGTGCGCTCCGAACAGGTGGACGGCAACGACCTGGTGGCGGTGCTGGCCGTGCTGACCGCGGCGGTCGACCATGCCCGCGCCGGGAACGGCCCGTTCCTGGTGGAGGCGCACACCTACCGCATGGACGCGCACACCAACGCCGACGACGCGACGCGCTACCGCGACGCGGCCGAGGTGGAGGCGTGGCGTACGGCCGATCCGCTGACCCGCCTGGAGGCCCACCTGCGCGGACGCGGCGTGCTCACGGACGAGGACGTCGCGGCCGACCGGGAGGCCGCCGAGGCGTTCGCGGCGGATCTGCGCGCTCGGATGAACACCGACCAGCAGGTCGATCCGCTCGAACTGTTCGACCACGTCTTCGCCGAGCCCACCCCCCAACTGCGCGAGCAACGTGCCCTGCTCGCCGCCGAATCCACCGCCCAGGAGGTCTGAGATGGCGACCCTCACGATGGCGCAGGCCCTGAACACGGCCCTGCGCGACGCGTTGACGGCGGACGAGCGGGTGCTGATCTTCGGCGAGGACGTCGGTCCGCTCGGCGGCGTCTTCCGCATCACCGACGGCCTGACCCGCGACTTCGGCGAGGAACGCTGCTTCGACACCCCGCTCGCCGAGGCCGGCATCGTCGGCCTGGCCGTGGGGATGGCGATGGGCGGCTTCCGGCCCGTGGTGGAGATGCAGTTCGACGCCTTCGCCTACCCCGCCTTCGAACAGATCGCGTCACACGTCGCGAAGTTGCGCAACCGCACCCGCGGCCGGCTCTCGCTGCCGATGGTGATCCGCATCCCGTACGCGGGCGGCATCGGCGGCGTCGAACACCACTGCGACTCGAGCGAGGCGTACTACGCGCACACCCCCGGGTTGAAGGTGGTCACCCCGGCGACGCCCGAGGACGCCTACTGGCTGCTGCGCGACGCGATCGAGGACCCCGATCCGGTGGTGTTCCTCGAACCCAAGAAGCTGTACTGGGCCAAGGAAGAGGTCGACCTCGCCCCGCGCGGTGCCCGGGAGTTCGGTCGCGCGGTCGTGCGCCGCGCGGGCTCGGACGCGACGCTGGTGGCGTACGGCCCGTCGGTGCCGGTGGCGTTGGAGGCCGCGGCGGCCGCGGCGCTGGAGGGCCGCAGCCTGGAGGTGGTGGACCTGCGCACGCTCGTGCCCTTCGACGACGACACGGTGGCCGCGTCGGTGCGCCGTACGGGACGCTGCGTGGTGATACAGGAGGCACAGGGCTTCGCGGGCGTCGGCGCCGAGATCGCGGCCCGGGTGCAGGAGCGCTGCTTCCACTCGCTGGCCGCGCCGGTGTTGCGGGTGGCCGGATTCGACATCCCCTACCCGCCGCCGAAGTTGGAGCACGCGCACCTGCCGGGTGTGGATCGCGTCTTGGACGCCGTGGACCGGCTGCAGTTCGACGACACGCCCGACGTGCGGCACCTGGTCAAGGGGGCGGCGTGAGTACCGGAACGCTCCAAGCACAGGTCTTCCTCCTGCCCGATCTGGGCGAGGGTTTGACCGAGGCCGAGATCGTCGAGTGGAAGGTCGCCGTCGGCGACACGGTGGAGGTCGACCACATCGTGGTCGAGGTCGAGACCGCCAAGGCCGCCGTCGAGGTGCCCGTGCCGTACGCCGGCACGGTGTTGAGCCTGCACGCCGAGGCCGGCACGGCGCTCGCGGTGGGCCGGCCGCTGATCACCGTCGGCGCCGCGTCCACGGGAACTCCGGTGGATCCCGGTACCGCGGACGCGGGTACCACGAACTCCGGTACTCCCGCCGATCGCTATCGCGAGGAGGAGCAGGCGGGCTCCGGCAACGTCCTGATCGGCTACGGCACCGGGCACGCGCCCGTCTCGCGGCGTCGCCGTCGAGGGCCGACATCACCCGTCGCCGGGGCACACGACCCGCGGGCCGGGGCTACCACGGCGGGGCAGGTCGTACGCGCCGCCTGTGCCGACGCGGCGGCGCAGGCGGGCCGGACCGACGCCGAGCCCGGGCAGGGCGTACGCGTCGCCGACGACGACGCGCGGCCGGCGGCGCAAGCGGGCGGGGCCGGCGCGCGCCTGGTGATCTCCCCGCTGGTGCGCAGGTTGGCTCGCGACCACGGCATCGACGTGGCCCGCCTGGCGCCCGGCGGAGCCGACGGCATCATCCGCCGCCTCGACGTGGAGCAGGCCATCGCCGGGGAACGGCAGGCGGTTTCGGCCACGGCGGGCGCGTCCGTCGACGTCCCGGGCGTGGAGCGCATCCCGCTGCGCGGCATCCGTCGCGCGGTCGCGCACAAGCTCGCGCGCAGCCGTGCCGAGATCCCGGACGCCACGACCTGGGTGGACGTGGACGCCACCGCGCTGCTGGCGGCCAAGGACGTGCTCCAGGCGGCGCATCCGGAGCAGCGCATCGGCCTGCTGGCGCTCCTGACCCGGATCTGCGTCGCGGGCCTGCGCCGCTTCCCGGCGCTGAACTCCAGCGTGGACACCGCCCGAGCGGAGATCGTGCGCTTTTCGCACGTGAACGTGGGCTTCGCCGCGCAGACCGAACGCGGTCTGGTCGTGCCCGTGGTGCGCGACGCACACACGCTGACGACCACGCAGCTCGCGACCGAGCTGGCTCGGTTGACCGCGCTGGCCCGCGCCGGCGCGCTGCCGCCCGAGGCGTTGACCGGAGGCACGTTCACGCTCAACAACTACGGCGTGTTCGGCGTGGACGGCTCCACCCCGATCATCAACCACCCCGAGGCCGCGCTGCTGGGGGTGGGCCGCATCATCGACAAGCCGTGGGTCGTCGACGGCGCGCTCACCGTGCGCAAGGTCACCCAGTTGTCGTTGAGCTTCGACCACCGCGTGTGCGACGGCGGCGTGGCGGGCGGCTTCCTGCGTTACGTGGCGGACTGTGTCGAGCGGCCGACGACGCTGTTGGCCGACCTGTGAGCGCTTCCCGTCCCGGGGGCGGCGCGCCGCCGCCGGGACGGGGCCTGCGTTACCGGAACCCGCCGGGCCGCGGTCGACGCCCGCGCCCGGGGTGGCGCGGCGACACCGTCCGGTCCACCGCAAGCGCCGAATCGGCCGAGGGCACCAACTTATTGGGCCGTTTCGAAGGCAAGTGAGCCGAACTCGCCGGGTTCGGATGTTCAGGTGCGGCCGGTGCCGTCGACAGGCGGTGTGGGGCGGTTCAGCCGCCAGGTCACCTCGATCCCGATGCCCGAGGGAGCCACGGGCGGCGTTGCCTGTTCACGCCGGATTTCGGTGAAGCCCAACCGGCGCGGTATGGCGGCGCTGGAGGTGTTGGCCAGGTCGTGCGCGATTTCCAGGTACTCCACGTCCGCCAGGGTGAACATCTCGGCGACCAGGGCCGCGGTCGCTCGTGTGGCGATGCCCTGACCCGTGGCGGCAGGGTGCAGCCAATAGCCCATGCGCCGGCCCTGGGGTTCGGCCCCGCGGGAGGTCTGGCACATGCCGATGAGAGAGCCGTCTTTGACGATGGCGTAGTTGTACACGTCACCGTTTGCCCACTTCGACTCGAACATCGCGAGGAGGTCGCCCGTTTTCTCCTTGGTGTGCCCGGCGACCCACGGCTCCCAGGGGCGCAGGTGGTCTCGGGATTCCTCGATCAACTCGCTTGCCGCAGCGAAGTCCTGCTGCCCCCGCCAGCGTCGCAGGACGAAGTCTTCGCATTCGATGATCTGCCTCGGTCGCGCCATGACGGCCATGATCGTTCGCGAAACGGCTCTCGGCAACGGGGTACGGAAGAGACCGCCGGCCATCCACCCGGCGGGGCGGCGGCGTTGGTATCGCGTCGGGTCGGGTCAGGTGTAGTCGGCCGTGGTGTGCACCGCACCGAAGCGGGGGAAGGTCCTTTCCACAGCGAAGTCGTGTTCGTCGGCCGCGAATCCGGACATCGCGTCGGCGACGAACTCCACGTCGTAGTCGTGGTCGCTCGCGGCCCGCGCCGTGGACTCCACTCCCATGGTGGTGACCAGCCCGGCGAGTACCACCGTGTCCACGTCCCGCTCGCGCAGCCGCTCGTGTAGGTCGTGCCGTGGAAGGCGCCGACGGTCTGCTTGACGATCACGATGTCGCCGGGGTGGACGAGGCCGTCGGCGAAGCCGCTGCCCGGCGGCTGTTCGCCCACATCGGGTCTGTCGACGCGTACGAGCGCCACGGGGCGCTGCTCGGCCCGGAACGCATCGGCCAACCGGCGGCACCGCGCGAGTACTTCCTCGCCGGAGTGCGGTGCGACGGGCAAGGCCACGATGCGGGGCACCGGATCGATCGGGATCAGTGCAGCGGTCACGGGGTGATCGTAGGCCCGGGTCACTAGAGTTCGCCGGAGCGGCCCCGGGGGGACGATACCCCTCGCGCCGGCGGGTCGCGGCCGAGCCGGCCACGAAGAGGTGGCGAAACCGGGTCGGTCGGACCTCGGCCGTCACCTCGTCCCCGATCGCTTCCGCCGATGGGGAGCAGACGTCGGGTGGTGGGACCCTCGTCGTGGATGGCGTCCTCCGGGTGCTGGAGATGGAGGGCGTAGGGGGTGCCCGCGTGAATGGCGTCCAGACCGGCGCGGGTGTAGGCGACGAGATCGGCGGGCAGGTCGTCGGGGTCCGCCCAGACGAGTTCTTCGTGTTTGTGCGGTTCGGCGTTGCGTACGGTGTCGATCGCGTCGAAGTCGCGGGCTCCCGGCCATCCTGCGGCAGTGAAGAACCAGCCGATGCGCAACGGCCCTCGGGGTGGGCGGTGTTGGAGGACCAGGTCGCATCGGAGCGTGTGCGGGTGCAGGACGACGCCGGTCTCCTCGGCGACTTCGCGGACGGCGGCGGTGACGACGTCCTCACCCGGCTCGACTTTGCCGGAGGGCAGGCACAGCAGGCCGGGTGCGTACGGGGAGGTCGCGGCCCGGCGCAGAAGCAGGATCCGGGGGCCGCGGTGGAGCAACACGTGTACGTCGACCGGGAATCCGACCTCGAGACGGGTTTCCTGTGTCATCCGGGACATCCCTTCGGGGTCGGTGCGTCGGGACGTGTGCTCCCGTCGGCGCGCCGCGGCGGCGGGTGGTGACCGACCGCCGACCGGGGGCCGGCTGCGCCGGCCGTCACGCCTCGCCGTCAGCGCGGCCATCCGGGTCGCCGTCATTCGGAGCCGGAGGGCGTACGGCGGTGCCGAGAATGTGGGCGGACGCAGGCGTCGGGACCCGGGTGGCCGGGAACACGAGGCGGTCCGACTCGGTGACCGCGAAGCCGGCCCGGCGGATCGCGGCTTCGGTGTCGCGTCCGGTATGACAGCCCCCGCACAGCAGCGGCCACACCGTCGCGTCCACCACCCGCTGTACCCGACGCATCCGCGCGCCGCGCGCCCGCACGTGCTCGAAGAACCGCAGTTGCCCGCCCGGCCGCAACACCCGGTACGCCTCGGCGAGGGCTGTATGCGGGTTCGGCACCGAGCACAGCGTCAGGCAGAACACCACGGCGTCGAACGCCTCGTCCTCCAAGGGGAGCCCCTCCGCCGAGCCGTCGCGAACGTTCACCGGCACCGCGGCGCGCCGGGCGGCCTCGGTCGCCAACGCCCGCAGCCGCGGCTCCGGTTCGACTGCCGTCACGTGCGCCACCGACGGCGGGTAGTGCGCGAAGTTCGCGCCGTGCCCCGCGCCGATCTCCAGCACCTCACCGGTCAGGCCCCGCAACAGTCGGCTGCGATGCTCGCCGATGCCTGCCCTCTCCAGCCCCGGGCCCGCCACATGCGCGTAGAACCGCGCGAACACCGGCCTGCGTACCGTTTGCGACCTCGGCATCGCCCGGCCACCACCTTCCTCGCGGCCGTACGGCCACTGCGCTGATACAGCAGGTGGAACATAGCGAACTCCATGCACCATAACGGTGACGGCGCCGCCGACGCCGCCGGTCGTGCCGAACCCGGTGCCGGTTCGGTGCACAACCCGTCCGGTGGGCGGAGTCGCCGCCGTCGGGTCTCGGATCACGCCGACGGATCCGGCCGGTGTCGGACCGGTCTGGCATCGTCGGCCGCATGGCCCAACCGCTCAAGGACATGATCAACGCGACCTCCGTCGCCGCCCTGGCCGACGGCGTCGCCGCCGCCCGCGACGTCTTCCCCCGCGACCGCTTCGTCGCCCGCGCGCTCGACGGGTTGGACGGTCTGGAGCTCAAGGCCCGCGTCGGCCACGTGGCCCGGGCCCTGCACGCGACGCTCGACCTGCCCTTTCCGCAGGCCGCCGCGGTCCTGCGGGAGGCGACGGCGCACACCGGCCTGGACATGTGGAGCGGTTGGCCCGCCACCGACTACGTCGCGGTCCACGGGGTCGAGCACCTCGACGAGGCCATGTCCACACTCGCCGTGATCACCCCCTACGCCACGGCCGAGTTCGCGGTGCGCCCCTACCTCGACCGCTACCGGGACATCGCGCTGAAGATCATCCGGGACTGGGCCGACGACGCGGACGAGCACCTGCGCCGCCTCGCGTCCGAGGGCACCCGGCCGCGCCTGCCGTGGGGTGGGCGGGTGCGCTGGCTGATGGCCCCCGGTCCGACGCTGCCGATTCTGGAACGGCTGCGCGACGACCCGAGCGAGTACGTACGCCGCTCGGTCTCCAACCACATCAACGACATCGCCAAGGACCATCCCGAAACGGCGCTGGCCGTGCTCGGTCGCTGGCGCGCCGAGGGCGGCGAGCACACCGACCGCGTGGTGCGCCACGCCGCCCGCGGTCTCCTGCGAGCCGGGCATCCCGAAGCGCTCGGCCTGGTCGGTGCGGCGCACGGCAGCGGCACGGTGGAATCGCTCGTGGTCGCGGACACCGTCGTGACCGGTGACCGCCTCCCGTTCACCGTCACCGTGCGCGCCGACGGCCCCGGGCCGCTACTGCTGAAGTACGCGGTCTGCCGCGACGGTTCCCGCCGGGTGTTCCATCTGGCCGAGCGGGTCGCGCAGGGCGCCGGGGACACGTTCGTGCTCGCCAGGTCACACTCCTTCCGCCCGGTGACCACGCGCACCGAACCGCCCGGCCACCGCGACCTGCAGATCGTCGTCAACGGCGAGGTTCGCGCAACGGCCCCCTTCACCCTGCTCCCCTGACGTACGCCGCCCCGGGCGCATGGCGCTCCTGCTGTGCGCACCGCTCCCGGGCCGCGACGCTCGACCTCGCCGCCGGCCGATGGGCAACACCTGCCCTACCGACGCGGGGCCTGCGTGGCGCACCCGGGTGTCGGCACCTCGCTCGATGCGCCCCGGTCGGGCCGGAGAGCACGCCGCGCGGGGTGATCAGCCGAGGACGAGCGGGAGCTGTGCGGCCACCTCGCCGAGTTCGGCCTGCTCAGCGTCGGTCGGGGCACGTCGGCCGGTGCCGACCAGCAGTACGTCCGTGTCGGCGAACGACGCGGGGAAGGCGGCTCCGGCGATCTTCTCCAGCATCTCGCGCGTACGGGCAAGGCCCTCCGCGGGTGGCTCGGCGGCGTCCGGAAGGTGCGCGATCAGGTCGAGGTGGTGCAGCGTCCACTCCAGGACGTACGCGTCGAGGTAGTCGCCCGCGGTGAGGACCTGGTCCTGTGTACCGACCCGCAGGCCCGGATCGGCGAGTTCGGCGGCGCGACCGGCGGCGGAACCGACGTCGTCCAGATGGAACTTGAGCAGCCGCGGCTCCTGGTACGCGGCGGCCAGTCGCACGATCAGCGCGTCGAGCGGATCCTCCCCCGTCGGCGGCGTCTGCGCGACGTTCCAGTAGGTCACCGCGTCGCGGGTCGGTTCCTCCTCGACCGGGGTCACGAGGGTGATCAGGACGTCCTGGGCATCGATGACCAGGTGGCACACCAGATCCCGCACAAGCCAGCCGGCACAGCCGGACGGCCGGGCGAAGTCCTCGTCTTGGAGGTCGGCGACCGCCGCGCGCAACGCCGTCCACGAACGTGAGAAGAGATCCACGGCCGCAAGCTAGCAGCGCACCGCCCCCACGGCGACGCAATTCCCCGCCGGTCAAAGCGCACCGCTCCCGCAGCGTCACCGTCGACGAGTGCACCGCCCCCGGTCGAGGGCGACGCTCTCAGCGGTCCGCTGCTCCGTCGTCGTTCCAACGGGGGTCCTCTCGCCATGCCTCTTCGCGCTCGCGCGCCGTGTCCATCGCGTGAGCGGCCGCATCGCGGGTCTCGTACGGACCGAGGCGGTCGGCGGCCCGACACTCGGGGCCTTCTTCGACCGTGCCGTGCTTCAGGCAGTAGTACCACTCGCCCGCCTGACCGGCGGTCCTTCGCTTGAACAGAGCCATACTCGCCACCTGCCCAGTCGCTGATGCGGTAAATCGTGTGACAACCCGAGAGAAGTTTCGTGCCGAGCAGCACACTTGCCGCCGGACGACAAGCGGCGGGCCCACGACGGACGGGTCGCCGGCACCTCCGGTGGAAGGCGTGCTCCCGTGGTGCGCCGCGTCGGCCGCCCCGCCGGCTACGCGACGGGGCCGAGTTCGCCCTCGACAACGGTTCGGGTGATCCGAGGCCGGTCCCACAGGGCCAGGAGTTCGTTGGCGAGGATCATGATGGGCAACGGGTCCTGATCGCCGCGTACTTCGATGGCGGCGGCCGACAGGCTGCGCGGGACGGCTCCGGCGTCGAGCAGGACACGCCACTCCTGCGGCCCGAGTTCCAGGAACTCCAGGCCGGTCAGCTCGGCGATCTCGAGCGGGTCGGCGAGCGTACCGGGGTAGGCGGTGAGGGTCCGCAGGCGCGGCAGCCCGATGACGGGAGCGAGGCTGAGCGGCTCGTCGTCCCATACTCCGATGGACAGGACCTCCAGGTCGGCGTGGGCGGCGGCTTCGACGCTCTTCAAGTTCCCGGTGTTGACCCGGGCCACGGCCGGCGGGCCATCGTGGTGACGGTGGCCGCGCCGTCCGCTGGGCCGCTCCGACACCAGGTCGAGCAGGCAGTCGGCAAGCAGTTCGGCGCCGATGTCCTGCTCGTGGTCGAGCATGACGATCTGTCCGACATGGCCGCGCGGGCCCGGCGTCAAGTCGACCGCGAGCCGGTCCCCACCTCCGTTGTCCCCGAAGGCGATCCACCCGGGCGAGCCGACCAGGCCCTGTACCGCGGCGTCGGGCGCGGTGACGGCCGCCGTCATTGCCGCGAACTCCCAGCGACAATAGCGCGACGTCGCGTCGGCGACGTACAGGTCGTCCAAGAAGAAGAGTTCGCAGCCCACCGCCGCGAAGTCGTGTATCGAGGAAGCGGAAGGGGAGCGCTGCCGAGCGATCATGTGCAGACCCCACGCGCGACCACCGACGCCGCACGCCACCCGGTCCGGGCCCTGGAGATTCGCGAGCCCGGACCGCGTCCACCGACGCCGGTGTGCGGTGTGCCGTGTGTTCGGGCGAGTCGCGCAACTTCGGCGGCGGCGACCGGTTCGGGACGACCGCGGGGTGTCGCACACGTCGCGCAAGCCCCCGTACTCCCGTCGTGCGCATACTACGTCGGGCGATTCTGCCGCTCTCTGGGCCCGCCCGGAAGCCCGCACGCGCGCGTGTGGCCGCCATTTCCGCCGCCGCGGTGACGATCGATTCCCCGACGAACGCCACCGCATGGAGCAACAGTCGGTAGCCGGGCGGCGAAACGCACCGGTGCTCGCCGCGTGCGGTGTCGCGGTACGCGGTCGAGGGCGAGTGCGGTGGCCGTGCCGAGGCTGCGGCGAACATCGATCCGGTGCCGGGAAAGGGACGCCGAGGCTCGGCAACCCACCCGTTCGGGTGAATATCCCACCGAATTCGGGGCGTCTATAGCATGCTCGGCGACGGTTGCCGATCGGTGACGAGACCTCGGCCACGACCTCCGGAGGCGCATCCGTGAATCCCGAAGACCTCAAGTACACCAAGGACCACGAGTGGGTGCGATCGCTCGACGGCAGGCGGGTCGCGATCGGGATCACGGACTTCGCACAGAAACAGCTCGGCGACGTCGTCTACGTGGAACTGCCGTCGGTGGACGACCGGCGCGAGGCGAGCGAACCGTTCGGCTCGGTGGAGTCCGTCAAGGCGGTGACCGAGGTCTACATGCCGCTGACCGGCACGATCGCCGCCGTCAACACCGACCTCGACGACTCGCCGGAGAACGTCAACACCGACCCCTACGGCGACGGATGGATGATCGAGGTCACCCTCGCCGAGGGCGAAAACATGACGAACCTGCTCACGGCCCACGAATACGACGAGTACATCAAGGCCGAGTCCGCCGACTGATCGCCCCGGCCGCGCAAGGCCCCGGCGCAGCCGACGTCCAGGTGGGTGCTCGGCCCCGCGAAGGGCCCTTTGTGGTCGGGTCACCAGGGGCGGGCGCACCGGTCGCCGTGTTCTGCCAACCGAGCGGATTTCGCCCGATCAGGACTCGGGACGTCGGCTGCCTGGCTACGGTTCTCGCGAGAGTCCCGCGAACAGCCATGGAGTGCACGTGAGCGAAGACGAATCCCTCGAACGATGGGCCGCTCGTCGCGAGATGCGGCTGCGCCCGGTCGGCGAACGCCGGGCGGTCCACCTCGTCGGGCCGCCACGAGCGCCGCACGTCGACCGTGAGGCGCCGCGCGTCGTACTCGAATGGGACGGATACCAGTGGGTCACGCTCGCGGTCGTGGCGAACTACATCGAGGCCGCCCGCCTGCTCTACCCGGACGCCCACGAAACGGCACTCGGCAGCGACGACCGGTCGGGGCCGCGGTCCGGGTCGTCCGAGCGCCGAACCCGACCCGTCCCGGGCACCGGCAGGCATCGCAGGACTCACTGACCGCGGCGGTCCTGTGGACGTACTGAACTCCGCCGTGGCCGCCGCCCTTCCGCAACGCGAGTAGAGGCGCTGCGGCCTGCCGGGAAGGGCGAGCCAAAAGAGCGACACGGCTCGCTTCCGCCGACGCGCGCCCGGCAATCGACCGACTCCGCCCGGTTCACCGGACGGTCGACACATCCGCGTCACCGGCTCGGGATGCCGGCGCCGAACCCCCGAAAGCCATGGGTGGTTCATCTGCCGGCATCTAGGTTATTAGTTTGCTAGCATCGCTCCCGTGGGCGACGAGGATGTGAAGCAGTTCAACGTGTACCTGCCGATCGGATTGATCAAGCAGGTCAAGCACCGTGCCATCGAGTCGGAGCTGTCGCTGTCGGCGCTGGTCGCCGCCGCGCTGCGCGCCTACCTCGACGACACCCCTACCGCACGAGAGCCATCGTCCGAGAAGGAGAGTTGACATGACCACCGAAGGCATCGAGGCCGTGTTCCTGGAAACACACAACTGGGGCAAGGCGGCCAAGTTCTTCCAGGGGCTGGGATACGAACTGGAGTTCTCGACGGATCACAACTCCGGCCAACTCCGCAACGGTGACGGCCCGTACGTGTTCATCGCCGAGGTCCCCCGGGACAAGGAACCCGAGATGCGGCTCGTCCTGAAGGTGCCGGATGCGGATGCGTTCAGCCCCGCCGCCGGCACCGAGGGCGTCACGCCGTTCGAGGACACCCACTACGGGACCCGGGAAATGACCGTCCGTGACCCCGACGGGCGTCTGTGGAGCCTTCAGGCCCCGGCCCGGCAGTGATTTCCGGTACTCCGGAGAGGAAGGGAGCGCGTGATGATCGACGAACAGACCGCGGCGCCGGACAGCACGGCGGTGCGGACGGCTCTGTGGCGGGCCCTGCACGTCCGGATCGACTCGCCGCCGTACGTCCTGGAGGACGAGGTCGGCCTGCAACTGGCCGAGCCCGGCGACGACTGGCATCGCCGCGGGGACATGGACCCGAGCCTGACCGCGTGGTTCCGGGCGGCGATCGTGGCCCGGGCCCGCTTCATCGAGGACCTGGTGGTCGAACAGGCCGGCCGCGGCGTCGGCCAGTACGTCATCCTCGGAGCGGGCCTGGACACCTTCGCCCAGCGCAGGCCGGAGATCGCCTCCCGGCTGCGCGTGTTCGAGGTCGATCGACCCGAACCGCAGGCATGGAAGCGCCGACGACTGGCCGAGCTCGGCTTCGGCGTCCCGGACTGGTTGCGGCTGGTACCGGTCGACTTCGAGGCCGGCGGGTCGTGGTGGGATCGGCTGACGGGCGCCGGCTTCGACGCCGACCGGCCGGCGGTGGTGACCTCCACGGGCGTCGCCCTGTACCTGACCAAGGAGGCGAACGCCGCCACGCTGCGCCGACTGGCCCGGCTTGCCCCGGGATCCACGCTGGCCATGACGTTCCAGTTGCCACCGGAACTGCTCGACGCGGACAAGCGCGCCGGATTCGAGGTGGCGGTGAAGGGGGCCAGGGAGTCCGGGACGCCGTTCGTCAGCTTCTTCGCCCCGGAGGAGATGTTGGCGCTGGCCCGCGAGGCCGGATTCGCGGAAGCCCGGCACGTATCGGCGTCCGATCTCAACGAGCGCTACTTCGCCGACCGCCCGGACGGCCTTCGCACGTCGAGCGGGGAGGAACTGCTGGTGGCGACCACCTGATCGACCTGGACCTCTCCTCGCCCCGCCCCGCCTGCGCCTTCGGTCGTCGACGTCCGTCCGGAGGCGACGGCGGGGCGAAGGCGGGGCGGGGACGAAGGCGGGCGGGGCGGGGGCCGGCACGAGCTTCGACGCGGCGAGGCCACGCGCTGCTCCGTGTCCCGTCCGGGAACTGCCGGAGCTGTCGGAGCCGATCAGTGGGCCTCGGGACCCAGGTCCCGCAGCACGGCCTGTCCCGCCGCGCGGTATCCGGCGGCCGCGATCGGATCCGTCTCGTCGAGCAGGAGGGCGATCCCCTCGTGGGCCCGGGCCTCCTCGTGCCGATATCCCAGGGTCGGGGCCGACTCCAACGCCTGCCGGTGCAGCCGCAGGGCCTCGTCGGGCAGGCCCGCGAGCCGACAGGTCTCGGCGTAGTCGTTGAGGAAGCGGATCTTCCAATGCTCCTCGAACAGCTCGTCCAGCAGCGCGAACGCCTCCCGGTGAGCGGCCAGCGCCTCCTCGTGGCGGCCCATCCGCCGCAGCGCGACGCCCAGGCAGTTCAGGCACCACGCCTCGTTGTTGAGGTGCCCGTCCGCACGGGCCAGCGCCAGCGCCTGGTGCAGCTGCTTCGCCGCCTCGTCGGGTTCCTCACCGGAGATGGCCACGCCGAGGGTGATCCGGGCGGTCAGCGTGGGCGGCCAGGCGGGGTCGGCGTGCGGCATCTCCAGTACGTCCCGGGCGCGTTGCGCCGCTTCCTCGCGGTGTCCCAGTTGCAGCATCGCCCATGCCTCGGACGCGGCCGCGTGCGCCGCGCCGGTCGGGCAACCGGCCGCCTCGTACGCCATCCTCGCCGTCCGGAAGAGTTCGAGCGGCTCCTCGACGTATCCCTGATCCCACCTCAGATAGCCGCGGCGCATGGCCAGTTCGGCCTGCGCCCCGATGGCCCCGGCCTGGGACAGCGGTGGTTCCGCGGCCTCGTACGCGGCGCCGGCCTCGGCCATCCGGCCCGCGTTGTAGCGCGCGAATCCGAGGTCGCTCTGCGCCACGGCCAGGTGCAGCGGGTCGTCCAGGCGCTGCGCGGCGGCCAGTGAGCGCTCGAAGAGGTGGTTGAGATGCGTCGTGCCGCACCGTCGCGCGAAGTACGCCCGCATGAAGCGCGGCAGTTCGCACGCGTGCGCGTCGGCCCCGGTCGCGTCCGCGATCTCGAACGCGGCCAGCAGGTTCTCGTACTCCGCGACGAGCCAGGCGAAGGCCGCGTTCTTGTCCGCGAATCGGGGTAGTTCGGCGGGGGGTCGGCCTGCGGAGACCGGCCGCCCGGGCGACAGGAAGGCCAGCGCCTCGTCGGCGGCGGCGGTGGCGTGTACGTAGTAGTCGAGCATCCGCCCCAGCGCGCGTTCCCGCGCGATCGCCGAGTCCTGCTGCGGGCCGGCCCGGCGTGCGTGCTCGCGCACCAGGTCGTGCAATCGGTAACGGCCCACGGTCGGCTGCTGGACCAGGTGGGCGTCGAGGAGGTCTTCGAGCGTCGCCTGTGCGCTGCCCAGCGGCACGTCCGCCACGGCAGCGACCACGTACTCGTCGAAGGACGACCCGGGCAGCAGGCCCAGCATCCGGAACAGGCGGGCCTGGTCCCCGGGCAACTGCCGCACCGACATGGCGAACGCGGCGTCGAACTCGCCGGTTCCCTGCGACAGTCGGTCGACCAGTACGCCCACGGTCCAGCCCGGCCGGTGCCGCAGCCGGGCGGCGGCCAGTCGCAGGGCCAGCGGCAGATGGCCGCACAGCCGCAACACCTCGGCGGCGGACTCCGGTTCGCGCGCCAGTCGACCGTCCGAGCCACCGGGGTCGCCACTCGCCCGGGCCAGGAGTTCGGCGCTCTCCTGCGGGCTGAGCACGTCCAGCGACACCGGGGGCACCTCGTCCAGGCCCAGGAGTCGATTGCGGCTGGTGATCAGCGCGACGGAGGAGCCGGCGCCGGGCAGCAGCGGGCGGACCTGGTCGGCGTCGACCGCATTGTCCAGGACCACGACGGCGCTGCGACGGGCCAGTTCCGACCGCCAGCAGGCGGCCAGTTGTGCGACGCCTTCCTGTGGGACCCGCTCGGACGGGACGTCGAGCGCGGCGAGCAGCATGCGCAACGCGGAGCCGGGGTCGAGCGGGTCCTGGCCTTCGGTGAAGCCGTGCAGGTCCACGTAGAGCTGGGCGTCGGGGTATCGGGCGGCGAGCCGGTGGGCGGCATGTACGGCCAGGGAGGTCTTGCCGACGCCCGCCATGCCGTCGACGGCGACCACGCGGTGGCTGTCCACGGCGGCGAGCACCGCGGCGAGCGGGGCCTGACGACCGGTGAAGTCGGGTACGTCGCGCGGCAGGTCGTTACGGGGCGTCGGCTGGACCTGGCGGCCGGCCTTGGGGGGCGCCGGCAGCGGGTTCGAGGAGCGTTCCCACAGGGGGCGCAGCGGGCGGGGGTCGCGCTTGACGAGGCGGCACAGTGCGATCACCGCGGGCCACGGCGGCACCGTTCGGCCGCTGAGGTAGCGCGAGAGCGACGAGGAGCTGAGGCCGGTATCCCGTGCCAGGGCCCGCACGCCGAGCCCGGACAATTCCTGGAGCAGGCGCAGCCTGGCCGCCAGTTCGTCCGGCGGCTCGACCTGCGCCGGCTGCGATCGCACATCCATCGGATCCCGCCTTCCTCGCCCTGTACTGTCCCGCGCCGGCGAAATCTCTCCGGGGCGCGTTGTCGCTGTTCACAGCCGTTCCGGCTGTCCCACGGCGTGCCATCGAGGTCGTCGTGGCACGCCGGTTCGGCTGTGATGGATGCACACCCCGGGCAGGCCGGGCTCCGCTCCGGAAGACCGGAAGAGAAGACCAGAAGAGGAGCACACCGAGATGCGGTCTCGTATGCGCAACCCCGCCGTGGTGCTGTCCGACGCGATGCAGCCTATTCAGGAGATATTCGCGGTCGCGCACTCAGGTGGGGTGGACGGGCAGACGCTGGAGCTGGTGCACCTGCGGGTCAGCCAGATCAACGGCTGCAGCGCGTGTGTGAACGCAGGTGCCGAGGCGGCCCTGGAGGCCGGCGTGAGCAGTGAGCGGCTGGCAGCGGTCGCCGCGTGGCGGGAGGCCCCGTACTTCAGCGCCCGCGAACGTGCGGCGCTCGCGCTGGCCGAGGCCGCGACGCGGCTGGCCGACCGGCCCGACTCGGTGAGCGACGAACTCTGGGACGCGGCCGCCACCTACTTCGACGAGAAGCAGCTGGCCGCGATCGTCCTGATGATCGGCGTCACCAACATGTTCAACCGGCTCAACGCCACGACCCGCCAGATCGCCGGCGCGCGGGGATGACCGGCACGGGCGCGGATCCGATGCTTCCCGGGTAACGGCCAACGACCCGTGCGGGTCGGGCTCGGCGGGGCCGCGTCCGACACGACTTCCGGGCTTCCGGGCTTCCGGGCTTCCGGGCTTCCGGGCTTCCGGGCACGACGACACATCGAGTACGAACATCGAACACTGATACACCCGACACACATCTCCCGGACCTACCGATGGGAACCGCCATGAGCAGCACGAAGAAGTCCACCGCGCGCGCCACCGCGACCGAGAAGTCGTTCGAGGGATTCACGGCCGACGAACGCGCCGCGATGAAGGAACACGCCAAGGAGCTGAAGGCGTCCGCGCGCGGTGGATCGAAGGCGGCCAAGGCGGCGGAGGCGGAAGCCGCCGTCGTCGCGAAGATCGCCGAGATGCAGGATTCCGACCGGGTCATGGCCGAGCGGCTGCACGCCGTCATCAAGGCGAGCGCACCGGATCTGGCGCCGAAGCTGTGGTACGGCATGCCCGCGTACGCGAGGGACGGCAAGGTTCTCTGCTTCTTCCAGAGCGCGCAGAAGTTCAACGCGAGGTACGCGACCTTGGGCTTCAGCGACCAGGCGAACCTCGACGACGGCGCGATGTGGGCGACTTCCTACGCCCTCAAGGAACTCACCGCCGCCGACGAGGCGCGGATCGCCGAGCTCGTGAAGAAGGCGGTGGGCTGAGGCCCGAGGACACCGCCGCCCCGCACCCGGATCGGGCCGGACACCACGTGCCTTGTCCGGCCCGCCTCGGACCGAAGTCATCGGGGCCGAGGGGCGGTCCGGCTCGACCGGGAGCAGGACGCGGCGATGGCGGCGTGGTCGACACCCGCGCCGCTACGGCCGGCCGCCCCCACCTCGCCGACCTGGGCGCTTCGGGAACGGGCGCGAGGGTCAGGGCCGGATCGCGTCGTCGTACGCCTTGACGACCCGGTCCAGGAAGGCCGCCACCGTCGCCCGTTCCTGCTCGGACAGGGATTCGACGGCCTCGTTCACGCCGCGGACGATCGGCGAGACATGCTCGAACGCGGACGCCTCCCAGTCTTCCGCGGGTGACACGACGACCTTGCGGCGGTCGGTGGGATGCGGCGCCCGGCTTGCGTGCCCGCCCGCCACGAGCCGGTCGATGACCAGCGTGGTCGCCGCGGTCGAGGCGTCCAACCGGCGGGCCAGGTCGGTCGGGGTGGCCGGTCCGTTCGCCACGAGGTGGTCCATGACGGCCAGTCCGGCGGCGTCCACGCGCATCTCGCGACCCAGGTAGCGCTCGAACCTCTGCTGACGCAGGGTCAGGGTGCGCAGGCGGTCGCGGATGTCGTCGTACCCGCCCCCGGCCCGGCGTGCGGTTGCGTCCTTGCCGGCAGGGTCCGGACGCTGATCCCTCGCGGCCCCGCCGGCGGCGGCTCGTCTGGCATTCATGAGGCACAGGCTACTCTCGATATTGCCAATATGATTGGTAGTCAGGTGCGTGCAGACCCAAGGCTCGACATCGCCCCGGACTCCCCGAACTCCCCGGGCTCCCCCGTGCCGGCCGATTCCTCCGGGCGTCCCGGCCACCAGAAGCGCTTGCCGGCCAGCAGGACGAGCGCGGGCACCAGCACGGTGCGGACGATCAACGTGTCCAGCAGTACGCCCGCGCCCACGACGACCCCGATCTGGGTCAGGGTGATCAGCGGCAACACGCCGAGGACCGCGAACACCGCGGCCAGCAGGATGCCCGCGCTGGTGATGACGCCACCGGTCGACGCCAGGGCCCGCAGGATCGCCGCCCGGGTGTCGTGGCCGGCGACGGTGTCCTCGCGCGCCCGGGCGATCAGGAAGATGTTGTAGTCGACGCCGAGCGCCACCAGGAACAGGAACGACAGCAGCGGCACGTTGTCGTCCAGCGCGGGGAAGTCGTAGACGGTGCGGAACACCACCTCGGCCGCGCCCAGGGCGGAGAAGTAGGTCGCCACCACCGTCAGCACGAGCAGGACCGGTGCGACCAGGGCCCGGAGCAACAGCACCAGGACACCGAACACGATGGCCAGGACCAGCGGCACCACGACGCGGGTGTCACGGCCGGTGGCCTTGGCGACGTCGTACTCGCCCGCGGTCGTTCCGCCGACCAGGGTGTGGGCGTCCGGGACGGCGGCGAGGGACTTGCGCAGTAGGACGAGCGTGGCGTCGGACCGGCCGCTGCCGGGGGCCGAGTCCAGGATCACGTCGGTGACCGCGTACCGCCCGGAGGTGGCGCCGGGCTGCACCGACGAAACGCCCTCGACGCCTTCCGCCGTCTTCGCGACCGCCGGCCCGGTGGCAGCCGAGGACACCACGGTGAGCGGCTGGGTGGCCCCGGCCGGGCGTACCGACTCCAGTGTCTTCGCACCCCGGACACTCTCGGGCGTGCTGCGGAACGTCTCGTTCTGCGACAGGCCCACGGACGTGCCGAACAGTCCGCACGCCAGCGCCGCGAGGACCGCCGTCGCACCCGCGGACACGAGTACCGGACGCGCCGAGACGACCCGGCCCAACTTGGCCCACA
The DNA here is from genome assembly GCF_000372745.1 of Embleya scabrispora DSM 41855. Lineage (GTDB taxonomy): Bacteria > Actinomycetota > Actinomycetes > Streptomycetales > Streptomycetaceae > Embleya > Embleya scabrispora. The sequence continues at coordinate 291,800 of NZ_KB889664.1, read as the reverse complement.
CCCCGTCCCGATCCGCCGCGACCGGGTCGCCGACCCGGGGGATCAGCGGCCAGAACAGCCAACGGCCCGGCAGCACCAGGGCCGCGGGCAACACGACCAGACCGAAGAACATCGCGATGACGATCCCACAGGCACCCGCGAAACCGAGTCCGCGGTTGACGGTCAGTTCAGCGGCCAGGAGGGTCAGCAGGCTCAGCACCACGGTGCTGCCGCTCGCCAGTACGGCGGGGGCGACACCGCGCAGCGCGCGACGCATCGCGGTGAAGCGGTGCTCCTCCACCCGCAGTTCGTCGCGATAGCGCGATACCAGCAGCAGGGCGTAGTTGGTGCCGGCTCCGAACACGAGCACCGACAGGATGCCCGCGGCCGAACTGTCCACCGCGACACCGACCTTCGGCGCGAGTGCGCCGACGACGACGGTGGCCAGGCGGTCGCCGATCGCCACGACTATCAACGGCACCAGCCAGAGCACGGGACTGCGGTAGGTGATCAGCAGCAACACCGCGACGACCAGCACGGTCACCAGCAGCAGGGTGACGTCCGCGCCGTCGAACACCCTGGTCAGGTCCGCGGAAACCGCCGGGCCACCGGTGACCTGGGCTCGCAGCGGCTTGTCCACGCCCTCGGCGGCAACCTCGCGTACCCGGGTGACGACCCGATCGTTGTCCTTGCCCTCCAGCTTGTCGGAGACCGGTACCGGCACGGTGGCCACAGCGCCTTTGGGATCGAACATCGCCTCGGCCGGAACACCGTCGAGGCCGACGGCACCCAGCGGCGCGGCCCGACCGGTGATCACCGCTCGGTCGACCTCGGTGAGCACGCTGCCGTCGGTGCGGCTGTAGACGACGAGCATCGGGGTCCGGCCGCCGCCGGCCATCCCGTCGACGATCTTCGCTGCCTTGGCGGACTGGGAGGACGCGGGCAGGTTGGCCCGGTCCGCGCCGGGGGTGTTCGCCTCCGAGGGGCCGAACGCGAACACGGCACCGACGAAGACCAGCGTCAGGAGCAGGACCGCAACGGCAAGCGCACGCGGACGCGAGCGCGAGCGCGGGCCTGGGACGCGCGGCGGAGATCCGGCGGGGGTCGGAAGCCTCGGGGGCTGCTTCGGGGGTTTCATCAATACCTCACGAGATTGCTAACTTCATTAGTAATCTCACTGTCCCAGACCCGCCGACGCGACGCAACCGACCGACCTCCGAACACAGAGCGCCGACAACCACGCCGCGGCTCCGGGCGCGCGGCGCCGACGCCTTCGCCCAGCACGGAACGGGACCCAGGGCATGGGCGCGAACGAGGGCGCGGCCGAGGGCGCACGGAGGGAACCGGGGCGCGTCATCGCGCCGTTGGACGACAGGCTCGTACGGCGCACGGCTCGCGACCGTCGCGGCAACCCGCTGTGTCCATGGGCCACCCGGACCCGGTGGTGGCAGATGCGCCCGTGAGCGGTTGCCGACCTGCTCAGCCCCGGGGCGCAGGACCCGCCGGCCGAAGTCGGCGCGGCGGACTCTGCTCGGCCGCCTTGCCGCGCAGGTTTTACGCAGCGGCACGTCGGCGGTCAGCCGGTCCATGGCTGGGCCGTCAGGCCATCAGGCCGGTGCCACGGCGTCCCGGCCGAGATGACGGGCGAAGAAGCGGACCGCGCTGTCGGCCTCGAACCTGGGCAACTCCTGGTGGCTGCCCGAGTTGGCGTGCAGCGTCCTTTCCTTCGAGGCGAAGGCGTCGAAGGTGACGACGATGAAGCCGCCGTCGGCCACGAGGCGGTGGGCACGGCCCACCATCCCCGGCGCCTTCGTGTGCATGCCGCCGCCGTGCCCGATCAGCACCAGGGGCGCGCGCTCAAAGCCCGAAGCGCGAGCAAAGACGGGGTCGGGATCGGGAGCGGGCGACCAGAGCACACCGGTGACCTCACCCACGGTGAAGTCACCATGTTCCCGGCCGACCCGGCCTTTCCCCGCCGTCCGCGCCGGGGTCAGGCGTCCAGGCGCCGCTTGGCGAGCCAGGTGACGATCTCGGGGTCCCGATGGTCGAAGAACAGCGAGGCTCCGGTATCCAGGGCGGCGATGGCCGCCATCTGGTCGTCGGTGAGCTCGAAGTCGAAAACGTCGAGATTCTCCGCCATCCGCGCGGCGCGCACCGACTTCGGGATCGCGACGACGCCACGCTGGGTCAACCAGCGCAGCACGACCTGCGCCACGGACTTGCCGTGCTTCTCCGCGATCTCGCTCAGGAGCGGGTGCGTGAACAGGTTGTTCCTGCCCTCGGCAAAGCCGCCCCACGACTGGATCTGCACTCCGTGCCCACGCATGAGCTCCTGGTCGGCGGTGCGCTGGAAGAACGGGTGGGTCTCGATCTGATCGACCGCAGGTGTGACGTCGTTGTTGACGATGAGGTCGACCAGTCGGTCGAGATGGAAGTTGGCGACGCCGATCGCCTTGGCCCGGCCCTCACGGGTGAGGTCTTCCATGGCACGCCACTGGCCGTAGACGTCGCCGTAGGGCTGGTGCATCAGGTAGAGGTCGAGGTAGTCCAGCCCGAGCTTGGTCAGGGACGTCTCGAAGGCCCTCCGGGTGTTCTCCTGCGCCGGCGCGTCCTGGATCCACAGCTTGGTGGTGACGAACAGTTCCTCGCGAGTGACGCCGCTGTTCCTGATGGCGCGGCCGACGGCTTCCTCGTTGCCGTAGGCGGCGGCGGTGTCGAGCAGCCGGTATCCGACGGCCAGGGCCTCGGAGACGGCCTGCTCGGTCTGCTCCGGCGGGATCTGGTACACACCGAAGCCGAGGATCGGCATCTCGACGCCGTTGTTCAGGGTGACGTTACGCATCGGATCTTCCTTCCGGCCGGATGGGATGAGCGGGATACACGCCGTATACGCGACGAAGCAATGAACGCGATGAACGGGTGAGCACGAGAGAGTCGGTGATCAGTGTGTCCACTTCGCGCCGTTTCACCCTTGACGGCAGACCGGGTTCTTCGGGGTGATGAAGCGCGCCCCCACGGCGCCGCCGAGCAGGTCGGCGCGATGTGACACCGGATCCATGGCGCCCGACCCCCGGAAAGCACGGCCGACATGCCCTCGTAGCGATCGACGAGGCGTCGACGGTCCCGTACGTTCCCGGCTGGTCCGCGACCCGCGCCCAGGTGGCCCTGTGGCGCGGCGCCGCAACGGAGGCGGTGCAGTGGTGCGCGCGGGAACGACACGCGTTCACGCCCGACTTGCTGCTCACCCACGCGGCCGCGCTGCGCCTCGCCGGCGATGCGCCGACTGCGCGGCTCAGGTTGGCGCAGGCCGAGGCGTCTCCGACCCTCGCCGCGATGCCACAACTCGGGTCCGCGGCGTCGGCGGAGCGAGCCCACTTGATCGCGCTCGAAGATCCGACGGCGGCGGTCACGCTGCATCGTGATGCGTTGCGCGTCCGGCTCCGGCACGGCCTGGTCCTCGGCTGCATCGACAGCCTGGAGGCGCCGGCAGCGCTGACCGGCACACCCGAACGGGCGGGCCTGTTGCTGGGCGCGGCGGACCGATCCCGCCGGGACACCGGCTACTTCGCCGCACGACCGCCTCTGCCGGATGGACCCGAGTTCGCCACGGCGCTGGACCGAGGCCGTGCGCTGTCCCTGGACCAGGCGGCGGAGCGAGCACTTCGAGACAACCGCCGCGGCACACGGCCGACGACGGGCTGGGCCGGTCTCACCCCGGCCGAACGCGCGGTGGCCGGGTTGGCGGTCCGCGGGCTCAGCAACCCCCGGATCGCCGCCGAGCTGTTCATCGGCCGCGGCACGGTCAAGACCCACCTCGCCCATGCCTACGCCAAGCTCGGGGTGGCCAACCGCACCGAACTGGCCCGCGATTTCGCGACACACACCGGCGACGCTCCCGGATCGAGTCCTCGACGACGGGAGGTGCCCGCCTGCCCCGCCCGCGGCGCGGGCCGGGAGCAGCCGTGCCGAACCGGCTCTCGACGTCATCCCTCGGGAGCGTCCCCCGGTGTCGAACCCGCACCGGGAAAGGTCCGCCGACGAGCAGGGGGCGGCGAGTCGAGGCTTTTCCCTGCGGTGGCGGTGATTCCGGTTTCGTACGATGGCGTCGATGGGGGCGCCGCATGAGGGTCTCGGCGGCGGACTACGCGACGGGGGTCCGGTGGGTCAGGTGGGTCGCAACAAAGGCAATCGCACAGTGACGGCCGACGGTGTCTTGTGGCAACCGCGGCTGGGCTGGGACATGTTGATCCCCCTCGTCCCGGTGACAGTGGGCATCATCCCGGCGTTCGTCGACGTCGGCTGGGTGCGCTACGTGATCATCGCCTCGGTCGTCGTCTTCCTCTCCCTGTTCGCCTACTTTCTGCGGCAGAAGCTGATCATCGGCAAGCAAGGACCGGCGCTGCTGGGACTGTTCGGCACCCGCCGATCGGCCTGGGCGGACATCGCGCACATCGAGATCCGCCCGCACTTCGACGACAGCTGCTACGTCACACTGCGCTGTACGATGCGCAACGGCTCGCGTCGCCGCCACATCCTCTCCTACCTGGCCTTCGAAGCCGTCCGGGAACTGGTCGGCGACCTGCGAACCTACGCCGAACCACACGGAATCCAGGTCTCCGTCACGGGCAGCGCGGTGGACAGGCGTACAGCCGGCGAACCCGTCGACGCCGACACCTGACCCTCGACCGCTCCGACGACGAGGCGGCCGTGGGCACAGGCGAGCCGGGTCAGTCCAGGCAGAACTCGTTGTCCTCGGGGTCGGTCATCATGATGTGACCGGCACTCAACGGTGGAGCCGGCTCCTCGCGATGGACTCGCGTCGCCCCCAACGCGACGAGCCGTGCGCACTCGGCCTCCAGTGCCGCCATCCGCTCCTCCCCCTGCAAACCGGGAGCCGCACGCACGTCCAGGTGCACACGATTCTTGGCGACCTTGCCCTCCGGCACCTGCTGGAAGAAGACCCGCGGACCCTGCCCCTTCGGATCCTCGATCGCCGAGCGCGTGTTCCACTGCTCCTCCGGAACGCCGATCCGCGCCAGGAAGTCGTCCCACAGGGACAGCGGATCGACCGCCTCGGGCACGTCGACTCCGGGCGGCCCGGGGTGGACGTAGCCGAGCGCGTCTCGCCAGAAGTACGACAGCGCCCGCGGATCGCGGGCATCGAAGGTGACCTGGATGTGGCGGCTCATCGATGTGCTCCGTTCGTAGTGGGTTCCGAACCCACCCTGACCCCCCATGCGGACAGTATCGGTCCGCTATCTCTGCCAGGGTGAACGACATGAACGCGGGAGGCAGCAGCGACGAGCGGCGCACGACGGAGCGAGTCCTCACCCTTCTCGGCCTGTTGCAACGGCGCCGGGCCTGGACCGGCCCCGAACTCGCCGACCGACTCGGCGTCACCGCACGCACGGTGCGGCGCGACGTCGAACGACTGCGCACACTCGGCTATCCGGTACACGCCGACCCGGGCGTGGGCGGTGGCTACCGACTCGGCGCGGGCACGGACCTGCCACCACTGCTCCTCGACGACGAGGAGGCGATCGCCACCGTCGTCTCGCTCGTCGCCGGCGCCGCCGGCGCGGTTCCCGGCACCGGCGACGCCGCGCTGCGGGCCCTGACCAAACTCGACCGCGTGCTGCCCACCCGGCTACGACACGAGGTACGCGCGCTCTCCACCGCGGTCGCCTCCTTCGGCTCCGGCCCCGCGCCGATCGACCCCCAGGTGCTCATCACACTGGCCGGGGCCTGTCGCGACGAGGTCGAGGCCGGCTTCGACTACCCGTCCGGGAACGAGGTACGACGGCGACGGGTCGAGCCCTACCGCCTGGTCGCCTCCGACCGCCGCTGGTACCTCCTCGCCTACGACCTCGACCGCGACGACTGGCGCAGCTTCCGCATCGACCGCATGATCGACGTGGCCGCGCGCACCTGGCGCTACCACCCGCGCGCGGCCCCGGACGCGGCCGACTACGTCCAGGAGGGCGTGGCCTGCCGGGTCTACCCGCACCGGGCGCGCTTCCTCGTCCACGCCTCGGCGGACACGGTCCGCGCCCGGATCTCGGCCTCGGCGGCCGTGGTACGACCACGCGGGAGCGAGCTCTGCGAGGTGCTCAGCGGCGCCGGCTCGCTCGACGCCATCCTCATGCACGTACTCCTGCTCGGACACGACTTCGAGGTCCTCGACCCTCCCGAACTCGCGACGCGCGCTCACGCACTGGCGCAAAAACTGCTCTCGGTCGGCACCACGACCCCACCGGCACCACCGAACGCACAGGGGCCCTGAGCCGTGACCGCCCCCGGCACCCCGATGCGATCGCCACGCACACGACGCGCGGAGCGGCACCTCGTCGGCATCACGCGCACCCCGCCCGGTCGACGCGGACGCTCCCTCATTCAGCCCGATGCTACCGTTTCCCCAGGTCACGGCCATGTCGGTGGGCAGTGCTAGCGTCGATGCATGACCCCGGAAGAGCTCGCCAACCTCGCTCACCTGCGCCGCGCGCGGGATCTGATCGACCGCGAGTACGCACGGCCGCTCGACGTGCCGACGCTGGCCCGTCGCGCGCTCATGTCCCCGGGGCACTTCTCGCGCCGATTCCGCGCGGCCTACGGCGAGACGCCGTACACCTATCTCATGACCCGCCGTATCGAGCGGGCGATGGCCCTGCTGCGCGGAGGAATGAGCGTGACCGACGCCTGCATGGCGGTGGGTTGTACCTCACTCGGCTCGTTCAGCTCACGGTTCACCGAGATCACCGGAGAGACACCCAGCGCATACCGCAGTCGGGAGCACCGGGCCCAGACGGCGATGCCCGCATGCGTCGCAATGGTGCACACTCGCCCGATGCGAGATCCGAGCAGGATTCAAGAAGCAGGCCGCGGCAGCGCCGCCTAACGTGGGCGACATGAGCATCGCACTCCAGTACTGCCACATCACCGTCAACGACCCCGACGAGGCACTCCCCTTCTACCGCGACGGCCTCGGACTCGAAGTCCGCAACGACGTCGCCTCCGACGGATTCCGCTGGGTCACCCTCGGCAGCCCGACCCAGCCCGGCCTCGAAATCGTGCTTTCGGCACCCCATGCCGGCCGCTCCCAGGCCGACGGCGACACCTTGCAGGAACTCCTCACCAAGGGCGTGCTGCCGATGACGGTCTTCAGCACCGACGACGTCGACGCCACCTTCGAGCGGGTACGGGCGTCCGGCGCCGAAGTGCTGCAGGAACCCATCGACCAGGACTGGGGCCCGCGCGACTGCGCCTTCCGCGACCCCTCCGGCAACATGGTCCGGATCCAGCAAGGACCCAAGGCGTAGCACCCGGCACCCGCCGTTCGGTACCCCTCTGCGCGGAAGACCGTCGTGGGAGGGGCACGCGCCGCCGATCCACCCGACCCTGACCCAACCAGCGGGTCGGACGTTCACAGGTGGTCGGCGGCGCGCACGTGTACCCGGCCGACAGATGCGACAAGATCCCCGCATGTGCGAGACCGACGCCGAACCGACCCGGCCCCCGTCCGACCGCGCAACGCACCCGCAGGCATCCGTACGCGCGCAACTCCCCGCCCAGGAAAGGATTCAGGCCGATCGGAACCCGCCGGCCAGTTCGTCCCCGAGGGAGCTGCGTCGGTACAGGACCCGTCGCCCGTCGCGCGCCCGGGTGACGAGACCGGCGGCGTGCAGCACGCGCAGATGTTGCGACACCGCGCTCGGGGTGACCCTGAGGCGACGGGCCATCTCGACCGTGGGCAGCGGCTCTTCGAGGATGCCGAGCAGTTGCGCCTTGGGCGCACCCACCAAGGACACGAGGGCAGCCGTGTCGGCGACCGGCTCGCGCATCCACAAAGTCGCCACCCCACGGCTGGGATAGACCAGCATCGGCGGTTCCTCCGGGCTGACCGGCGGCGCGGGCTTGTGCGCGAACACCGAAGGCACCAACAGCAAGCCACGACCCGACGCGGCGACACGGTGCCGGCCGATCATCCGGTCGATCCGCAGAACGCCCTCGTGCCAGCGCACATTCGGATGCATGTCGGCGAACAGCAACCGCACGCCGCCCACGGCCAGTTGCCGCGCACGGTAGGTCATGTCCGCCTCCAGCAGCAGGCGCATCCGCGGCCATGCCGGCTTGATGGCCACCTCCCAATACCGCAACAGGAGCGCGCAGATGGCATCGCGGAGCGCGAGCACGCGGGCATCGTCGCCATCGGCGGCGTGCAGTAGCGCCGCGGGCAGCGGGTTCGGGGCGTGCGCCGCCGCCAGGTCACGACGGACCAGGTCGGGCGACGTGCGCCCGACGGCGGCTAGTTCCTCCTCGAAGGACGGAGCGAAACTCGCAGGCCGCGGGGTCAGAAAGTCGGGAAGCGTACGCCTTGCCGCGACCAATGACATCAGCAGCTCGGTATCGAGCGCCTCGATCCCCTCCAGGATGGACCTGCGCCACGGCAGGTGCAGCGCGCACAAGCCCGGCTCGCGCAGTACACGCAGGCTGACCACGGTCTCGTGCAGGGGCGAGAGGGCGAACCGCGTGTCCGCGAGGTCCTCGACACCGAGCTCGAAGCTGATCATTAAGCCATACGCTACATCCGTTGGCGGGACGGCGCGGGTGCCGTGAACTCCCACGTATGACACACGGCCGCACCCGGCACATACCAACCTCCCACAGCGGCAAGAACGCGGCGCACCGTCCCGCCCGCTCCCTCCGCGTCACCCGGACCACCCACACCGCCCACCTCACCCGTGATCCGGTGGCCTGACGTGAACCACCGCCTCGTCCTGATCCTGTCCCTCACCTGCGCCGTCGGCGTGGGCAACATCTACTTCCCCCAGGCGATCAGCCCGCTGATCGCCACCGGACTCCACCAATCACCCGACGCCGCGGCCTTCGTGGTCACAGCCACCCAACTCGGCTACACCGCCGGGATCTTCCTCCTGGTCCCCCTCGGCGACCGACTCCCCCACCGCCGCTACCTCGTCACGCTCCTCACCCTCACCGGCATCGCCCTACTGGCCGCAGGCTGCGCGCCGACCCTGCCAACGCTGGTCGCCGCGACCATCCTCGTCGGCCTCACCACGGTCGCCGCCCAGATCGTCGCCCCCATGGCCGCCGGACTGGTCGCCCCCGACCGCCGCGCGGCAGTGCTCGGCACCCTGCTCAGCGGCTCGATCGGCGGCATGCTGCTCGCCCGCACCTTCAGCGGCACACTCGGCGAATCCCTCGGGTGGCGCGCGCCCTACCTGGTGGCCGCACTCCTGGTCCTGCTCCTCGCCGCCACCCTGGCCCGCGTGCTGCCCACCACCGTCCCGCCCTCACGACGGCCCTACCCCGCGCTCCTGGCCGAGCCCCTACGCCTCCTGCGTACCGAACCCGACCTGCGCCGCTCCTGTCTCTACCAGGCCACGGTCTTCGCCGGGTTCTCCGCCGTCTGGACCTGCCTGACCCTCCTGATCACCGGCCCGACCTACGCGATGAGCGCCCACGCGGTGGGCATGCTCGCCCTGGTCGGCGCCGCGACCATGGTCTGCACCCCCCTCGCCGGACGCCTGGTCGACCGCCACGGACCCGACCTGGTCAACCTGGTGTGCATGCTCGGCGTCCTCGCCTCCGCCGCCGTCCTGGCCGCGGGCTCCCGGGGCGGCGCAGTCGGGACGGCCGCCCTGGTGCTCGGCACGCTGCTGCTCGACATCGCCATGCAGTCCGGCATGGTCGCCAACCAGGCCCGGGTCTTCGCCCTGCGCCCCGACGCCCGCAGCCGGCTCAACACCGCCTACATGACCTGTGCCTACCTGGGCGGCAGCGTCGGCTCCTGGATCGGGGTACACGTCTACGACCGAGCCGGCTGGCACGGCGTATGCGTCCTCGTGGCCGTCCTCGCCGCCGTCGCCCTGACCCGCCACCTCACCGCACCGCGCAGCCGAGGAGCCCGCCACGACGGGACGCCGGCCACCGCCCGGCACTGACCCCGACATTCGGCGCCCTCGCGGTGGCTGATCCCCTCGACCGAACCGCGCCTCCGAGCTCCCGGCCTCTTGGCCGGGCAAGCCGAACGCGCGTTCCGGACCGGGTCCTACGCCTGGTAGCCGCCGGCCTGGAGCGTGAACAGGTGAGCGTAGAGGCCCCCGCCGGCGACGAGTTCGTCGTGGGTGCCCTCCTCGCTGATCCGGCCGTCGGCCAGGACCACGATGCGGTCCGCGTCGCGAATCGTGCCGAGTCGGTGGGAGATCAGCAGGCTGGTGCGCTGCTCGCGGTGGCGCCGCAGCCTGACGTGGATGTCGTGCTCGGCCTCCGCGTCGAGACCGGAACTGGGTTCGTCCAGGATCAGCAGGTCGCGGTCGGTCCGAAGGAACGCCCGCGCCAGGGCCAGGCGTTGCCACTGCCCGCCGGAGAGCAGGGTGCCGGTGTCGGGGTCGTCCTCGTCGGACCTGTTCAGGAACGTGCGGCTGAGCAGGGTGTCGTAACCGCGCGGCAGCTTCGACAGAACCCGGTTCACACCGGCCTCCTCGGCGGCGGCCTCGATCCTGGGCCGGTCGCCGAGGGTGCGCAGATCACCCAGCGCGATGTTCTCGGCGGCCGTGAGGTCGTAGTGCATGTAGTCCTGAAAGACCGCTCCGAGCCGATCGCGCAACCTCTCGACGGGAACATCGCGGATGTCGACACCGTCCCACAGGATCGCCCCGCGGGTGGGGTCATAGAACCGGCAAAGGAGTTTGACCAGAGTGCTCTTGCCGGCGCCGTTGTGACCCACGAGCGCAACGGCCTCCCCAAAGGGGATGGTCAGGTTCACACCACGCAGTACCCAGGCGTGGTCTTCGGAGTAGCGAAACCACACGTCCCGGAACTCGATGGCGGTACGCAGCGCCGGCACGGCGGCGCGGGCGTCCTCGTCTTCCGACGGCGGCGGCCCCGGCAGGTCCGGACCTGCGCCGATCACCGCGAAATAGTGCTCGACCATGAGGAGTTCGTGGTGGGTGTCGGCCACGTTGCCGACCACGGCGGACAGCGCGCTCTGTACCCCGACCACACCGGCCACCAGCATCGACACGTCGCCCACGGACAGTTCCCCGCGTCTGGCCGTCAGCGCCGCCCAGACCAGGGCCGCGCCCGCGACGAGCGCGCTGAGCAGCGCGAGACCACCCTGGGTGAGCAGTTCGCGGCGGTCGAGGCTGCGGCGCTCGCGGTCCGCGTCGCGGCGTTCGGCGAGCATCCGGTTCTGCAGGAAGCCGCCGATTGCGAACAGCCTGATCTCCTTTGCCGCTTCCAGGCTGGAGAGCAGGATCTGATAGAAGATCTCGTGCCGTTGGGACGAACTGATCCGCCACGCGGCTTGGGCCCGGCGACGAGAGAGCAGCAGTTCGGCCAGGACCGCGGGAATCGCCGAGAGCGCGACGAGCACGGTCATCGTGGGACTGACCGCGCTCAACACGAGCACGAAGCCGATCGCGGTGACCGCGGCGCCCGCGATCCGCAGACCGCCCAGCACGATACGCCCGACCGACTGGGTACCCGCGCTCTGCGCCATGGGCAGTCGGTCGAGGAAGGCCGGGTTCTCGAACCGGGCGAGTCCCGCGATGGAGTTGACCGCGGTGAACAGGCGATCCACCGCTCGCATCCCGGTGATTCGGGTGAGTTCGTTGCCAAGGTACTGACTCAGATGCGGCAACAGCGCGGAACTCAGGCCGAGGCCGGCGAGACCCAGGGCCAAGCCGAGCAGTTCCGCGTCGCCCGCCGCCGCGAGGCGATCCAGGACCAGTCGGGTGAGCCAGGCCACCGCGATCGGCACCACAGCGGCGATCACCGCGATCACGGCGAGCGCGACCACGCACAGCGGGGCCGCTCGCCACGCCAGCGCGCAGGCACCACGAGCGGCGACATAGGCGGCTCGGGGCGGAAGCTTCCCTTCTGTTCGAGGTTTGGGGGCGATTCCGGCCTTGCGCATCCTTCGCTTCGCGGGCGCGCTCGATGTCCGGTTCGCGTTCGGGGCCTGGTTCTTGCCAGGTGTCTCGATCTCGTTCGGTCTCCGTGCGCTTCGGGCCCTGCGCGTGCTCACGCATCGACCTCGGCCGGGCGCGGGGTACGGGAGAGCACTATGTCGCTGTGCGCGACTCGCCCGTCCGGTCCGGTGACGACGTAGGCCGGCAGCCCCTTGATGCCGAAGGCGCGCGGGAGTTCGTCGTCGATACGAGTGACGACGACGCGTGCGGCCGGTGCCAGCGCGGCCACGAACGCGTCGGGGTCGGTGCCCTTGTCCTCGTCCAGGACGACGACCGCCAGGATCCGCCGGGGGCCCAGCTCCGCTGCTCGCGCGACCAGGCTGGGCAGGCTGTCCTCGCAGGTCGGACAGCCGGGGGAGACGAAGGCCACGAGGTGGTCCCGGGTCAGGTCCTGCCGGGTGACGGGCAGCCCGTCGACGTCGATCGCGGTGAAACGGGCCGCGACGGCTCCGGCCTCGATGTGCGACGGGTCGCTGGACGCTCGTCCCATGGCCGGTTCCGTACCCATTTCGCGCAACCGTCGGATGACACCGAAGGTGAGGACGAGGTCGAGTACGCAAAGCAGTCCGAAGAACACGACTGCGGCGGTCAGATACGCCATGGCGGAAGATCCCTTTCGGCGGTGGGCGTGGCGGTGCTCGTGGCGGTGGCCGGACGGCCGGAGCGCGGGTGCTGGTGGTAGGCGGTCCCGAGGGGTGCGGCGCCGGGCAGTCGGCCGACGACGACGCCGAGGATCTGGTCGTCACGGAAATAGCCGCAGTAGCGGGAATCCAGGCTCTGGGCCGGGTTGTCACCGAACAAGACGATTCGGTGCTCGGGGACCCGGTCGTCGGACAGATCGCGCAGCGCCGGCGCACCGCTGCGGGGTATCGCGTCCCCGGGCACCGCCGCCGCACGCTTGATCAGCCACGCGGGCAGCGCGAGCCGGGACCAGCGTCCGTCGTCGGGGGGCCGGGCCACCACGAGCCGGCCGACACCGATGGCGCGGAGGGGGGTTCGGCGCACGATCACCCGCTCGCCGTCGGTCAGGGTGGGCGTCATGCTGTGCCCCTGAACGGAGACGATCACGTAGCGACGACGAATCAGCGCCGCGGTGCCCAAGCCGGCCGCGACCGCGACCGTCACGGCGATCGACACGGGCACAACGACGGACGACACACGCTTGCTCACCGCGTTCGTTCCTCTCGCCGGGTGCTCGACAGGGCGAACAGGTCGGCGAGTTCGTCCAGTTTGACGGTCAGCAGAGCCAAAACCGCTCCGCATCCGACGGCCAGGAGCAGACTCGGCGAGTACGAGGTACCGGTGCCCGGCCCGGACACGGCGAGCGCGGTCCCCGCCACCACGAGCAGCAGCAGATTGCGGACGATGTGCCGCGGTGCGATCGGCGCGTCGCCGCCGAAGCACCGGCAGGTCGCCCGCAGTTTGCGGCGCAGCGCGGCGGCGAGGGCGGCGGTGAACGCGGTCAACAGCGCCGCAGCGAGCGCGAAGCCCGCGCTGGAGGTACCCGGCAGCGCGAGCAGCACGACCACCAGCGCCTCGGCGACGACGGTGGCGACGGCGACCCCGGTGAGCCCGACAAGCGGCCGGGCACGCCGGCGCAGCGACGGAACGAGTTGCCCCACCGACTCACGGAACGCGCGAAACGCGTCGCCGCCGCGCCCCTTTCCAGCCGCGGAGCACAGGAAGACCAGGCCGAGCAGTACTCGCCCGCCCATCGTCAGATGATTCACCGCATTCGCCTTTCCCACGGCCGGCCGCGGGCCGGCGCGCCGCCTGTTCGTCGGTGGGGCCGGACCCGACGCGAGGCCAACGCGTCGAATCCGGCCCCGGGTGGAGCGATCGATCAGATCCTGCAGCCGCAGCGAACGAACTGGTTGCCGCCGGTGCACGGATTGACCTTCATCAGACGACCCTTCTTGCCGTCGCAGATGTCGTTGGGCCAGCACTCGGGCTGCCAGCAACTGGCCGCCGATGCGGTCGCCTTCGGCGCCACCTTCTCCAACAGTCGGTCGGCGAGTGAATCGAATCGAGTACGCATGGTGTCTCTCCTTCTTCATGGGACGGACGCTCGATCTGCCCGATGGAGCAAAACGAGACTGCGTACGCACTCGGGCCGACGACAAGGGCGAACCGGCGTTCCGAACGGTTCCGTCGTGTCTTGGCTGGTCAACGGGCCGTCCGGGACACGTTCCGCCTGTGTTCCGGACGGCCCGACGGGGGTCGCCGGCGACGCGTTTCGCCGTGGCAGCAGCAAGGGTGGTGGTTCCACCTTCACTCCCCAGTCGGCGTCGGGGGTCTGCCCGACCGACCCGGTCGCCTACCTGCTGATCGCAAAGCACGACCCACGCGCCCGTACACGGAATCCGCACCGGTGCGGGCAACGACACGCTCCGACGGCGAGCGGGAGCAGGGGCGCCGGGCACAGCGCACACGAACCGTCCGGCCCTGGCGTCCCCTGCGCTGCCGTCGGAGCGCTTCCGCGGTCTCAGCCGGGAGAGGCGGCGATCCGCACCCGGTCGCTGTCGTGGTCGGAGAGGAACGAGGCCAGCTCCCGCCCCTGTTCGGCGACGGCGGCGCGGTCGGCTCGGGAGAGGCGGCCCAGTGGGGTGACGACCACGGTGTCGGTCTCGACGGTCCAGGTCGCGGCGACGCGGCCGTCGACCAGGACGACGCGCGCGCCGGCCACCGACAGGCCGCGGTGGGCGTCGTCGATGATCCGGGTGCGATCGTGGTAGCCGAGGATCGCGTTGTCGAACGCGGGTAGGAACCGTACCGGCGCGGGCGTGTCCGGGTCGGGGCGCGGCGCGTCGGGGAGGTCGAGCAGTTCGCGGCCCCGTTCGTCGCGGAAGGTGACCAGTTCCTCGCGCATGGCGCCGACCGCGGCCGGGAGACCGGAAAGGCCGCTCCAGGCGCGCAGGTCGGCCCCGGCGGCGGGGCCGAACGCGGCGAGGTAGCGCCGTACCAGCGCCTGGCCCACGGGGTCGGACCCGTCCGGGGAGGGCGGGTCGATCTCCCGGCCCAGCCAGGAGGAGAGTTGTGCGTTGCGTACGCCTGCCCTGGTGCGCCAGAGCCCGCGCGGTGGCAGCTGCACCATCGGCACGAGGGCGGCGATCAGCATCTCACCCAGTGCGCGCGGGTGTGCTGTGGGCCGGCCTTCGCTGAGGGCGCGGGCGAGTTCGGTCATCGTGCGGGGTTCGCCGTCGGCCATGATCGCCAGGCCCGCTGCGGCGAGTTCGTCGAGGTCGACGCCGTCGAAGTCGCTGCGGTAGGTGCCGAGGACGCGCTGACGCAGCATGGTGTCGTGGCGGGCGCGCCAGGCCAGGGCGTCGGCGGCGGTGACGAGGTGGACGGTGCGGCGCATGAGGTGGGTACGCACCACGCGCCGCCCGATGAGCAGGTCGGAGAGCGTCGCCGGGGCGAAGGCATGCAGCCGCGACCAGAGTCCGACGAACGGTTCCTGCGGTTCCTGGGCCTGCAGACCCGCGAGGTGGGCGACGGCGTCGAGGACGGGTAGGTCGGCGCGATCGAGAAGCAACTGCCGAGCGAGCGTGGCGCGGTTGAGCGCGCGGGTGTCGAGGACGGTCGTCGAAGTCATGTCGCGGCACGCTCGTCGGTCGCGGGGGTACGGGCGTCCGGGTGGTGGGTCCGACTGCGGTGGTCGTCAGTGCGGTACAGGTCGGTCCGGTGGGCGTCGTTCCACCGGTCGTCGGTCCGGGGCCGCGGCAGCCTCCCGGGCTGCCGCGGCTCGCGCTTGTTCACGATGGCGCCGCTTCCTTCGATGTCATGCGGGATTCGAGTCCCGATGTCGCGCGGCATCCAAGTGTCGTCGGCACATCGTGAGCCCGACGGTCCGCGGTCCGGCCGGCCTCCCCGACTGCATCGACGTCCGCCCGTCGAGCGTCTCGCGCAGGATGTCCGCGTGCCCGGCGTGCTGCGCGGTCTCGCGATGACGTGCATCAGCACCCGGCGCACGCTGCGTACCTCGCCCGGCTCGTGCCAGGGCGCCGCCGGCAGCGGGTGCGCGGCCGACAGGCCGGGTACGGCGGCGAGGACCTCCTCGGTCCGGGCCGCGACCTGTTCGTAGCGTGTGAGGATCCCGGCGAGCGTTTCACCGGGCAGCATCAGGAAGCCGTGGTGATGGTCGATCGCCCACTCCGGCACCTCGCGCGCGGTACCGGCCGCGAGGTCGGCCCAGGTGACACCGTCGGGCAGGTCGCACGGCATGGCCGACGGGCCCTCGAGCACGAAGCGCATCCATCCTTCCTCGACGGATGCGACGTGCTTGATCAGCCCGCCCAGGCACAGCGCGCTGACCGTCGGGTGTGCGCCGGCCTGTTCGTCGTCGAGCCCACGCGCCGGGGTGATCAGGTTCTGCCGCGCGGTCGCGAGCGCTGCGAGCAAGTCGACGCGCTCGCCGTCGAGGGTCGTGGGAGATGTGGTCGTGGGGGCAGTGAGCGCGGGGGACGTGGTCGTCGAGGTCACGGTGGTCGAGCCCTTCCGGTCGTTCTCGTTCTTCGGCACGGGACGACGATCCCACCGGAAGCGGCCAGGGAGTGTCCTCTACTCGGCAGAGGATGGACGCATGCCGAAGACCCGAAAGACCTCAGCACGGCTGCTCTCGCTGCTCTCGTTGCTCCAGGCACGCCGAGACTGGCCCGGCGCACTGCCGGCCGAGCGACTAGGAGGTCAGCCCGCGCACCGTGCGCCGTGACGTGGACCGCCTACGCGAACTCGGCTACCCCATCGTGGCCTTCAAGGGGCCCGACGGCGGATAATCGGCGGATTCGACACCGACGTCGAGGTCGTCGGCCCGCCCGAACTCAGGGATGCCTTCGCCCACTTGGCGCGCCGCTATGCCGACGCCGCCGCCGACCGACCGGCCGCGCCGCACCCGATCGTCCGGTGAACCGGGTCCGCGTCGACATCGACGTCGACCACGGACGGACGGCGGCACGACCGAAATGCACCGGTCCCGGCCGGGGCGCCCGTCCCGGGCGCCCAGCCCATGGTGATGACCACGTCCGATGCCCGGACCGCGTACGCGCCGAGGACCTCGGACGCCCGGTCGGCGACGTCGATGCCGACCTCCTGCATCGCCTCGACACCCGTCGCGACCGGCACGCCGCTCACGGATTCAGGTCGAGCACACCCGCGAGCGCGGCGACGACCGATGGCGCGACCTTGTAGTACACCCAGGTGCCGCGGCGCTCGGAGGTCACCAGGCCGGCGTCGCGAAGCTTCTTCAGGTGGTGGGAGACGGTCGGCTGGGAGACGCCGACGTCCGCGATGTCGCACACGCACGCCTCGCCGCCCTCGTGCGACGCGATCAGCGAGAACAGCCGCAGTCGCACCGGGTCCCCGAGCGCCTTGAACATCGCCGCGATCCGCTCGGAATCCTCGGCGCCGAGGGGTTGGCGCGACAGCGGCGCGCAGCACGGGACCGTCTCGGCACCGGTGTCGGCTTCCAGGATCGGCAGCATCTGCGGATTCGACATACGTCGATATTGACAGGTGTCGATATCGCCGGCAAGCTCTTCTGTATAGATGAACATCAATACAGAGTGGGAGATCGCCGCGCGAAGGTACCCACCCGCACAGCCACCGGCCACCGGCCACACAGGCTCACCACCACATCCCGTCCCGAATCCGCGAACCCTCGAATACCGGAACCTCGGGACCCCGAATCCACGGAGGCACCCACCATGTCCCGCATCCAGCTCGCCCTGCGCGTCGCCGACCTCGACGCCTCGATCGCCTTCTACACCAAGCTCTTCGGCACCCGACCCGCCAAGCTCCGCGCCGGCTACGCCAACTTCGCCATCGCCGAGCCGCCGCTCAAGCTCGTCCTCATCCAGGGCACCGACGGTGAACCGACCGTCATGGACCACCTCGGCGTCGAGGTCGAGACCACCGACCAGGTCACGGCCGCCACCACCCGCCTCGCCGACGCCGGCCTGGCGACCGTGGAGGAGAACGACACCTCGTGCTGCTACGCCGTCCAGGACAAGGTCTGGGTCCACGGCCCCGGCGCCGAGCCGTGGGAGGTCTACGTCGTCAAGGGCGATGCCGCCACGATGGCCAAGGACGCGGACTCGGCCTGCTGCCTGCCCTCCACCGACAGCGGCGTCCCCGTTTCCGCCCCGGCCCCCGTTTCCGTCTCCGACCCCGCCTCCGCGCGCGGCGAAGACCCCGTTCGTTCCGCCCCCGGCGGCTGCTGCGGCTGACGCGCCAGGAGTCCGAGTCGGCATCGGCGGCCCTGGTTCGGCCGGTGTCGATCCTTCGGGCCGCGACGGCCCCGGCGGGCCGGCCGCCCGTTCGACCTCCCTGCCGGGA
The DNA here is from genome assembly GCF_000372745.1 of Embleya scabrispora DSM 41855. Classification (GTDB taxonomy): domain Bacteria; phylum Actinomycetota; class Actinomycetes; order Streptomycetales; family Streptomycetaceae; genus Embleya; species Embleya scabrispora. The sequence goes on along the minus strand of NZ_KB889664.1, from coordinate 273,498 downwards.
GGCCGAACGGGCGGCCGGCCCACGCCTGTTCGCTACGCGGCGACGCCGCCGTCCTCCCACAGGGCGGCGTCATGAGCGTCCACGAGCGCGCGGACGCGGGTGAGGACCTCGCCGGCGGGTAGCGCGTCGAGGCGACGGCCGTCGCGCAGGCGTAGGGCGACGTGGTCGTTCGCGGCCTCCCTGGCGCCGATGACGGCCTGGTACGGGACAAGGCGCGCCTCGCGGATGCGGGCGCCCAGGGTGCCGCGCTCGGGCGCGGCGATGTCGGCTCGCAGTCCCAGGTCCGCGCATCGCGCCACGAGCCTTCGCGCGGTGGGCAGTTCGCTCGCCGAGATCGGCAGCACCACCACTTGTACGGGTGCGAGCCAGGCGGGGAAGGCGCCCCCGTGCTCTTCGATGAGGTGGGCCACGGCGCGCTCCACGCTGCCGATGATGCTGCGGTGGATCATCACCGGCCGGTGTTTCGCGCCGTCCGCGCCCATGTAGTGCAGGTCGAACCGCTCCGGCTGGTGGAAGTCGATCTGAACGGTGGACAGGGTGGACTCCCGGCCGGCCGCATCGACGACCTGGACGTCGATCTTGGGACCGTAGAAGGCCGCCTCGCCCTCGACCGCCTCGTAGACGAGACCGGAAGCGTCGAGCACCTCGGTCAGCAACGCGACCGACCGCCGCCACATCTCCGGAGCCGCCACATACTTGCCACCCGGACCCGGCAGCGAGAGCCGATGGCGCACCGCGGTGATGCCCATCGCCCGGTAGGCGCCGGCGATCATCCCCAGCGCGGCCCGCGCCTCCTCGGCAACCTGGTCCAGGGTGCAGAAGATGTGCGCGTCGTTGAGTTGGATGGCCCGCACACGGGTCAGCCCGCCGAGCACGCCCGAGAGCTCGGATCGGTACATCCCGCCCAACTCCGCCATGCGCAGCGGCAGATCCCGGTAACTGTGGGCGCGGGAACGGAAGATCACCGCGTGGTGGGGACACAGGCTCGGGCGCAGCACCACCTGCTCGCCGCCCAGGTCCATCGGCGGGAACATGTCGTCGCTGTAGTGCGACCAGTGGCCCGAGATCTCGTACAGTTCGCGCTTGCCGAGCACCGGCGAGTACACGTGGCGGTAGCCCGCCCGTCGCTCGGCGGCGCGGATGTACTCCTCCAGGGCGTGCCGTACGGTCGCGCCGTCGGGCAGCCAGTACGGCAGTCCGGCACCGATCAGCGGGTCGGTGTCGAACAGATCCAACTCGCGGCCCAGCCTGCGGTGGTCGTGCATGGCGGTCTCCTCGCGGTGTGTCGGTGTGACGGGCGAGTGACCACAAGACGAAGCCCCGGGGCACTCGCCCCGGGGCTTTGACCAGATCATCTGTCAGCGCGCCGGGACGTTCTCCGGCGTCGTCGTCATCGCAGCGCGCTTCATGGCGTCAACACTAGCGCACGGAGCGCGACATCCACGAATGCTTTTTCGGGAAGGAGTCGGGCCGACGCGGACTCGGGCGGCCGGCGACGAGGCAACCACTCCGGGTCTGCGGTACGAGGCCCCGCACCGTGGGGTCAGTCGCGCCACCAGTCGTCGAGCGGGGTGACCGGGACGGTGCGCTTGTGCCGGGTCGCGCGGTGGATGGACTCCAGCTTGTCCGCCACCTCCGGGGTGACGTCGAGACCTTCGAGGTAGTCGTCGATCTGGGTGTACGTCAGACCCAGTGCCACCTCGTCGGGCAGTGCGGGTCGGTCGTCCTCGAGGTCGGCGGTGGGCACCTTCTCCCAGACGCTCGGGGGTGCGCCCAACTCCTGCAGCAGCACCGCGCCCTGACGCTTGGTCAGCCCGGTCAACGGGGTGATGTCGACGCCGCCGTCGCCGTACTTGGTGAAGAAGCCGGTCACCGCCTCGGCCGCGTGGTCGGTGCCCACGACGAGCAGGCCCAGCTGGCCGGCGATCGAATACTGGATCACCATGCGTTCGCGGGCCTTGATGTTGCCGCGCACGAAGTCCCGCAGCCCGGGCGCGCCATCCGACGACTCCCTCAGGCCGAGTGCCACCTCGGCGGCGGCGGCGTCCACGCCGGGCTTGACGTTGACCGTGATCGCGCGATCGGGCCGGATGAACTCCAGCGCGATCTGCGCGTCGTGCTCGTCGGCCTGTACCCCGTAGGGCAGCCGCACCGCGACGAACGTGGCCTCGTGCCCCTCGGCGCGCAATTCCTCGGCCGCGAGTTGACACAACCTGCCGGCCAGTGTGCTGTCCTGGCCGCCGCTGATCCCGAGCACGTATCCCTTGGCCGGGGTCGACCTCAGGTATTGCTTGAGGAAGTCGACCCGTTGCCGAATCTCGACCTTGGGCACGATGGTCGCCTTGACGCCGAGCTCGGCAAGGATCTGCTCCCGTTGGTTCACCATCCACGTACTGTACTGGCCGCCCGGAATCAGCCTTCGGCGTGATCCGGCGGCGAAGACGTGGCCCTCCCGGGACGGTTCGCACGAGGGTTCGGACGGGGGGTTCGCACGGGATCTCGGGAGACGACCGGGGCCGGACCGGCGACGATCGCATGCGGGCGTCGTGGCCGCGGCGGCAGGGTTCGGGCGCACCGGCTCGGCTTCGCGGGTCGTGCGGGACCCGTCGCCGGTTCCCGCACGACCCGTCACGCCCGATGTGGTGGGCCTGCGATCAGCGCTGGGTGTTCGGCGTCGTCGCGATGCCGGCCACCTTCTGCGCGGGACCGTCCACGTTGTGACCCAGGCCGGAGGGGTCGAGGTGGGCGAGCCGGTCCAGGAGCGGCGGCTTGTGGGCATCGGCGTGGGCGACGGCCGATCCCAGCGTCAATACGGTCGCGGCCAACGCGGTCGCCGTACAGATTCGGCGCATGGGAATTCCTTCCAGGGAGCGGAACAAGCCTCATGACGCCAACGATCAACCGACCGCTGGGACACGCACCCGATGTCGCCGAGTCCTCACGGCCGTGTCGATGCCGGTCACGGCCCCCGCCCGGCCCCGGCATGCCGCTTCCCGACCCAACGCCCGGACCATGGGGCGATCGCCGCCGCACTGCGACTTCGCCGGCCGGGCCACGCCACGTGCGCGCACCACCAGAGAGGGAGCTTCATACCCATTACGGTATGTGATCCTTTGGTATTGGTATTTGATCGGCATGCCTTCATCGGCCAGGCTGCCTGAAGCTTGTCAGGCACTGCTGCGATCGGGAAGGAAGTACCGGACATGCCGACCGTGACCTGGGGCCCATGCGCGATCGACCACGACACCACCGCAGGACACGAGGGCTGTGGCCGAGCGCCGTGCCTGGCGCCGGACGGCGGTGGGTGTCGGCCGCCCGAGGCCGTCGTACGGCCGATGGCGGAGTTCGCGCGAGGTGCCTGCGCATGACGGACGCGGTGGTGGACGCGGAGCTCGATGTCGCGTTCGATGCGCGGGCGACGGTGGGGCCCGAGCGGTTCGCGCGGTTGATGGAGCGCTATCGCGCGGAGTCGGTCGCGGCGGTCGCCGATCTGCCGGGCGTGCCGGGTGTGGTCTACGACGTCGCGAGCGGAGAGCGGCTGGACGTATGGGGGCCCGGCTCGGCGGAGGCGCCGCGCCCGGTGTTCGTGTTCGTGCACGGCGGCTACTGGCGGGCGTTGTCGCGTGCGGATTCGGCGTTCGGGGCGCGGATGTCGGCCGAGCGCGGCGTGGCGACCGTCGTGCCGGACTACACGCTCGCTCCGGGCGCGACCCTGGAGGAGATAACCCGGCAGGTGCGCGCGGCGATCGCGTGGGTGTACCACGAGGGACCGCGGTATGGGCTGGATCGTTCGCGCGTGGTCGTGGGCGGCAGTTCCGCGGGGGGCCATCTCGCCGCGATGACGATGGTCGACGGTTGGCAGGCGGAGGTCGGCCTTCCCGAGGACGTGGTCGCGGCCGGATTTCCGATCAGCGGATTGTTCGACGTCCGGCCGCTGGTGCGTACGCGGGTGAACGACTGGTTGATGTTCGACGAGGAGCGTGCGGCCGCGCTGAGCCCGCTCGTGCTGGGGGCGCGGCCTCGGATGCCCGGCGTCACGGTGATGGCGCAGCACGAGGCGAGCGGTTTCACCGAGCAGTCGCGCGCGTTCGCGGCGCACTGGGGCACGGAGTTGCTGGTCGTGCCGGAGCGCAACCACTTCGACGTGGTCCTGGATCTCACGGACCCGGACACGGCGATATCGCGCGCGCTGCTGGGGCTCTTCGACCGGCTGTGACGGTGGGCCGGCCCGAGCGTCGGTGGTCGGCACCGCACGTCGCCGGCCCCGGCGGAGTCCGCGCCCGAGGATCCGAGCGGCGAGACGCACTCGACCGGTTCCCGGGCCGGGGGGCACCACCGGGCGGTTCGAGGTGTGTCGTTCATCCCCGCCCGGGCGGGGGAACGCGGACGGAGGCCATGCCCGCGGCGGTGGCGGCTTGGATCCCCAGGTCGGTGTCCTCGAAGACCAAACACTCCTGTGCCGGCACGCCCAGGTGCTCGGCGGCCTTCAGGAACCCCTCGGGGTCGGGCTTCGCCCTGGTGTAGTCGCCGGCGCACACCAGTACGTCGAACCTGTCGACCAGACCCAGTGCGGTCAGCGACGCGGTGACCGAATCGCGGGTGCTGCCGGAGACGACGGCCGTGGGTATGCGTCCGCACGCGTCGTCGATGTGCGGAAGCACCCCCGGCACCACCGTCACCTGCGGCAGCAGTTCGCGAAAAAGCACCTCTCTGCGCTGCGCGACGACCTCGACCGGCATGTCCAGCCCCTGGTCCTGGTTGAGCGAGGCGATGATGCCCGCCACCGTTCGGCCGCCCCAGGCGTAGAAGAGGTCCTCGGGAAAGGCACAACCCCACTCGTCCAGCGCTTGCTTCCAGGCCCGGTAGTGCAGCGGCATCGAGTCGGCGATGGTGCCGTCGCAGTCGAACAGGTACGCGCGGAAATCGCCGGGCGGCAGGGGGAGGATCATCGAATCACCGTATAGCGCGGCGACCGGGCAAGACCGCGTCGGGTCACCTTCGAGCCGCGACCGGGCGGGGACGATCACGGCCGCGGGTTCGGCGCCGGGGCGACCCGCCGCCCCGCCGACCCGGGAGAGGTGTCGGCGGCCACGGCGTCGGGACGTGGTCGGCTACCGCGCGGGTCGGGACGCGGAGCGTAGCGCGACGGCGTGGGTGTTGAAGGCACGGATGCGGGCGGTTTCGTGCGAGGCGCGCCAGACGAAGCCCCAGGCGATGGGTGGGGCATCGGAGAAGGGGATGTAGGTGACGTCGGGGCGGTTGTAGAAGCGGGTCACCTGACCGCCGACGGTGAAGGTGCCTTCGCCGGCGCCGACCATGGCCAGGGCCTCCTGGAACGAGGCCACGCGAGGGCCGTGCTCGATGGGCCTGCCCAGAGGAGTGACCGCCGGGATGCGGTCGGCGGCGATCGCGGCGGGTGCGTTGGCCGGCATGCGCAGCAGCGTGACGCGGGCCAGGTCCTCCAGGCTCACCCGGGATCGGGCGGCGAGTCGGTGGCGGGAGGAGACGGCCAGGTATCGCGGCTCGGTCCACAGGACGGGCCCGGCGACCGTGTCGGGTTCCTCGATGGGTCGGGTGTCGAGCACCATCTCGGTGCGGTGCTCGCGCAGTTCGGTGAAGGAGTTGTCCATCTGGCCTCGGGACCCGGCGCGTCCGGGCCCTCTGTCCGTCCCCGCCGGCGCTCTACCCGTCGTGGTCGCGGGTGCGGTTCATGACCAGGTCGCCGGCGCGGGCGAGGACCTCGGCGCGGGTACGGCCCCGGTGGTCGGCGGCGAGGCTGTGGTGTCCGATCGCCACGCAGAAGGCGATCAGGCTGCGGGCCTCGACCTCGTCGGGGTCGGAACAGAAGGTGCCGAACATTTCGCGGAGCAGGTCCATGCGTCGGTTGTCCACGCGTCGCAGGCGTTCGGCGACGGCCTCGTCGCGGCGGGCCCAGTCGCGGACCGCGAGGTCGATGGGGAGCAGTCGGTCGTCGGAGAAGGTGAGCCTGCCGGCGCGCTGGGCTTTGCTTCTGGGGTCTCCGCCTTCGCGTTCGACCTGTTCGATCACGTCGTCGGTGCTCTCGCGTTCCCAGGTGTCGAGCATGGCCTCCAGGAGCGAGTCGCGGTCGGCGAAGTAGCCGTAGAACCCGCCCTTGGTGACGCCGAGGCGCTTCGCCAGCGCCTCGATCCTGACGGCGTCCGGGCCACCGTCGGCCAGGGCCCGCAGACCTTCCTCCACCCATCTGTCGCGTGGTGTGCGAGCAGCGCCCACGGTGTCCCACCTCACTTTTCCACCCGGATATACGCAACCGAATATTCGATCTTGCCTTGTCTTATACGCAAGCGTATAACAGTTGGGGAGACACCATCCCAACCGCAGCAAAGGTGGCAGCAGCCATGAAGCTGGCTCGCACGGCGCACACCGATCGGCCTTGGCGGATCCACGAGTTCACCCGCGACTTCCGGGTCGAGGACGTGTGGTCCTACCGCACCCCCGGCGCCGGGCCGGGCGATTTCCCCGCCATGATCGCCGCGATACGCGACGGCGGCGGATTCGCCAAGCAGAACTCTCCGGTCCAATTCCTGTTCGCGGTGCGTTGGAAGCTCGGCGCCCTGCTCGGCTGGGACAAGTCCACGGCGAGCCTGGGCACACGGGTTCGGCCGCTGCGCGATCGCCTCCCGGACGACCTCGCCGAAACCGTGGACCCCTCGGAGACCGGCGGCACCCCGTTCACCCCGCTGTACGAACTGGCCGACGAATCCGCCCGCGAGTTGGCCAACTCGACTTGCCACGCCGTGATGCACCTGGGCTGGGTGCCCTCCGGCAATGGTGACCACGAACTGCGCATGGCCGTCCTGGTCAAGCCCAACGGCCGCTTCGGCCGCCTGTACATGGCCTTCATCGCGCCGTTCCGCTACCTGATCATCTACCCGGCGATGACCCGCCAGTGGGAACGCGCGTGGCGCGAGCGCACCGGCCCGCTCCCGAAGGCCGCCGACCCCCGGCCTTGACCGCCACGCGACCGCCGCACCCACAGCGGCACCGCCACCGCCTCGCCCGCGTGGCCGCAGGGGAGAATGCCACGCATGACGACTTGAAGAGCACCGGCCGGGCGACGAGGCTGGACCAAGGTCACGACCTGGGACACCGTCGAAGACGGGGATCGACGAGCCTGCGCCGCATGCGGAACGACCGTGCGCGCCTACCAGTTCCGGACTTACCCACCCGAGTCCACGATGTTCGAGCGGTGCATCGGCCTCGCGTGGTGTTCCGAGTGTCGGCTCTATGTCGGCGCGATGGTGTACATCCCCCGAACTCGCCCGCTCGTCGACGCCCTGGCATCGCTTCCCGCGGACGAACGCGCTCGGCTGCTCCGCAAGGAGATGGCACTGATCGACTACCTCGACCGTCAGGCCGGCGGGTGACCACCCGCCCGCCGGAACCGCCACCGCCGGTTCGTCGGGACCGGCCGCGGCCTCGACCCCATGGCTACTCGGCGGACAGTGCCTCGCGCATCGCCCTTGCGGTGGCGGCCGGGTCGTAGCCCTCGGGCACGCCGTCGATCAGAATGAGGTCGCCTTGGATGTGCCGCGAGCGCAGCGGTGCGATCTCCTGGTAGGCAGGTGAGTCCCACCAACTCCGCGCCTCGGCGATGCCGGGGAAGCCGATGATCACGACGCTCCCGGGCCAGGTGCCCTCCTTCACCTCGTGCTGCGTGACGTGCACGAGGAAGCGACCGCCGTACGGCTCGAAGGTGGCGGGAATCCGCTCGATGTAGTCGGCGATCTCCGGGTGCGGGGCGGCGTCCCGCAGCTTGGCAATGACGTAGGCGGTCATCGTTTTCTCCCCTGTTTCGTTCACTGTGGTCGCGCTCCGTCGTGACCACCAACCTACGCAGACGGGCACGACGGGGAATCAGTCATGCATAGGTACTTCCAATCGGTCGGCGGTGGAGGCGGACCGGGCGGCTGCGGTCGACGTGTCACCTGTCGCATCGCGCCGGCCGCTGGGCAGTAGCAGCGCCGGCAGCAGGGCGAGTGCGGCGAGTGCGGCCAGGGCCGGCAGGGCCGGGCCGATCGCCGAGGCGGGCATCGCGGTCGCGGCCCCGCTCCCGGACGACCCGGGCAGCATCAGGCCCGCGGCGACGGCGATCCCGAGGGTCGGACCGACGTTCATGGCGGTCTGCTTGAGCCCGCCGACGACCCCGGCGTATCCGGGCGGGGCGTCCCCGACGACCGTCCCGGTGGCGGTGACCATCACGGCGGCGAAGCCCGCGCCGAGTCCGACGAAGGCCGTCCCGGTGAGGACCCAGGTGCTGTTCGGATCGAGCCGGGACAGGGCGGCGATGCCGAGGACGACGAGCAGGATGCCGGCGATCGCGGTGCGGCGCGGTCCGTACCGGCGCAGCGCGGCGCTCGCGACGGGCGCGCCCAGAACCATGGGCGCGGTCAGCGGAAGCACCCGCAGTCCGGTGGCGAGCGGGCCGAGCCCGAGCACGTTCTGGAGGAAGAAGGAGGTCACGAACAGCGCACCGAACATGCCGCCGGTGGTGACCAGCAGGATCAGCATCGAGGCCGTCACGGGTACGGACCGGGCCACCGCCGGGGGCACGATCGGGTGCGTGGCGCGGCGTTCGTGGACGACGAGCACCAGCGCGATGCCGGCGGTCGCGGCGAGTCCGAGCCGCGTCGGCGCGGCGGTCCATCCGTGCGCCGGTACGTCGGCCAACGTGTGCACCAAGGCCGCGAGGGTGGCCGCGAGCAGGGCCGCGCCGACGAGGTCGAGCCGCTGCGATCCGGCGCGTGCGGGCGTCGGCCCCCGCAGGGCGAGGGTCGATACTGCGATTGCCAGTGCCACGGGGACGTTGATCCAGAACACCGCGCGCCAGCCGAAGTGGCCGACGAGGACGCCCCCGAGCAGGGGGCCGGCCGCCGCGGCGATCCCGATGGCGCTGGTACGAATGGCGACCGGCGTGCCGAGCCGGTCCGGCGCATAGGCCGAGCTCAGCAGCGCGAGGGTGGCGGGTTGGAGCAGTGCGCCGAACACCCCCTGTACGGCGCGCAGAACGATCACCCAACGGACGTCCGGGGCGAGTGCGATCCCGCCCGAGGCGGCTCCGAAGCCGAGGACGCCGACGCACATCAGCCGCGGGTGCCCGTAGCGGTCGCCGAGGCGCCCGGCGATGACGAGAAGCCCGGCCACCGCGAGCAGGTAGCTGGTACTGGTCCACTGCACCTGCGCCACACTCGCCCCGAGGCTGCGCTGCAGGCTGGGCTGCGCCACGAGCAGCACGGTGCCGTCCAGCGCGACGATCATCGCACCGGCCACGCTGACCGCCAGGGCGAGGTGCCGCCGGATGTTCTTCGTCATGCGCGCGCCGGGCCCAGGTGAGCGTCGAGGGCCGCGGTGACGAGCAGTTCGAGATGGTCGCCACCGGGTGCCGGGCCTGCCGACGGGGTGCCGAGGGCGAGTCGCAGGCTGTCCCAGGCCCACAACTGGGCGATGCCGTGCAGGTTCGACCAGAGCGCGGCGGCCGTCACCGCCGGCGGCGGCTCGGCACTGCTCCGCACGTCGTCCCGGCGCCGGCCCGCGGGCTCGGTCCGGCATTCGGCGATGAGCGCGACGATGGTCTCGAACAGCGGGAGGGTGGACTCCCGGAGCCGCGGCCCGTGCGCCGATGTGTGTGGTCCGCTGTCGAGCAGGTCGTGCCGGAACATCAACTCGAACATGCCGCGATGCTCGAGCGCGTACCGGACGTAGGTGTGCGCGAGGGCCGCCAGCCGGTCGCGTGGCGATGTGACGGCGGCGGTCGCGGCCTCGAACCGGGCTCTCAGGTCCGCGAACCCGCGCTGGGCGATCGCCGAGAGCAGCGCGTGATGGGTCGCGAAGTACCTGCGCGGAGCCCCGTGCGACACACCCGCCCGGCGGGCGATCTCACGCAGCCCCAGTGCGGCGATGCCGTCGGTCATCACGACGTCCACTCCGACGCCGATCAGTCGTTCCCGAAGAGAGTCTTCCTGTGCCATAGACACTGTCTACCACACCGGTAGACAGTGTCTACAGATCCGGCCGGCCGGGCTACCCCGCCGCTTCCTCCGCGCTCCGGCGGGGGACGCCCAGCGCCAGGATCGCGGCGTCGTCGTCCAGGCCCGCTCCGAAGGAGGCCAGGAGGTCGGTGACCGCGTCCACGGCGGCGCGGGCGCCCGCCGGAGCCAAGGCGGCGGCGAAGTCGAACAACGCCTCCTCGCCGAAGCGGTCGGCCATCGATCCCGGGACACGAGCCTCGGTGAGGCCGTCGGTGTACAGGAGCAGTGTCCCGCCGGGTTCCAGACGCACGGTCGAGGTCGTGAAGTGCGCGTCCGGGATGACTCCGACCAATTGCCCACCGGGCGTGGGCCGGAATTCGGCGCCGCCGTCGGCGCGCAGGAGCAGCGCGGGTGGGTGGCCGCCCGCGGCGAGCACGATGGTGCAGCCGAGGGCGTCGGGGGTGAGCGGACCGGAACCGGGACCGTCCGAACCGGGGTCGGGACTGATCAAGCCGAAGATCACCGTGCAGAAGCGCGGATCGTCGCCCTGGTACTCGTGGTTGAGCACGGTGTTGAGGTTGCGCAGCACCGCGACCGGGTCCGGGTCGTACACGGTCGCCGCCCGCAGGGTGTAGCGCACGAGCGAAGTCACGGCCGCGGCCGCGACGCCTTTGCCGCACACGTCGCCGAGGAAGAACGCCCATCGGCCGTCGGCGAGCGGGAACAGGTCGTAGAAGTCGCCACCGACCCGGTCGGCGGAGGCGATGTGGTAGTACGCGGCCACCTCCAGGCCCGGAACCCGGGACAACGTCGGGGGCAGCAGGGTGCGTTGCAGGGTGGTGGCCAGGCGTTGCAGACGTTCGCGTTCCGCGTCGACTTCGCGGTGTGCGCGCATCAGTTCGACCTCGTACGCGCGACGGTCGCGGGCGTCGGTGATCGTGGTGCGGATCAGCAGGGGTTGGCCGTCACCGCCCGTCTTGACCAGGGAGGTGACCAGGACCGGCAGACGGGTGCCGTCGGCGGCCTTCAGTTCGAGGGCGACGCCGCCGATCTCGCCCTGCATGGTCAGCAGGGGCGCGAAGTGGGTCTCGTGGTAGAGCCTGCCGCCGACGGTCAGCAGGTCGGCGAACCGGCGTCGGCCGACGAGTTCCTCGCGGCTGCGCCCGAGCCAGGTCGTCAATGTGGCATTGACCTTGACGATCGTGCCGTCCAAAAGCGTGGACAGGTAACCGCAGGGTGCGTTCTCGTACAGGTCCTCGGCGCTGTCCTCCAACAGGGCCGCGAAGACTGCGACGTCGCCGCCCGGGGGACCGTCCCCACCGCCCGTCCCGCCGCCGTCCGGATCCGCCCCGGACGCGCACATCATCGTCTGCTCGCGAAGTCGACGATGGCTTCGGCGGTCGCCTCGGGAGCGCTCAGCTGCGGGCAGTGGCCGGTGGCGTCCAGCGTGACCATGCGGCTGCCCGGGATCCGCTCGTGGACGAATCGGCCCACCTCCGGCGGCGCGATCGCGTCGTGCCGGCACTGGATCACCAGGGTGGGCGTGCCGACCTCGGCCAAGTCGGCGCGGTTGTCGGACAGGAACGTGGTGTGCGCGAAGACCCGGGCCATCTTCGGATCGGTACGGCAGAAGCTGTTCGTCAACTCCTCGCCGAGCTCGGGGCGTTCGGGGTTGCCCATGATGACCGGGGCCATCGCGGCCGACCAGCCCAGGTAGTTGCTGTCCAGCGAGTCCAGCAGTTCCTCGATGTCCGCCCGGCTGAACCCGCCTCGGTAGTCGCCGTCGTCGATGTAGCACGGTGAGGGGGTGAGCAGCACCAGACCGGCGAACCGCTCGGGCTCACGGATGGCCGCCAGGACGCCGATCATGGCGCTCACCGAGTGTCCGACGAACACCACGTCCCGCAGTTCCGCCTCCGCGCAGATGGCCAGGACGTCGTCCGCGTAGCCCGCCAGGGTCGCGTACCGCTCGGGGTCCCACGCGGCGGGATCCGACCGCCCGGCGCCGACGTGGTCGAATCGCACCACCTTGAATCGTTCCTCCAACACGGGCACCACAAGCCGCCACATGTTCAGGTCGCAACCGAACCCGTGCGCCAGCAACAGGACGGGGCCGTCCTCGCGACCGGACACCAGCACATGATTCCCACTCCGAACACGCATCCGACCATGGTCGCACTCCTCCCGCGACCAACCACGCCACCCGTGACCGGACACTCCGCGTGTGCTGCCCCGATCCGGCCGAAGGCATGCGCGTATCGCCCGGTCGGCGGCCGCATCGCGCAGCGCCGGTCCGTTCGTCGGCGACCGGATCGATCAGGATCCGAGAAGCGTCGGTCGCGGCCTCGCGCCTGGCGTGACGGGCATGGCAACCATCGCTTCCGTAACCCTCGACGTGGCCGATCCCTCGGCCGCTCACCGCTTCCACAGCGCCGCCTTCGGTCTGGACACACAGCTGCGCCTGCGGGCCTCGGACGCGCCCACGACCGGCTTCCGCGGGTTCGCCCTGGCACTCACCGTGTCCCAGCCCGCCGACGTCGACGTCCTGATCGGCGCGGCCCTCGACGCCGGCGCCACGTCGCTCAAGCCGGCGGCGAAGTCGCTCTGGGGCTACGGCGGCGTCGTGCGGGCACCGGACGGGACGATCTGGAAGGTCGCCAGACATCAGGCTGTCCGGATGGCGTGGCGCCTCCGCTCGTGAGCGACGGGGTGCTCGGTCCCGGCAGCCGGTTCGGGCGCGCAAGCGGGTGACACGGGATCGGCTCCGCGCGCCGGACCCGTCCCCGACCCGGGGCCGTCCTTGAATGACCCGAGGGCCCTGTGGCCACACCGGTGGTCGGCCCTCCAACAGGCGACAGGCGACAGGCAAGGAGCAAACTCATGCGCGGTGTCGTGATGCACGCCCCCGGCGAGGTGCGGGTGGAACAGCGTGAAGAGCCGACGATCGTCGCCCCGACGGATGCGGTGATCCGCCTGTCGGCGACGTGTGTGTGCGGGTCGGACCTGTGGCCGTACCGCGGGATCGAGGCCGTCGACGGCCCCTCCCCGATGGGGCACGAGTACGCGGGCGTCGTCGAAGAGGTCGGCGGCGCGGTCGGCTCGATCAAGCCGGGCCAGTTCGTGGTCGGGTCGTTCTTCGCCTCGGACAACACCTGCGAGATCTGCCGGGCCGGATATCAGTCCTCCTGCGTCCGGCGCGAACCGGTCGGCGCCCTCGGCGCGCAGGCGGAGCGGCTGCGCGTCCCGCTGGCCGACGGCACGCTGGTCGCCACCCCCGGCATGCCCGACGACGACCTGGTTCCCGGCCTGCTGGCCGCGTCCGACGTGCTGGGCACCGGCTGGTTCGGCGCGGTCGCGGCCCAGGCCGGACCGGGCAAGACCGTGGCGGTCGTCGGCGATGGCGCGGTCGGGCTGATGGCGGTGCTGGCCGCCGAGCGGCTCGGCGCGGAACGGATCATCGCGATGAGCCGCCACGAGCCGCGGCAGAAGCTCGCGATCGAGTACGGGGCGACCGACATCGTCACCGAACGCGGCGACGCGGGCGTGGCCAGGATCAAGGAGCTGACCGACGGACTGGGCGCGCACTCGGTGATCGAGGCGGTCGGCACCCAGGAGTCGATGATGCAGGCCGTCCGCTCCACCCGGCCGGGCGGTCACATCGGCTACGTCGGCGTCTCCCACGACGTCGCCCTCGACGGGCACGAGCTGTTCTTCTCGCACGTCCACCTGCACGGCGGGCCCGCGCCGGTACGCCAGTACCTGCCGAAGCTGATCGATCTGGTCTGGAACCGGACGATCGACCCGGGCCGGGTCTTCGACCTCGCCCTCCCCCTCGACCAGGCCGCCGACGCCTACCGAGCCATGGACGAACGCCGCGCCATCAAGGCCCTTCTCACCGTGTGACCCGTCCCCGGCCCGCCGTTGGCACTCGCACGCCCTCGGGCAGGTCCTGTACGTCACCGTCGGCGTCGGCCCGGTCGAAAGCCGTGACGGCACCGTCGTCCGCGGCCGCATCGTCGATTGTCGGTCGGGAGCGCTACCGTCCGGGCCGTCCCCCGGCGGATCCCGGCGGATCACCCACGGGTCACCGGCGGGACGAGGAGTCGAGAAGCGGGAGTTCGCGGTGTCGATGCACGAGATCGAGGATCTGGTGGAGGACTCGATCAGGATTCTGCACGCCCACCACGGGCCCGACGAGCCGCGCCTGCGCGAGTGGTTCGCCGTGCTGTACGGGTTCCAGGACCGGTTCGACTGCTCGTTCACGCATTTCCGGGTGATGGACATCCTGGTGCGCCGCCGCTTCACCTACGCGTTCCCGCTCGACCGGCACCCGGACTACGCGCAACGACGCGACCATTTCGACGCGTTGACCGAGTTCACCGCGCTGCGTACCTTCGACGACGACGCGGAGGAGGCCGACGACTTCGACGGCTACGCCTCCTGGCTCGAGGACGGCTACGTCGATCCGCCGTTGCTGTACTGCGACGCGGGCTCGCGATTGTGGCGGCGCATGGTCGACTCCGGCCGGCTCGGCGGCCCGGACGCGATCGCCCCGCAGCCCGTCCCGCTGATCGACGTGGTTCGCGAACTCGCGGTCGCCGCCGAGCAGCACGGCGACCGGGAACTGATCGCCACGTGGTACTCGCACGGCTGCCACACGCTCCTGGACGGCCCGGTCGGCTGCCCGTACGACATCGAGGAACTCGCCGAGATCCCCGCCGTCCGCGACCTGCGCGCCATCGTCCGCCGCACCCGGGCCCTCGCCGTCGACACACCCCCGGAACACCGCCCTCCGACCGAAGCCTCGGACGCCGACGACCTCGAAACCTGGTGGTGGACGAACGTATCCGCACCGGGAAGGCCATAGCCACCCGCCTTCGAGCCCCGACCTGCCGTGTCCGTCGGCCGGCCGGACACTCGGCCCCACGCCGGCACGCGGCGGGCTGCGGGCGGCGGTGTGCGACGCGGGCGCCGAAGCGGTCGCTGGGAGCCCGGCGACCTCGCGGCCGGGATCGGCCGCCTCGATCACCTGCCGGGCGGCGGCGTCCCTGCATCCGTGGGCCGGCGGTGTTTCCGGCCCACGCGTCCGGAACAATGGCTCAAAAGGTCGCGTGTCTTGGGGAGGGGTGGGACAAATGCCACGGACGCCTTCGGCCAACGAGGAGCTGCGTGAGCGCTCGCGCCGGTGCATCCTCGACGCCGCGCTCGTGGTCTTCGCCGAGCGGGGCTACGCCGGAGCGACCATCTCCCGGATCGCCTCCCGTGCCGAGGTCGCCAGGGGTCTGGTCACCTACTACTTCTCGACCAAGGACGAGCTGCTGGAGACGTTGCTGTCCGAGGCGTTGCAGGTCATGTACGGGGCGGTCGCACCCCTGGAGGGAGAGCGGACCGCCGACGAGCGACTGGCCGGGCTCATCGACCGGACGCTTCAGGGCGCGGCGGCGAGCGTCGATGTGCAGCGGCTCCTGTTGTCGCTCATGTTGCAGCCGACCACCCGGGCGACGTACGCCAAGGCCGAGCAAGCGAACCTGGCCGCGCTGGAGGCGGCCGAGGATGGCATCCGGGCGATCTTCGCCGAACGCGGCGCGGCCGACCCGGGCGCCGAGGAGGCCACGCTGCGCAGCGTCTTGGAAGGCGTGATCTTCAAGCTGGCCGTCTACCCCGACACGTACCCGCTGGCCGCGGTCCGCGCCCGCCTCTTCCGGATGTACGACCTCCCGGTGGCCGACCCGGCCCCGCCCCGCCCGGCGGAGCGCCTGCGCACGTCGAGTCCTTGAAGTCCTCGGCGTCGGAGACAGGGCCTCGGGGCCTTGGGACGCGGGCGGCCCCGGCGTCGTTTGGGCGCCCGGCCGTCGGGCACGCCGCAGGTGTACGGTCCGTCCGACCTTGGGAGGTGACCGGTATGGCCGCTGTGACGGAATCCGTCGATGTGGACGTCCCGCTGCACACGGCGTATCTCCAGTGGACCCGATTCGAGGACTTCCCGC
This sequence comes from Embleya scabrispora DSM 41855, assembly GCF_000372745.1. Taxonomy (GTDB): domain Bacteria; phylum Actinomycetota; class Actinomycetes; order Streptomycetales; family Streptomycetaceae; genus Embleya; species Embleya scabrispora. The sequence goes on along the minus strand of NZ_KB889664.1, from coordinate 257,504 downwards.
AGTTCATGGACGGGGTCGAGGAGGTGGTTCGGCTCGACGCGCACCACCACTACTGGAGGACGTTCACCGGGGATATGACCCGCGAGTTCGGCACCGAGACCGTCGAGGAACTGCCGGACGAGCGGCTGTCGTGGCGCACGGTGTCGGACGAACCCCGGCAGCACGCCCTCGTGACCTTCCGGGCGGTCGACGCCGCGCACACCACGGTGAATGTCGTCACCGAAGTCGAACCCGAAGGACTCTGCGAAACCGACGCCGCACCGCCGTTCACCCAAGGGCGCGTCAAGGGCGACCTGCTGCGCTTCAAGGAGTTCGTCGAAACCCACGGCCGACACGACGACATCGAACGCAGCCGCATCGCCCCGGACTGACGCCGAACGTCAACGGTTCGCGGTCGGCGGCTCGGGCGACTCCGGGGGCTCCCCCGCGTCCCGGCGCAGGCCGGCCCGTCGGGACCCGGCGGTGGGCTCGGCCTCCCATTCGTGTTCCTGCGCGGCCTCGGGTCCGTGCGCGCCTTCGTGTTGATGCACAGCGGCGTATCGAGCCGCGCGCCCGCTCCTGTCGTACTCCGACACCTCGGATACGCGGGCCGAGGCATGGCGCCGCCGCGTCCGCATCCGCATTCCCATGGCAACCAGTGCCAGCGCCGCGCAGAACAGCAGGGCCAAGGCGAGGCCGGCCAGGAACGCCGACAACGTATCGAGGGTGACCATGTTCTGGTCGAACATGCTCACCGTGTACTCGGGGCCCCCGGAGGTGTTGTACGCGACGAGCAGGGCCGCGAATGCAACGCTCGCCGCCGCGATGAGGAGTCCGATGACGATCACGACACTCACATCCGTTCTGCCTCGTGCGACGCCCTCCCGGTCAACGCTACGCCCGTCCCCGGTGCGGGGCGGGCGGATCCGCGGTGTGCCGGCGGGGGCGCCGGACGCCGGCGCCCCCGGTCCTACACGGGCTGCGGCTCGGGCTCCGGCTCCGGATCGGGGTTGGGCGGTATCGGTGACGGGGGCGGCTCGGGCACCGGATCGGGCTCCAACGGTGACGGCCGCGGCGGGCGGGTGTCCGGGTCGACCGGCATGGGGATGGTCATCGGATTCTCTCCCTCGGGTCGCTCGCCCAACGGCCTACCCGGATCCGGCATCATGATTCATTCGCGTCGCGAAGTGGGACACCGACTGCGAGTGAGCCCGGCGCGTACCACCCGGCCCCGCCGACGGCCGTCGGAGCCGGCCCGCGCGTCAGCCTGTGCGTCCCGGCAGGCGGTCCAGGATGGGGGCCAGGTCCAGGCCGCCGGGCATGGTGCCGAAGGCCAGGCCGCGTTCGGGCGTCAGCCGGGAGGCGCAGAAGGCGTCGGCGACGGCGGTCGGCGCGTACCGCACGAGCAGGGAACCCTGGAGGACGAGGGCCATCCGTTCGACCAGACGGCGGGCCCGCAGTTCGATGTCCGGCGTCGGCACCAGTTCGTCCCGGAGCGCGCGCCAGGCGGTGTCGAGGCGGGCGTCGGCGCCGGACGCGGCGTCGATTTCGGCGGCGAACGCGTCCAGGGACTCGGGTTCGCGCCGGAGCGCGCGCAGGACGTCGAGCGCCTGCACGTTGCCGGAACCCTCCCAGATGCCGTTGAGCGGAGCATCGCGGTACAGCCGCGGCAGTCCCGAGGCTTCGTCGTATCCGTTCCCGCCCAGGCACTCCAGCGCCTCGGCGACGGCCACCGGCTGGCGCTTGCACACCCAGTACTTGGCCACCGCGGTGGCCAGCCGCAGGAAGGCTCGTTCGTGGGCGTCGCCACGCTGGGCCCGGTCGACGGCGCCGGCGACGCGCAGGGCGAGCGTGCTCGCGGCCTCCGATTCCACGCCGAGGTCGGCGATCACGTTGCGCATCAGCGGCTGGTCGATCAGCTTGCGGCCGAACACCGAGCGGTGCCGCACGTGGTGGGCGGCCTCCGCGAGGGCGGCGCGAATGCCGGACGCGGAGCCGAGGACGCAGTCGAGCCGGGTCATGGTGACCATGTCGATGATGGTGCGCACGCCGTGGCCCTCGGCGCCGACCAGCCAGGCGACGGTGTCGTCGAACTCGGGTTCGCTGCTGGCGTTGCTGCGGTTGCCGAGCTTGTCCTTGAGCCGCTGGATGCGGAAGGTGTTGCGGCTGCCGTCGGGGAGCACGCGGGGTACCAGGAAGCAGGACAGGCCGCCGGGTGTCTGGGCGAGGACCAGGAACAGGTCGTTCATCGGAGCGCTGGTGAACCACTTGTGGCCGCGCAACCGCCAGGTACCGTCGGCGTGTTCGGTGGCGCTGGTGGTGTTGGCGCGGACGTCGGTGCCGCCCTGCTTCTCGGTCATCCCCATGCCGGCGAGCAGGCCGCGCTTGGACGCGGGCACGCGCAGGCCGGGATCGTAGCTGCGGCTGGTGAGCAACGGCTCGTACACCGCGGCGAGTTCGGGGGCGACACGCAGCGCCGGGACGACGGCGTAGGTCATCGAGACGGGGCAACCGTGCCCGGCCTCGGCGGTGGTCCACACCATGAACCCGGCCGCGCGGGCCACGTGCGCACCCGGGCGGGGGTCGGCCCAGGGCGCCGCGGCCAGTCCCTCGCGTACCGCGACGTCCAGCAACTGGTGGTAGGCGGGGTGGAATTCGACCTCGTCGATGCGGTTGCCATAGCGGTCGTGGGTGTGCAGCACCGGCTCGCAGCGGTTGGCCTGCTCCGCCCGGAGCCGGACCTCCTCGCTGCCGGCGAGCCGCCCGAGGCGGTGCAGATCCGCCTCGTACCACTCGGCGCCCTCGCGCCGGATGCCCTCCAGCAGCACCGGGTCGTCGGCGACGTCGTGTCCGACGAGCGGTGGGGCCTGGTTGGTGACTTCGTGGGTGCGGGCGGTCGGGTTGCTGTGCTGCGGCGGAGTCGCCATCACGGTCATCGGGAACCTCCTCGGTGGACGGAAGGTGCGTTGACGCGGGTGCCCGCGCAGCGCAGGGACATCGCGATCAGTTCGGCGACGAGATCCTCGACGGCCTCTTGGGCCGGTGCGGCCGACGGGTCGACCAGGACCTCGCCGATCGCGCCGGTGAGGGCGGCGGCGGTGATCTCCGGGTCCTGGGCGGGCATGAGCCCGGCGGCCATGCCTTCGCGGACCACCCGCGCGAACAGCTCTCGGTAGCGGCGGCGGAACTCCAGCCGCTGCTCGCCCACGGCGGGTTCGGCGGGGGCGGCGAGCAGGGCGTACGCCAGGCCGCGCCGTTCCAGGGCGCGGCGGGCGAACACCGCGACGCCCTGCGCGAGCCGGTGCGCGGCATCGCCGTCCCCGCCGTCCAGGACCTGGCCCAGGACCTCCAGTTCGCGCCCGGATGCCCGGCGGAAGACCTCCACCGCCAGGGCGGCCTTGGACGGGAAGTGCTGGTAGACCGAGCCGGCCGACATGCCCGCCGCGGCCGCCACCGCCGTCACCGAGGCATTGGCCCAGCCCACGTCGGCGACCACCGTGGTGGCCTGCTCGATCAGGTGTTCGCGGGCCGCGTTCAGACGGTCGTGTTCGGCGGGAGTCTTGCGGTAGGCCATGTAAGCAGTGAACCACTATTCAGAGCTTCGGCTCAAGGTCGGCGCGGGCGTGTGGCGGTACGCGCCCTCGGGCTGTGGGAACGGCGTGCGGGTCGTCGTCCGTCGACCCGCACGACCGGCCGGTGATCGACCTCGCCTACCCGTTCACCCGGAGTGGGGTGATCGCCGACGGTCCGGATTCGCCGGTCACCGGCGAGGGCGAGCTCCACGTCGACAGCGAGAGCACCGCCCGGGGCCACCCCTTCGCCGTGATCAGGAGTGCCTGCCGGGTCGGCGAACTCCAGGGCCGCGAGTGGTGCGCCTGTCGTGGGTGGAGGACCGGGACGCGAGGTTCCTCGTCGACCGGATCCTCGGCCGGCATGCCCATGTGGCCGGCATCGGCGTCCCGCCGTCCCGAGGGCGGTCCCGCCGATCGGCGCGCTCGTCCGTTCACGCGCGGGGCGGGGGGTGGGACGGCGGGGGCGAAGTGCCACCGCACCGCAGGACCGCCGGGCGCCGGACGCCGAGCGCGGGGCCGGGCTTCGCGGCGCCGCCCGTCACGTTCCCGTGTTCGGCTCGCCCGAGGGTTGCCGCGCGCCGAGGCGGGCGCGGTAGGCGGCCACCGCGTTGCGATTGGCACACGCGGTGCTGCAGTAGCGACGCGAGCGGTTGCGGGTGAGGTCCAGGACGATGCCCTGGCAGCCCTGGTCCGCGCACACGGACAGGCGGGACAACTCGTCGACGCGCACGACGTCGGTCATGGCCATCGCGGCTTCCACGACGACGCGGGTGGCCAGGGGGGCGTCGGAGGACACGGCGTGCAGATGCCAGTCCTGGTCGTCGTGTCGGACGAGCTGTGGCAGGGCACGGGCGTCGGCGAGCATCGTGTTCACCAGGCTCGCGGCGCGCTCGCGGTCGGCGGTCAACAGATCGCGCAGCACGGGCCGCAACGCGCGAAGACTCGCGAGTTCGGCGGCATCGCCGTCCCGGCGCCCGGTGTAGCGATGCTCGGCGTACCACTCGTCCAACTCCCGGACGGTGGTGAGGGTGTCCGACCCCTCCGCACTGTTCGCCAGCGCCACCGCCGCCTGTAGGGCGGACTCGGTGTCATGACCAAAAATCATTTTGACATCTTACATCCCTACCTTTACCGTCATGGCCTATGACCCATGTTGCCAATGACGCGGCCGGTGACGCGCTGCGTGTACGCACCTCCTCCGGCGGCCTCGGCGGCGGCCTCTTCCTCGCCGTCGTCTCCGCGACGTCCTTCGGCATGTCCGGGTCGTTGGCGCGAGGGCTGCTCTCCTCCGGCTGGAGTCCGGGAGCGATCGTCCTGGCCCGGATCGGCATCGCCGCGCTCGTCGTCGCGCCGTTCGCCGCCGCGTCCCTGCGCGGCCGTTGGCATCGACTGCGCGCACAGGCCCGCACCGTGCTGGTGTACGGCGTACTGGGCCTGGCCGGCGCCCAGTTCTGCTTCTTCTCCGCGGTCACCACCATGGACGTCGCACCGGCGCTGCTCATCGAGTACACCGCTCCGGCGGCCGTCGTTGCGTGGTTGTGGGCGCGTCGGGGCCTGCGCCCGCGGCCCTATACCCTGGCCGGCGCCGGCATGGCGGCCGTGGGCCTGGTGCCGGCCGTCGACCTGATCTCCGGCGCCGACCTGGCCTGGTCGGGCGTGGCCTGGGCGCTCGCGGCGATGGTGGGCCTGACGGCGTACTTCCTCATCGCGGCGGACACCGACACCGGCCTGCCGCCGGTGGCCCTGACCGGTGCCGGTCTCATGATCGGCACGCTCACCCTCGCCGCCCTCGCGGCCGTCGGGCTGTTGCCGATGCACGCCACGGTCGAGCCGGCCTCCTACGCGACCGGTGCCGCGCCCTGGTGGTTGCCGGTGCTCCTGCTCGGCGTGGTCACCGCCGCCTTGGCCTACACGACGGGAACCGCGGCGAGCCGCCGACTCGGCGCACGCACGGCCTCGTTCGTCGCCTTGCTGGAAATCGTCGCCAGTGTGGGCTTCGCCTGGCTACTGATCGACGAGACACCAACCACCTCCCAGACGGCCGGCGGCCTCCTGATCATCGGCGGCGTAATCCTGGCTGAACTCGACGACCACCGACCCCGCCGCGAACGTCGCACAGGCGTCGATCGTGGCGATCATGTCGCCGGTGCCGTCCGGGACCCGGGCGCGCGAACGGGCGACGGACGTCGGGAGGGGCGACGCGCCGGAAGTGCGACCTTGGGGTAGGTCGGGAGCAGGGCCGAGCGGGGTCGCTATCGTTACTCCCCGTCCGCGCCGGTTCGAGTGCGCCCAGGGAAGGTCCGCCGTGTTCACGAGCGTCCTGATGGTCGAGCAACCGTTGTCCGTGACCGATGTCGACTTCGTCACCACCCTCCATGACGAGGAGATGTCGTTCGTCGTCCTGATGAACCCGCGGGGCTCGGAGGACCGACTGCTCCGTACCATCGACGATGTCGCCCTCGGCGAACTGGAAGAGGCGGTCCACGAAGGCGACGAGCCCGAGGGCGAGGAGGCCCGCCGACCCGCCGCTCTCGCGCTGGAGCACACACTCCGCCTGCTGCGCGAGGCCGGCTGCGAGGCCGTCGGCCAGATCGTCGAAGGCCACCCGCTGGACCTTCTGCGATCGGTCGTGGACGAGATCGGCGCCGACGAGGTGGTCGTATTGACCGCCCCGCACCTGGTCGAGGAGTTCTTCCACCGGGACTGGGCGAGCCGAGCCCGCCACAAGGTCGGCGTCCCGGTGCTCAAGCTCTACGCCCACAGCGAGGACGAGCAGGACGAGCACAACGAGTAGGAGTGGTCCCGGCCGGGACCGTCGGTACGAGCCGGCGACCCGTCGCCGCGCCGGCGCCGATCGGACGCGGCTGCCGAAGGCACCTGCGACGGACGGGCGTTCGACCCGTCCGTCGTGGCGCGTTCCGGACCGGGACCGTGTCCTACCCGGTCGCGGGACCGTTGACCCGACGTGGGGAGTTCGGGGCGAAACCGCATCGCGTCGCATCGCTTCACGCGGTGTACGGCATGTCGGGAGCCTGTTGTCGCCGTCGGTGAAGTCGACGTTTCGGTACGGATTCCGACCCCTACAGCCGCGGCGATCGATCGCCCGATCGAGGCTCGAACGGGGAGGGGCGGACATTGACCACGCGACGGAAGTTCCTCGGCGGCGTCACCACCACCGCCGCCGGTGCCATGACGTTCCTCGGCATCGGCGAGGCCGCGGGCGCGGCGGACGCGGGCCCGGCACCTGATCCCGCCCCGGACCCGGACCCGTTCGCGCAGCAGCTGCGGGCCCGCAACGCCGTCTTCGCGATCGACACCGACACCCGGACGCACTACGACGCGCTCCGAGCCGAACTGATCCGACACCTCAGCCCGGTCATCGTCGTCCAGAACGACTACCGGGGCGGCCGATACACCCTCATCCACAACGGAGCGCAGGAATCCCTGCACCCGGTGTCCGACATCTTCGAGTCGGCCAAGTCGATCGCCCATGCGCCCCTCGGCATCTACTCGATCATCGCGCCGTACCTGAGCCACCGGATCCCGGGCCCGCCCGGCTCGACGCGCCTCGACCGGCACGATGTGGACATGGTGGCCTTCAAAGGGCCCGGAACAACCGACTGGCTGGGTCCGCTTCAGTCGTTCGCCACCACCCTGAGCAACGCCCGCCGGCGGCTCGGCGACGCGCGCATGCCACAGGAACTCGAGGCGTCGAGCACGCGAATTCTCGACGCGTCGCTCGAATTCGTCGAGGCGTCCGTCGCGTCCGTCGCGTCCATGCGGCGGAGTTCCATCGACATCACGTCGTTCGAGAGCTACACGAGCGGGTTGACGGACGACATCGCCACCAACATCGAACATGCGGCGCGGGCTCAGATCGAAGGCGTGGAAGCCCTCATGACACGCTGGCGGGACAAGGTCGGCACGGTGGACTGGCCCGGGCTGTACATCGTCGTTCTGTCGATCTGGACGACGTCCGCCCTCAACCAGAACTCGATCATCGTCAAGCGTTTCCTGGACCCCGCCAAGGCCGACTCGCACCTGATCGACGTCCCGACGGCCGCACCACCCGCCGACCCCGTTTTCGTCGCCCTCGACAACCTGGCCCGAATCGTGCAGGACAACGTCGCGGCGGAGATGGTGTTCCCCCTCGACCGCGAACTGGCGGACGCGTTGAAGGGCCCCGAGGATTTGATGGCTCAGGCGATCCTGTCCCAACTCGCCTGCCCCTATCGAGGCAGGACCACGACAAAGCCGGCCGCAGACGCGGCCTCGTAGCGCCGCCCGCATCGCGGGCTCGGCGACCTCCGCGAGGGCGTACGGGGTACCAAAGCGCGCCTGCCGGATCGCCTCGCGTGTACGCGTGCACGCGAGGCGATCTCCTCCGCCGGCCGGCCGGCGCGGCGCGGCCCGGTCCCAATGGGCTATCACCTGGCGTTGACGAGGCGGCTGCCGCTCCAGTCCCTTCCTGCACTGACGGGCTTCGTCTGGGCCAAGCCGGCGGTGTGCGCGGCGTCGCTGACGTCGCCGGGTTCGACGTAGCCGTCCCGCCCCTCCTTCGGGGTGAGGATCCAGATCACGCCACCCTCGTCGAGCAGGCCGATCGCATCGATCAGTGCGTCCGTGAGGTCACCGTCCTCGCTGCGGAACCAGAGGAGTACGGCGTCGGCGACATCGTTGTAGTCCTCGTCGACAAGATCCTGACCGGTCAGCGACTCGATGCCCTCGCGGAGGTCCTGGTCGACGTCCTCGTCGTAGCCGACCTCCTGGACGATCTGACCGGGCACGAGATCCAGCCGCATCGCGGGGTTGGTGCGCTCTTCCGCCTGATTCGCCGTGGCGCTGCTCATCACTACCTGCCTCAGGTGTCGTGGACGCGCTCGCCGCGCCTCGATCGTAGCCAACCAGATACTCGGCGTGATGAGCGTGATTCACGTGGAGTGGACTCCCGAGTCGGGGCCGCCGAGGGAGCGGGGGCGGGGACGTTCGGCCGGCGGTGCGCCCGACCGGCGGGGGGCGCACACACTTGACGGGCCGTCAATAAACCGTCCGACGCGCTGCGCGCTGCCGGTGCACCGGCGCGCCTGGGACCACCCTCCGTGCGTGAACATCCTCACAACATCTCCTCGGACTGGCCGTCGGGCAAGGCCGTCGGCGCTCGGCACGCCGGGCATCATGCCGTCCGGCTCTCCTCCGACACGCCCGGGATTCGGCGGTCGTAATGGTCGCAATGCTCCGAATGACCCATGCATACAAGCCATTCCCCACCTCCGTCCGGCCGGGCTCCCGAATATCCACCCCCCACATCCGGCGCATCGAATTCGGTATCCATCGATCGATATAACGGACATATAACTCGATCCCGGGAATGGTCACCCGCGTGTAGTCGATGTGAAAGAAGAAGTGTCATGGCCTCCCGGAATGGGGAAGTCGACGCCACTACACTCGCAACGCCCCATCGACGAGAGAGCAGCGGAGAGTGACACGTGCAGCGGGCGGGTCGCGCCAACGGCGACGCGTCGGACGGAGACCGTGTCGCGTTCCTCGTGCACACGGTCGAGGCCGAAATCAACCCGCTGCGCGCGCCGTTGCCCGCCCGAATGCGCGACGAGGACCGTGGGAATGAATTTTGTACAGGACCCCGCACTCTGGTACGGGGTGGCCGGCACCTGCGCCGCGGCCGTTTACGTGGCCCGCAGCCGAACAACCGTCAGAAACCTGAGGGAGAGGAATCGCCTGCTGGCCGAGGACGTACGCATGCGCGACGACGAGATCGACAATGTCGTCCGGGTGCTGCTGCCGGCCCTGGTCGAGACCGGGGAACGACTCAAGGGATCGCTTCTCCTCCACGATGAGCTGCGCGCCACGCCGTACGCACAGAACATCGAGACGGTCGTGGAGATGTTCACCACCGCCGTCGAGGACGCCCGCGACCGGGCCGACCATTCGGCCAAGAACGCGTTGAAGGCCGCCATGCGCACCCTCCAGGCGCTGGCCGGCGAACAGCAGTTGGCGATCTCCGAAATGCAGAACAACTACGTCGACGCGCAACTGCTCCAGGATCTGCTGGCGATCGACCACATGAACTCGCAATTCGGCCGCCGCGCCCAGGTCATCGCCGCGCTCTGCGGCGGATGGACCGGACGCCAACGCGCGGCGGCGCCGCTGTACGACGTTATGCGCGGCGCGAAGGGCCGCATCCGCGACTACCTCCGCGTGGAGATCCGGATGCAATCCAACGTCGCCGTCATCGGCCGGGCGGTCGAGCCGGTCGCCCTGGCCGTCGCCGAACTGCTGGACAACGCCGCCAGTTACTCACCGCCGCACACCACCGTCGAGATCAACTTCCAGACCGTGCCCAACGGGGTGTGCGTCATGGTCGACGACGCGGGCGTGGGCATGCACGAGGAGGCGCGGCAAAGCGCGGCCCGCTACCTCGGCGCCACCGAGCCGGTCGGCATCACCCGCCTGGGCCACCCGCCCCAGTTCGGCTTCCCCGTCATCGGCATGCTCGCCGCCCAGTACGGCTTCACCGTCTCGGTGGACACCCGATCGCCCTACGGCGGCATGCGCGCGGTGCTGATGCTCCCCTCCGAACTGCTCACCACCGCAGTGGACACCGAGCCCGCCCCGGTCCCCGCACAACGCCGCGTCGCCCGCGTTCCCCGCGCCGCGGCCGGCGAGGTGCGGCCCGCCGCGCCCGCGACCACCACTCCCGTCGCCGACGAAGGAACCGCCGCCCTGGACGGAGAACTGCCGCAGCGCCGCCGCCGGGCCCCGCTGCCGGTCGACCGCACGCACCAACCCGCGCCGACGGACGCATCCGACCGATCGGATGCGGAGACGGCGGGGCTGATGGGCGCGTTCCTGCGCGGAACCCGCTCCGGCCGCGTTCCCGATACAGACGACAAAGGGCAAGAAAACCGATGAACAACGACCTGGCCTGGATTCTCAACGACGCCCTCAAGGTCCCGGAGGCGCGGCACGCCATCCTGTTGTCCGCGGACGGAATATTGCGCGCGCATTCCGACGGGATATCCCGGGACGAAGCCGACCGTCAGGCCGCGGCGCTGTCCGGGCTGCAATCGATCAGCCGGAGCACGGCGGAGTTCATCGGCGATTCCGAGACCCCGTGGCGTCAGACGCTCGTCGAGTTCGGCGACGGATTCATCTTCCTGGTGGCGGCCGGTCCCGGCGCCTATCTGGCTGTATCGGCCACGCAGAACGTGGACATGGAGATCATCACGTTCCGTATGCAACAGCTGGTACGCCAACTCGGAAAGGAAATGACCAGCCCGCCCCGACGGAATGCGGACCATTCGGTATGACCAACGATCCCACGGCGAAATCCGACGCCCCCGACTTAGTACGCCCCTACGTCATCACCCGCGGCCGCGGCCACCCGACCCGCGAGGGTCTGGATCTGGTCAGTCTGGTGATCGCGTTGCCCGGCGACGAGTCCCCGCACATCCTCGACCCCGAGAGCACGCGCCTGCTCGCCCTGTGTCGCGGCGGGATCCTCTCGGTCGCCGAGGTCGCCGCGCACCTGAAACTGCCCATCGGCGTGGTCAAGGTGCTGCTGTCCGACCTCATGGACACCGGCCTGGTGGCCACCCGCCGACCCATCCCCACCGCCGAGCTTCCCAAGACCCAACTGCTACAGGAGGTGCTGGATGGACTCGCCCGTCTCTAGCGGCGCCACCACCGACGTCTACCTGGCCGACTCCGTCAAGGTCGCGGCGAAGATCCTGGTGGTCGGGCACTTCGCCGTCGGCAAGACCACCTTCGTCGGCACCATGTCGGAAATTCGCCCCCTCAGTACCGAGGAGACGATGACGCAGGCCGGCGCACACGTCGACGACCTGACGGGCGCGGGCCGCAAGACCACCACCACGGTCGCCCTGGACTTCGGTCGACTCACCCTCAGCGACCGACTCGTGCTCTACCTCTTCGGCACGCCCGGGCAGCAGCGCTTCGCCCAGGTGTGGAAGGACATGACCCTGGGCGCACTCGGCGCCCTCGTCCTGATCGACCCCCAACGCTTCGACCAATCCTTCGACGTCATCGGCCTGTTGGAGGAGTACGACGTGCCGTACGCCGTCGCCATCAACCGGTTCGACGGCGCCGTCGAACATCCCCTGGAGAAGCTGCGCACCGCGCTCGACCTGCTGCCGGAGACGCCTCTGGTCACCTGCGACGCCCGCGACCGCGCCTCCTCGACCGAGGCCCTGATGGCCCTCGTCCGCTACCTCCAGCTCCGGGCATCCAAGGAACTCGCGTGAACACTGGCCCACTCGATCGTCCGGCACCCTCATCCGGCGATCACCCCACGCCGCCCCCGGGCTGCCCCGCACACCACGCCGGCGCAGCCGTCCCCCTGCACGACAAGGCGTTCTCCGCCGACCCCCGCGCCGTGTACGAACACCTACGCCGACAGGGCGTGGCCGGCCCGGTGGAACTGGCACCCGGGGTCGACGCGATGCTGGTCACCGACCACGCCGCCGCGCTGCGCGTGCTGCACTCCCCCGAGCTGTTCGCCAAGGACCCCCGACGCTGGCTCGCGCTGGCGGACGGCACGGTGCCCGCCGACAGCCCGGTCGTACCCATGATGATGTACCGGCCGAACTGCCTGTTCTCCGACGGCGCCGAGCACCTGCGGCTGCGCCAGGCCGTCACCGACAGCCTCGACCGGATCGACCCGTACCAGCTGCGTCGTTTCGTCGAGCGCAGCTCGGACTACCTGGTCGACCAGTGGGCGCAGACCGGCAGCGTCGACCTGCTGAACTCCTACGCCAAGACCCTGCCGCTTTTGGTGTTCAGCGAACTCTTCGGCAGCCCGCCCGAGTTGGGCGACCGCCTGGTCGCCGGCATCGCCGGCATCTTCGACGCGGTCGGGGACGCGGAGGCGGCCAACGCAATGCTGACCGGTGCCCTGGTCGAACTCGTCGCGCTCAAACGCGAACAACCCGGCTCCGACGTCACCTCGTGGCTGATGGCCCACCCCAACAGGCTCAACGACGAGGAGATGATCCATCAACTCGTCATGCTCATGAGCGCCGGCACCGAACCGCAACGCAACCTCATCGCCAACGGGTTGCGGTTGATCCTCTCCGACGAGCGGTTCTCGGTCAGCCTGTTCGGCGGTGGGGCGTCCGTCGAGGACGCGCTCGACGAAGTGTTGTGGACCGATCCGCCGATGGCCAACTACGCCGTGCACTATCCGGTGCGGGACGTCGACCTGGCGGGCGTCACGCTCCGCCGGGGCACCCCGGTGGTGATCAGCTTCGCCGCCACCAACAGCGACCCCGCCCTGTTCGCGAACGGCCGCAGACCGAGCAACCGCTCTCACCTGGCCTGGAGCGCGGGACCGCACGCCTGCCCGGCCAAGGACTCCGCCTGGCTGATCGCCACCGCCGCGATCGAAAAGCTGCTCAACCGGCTGCCCGACCTCGAACTCGCGGTGCCGGTCGCGGAGTTGGACTGGCGGCCCGGCCCCTTCAACCGGGCGCTCACCGCGCTGCCGGCCCGCTTCACGCCGAGCCTGCCGCGCACCGCGCCCCGGCCCGCGGATCAGGCGCCCGCACGCTCGGCCACCCCACCCGAGCGCCCGGATCCCGGCGCGCGCAAGGGCGGGGTGTGGAGCTCCTTCCTGAACTGGTGGCGAGGCCAATAGCCGAACCCTGACCGCCGCGCCAGGCGGGCCGCGACCACCACCGGTGCCGGCGCGGACCGCCCAGATGAGGCGGGCCGCGGCCCACCGAGGCCGGTGGCCCCGGCCCGGGGGAGTCGCTCTCTCCCGGGCCGGGCGTCGGCGCCCCCGAGCGGAGCGGGGATGACGCATGCCCCTAACACCCCGCGCGACGAACGCGGGGCAGCCGCGAACCAACCGCAGACACCCTTCACCGTCGGCCGCCCGCATCCGGGGCGGCCGGTCGATCAACGCTGTGCCGAGTCGTCAGCCGACCTCTTGTCGAGTCAGAAGGAGCCCGTCGTGCAGTCTCCAGCGCCCACCACCGTCATCGACAGCCGAAGTGTCGTCGCCCTGTTGTCCCGGCTGCGTTCCGTCGCCGGTCAGGCGGACCCCCTGCCGCTGTACGCGAGTCTACGGGAGATGGGCGACGTGGTGCCCGCGCCCTGGGGTGGGTTCCTGGTGACCGGCCACCACGCGTGCGACGAGGTCCTGCGCAGCCCTGATTGGCTCGCCCTGGACCGGGCGTGGCGCGCCCGACAGACCGACGGCTCGCGCTGGTCGACACCGTCGTCCCGCGAACTCGAACAGACCCTGGTGGCGCTCAATCCGCCGGAGCACACCCGGATCCGCAGGTCCGTGAACAACATCTTCGACCGCGGCACCCTCGAAGCGCTGCGCCCGACGGTGCAGCGGGTGGCGGACACACTGCTCGACACCCTGATCGAGCACGCCGGTGACGCGCACGCGGACTTCGCCGAACTCGTCGGCGAACAACTGCCGGTGGCCACCGTCGGGCACTGGCTGGGCCTGCCGCCCGAGGACTTCGACCTGCTCCGCGCACTCACCCACGCGCAGGCGTACGCCCAGGAGCTGCTCCCCACCAAACGGCAACTCCTGGCGGCGGACGACGCCATCCGGGGGTTGCGCGAGTACTTCACGGCCCTGGTCGCGCGGCGTCGGGCCGACCCCGGCGACGACGTGATCTCCGGGTGGCTGCGCGCGTGGGACGCGTTGGAGCCGGATCGGGAACTGGCCGACGAGAACGTCTACTCGCTCGCCATGTTCGTGGTCATCGCGTCCCTGGAGACCACCTCCACGCTGCTGTCCACGATGATCTGGACCTTCGACCGGCACCCGGCGCAGCGCGCGTGGCTGCGCGCGCACCCGGCGGCCCTGGCCAATGCCGTCGAGGAGGTCTTCCGCTACGACCCGCCGATCCACGTGACCACCCGATACGCGGGTAGGGACCTGCTCCTGGGCGGCATACCCATCACCCGCGGCGAGGTCGTGCACACGATGTTGGGCGCGGCCAATCACGACCCGACCCTGACGCCCGACGCGCACGCCTTCGATGTCACGCGTCGGGCCCGGCACATCTCCTTCGGCGGCGGCATCCACTACTGCATCGGGGCGGGCCTGGCCCGTCTGGAGGCCGGTGTGCTGCTGGAGGCGGTCCTGCGTCGCCTGCCCGCGCTGCGGGTGGTGGCACCGCCCACCTGGGAGCCTCGACTGGCCTTTCGCCGGATCACCCGGATGCCGGTGAGCGTGCGCTGAGCGTGCGCAAAGCGGGGTCCGGTCGCATCACACCGATGCGACCGGACCCCGCCGGCGTCAGCGCGCGATCCCGGCGCCCAGGAACGCGGACAGGAAGTGCCCGTCGAGCATGGAGAGATCACCGAGCCGGTCGCTCCGGCTGTAGGCGTTCATCAGCGTCTTGGACGCGTGCAGTGCCGCGACGGGCCTGCGTACGACGGGTTTGACCCAGCGGCTCACCGCCGCGTCGAGTTCGTCGGCCGGCACGACCTGGTGCAGGATCGACAGCCGGTGTGCGGTGTGGGCGTCGAACGCGTCCGCGGTCAACACGAGTTCGCGGATGCGGGCGGCGCCGACCTCGCCGATCAGTCGGGCCATCGCGCCGCCCCACGCGGTCGGCAGTCCCAGGGCCAACTCCGGCATCCGGAACCGTGTCTCGATGTCGCCCACCCGCAGGTCGCAAAAGACCGCCAGGGCCAGCCCCGCCCCGACCACCCGGCCGTGGACGCGCGCGATGGTGACCGGATCGGCCGCCGCCAACCCTTCGCATACCGACCGCGCCTTGTCGCCGATCCGGCGCACGGCCGGTCCGCCGGGATCCTCGGCCGCCAGGCGTAGGAACTCGCCGCGATCACCGCCGAGGCAGAAGGAATCTCCCTCCCCGGACAGGACGAGCACCCGCACGTCGGTTCGCGTACGCAGATGGGAGAGCACCGCCAAGAGGTCGTCCAACATCTGCTCGTCGAGCGCGTTGCCTGTCTCCGGGCGGGCCAGCCGCACGTGTAGAACCGCCTCTTCGAGGCTGGTGCGCACCGTCTTCAGATCCAGCGAGTCCACGAGGGTGATCCCTTTCGGTCGCGAGGGGAAACGCCGCCGCACCAGGCGGAAGCCTCCGTCGATCACCAGATCGTCGCATTGGTGATCACGCCTTGAGGAGCCGAATCCACGCCATTCGAGGGCTCGACCAGGGCATCCAAGCCACACCTCGACCGTCCGGCCGACGCGCGCCGGTGTGGACATCGAGCCGGGTGAGCGGATCACCCGGCCGCCGGCCGTCGGCTGCGAGCCGACGGCCGGCGGATCACATCCGGGTATCGGACTGTTGGATTCGACTACCGCAGGACGCCGCGCACGGCCTCGGGGTCGGTGGGTGAAAGGGGCGTGGCCGTACCGGCGGACTTGGCCGTCGGGTCCGGCGGCGGGCTCACGTAGACGGGCTCGGGGTCGGGCCCGGGGGCGCACGTCTTGGCGATGCGGCCGCCGCCCTTGGGGAGGCTGCCGTCGCGAAGGTACGCGGTGAACGTGTCGTCCAGGCAGGCGTTGCCGTGGAACAGGATCTCGTGGAAGCTGCCGCCGGTCTGCACGACCAACTTGGAACCGGGCAAGGCGTCACGCATGGCCAGGCCACCCTCGTACGGGGTGGCGGCGTCCTCGGTGGCCTGGAAGAGCAGGACGGGCGGCAGACCCTTGCCGGTGATCTTCAGGCGTCCGGCCGGATTGCCCTGTCCGGGCCAGAACATGCAGGCCGCGTTGTACCACATGTTGTTGTAGGTGTAGAAGGGCGCGGTGGCGTTGACCCTGGCCTGGTCCTTCTTCCAGAACTCCCAGTCGCGCGGCCACGCGTTCTCGTTGCACTGCGCCGCGTTGTACGCCGGGAAGGCGCCGTCGTCCGTGCCCGGCGCCGCGTAGCGGTTGTAGGCGATGTTCAGCGGCCGGGTGTCGTGACGGGTGACGTAGGCCGAGAGCACGGTGGCCATCCGGGGCCAGCGCAGGAAGTTGTAGCCGCCGCCGTAGAAGGTGTCCTCGAATTCCGCCGGGCCGATCCTGCCGGGGGCCGGGGCGGCGTCCACCGGGTCGGTCCGCAGGGCGGCCTCCACCTGGTCGTACGCCTTCCTCACCGCGGCGGCGTCCGTGCCCAGGTGGTAGACCGAGTCGGCCTTGGCCGTCCAGTCGGCGAACGCGTCGAAGCGGCGCTGGTGTTCCTGGTCCTGCAGGATGTTGTGGTCGTACCAGGGGATGGTCGGGCCGACGATGCTGTCCAGCACCATGCGCCGGACACGCGAGGGGAAGAGTTGGCCGTAGGTGGAGCCCAGCGAGGTGCCCCAGGAGCCGCCGTAGAAGTTGATCTTCGACGCGCCGAGCGCCCGCCGGATGCTGTCCATGTCGCGCGCGTTGTCGACGGTGGTCATGTGCGGCATCAGCCAGGACCAGTCGGCCGCGCAGTCGGCGGCGTACCCGGCCGCCTTCGTCAGCCACGCCTTCGAAGTGCCCTGGCTGATCTGGTAGTCGGGCCGCTCGCCGTGGAAGTATTCGGCGTCGCAGACGACATGGGGCTCGCTGCCGTTGGTGCCGCGCGGGTCGAAGCCGATCCAGTCGTAGGTCGAGGCGACGTCCTGGGGGATCTGCCCGGAGATGAACGCGGGCATCCAGAGCCCGGAACTCCCGGGGCCGCCGGGGTTGAGCAGAATCGGACCCTGTTGCCTGTTCCTGGGCGCGGTGGCGGGAAGCCGGTTCACCTTGATCTTGATCCTGGGGCCGTGCGGGGTCGCGTAGTCCACCGGCACGTCGAGCATCGCGCACTGCAGCGCGGGCGTGGTGGCGTCGTTACAGGAGCTCCAGACGAGTTTTCCCTGCCCGGTGTCCTCGACGCCGGTGGAGTCGGGTGCGGCGCCGACGGAGACTCCGCCGAGGGCCACGAGCGCCACGGCTGCGGAGAACAGGGCTATGACTTTTCTCATGCACGAATGATGTGACATGTGAAATTGCATAACCACCGAGATGACTGGACGTTACCAAGCTGTGACCGACGCGAAGTCGGCCAACCGCCGGGCGCAGCCGGGTCGGGCACGCGTAGAACCGGCGGGGCGGGCCGGTCGGGCGCGAGTGGTCCGCATGCTCGCGCATCGGTCCGCACCCGGGTCGCGATCTTCCCCACCGCAAGACTTTGCACTACTGTCATCTGGCAGTTGTGCCACTTCTCTGGGTCGATGCACGACCGCCGGATCCGCCGTCCGGCTCATCCACCACGAGGACTGATCCGCCATGCCCCGGACACTGCGCCACCACGACGGCACCCGCTTTCGCGACCTCAACCACAACGGGACCATGGAGCCCTACGAGGACCCCCGGCTCCCGATCGACGAACGCGTCACCGACCTGGTGGGCCGGATGACCCTGGAGGAGAAGGCCGGACTGATGTGCTGCGGCCGGATGATCCCCGGCGGCGGCGCCCGCGTACCCTCCGGCGCCGAACTGATCACCGAACGCGGCATCAACACCTTCGGCCTGACCGCCATGCCCTCACCGGTCGAGATGGCCCGGTGGAACAACCACGTTCAGGACCTGGCCGCCGCCACCCGGCTCGGCATCCCGGTCACCCTCGCCTCCGACCCCCGACACGGCTTCACCGAGAACCCGGCCACCGCGTTCACCGGCGGCGCCTTCAGCCGCGGCCCCGAACCGATCGGTCTCGCCGCCACCGACGACCCCGCACTCGTCGAGGCGTACGCCGCGGCCATGGCCGCCGAACTGCGCGCCGTCGGCGTCCGCGTCGCGATCCATCCGATGGCCGACCTGGCCACCGAACCCCGCAAACCGCGCACCAGCGGCACCTTCGGCGAGGACGCCGACCGCGCCGCACGCATCCTGGCCGCCTATATCCGGGGCATGCAGGGCGAGCGCCTGGGCACGGACAGCGTCGCCTGCATGACCAAGCACTTCCCCGGCGGCGGCCCCCAAGAGGGCGGCGAGGACCCGCACTTCGCCTACGGCACCCGCACCGTCTACCCCGGTGGGAACCTCGAATACCACCTGCGGCCCTTCGAGGCCGCTTTCGAGGTCGGCACCGCCCAGGTCATGACGTGCTACTCGATCCCCGTGGGCACCGCGCTCGCCGAGGTCGGCTCCTCGTTCAACCGCGACGTCCTCACCGGCCTGCTGCGCGACCGCTACGGCTTCGACGGCGTGGTGTGCAGCGACTTCAACGTGCTCACCGGCATGGAGATCCCCGGCGTCGTGACCCTGCCGCCACGCAACTGGGGCGTCGAACACCTCTCCCTCGCCGAGCAGGCGGCGATGATGGTGCACGCCGGCGTCGACCAGTTCGGCGGCGAGACCCGGGCCGACCTGATCGTCGACGCGGTACGCTCCGGCGCCGTCGAGGAGACCCGCATCGACGCGTCGGCACGACGCATCCTGCGCGACAAGTTCCGACTCGGCCTGTTCGACGACCCGTACGTCGACCCCGAGGTCGCCGAACAGGTCGTGGGGCACCCCACGCGCACCGGACTCGGCCGTCGCGTACAACAGCGCTCCCTGGTCCGCCTGACCGGAGAACCCTTCGCGGCGACCCCGCCGCGGTGCCGACTGTACGTGGAGAACATCGACCCCGAAGTCGCCGCCCGCTACGGCACGGTGGTCGAACGACCCGAGGACGCGGACCTTGCCGTGATCCGGATCGACGCCCCCTACGAACCCCGCGAAGGTCTCCTGGAACGCCACTTCCACGCCGGATCCCTCGACTTCCCCGCCGGCGAGGTCGAGCGACTGCGCAAGCTGTGCGCGACCGTACCCACGGCCGTCGACGTCTTCCTCGACCGTGCCGCGATCCTCACCGAACTCGCCGGCTGCGCCGCCACCCTCCTGGCCGACTTCGGCGCCGACGACGACCTGGTCCTGGACGCCGTCTTCGGCAACAACCCCACCCCCGGAACCCTGCCCTTCGACCTGCCCTCGTCCATGCGGGCCGTCGAGGACTCCCGCGAGGACGTGCCTTTCGACACCCGCGAACCGCTGTTTCGCTGCGGCCACCCACACGCGCCCCGGTAACGGAACCGTCGCGGGTGTGCCGGGCGCGGCCGCCTCGGTGTCCCCGGGCGTCGGCTTCCGGGTGGGGTGCGAACACCCACTCCGGGGGTCAGGAGGACGTTCGGGAGGCGTGGCGGAGAGGGTCGCGGGTCTCGGCCGCGGCGGGGGCGGCACGTGGGATCGCCGCCGCGGTGATCGCCGCGACGAGTGCCGCCGCGGCGGCGAGCGCGAAGACGAGGCGGTAGGCGTCGAGTGAGGCGTACGTGGCACCCCCCGCACCGGTCGGCAGCGTCGATGTCACGGTCGTCAACACGACGGTGACCACCGTGCTGCACAGTGCCTGGCCGATCGTGCGCATGAGCACGTTCAAGCCCGTCGCCGCCGCCGTCTGTTCCGCCGGCACGGCTTGGATCACCAGAGTCGGCAGCGCCGAATACACCAGCCCGGTCCCCACCGAACACAGCGTCGCCCCGGCCGCGATCGTCCACATCTGCTCACTGGTGAACACCCGCACCACGTACGCCCCCGCGATCACCGACGCCCCCGCCACAAGCGTCGAGCGCGCGCCGCGCGCGGCGGACAACCGTGCCGACACCGGCGACATCACCACCATCGTCAGCCCGCCGGGCAGCAGGCACAGGCTCGCCACCAACGCGGAGGCGCCCAGGCCGTATCCGGTCTCCTCGGGCGCCTGCACCAGTTGCACGGTCGCGAGCCAGTTGGCATAGAAGGCGAACCCGGTCACCAGGGCCGCCAGGTGCGGCAGCAGGACCGTGCGGCGGGCCGCCAGTCGCAGATCCACGAGGGGTTCGCGCACCCGCAACTGATGCCGACCCCAGATCACCGACACGAGCGCGCCGGCCGCGCCGACCGCCGGCACCACCGGGCTCGTCCACCCCCAGTCCCCGCCCTTGGACACCGCGAGCAGCACGCCCACCAGGCCGGTGGTGAGCAGCAGGGCACCCACGACGTCGAAACGACCCGGGGTACGCGTCGACGACCGCGGCACCACCCACCACGAGAGCACGACGCCGAACACACCCAGGCCGGTCGTCACCCGGAACAACACGTGCCAATCGGCGTGCTGCACCACGACCGACGCCAGCGGCAGCCCGGCCGCGGCCCCGATCCCCACCGTCGAACTCATCAGCGCGACCGCCGAGCCGACCCGGTGCGGCGGCAGCTCGTCCCGCAGGATGCCGGTGGCCAGCGGCACGACCGCGGCGGCCGTACCCTGCAAGGCGCGCGCGGCGATCAGGACGCCGATGTCGGACGTCATCGCGCACAGGGCCGATCCCACCGTCATCACCGCGAGCGCGCCGACGAGGATGCGACGCCTGCCGTACATGTCGCCGGCGCGCCCCAGCACCGGGTTGAGCACCGCACCGGACAACAGCGTCGCGGTCAGCATCCAGCTCACCGTTCCCGGCGACGACCCGGTATCGCCGGGCAGCGCGGGCAGCAGCGGCACGATCACCGTCTGCATGAGTGCCATGAGGGTGCCGCCGAAGGCCAGGGTCGGCACGATCAGACGGGAACGAAGACTGGACGAAGGTACGGCGGTTGCCACGAGACGGCTCCCGGATCCAGGGGCCGCCAACCGAACTGACGACCCGTCAGATCAGTTGTGTCACGATCTTCCGCAGAACGCCGGCACACGTGACGGACGTCGCACGCCCACGGTCCCGGCCCACGGTCCTGCGCCGTCACCGGCGGTCCGTCGCCCCGCGGCCCGGGACGCGGGTCACAGGCCGACGGCTCCGTCGATGCGTTCGCGCAGCAGGTCGGCGTGGCCGTTGTGGCGCGCGTACTCCTCGACCATGTGGATCAGCACCCAGCGCAGCGACACCGTTCCGCGCCACGCGTCCTCGCCCGCCACGTCGAGGTCGGGCGCCTCGATCGTGAAGCGCTCGGCGAAGGCGACCTCCGCGCGCCAGGCGTCCCATGCCTGCTCGACGGTCTCGGCGTCGGGCACCGCTCCGTCGAAGTCGCCGTCGGGGTCGGCGGGGGAGGAGAAGCGGGCCGGTGCGTCCTGTCCGGCCAGAACCTGCCGGAACCAGCGGCGCTCCACGTCGGCGAGGTGGCGCACGATACCGAGCAGCGAGAGTGTGGAGGGTTCCACGGATCGCCGGGCCAGCTCCGGGCCCAGCCCGGAGCACTTGAGTTCCAGCGTCGTGCGCTGGGCGGCCAGGACGTCGGCCAGGACGGCTCGCTCGTCCCCCGTGGTCGGGCCGTCGAAGCGGCGGTTGCCGGCGACGCCGACGAACAGGTCGCCCCTTCTGGTCGGATCGGTCGTGTCCGTCATGGTCGGTCCTCACGATCTGCCCGGTACGGGCTTGGGGATTGTCGGCGGGGTGTTCGGGCCGGCACCCGGGGTCTGTTCGCATCACATCGGGACGCGGGCCGTGGCCGTACCGGGGCCGCTGCGGGATCAGACCTTGACGGCGTGCAGAATCCGCGTCCCGCGCGGGCCCGTCGTGTCGTCGCGCTCCGGCGCGCGGCGCGCGGCGCGCCAGGGTCAGGGTCAGGGTCGGGTGCCGCGGACCCAGGCGGCCAGTTCGGCGAGGTGAACGTTCTCGCGGGCGGCGTGCAACTCCGCGCCGAGCGCGGCGCGGTAGGTGGCCGTCGCCTGCTCGTAGCGCAGGTGTCCGGCCGTACTGACGGTGGCTCGCACCCCTCGGCCGTCCTCCCCGCCGACGGAGGTTCGTTCGGCCATGCCCTGGGCCTCCAGTCGCCCGACGAGTCGGGTGACCGAACTGACCTTCAGGCCGATGCGCTCCGCCAACTCCCCCATGCGCAGGCTTCCCCCGCTGTCCTCCCGGCTCAGTGCGCACAGCGCGCGATACTCCGAGAGCTGCAACCCATGGGCCAATCGCAGAGCCTTGTCCAACCGCTGTTCGATCCGCCCCAACAGACGCACCGCCATGCACCAGCGGTCGTCCTCGTCATCACCGGCGGGCTCCGCCTCGGGCTCGCCGGTCGGTGTGAAGTCCGACATGACCTCAACCTACACACTGCTTGTACAAGCAAGCAATCTCTCGTGTGCGCGTGTTTAGGCCATTCGGGTTGTCACCGGTGAAAGCCCTCATCTTCGGCCATCGGGGATCGGATCGTGAAGCAGGGCGACCGGAGGGTCGTCCCGGGGCGGGAAGGAGTACGGATGTCTCCTGGAACGGTTGTGTTCGCGATATCCGAGGCGGCCGACGGCGCGGGAGTCGAGGCCGAACAACTGCGCCGAATCCGCACGGCACTGGAGGCCGACGGCTTCGACGTGCGGTGGGTGACCCGGGCACGCGACGCGGCGGGCGTGTTGCGGTCCGACCCGCGCGTGGTGGCGGCCGTGGTCGATTGGGAACTCGAAGCCGAGGACCGCGATTCGGACGCGGCCGCCGTGTTGCGCGGGGTGGGCGAGCGCTTTCGGGACCTGCCCGTGTTTCTGGTTCTCAGCCATCACGATCCGGCGGATCTGCCATTGTTCGTCGCGGAGACCGTGGTCGGCTACGTGTGGTTGTCGGAGGACACCCCCGGCTTCATCGCGGGCCGGATCGCCCACGCGGCACGCACCTATCTGGACGCTCTGCTGCCGCCGTTCTTCGCGGCGTTGCGCCGGTTCGACGACTCGTTCGAGTACTCGTGGCACACGCCGGCCCATGCGGGCGGGGTGGCGTTCCTGAAGTCCCCGGTCGGCAGCATGTTCCACGAGTACTTCGGGGAGCAGCTCTTTCGCAGCGATCTGTCGGTGTCGGTGGCCGAGTTGGGTTCGTTGTTCGAGCACACCGGGCCGATCGGCGCGGCGGAGCGCAACGCTGCGCGGGTGTTCGGCGCGGATCGCACCTACTTCATGCTCGGCGGCGACTCGACCGCCGACCGCCTCGTGGGGCACGCCTCGATCGGGCTCGACGAGATCGCGTTGATCGACCGCAACTGCCACAAGTCGGTCCTGCACGGCCTGGTGATGTCCGGGGCCCGGCCGGTGTATCTGGTACCCACCCGCAACGGATACGGACTCGCCGGCCCGGTCCCGGCGAGTGCCCTGGCCCCGGAGGCACTGCGGGCGCGGATCGCGGAGCACCCGCTGACGGCGGACGCGGTCTCGCCCGTGCCCGTGTACTCCGTGCTGACCAACTCGACGTACGACGGCCTGTGTTACGACGCGGTGCGCGCGGCGGGCACGCTCGGGGAGAGCGTCGCGCGCGTGCACTTCGACGAGGCGTGGTTCGCGTACGCGCGCTTTCACCCGCTGTACGCGCATCGCTTCGCGATGGCGGTGGGGCCGGACACGCTGCCCGGGCCGGAGCGGCCGACGGTGTTCTCGACCCAGTCCACGCACAAGCTGCTGGCCGCGCTCTCGCTGAGCGCGATGGTGCATGTGCGGGACACGCCTCGGGCGCCGGTGGCACACGACCGGTTCAACGAGGCGTACATGATGCACGGTTCGACCTCGCCGCTCTACCCGATGATCGCCTCGCTCGACGTGGCCACCGCGATGATGGACGGGCCGCAGGGTCGCTGTCTGATCGACGAGGCGGTGACCGAGGCGGTGCGCTTTCGCCGGGCGATGGTGCACCTGGGCCGCAGGATCGCCGCCGCCGGCGACCGCCCCGCATGGTTCTTCGGGGTGTGGCAGCCCGAGGAGGTGGTCGACCCGACCACCGGCGAGACGGTGCCGTTCGCGGACGCCCCACCGGATCTGCTGCGCACCGACCCCTCCTGCTGGCAACTCGCCCCCGGCGCCGCGTGGCACGGCTTCCCGGACCTGGACCAGGGCTGGTGCCTGCTGGATCCGGTGAAGGTGACCATCACCTGCCCGGGCACCACGGCCCGCGGCACGATGACCGACTGGGGTATCCCCGCTCGAATCCTGACCGCGTACCTGGAGACCCGGCGGGTCATGGTCGAGAAGACCGACGCCTACAGCACGCTGATCCTGTTCTCCCTGGGCATCACCAAGGGCAAATGGGGCACGCTGCTCGACGCGCTCACCGACTTCAAGGCTCGGTACGACGAAGGCGCGCCTCTGGCAGAGGCGTTGCCCGAGATCGTGGCCGCGCATCCGCATCGCTACCGGGACCTGACGCTGCGCGACCTGTGCACGTCGATGCACGAACACCTGCGGGACGTAGACCTGGTCGGGCTCCTCGACGATGCCTTCCGCACCCTGCCCCGCGCGGCCACCGCGCCACAGGTGTCCTTCCGCCGGCTCATGCGGGGCGACACCGAACGCGTCCCGCTCAGCGCCGCCGCCGACCGCGTCGCCGCGGCGATGGTGTGCGTCACCCCGCCAGGGATCCCGGTCCTGATGCCGGGCGAGGAAATCGGCGCGGCCGACGGCCCGTTGCTGCGCTATCTGAGCGCGCTGGAAGCCTTCGACCGACGCTTCCCCGCCTTCGGCAGCGAGACCCACGGCGTGACCATCGACGAAAACGGCACCTACCTGATCGAGGTCGCGGGCCGCACCCGAGGCTCGCCCGGCTGAACACACCCCGACCGGCGACGGAGTCGACGTCGGGTGCGACGTCGACTCCGAACGCCCGGTCCGACCGGTGACCGTCAGTGGCCGAGTGCCTGCTGCAGTTGCTTCTTGTTCATCGACGAACGGCCCTTGATGCCGCGACGTTTGGCGTCGGCATAGAGCTGGTCGTAGGTGGGCCCCTGCGCGCCGCTGTGCGAGCGCTGGCCTCCGCGTCGGGAGGAGGACATGTCCTGGAGCGAGGTGCGGCTCGCGGTCTGGGCCTCACCGGACCGGGCGCGCTCCTTGTTCACCGTGCGGGCCGCGATCTCCTCGGCACGCTTGGTGTTTTCGCCGCGCTTCTTCGCGCTCTCCTTGATGTGCTCGTACTGGCGTTCCCGCTTGGGACTCGATCCCCTCGGCATGGTCGCTCACCTCGTTTTTCGCGCGATCCGACGCTCGAACACCGAGCCGCTACCCGATGCCTGCGCAGACATGCGGGACGGGCGGGGAAGGCCCGGACCGACACCGAGCGGTGAACCGCGCTGCGTCGGCCCGCCTCCGAGACCCGCACGGCGTAGGCGCAGGAGCGCTGCTCAACCTCCGGAATCCATGCGATCGTGCCGTCCGAACTCCCGCTCACCCGCGTCGGCCGAAACCGCGTTCGCGTCCGCCCCGCTCGACAGCTCCTGTTCGGGCAGGTCGAGGGCGTCGGCGACGGCCCGGCCACGATCGGCCGGATGTCGAACCTCGGTTCCGGGCACGACCCGGTAGATGTTGCGCCGTCCGCTGCGCTGACGGGTCAGATACCCGCCGTCCTCCAAGTCCACCAGGATGGCCTGAACCGCGCGCTCGGTCAGTAGACACGCCGCGGCGATGTCACGCACCCGCACTTCCGGATCACGGGCGATCACCGAGAGCACACGGGCGTGATTGGTGAAGAACGTCCATGACGGCCGGGACTGCTCCGCATCGCTCATGCCGACCATCATAGGCTCGATCATTCCGGCAACTCGACACACGAATTGCAGTTCATGAATTTCTTGACGTATGTTCGGCGACAACCGATGCTGGAGACCACGAAGGCCAGAGCGACTCGACCATGAGACATCCGATGCCGCCGCCGAACGATCGAGGTCCCCGCCCGATACGCGAGGGAGGGAAGCCCGTCATGGCCCCACGACGCCCCGCCACCCGCCACCCGTCCCACCCCCCGGGTCGCCCCAGGACCCGCCGAACCGACCGCCCCGAAACCGCGCCGAAGCACCTGCGCATTCGGGTGAGCGTCGCCGGCGACCGGGTCCTGCTGCGGATCGGCGGTGAACTCGACATCGACACCGGACCACACCTGCGCCGCGCCCTCGACATCGCGCTGGACACCGGGGCGCACCGGGTGGATGTGGACATGCGCACCCTCACGTTCTGCGACAGTACGGGTCTTCACGCCCTGCTGTACGCGCGGGCCAGAGCCCAGGAAACCGGGACGCGCTTCGGTCTCGCGCCCGGCGACAGACTCGGCCGCCTGCTCGAAGTCACCGACACCGCACACCTGTTCATCCCGCTCGCCTTCCCGTGACCACGCCGCGGGACCGGCGGCGCAGCGATCTCTCAGGTCGCGTGCCGGTCCGGACTCGCCTCCCCCGCCTGCGACTCCGGTTCGCGCGGGCGAAGGACCAACGGCAGGACGAGCCACCAGCCGAGGAACCACGCCGCGGCCGACGCGGTGAGCACCGCCGCGGTCACGGTGCCGGTGGCCACCCGCAACAGCAGCAACAACGAGCAGCCGATCGTGCACGCCAACAGGCCCACCCCTGCCGTGACGAGGTGGTTCGCCACGCGGACCACGCCCATGCCCGGGCGGCGCCGCGGCGCAACTCCCCTCGGTGCCACCGGATGTGGGCGCGACGGGGAGGAGTCCCGGTACCCGCGTACCGGTCTGCGCCGGACACGACCGGTTTCTTCTCCTCCTGCGGTAGGCCCACTCGGCCGTCGGAGTGACGCTCCCCGTCAGACCGCAGGGCGACGCGCACCGGAGGCGATCCCTGTGACCATGGGATCAGCCACCCCACCGGGATACCCGGTGAACCACCCGACCCGCGTCCGGTCCGTACCGGACGTGTGCGATCGTCGCGAACCACCGGTTCTCCAGGTTCGCGACGACGACCCGTGCCGGTTCGGCCGACCCTCCCCCCGTGGGGCCGGCCGGACCGGCGCGGCGCTTTTCGACGCGGCACGAACGGGCCCGATCGACGTCGTGGGCAACACGCCACACGTCTCGTCACCCCGATCGGCCGACCGCTGCCCGGTCATCGACGAAGACACGCCCGCCACGAGGTGATCGCCCGGCCTGCGCCCAGGAGCGCGAAGGCGGCCCGGACGGGCGTCGGCGACACACCGGATCGGGTGGTCTTCAAGTTCGTCGGCAACGAGTCCGCCAGGACCAACCTGCTGCCGGGCGGGCAGCTCGACGTCGCGCGGGTCGTCGGTTCCGATCGCGCCCGCCTGACCGCGGCCGGCCTCGGGTTCGAGACCCGGCGGGACCCTCGGCCGGCTGTTGTTCAACGAGGCCCCGAACCGCGTCACCGCCGATGCCCGGGTGCGCTGGGCCCTGGTCGCCGCGCTCGACCTCAAGCAGCTCGGCGCGGTGGCCACCGGCGGCAAGGGTGTGGCCGCGACCCGACTCGGCACCACGATGACACCGCCCTGCCCCACCGACTCGATCACCGCCAACCTCCCGCCGCACGACGTGACCCGGGCCGCCGAGGCGCTGCGGGCGGCGGGATGGAAGAGGTCTCGGTGCCCACGCCCGATCAGAACCTCCCGTTCTTCTCCGGGCCCAAGCCGCCCGAGGGCCTCATCTTCAGTGCCGTCGACAACCCCGAGTACCAGCGCCTCGCGGGCCTGGCGATGACCAAGCCGGACACCGCCGGTTGCGCGGAATGGACCGCTGCCGAAGCGGAGTTGATCAAACGCCTTCGAGGTCGACGGCGGCGGCATCCTGCCGACCACGCTGCGCGGGCGATGACCTCGCGCGCGTGGGCGCAGCGGCCGTCGTCACCGGCGGCCCGCCCATCGCCCGTCCTCGGGGACGGCGGCGATGTCTCCGGGGTCGGCGAGATCGAACCCGGCGGACGAGAGATCAGATCGAGGCGAGCGCAACCTCGGTCGACTTGAGCAGGGCCGTCACCGAGGAACCCGACGCCAGGCCGAGGTCGTGCGCGGCTTCGGCGGTGACGACGGCCGTCAACTCGCCGTCATCGGTGGCGACTTTGACCCCGGCCATCGCGCCGCCGAGGGCGACCTCGGTCACCATGCCGGGGATTCGGTTGCGGATGCTCAAGCCGCCGACGGCGCCGGTGGCGAGCGATACCTCGGTGGCCTTGACCAGGACCAGCACCGCGCTGCCCTCGGCCAGGCCGAGGTCCGTGACCGCGTCGACGGTGATCGCGGCCGTGAGTTCGCGGCCGGAGTCGAGCCGGACCTTGACGGTGGCCATCACCTCGCCGGTGGTCACCGAGGTCGCGGTGCCGTTGAACCGGTTACGGATGCTGAGCGACATACGGACACACCTGGATCCCTCATCGCCGGAAGCCGACCTTCCGGACGCGCCGCCGCCACCCTAAACGCATGTGGCCCCGGGTCGACGCAGACACGAGGGCGGTTCCCGGATGCCACTCCAAGGGCTTTCGTCCCGCGCATCCGCCGTACACATGCCGTACGGATCGGCTGCGCCGTCGCCATGTTCGCGGCCGACCCCTGTTCCCGCCTGCGGCACACCCGAGATCCGGGTGAGCCCCGGAGTACTGTTTCGTTGCGGTCCGGTGCGGCGAACTCGCCGCGACTCCCACCGCGGCCGGACACCGACGAGGAGGACACATGTCGAAGCCGCCGCTGCCCGAAGAGGCGATCGCGATGTTGCGGCAGCCCAATCCCGCAGTCGTGACCACGCTTCGGGCCGACGGGCAGCCCGTTTCGACGGCGACCTGGTACCTGTGGGACGAGGGACGCATCCTGCTCAACATGGACGAGGGACGCAAGCGGCTCGACCACATCCGCAACGATCCCCGCGTCTCCCTCACCGTGCTCGAAACCGGGAACTGGTACACGCACCTCAGCATCGTCGGCCACATCGACGAGATCCGCGACGACAAGGACATGGTCGACATCGACCGGCTGGCCCGTCACTACACCGACCAGGAATACCCGCAGCGGAACCGGGGCCGAGTCAGCGCCTGGATCCGGATCGACCGCTGGCACGGCTGGGGCACGCTCAAGGACAACGACCAGGCGGGCGGCAGCCGGACCGTGGCGGACGCGGAGTAACCGACCCGGCCTCGGGCGACCGGGTCGACGAACAACGCCACGAGCGCGTCACGGTCAGGGCGAACGCGGGCGCGGCGCGGGTGATGTCCCGATACCCCGCCGCCCCGCCCACCCTCGCCGACCATGACGCGCTGGTCCGTGTCCACACGCCCCCACGTCGTCGTACGGACAGTGCAGGCCCGGACGCATCCCTGCCGAGCCCCGAGCCGGGTGTGCACCTGCCCGCCACCCGGCTTACTTGTGTGACCGATCAATTTCGTTCCCAAATACCCCGCTCATACGCTTCGACCCGTCGGTGACGGCTCGTCGGGCCGCCATCTCCCGATGGTTCGGAGATCCATGACTTTGCCACAGTCGTTGTCTGCGCCTTGGTCGCGTGCCCAGCCCCTGTACTGCCCGGCGGTGCCCGCACAGGACTTCGCCGAGCGGTACGCGGCGCCGACGGCACGGCCCGGTGTGATGGCGGTGCGGCCGGCCGGCGGGCTGCCCGCGTGGGCGGTCACGCCGAAGCCGTGGTGGAGGAACTGCTGCGCCTGGCCGCACCGTTCCACCACAGCGCCTGGCGCATGGCACCGCCCGCCCCGGCTCACACCGGCCGGCGACCCGGCCGAACCGTCCTGGCACCGGGGCGGTCTGCGGCACCCGCACAGCCTGCCCGTGCACACCACCGGCCCGGCCGGGCCGGGAGACGCCCGGTGAGGTCCGACGGGAAGCCGCACGTCACCGTTTCCTCCGGGTGTCCTCCCCGGTGAGACCCCGGGCACGGGCGCCCGACCGCCCGAGGATCACAGCCGTTACGCCTCCCCAGCGTGCCGACGACCGCTGGCCAAGGAGATCAGCCAGTGCCCGACAAGGTCCTCCCCGCCCGGCTTCCCTCGCTGACGGGCCTGCGCTTCGTCCTCGCGCTCTGCGTGGTGCTGTGTCATCTGTCCCTCATCTCGGGCATCTTCGACCTCGAACCGGACAGCCCACTGCGGGTGATGGAGCCGATCGCCACCAGTGCGGTGAGCGGCTTCTTCGTGCTGTCGGGATTCGTGCTCACCTGGGCCCACGTTCCGGGGGAGTCGCACCGGGCGTTCTGGCGCCGACGCTTTTGGAGGATTGTCCCCACCCACGTCATCGGCTGGGCCCTGGCCGTCGCCTTCTTCACCGTCATCGTCGCCACGCCGGCCACCGTGATGCCCGACGGCGACAGTGCCGGCGCCGCGGTGGCGAGCCTGTTCCTGGTGCAGAGCTGGATCCCGGACGCGGGCTTCTTCTTCAGCTTCAACGCCCCCGCCTGGTCGATCTCCTGCGAAGCCTTCTTCTACGCTCTCTTCCCCGTCCTCCTGGCCGCCGTGTCGAAGATCCCCACGCGGCGGTTGGGCAACCACTGGGCGGCGCTCGCCGCGGCGACCCTCCTGATGCCGCTGGTGTCCACCTTCGTGCCGGGGCCGCAGCTGTACGACTGGATGCCCACCAACGCGACCAGCATCTGGTTCGTCTACCTCTGCCCGCCGGTGCGGCTGTCGGAGTTCGTCCTGGGCATCCTCACCGCCCGCCTGGTGCAAACCGGCCGCCTGCCCCACCTGAACCGGACCCGGGTCGCCGCCCCCGCAGTGGTGGTGTTCGGGGCATTGCCGTTCCTGCCCACCCAGTACGCCTTCGGCATGGCCATGGCCGCCCCGCTCGCCCTGATCATCGCCGCCCTCACCCGGGCCGACATCCAGGGCCGCGCCCGCCTGATGCGCCACCCACGCCTCGTCGCACTGGGCGAGGCGTCCTTCGCGCTCTACCTGACCCACTACCCGCTCATGCTGACCATTCGCCACATGCTCGGAGCGGAGAAGACCTTCGCCGTCCTGCCCGGCGCCCTGTTCGTCGTGACCCTGACCGTGCTCTCCATCGCCCTGTCCCTGGCCGTATACCGGTACTACGAACTCCCGATCATGCGCCGATGGGCCCGCCCCCGCACCGGCGCATCCGCCGATCCCACACCGGTCGACGCCGGCGCAATGCGCGCCCCCGCACCCCGAAAGTCGACCGCACCCGAACACGAACCCCATCTCGGCTGATCACGACCGGCAGTCCGTGGACGGGTCGCCCTCGTGTGCGGTGTCCGGTGCGGACGACGCCGACTCCCGGTGTTCCTGGCGGTATTGGTCGGCTTGGATCCGGTACATCCGGGCGTACGGCCCGTCGGCGGCCACCAGTTCCTCGTGCGTGCCCGACTCCGCGACGCGGCCGTGGTCGAGCACGTGGATGTGGTCGGCCCGTCGTACGGAGGCGAGCCGGTGGGTGATCAGGATGACGGTGACGCCCTCGTGCACGAGTTCGCGCATGCGGGTGAACGCCTCGTGTTCGGCGTGCGCGTCCAAAGCGGCGGTCGGTTCGTCGAAGACGACCACGTGCGCGTTGCGAAATCGGGCCCGGGCCAGGGCCAGGCGTTGCCATTGGCCGCCGGAGAGTTCGACACCGCCGTCGTAGGTCTGGTCGAGAAGGGTGTCCCAGCCCCGGGGAAGCTCGTCGGTGACCTTGTGCGCCTGGGCGTAGTCGGACGCCTGTTGGAACAGGATCGGGTCCGGGGGTGCCGCGACGTCGGGGCGGCCCATGACGACGTTGGCTCGGGCGGTGAGGTCCCAACGGGCGAAGTCCTGCTGGACGAGGCCGATGTGCTCGAACCACGTGGTGCGGTCGGCTTCGCGGATGTCCACGCCGTCCCACAGGACGTGCCCCTCGGAGGGCAGGTACAGGCCGGCGAGGATCTTGGCGAGGGTGGACTTGCCCGAGCCGTTCTCCCCCGCGAGGGCGATGACCTTGCCGCGGGGCAGCGTCAGGGTCACGTCGTCCAGGGCGGGCCGGTCACGGCCGGGATAGGTGAACGACACGTTGCGTACCTCGATCGTCGTCGGCGGACCGAGCGAGGCTCCCGTGTCGGGGATCGCGTGGGTGTCGGCGATGGCGCAGACCTGTTCGAGGTCGTTGAGCCACAGGGCCTGGGCATACAGGCTGTTGATCGCCCGGACGAGCGCGCCGAGATTGGCGGTGCCGGTCCGAATGGCGAGCACCGCGGTGCCCGAGGTCGCGAGACCGGTGTGGCCGCCCAGGACGAGCCACGCGAGCGTCGCGTACGTGATGCCCGACGCGACGCCGGACAGTCCCGAGGTGAGCAGGTCGGTCGTGGCATCCGCGCGGGCGAGCCGAGTCTGCTCCGCCTCGGAACATCGCGCCATGACCCGATAGTGGTGCAGGAGGTAGGACCCGACTCCGTGGACCCGGATCTCCTGGCCGGTGCTGTGGTGCGACAGGGAGTAGGCGATCTCGCTCTGCTGGCGACTGTGGTTCGTCCAGGCCGACACGGAGCGATACCTCCGGCGCGCCGAGTGCACCGTCCCCCAGCCCTGCGGCACGATGATCAGCACGAGAAGCGGCAGCAGCAGCGGGTGCAGGACGGCCAGCACCGTGCCCACGGCGATCAGCGACACGAGGGCGTTCACGACCTGGACGCCATAGGTGATCATCAGGCGACTGGCATTGGTGCCGTAGCGGGCCGTGCTCATCAGCTTCTTGAACTCGGGGTCCTCGATCTTGGTCATCTCCACCCGGATGACCCGCTCCAGGAGTTCGACCTCGGCGGCGCGTTCGACTTTCGGCTCCAGTCGACCGGTGGCGGCCGTGGAGGCGGCCCGCAGCAGCGCCCCGAGACAGCCGAGGATCGCCACGGTCAGCAGGGCCGGCGCGGCGGAACGGACCCGATCGGGTGTGGGTCCGGCGGAGAACAGTTCCAGCAGGATCTGATTCGTGGCCAACAGGCCGAATGCGGCGGTCAACCCCTGGCCGATCTCGGCGATCACCACGATCACCAGCGCCCCCGGATCGGCCTGCCACCCCAGCCGCAAGGACCGCGCGACCAGCCGCGGCAGCCGACGCAGCGTGCCCGGAAAGGACAACTCCGTCGACTGGCGCCGGTGTTGGTATCCGCTCCAGGCGGGGGTGAGGCTGCCTCCGAACAGGGTGGCGGCGGTGGTGTCTCCCGCCGTACGCGCGGCGTCGTGTGCGGCGCGTCGCCTTTCGCCGCGGGCGCGTCGCCTTTCGCCGCGGGCACGGCGGCGCAACGGGCGGGCCGCCGGCGGCTGTCGGGTGTCCTGGGCCATGGGCATCCCTCGATCGTCTCGTTGCTCGGTCCGCCCCGGACAGGGTGCGGGTTGAACATGCTGTGCCGTGTTCGTCCGCGCCGGGAGAGCGTGCGGGGGGCGTATTCGCAAGGTGCGGCTCGACGCGCGCTCGGCGAACCCGCCCCCCACGCACGTCCGCACCCCCCGAGGTCGGCGAATCCGGGTCGCCGTCACCGCGACCCGACCAAGTCCGGCGACGTCTCGGACACCGTCCTCGCCTTCTGCATCGGTGCCGGCCTCATGCTCGCCGCGGGCATCGTCGCCGGGTTCCTCGCCATCGACGCCGAACGCCACTCCCTCGAGGACATCGCCCCACCGCTGTCCTCCGTCGACCGCGACGCGGCGAGCACGTGAGCTCCATACGCGGGCAGGATCGTGCGGACCGATGCGTTCCGGACACACGCGGGCCGTCGACGCGGTCGTCGCATCCACGGCCGGCGGCCGTCACCCGTCACCCGTTCGGCCCTGGCAACGTCACCCCTACGAGGCATCTTTGACCCATTCGCGTGACATGGCGAGTCGATAGCCGGTTGCCTCTACATGTGTTCGGGAACCGCGCCAACGCCGCGTCGTGGCAGCGGAGTTGCCCGGAGCCGGGTGGGACCCGCGCGGTCTCCGCCTTCGGCGGGTGCGCCCGACCCGCATCGATGTGCCCGCCGCACGGCGGATACCGTCACGTCCGGTTGAGGAGTCACATGCCCCGTCCCCGCTCCGTCTACCGCGCGGCCGCGATCGAGGACCCGCGGCTCGTCGAAGCCTATGAGGCTTGCCGCACCGAGGTCCGCAGGGCGGGCGGTACGGAGTATCGAACGGCCCGGCTGATGCCACCGGCGTTACGACCGGCCCTGTGGGCGATCTACGCGGCCGGCCGAGTGATGGACGACATCGCCGACGCCGGGGAACCCTCCGGCAGGGAGGCCCTGTTCGACGCCTGGAC
This sequence comes from Embleya scabrispora DSM 41855, assembly GCF_000372745.1. Taxonomy (GTDB): domain Bacteria; phylum Actinomycetota; class Actinomycetes; order Streptomycetales; family Streptomycetaceae; genus Embleya; species Embleya scabrispora. The sequence goes on along the minus strand of NZ_KB889664.1, from coordinate 223,060 downwards.
CACCGCGTTCCACGAGGACCTGCGGCGCGGCGACAGCACGGATCCGGTACGTCGCGCCCTGGTGCACACGATGCGGACGTGGGATCTGCCGACCGACGGTCTGACGGCGGCCTTCGCCGCGACCCGCGCGGACATCGACGGCCGTACCCATCCCACCTGGAAGGCGTGGAGCGCCTACTCCCAAGCCGTCAACACGTCCTTCTTCGCCCAGGGCGCGGCCCTGCTGGCCGCCGCCGGGCTGTATCTGCCCCTGCGGCTGCGCTACCTGGAGGCCGCCCGGCAGTGGGTGGACGCCCTCGGCATCATCGACAACCTCGAAGACCTCGCGGAGGACCTTGCCCAGGGCCGGATCACCATGCCCATGGAGGTCCTCGCCGACCACGCCCTCACGGCGGCGGACCTGGTGAGCGCCGCCCGAAGCGCGACCCGCGACGGCGCCCCGCACGACGCGCCGGGCGCCCCCGTCGAGGCCCTGATCGGCCGGTTGGCCGCACAGGCCCGGACCTGGCTCGCCCAGCCCGACCTGTTCCGGGAACTGCCCCCCGCACTGGCGGTGGTGGCGCGCGCGGTGACCGACGTCGGCCGGCTGCGCCTGGACCGCATCGAACGCACGGGGACCAAGCTGCTGCGCCGCAAACCCCGCCTGCCCCGCACGGCGACCTGGCGCATCCTGCTGCCCGCCCAGGTGAAGGCGCACGTCGCCTGGAAGTTCCTGACGCCGATCGCCCCCGCGCGGTCTCGACACGACGGCACGACACCGCGCGCACCGACCCTGGCCGGCCTGCTGCCGACCCCCCGCTCCGACACTCCCACCCCTCCCCGGCCGCATTCCTCCGGCACCGTCCCGCCGACCTGGCCCGCGCACCGACTCCCGCGCCATGTGGCCGTCGTGATGGACGGCAACGGCCGCTGGGCCACCGACCGGGGTCTCCCCCGCACCGAAGGCCACCGCGCGGGCGGGAAATCGATGCAGGACGTCGTCCACGGCGCCCTGGAAATCGGCCTGCGCCACCTGACGCTCTACGCCTTCTCCACGGAGAACTGGCGCCGCCGCCCCGAGGAGATCGACGGCCTGCTCGCACTCGTACGCGACGACATGGTCGAAGAGACCGTCCTCGACCACGACATCCGCGTGCGCTGGGCCGGCTCCGTCGAAGGACTGCCCCAGGACATCCTGGAAAAGCTGGTCCGCCTGGAACACGGCACCGGCGAACGCACCGGCCTGACCTTGACCCTGTGCATCAACTACGGCGGTCGGATCGAACTCGCCCAGGCCGCCGCCTCCTTGGCCCGGGCCGCCGCCGCGGGTGGAATCGACCCCGCGCACATCTCCGAGCGCGTGTTCGCCGCCCACCTGGCCCTACCCGACCTTCCGGACGTCGACCTCCTGTGGCGCACCGGCGGCGAACAGCGCACCTCCAATCTGTTGCCCTGGCACGCCGCGTACGCCGAACTGCACTTCAGCGACACTCGCTGGCCCGACGTCGACCGCCGCGACCTGTGGCAGGCCATCACCACCTACACCGAGCGCGCCCGCAACTTCGGCGCCGTACCCGGCCCCCCGGTGACCGCCGCCACCATCGCGCAACCGGCGGCGCCGTCCTCGGTCCACGAGCCCGCCACACCGCTCCCTGCCCCGCCCCGCCCCGCCGCGCGGCGACCCGCCTGCGACGCGGACGCGACGGACCGCTGACGGCCGTACCGTGCGCGGAGCACCCCTCGATGCGCCCGTCCCCGCACCGCCGGTGACACCAGCCGGCCCCGGCGGGCCCGGCTGAGCCCGAACGACGTCGGCGCCGGCGGGTTCGGCGGCCAACGCCGCGTTCCGAGTCTGCGCCGCGAGGAACCGGCCCAGCTCGCGGGCGTGAGCGTCGACTACCACACCCGCCTGGAACAGGGCCGGGCCCGCAACGCCTGGACGCCGGCCGCCACCCCGACGACCCGCGATTGGCCACCCTGGTATGCGAACTCTCCCAGGGCAGCGCCGACTTCCGCCGCCTGTGGGTCGGCCACGACGTCCGGGCCAAAACCCGCGGCCGCAAACGCTTCGCCCACCCGCGCCTCGGCGAACTCGCCCTGGACTACGTGGCGATGCGCGCCCCGGACGACGCCGACCTGACCATGACGATCTACACCGCCCCCGCCGGCTCCCCCGCCGCCCACGCCCTGCGTCATCTGACCGACCGCGCCACCACACCGGCCCCGGTCGGCCTCGGAACAACCGTCACCTCCCGACCCCCGCCCCCGGATCGCCGCTGACCACCGGGCGCGGCGCGGTCACGGTCGTCCGGGCCGGGGTGGGCGGTGCGCTGCCGGGGCGGCGGAGCCGGACGTCGAAGGGCGCCCCGCCGAGGGTGTGTCGGGGTCGTTCAGGCTGCGACGGTAGAGCGCGACGGCGACGGCCAGGTCCTCCCAGGACATGCCCACACTCTTGAACAGGCGCGGCCGGTCGTCGGGGACGGTGATCCGCCCCCGCACCAATTCCGCGAGGTTGCCCGGCCCGGATTCCCCGTCGAAGATCTCGTCCCACCCGGCGACCAGCAGGTCCCCGGCTTCCCGGGACGCGGCGGCGCGGGCCTCGACGTACACCGCGGAGCGACGTACCAGTGCCGTGTCCACCTCACGCGCGGTCGGTTCGTGGGAGCCGACCGCCGCGACGGCCGCGTGGGCGGGCACCAGGGTGCCGTCGAAGAGCGGAGTACGAGCCGTGGTGGCGCACACCACCAGGTCGGCGTCGGCCACGGCGTCCGGCTTGCCGACCGTCGCCGCGAGCCCGAGGGAGCGTGCGTGCTCGGCCAGTTCCCGGGCCGGGGCGGCACTGCGGGAGACCACGGTGAGTCGGGTCAGCGGACGGATGGCGGCCATCGCGTCCAGGTGCCCGTACGCCTGGGGGCCGGTGCCGAACAGCACCAGGTGCGAGGCGTCCGGAACCGCGAGGCGGCGCATGGCGACGGCGGTGACGGCGGGGGTGCGCACGGCGGTGAGCGCGGCACCGTCGAACAGGGCCAGCGGCCGGAGCGTGGGTCCGTCCAGCAGCAGGTAGCTGCCGGTGATGCGAGGCAGGCCCCTGGCCGGGTTTCCCGCGGCCACTCCGGCGATCTTGACGCCCACGTGCGAAGACCCGGCCGCAGGCATCAGCAGGAGCTCACCGGCGGGCACGGCGACGCTCGAACGCGGCGGGACACACTCGGGATCCAGCCCCGCCAGCAGCGTCTGCTCGATCGTCTCGACGGCCTCGATCGGCGTCAACCGGACCGGGATCGTGGGGAGTTGATCCGCCGTCACAGGAGGAATCCCGTTCCGAGGGTGTCGTCGGCATCGAGGATGAAGCGGTGTTCGCCGGTGCGCCGTGCCGTGCCGGTGACCTCGGTGATCACTCCGGCGGGATGCGATGCGACGACCTTGCCGGTGAACACCGTGCCGATGATGGATTCGTGGCGCAGTTCGTCGTTCGGTCCCAGCAGACCGCTGTCGGCCAGCAGGGCCAGCCGGGCGGAGGTCCCGGAGCCGCAGGGGGATCGGTCGATCTGCCCGTCCGCGAAAACGGTGACGTTGCGTTGGTTGGGTCCTGCCGCGGTGGCCGGGAGTTCCTCGTACAGGATGACACCGTAGACGCCGGAGAGTCGCGAATCGTCGGGGTGCCGGGTGGCGGGTTCGTCGGCGAGGGCGGCACGGATCTCCCGGCCGATCGCGGTGATTTCGGGAAGTCGGTCCGCGGAGACGGAGAGGCCGAGCGAGGTCGCGGAGACGGAGGCGTAGCACGCTCCGGAGTGGGCGAGGTCGACGTGCGCGAGTCCGCGGGAGGTGGCCACCGGGATCTTCCGGGCCGCGATGGCGGTGGGCACGTTGCGGAAGGTCACCGAGGTGGTGCGGCCGGCTCGGCGCCGGACGATGGCGGTGACTCGGCCGGAGGGGACGTCGATGTACACCCGTGCCGGACCGTCCGCGGGGGCCGTGACCAGCCCCGACTCGACGGCCCACGCGCCCAGCGCGATGGTGCCGTGGCCGCAGGCGGTGGAGTAGCCGTCCTTGTGCCAGAAGAGCACTCCCAGGTGTGCCTCGTCGTCGTCCGCCGGTACCACGAAGCCGCCGTACATGCCGCTGTGTCCGCGCGGTTCGTGGGTGAGCAGCCGTCGGATGTCGTCGAGCGGCCCCGGACGCGGCGCGGTGGCGGTACCGCCCGCGCCGAGGGCGATCGCACGGCGCTCGGCGACGGTGTCGCCGGCGATGACGGGCAGGCCACCGGAGACGATCCGGAAGGGTTCGCCGGCGGTGTGGTAGTCGACGGTCTCGATGTTCACGCGCTCGGCGCTCGACGCGGTGTTCAACGCGCCGCCTCGGCACGGAACGAGCGTGCCGGACGACACGCGATCGGCAGGTCGGTGGTGGTCATGCGAACGCCTTTCCTCGACGGTGAGCGGGCGCTCCTCCGGTGGACCGCCGGAACAACGCCGTCGCGGCCGGGCAACCCCTCAATAATGTGTGACATTGTATTGAAGCGCAAAGGAGCACCGCAAGGGTCTCCGGGGGTGCGTCACCGCGCGCGTCACCCGCGGCCCGGGGCATCGACCGCGGTCGCGTCCGTCATGGCGACCGCCGCGGTCTCCGGTCGGATCGTCGTGCACCCACGGGATGCGTCACGTGGGATCGGTCGGTGCTCAGTCGACGTCCAGGCCCAGCGTGCGAAGCTTCGGTTCGATTACCGCCCGGCAATACGGCTCGACACGATGCTTGTTGTAGAAGTCCTGCTGGTCGGATTCCGCCTCGAAGAACTGACCGTACGGCCGCAGGTCGGTCACGATATCCCGACCGAGTTGCCGCCGTACCGAATCCATGACCTTCTCGGACCGCACGCGTTGTTCCTCGTCGGCGTAGAAGATCGTCGAGTGGTAGATGGAGCCGTGGTCCGCGCCGCTCTGGTTCGGCGTGGTCGGGTCATGGCTCCGGAAGAAGAAGATCAGTACTTCTTCGAAGGAGATCTCCTCGGGCCGGAATGTCAGCCGTACCGCCTCGACGAATTTCTGCGGGTTGAGCCCGTGGCGTACGTAACCCTCGTAGTCCGGCGGCGGACCGTTGTCCCCGGCGTATCCCGCGACGCTCGAAGTGATCCCCGGAGTTCGGCGCGCCACCGCGTCAAAGGACCAGAAACAGCCGGGACCAAGCGTCACGGTCTCGACATTTTTGTCTTCGGACATTGCCTCGGCCATCGGAATCCTCCCCCGGAACCCACTTCCGCATTCTGCGCCGAACAGTAGCAGGATCGAAGCTTTCGGTTACCGGATGAAACCCTTTTCGTCCGCGTCGCGCCTCCCGCTCCCGCATGGCAACCATGGAGACACCCAATCGTTGTTTGGCGCCGACGGGATCGTGAGATCCTGATCCTGAACGGGCCGTGCGCCACCGCACCGGTCGCAGGCGCGCGGCTTTCAGGGCCGGGCCGCCCGCTCGACCGCGAACCCGGGAGTACGAATTGACCACGTCCGAGAAGGCCGTCATCGGGGCCGCAGCCAATCTGGCCTGGGTCGGAATAGACGAGATCACCGGGACAACGAACCTGGAGACCGACCTGGGGTTCGACTCGATCCAGAAGGCGGAACTGCTCCTCAATCTGGAACGGGAATACGGCGTCACCCTGACCACGAGGGACGGCCTGACCACGATCGAGGACATCACGGCAGCCATCGACACCGCCAAAGGCACCCCGTGACCGAACCCGCCCGCGGCTTCGGGGCGGCGCGGCGACTTTCCGGTCGTGGGTGACCTCTTCGGGGTGGAGGCTGCCGTCGGCGCCTCCCCCGGCGCGCTCCCCGATTGCTGCGGGAGACTCGTGTGCGCCGTAGGTGCGCCGGTACCGATCTTGGCGAAGCCGGTGCCAGGCTCTCACGTGGCCGATACCGGCGGCGCCCGGGTCCCTGGGCACGGGCCGTTCGTACAACTCGTCGCGACCGAGCGCGTCCCGGAACCCACGTATGCCCCTCGAACCGGCGCCCGGGCGGCGGTGATCGGGCGGCCGCGCGTGTTCCGACGAAGAAGAAGCGCCGCATGGGGCAACCGGGCGGACCCGGAATTCGTATTCAGGTAGGGGCCGACATGCCGGGCACCCACGCAGCCCCGCACCACGCACATCCCTCCGCCTCGGCCCGCACCGAGCGGCGATCGCTCCCCCGCGTGGTGCCGACAGGATCACACTCCTCGCCGGAATGGGCCTCGCCATCCCCCGTGTTGTCCCGGATCGGGTGCCGGTCGGCGGACGATCCGGCGCCGCCGCCCGCAGCGTTCATGAAACTCACACGCACTCCGCACACCCCGCCGAACCCGCGCCATCGTCAGTCGGATCCACCACCCACCCGCAGTCGACCACCGTCCGCCGGCCCCTTCCCCCAGGGCCGTCACCTCAGGAGAGTTCCGTGAACCCCGACGACAAGCACATCGATCAAATCCTCGGCGCCCAGGCCGCCGGGGCCCTCGTCAACGCCTGGATCGACGTCTTCATGACCGACGATCTTCTCGGCCGGGAGGCGGCCACCCGCGTGGCATGCGAGCGGCTCGCCGACGGTTCGCCCTGGCTGATCGCCGAGTCCGGCCAAACCTGGCGCCTACGCGCGGACTTCGCACCCACGGCCGACTTCTCCCCGGGGCTGGTCCGGGTGCTTGCCGTGCGCCATGCCGTCGACCTGCGCCCACACGAGGGAACCGCGGCCGTCCTGCTCGGCGACGCGGAGCATGATCCCGACCACCCCATCGGCTGGATGGACCTCTGCGACTTCGACATCCTCTACGCCCTCGACGCCTGGCCTCAGCCGCGCCCGGCAACCCCGGACGCCGGCCCCACCCCGGAGGGCGGTTCGGCGACCGAACCGCTGCCGCAACGCCTCCGGGAGTTCGAATGCGGCCTGCGCGACCAGGGAATCGACTGATCGAACGCCGCCACCGCCACACGAGTTGGCGCAAAAGCCACCTGCGATGCATTAGCTGACAGTGATTGGCCGACTTCCTTCGGTTATCGCGCCGAGGTGGGAAGTCACGCGTGATCATTCAGTTGTACGGCGAGTGGACCGGGCGTTCGGACCCGGTCGCCGGCTACGAACATCGACCCGGGACGCTCGCTCGCGCGCTGATCGAAACCCGCCGACCCCGCACCCGGTGGCCCGTTCCGGATATCGGACCGGGCCACCGGGGGTCGCACGGAAGTTCGTGGACGGTGCCCGGATCCCATTCCCTCACGGCGCGCCCTGGTCCGGTGGCCGGTCGCCGAGGCCGATGAGCAGTTTGCGCAGCAACTCGGCCAGCTGTTCCTGTTCGGTGAGGCTCAGCGGCCTCAGCCGTTCCTTCTCGAAGTCGACGTGGTCCAGCAGGATTTCGTCGACGAGTTCGCGGCCCCGATCGGTCAGGGTGACCAGGACGCAGCGCCGATTGGTGGGATCGGTTTCGCGCGTCACCAATCCTCTGGCGACCAGTCTGTCGATGCGGTTGGTGATCGCCCCGGAGGTGACCATGGACGCTTCGACCAGAGCGCCCGTGGTCAGCCGGTAGGGCGCCCCGGCCCGGCGCAGGGTGCCCAGCACGTCGAACTCCCACAGCTGCAGGCCGTGGGTGCCGAAGTTTTGATGCAGCTCGCGGTCCAGGAAGCGGGACGCGCGCTGGATCCGGCCGACCACGCCCATCGGCGAGGGGTCGATGTCGGGTCGCTCGACTCTCCACTGGTCCAGTCGCCAGTCGACGTTGTCCCGCACGGCACTCCTCAACGTTGAACTGTTTGACCTGATGCTAACAGCAGCGCTACCTTCGCCAACGTTGAACAGTTCAACGTTGAAAGGAAGCGCGATGGCCCAAACACGCGAAGTCGCCGGCCCCGCCATCACGAAGAGCCCCGCGCGAACCTGGGGGTACACCGGCCTCGCCGCCGTGGCGCCGATGACCTGGGGCACGACCTACCTGGTGACCACCGAATACCTGCCCCCGGGCGTTCCGCTGGGCGCCGGCGTGATCCGTGCGCTTCCGGCGGGCCTGCTCCTGCTCCTGATCTCCCGAACGCTGCCGCGTGGCGACTGGTGGTGGCGTTCGGCCGTACTCGGCGCGCTGAACATCGGGGCGCTGTTCGCGCTGCTGTTCGTCGCCGCCTACCGGTTGCCCGGCGGTGTCGCGGGCACGCTCAGCGCCGTACAACCGCTCCTGGTCGCCGGAATCGCCTTCGTGCTGCTGGGCGTGCGCCCGACGCGGTGGCAGCTCGGCTGGGGTGTGGCCGGCGTGGTCGGCGTCGGCCTGATCGTGCTCCGCGGGCAGATCTCCTTCGACCCGATCGGCATCCTCGCCGGCCTCGGCGGCGCCGCGTCGATGGCGGTCGGGGTCGTGTTGACCAAGCGCTGGGGGCGTCCGCCGGGCGTCGGGACACTGGCCTTCACCAGTTGGCAGCTCACCGCGGGCGGCCTGTTGCTCGCACCCGTCGCGCTCGCCGTCGAGGGGTTGCCGCCGGCGCCGGACGCCGCGGCGCTCGGCGGATACGCCTGGCTGGCCGTCGTCGCCACGGCGCTCGCCCACTCGTTGTGGTTCCAGGGCGTGGGCCGACTGCCGGTCACGGCAGTCTCGTTCCTGACCCTGCTGTCACCGGCGGTGGCCGCGGCGCTGGGTTGGCTGGTGCTGGACGAGTCCCTCACCCCGCTCCAGGGCGTGGGGTTCGTGCTCGCCCTGCTGTCGATCGCAGCCGCCCAGCTCACCCCCGACGCCGCCCGCTCCCTGATCCGCGGGAACCCCGGCGCACCTCGCTGACCAACGAGGTATCTCCCCCATGAAGGACGAGGAACATTGAATCGCACCCTGCTGATCACCGGAGCCACCGGGACCGTGTCCGGCGCCTTGATCGACGCACTGGAGGGCTCCGGTTTCCGGCTGCGGGCACTGGTCCGCGACCCGTCGAAGGCGGACACACTGCGGGCACGCGGCGTCGACGCGGTCACCGGCGATCTCGACGACCCGCGCTCCCTGCCGCCGGCCTTCGAAGGCGTGGACGACCTGTGGATGTTGACCCCCAACGGCCCGCGCGCGTCCGAGAACGGCATGAACGCCATCTGGGCGGCTCGCCGGGCGAACGTCGAGCGCGTGGTACGCCTGTCCGCGGTGCACGCGGCCCACGACGCCCCGACCCGCAGCGGGCGCCTGCACGCGCTGTCCGACCACGAGGTCGAACGGTCCGGGCTCGGCTGGACGATCCTGCGACCGCACTGGTTCATGCAGAACCTGCTCAACGAAGCCGACGACATCGCGACCGAGGGAACCATCCGACTCAATACGGCGGACGGTCGCCTCGGCATGGTCGACGCACGCGACATCGCCGAACTCGCCGCCAAGATACTCGCCGACGGCCCGAACCCGCACCACGGCAGGATCTACACCCCCACCGGGCCCCGATCGATCGGTTTCGCCGAGGTGGCGGAGGAATTCGAGCGGGTGATCGGGGCCCCGGTCCGCTACATCCCGACCACGGACGACGCACGCGAGGCCCGGCTGCTGGGGTTCGGCATGCCGCCCTGGATCGTCGAGATGCTGACCGAGTACGCGCAGGCATACGCCCTGGGCCGGGGAGACTTCACCACCACCGATGTCCAGGACGTCACCGGCCGCAGGCCCCGGAGCGTGGCGGACTTCGCCCGCGACCACGCGGACGCGTTCACCGCGAGGAGGCCGACGAGGGTCTGACATCGGGACGACGCCTGTGGGCCGCCGGTAGGGCGCCCGCCGGGCAGGGACGACGCCGACAGCCGCTCCGGTGGGTCAGCGTCGGTGGGCCGCGCTGATGTGGTGCAGATGGATGAGGATGTCGTAGCTCGGGCCCAGGCGAGTGTTCTCGTATTCGTTGCACGGCCAGTGTGCACCGAGGCCGCGGGTCGGGTGGGCGGCGGCGAGCCAGTCGCGTGCGGTGCCGGGGGGCACGGTGCGGGTGTCGAGGTACCAGTCGCGTCGGGAGACCTGTTCCAACACGTCCTCGCCGCCGTGTGCGATGGCCGGACCGATGTCGAAGCGACGCCAGGGCGTGCCTGGGGCGTTCGCGTCGATGGCGTTGAAGGATCCCTGGCCGAAGGTGAATCCGGCGTTGACGTAGCGGGTGCCCAGGTGTTCGCGCAGGAGTTGCCCGGGGGTCTCGGGCCGGTGGTCGGACACCTGCACCGGGGTCTCGCCGGCGACTTGGCTGTTGTGCGCGGAGAGGAAGACCTTGGTGCCGGTGTGGCGTTGCCACCACAGGGTGGTGTCGGCCATGACCCGGTCGCGGTGGCGCTTCGCGGCCGCGGCTTCGTCGGTGGTGTCGAACGGCGCGGGGTCGGCGTGGTCGACGCCGGCGCCGACCACGCGCACCGGGCTGTCGGGGTGGCGCACGTTCCAGGTCCGCATCCATCGGAACAGGTCGCGCGTCTCGGTGGTGTTCCAGTGGCTGCTGCCGGCTTGGAACTCCTCGTCCATGATCGTCCTCAGATGGCCCGTGCCGTGCAGTACCCACGCGTCCAAGCGGACCCCGGCTCCCCGACCGGCGGCGAAGACGAAGCTCCGGAAGCCCTGGTTTTCGACCAGGTGCCGGAACAGGCGGTGCTTGAGCGTGCAGAACTCGCTCGACCCGTGCGTGGCCGCGCCCACGCCGACCACCTCCGCACCGCGGACCATCGTGTCGAACGCCCGCAGATCCGCCGCGGAACCGCCCGGGACGATACTGCCCAACGTGTACGCGGAGCGCGCCAGGGCACCCGCCGGGTCACCGCGCGAGGCGGTGATGTCCGGGCGCATCGCCGACGGGGTGGCGGTGCGCACCGGTGCGGTGCTGACCGTGGCGGCCAGGCCCAGCAGCGGCAGGACCGGGATCAGGCCCCGGGCCGGGTTCGACGCCGGCCCGTGCCGGGGCTCGGCCGGCGCACTGTCGGTATCACAGGGTGGGTGAAAATCATCTGATTTCATGACTCCGACGCTAGGCAACCACCGCACCGTGCGCCTCGTCCGGGAGACCCAGGACTCCGGTACCCCTTCTGTCCGATACGACAAGTACCCGAGCCCCGGAATCCGCCGCCTTCGGTCCGGCCGCTCCCACCTGCACCGGTCCTCACCTGGGGAAACGACCGCAGCGACGGGGACGGGCGCGGCCGCACGACGTCAGCCGGCGGCGGTCTCGGCCGGGCCGTGGTAGCCGTCGCCCGCGAAGCGCACCCGCAGCGGCTTTCCGCCCAGGTCGGACGGTATGCGCAGGACCGCTTCGCCCTCCCCCGTGGTCCACGTGCGGGCGGTCGTCTTCCCGGTCTCGTCCATGAGCGTCACCTCGACTTCGAACAGCGGTGCCGCGCAGGCGTCCCGAAGCGAGACGGCGATCGTGTCCGGGGCCGGCTTCGAGACCGCCAGTCGGGGCTGTCGGTCGGCGCATACGGTCGCGGTGAAGTCGCCGACCTCGAAGAGTTCCGCGCCGGATCCACCGCCGAACCAACCGATCGCGCCGTTCCCGCGCACCACCGGCCGATAGTGGGCGCGGTCGCTCAGGACGGCGAGCAGCAGGTCGCGATCCGGGCCGCCGGTGGTCAGCAGTACGTACCGGGCGCCGGATGCGCGCAGTCGGCGGGTGAAGTCCGCGGCGTCGCGCGGTTCGCCCAGGCTGGTGACACGCCGCTGTCCGCGTTCGCCCATGATCAGTTGCACGAAGCGCTGGTGGGTGAATTCGGTGAAGGCCACCGTCCGGCCGTCGGGGACGCGGTTCATCGCCGCGTAGGCGGCCGTGGGCAGGATGTGTCGGTCGCGATTCGGGTCGCCCATCAGGTCCAGGGTCTCGCGGACGGTCGCGCGGTGGGCGAACGTTCGATCGCCGATCCAGGTGTTGGTCGGCTGCGTGGCCCACCACATGGAGATCGCCGTGGTCGCGACGAACGCGACCGCCGGCAGCCCGGCCGCACCGCGTCGAAGCAGCGGTGGCACGATCACACGGGGTGCTCCCGGGCGGTCTCTCGGCCGTGGCGCCAAGGCGGTCTGCACGGCGGCCAGGCACACGCAGCCGAACGCCGGCACGATCAATTGGTATCGCGCCCACCACGGCGCCGGAGACGCGGTCGCCGAGACGAGGACCGGAAGCAGCAGCCCCCACAGCAGGTCGAAGCGGCGCCTGAGCACGAACAGGGCGAGGGCGACCAGCACGATCGGGAGCAGGACGTAGATCCATTGCAGGCCGAAGCCTCCCGGCTGCTGGTCGTGGGTGTAGGCCACCCGTTCGCGGTCGTAGAGCCACGAGTGCCAGGTGGCGCGAAGCTTGCCCTCACCGGCGAGCTGCGGAACCGTGTTGTGGACGATGATCAGTTCGTCGACCGATCCCCTGCCGTGGAAGCCGAGCATGGTGAACGGGTGGAACGGGTTGCCGTACCTGATCCAGGTGCGGATGTACCAGTAGCCGCCCAACGCCGTCGCGAGCAGGCCCAGTACGGCCGCGTTCGGCAGCGCGATCCGGGCGGTCGCGGCGGCGTGGGCGCGCAACCGGCGTGCGCGCGCCACCGGTTGCCGCTCCGTGGGCGGTGAGGCGCGGCGCAGGGCGCCGACCACGCGCCAGGTCTGCACCAGCACGAGGGCGCCGACCACGACGGCGGTCAGCAGGTTCGAGGACTTGACGCCGATGGCCAGTCCCAGTGCGGTCCCGACGATCGGGACCCGGCGGCGCAGACAACCGATCGCGTCCCGACCGTGGTCGATGGCGTTTTGGACGGCGGGGAGAATGCCCAGGGTCAGGTGCAGGGCGGTCAGGGTGGTCGCGGTGGTGGCGAAGTCGACGTAGGTGGTGGAGGCTTCCAGGAATACCGCGGGGACGGCCAGGATGCCGAGGCCCGCCAGGGTGGCGTGTGCGCGACGGGCGCCGGCGGTTCGGGCGAGGCCGGCCGTGGCGACCGCGCCCAGGGCGAGGAAAGGCAGGCCGGATGCCCAGCCGAGTCGGGTGTCGCCGACGAACGCGCCGCTGAAGCCGGTGAGCAGTTCCTGGCCCTGCGGGTAGACGTCGGCCCACAACACCTGAGGGGTGTGCCCGACGTAGCCCTGTTGGAGCCAGATGGCAGGCCCGGGCAGGTGGTACCACAGTCCGTCGTAGTCCAATGGGCCCAGGAACACGGCGAGCGCGGCACGCCAGCAGTACTGGCCGGCCACCAGCAGCGTCAGGACGACGACCAGCGGATGCCGCCCGCAGCGCCGTACGCGCGGCCACAACCCGGCTGCGACGGCGACCCCGCGGCGTCGGGCCGCGTCGGCGCCCGCCCGTCGGGTGGCCACGATCTCCACCGCGGCGAGCGCGACCGCGGCGGCGAACAGGGCGCCCGCTTCGAGGCGCCGCAGCAGGCCGCCGACCAGCAGGGTCAGCGCGGACAGTTGGGCCGTGCTCAGCAGCAGCCACACCAGCACGATGTCCACCGCTCGACGCATCCCGCTCGCGCACGCGAGATGCAGGCAGCCGGCCGACGTGCACACCAGGGCGATCACGAGTGCGGCGGCGTTCACCGCGCGAGTCCGGATACGTCGTCGGCGTTCGACGCCGAGCAGGCCGCGTCGGGAGCCGGTGGCGTGGCGCGGAAGACCCAGGTGCGGTAGCCCCAGAAGCGGAACGCCGTCGCCAGGGCCATCCCGATCACGTTGCCGGAGATGTTGTCCGCGAGCAGGCTGTCGAAGCCCAGGACGTCCCGGGAGAGCGACAGACAGCCGAGTTGGATGGCCAGGCCACCGCAGCTCCAGCCGACGAACAGCAGGAATCGCCGTCGTGCGTCCGCGGCATCGTCGGACGTGGCCCGGTGGCCGTAGGTCCAACGGCGGTTGCCGAGGTAGGCGATCACGGTGGCGACACCGAGCGAGACGAACTTCGCAAGGAGGGACGGGGTTTCGAGGAGTGCCCGCAGGATGTTGAACAGGACGACATCGGTCGCGTAGCCGAGACCGCCCACCAGGGCGAACCTCGATACCTCCGGTGCCAGGCGGCTCAGGCGCTCGAATGGTGCAAGGAACATGGGTGCTTTCTCGTCGCTGTTGGCGGGCGGGTCCGATGCGCGCGGCTCGGCGTTTGCGGGCAGCGCGAAGCCTGTCCCGGTGCGGTGGGTTCGGGCCGGGACGGTGGGGGCCTCAGGGGATCGGGCGCCCGACGGGGGCGGGGGTCCGGGCGATCGGGGCCCGGGACGGGGAAATCAGCGGCCGGGAGTGCGCATTCGGCGGCCCGGGACCGGGAATCGAGGGCCCGGCGCGGGCAATCGGGCCCGGGCCGGGAAGTCCGGGGCCCGGAGCGGCAGTCGGGGCCGGAAGGGGAGAGCGGGGCCCGGCCCGGGCAATCGGGAGCCCAGGCCGGGGATCAGGCCCGCCGGCGCGTCAGGGGGCGTCCCAGCGCGGTGAGGCGGCGATCACCTTCACCTGGTCCTGAATCACGGAGGGTCCGGCAGATGATCTGTCGCCCGCGTCCGTCTTGGACGGCGGGTCCTGCTCGAAGCGGATCCGGAGTCCGCGGGCACGGAATGCGGTCAGCGCCCACGGTACGTACCTGCCGTTCTCGGTGCGCGCGCGGTCGATCCTCGCCGGGGTCCCGTCGGACAGTTTCACGATCTCGCAGGTACCGGCCTTGGCATCGTCCTTGGCGGCGGGTGGGCAGACCGGGCGCTCGCCGATCGGGCCGGCCTCGACGCGGACGTCCAGCCGGTGGGTCCCGGAGCCGGTGTCCACGACGAACTCGTCCGAGCCCCACGACCCGTCGGCCGAGAGCACGCGCGCCCCGGGGGGAAGCAGGGCGGGCACCAAGCCGACAACCTGCTGCGCGGGAGTGGGTACGGCCGCGCCGACCGATTCCCAGCCCGTGTTGCGGGCGATGGCGATGATCTGCTCCATACTCAGGCCCGAGACACCGGCGACGCCACCGGGCTCGCTGTACGTGCCCACGACCCGGACGTCGACGCGCGCGCCGTCGGGGCGGGTGTACAGGGCGCTCCACAACTGGTTGATGCCGTCCTTCTCCTTGGCGGTCCTGCGCACGGTGAGCGCGCCTCCGTCCGGCTCCGGCGACCGACTGCACGCGTTCTTCGAGAGGGTCTCGGCGCAGTACGCCTCGTTGTCCTCGCGGCCGCCGGGGACCGGGCGGGAGACCACCACGCTGATCTCGGAGGATCCGGACGTGGTCGTGTAGGTCGCCTGGACTTGTGCCTGGGAACGGAGCACTCTCGGCGAATCCGCCGCGAAGTAGGTATCTCCGTCGATCAGTTGGCGACCCGAAGGAACTGCGTTGACCAGGAGCGACACCAGGTCGCGCGGCGCGTTGGTCACCCAGAGGGCGCCGGTGCGGTCGGCGGGTCCGGGATCCGAGGTGTCGAACGCGCCCTCGACGGTGGCCCATCCGGCGACGCTCGCCGTCACCAGTGCGGCGGCGAGGGCGCTTCGACGCAGGGTTCGCAACCGCCGGCGTCGCCGGCCGCGGGCCAGACCTCGGGCGACCAGGTCGGAACTGGGCCCGGGAAACGTGTCGCCGGCGGTTCGCAGCGCCCCGGGCAACTCCCGCTCGTACCGCTCGAAGTCCTCGTCGCTGAACGGGTCCGCATCGGTGAACACGGCCTGCACGTCCTTCCGGTCGCGGTCACGGGGTCGGGGTCGGGGTCGATGGTGGCGTTCGGGCCCGGTCAGCATGCCGCCGCCGGGGCTCGCAGTTCGGTGCCCAGGAGGGTGCGCAGCCGGCCCAGGGCCCGTTTGGCGCGGACCGGTACGGTGCCGGGCGCGGTCCGCAGGATGTCCGCGGTCTCCTTGACCGAGTAGTCCTCCCAATAGCGAAGCACCAGGACCGCGCGGTCGGCCGGGGACAGTCGGGCCAGACCTTCCAGGAGGGTCAGGCGCAGCTCGATGTCGTCGTCGACGGGCGCGTGTGGCTCGGGGAGTTCCTCGGCGGGATGCTCCGACCACCGTTTGAGCCGGCGGGCGGACAAGAACGTGCGCACCAGTGTCGTATGCGCGTAGGCCATGGGGGCGTCCATCGTGCTCACCCGGTTCCAGCGGGGGAAGAGTTTGCCGAAGGTCTCCTGGACCAGGTCCTCGGCCAGGTGCCAGTCGCCGGTGAGCAGGCAGGCGGTGCGCAGCAGTTGACTGCTGCGCGCATGCGCGAACTCTTCGAAGTCCGCGGCCTTGCTTCCCGACATGGGGCCTCCACACGTTGGCGTCACACGAGTAACGCCTCGACCGCGCGGTTTCATAACACCCTGCGTCGGAGATTCTTCGGGCCCGGTTCCGAGGCGGACGCCCGTCGACGGAACGGACCAGGGCCCGGGTCGAGGCGTTCGGCCCGGGGCCGGCGGGGCCGGGCCGGTCGGCCGTCAGCGGTCCGTGTCCTCCGGTTCGCTCAGCCACTCCTCCACCGTCTTCCCGCGGCGCCAGTAGCCGGCGGCGTGCAGGGTGTGCCGGTTCATGCCACGCTCGTTGCGCAGGTAGCGGCGGATGGTGCGGACGGTGAGCGCCTCGCCGGCGACCCAGGCGTACACGGTGCCGTCGGGCCAGGGAAATTCACAGACCGCGTCGGCCAGTTGATCCTCCTCGGCGTCGGTCGTCGTGTCGCGGTGCAGCCAGCGCACTCGCACATCGGTGTCCGGGGCCGCGGCCAGGCACTGTTCCTCGTTTCGATCGGCGACCTCGACGAAGACGTGCGCGCGGGTGCCGGGGGCGAGGCGTTCGAGGATCGAGGCGACGGCCGGCAGTGCGGTCTCGTCGCCGGCGATCAGCAACTGGTCGGCGTCGGCCGGCGGATGCGAACCCGGTGCGGGGCCGGCGATGCCCAGTACGTCACCCGGTCGGGCGTCCCGTGCCCACTCGACGGCTCGGCCGTTGCCGTGGATCACGAAGTCGACGTCGAGTTCGAGCCCGACCGGGTCGAAGCGCCGCACGGTGTAGTTCCGCGCGTGCGGCGGTGTGGCGCCGTCGGGAAAGACCAGGCCCTCGGGGCCGAATTCGGGCAGTACCGGGATCGGCTCGCCCTTCGGTGGAAAGAACAGTTTGACGTGTTCGTCGGCCTGCCTGCCGCCGTCGAAGCCGCGCAACCCGTCGCCGCCGAAGGTGAGTCGCAACATTCTCGGCGTCACCTCGACCGAGCGCACGACCGTGGCCAGACAGGTGCGAATCGGCGAACGCCCGGGACTGCTGCGGCGGTTGGTGGTCTCGTCGTCTCGCGCCATGGGAACTCCTTCGTGGTTGCGGACTCGATTCTCGGGCCGGACCGTCGCGCGCCCCGCCATGGGTGCGGCATTCGGCGGGACGACGCCATGACACGCGCACTGGGCAAGCCATTCAGGTATGCCTTACCTTACTGGAGTGTCTCTACGGGTCGACTCCCCCGACGCTTCGTCCGCCGCCGTCGCCACACCCGACGCCCGGGCCGCGCCCGGGCGTTCGCGACGGCTCGGGCTGTTCGTGTTCCTGACCGTGCTGTTGCTCGGCGCGCTGTTCGCGTCCCTGGCCATCGGCACCCGCAACGTCGCGCCCGGCGAGGTGTTCGCCATGCTCGGCGGCGAACGCGCGGGCGACGCCGGGCTGATCCGCGATCTGCGGGTGCCCCGTACGCTCCTGGGGCTCCTGGTCGGCGTCGCCCTCGGCATGGCCGGTGCGGTCGCCCAGGACGTGACCCGCAACCCGCTGGCCGACCCGGGCCTGATCGGGGTCAGCGCCGGTGCGGCATTCGCGGTCGCGGCAAGCGTGGGGTTGCTCGGGCTGACCGGATCGCACGGCTACCTGTGGTTCGCCTTCCTGGGCGCGGCCGTCGCGGGCGCGATCGCATACCTCGTGGGCGGAGCCGGCGTGGGCGGCGCGACGCCCGCCAAGCTCGCGCTCGCGGGAGCCGCGGTCAGCGCCCTGCTGGAGGCCGGCACCGGAGCCCTCGTGCTGACCGACCCCGACTCGCTCGGCCGCTACCGCTCCTGGGCGGTCGGTTCGCTGGCCGGCCGGGACAGCGAAACCACGCTGTTCCTGCTGCCGTTCGTCGTGGTCGGTGGGTGCCTCGCGCTCGCCCTGACCGGCCGGCTCAACGCGTTGGCCCTGGGCGACGAACTCGCCACCACGCTCGGCACACGAGCGGGCACCACGCGGGCCCTGGGCGCGCTCGTGGTGGTCCTGCTGACCGGCACGGCGGTCGCCGCCGCCGGGCCGATCGTGTTCGTCGGCCTGGTGGTCCCGCACGTGCTGCGGGCCTTCACCGGGCCCGACGCCCGCTGGCTGGTGCCGTGTTCGGGGCTGGCCGGCGCGGTGTTGTTGCTGCTCGCCGACGTGATCGGGCGAGTGATCGCGCGGCCGACGGAGGTGGAGGTCGGCGTGGTCACCGCCTTCCTCGGGGCGCCGTTCCTCATATATCTGGTCAGGCGCGGAAGGATCGGGGAGCACTCCGGATGAAGACTGCCCTGATCAAGACCGGCCGGCCCACGCCGCGCGTCGTGCGGTGGGAACGCGGGCCGCTCGGGTTCGCCGTGCGCCCGCGCACGCTCGTCGCGGTCGTCGTCCTGGTCGCGGTGGTCTTCGCCGGGTTGATCGCGTCGTTGGCGTTGGGCGACTATCCGCTCGCGTGGCGCGACGTGGTCACCGGCCTGTTCGGGGCAGGACCGGCCGACGCGGAGTTGGTGGTGCACGAACTCCGGCTTCCGCGCGCCCTGGTGGGGATGCTGGCCGGACTCGCGCTCGGGATGTCCGGGGCGGTGTTCCAGGCCGTGACGCGCAATCCGCTCGCCGGGCCGGACCTGATCGGGATCACCGCCGGTGCGGGCGCGGGTGCCGTCCTGGCGATCCTGTTGGGCGGCGTGAGCACCACGCGGTCCACGACCTACGGCGCGGTCCCCCTCGGCGCCCTGATCGGCGCGCTGGCAACTGCCGCTGTCATCCACCTGTTGGCGTTTCGCGGCGGCACCATCTCCGGGTACGGCTTCGTGCTCGTGGGCATCGCGGTCAACGGCATGCTGGCCGCGTCCACCCGCTGGATGCTCGCGCGCGTGGACATCGGCGCCGCGACGCGGGCCACTTCGTGGCTGACCGGCAGTCTGGACGGACGCGAGTACGCCCACGTGCGCTGGCTCGGCTACGCGCTCGTCGTGCTGGTGCCCGCGACCGTCGCCCTCGCGCGGCCGTACCGCATGCTCCAGTTCGACGACGACACCGCCGCGAGCCTGGGCATGCCGGTCACCCGCTCGCGGATCGCCCTGCTCGTGCTCGCCACCGCGCTCACGGCGGCGGCGACCGCGTGCGCCGGGCCGGTGGTCTTCGTCGCCCTGGCCGCCCCGCAGATCGCCCGCAGACTGGCCGGTACCCCCGGGCTGCCCCTGGTCGTCAGCGGTCTGGTCGGCGCGGCCCTGGTGGTCCTGGCCGACCTGGTCGCCCGGACCGCGTTTCCCACCGAACTCCCCGTCGGCATCGTCACCGGCGCCGTCGGGGCGCCGTACCTGCTGTGGTTGCTCGCCCGGAACAACCGGGCCGGAAAGGGAGGCTGACGTGGGTATCGCGACAGAACGAACCAGGCCGACGGGGCGCCCGGACGGCACGGCGATCGCTCCCGGGATGAGCGCCGAAAGGCTCACCCTGGGCTACGGCGAGCGCGTGGTCGCCCGCGACCTGGACCTCGACATCCCCGCCGGCCGGGTGACCGCCCTGGTCGGACCCAACGCGTGCGGGAAGTCGACCGCGCTGCGTGCACTGGCCCGATTGCTGAAACCGCGTCAGGGCACCGTCCTGCTCGACGGCGAGAGCGTCGCCCGGCTGTCCGGACGGGACTTCGCACAGCGACTCGCACTGCTCCCACAGTCGCCGACCGCCCCCGAGGGCATCACCGTGCGCGATCTGGTCGCCCGCGGTCGCACGCCGTACCAGCGCTGGTGGCGACAGTGGTCCTCCTCCGACGACACCGTCGTCGACGCCGCGCTGTCGGCCACCGGCGTGGACGCCCTGGCCGGCCGAGCCATCGACGAACTCTCCGGCGGGCAACGCCAGCGCGTGTGGATCGCGATGGCACTGGCCCAGGACACCCCGGTGTTGCTGCTCGACGAACCCACCACCTACCTCGATCTGGCCTATCAGGTCGACGTCCTGGAACTGGTGGCCGAGCTGGGGCGAGCCGAGGGTCGCACGGTGGTGATGGTCATCCACGAGCTCAACCACGCGTGCCGGTACGCCGACCACCTCATCGCGATGTGCGACGGCCGGGTGGTCGCGGCCGGCCCGCCCGCCGAGGTCGTCACCCCCGACCTGGTGCGGGAGGTCTTCGACCTGCGCGCCGCAGTCATCACATGCCCCATCGCGGGCACCCCCCTGGTCATCCCACTCGGCGGCCGACGCTAGACACCGGGATGCAATTGGCCTTCTGCCAAAAGGAGTTGCCACTCGGCCGTGGACCGACGCGGCAGCCTCCGCCGTCGGCACACAGGCCGACGGACAGGGCCGGCCGTCCCGCTCCGACCCCTGGCCACATCGAACAAAGTTAGGTTAGCCTCGCCTATGGAAAGGCCGTAAGTGTTCTGTGCGCCCTTCGAGGCCACCAACCGGAAGGGACGCGTGCGTTGACCTCATCTCGGCACGACGGAAAGACCATTCACGACCTCGTCGGGGTCGGATTCGGGCCTTCGAACCTCGCGCTCGCCGTCGCGATCGAGGAACACAACACGCTCGCCGCCCCGGACCACCGGGTAAACGCCTTGTTCCTGGAGAAACAGCCGGCCTTCGGCTGGCATCGCGGCATGCTCGTCGACGGCGCGACGATGCAGGTCTCATTCCTCAAGGACCTTGCCACGCTGCGCAATCCGACCAGCGACTTCAGCTTCGTCGCCTATCTGCACTCGATCGACCGCCTCGTCGACTTCGTCAACCACAAGGTGTTCTTCCCGCTCCGGGCCGAGTTCCACGGCTACCTCGAATGGGCCGCGGCCCGCGTGGCCGACCAGGTTCGCTACGGCGCCGAGGTCCTCGCGATCGAACCCGTCGTCACCGACGGCAGGATCACCGCCTTCGACGTCGCCGTCGCGAACGACCCCGTCGTACACCGCGCCCGCAACGTGGTCCTCGCCCCGGGCCTGACCCCGCATCTGCCCGACGGAGTCGGCGTCACCACGCGGGTGTGGCACAATTCCCGCCTCGTGCCCAACGTCGCCGGCCTCGATCCGGCCGGCGTGCGCACCGCGGTGGTGGTCGGGGCCGGTCAAAGTGCCGCCGAGACCGCCGACTACCTCCACCGGCGCTTCCCCGACGCGCAGGTGCACGCCGTCTTCAGCCGCTACGGCTACTCCCCCGCCGACGACAGCCCGTTCGCCAACCGGATCTTCGACCCCGCCGCCGTCGATCACTACTTCGAGGCGCCCGAACAGGTCAAACGGCAACTGACGGACTACCACCGCAACACGAACTACTCGGTCGTGGACGGCGATCTGATCGAGGAACTGTACCGGCGCGTGTACGAGGAGCGCGTGCAGGGCCGACAGCGGCTGCACATCCGCCACGCCACCCGCGTCGTGGAAGTGCGCGAGGACCCCGAAGCCGCGCACGTGGACGTCGAGTTCCTGCCCACCGGCAAGACCGAGACGCTGCGCGCCGACGTGGTCGTGTACGCGACGGGCTACCGCCCCGGCGACGGACTCGCCCTCCTGGGCGACACCGCCGGCGCCTGTACCCGCGACGAGTTCGGACGCCCCCGGCTGGGCCGCGACTACCGCGTGGTCACCGAACCCCCGCTCGACGCCGGGATCTACCTCCAGGGCGGGACCGAGCACACCCACGGCCTCGGCTCCACGCTCCTGTCCAACATCGCCGTCCGCGCCGGCGAGATCCTCGCCTCGATCAACGACCACACGGGCCCGAGCCCCGCCGCCGAGGCCCGAACCGCGCCCCGGCCTCGGACCGACACCGCGCCCGGCCCGGTCACGTCCTCCCGACAGGGCTGATCCGTGCGCCTGGGCGACATCGCGGTGGACGTCACACCGCTCCGCGCCAACCGCGATTTCCGGCTGCTGTTCACCGCGACCGCGCTGTCCATGCTCGGCACCGCGTTGACCTCGGTCGCCGCGAGCATCCAGGTGTACGACCTGGGCAACTCGTCGCTGCACGTGGGGCTGGTCAACCTGGTGATCGGCGTCAGCCTGTGCGTGGGTCTGCTCGCCGGCGGCGTCCTGGCCGACCACACCGACCGACGCCGGCTGATCCTGGTCACCCGGGCCGGATCCGCCGTCGTGGTCCTGGCCCTGGCCGGCAACGCCCTCGCACCCGAGCCGCAATTGTGGTTCGTCTACCTCGCCGCCATCGCCGCGGGCCTCGCCGGCGGCCTGGGCGCACCCGCGCTGATGGCCGTCACCCCCGCCCTCGCCGGCCGCGAACACCTGGCCGCCGCAGGGGCGTTGCTTACCCTGACCACCCAGTTCGGCGCGATGGTGGGCCCCGGTCTGGCGGGGCTGATCGCCGCCGGCCCGGGCGTTGCCGTGTGCTATCTGATCGACGCGGCCGGATTCGTGCTGGGCGCGGTCCTGCTGTCGCGGTTGCCGCGCCTGCCGCCCGGCTCCGACGAGGACGCCGACACCGATCACGCCGCGGCGCGACACCCGGTGCAGGCCGTCCTGGACGGTCTGCGGCACGTACGCGCGAACCGGGTCATCCGCGCCCTCATGCTCGTGGACCTGGCCGCCGTCGTGCTGGCGATGCCGTACGCGCTGTTTCCCGAGATGGGCAACGAGGTCTTCGACGGCGGGCCCACCGCGGTCGGCCTGCTCTACACCGCGCCCGCCGTGGGTGCCTTCCTGGGCGCCCTGGCCGGCGGCTGGATCGGGCGAGTGCAACGCCCCGGGGTGACCCTGATCGTGGTGGCCGCCCTGTGGGGCGCGGCGATCGCCGCGTTCGGACTGAGCCGGCACCTGTGGCTCGGCCTGCTCCTGCTGGCCCTCGCGGGCGGCGCCGACACGGTCTCCGAGATCCTGCGCCGCGCCCTCCTCCAGCAGTACACCCCCGACCGGCTCCAGGGCCGGGTCGGCAGCCTGTGGCTGGCTCAGGCCACCGCGGGCCCGGCCGCGGGAAACGCGCTCTCCGGTGGCGTCGCCCGGCTGCTCGGCCCCGGCACCACCCTCGTGGCGGGCGGCGTGGCGTGTGTCGCCGCAGTCGTCGCGGTCGCCGGCGCCCTGCCCGCACTGCGAGCGGCCGGGCCGATCTCCGGGCCGATGACGGACGCGACACCGACGCCATCGACGCCCGCCCTGGCGCCGACACCGACCCCGACGACCGATTCGCCCTCCACCGACCCCGGACCCACCGCCGACTCCCCCACCGGCACGCCGACGACGAATACCACGACCACGAAAGGCTGATCCGCCGTGACGAACCCCTTCGACGACGATTCCGGGACGTTCCTGGCCCTGCTCAACGACGAGGGCCAGTACTCGCTGTGGCCCGCGTTCCTGGACCCGCCCGACGGCTGGCACACCGAGCACGGACCCGCGTCCCGAGCGCAATGCCTGGAACACATCGAAAACCATTGGACCGACATGCGGCCGCGCTCGCTCGTGGCCGCCACCGAGAACTGAGCGGAGAGCACCGGTGTTGCGCACGCTGCTGAGCGGCAAGATCCACCGGACCCGGGTGACCCGGGCCGACCTGCACTACGTCGGATCGCTGACGGTCGACGAGGACCTGCTGGACGCGGCCGGCATCACCGAGGGCGAGGTGGTCCAGGTCGTCGACATCGACACCGGGGCACGCCTGACCACGTATGCGATCCCCGGCCCGCGCGGCAGCGGCGTGATCGGCGCCAACGGGGCCGCCGCGCGGCTGATCCACCCGGGCGATCTGGTCATCGTGATGGCATTCGTGCTCTTGGACGAGACCGAGATCGCCGGGCACCGACCCCGCGTGGTGCACGTCGACGCGGACAACCGGATCGTCGCGCTGGGCAGCGACCCGGCGGAGCCGGTCCCCGGCATGCCGGGGCAGATCGCCGGTACCACGATCGCCGTACTCTGACGCCCACTCCCTGCGGCCGCGCCACGCTGCCGCCCGCTTACTCGACTCCGCTGCCCTGAGCGGAGGTTGGCATCCTCGCGGACGGAATTCGAGACCGAACGGCATTGATGCCGCGCGACGACGAGGAGGAGGACGGGGCGCCGCCGAGCCGCACGACCGTGGACCCCGGCCGCGGAACGGCCGTCATCCGCCTGCCGCACACCGGCCGACAGCGGCGCCCCCTCCTCCGGGTACGTCTGCGGCGCTCAGCCCTTCGCCGCCTGCGCCGCGACGTCCACGCGCGGCATGATCCTGTCGACCACGTACTCCACCGCCAGCGGGGTGGGCGCGCGCAGGGCCCAGAAGTCGTTGGAGTCGAGCGGCACATACGAGCCACGCTTGACCACGTTCAGCTTCGCGAACTGCGGATTGCCCTCGATCGCCTTGCGCAGCCCGTCGTCCCCGTTGTAGTTGCTCAGCAACACGCCCACTTCGAGCACGTCCAGCCGCTCCATGCTCAACTCGGCCGCGAACCCGGCACCCGGCAGGCCCGCGAGACTGTCCGGAAAGCTCATCCCGAACCCGGCGAGCAGCTTCACCGAGGTGTCGGACCTGTCCTTGAGCACCGCGACCGTGCCCGCGTTCTGCGCGTTGGTCAGCGCGAAGGACTTGCCGGCGATCGCCGGGTACCGCTTGGCGACACCGGCGACCTTGGCCTCCAGATCGGTCACCAACTTCTCGGCTTCGGTGGACTTGCCCAATGCCTTGCCCACCTGCCGGGTCACCTGCTGCCAACCGTCCTGCGAAGGGCCGGTCTCGAACGCCGTGGTCGGCGCGATCTTGCTGAGCTTCTCGTACTCCTGCTCGACCCAGTAGTCGGTGTTCGCCAGGATCAGATCGGGCTGGAGCGCGAGCACCTTCTCCAGCGGAGCACCGTTCTCGCCCATCGTGATGATCTGCGGCTTGTCCCCGCCCAGCTTGGGTTTGGCCCACGGGGCCACCCCGTCCGGCGGGGTCGTCTCGACCATGCCGGCCAGCTTGGTCGCAAGCGCGAGCGCGGCGTCCTGATCGCCCTCGCCCAGCGCCACGATGCGCTTCGGCGCCTTCTTGATCGTGGTCGTACCCAGCTTGTGCGTGATCGTGATCGGGTACGTCGCCGCCGCTCCGCCCGTCCCGGGAGAGGCCGGCGCCGGGGCGGGCCCGCTGCCGGAGGAGTCCTTCTTGTCGTCGCCATCGCCGCAGGCCGCGAGGCCCAATACGAGGGCCGCGGCTATCCCGGCCGCGGCGATCCGGCCGGGGCCGGAGCGACGGACGGTGGGCCGGCGAACGAAGGCCGGCGCTGCGAGTGTTCGCATGATGGATCAGAGCCTCTCTCGGTGTGGTGCGTCCAACCGTCGGCGTACGTGCGGGCCCCACTGGTCCACCGCGGCCGAGGTCAGCAGATCGTCGTGCGCGTGGTCGACGACGTGCTCGTCGACCACGCCGAGAACGTGGTCCGCCCAAGCCCGACGGCCGGTGCGCTCGGCGTTCCCGTGGGCGGCGACGCACAACACGTCACCGCGAAAGGCCGGGTAGGGGTCGGCTGGCGCGAGATGTTCGTACGCGACCCGCGTGCGCAACAGGGCCGCCACCAACTCCTCGCCCAGCGCGCCGGCCAGGTCCACCTCGGCCGGGGTGGCCCGCAGCAGCTGCGCCCGCGCGGCCTCCTCACCGAACCCGTTGCCCGCAGCGGTCGCGTCGGCGCACGATCGCGGGACGGGCGGCTCCGCGTCGACGAGCACCAGCAGGTCCACCCGCTCGCCCGCGCGCTGCAACTCGGCGGCCAGCGCGTACGCGAGTTCGCCGCCGAAGGACCAGCCCAGGAGCCGGTAGGGGCCGTGCGGCCGGACCGTACGCATGCTGCGCAGGTGCTCCGCGACCACGTCCTCGAACCGGGCCGGCGCCGCGGCACCGGACAACATCGCGGACTGGAGCCCGTAGACCGGGCGATCGGCCCCCACGTACGAGAGCAGGGTCGTGTAGGGCCAGGCGAACCCGAATCCGGCGTGCACGCAGAACAGCGGCGGGAGGTCGCCGCCGGCACGCAACACCGACACGGGCGCGGTCAGGTCGTCCGTGTCGCTGCCGGCACGCAGCCGCTCCGCGAGATCGGCCACCGTCGGTGCGGTCAACACCATCGCGACCGTGACGGAGTCGGCATCGCGCACGAGGTCGGCGGCCCGGATCGCACCGACCAGGCGGACCGCGAGCAGCGAATGCCCGCCCAGGGTGAAGAAGTTGTCGTCGATACCCACCCGGGGCAGGTCCAGGACCTCGGCGAAGACGCGACACAGCACGGCCTCGACCGTGTCCCGGGGCCCTCGGTCGGTGACCGCGGCGGCGAAGTCCGGCTCGGGCAGCGCGGCCCGATCCAGCTTTCCGTTGACGGTCAGCGGCAGCACCTCCAGCGGCACGAACGCGCTCGGCACCATGTAGTCCGGCAACCGGGCCGCCGCCCACGTGCGCAGCGCGTGCGGATCGGCTCCGCCGACCACGTAGGCGGTCAATCGGGTCCCGTCCGCGCTCGGCACGACGGCCGACCTCCGCACCTCGGGGTGTGTGTCCAACACGGTCTGGATTTCGGCGGGTTCGATGCGGTGGCCGCGGATCTTGATCTGGTCGTCGGTGCGGCCGAGGTAGTCGATGATGCCGTCCGGACGACGCCGGGCCAGGTCGCCGGTGCGGTAGAGCCGGGAGCCGGGCGGCCCGAACGGATTGGCGACGAAGCGGGCGGCGGTTTGCCCGGGGCCGTTGAGGTAGCCGCGGGCGAGGCCGATGCCGGTGACGTACAGCTCCCCGGGCACGCCGACGGGCACCGGTTGCAGGTTGGCGTCGAGGATGTGGGTGGCGGTGTTGAGGATCGGCCGACCGATCGCGGGCGTGGCGCTGTCCTGGGTGCCCGCCCCGAGCGTGTTGATGGTGTACTCGGTCGGCCCGTACAGGTTGTAGCCCAACACGCCGTCGGTGTCGCGCAGCGCGGCCCAGACGCCGTCGGGGACGGCCTCGCCGCCGAGCAGGACGAGGGCGGGTCGGTGGCGTCCGGCGGTGGGGTCCGAGTCGAGGAGGCCCTCCTCCAGCAGGTGTTGGGCGTAGGTGGGGGTGACGTTGACGACGTCGATCCGGTGTCGGTCCACATACCGGGTCAGCGCGTGTGCGTCACGGCGCAACTCCTCGTCGCACACGTGCACTTCGTGCCCCTCGACCAGCCACAGCAGCTCCTCCCAGGACATGTCGAACGCGAACGAGACGGTGTGCGCCACCCGCAACCGCCGACCCGTCGCCGCCACCACCGGATCGAAGATCTCCCGACGGTGATTGACCTGCATGTTCGTCAGACCGCGATACGGCGTCACCACACCCTTGGGCCGCCCCGTCGAACCCGACGTGTAGATCACATACGCCGGATGCGCCAACCGACGCNCNTCNCCNCGNACGAANTCAGNGCGTTCGGCATCNGTCAGATCCGCGCCCGACAGNCCCGCCAACTCCGCCCGCACCGACACGTCCCACAGGTCGACGGTGTTCTCGCCCACGGTGTCCCCCGCGGTCAGGACGCAGACCGGCCGGGTCTCGTCGACCATCCAGGCGATGCGCTCGTGCGGCAGGTCGCGCTCCAGCGGCAGGTAGGCCGCACCGGTCTTCAGNACNGCGAACAGTGCCGCCACCATGTCGGCGGTGCGCGGCAGCGCCAGACCCACCACCCGCTCGGGACCCGCACCACGANCCCGCAACAGACGTGCGATGCGGTTCGAGCGCTCGTTCAACTCCCGATACGTCCACGCCAACGGCGCCACACCGTCCGGATCCTGCACCACCGCGACCACATCCGGCACCAACACCGCCCGCTCCTCCAGCAGATCGGCCACAGTCGCGTCCGGTACCGGATGGGTGGTGGTGTTCCAGGTGTCGAGCAGACGGCGGCGTTCGACGGGGGCGAGTACGTCGATGCGGGCGCAGGCGCGGGTGGGGTCGTCGGCGAAGGCTTCCAGGATCCGCAGGTAGCGTTCGGTGAGTACTTCGACGTCGGCACGGGCGAAGGCGCCGTCGTGGTACATCGCGCGCAGCCGGGTCACCTCGCCGGGGGTGATCACCATGGACACCGGGTAGTGCGTGGCGTCCCGGACCGCGTGGCCCAGCACGCGCAGTTCGGCGTCGGGACCGAACCCGCGGTCTTTGTCCGGCAGGGGCAGGTTCTGGAACACGAAGAAGGTGTCGAAGAGTGGGCCCGCGCCCACCATGGCCTGCAGTTCGCCAAGTCCCAGATACGGATGGTCGTGCAGATCCGTCTTGTCGTCCTGGGTTCGCCGCCACAACTCGGCGATCGACTCGTGCGGTGCGAGCCGCACCCGCACCGGGACCGTGTTGAACAGAACGCCTACGGTCGTGTCGATGCCCTCGACGTCGGGGTGCCGGCCGGAGACGAGTGCGCCGAACACGGTGTCGTCGCGTCCGGTGAGCCGGCCCAGCAACAGCCCCCAGGCGCTTTCGTAGAGCGTGCCCACGGTGACGCCGGCCTCGCGGGCGCGGGCCGCCAGGCGGGCGGCGAGGGCGGCGGGCACCTCGCGGTGCGTCTCCCCGGCCGAGTCCGGGGTGGCGTCGTCGCCGGGCGGGCGCGGGCCGGCCAGGAGGGTGGGTTCGGTGACGTCGCCCAGGTAGGCGGACCACGCGGCGCGGGCCGCGTCCCGGTCGCGAGTGCCCAGCCAGCGCAGGAAGACTCGGAAGGGGGTGGTGGGCCGCGCCGCCTCGGCCTCGGCGTCGGTGTAGAACTCCAGGAGCGAGGTCAGTGCGAGGCCGCCGGACCAGCCGTCGAGCAGGGCCACCTGCGAGGTGAGCAGGAGTCGGTGGCCGCGGGCGGAGGTGCGGGCCAGGGCGAAGCGGAGCAGCGGCGGGCGGGCCGGGTCGAACGGGATCTCGCGTTGGCGGTCGGCGAACTCCTCGAACGCGGCCTCGACGTCGGCACCTTCACCGCCTCCGGCCTCGGTTTCGGCTCCGGCATCGGCACCGGTGAGGTCGGTGTAGGCGAACGGCACGGTGAACCGCTCGGGCACCACCTGCACGGGGCCGTCCTCGGTACCGACGAAACCGGCACGCAGGTTCGGGTACTTCTCCAGGACCCGTCGGGCCGCGTCCGCGAGCCGGGCCGTGTCCACGGGGCCGTCCAGGAACAGCACGGCCTGCTGTACGTAGATGTCGCGGGCCGCGCCGTCGAGCATGAGGTGGAAGAGCAGGCCCTCCTGCAGCGGGGACAGCGGCAGCACTTCGGCGACACCCGCGCCGCCGATCGCGTGGTCGAGCGCGGCTTCCTCGGGGTGGGCGCGCGCCTCGTTTCGGGCCGGGGCGGCGTCGAGCAGGGTGGGGCGCAGGGCGGTGCGCCAGGCATCGAGCAGGGCCGCGACGTCGAGTTCGGGCAGCGTCTTGGGGTCGGCGACCACGCGCAGTGCGATGCGTCGCCCGGCTCCGGTGGGCGAGTGGTCGACCCACAGGTCCAGGCGCAGCGCATAGCGCGAGAAGGAGTGACCGTCGCTGTCGCGGTCGTGGGCGAGCAACGGTTCGTCGCCGAGGTCGGTGTGTCCGTAGGCCAGGAGCACTCCGGCCTCGGGTGCGTCGGCGAGGGCGCCCGCGGTCTGTTCGGCGAGGTGGAGCGCGACGCCGAAGTCGGCTGCGGTGCGCGGGTCGGCGGGCAGCGCGTCGGTGTCGCCCGATCCGGGTTCCAGCAGGGCGGGGAAGACGCGTCGCAGGTCGCCGACGGTGTGCGCGAAGCGGTCGCCGTGCCGGTCGCGGTCGTCCTCGGCGACGTCCAGGAACAGCGGCCCGGGGGCCAGGTCGCCCAGGACCTTCGCCACGGTCGTGACGAGGATCGCGCGCAGTGCTGTACGCGGGATCAACGCGGCCGCCTCGGGCGGAAGTTCGAGGATACCGGCGGCGGCGACGGGGGCTGTGTCGGGGATGCCGGGTTCGCCGGTCGTCCACGGCGTGGGCGACTCCAGGTCGTCCACCCGGTCCATCAGGGTGAACCAGCGGGTGGCGCGGTCGAGCAGACCCGGGTCGGCGGCGTCCAGGGCGACGGCTGCGGCGTAGTCCGTGGTCGTCGCGGGCTCTGGCCCCATCGGATCACCGCGCAGGCCCGCGCGCAGTTCGTCGGCGAGGATGCGCCACGATGTTCCGTCGACGATGCCTCCGGGCAGGGCGACGACCAGCAGTCCCGGCAGGGTCGGGCCGCGATCCACCCACGCGGTCGCGGAAGTTCCGGCCACGCGGGCCACTCGGGCGGTGGAGCGCCGGGCGTCCGCGCCGACGGTGAAGGTGCCGCACCACGTGGTCGGCTCGTCGGTGTGCAGGCGTTGGTGTCGGGCCAGGACGGCGGTCGCGCGCAGGTGTGCGGTGTCGGCGGTGAGTTCGCGCGGGGCGACCATCGCGCGCACGGTGGGCGGGGCGTGCTTGAACGCCTCGCGCCGCCACAGCGCCACGGGGGTGTGGGTCGGGCGGTCGTTCGAAGGGTTGAGCTCGCTCACGTCGTCCGCCCCGTGTCCGTGTCCGTGTTCGGTCTGTTCGGTGTGGTCGTCTCGGTGCCGGCGGTGGTCGTGGCGCCCGGGATGCGGGCGGCCGTCTCCGCGACCCAGGTCGCGAGCAGGCGGCGTGCGTCGTCCGGGTCGACGGTCGGTCCGGCGCACACGGTGAGCCGGCATCGGGTGCCGTCCTCGTCCGCCGTCACGGCGACCGCCGCGTCCAGGGGCCAGCGCGTACTCACCGCCGAGGGCACGTCATCGGCCCAGCCGTGGGCGGGCGCGT
The DNA here is from genome assembly GCF_000372745.1 of Embleya scabrispora DSM 41855. GTDB lineage: Bacteria > Actinomycetota > Actinomycetes > Streptomycetales > Streptomycetaceae > Embleya > Embleya scabrispora. The sequence goes on along the minus strand of NZ_KB889664.1, from coordinate 192,295 downwards.
CCCGCAGCACGATCTCCGCGCGGGCGATCCGACCCAGCACCCGGGCACCGGATCGGCTCCCGTAGCGCACCCGGGCATAGCCGGCACCCCGCAGGTCGGCGGCGTCCGGGTCCGGCCCGAGGCGCCCTCGGCTGATGGTGAGGGGGTAGACGTAGGCGAACGAGCCCATCGGAGCCGCCGATTCGGGCGCCCGGCGCCGGTGCGGGTCGACCAGCCGGTCGATCAGCAGCTTCTCGACGTCGGGGGTGCGTGCCCGCAGTGCGGTCAGGAATGCCTGGCAGGCGGCGGCTCGGACGGCCTCGGTCGGAGCGGCGGCGTTGGCGTTGGCGGCGCCAACGTCGTGGCCGGTGCCGGTGCAGGTGAGGACGGTCGCCAGGAACAACGTGCGGCGGCCCGAAGCCGCGCCTCGTAGGGCCCGCGCCGGCGTCGCGTCGCGCAGTTCCTCGACCCAGGTCGCCTCGTCCGCATCGACCCGAGCGACGCCGACCGGCACCACATCGGACGGCTCCGCATCCGACGACTCCGCATCCGACGACTCCGCATCGGACGGCTCGGCAGTGGGCGCCGCCCCCCATGGCCGCGTCCCCCCCAATACGGCGACCAGTTCGTCCGCTACCCGCTCGACCGCCGCCGCGTCCAGCACCAGCGCATGCGCCACCAGCAACAGGCGTTCCGGCATCAGGGTCACCGCCAGCGTCGGCCCGCGGGTCACGTCCAACGCGGCCATGGCCCGCCCGAGTTCCTCGGCCGTTCCGCCCGGCGGGCTCGCGACGACGCGCACTCTCGGGCTCGCCTCGGCAACCGAGGTGGTACGCCACAGCCGCTTGCCGACCGTCTCGATCCGCAACCGCAATGCCGGGTGTCGACGGACGAGTTCGGCGACGGCACCCTCCAGCAGGTGGCCCCGCTCGGCGGCGACCGGGCGCACGGCGCACACGTGATGCCCGTTGGGCCCGGTCCCGCCGTCGCGGAACACGTGCGACAGCGGCGGATCGGTGAGCACTGCGGGTGCGGGCGCCGCCGGCTCTGCGCGCTCGCGTCGGGCGACCCGGGCGAGCGCGCCTGCGCTCTGGTGCCGGAAGACGTCCTTGACCGTGAACCGCAACCCGATCGACCGGGCCTTGGCCGCCACGAGCGTGGCCCCGATGCTGTCGCCGCCCAGCGCGAAGAACCCGTCCCGCACGCCGACCCGGTCCACGCGCAGCACCTCGGCGAAGATCCGGGCGAGTTCGGCCTGCGCGCCGTCGCTCGGCGCGGGGTCCGGGGTGCGCGCTGCGACGGCCGGATCGGGCAGCGCGGCCCGATCGAGTTTGCCGTTGGGCATCAGCGGCAGTGCGGGCAGGACCACGATCGCGGCCGGAACCAGGTGTTCGGGCAGTCGATCGGCCAGTTCGCCGCGCAGCGCCTCGGGATCCACGGTGGCCGTCGCCGCGGGCACCACATGGGCGACCAGGATCGGCGCGCCGGTCGGCCCGGGCCGAGTACCGACCACGGCGGCCGCGAGGTCGGCCCGACGAGTCAGGTGCGCCTCGATCTCGCCCGACTCGATGCGCACGCCGCGCAGTTTGATCTGGTGGTCGGTCCGGCCGAGGTAGACCAGGGCGCCGTCGGCACGCCGGCGCCCCAGGTCTCCGGTGCGATACATCCGGGTGCCGGCGGGTCCGTACGGATCGGCGACGAAGCGTTCCGCGGTCTGACCGGGGCGGTGCAGGTATCCGTCGGCGAGTTGGGCACCGGTCAGGTACAACTCGCCCGGCAGTCCGATCGGCGTCGGGCGCAGCCGGGCGTCGAGGACGAGGGCGCCTGTGTTCCAGACCGGGCGTCCGATCGGCACGACGTCCGCGTCGAGGCCGGCCTCGGGGTTCCACGCGGTTGCGGTGATGGTGGCCTCGGTGGGCCCGTAGGTGTTGTGCGGCAGCAGGCCGAGCACGCGGGCACTGCGATCGGCGGTGGCCGGCGGCAGCGCCTCACCGCCGCACAGGAGCAGTCGCAACGGCGTTGTGCGCGTGGCGGACGCGGCTTCGACGGTGTCGAGGACCGCGTCCAGCATCGGCGGAACGAAGTGCGCCACGGTGACCGCGTGGGTGTCGACGAGTGCGACGAGGTGGGCGGGGTCGCGGTGTCCGTCGGGTGCGGCCAGGACGACGGTGGCGCCCTCGCACAGTGGCCAGAACAGCTCCCACAACGACACGTCGAACCCGATCGGCGCCTTGTGCAGCATCCGGTCGGCGCTGGTGAGCGCGTATTCGCCCTGGGCCCAGGCCAGTTGGTGGGCCAAGGCGCCGTGCGTGACGAGCACGCCCTTCGGTCGACCGGTCGAGCCGGAGGTGTAGAGCACGTAGGCGGCGTGCGCGGGGCGTGGCGGCCCTGTCGGGCCCGCGACCGTGGCGACGCGCTCCGCCGGGACACCGGCCTCCGACGGGTCGCCGGGCCCTGCCGGGACACCGGCCTCGGCCGCGTCGCCCGGCCCGTTCGCCTCGCCGGTGAGCACGATGACCGGCCGCCCCCAGGGCCGTTGTGCGTGCGCGGAGTCGGTGAGCACGAGCATGGGCCGAGCGTCGGCGATCGTCTCGGTCAGGCGCACCGGCGGGTCCTCGGGATCGAGCGGTACGTAGGCCGCGCCGCTCGCGAGTACCGCCATCAGGGCGACGACCAGGTCGGGCGAGCGCGGCAACGCGACGGCGACCAGCGTGCCCAGCCCGGCACCGGCGCCGATCAGCCGCCGGGCACCCGCCACGACCCGGGCGGACAGGTGCCCGTACGTGGTCACCGTGCCGTCGGCGGCGATCAGGGCGGGTGCGTGCGGGGTGCGGCGGGCCTGCGCGGCGAGGCGTTCCACCACGGTGGTGGTGGGCACCTCGTGTGCGGTGGCGTTGACCTCGTGGACGAGCAGCCGGCGTTCGGCGTCGGTGAGCAGGTCCAGGCTGCTCAGGCGCGTGTGCGGGTCGGCGAGGACATGCGCGAGCAATCGGTGCAGCCGCTCCAGGAGCGCGACGACCGTGGCGTGTTCGAACAGGTCGCACGCGTAGCCGGCGTGGATCCGGATGCCGTCGCCGGCCGATTCCACGAACCGCAGGTCGAGGTCGAACATCGCCGCGCCCGTGCCCGGCGCGAAGGGCTCGGCGGGTATCCCGGGCAGCGTGAGGTCGATCTCCTCGGCGCGGTGAAGGGTGAGGGTGGCCTGGATCAGCGGATGCCGGGACAGGGTTCGGGTGGGCCGCAGTCGGTCCACGACCCAGTCGAAGGGCACGTCGGCGTGCGCGAAGGCGGCCAGGTCGCCGTTCCCGGTGCGGTCGAGGAGTTCGGCGAAGGTCGGGTCGCCGCCGACGTGCGTGCGCAACACGACGGTGTTGACGAACAGGCCCACCACGCTGTCGAGATCCTCGTCGGTGCGGCCCGCGACGGGCGCGCCGAGGAGGATGTCCTCGCCCGCGCCGAGATGGTGCAGGAGGGCGACGACGGCCGCGTGCAGGGTGGTGAACACGCTTGCGCCGGTGGCGTGTGCGAGCTCGCGCAGGGTGTCGACGAGGTCGGCGGGCAGGGCGTGTTCGGCACTCGCGCCGCGATGGCTGCGCTCGGTGGGACGCGAGCGGTCGGCGGGCAGCGCCAGTTCCTCGGGAGCGCCGCTCAAGGCGGCCTCCCAGAAGTCGAGTTGGCGTCGCGTGAGGGCGGTGGGCGTGTCGCGACCGCCGAGGATCGTGCGCTGCCATGCCGCGTATGAGCCGTGTCCGGTGACCGGTTCGGGACGCAGCGGCGGCCGTGTTCCCGCGGTGCGCGCGGCGTAGGCGGCGCCGAGGTCGGCCAGCAGCGGTCCGAACGACCAGCGGTCGGCCGCGCTGTGGTGCAGCACCAGGAGCAGGACGCTCTCGTCGTCGGGGGCGCCGACGAACAGCGCGGCCCGAAGGGGTGGATCGACGCCGATGTCGAAGGGCCGCGCCGCGAGGGCGGCCACCTCGGCCCGGACCTGCTCGGGCGAGCGGACGAGCGCCGTCACGACGGCGCGGTGCAGCCGGGCGTGTGCGGCTTCGGGCGTGAGCACCTCACGCACGGGCGTGCCGTCGACACCCGGTACCAGAAGGGTGCGCAGGCTCTCGTGGCGTGCGACCACGTCGTGCAGCGCCGCGCGGATCGCCTCCGGGTCGAGTCGGCCGCGCAGCCGCAGGCCCAACGGCAGGTTGTAGGCCGCGGACGGCCCACGCACCTGTTCCTCGAACCACAGGCCGACCTGCGCGAACGATGCGGGGGCCGGCTGCGGTACGGCGATCTCGCGCACGCGTGGGCGCACCGGTTCGGCCGTGTCGACCAGGCGGGCGAGCGCGGCGGGTGTGGGTGCGTGGAAGACGTCGGGCACGCCGAGTTCGACCGCGAAGGTGCGGCGCAGCCGGTTCGCGAGCCGCGCCGCGAGCAGCGAGTGCCCGCCGAGCGCGAAGAAGTCGTCGTCCGGGCCCACGTCTTGCGGTGCCAGGTCGAGGAATTCGGCGAAGATCGCGCACAGGGCGCCTTCGCGCTCGTCGGCCGGCGCGCGGGTCGGCGCGGTGGTCGTCTGCGGGGTGGGCAGCGCGGTCCGGTCCAGCTTGCCGTTGGGGTTGAGCGGGAACGCGTCCAGGACGACGTACGCGTCGGGCAGCAGGGGCGTGGGCAGGGCGCGGGCGAGATCGGCACGCACCGCGTCGAGGTCGATGGAGGTGCCCGGAGTGGGGACGAGATAGGCGCACAGGGCGGTGGCGGAGCGGATCGCCACCACGAGCGCGCGGGCGATGCCTTCGTGGCGCAGGAGGCGGGCCTCGATCTCCCCGGGTTCGATCCGCACGCCGCGAATCTTGATCTGGTGGTCCGCTCGACCCAGGAACTCCAGTTCGCCGTCCGATCGGCGACGCGCCAGGTCGCCCGTGCGGTAGAGCCGGCTTCCCGGCGGCCCGTACGGGTCGGCGACGAATCGTTCGGCGGTGGCGGCGGGGCGGCCGAGGTAGCCGCGGGCGAGGCCGTCGCCGGCGAGGTAGAGCTCGCCCGGAACTCCGATGGGCGCCGGACGCAGCGCGGCGTCCAGTACGTGGGCCCGGGTGCGGGCGATCGGCCGGCCGATCGGCACGGTCGGCGACGCGCCGGCGGTGGTCGGCGTGTGCATGTGCGCGAGGCTGTCGCCGGCCGCTTCGGAGCAGCCGTACAGGTTGACCACGCCGGCGTGCGGCCACCGGGCGACGACGGCGTCGGCCAGGGCCTTGGGCAGGGTCTCGCCGGAGCAAATCCAAGTGTGCACGCTGTCCAGGGCGCCGGGCGGTGCGGTGTCGAGGAGGGTCTCCAGCAGGCTGGGGACGACGGTGAGCACGCCGGCGCGGCTGCGGTCGGCGAGTTCGGCCAGGCGCGCCACGTCGCGGCCGGTGGCGTCGTCGGCCAGGACGAGGGTGTCGCCGGCGACGAGGGCGCCCAGGAGTTCGGTGCTGCCGTCGATGAAGGCGAGCGCGCTCTTGGCGAGGCGTACGCCGGTGCCGGGCGCCGGCGACAGTGCGGTGCGGCCCCAGCGCAGTCGGTTGGTCAGGGCGCGTTGGGTGCCGACGACGGCCTTGGGGCGGCCGGTGGAGCCGGAGGTGAACACGACGTAGGCGGGGGTCTGCGGATGGATCGGCGGGCGGCCCCGGCCGGGGTCGACGGGTGGGGCCGGCAGGTCGTCGACGCGCAGGACGCGCACGCTGTCGGCGGGCGCGGTGTAGTCGGCGTCGCAGACGAGCAGGTCGGGTGCGGCGTCGGCGAGCATCGCGGCGACGCGCTCGGGTGGGTGGGTGCGATCGAGCGGCAGGTAGGCGGCGCCGATGCGCAGGGTGGCGAGCAGGGTCGCGACCAGGTCGGCGGTGCGCGGCAGGGCCAGGGCGACGACGGGTTCGGCGCGGGTGACGCCCGTGTGCAGGGCGGCGGTGAGGCCGGCGGCGATGCGGTCGGCACGGGCGTCCAGGTCGGCGTAGGTCCAGGTGGTGTCACCGGCGCGGACGGCGAGGGCCTGCGGACGCTCGCGGATGGCGGCCTGGACGAGTTCGGCGACGCCACCGGCGGGGAAGTCCTCTGCGGTTTCCCGGAGTTGCTCGGGTGTCTCGGCCTGCGGGGTCGGCGGGGTCGTGTCGAGCAGGGCGAGGGGCGTGTCGGGCCGGGCCAGTGCGGCGGTGAGCAGGCTTTCGAGGTGGGCGAGCAGGCGCTCGATCGTGTCGGGCTCGAACAGCGGTGTGCGGTAGGTCGCCTCCACGAGCAGGTCCTCGTCCCGGAGGAAACCCTCCAGAGCGAGGTCGAACTGGGTGGTGCCGTTGTGCACGTGGCGCCAGGAGGTGTCCAGGCCGGGCAGGTCGAGGTCGCCGAGTTCCCGGGTGAGCAGGCCGAACATCACGTCGAACAGCGGTGGTCGGCCGGGGCGGCGGGGCGGTCGGACCTCGTCCAGGACCCGATCGAAGGGCACGTTTTGGTGTTCGAAGGCGTCGGTGCATACGTCGCCGAGCCGAGCGGTGGCCTGACGGAAGGTCAGTTGTCGGTCGTCGTCGCGGAGATCGGCGCGCAGGACGACGGTGTTGCCGAAGTTGCCGATCAGGTCGGCGGCGTGCGGGTCGGTGCGGTCCATCACGAGCGTGCCGATCGGCAGGTCGGTGGCCCCGGTGTGGCGCCGGAGCACGGCGGCGAACGCGGTGAGCACGACGGTGAACGCGGTGACTCCCGCGCCGGCGGCGAACTGGCGGATCAGGGCTGGCAGTTCCGGGTGCAGTCGGCGTACGTACCGGCCGCCGCGTTCGTCCGGCGCCGGCGTTCTGGGGCCGTCGGCAGGCAGGTCGGGCGGGATGGGCCGCGGGGTCAGGCGTTCGCGCCAGAACTTCGTGCCGGCCTCGTCGAGGGGCCGGGTGTGCGCCCACGCGGCGATGTCGGCGTACTGCACGCGGGGCACGGTCGCGGTGAAGGCGCCGTCCGGCCCGGCGGCGCGTCGGTAGAACGCGGCGAGATCGCGTGAGAGTACGCCCCACGTTCCGCCGTCCCACGCGATGTGGTGCACGACCTGCACGAGTGCGTGGTCCGCGGGCCCGAGGACCAGGAGTTCGTAGCGCACGGACCGTTCCCGGGCCAGGTCGAACGGGCGCGCCGCCAGGCGCCGTGCGGACCGGTCGGCCTCGGCGTCCCGGCAGTCGACCGGCAGGTGGGTCAAGTCGCGGACCGGCAGCGGGTTTTCGGGCGGGTCGGCGATCGTCTGGTACGGCACGCCGGTGGGGTCGGCGTGGTAGGTGGTGCGCAGGATCTCGTGGGTGCGCAGGAGTTCGCGGCCGGCCACGCGCAGGGCGACGACGTCGAGCGGGCCGCGGATGCGGATGAGCAGGCAGCCGTTGTAGGACGTGCTGTCGGGGTTGGCCTGTTGGTGCAGCCACAGGCTGTGCTGCACGGCGGACAGCGGCGCGGGGGCGGTCCGGTCGCGGGGGCGGATGCCGTCGGCGGGCGTGTCCGGTCGCATGCCCGCTTCGGCCAGCAGCCGTCGGATCAGTTCTCGGCGGCGTTCGTCGGCCGGGTTCGCACTCGTCAAGGCGTGGCCCCTTCGGCGCCGGCTCCGTGGAGCGGCGAACGGTCTTGAACGGTCGAAAAGCCTTGCCTGACTTAGGTTTGCCTACCCTATATTTGTGACGCTCGAGGTGAGTGTCAAGAACGAGTCGCCGCGGCGACGCCCGCACTCGCGTCCTGCGGACCCATTCGCGAACGAAGGAGAACGGCGTGCGGCTGACCGTCGAGGACGTCCGACGCGACGTGGCGCAACTGCTGGAGGTGGCACCGGAGTCCCTGCGCGACGAGGACGATCTGATCGCTCTCGGGCTCGACTCGCTGCGGCTGATGCGCCTGGCCGGCGGCTGGCGCCGCAGCGGCGCCCGGGTCACCTTCGCGGACCTGGCGACCGTCCCGACCGTCGCGGCGTGGATCGCCCTCCTCGACGGCCCCACCGAACAGCCGCCGACCGCACCGCAATCCGAAGCCGGGGCCGGCCCGGGGAGCGAACCCGCGCCCGAACCGCGGACCGAACCCGGGGCCGGCCCAACAACCGAACCAACCTGCGACGACCGGCCGTTCCCGCTCGCCCTGATGCAACACGCCTACTGGATCGGCCGCTCGGAAGGTCAGACCCTGGGCGGCGTCGCCGCGCACCTGTACACCGAGTTCGACACCGCACCCGGCGACGCGGTGGACCCGGCCCGCCTGGCGGTCGCCGCTCGCGCCCTGATCGCCCGCCACCCCATGCTGCGCGTGCGCGTCACCGACGACGGCCGGCAGGAGATCCTGCCCACCGCACCCGGCGAGGTGCTGCGGGTGTTGGACCTGCGCGACGCGGACCCCGACACTCTCGCCGACCGCCTCGACCGCATCCGCGACGAATGCTCGCACCAGATGCTCGACATCGAATCCGGCCGCGTCCTCGACCTGCGCGTGACCCTGCTGCCCGACGACCGCAGCCGGCTGCACCTGGACGTGGACATGGTCGCCGCCGACGCGCTCAGCTACCGGGTGCTGCTCGCCGACCTCGCCCGCCTGTACGCACACCCCCGGCACGCGCCGGCCGAACTCGGCTACGACTACCGCAGCTACCTCGCGGCCCGTCCCCCGCTGCGCCGTGCCGCCGCCGAACGCGCCGCCGCGTACTGGCACGAGCGCCTTCACAGCCTGCCCGGTGCCCCCGAACTCCCGCTGCGCAGCCCGCGACCGGCCGACCTGACCCGGGTGACCCGGCGCCACCTGTGGCTGAACCCCGAGGAGCGCGGCCACTGGTCGGCCCGTGCGCACGCCCACGGGATCACTCCCGCGATGGCCTTCGCGACCGCCTTCGCCGGCGTCCTGGCCGGCTGGAGCGGCACACCCCGATTCCTGCTGAACGTACCGCTGTTCGACCGCGAGGACCTGCACCCGGACGTACCGCGCCTGGTCGGCGACTTCACCGGATCCGTGCTCCTGGACGTCGACATGTCCGAGCAGCGCTCCTTCCTCGACCACGCCCGCGCGCTGCAGACGCGCATGCACCGCGACGCGGCGCACGCCGACCACTCGGGCCTGCACGTGCTGCGCGACCTCGCCCGCGCCCGCGGTGAACAGGTGCTCGCGCCGATCGTGTACACCAGCGCGCTGGGCCTGGGCGAACTCTTCGACGCCGAGGTGCGCGGCCTGTTCGGCGAACCGACCTGGATCGTCTCGCAGGGACCGCAGGTGCTGCTCGACGCCCAGATCACCGAGGTGCGCGGCGGCCTGCTGGTCAACTGGGACGTGCGCGAGGACGCCTTCCCCGACAGGGTCGCGGACGCGATGTTCGCCGCCTACCGCGAGTTGCTCACCCGCCTGGGCTCGGCGCGGGCCGACTGGCGCGAGCCGATCGGCGAGTTGCTGCCCGCCGCGCAGCGGGCCGTCCTCGATCGCGTGAACGCCACCGACGCCCCGCGCTCCCACCGCGCCCTGCACGACGGCTTCTTCGCGCACGCCGCGACCCGCCCGCACGCACCCGCGCTCGTCTGGGGACCGTCGGACACCGACGGCGGCACCGTGTCGTACGGCGAACTCGCCGAGCGCGCCCTGCGCGTGGCCGCCGCCCTGCGCACCCGGGGCATCGGGCCCGGCGGCACCGTCGCGATCACCCTGCCCAAGGGGCCGGACCAGATCGTGGCGGCCCTGGGCGTGCTCGCCACCGGCGCCGCGTACGTGCCGATCGGCGTCGAACAGCCGCCCGCGCGCCGCGAACGCATCCATCGCACCGCGCGCGCCCACCTGGTCCTGGACGCCGACGGCACCACCGGCGGCTCGCCGCTCGCCCCCGCCCTCGCGCTCGCCGAGGCCCTCGCGCACCCCGCCGAAGGCCCTGTTCCGGTGGTCGTCGACGAGGAGGGCATCGCGTACGTACTCTTCACGTCCGGATCCACCGGCGAGCCGAAAGGTGTCGAGGTCCCGCACCGCGCCGCGATGAACACCATCGACGACCTCGTCGACCGCTTCGCGCTGGGCCGGGAGGATCGGGCCCTGGGCCTGTCCGCACTCGACTTCGACCTGTCGGTGTTCGACGTCTTCGGCCTGCTCTCGGTCGGCGGCGCGGTGGTCCTGCCCGCCGACGAGGACCGCCGCGAGGCCGGCCGCTGGGTCGATCTCGTACGCGAGCGGCACGTCACCGTCGTCAACTGCGTGCCGGCCCTGCTCGACATGCTGCTCACCGCCGGCGCCGCGGCCGGCCCGGCGGCCCTGGGCGCCGGCCTGCGCGTGGTGCTGCTCGGCGGCGACTGGGTCACCGTCGACCTCCCGGGACGACTGCACGCGCAGGCCCCCCACTGTCGCTTCGTCGCACTCGGCGGCACCACCGAGACGGCCATCCACTCCACCGTGTACGAGGTGCCCGCCGGCACCGAACTCCCGCCCCACTGGCGGGCTATCCCATACGGCACACCGCTGCGCAACGTGCGCTGCCGAGTCGTGGACGCGATCGGCCGGGACACCCCCGACCACGTGCCCGGCGAGTTGTGGATCGGCGGCGACGGCGTGGCGGCCGGCTACCGCGGCGACCCCGAACGCACCGCGGACCGCTTCCGCGAGGTCGCGGGGCGCCGCTGGTACCGCACCGGCGACCTGGCCCGGCGACTGCCCGACGGCACCCTGGAGTTCCTCGGCCGCGCCGATCACCAGGTCAAACTGCGCGGCTTCCGGATCGAACCCGGCGAGATCGAGGCCGCCCTCGCCGGTGTCGGGGGAGTCCGGCGCGCGGTGGCCGGCGTCCACGGGGGCGCCCTGGTCGCAGCCGTCGCCGCGGAACCGGACGTGAGCATCGACCGGCTGCGTGACGCGGCCGAGGCGTCGCTGCCGGCTCACATGATTCCCGAGCACATCGTCCTGGTCGACGAACTACCGTTGACCGCCAACGGCAAGGTCGACCGCCGCGCCCTGGCCCCGGTATGGGCACGCCGCCCCGCCGGTCCTCCGCCCGAGCCGCCGCGCACCGACCTCGAACGCCTGATCGCCTCGACCTGGCGGGAAGCCCTGCCCACCGGCACACGCCGACTCGGACGCGACGACGACTTCTTCGCGCTCGGCGGCGACTCGATCCTGGCCACGACCATCGTCGGCCGCCTCCGCGAATCCCTCGGCCCCGACACGGCGACCGTCCGCCAACTCTTCACCTCCCGCACCATCGCCTCCCTGGCCACCCACCTGCGCACCCACGAGCAGACCCCCGGCCGCCTGGAACACATCGCCCGAATCCACATCCAGGTCGCGGCTCTGTCCGACGAGGCCGTGGCCGCCGCCCTCGACGCACCCCACGACCCGCCCCCGGCCTGACCGCCGCCGACAACCCCGGCCGATCCGCCCCGGAGGCCGCATCGCCCTCCGTCTCACCACCCGCACCGCCCGGCTGTCGACGAAATTCGCGGCGCACGAGTCGCCGGACGTGCTCCTCCTCGGAACCCGGATCCGCAGCTCTTGCTCGAAAATGCGGTAATCCCGTGTCGCCGGCCCGGTCGGCCCCTACCGTGGTGTGGGTTCCGAGTGGGCTGCCGAAGCAGGGAGTGCGACATCCGGGTGAACGACCAGCCGGGAACGGACGCGATGCGGACGACCGACCTCCTGCGCGCCCCGGCCCATGCCCGAGGCCGGGGCCTGCCGTCCCGGATGTGGGCGGAACCGGCGGGCGGCATCAACACCGGCCGCCGGGCCGACGCGGACACCACCCGGCTGCGCGAAAGCGCCGGGACCCACATCGTCGAGGCCGACCATCGCGCCCACCGCCTGCGCCCAAACATCGGCGGAACACCGTCCGGTCGGCCCCCCACCGGCCACACCCGTAGGGTGACGGCAGCCACGTCCACCGTGCCGAACGGTGGGCCCGTCGCGGTCACAGGCTCCGAAGACCGCCCCGTGCGGGTCCGAGACCTCGCAAACGGGACACGGTCGGCCGCACTCGATCCGCCGGCCACCTGCTCGGTACCGGCGGTATCGGGCTCACCACACCTCGTCTGCGCCTTCGGTGGCGACATCGCCGTCTTCGAACGGCGGGCCCAGGGGGTGCTCGCGACCCACCGATGGCCGCGGTTCTCCCGCCCTGAACGGGCCGGCCGGCGCCGACCGCGCCGCCCGGCGCCCGTTGGTCAGACCCGGCCGAGCGGGGTAGAACGATAGACATGGCCGACACTTTCGGCCGGTTCCGGGGCGCATCGGTTCAGCCGCCGTCCGACAGGCGCCCGAGAAGCGTCGCGGGGCAGGTCTTCGTACTGCAGGTGGCCGTCGTGGTCCTGCTCGTGGCCGGCGCGGTGCTCGCGCTCGTGCTGCAGTCCCGGTACGACAACAACCAGGAGGCCCGGCAGCGGGCGATTTCCGTCGCGCAGACGTTCGCCCACTCCCCCGGCGTGGTGGCCGCGCTCGAATCGCCCGACCCCAGCAGCGTGCTGCAACCGCTGACCGAGGAAGCCCGCAGGGCCGCCGACGTCGACTTCATCGTGGTCACCGACACCCAGGGGATCCGCTACACGCACCCCAGACCGGAACTGATCGGGCAGCGCGTGGTCGCCACCATCGAACCGGCACTGGCCGGCCACACCGTCGTGGAGAGCGTCTACGGTCCGCTCGGCCACGAGGAACAGGCCGTCGTGCCCGTCATGGATGCCTCCGGCACGGTCCGGGGCGTGGTCGTCGCCGGCCTCAGGGTCGAGAACGTACACGGCGTGGTCGACCGGCAGATGCCGGTCATCCTGGGCACCGCCGCGGCCGGCCTCGCGGTGGCCACCGGCGGAACCGCGCTGGTGACTCGGCGGCTGCGCCGCCAGACCCACGGCCTGGACCCGGCCGAGATGACCCGCATGTACGAGCACCACGACTCGGTGCTGCACGCCGTCCGCGAAGGCGTGCTCATCGTCGACGACGACACCCGACTGCTGCTGGCCAACGACGAGGCCATCCGGCTGCTCGACCTGCCGCCCGACGCCGAGGGCCGACGAATCACCGACCTGCCGGGCCTCGACCCGGAAATGGCCCAGCTGTTGGCTTCCGGCCGGCCGATCAGCGACGAGGTCCACCTCGCACAGGGCCGGTTGCTGGCGGTCAACCAGCGGCTTACGAATCGTCACGGCGGCCCCAGGAGCACGGTCGCCACCATCCGCGACTCCACCGAGCTGATGGCGCTCGCCGGAAAGGTCGAGGTGGCGGGCGGGCGGCTCAGGCTGCTGTACGACGCGGGCGGCGCCCTCGGCACCACCCTCGACGTGGTGCGTACGGTCGAGGAACTCGCCGAGATCGCGGTCCCCCGGTTCGCCGACTTCGCCACCATCGACGTGGCCGACCCGGTCCTGGAGGGAGGCGAGCCGACGGGCAACGACGCGAAGATGCGCCGGATCGCCGTCCGCGGCATCCGCGACGACCACCCTCTGTACCCACGCGGCATGCTCATCGACTTCGTCCCCTCGACCCCGCAGGCACGCGGATTCGGCAGCGGCCGACCCGAGATCGTGGCCGATCTGTCCACCGCGACCGGCTGGCACGCCCAGGACCCGGAACGGGCGGCTGAGATCGTCGCGTACGGCATCCATTCGCTGATCACCGTCCCCGTCCAGGCTCGGGGCGCCGTGCTCGGCGTGGCCAACTTCTGGCGCCTGGAACGGCCGGAGCCGTTCGACGAGGAGGACCTGTCCCTGGCCGAGGAACTGGTCGCCCGCGCCGGGGTGAGCATCGACAACGCCCGCCGCTACACCCGTGAACACACCCTCGCGGTGGCCCTGCAACGCAGTCTGCTGCCGCGCGCCCTGCCCGAGCAGAGCGCCCTGGAGGTCGCCCACCGCTACCTGCCGGCGCAATCGGGGGTCAGCGGCGACTGGTTCGACGTGATCCCGCTCTCCGGCTGCCGGGTGGCGCTGGTCGTCGGCGATGTCGTCGGCCACGGCCTGCACGCCGCCGCCACGATGGGGCGGCTGCGCACCGCCGTGCACAACTTCGCCACGCTCGACCTGCCCCCGGACGAACTCCTGGACCACCTGGACGACCTGGTCGCCCGGATCGACCAGGACGAGACCGATGCCGCGGTCGGGACCGGCATCATCGGCGCCACCTGCCTGTACGCGATCTACGACCCGGTGTCCCGGCTCTGCACGATGGCCCGGGCCGGACACCCGCTGCCCGCGCTGGTCGACCCCGACGGCCACGTGCGGTTTCCCGACCTCCCGGCCGGGCCGCCGCTCGGATTGGGCGGCATGCCGTTCGAGACCGCCGAATTCGAGGTGGCCGAGGGCAGTTCGCTCGTGCTCTACACCGACGGCCTGATCGAGGACCGCGCCCGGGACTTCGACTTCGGCATGGAACTGCTGCGCCGGGCCCTGGCGCACGCGGGCCGGTCGCCGGAGGAGAGTTGTCGGGCCGTGCTGGAGGCGCTCCTGCCCGCTCGCCCCAAGGACGACGTGGCGTTGCTGATCGCCCGCACCCGCGTTTTGGGCGCCGACCGGGTGGCGGAATGGGACGTGCCCGCCGATCCGGCCGCCGTCGCCAAGATGCGCGGGGCGGTCTCCACGAAGCTGGACGAATGGCGGCTGGAGGATCTGTCGTTCGGCACCGAACTGATCCTCAGCGAATTGGTCACCAACGCCATTCGCTACGGCTCCGAGCCGATCAGGGTACGCCTGTTGCGCGACCGCACCCTGATCTGCGAGGTCACCGACGGCGGCAGTACCGCACCGCACATGCGCTACGCGGCCACCATGGACGAAGGAGGCCGCGGGTTGTTCCTGGTCGCCCAGGTGGCCGCGCGCTGGGGCACGCGTTACATCCCGGACGGCAAGGTCATCTGGGCGGAGCAGGCGCTGCCACCGCCGGCCGGCGGCGCCGAGACCTGAGCCGGCCCGGGGCGGGTTTCGAGGTCGGCGGCGGCGTGGGCGTAGCCGCCCCGCCGTCACCGGCTCCGGTCACTCGCCCGCGTCGGTCGGATACGCGATCTCGACGTGCCACTGCGCGCGGACGAGCGCGTTCAGGTGTTGTTCGGCCATCCGACGGGTGATGTGCTCGGGCACCAGGCAGGTCGGGCACGCGGTGGGGCCGGCCGTGATGGTCAGCGTGACGCCGTGGGCATCGGTATGGCTCACCTCCAGGCGGAAGTCGTCGGCGGCGAGCACCGTCGACAAGGGCGCCAGTGCACGGGTGATGTCCTCGCGGGACGGCGGCATCATGCTCTCCTTCTCGTGCTGCGCGGCATTGGCGGCGGCGGGCCTCACCATAATCGTGTTCGAAATGACGATCAATAGCGTCCGAGTATCCGAACACCAGGGCCTCCCGTAAGCGGTGCCGCGTTGTCCCCGACACACCCGGACTTCTAGAATTCGACTATGCGACCCGCCGATCTGACTATTCGGACTCTGCTCGTCGACGCCCACGTGCACGTGGCGTCGGCGGACCGTGAGCGCTTTCCGCTCGCGCCCTCCGGGGTCGGCAGCCCCTGGTTCCGCGCGGACGACGTCGGGGCCCGCGAGTTGGCGGCCGCGATGCGCGCGGGCGGGGTGCACCGCGCGGTGGTGGTGCAGGCGGTGGGCGCCTACGGATACGACTGCTCGTACGCGATCGACGCCGTGCGGGCCGACCGCGACCGGTTCGCCCTGGTCGGCGCGGTGGACATGGATTGCGCCGACCCCGCCGGCGCACTCGCGACCCTGGCCCGCGACGCCGGCGGACTCCTGCGCGGGGTGCGGGCGTTCGGCGCATACGGACACCGGCCACGCTGGCTGGAGGACGGGCGCGCCGATGAGGTGTGGGCCCTGGCGGGCGAAATCGGGCTGACCGTGGTCCCGGTGCTGTTCCCCGACGCGCTGCCCCGGCTGGGCGCGGTGGTCGCCGGGCACCCGGACGTCCCGGTCGCGCTGGACCACTGCGGCTTCGTGGACCTGACCGGCGGCACACCGTTCACGGCGGCGGCTCCGCTGTTCGACCTCGCCGTCCTCCCGGCGGTGCGGGTCAAGGTGTCCACGCACGTGTTGAACCTCGCGGCGGCCGAGGGCGATCCGGCCGATGTGGTGGACCGGCTCGCGCAGTCGTTCGGCGCGGATCGGATGGCGTGGGGGTCGGACCACCCGCAGACCGCCGGTTCGACGTATCCGGCTATGGTCGCCCTGGGCCGGCAGGCCGCACGCCGACTCTCCCCCGCGGACCGCGACGACTTCCTCGGCCGCACCGCACTCAGCCTCTGGTGGAGCGCCACATGACCATGCCCCAGCCGCCCCACGCGCCCGCGCAACCGGCCGCCGAACCGGGCGACCGGTCCGCCTCCCCGCCCACCGACCGGGTGATCGCCGTACTCGACCTGCTCTCGGCCCACCCCGGCCGCGAGTTCACGCTCACCGAGATCATCCGGCACAGCGGGATCAGCAAGGCGACCTGCCACGCGGTGGTACGCCGACTGGCCGACGCGCACTACCTGCTGCACACGCCGACCGGGTACTCCCTGGGACCGGCCCTGATCGCGGTCGGCCACGCGGCCGAGCGCTCGTTCCCGGCCGCGCGCGCCGCTCAGCACCATCTGGTGTCCCTGGCCGAGGAGTTCGGCGTACCATGCACCGCCGCGGTGCACGACAGCAAGACGATCACGGTCGTGGACGCGGCCGGGCCGCGCTCCCCCGGCGACACGTCCGGGGTCGGTCTGCGCATCCCCTTGGTGCCGCCGTACGGCGCGGTCCAGATCGCCTGGTCGGGCGAGGAGGAGATCCGAGCCTGGCTCGATCGTGCGCCGCGCGCCGACGACGACTTCCGGCATCGGCTGATCGGCGTACTGGAGACCATCCGCCGGCGCGGCTACGACGTGCACCGCGAGAGCACGGCGTCGATGCGGCTGCGCGAGGCACTGTACGGGCTGATGCGCGAGGACCTCTCCGCATCCCAGCAGGAGGCGGTCGCCCTGCTCTACACCGAGCTCAGCCACATCGATTCGCTGCCGGAACGCCTGGACGACCGCGCCCGCTACAACGTGAACACGATCTCCGCCCCCGCGTTCGACGCCGACGGGCGCACCTCGGTCGTGCTCTCCCTGCTGATGGCCAAGCCGCTGCGCGGCGCCGAGATCTCCCGCGCCGGCAAGCACCTGCTGGCGGCCGCCACCGACATCACCAGATCCACGGGCGGCCGGCCGGCCGAGCGCGACAACGAACCTCGGTACACCCACGGGCCGAAGCAGCGCCCCCGGCGAGGGATTGAAGACACGCCCTAACGAGGGGCCTCCTGCTTGGCGGCCTCGTCGAGCCACTGCAGGATCTCGGGGGTAACCGGGTCGGTGATGTCCGCGAACTCTTCGTGCTTGCCCAGGAATTGCTTGACGTACGGGCAGACGGGAACGATGCGCTTTCCGGCGGCGCGCACGTCGTTCAGCGCCTCCCGCACGAGCACGGAGGCCAGACCGCGTCCGGAGAAGGCGTCGTCGATCCTGGTGTGGTAGAAGACGCGCTGCTCGCCCCGGTCGCGGTACATGGTGAGACCGGCGAACGCGCCGTCGATCCGGATTTCGTAGCGGTGCCTGTCGGCGACCTGCCGAACGATGGGTGTCACGGCCTGATCCGTCATCCGCTTTTCCTTCCTCGCCAGAAAGTTCTACTTTCAACAATCACCGGATTGATGATAGGACGAGCGACGAGAGATCGCGCGATGAGGGAGTGCACGTGACGGAAGCGGCAGTGGCGACCACCGGTGGACGGGTGTTCGTCGACAAGCGAAGCCCGCGGGCGTACAAGGCGTTGATCGGGACCGCCGAGGCCGTGCGGGAGGTCGCCGCCGAGGCCGGCCTGGACCGGACGCTCGTCGAACTGATCAACATACGCGTGTCCCAGCTCAATACCTGCGCGTTCTGCCTCGACCTGCACACCCGGACGGCCCTGCGCGCGGGCGAGACGGCGCAACGGCTCGCGGTGCTGCCCGCCTGGCGCGACACCGCCTTGTTCAGCACCCGCGAGCGGGCCGCACTGGCCCTGGCCGAGGCCACCACGCACCCGGCGGACGCCGCCGCCCAGGAGAGCGCCTACACCGCAGCCCGGGCCGCCCTGTCCGACGACGAGATCTCCGCGGTGATCTGGGTCGCGATCACCATGAACGCCTTCAACCGGGTGTCCGTCATGAGCAAACACCCCGTACGCCCCGCTGCCCCGACACCCTAGCCGGACCCGAGCTCGCGAACTCGGCGGCGGGGCCTGGTGTCGCCGGTGGTCCGTCGGTGGAACGCGGGTCGATCCACGGTGAGTTCGGGGCGGTTGCGGGACAGGAACGCGCCCTTGTCGGACAGCACGAACCGGCCCGTGGTGTGGGCCGCGAAGTCGGAGACCAGCAGCAGCACGAGCCGGGCCATGTCCTGCGGATCGGACAGCCCGCCGAGCGGGATCGACGCCTCCGGCGCGCAGCGATACTCCCGGCTCAGCGCCGCCTCGACATCACGGGTCAACGTCGTGCCGGGCGCGACGGCGTCGACCCGGATACCGCGCGGGGCCCGGTCACGGCGCGGTGGGCGTGGTCGTGGCCAGGAGCAGCGCGTCGTCGACGGCCTCGGCCGCCATCGCGTCGAGTTCGGCGTCGGTCGACCCGCCGAGCGGGCCGCGCACGGTGAGGATCCGCGCCTGGGGCAGCCCGTACAGCGTGCATACCTGGCGGGCGATCTCGGTGAAGCCGGCGGTGGCCAGGAGCAGGGTGGGGATGCCGAGTTGTTCGAGTTCGACGGTGTCGTGGCTGCTCCAGGAGGTGCACGAGCCGCAGTCGGCGGACCCGGTGATCACCACGTCGGCGCTCTCGCGGATACGTTGCATCACCTCCGGTTCGGCGGGCAGCGCGGCACTGGTCTTGGCGATCTCCAGGGTGAGGCCGGCGCCGGTGCGTTCGGCGAGCAGGCGGGCGATGCCGCCCTGGATGTGGCCGGCGTGCGGCTTGAGGTTGTCCAGCACGGCGATGCGTTTGCCGGCGAGGACGTCGAGGCCGGGTGCCAGGTGCTTGGCGAGTTCGCCCACGCGGCCGGTGGGATCGATGATCGTGACGCTCATGGGTTGCGCTCCGTGGCGGGGAAGGCTCGGATGGTCAGGCCGTCGGGACGGTGACGCTGCGGGTCAGGCCCCAACTCGGGACCACGAGTGAGTGTTTGCCGGGCCCGCCGGCGACCAGGACGCGGATGTTGTCGGGGTTGTCGGTCATCGGCTGGAGGTCGTCGTCGCCGAGTGCGCGCATCCACGGCCGCCACAACACCGCGCCGAAGTGCGCGCGGAAGTCACCGGCACGGCGGCGGGCCTTCTCGAACAGGTATGCCTGCACGTCCTGGCGCGCCCAGCCCGCGGCCGCGAGCGTGGCGGCGTGTTCGGGGCCGAGCACGACGAAGTACTCGGCGCCGGAGACGACGGCGTTGTTGGTGCCGAACGTCGCCATGACGGTGGCGGCCTTGTCCAGGATGGGTGCCGGGTTCTCCCGGGTCTCCATGTCGTGCAGGTTGTGCGGGTTCTCCATCCCCGCCACCGTCACCGCGCTCGGCGCGTCCAGACCCAGCGAGCGCGGGTACGTCGGCCACGGGCTTGCGTCGGCGTTCTCCGCGAAGCAGAAGGTGTACTTCGACGGCTGGCCGTGGGTGGCCGCGTCGCCCATGCCCTGGTCGCCGACGCCGCGGGCGGTGCCGCCGCCGATGTGCAGGAGGGCCAGGCGCACCGCGCGGCCCAGGGTGGCGTTGGCCCGGTTGCCCGGACCCAGGGTGCCGGTACCGGCGTTGAAGCCGCAGCGGCGCACCGCGTCCCCGTGCACGAGGACCATCACCGACACGGGGTGGGTCGTGGAGTTGACGCCCCGCAGGTTGAACTCCGGTGCGCACATCCCGCGTACGGCGGCGACCAGCAGCGGGAGCAACTGCGGTGGGCATCCGGCCATGACCGCGTTCGCGGCCAGCACTCGCGGGGTGGCCTCGCCCAGGCGCGGCGGCAGGACACCGACCACCTCGTCGGGATCGCCGTCGTACCCGCTGAGCATCGCGTCCACCCGTGCCGGGGTGGGCGCGACGACGGGGAACCCGTCACCCCAGCCGCGTTCGGCGAGCAGCGCGTACAGCGCTTCGGGGCTCTCGTCGGCCAGCGGGATCGTCGCGGGGCCCGGCTCGCGGAGGGGCGTTTCGGCGTGTGCTGCCATCGGTTTCCTTCGGTCGTGCGGGGAGATCGGCTTGCGGGTGCCCGAAACGCGTGCGGCCGGGTCGGCCGCGAGGGCGCCCGCCGGGTCGCCGGCGAGCGCGACGGTCGGCTCGTTCCGCCGGGCGGGCAACGAGCACCTCCGCGGGTTCGGGTGGGGCCGCGAGTGGTCTCGGCCAGTGCCGAAGGTAGGCCGACGGGCCGTCACGCACAAGAGAAAGTTTCGAAAATTCGATGTAATCGTTCCGACTCTCGAACAGCGAGGTCAGTCGAGGTCCCATACGTCCGTGGCCGGCGAGGTCTCCTGCTCGGCCCAGATCGTCTTGCCGCTCTGCTGGTAGCGGCTCCCCCAGCGGCGGGTGAGCTGTGCCACCAGGAACAGGCCGCGCCCGCCCTCGTCGGTGGAGCGCGCGCGGCGCAGCCGCGGTTGGGTGTTGCTGGGGTCGGAGACCTCGCAGATCAACACGTCCCGGCCGCGGACGAGCCGCACGGCGACCGGGCCGTGTTCGCCGTAGCGGATGGCGTTGGTGACCAGTTCGCTGACGACCAGTTCGGTGGTGAACACGAGGTGATCCAGGTCCCAGGCGGCGAGTTGCGCGGCGGTCAGCTCGCGGGCCCGGGCCACCTGCTCCGGGTCGGCGGGCAACTCCCAGAGCACGCTGTCCCGGTCGGGCAGCGGGCGCACCCGGGCCAGCAGCAGGGTGGTGTCGTCGTCACGTGCTCCGGCCTCGGCGTCGAGCAGTTCGCGCCCGACCTTGCCCAGGTCCCGCCGGCCGAGGTCGCAGTGTTCGAGGCGGTCGAGGAGGCGTCGCATGCCCGCGGCGAGATCGTGGTCCGACCCGGAGATCAGGCCGTCGCTGTAGAGGACCAGGACACTGCCCGGCGCCAGGTCGATCTCGGCGATCTCGAACGGCATGCCGCCGACCCCCAGCGGCGGGCCGGCCTCCAACTCCACGAAGCGGGCGCGTCCGTCCGGTCCCAGGACCGCCGGCGGCGGATGACCGGCGGAGGCGATCCGGCAGCGGCTGGTGACGGGGTCGTATTCCGCGTACAGGCACGTGGCGCCGGCCACGTCGGCGGCGGCGCCCGATCGGTTCGGGAAGCGCTGGACCAGGTCGTCCACATGGGTCAGCAGCTCGTCCGGGGGCAGGTCCATGTCGGCGAGCGCCTGAACGGCGGTGCGCAGGCGGCCCATCGTCGCGCTGGCCTGTAGGCCGTGCCCGGCCACGTCGCCGAGCACGAAGGCCAGGCGCAGCGAGGACAGCGGGATCATGTCGTACCAGTCGCCGCCGATGCCGGCCGAGGAGGAGGTGGGCACATAGGCGGCGAAGGTCTCGGCGGCCGGTTCGTCGGCGCCCTCCTCGGGCAGGAGGCTGCGTTGCAGGGCGAGCGCGAGGCTGCGTTCGCGGGTGTAGCGGCGGGCGTTGTCCACGCTCAGCGCGGCGCGCGAGGCGATCTCCTCGAGCAGGCGGGCATCGCCCTCGTCGAAGGGTTCCCGGCGGTCGGTGCGCCACAGTTGCACGCTGCCGAGCACGTGGCCGCGCGCGAACAGCGGTACGGCCAGCAGGCTGTGCGCGCTCTCCGGCACGACGCTCGCGTCCACGGCGTCGGCGGGGAGCACCGCCAGTCGCGGGATCAGCAGCGTGGCTCCGCTCTCCATGGCCCGGATCTCCGGGATGTCGGGTGGGGCGGGCAGCCGTTCGCCGACCTGGGCCAGTGCCGCGGGCCATGCCTCGCTCGTGTGCGCCACCCCGGCACGAACCTCGGGCGTATAGCCGCTCGTCGGGTCCACCCCGGGTTCCTCGCCGAGCAGAACCGTCTCGGCCAGGTGCACGGCGGCCAGGTCCGCCAGGCGCGGCACGACCAGGTCCGCGAGTTGTTGTGCGGTTTCCGCGACGTCCAGGGACGCGCCGATGCTCCGGGCCGCTTCGCGGACCACGTCGAAGCGGGATTCGGCGCGCACCAGCTCGGTCGTGTCGTTCATCGTGACGAGCAGGCCGAGCGTGCGTCCCGCCACGCGCTCGACACGCAGGATGCCGAGGCCCAGGTGCAGGGGTTTGCCGTTCGCGGCCCGCGCGGTGAGCAGTTGCCACCAGCGCAGGGCCGGGACCACCGGGGACAGCGCCCCTTCGAGTGCGGACACCAGATGGTCGAGGCCGAGGGCGGTGAACACGGCCCTCATGTCGTCCCCTCGGCCCATCGGGGTGCGCGGGAAGTGTTCGGCGGACGCGTTGGTGGCGACGATCCGAAGGTCGGCGTCGACGGCCGCGAGGAGCATCGTGCCCTGGTCGAAGACGGCGTGCGCCAGCGGGCCCGTCCACTCCGCGGGCAGTTCGAAGTCGGACACGCCGTGACCGTCTTGCGTCACCCTTGATCCCTCCGCACCACATGGCAGATTTGCCCAGTATCTACCACTTGGGGCAGTTGTCCACACGGGTCCGGATCGAACCGGATCACGCTCCCGTCCCGGGCGCGTCGAGGCGGCGAGCCGCGGGATCGCACTCGGTCGAGCGGCCGAGTGCGGCGTCCCCGCCGCGCGGGCCGCCGAGGGCGAACCGGCCGCCCTGGTCCACGACTTGGGCATGAACTCGACCCGCCCTCGGCACGCCGCCCCGGCCGTCACCGAACTGAGCCTCGGCACAGGGCCCGCTGTCGCGCCCCGTGCCGAGGCTCCCGCCGGGAACACCCCCGCGCGACTTCCCGCAGAGCTCGGGCCGGCTGAGGACCACCCGCCCCGTTCGTCCTCACCGGCGCCGGTGGGTCGGCGGCGCTTCCGCGGTCCGGGTGCCTCTGCGCCACAGGGCGCTCGGCCACCACGTGCGCTCGCGCAGGTCGAGGATCAGGGCGGTGACGACCACCGAGCGGACCACCAGGGTGTCCAGCAGGACACCGAGCGCCACCGCGAATCCGATTTCGGCGAATCCGACGATCGGCAACGTGGCCAGTGCCGCGAAGGTGCCGGCGAGGACCAGGCCGGCCGAGGTGATCACCCCGCCGGTCGCCGCGAGCCCGGTCAGCGCGCCGGTGCGGGTGTCGGTGCGGATGCTCTCCTCGCGCACCCGGGTGGTCAGGAAGATGTTGTAGTCGATGCCCAGGGCGACCAGGAAGACGAAGACGAGCAGCGGGAACGAGGTGTCCTCGGCGGCGAAGTCGAACACGTGCCGAAATGCCAGTGCGCTGATGCCCAGCGCCGCGGTGAAGGACAACACCACGGTGGCGATCAGCACGACCGGTGCGACCACGGCGCGCAGGAGCAGCGCCAGGATGACCAGCACGACCGCCAGGATGACCGGGATCAGCAGTTTCTCGTCGCGTACCGAGGCCCGGTTGCTGTCGAGTTGGGCCGCGGTGCCGCCGCCCACGAGCGCGTCGGCCTGCGGCACCGCGTGCACGGCGGTACGGGCGTCGTCGACGGTGTCCCGAGCCGCGCTGCTGTCGGCGGCGTCGACCAGGGTCGCCTCCAGGTACGACCGCCCGGCACGCTCCGCCGGCACGCCCGGTGGCACCAGCACGCTGTCGGGCACCACACCGGGCACCGTCGCCAGCGACGCGCGGACCGCGTCCACCGAACGGGCGTTCGCGACCACCTGGAGCGGTTGCCCGGTACCCGCCGGGAAGTAGCGGGCCTGGACCTCCTGGCCGACCACCGAGTCGGGCTTGTCGGTGAAGCTCTCGGCGGTGGTGAGCCCGGTGGCGTTCAGGGCCAACAGACCCAGGGACACGGCGGCCAGGATCGCCGAGGTGCCGATCCACACGGCGCGCGGCCGGCGGGCGATGCGCCGGCCGATCCGGGCCCACCGGCCGGTCTCGGTCGGTTCGGGCGAGCCCAGGTGCGGAATGACGGGCCAGAAGATCCACCGCCCGACGATGAGCAGCACCGCCGGGAACAGGGTCAGCATCGCCAACAGGGCCACCGCGACACCGATCGCGGCGACCGGCCCGAGGCCGTTGGTGGAGTTCATCTCGGCGGCGAGCAGGCAGAGCATGCTGAGGATCACCGTCGAGGCGCTGGCGATCACTGCGGGGCCGGCCCGGTGCAGGGCGAGCGCCATCGCCTCGTGTCGGTCCTCGTGTCGGCGCAGTTCCTCCCGGTAGCGGGCGACGAGCAGCAGCGCGTAGTCCGTGCCGGCGCCGAACACCAGGACGGTCAGGATGCCCGCGCTCTGCGCGTTGACCACCAGGGAAGCGTGCCGGGCCAGTACGTAGATCACCGCTTGGGCGGCGAACAGTGCGCCGACCACGCAGAAGACCGGGACCAGGAGCAGCGTCGGGCTGCGATAGGTGAGCAGCAGGATCACCACGACCACGCCCAGCGCCGCGAACAGCAGGGTGCCGTCGATGCCCGCGAAGGCGTCGCTGCTGTCGGCGGCGACGCCGCCCGGTCCGGTGATGTGGGTTTCCAGTCCGGTGTCGGGGTGGGCGTCCACGATCGCGCGGATGTCGTCCACGCCATCGGCGATGCTGTTCCAACCGTTGTCGCCGAACGTGATCGGCACCAGGACCAGTGCGGCGCGCGGGGCGGCGGCGCGGTCGGGGACGGGGCCCTGCACCTGGGCGCCGACGACCCCGTGCTCGGTGAGGGTTCGCATCCGCGCGACGTCGGCGGCGATCGTCGCCTCGTCGGCCGGGGTCAGGCCCGACGCGCGGGCGTACACCACGACGGCCGTGACGTTTTGCGGCAGGAATGCCTTCGACTGGTCGACGACTTTGGTCGACTCGGCGTTGCCGGGCAACCACGCGGCGGCGTCGTTCTTCTCCGCGTCCATCAACTTGCTCGCCGCCGGCACGGCCACGGCCAGAACCAGGATCCAGAGCACGAGAATGATCCACTTCGCACGCCTGCCGCAGACCAGTCGCGCGGCTCGCCCCGCTCCGCCCATCCCCGACACCTCCACCGCTCGAACGTGTTCTGCCGTCGCCCGGAGCACTCTCCTCAGGATGGCATCGGGCATCGCATCACGCGTCCGCTGAAGCGCCGCCGGGCAGCGCGTGCATGGCCACCGGGCCCGCGTCGACGGCCCCTTTCGGACCATGCGCGCGGGCCGCCTCGGACGTCCCGGATCGGGTGTCGGCGGGGTGGCCGAATCCGCCCCGGTGCGCAACCGTGGAAGCCATGAGCGACAAGGCGCACGGCCGCTTCGACCTCGTGGTCGAGGCGTATCGTCCGGGTGATTCGTATCGGCTGGTGATGCTCGCCGACGGCACCTACCGACAACTGCACGACCGCCGCGAGTTGGACGAACTCGCCGCCCGACTCGGCCTCGACCCGGCCGATCGGGATCGGGTGGCCTGGGAGGGCGGCGACGAATGGCCGGCGGGCGAGGCGGGGTGACGGTACGAACACGACACGGCGGGTGGCCGCACGTGCGGGGCTCAGATCGCCATCAGTGTGGTCTGGGCACTGCTGATCAGCCACCCGGACTCCGCCTCCGGCTCACCCCCCGCACCGGGCGTCCGGTCGGCGCCGGCGCCGGGCCGGCGGGCCAGGACGTAGGTCACTTGTCCCGTCCGGGCGGGCAGTCGGGTGTCCGGGCCCTCTCGCAGCGGCGCGTACCGGTTGTCGAAGACGTGCTCGACGCAGGCCACGATCGCCACGTCGGAGCCGATGAAACGGATGTCGTGGATCGAGGTGCGGCTCGACACGTCCGCCGGTGGCGAGGTTGATGCCCGGGTCATGGTGCGCTCCAGCGTCACCCGGTCCCCCACACGCCGTCCGTTGAAGTTGACGACGCTCACGTCGGGTGTGTGCAGCGGGATGAACCGGGCCGGATCGTTTCGGTACTCCTCGACCCGGGCGACCAGGCGCCGGATGGCGGCCACGTCGCGCCGTCGTTGCGGGTCGTCGTCCACCTGGTGTCTTCCTGTTCGGGGTGCCGAGAGGTGCGTCGGCGGGTCGGGTGTCACCGGGTCGATCGGTGCGTGGCGGGCCGGTTCCGGGAGCGAGCGCCGAGGCGGCCTCGTCGAGTCGGTGCGGCCGGTCCCCGCGGGCGCGGTGGCCGCGGGTTTCGCCGGCGCTCGTCCGCTCCAGCGGTCCAGTGCCGCGTACGCCGCCTGCCACTGCCGGTATGCCCGGCGCGCGGACCGAGGCAGCGCCGCCAGCAGCGCGGTGGCGGTGTGCTCGTCGGCGTCGTCCAGGAGCCAGGGCAGGATGCGGCACGCGTCCGGGGCGATGCGCTCGGCGTGGGCCCGCGCGAAGCGCGCCCGTTGTCGACCGCTCATCGCGGCCCGGATCAGCGGAAGCGCGGCCTCCTCCTCGTGCCGCAGATGTCCCCGAAGTCCCGCCACCAGCGCGCCGACGAGGTCGACCAGCAGGTCCGGACCGCTGTCGTCGGCGGTGGCCTCGTCGATGGCCGCGAGGAGCGGATCGAGCCCGGCGTGCTCCGCCTCCAGCGCCTCCAACACCGCCAGGTCGTACGGCCTGCCCGCCAGCGCCGTGCGCAGGACCGGCCACAACGCGGCGTCCTCGGCCTGCTGGTGGGCACGCAGCGCCGTCTTGAACAGATCCCACCCGGGCGCCGTACGCAGGATCTCCCGGGGGTCGCCGTCGGCGCGGGCGGCGGTGTCGGCGATGTGTCGCAATTCCCGGCGCAGCGCGTCGTGCATGGCGTACATCGCCGTCATGTCCAGGCTGTGGCTCAGGATCTTCCTCTCCTTTCGCTTCGTTGTGTCCCGTCCCGGTGTCCCGGTGCCCCCGGTCGGCCCGCGGGCGCAGCGCGCGGTGGCCGCGCCGCTCCCCTTCGGGCGAGGGGGAGCGGCGCGGCCACCGCGCGGGTCACCCGGGCGGCGGCGATCTGGTCCCACCGCACGTGGGGTACCTCGGCGTGTGGCGGGGTGCCGGCGACGGTCGGCACCGGGGCGGAGTCTGCGCACGGACGGGCATGGTCGTCCTCGGTGGGTCGGTTCGGGCGCCTGCTCGGGGTGCCCTGCTCGGGGTGGGTCTCGCGTGTCCGAGGGCCCGGACCCGGGCCTCGTTCGGACGGTTCCACCCTCCACCCGGCGGTGCGCGCCGATCAACGTAAGCTTCGCGGGCTGATCGATAACTGTGGAGTTATCGCACGGGAGGGACGGCCGTGGAACTGCGTGACATCGAGATCTTCCTGGCCTTGGCCGAGGAACTGCACTTCGGCCGGACCGCCGAGCGACTGCGCATCTCCCAGGCCCGGGTCAGTCAGGCGATCAAGAAGCAGGAACGCAGGATCGGTGCCCCGCTGTTCGAGCGCACCAGCCGGAGCGTGACCCTGACCCCGGTCGGGCAGGTCCTGCGCGGTGAACTCCAGCAGGCGTACGACCTCATCAACAGCGGGCTCGCCCGCGCGAGCGACGCCGCGGCGGGTGTGGCCGGGGTGTTGCGCCTCGGGGTGATGGGCGTACTCGGCAACGAGATGCGTCCGGTCATCGACGCCTTCCGGACCCGGTATCCCGGATGCGACGTCGAGGTCGTGGAGTACCACTTCGGCGCCCCGTTCAGCCGACTGCGCACCGGCGCGGTGGATTTGCAACTGATGTGGCTGCCCATCCACGAACCCGACCTGACGGTGGGCCCCGTCACGCTGACCGAGGGCCGCGTCCTCGCGGTCGCGACAGGCTCGGCACCCGCCGGGCGGAACGGCGTGTCGCTGGAGGACCT
Organism: Embleya scabrispora DSM 41855; assembly: GCF_000372745.1. Lineage (GTDB taxonomy): Bacteria > Actinomycetota > Actinomycetes > Streptomycetales > Streptomycetaceae > Embleya > Embleya scabrispora. The sequence goes on along the minus strand of NZ_KB889664.1, from coordinate 164,551 downwards.
CGGGGACGTCACGGTCTTCGACCCCGGTCCCGATGTGCCCGACTACTGGTTCGAGGCCATGGTGCCCCGGCGGACGCCCGGCGGACGGCGCATCGCGCGCGGTCCGGCCGGGCGTACCTTCCACGAGATCCTGGCCCTGATCGCCGCGGGTCGGGCGGTCAGCCCGGTCAACGCCCATGTGCGTCGGTACTACACGCCTCCCGGCATCACGTTCCTGCCGATCCACGACGCGCCGCCCACCGAATGGGCGCTGGTGTGGGCCACCGCCGGCGACAACGCCCGGATACGCGCGTTCGCCCGAACGGCACGCTCGCTCGGCACCCGAGCGATCGAGGACGGTACCCCTGCGCAACCCGCGGAGCCTCGCCCGGCCGGGTGATCGCTCGGGCGCCTCCCGAGAGGCCGATTTCACCCGCCCGGACCGGAATTCGTGGTCCACTCGCGTGGCGATGTGATCCGCCTCCGGCTACGCTTCGGCGGCCGTCGCAGGTGTCGGTGTGGGCCGACCGGCCGCCGCCGAACCCGGTGATGCCCTCGTTTTCGTCTCGTTTGCGTATCGGACCGTACGGGGACTCCCGGCGTGCGGTGGACTCGGGAAAGCGGAACGGCCCGTCTACGGGCGTGTTCTTCGACGTGGGGATGGGGGAGGCAGTGACCGACACCTGGAACTGTGAGTGTCTGGTGGAGCAGGGCCGTGCGCGGGTGATGGTGCCGAGGGTCGTGGACGCCTCCGTCGCGCACCGCCTGCGCAAGGACCTCGTGGCGCGGATCAACGCCCTGAGCGACGACGTCGGTGAGGTGACGTTCGACCTGATGGACACGGAGGTACTGGACGAGGCGGGCGCGACGGCGATCGCATCCGCGTACCGGCACGCCTTCCTGCTCGGCCTGCGCCCCACCTGGCGGGCCGCGGCACCGGGCACACGCGCCGCCCTGCTCGGGGCGGACGGCGAACTCCGCACCGGTGAACACGCGTTGGACGCCCACCCCGGGTAGCCGGGTGCGCTCCGCCACGCGCACCCGGCCCACCGCCGTGCCGAGGTCGGAGTCGGGGTCGGCTACGAAGGCGACCCGGAGAAGACCTTCGCGAGGATGAGCTTGGTGAGTTCGTCGGCCGGGGCGTTGCCGTCGGGTGACTGATTGAGGTTGGCCAGGACCACGATGGTCGCGCCCGACTGCGGGTTGTACCCCACGAAGCTGTTGTAGCCGGGCAACTGGCCGTCGTGGCCGAGGAAACCGGAGAAGTCGGCGATGGCGAGACCGTAGCCGGGCGCGCCGGGTCGGTCGGAGGTGGGCACGAAGGTCAGCCGCTCGCGCTGGATCTCGGGGCTGAGCAGGGTGCCGGTGGCCAGTGCCGGGGCCCAGCGCAGCAGGTCGTCGACGGTGGAGACCGCGGCGCCGGCCGCCCAGGCCCACGAGGGGTTCGCGTCGGTGACGTCCTTGGGGTTGCCGGCCGACCAGTCGGCCCAGGCCGCGTCCTTGTCGGTGAGCACAGGTGCGGTCAGGCTCTCGACGTTGCCGATGAACTCGTAGCCGTGCGCGTGCGGCAGGGGCAGCCGGGTGTCGTCCGCCAGGCTGCTCTCGGACATGCCGAGCGGGCCGAAGATCTGTTGTTGGAAAAGCTCGGCGAGCGGGCGGCCGGTGAGCTTCTCGGCGATCAGGCCGAGCAGGACGGTGTTCGTGTTGGAGTAGTGGAACCCCCCTCCGGGCGGGAAGTACGACGGATGCTTGAACGCGATCGCCGGCAATTCGTCGGGGGTCCACGGGGCCTGCGGGTGCTCGTCCAGCGCGCGGTTGAAGTCGGGATCCTCGGTGTAGTTGTACAGCCCGCTGGTCATCTGGAGCAGCTGACGGATGGTGATGTGCTCCCCGTCGGGCACGTCCGGCCGGAACTCGGCCACCGGGTCGTCCAGCGACAACTCTCCCGCCTGGACGAGTCGCAGGATGATCGTCCCGGTGAAGGTCTTCGTGATGCTCCCGACCCGCATGTGGTCCTCGGTCCGCATGGGTGTCCCGTCGGCCAGGTTGCCGGTGCCCAGGGCCGTGGTCCACGTACCCCATTCGGGGGTGCGGATGGAGACGATCGCACCGGGCACCCGCAGCCGCTGCATCAGGGCGATCAGCTCGGGGGTCAGGGTCTCGGCGAAGGGCGGCACCGACTGCTCGGATTCGGCGGGTGCGTCCGATCGCACCGAGGTGGCCGGCGCCGGCGCGGCGGCCGTCAGGCTCAGCAGTAACGCCGCCGGCACCGCGACGAGTCGGACACGACGCCGAGGCGACCCGGTGTGGCGCGCGCGTCGTTCGGGAATCGGGAGCGGACGCGGCAGTCGGGTTCGCACAAGGGGTCCGTTTCGTTCGGGAACGAGGGGTCCCACAGATACCTCGCTCATCCGGCTCGCGGCCGATGTTGCGCCACCGGTGGGCGTGTTCGCGCCCGGTCCGCCCGGCGTCGGGAGGCGGGAGCGCACGGGTCGTGGCCGCGATCCGGTCGTCGTCGCCGTCCACGATCCCACCCGCCCGGTCGGCCGGCGGCCGGCCCGATGAGCGCATCGGCCCGCGCGTCGAGCAACCGAGCCGCCCCGGGCGCGCCTTCGTCGGCCGCGCCGGCGCGCACGCCGAGCGCGTCGCTTGCGATCCGGTGGTTGGCGCCGCGCTAGCATCCGTGCCATGTCGGATGACCCGCCTCGTCCCGAGCCGTTCACCTCACGGACGGCGCCCGCCGCGCTGGAGGATCTGCGGCAGCGGCTGCGTGCGACACGCTGGCCGGACTCGCCCGAGGAGGCCGGGTGGTCGCTCGGGACCGACCTCGACTACCTCCGCGAACTCGTCGCCTACTGGGCGGACGGGTTCGACTGGCCCGCACAGGAGGCGGCGCTCGCCCGGCTCCCGCGCTTTCGTGTCCCGCTCGGCGGCCTCGGGATCCACTTCGTGCACGCCCGGGCCGTCGCGCCGACCGGGCCCGTGCTGCCGCTGGTGCTCGGACACGGCTGGCCGGACTCGTTCTGGCGCTACACGAAGGTCGTTCCGCTCCTCACCGACCCCGGCGCGCACGGCGCCGATCCCGCCGACGCGTTCGACGTGGTCGTACCCGACATGCCGGGCTACGGGTTTTCCGATCGTCCCACCGGTGCCGCGCTCGACTCGATCGCCGTCGCCGGCCTGTGGGCCGAACTCATGGGTGTCCTCGGCTATTCGCGCTTCGGCGCGGCGGGCGGCGACATCGGCAGCCATGTGAGCCGCTACCTCGCCCTCGACCACCCGGACCGGGTCGTGGCCGTCCACCGTACGGACGCGGGCGTTCCCGTGTTCACCGGCGATCCGGCGGACCTGGCACCCGAGGAGCGCGCCTGGCTCGACGACGCCGTGGCCTGGGGCGGTACGGAAGGCGCCTACGCCGCCATGCACCGCACCAAGCCGCAGACCGCCGCCGTCGGGCTCAACGACTCGCCGGCCGGTCTCGCCGCGTGGATCGTCGAGAAACTCCGGGCCTGGAGCGACTGCGACGGCGATGTGGAGCGATCCTTCACGAAGGACGAGATCCTCACCAACCTCACCCTGTACTGGTTCACCGGGACGATCGGCTCGTCGATGCGTATGTACCGCGCGAACGCCGCGATCCCACTCACGCAGCTTGCCCGCCGGGTGGAAGTTCCCTCCGGCTTCGCGCTCTTCCCCGGTGACATCGTGCGCCCGCCACGGGCGTGGCTCGAGCGCACGACGAACGTCGTGCGGGTGACCGAGCCCGCACGCGGCGGGCACTTCGCGGCGTTCGAGGAACCCGAGCTGTACGCGGAGGAACTGCGCGCGTTCTTCCGGCCCTACCGGGCGGCGATGTCGCGGTAGAGCCCGGCGGTGTCTCGACAGCCCGGCGGAACGCGGCATCGAGGGGCCGACTCGCCTCCTTGGCCCACGGATGCCGCGCACCGGCTGGGCGGCCGACGGCCCCGGTGGTGCGCGCTACGCGATCCGGGGCGAGTCCGTGCGCCGGTGGGTCGGATGAGCGACCGGGGTCCGCGTCACCGGATCGCGCAAGCACCGGGCCGGCGCGGACCGGCTCATCCCCACAACCCCGGCCCCGGGCACCCGTCGGCCCACGGCGCGGCGTCGATCGAGCATGGGGTATCGGGCATGGGGTATCGGGCATCGATCCTGTGCCGTCCGGCGTTCCCATGCTCGATCCCCGCGAGCGAGGGACCTTCGCCCGGCCCGGCCGGGCCGAACGGCCCTGTCCGACACAGCGCGCCTGGAGCAGAGTCGGGCTTGCGCGCCGGCGCAGCAGGTCGACCCCGCGGAGATGGTGGTCGAACCCGACCGGCGTACCCACGATCGGCCCGGCCGCCCCACCCATCGCCCGGGTAAGCGGCCGGGCACTCGCCCCGGCCTTTGGCGCCGGTACGGAGCGAACTCGTGTCCGCATCCACTGCGTTCGCCATGGCCGCGACACGCGCCCGATCGGTCCTGAGCGACGCACCGATCCGGGTGCGGACTACGCCACCGGCGCTCGACCGGCGAGGACGCGCCGCCACAGCGGTGCGATCAGGGGCCACGCCAGGATCAGCGCCGCCGCCGCGAGCCACGTCGAGCGGTTGGCCTGCGCCCAGATCGCGATGTTGTGGCGCTCGGCCCGCAGGATCTCCCCGACATCCATCCGCAGTTGCCCGTATACCGCTGCGGCGGCGACCAGCTTCCAACCCAGTTGCAGCAACCAGGACGCCGGGAAGACCAGGGTCGCCACGAGCAGTCGCCGGGTACTCCCGCCGGCCACGAGCGCTTGGCGAAGCGCGTTCGGCGGATGGGTGATGCGTCCGCGTAGCCAACCACTCGGCGAGCCGGCCGAAGGCCCGGACAGGGCCCTGCGCACGGCCGACGCGTCCGCGGCTCGCACCGCGCAATGATCGGCGACCAGTTCCGCGCTCCATGACGCGGCGATCGGCAGGGTCACCGCCGCCAATACCTGCGCCGTGGCGGCCAGTACGAGGAACATCAGGTCGGGTAGAACCAGGGTCCAGAACTGGGACGCGGTGTGTCGTGCGCCCTCGACGCCGACCGCACGCAGGAAATCGGTGGCCTGCGCGACCCATGCCACCGAGACCGGAACGACCGCGAAGACCACCACGATCGTGATCCAGCGCCGCAACACGCCCTCGAACGGGCTTACCGCGCCCAGTGTCAGTGCGTCGCCCTCGTTGCAGTGCGAGAGTTCGTGGCGCAGGACGGCCTCGGCGGCGGCCCGGTCCCGACGCCACAACGGGACGAGTCCGCCGCAGATCGCGAGCCTGGATCCGACGACTCCGCGCGGGTAGACGAACGCGCGCACGTTCAGCCGACGCGTGTTGGCTCGTACCTGTACCGCCGGGGCGACCGTGTGCACGAACGCGACCATCTCGACCACCGCGCCCGGGCGTTCCGCCGCACCCAGGCGGTATCGACGCTCCACCACGCGCCGGCGCAGCGGCGCGCCCAGGAGGCTCGCACCGGCGGCGATCAGCAGCAGTGGCGGGACCAGGTCGACGACTTCCACGAGACGGATCACCGTCGCTCCGGAGCCCCCCGAGGAAGGCGGCGACCGCACCGCCAACAGGTCGAGCAGCGCGGTTCTCCAAACGGTGAAGTTGTCCGTGACGGCGAAGACGCACGCGTTGACGAGCCAGAACAACATCCAGGGCGGGGCACTCGTGTACACCGGTGCCCATCCTCGTTTCGTGGCGCGCGTGCGCGCCACGTGATGCGGCATGTCGGCGTCGATCGGCGGGCCGAGGCTCACGGTTCGGCGACCGGGTCGACCGTGTCCAGGAACGTACGGGTGCCCCGAGGATCGTCCAGGAGCGCCCGAAGCACGCGCCCGGCGATCAGTTCGCCGCGCTCGGGCTCCATGCCGGAATCGGCCAGCTCGGCCACGATCGTGTCGAACGTGCGGCTCAGTTCGGCGTGTTCGGAGCGAGCCGGTGATGCGTCGCCCTCGTCGGGGCGCCCGGTGTTCCCGCGTCGTCGATCCCGAAGCTCGATGACGTCGCGGACCAGCGACGGGAGGCTCGCGACGCCGCTGTCCAGCAGCCACCGCAGGAGTTGGCCGGAGGCGACCACGGCCGAGAGCACGAACGGAAAGGCCACCATCATCGCGCCGGGGTCGAACCCGCCGGGCACCGAGGCTGAGGAGCGGAAGAGTTCGTCCCGATCGCGCCCGCCCGCGATGTAGGCGTCCGCGACGTCCGCGGCCAGTTCCGCCTCGTCGGGAACCGCCGCCTCGGCCAGACGTGTGGCCCATTCGTCGATTGCGTGCCGCATCGCGATTTCCCCTCCCGCGTCCCGCCGTTCGGACGCGCTTTCGCTCATCGAATCCGGTGTCAGGGCAACTCGCTTCGGAACTCGATCGACAGCGCGCCCGGAACATACCTGTCCGTACTGATGACTTGGCCGGTGGCCACCTGCCCTGCGGGCACGGACGTGACATATCCGCGCAGGGTTGCCACGGTCGCTCCGTTCAGGCCGACCGTGAGTGTGAACAACCCGTCCCGCGTCGACTCCGCGCCGTTGAGCACCGTGACCGTGCCACCGAACGCGCCGAGCGGATCCGGGGTCGGCGTGTAGTCGAGCAGCGTCCACGCCCCATCGACCGGATGGTCCGTTCGGGACGAGGCGGGTGCGGCGGACGGTGTCGGCGGTACGGACGGTGCCGGAGGTGCGGACGGTGCGGGCATGCTCGGCCGGTCCGGCGACGCGAGGATCGGCTGCCCCGACAGGGGCGTGCCGCCCACCGGGTCACCTGCGGCAAACGAGAGCGCGACCCCGGCCACGATCACACCCGACACAGTCACCGGCGCGAGGAACCTGCCCCGACGCCACCATGGCTTCGCCACAGTCCGGCTCATACGGACCATCACACCGCACTTCGCCGCCCGATACCTCACTTTTCGGCAGATCTCCGTAGCTCACCGGGCCGGCGTCGGCCCGTGAGGGCCCGGTCCCCGTAGGGCCGTTCGGCCCTTCACGGTGCGCGTGAACGGCGCGAGCGTGGGAACGAAGGCAGTCCCGACGTCCCACGAGAGGTAGACCGATGACGATGGCGATTCCCGAAGTTCCGGATCTGACGGCGGTGGACGCCTGGTGGCGGGCGGCGAACTACCTCGCGGTGGGCCAGATCTACCTGCGCGGCAATCCGCTCCTGACCGAACCGCTGCGCCCCGAGCACATCAAACCGCGCCTGCTCGGCCACTGGGGCACCTCCCCCGGCCTGAACCTGATCTACGCCCACCTGAACCGGGTGATCCGCGAGCGCGGCACCCATGCCCTGCACGTCACCGGCCCGGGGCACGGCGGCCCGTCCGCACTCGCCGCGTCGTGGCTGGACGGCACCTACAGCGAACGCTATCCGGACGTGCCCCGGGACGCGGCCGGCATGGCCGCGCTGTTCCGCCAGTTCTCCTATCCGGGCGGCGTGCCCAGCCACATCGCCCCCGGCGTACCCGGCTCGATCCACGAGGGCGGCGAACTCGGCTACAGCCTCTCGCACGCCTTCGGCGCCGCGTTCGACAATCCGGACCTGGTCGTGGCATGTGTGATCGGCGACGGCGAAGCCGAGACCGGACCCCTCGCCGCGTCCTGGCACGGCAACAAATTCCTCAGCCCCCGCACCGACGGAGCGGTACTGCCCATCCTGCACCTGAACGGCTGGAAAATCGCCAACCCGACACTCCTCGCCCGCATGCCACGCGCGGAACTGGACGCGCTGCTCACCGGATACGGATATCGACCCATCCACGTCGAAGGCGACGAACCCGCCCGCGTACACAACGCGTTCGCCGCCGCCCTGGAGGAGGCACTCGACGACATCACCCGGCTCAAGGCGACCACGCACGGGCGCCCGAGGTGGCCGATGATCGTGCTGCGCACCCCCAAGGGTTGGACCGGACCACACACCGTGGACGACGTGCCCGTCGAGGGCACGTGGCGCTCGCACCAGGTCCCGCTGGCCGGCGTGCGCGAGAACCCCGAACACCTGGCCCTGCTCGAAACGTGGATGCGCTCCTACCGCCCCGACGAACTCTTCAACCGGGACGGCCGACCCACCCCCGTCGTGCTCGCCGACGTGCCCACCGGCGACACCCGCCTGGGTGCCCTGCCCGAGGCCAACGGAGGCACCCTGCTGCGGGAGTTGCCACTGCCCGACCCGAACACCTTCGCCGTCAAGGTGGTCGAACCCGGCGCCTCCTCGTCCGAGCCCACCCGGGCACTGGGCGAATACCTGCGCGAGGTCTTCGCCCGCACCGCGAGTCGCCGCGACTTCCGCCTGTTCGGACCCGACGAGACCGAATCCAACCGGCTCGGCGCGGTCTACGGCGCCACCGCCAAAGCCTGGCAGGAACCGATCACCGACCTCGACAGCCACCTGGCCCCCGACGGCCGAGTCGTGGAAATCCTCTCCGAACACACCTGCCAGGGCATGCTGGAGGGCTACCTCCTGACCGGACGACACGGCGTCTTCTCCTGCTACGAGGCGTTCACCCACATCGTGTCCTCGATGTTCAACCAGCACGCCAAATGGCTGCACGCCTGTCGCGAGATCGACTGGCGGCCACCCATCGCCTCGCTCAACTACCTGCTCACCTCCCACGTGTGGCGCCAGGACCAGAACGGCTTCTCCCACCAGGACCCCGGCTTCGTCGACCACGTGATCAACAAACGACCCGAGGTGGTCCGCGTCTACCTGCCACCGGACACCAACACCCTGCTGTCGGTGGGCGATCACGTACTGCGCAGTCGCGGCCTGGTGAACGTCATCGTCGCAGGCAAGACACCCAACCCCGACTGGCTCACCATGGACGAGGCGACCCTGCACTGCAACCGGGGTGCCGGCGTGTGGGAATGGGCCTCCAACGACGACGGCGACCCCGAGGTCGTCCTGGCCTGCGCCGGTGACGTCCCCACGCTGGAGACGCTCGCCGCCGTCGACCTGATCCGCCGTCACCTGCCCGAACTACGCGTACGCGTGGTCAACGTGGTCGATCTGATGCGGCTGCTCCCGGAGAGCGAGCACCCGCACGGCATGCCCGACGCCGAGTACGACGCGCTGTTCGGCACCGACGTCCCGGTGATCTTCGCCTACCACGGCTACCCGTGGCTGATCCACCGCCTCGCCTACCGCCGGCACAACCACGACCAGCTGCACGTGCGCGGATACAAGGAATACGGCACCACGACCACCCCGTTCGACATGGTCGTCCTCAACGACATGGACCGCTACCAACGGGTGATCGACGTGATCGACCGTGTCCCCGGCCTGGGTGCGCACGCCGCGACGGTCCGCCAGAGCATGCTCGACGCCCGCACCCGACACCGCGCCTGGATCGTGGAACACGGCGAGGACATGCCCGAGGTCCGCGACTGGACCTGGTCGGCCGACCCCTCCGATCACCGCTGACCCACGGGACACCGCGCCATCCGTTCACGCCGTCGCACGCCGGCGTGCGACGGGTGGCGCGTCTCCCGTGGCGGATCGGGCGTTCAGCCCACCGTCTCGCGGGTTTCACGGGCGATCCCCACGTCCTCGCGCGCGGTGACGACCACGGTTCGCACCGATGCGCCCGGGGCGCCGATCCGCGCGTCGGCCCGTGCCCGCGCGTTGGCTTCGGGATCCAGATCCACTCCCAGGAAGCCCAGTTCGGCGACCGCCGCGGCCCGCAGGGTGTCGTCGTGTTCGCCCACTCCCCCGGTGAAGGCCAGCACGTCCAGGCCGCCCATCGCGGCGGCCATGCCGGCGATCCGGGTGCGCACCCGGTAGGCGTAGATCGCACGTGCCGATCGGGCGCGCGGGTCGCCCGCGTCGGCGTCCGCTCGGATCGCGCGCATGTCACCGTCGTGCCCGGCCAGCGCGGCCAGACCGGCCTCGTGCTCCAACACCCTTTCCAGGTCGTCCGGTTCGATGCCGTTGCGCAGCAACCACACGAGCATGCCCGGGTCCAGGTCACCGGCGCGGGTGGCCATCACCAAGCCCTCCGCGGGGGTGAAGCCCATGGTGGTGTCGACACAGACCCCGCCCCGGACCGCGGCCAACGACGCCCCCGCGCCGAGATGGCAGCTGACCACACGCGCCGACGACGGTCGCAGACCGGCCAGTTCGCTCGCCCGCGCCGACGCGTAGGCGTGCGACAGCCCGTGGAAGCCGTACCGCCGCAGACCCCATCGGGCGCGCCACGCCTCGGGGAGCGCATAGGTGTGCGCCTCGGTCGGGAGCGTGCGGTGGAAGGCGGTGTCGAAACAGGCGACCGCGGGGAGGTCGGGACACAGGGCGCGGATCGCGTCGATACCGGCGAGCGCCCGGTCCTGGTGCAGCGGCGCGAGCGGGCGCAGCGCGGTGATCCGCGCGTACACGTGCGGGTCGAGTCGGGCCGGGCCGGTGAAGTCGGCACCACCGTGCACGACGCGATGTCCTACTGCCTCGACGGGTCCGGCCGCGTGCACGAACTCGGCGAGCGCCGCGGACGGGAACGCATCGGCCCAGCGCAGGTTCGAGGTGCACTCGATCGTGTCGTCCGGCTCGACCACCGACACCTTCAGGCTCGACGAGCCCGCGTTGACCACCAGGACCCGCCCGGAGCCGGCTGCCCGCGGTCGGGGTGCGTCAGCGTTCATCGCGCACCACCATGTCGGCCGGGACGCGCCACGGTTCGCGGCCGGCTGCGGGGCCGGTGGCGCTCGAACGACCATACGGCCTGCCCGGCTTCGCGCGGCGGCCCGGAAAACGATGGCAAGCGGGTGGGCGGGGGGTCTGAGGATGGGTCAAGCGGAACACGGCGACGGCCTCCCGAGGGTCCATGCGTCGATGCGGCTTTCAGGACACCGCATCGCGCTTTCGCGCACCCGGGCCGAACGGCCCGGGTCCTGGGGCCGTGCGGCCCTGACGCGTCCACGATGCGCCAGTCGGAACCATACCGATGCTCATCCGGCGACGGGGAGTCACGATCGCGCGGCAACCGGCTGTTGGTCCTGCCGGATCGGGCCGGTCGGCCCTGGTGCGCGCGTCGGGCACGCGACACGCTCGAACCACGGCCCCGCAGAGCACGCGCGTGGCCGAGCGCGCCGGCCGATCGGGCCCGGCGTCGACAGGAGGCGAACCGACCGACAAAGGGCCCTTCGGCCCTGGTCTGCGCCCGGTCGGGATTCGAGGGTTGAGGAATGAGCGAACATCCCGTCACGAAACGTGCCCTCGGCCGCCGGGAGACGTTGGATCTGATGGCGAGCGCACGGGTGGGCCGCGTCGTCGTCAGCGAGGGCGCGCTCCCGGCCGTCCACGTGGTGGCCTTCGCCCTGGACCGGGAGTGCGTGGTGTTCCGGGCTCCGATCGACTCCCCGCTCGCGAGGGCCGCGCTCGACGCGGTGGTCGCGTTCCAGGCCGACCGCATCGACCCGGCCGCACGAACCGGGTGGACCGGTACGATCACCGGCCACGCCTCCCGTGTTCGCGACCCCTCGGCCGTCGTGCGTCTGGATCGTCTGCTCCCCGAGGTCGACGGCGACGACGGGGAGCAGGCGTGGATCCGGGTCAGCTCGGAGTTCGTGACCGGTCTCCTCAGCCAACGCCGGACAACCGCCGGACCGTCGCCGGAACCCGACGCGCAAGGGGCACGCACGCCCCCGTTCACCCGGTACACGCGGTAGAGAGCGCGCACCGCGCGGACGGTCGGGCCGGCCCGAAGGCCGGCCCGACCGTCCGGACCACGGCGCCCGTCCGCGTCGGCTCACCCGACGCCCGGCACGCGGTGGTCTCGTCCCGCTCAGTCCTGCGGGATGTAGACCAGGCACGTGGAGAACGCGTTCTGTTGCACGCATTGGAACAGCGCGTTCCACCGACTGCTGTTGTCACCGGCCGCCTTGGCCAAGATGTCGGAGCACGACTCGTCGGACAGACCCCAAAGGGATCCCTCCGGCCAACCGGCCTGATTCGTACGCGCGTCGATCGCCGCGAGACAAGCGGCGGACGGGTTGTAGCGCTTGACCTCCGCCAAGAACTCCAGGTACTTGGGGTTCTGCGCCGAGGCGGCCCGGTCGTCCAGGGTCTTCCTGGCCGCGTCCTTCGCCTGCTGCGGCGCGTTCGGATCCTGGAGAGTCGCCAGCGCCGTGCCGGCCTCCTGCAGGTTCTTCTGGATCTGTTGCACATCCTGCGCCTTCTTCGGCCCCGTCTTCGGATCCTGGGCGGCCAACAACCCGTCACTGAGCCCCTCCAGGACCTTCACCGCGAGTGCGCGCTGCTCCGGCGGCAGTTTGGGGTTCTGGAGCTGCTTCATGGATTTGGCGAACTCGTCCGCCAGTCTCCGGTACACGTCCCGGTCCGCCGGCGCGATCTTCGGGTCCTGACTCAGTCGCACCGATTCGTTGATCCCGCGGATGAGTTTCGTGTACGTCGCCTTGTCCGCCGGCGATGTCGTGGGACTCTGGATGATCTTCAGTGTGTCGTTGATCGTCGACACGACCCGCGCGTACTGGTCCTTCGCCGCCTGAGGTGTCGATGGGTCCCGAATGGCGTTCAACGCCTGGTTCAGCCCTTCCCTCAGCCTCTTCTTCACGTCCTCCGGTACGTTCAGCGCCGCGATCCGCGCCTCCGCCTCCTTCTTCACATCCTGCGGCACCAGGCTTTGTGGCGCCTGGGGCGTGGTCGGCCCCCCCGTAGCGGGCCCGCTCGGCCCACCCGGGCTCGGCGTGCCCGGCGAGTTCGGCTGCCCCGAACCGGGCGTGTTCGGTGCCGGTGTGTTCGGCGCCGGTGTGTACGGCGCCGGCGTATTCGGCTCCGGGGTGTTCGGCTTGGGCGCGGGTGGTGTGTACGGCGGCGGAGGCGGTGCCGGAGTGCCGGCGGGCGCACCGGTCTGTCGAGCGAGGGTGTGAGGCGCTGCCGCGGCAGCGCTGGGCAAGGCGAGGGCAGCCGCCAGGCAGGACGTGCCAACGATGCGGGTGACCTGTCGCCGCGCGATTTTGGACATGATGATTCCAGGTGTGTTCCGAGGTGCTGGCTCTGCCGTTTTCGGCTCGGCTCTGCCACTGAGACGGCCCACGTTCACCGGAGACCAGGACTCAACGGTGCACACGTATCGACAAGGACAACTCTTCGCCCCCCAGCCGTCCGTCGCAACTCAGGCACCACACCGATCCCGGGTATTCCAAACAATGTCCGAAGCGGACGAGAACACGTCGTGGTAATCGCAGGAACAAGAATCGCCGGGCTTACCCGCGGCAATTTTCCCGCTACGCGGTGGGATCGATTGCGTCGTCATGAAGAAGCGCATTCGTATATACCTGGGGCAACGACAGCGTCCCGGACCCGCGAGCCGTGCCGCTCGCGGCGTTGCGCGGCTCTACGAGAAAAACCCCGGGCGTCTTGACGGCCGGGGTTTAGCGCGAGGTATAGTTGGTGGTTCTGAATATCGGTGTTCTCACGGTATTCAGGAAGCGTTATGGGACATAGTAGCCGCCCGGGAGTCGAATTGTCAAACGCCGAATTGCGACACGAGCAGGAATTCGTCGACGTGCTGTACGCGCGCCTCGCGGACCTGCGTACCGAGGCGGAGGCCGCCGTGACGAGCGCGCTCGGGCGCGAGCACGACGGCACCCGGCAGGCGCGCGTCGAACGGGACATCGCGGTCTTCGAGCACGCGGGCCTGCTCGCGGCATTCGACGCCGGCGCGAACGGCCTGTGCTTCGGGCGACTGTTGTTCCGCGACGGCGCCGACCACCACATCGGCAGGATCGGCATCCGCCGCGACGACGCCGAGCACACCCCGCTGGTCATCGACTGGCGCGCCGACGTCGCACGGCCGTTCTATCTCGCTACCGGACACACCCCGATGGGTCTGCGGCGCCGCCGGCACATCACCACGTCCGGGCAGCGGGTCACCACGCTGCACGACGAGATCCTCGACCTCACGGACGACAGCCGCACCGGCTTCGAGGGCTCGGACGCTGACGCGGTCCTGCTCGCGTCGCTCGACGCGGCCCGGACCGGGCGCATGCACGACATCGTGCAGACCATCCAGGCCGAGCAGGACCGCATCATCCGCGCGCCGCACCGCGGCGTCCTCGTGGTCGAGGGCGGCCCGGGCACCGGCAAGACCGTCGTCGCGCTGCACCGCGCGGCGTACCTGCTGTACGCGAACCGCGCGCATCTGACCCGCCGCGTCGTGCTCGTGGTCGGCCCCAACCCGGCCTTCCTCGGGTACATCGAGGACGTCCTGCCCTCGCTCGGCGAGACGGGCGTGCAATTCGCCACCCCCGGCGAGTTGTTCCCGGGCGTCACCGCGACCGCCGTCGACACGCCGGAGGCCGCCGAGGTCAAGGGTCGGGCCGCGATGGCCGAGGTGCTCGCCCGCTTCGTGGCCGACCATCAGACGGTGCCCGAGACGCCGTTGGTGATCGGGCACGACGACGGTGACCTGTTCCTCGACGCGGGGATCGCGAAGGCCGCCCGGAGCAGGGCGCGCGCGACGCTGCTGCCGCACAACCTCGCCCGCGCGGCGTTCGCGGCGCGGGTGATCGACGGCCTCGCGGAGCAGTTGGTCGACCGGCTCGGCGCGGACCCATTCGGCGGGCCGAACTTCCTCGGCTCGGAAGAGGTCGCGCAGTTGGCGATGTCGGTCGCCGAGAGCCCGGCCGTACAGGCGGCCGTCGACGAGTTGTGGCCGCGCCTGACTCCGCAGGGGCTGCTCGCGGACTACCTCGCCGAACCGGTGTACCTGTCCGACGAGGACGCCGCGGTGGTCCGGCGTCCGGCCGGGTATGACCCGGTCTTCGGGACGTGGACAACCGACGAATGGACGGTGGCCGACGTTCCGTTGCTCGACGAGGCCGCCGAACTCCTGGGTGAGGACGACTCGTTGGCGCGCGCCGCGGCGGCGGCCGAGCGCCGGCGGCAGATCGCGTACGCGCAGGGCGTGCTCGACCTGTCGTACGGCTCGCGCACGCAGGAGTTCGAGGACCGCGACGACGAGGACTCCGAGGTGTTGAGCGCCCACGACCTCGTGGACGCCGAGCGCCTCGCCGAACGCCAGGAGGAACTCGACCACCGCACCTCCGCCGAACGCGCGGCGGCGGACCGCACCTGGGCGTACGGCCACATCGTGGTCGACGAGGCCCAGGAACTCTCGGCGATGGCCTGGCGGTTGCTGATGCGACGCAGCCCCACCCGGTCGATGACCCTGGTCGGCGACCCGGCGCAGACCTCGGAGCCGGGCGGATGCGGGTCGTGGGAGCGCATCCTGGTGCCGTATGTCGAGGGCCGCTGGGAGCGGGTCCGGCTGGGCGTGAACTACCGTACGCCGACCGAGATCATGGAGGTCGCGGCCGACGTCATGCGGGCCGTCGATCCGGGGTTCGAGCCGCCGGAGTCGGTGCGCTCGACCGGCGTGAAGCCGTGGTCGCGGCACACCGCGGATCTGCCGGCGGCCGTGGCGTGGGCGGTCGCCCACGAGGGGATCGCCCAGGAGTCGGGCATCCGGGAAGGAACCGGCGGCGATCCGGAGGCTCCGGTCGACGGGCGCCTCGCCGTGATCGCGCCGCGCGAGCTGATCGATGCGGTGGCGACGGCGATCCCGCACGCCGAACGAGGCGTCGAGCCGGACCTCACGCGGCCGTTGCTGCTGCTCGACCCCAAGCAGGCCAAGGGCCTGGAGTTCGACGCCGTGATCGTCGTGGAGCCGGCCGCGTTCGCCCTGGCCGACCTGTACGTGGCGCTGACTCGGGCGACGCAGCGCCTCGGCGTCGTGCACACCCGCGATCTCCCGCCGGGACTCACCGGCCTCGTCCAGGCGGGGTGACCGGGGCGAACTCGGCTAGGGGACCACGGTGGACCGGGCGAGGAGACCGCGGCGGTCCCGGCGAGGTAGGCGCGGCGCGCGCGAGGTGACCGCGGCGCGCGGGCGAGGTCCGCCCCGCCCGTGCGGCCGCGCCCTCCCGGCCCCCTGCGCCACGCACCCTTCCGCGCTCGGACAGGGTCCGGTCGGGACGGAGCCGACCCTGTCCGGCGGGGCCCTGGCGAGGCCCGGTCGCGATCGACCTCGCCGCCTCCCCGGGGCCCGCGCTCCCGGGCGCGGCGCGACCACACCGATCCGCCCCCGCGCCGCGCGGGTGGTCAGATCGGGGGGATCTCCACGTCGAAGTTGATGCGCCGGCCCCGAAGCATCTGTTGGTACGTGGGGTGTCGGCTACCCGAGTGGGACTCGACGCGTGCCATCGCGTCGCTGACCTCGCGTTCGGCTCCCGGTGCTCCGGACAACCGGCGTTCCAGCGCCGCGTTGTAGGCGGAGCACAACACCCGCGGCGGATGGTCGGGCGCGAAGATCCGGCGAAAACCGGCGTTGGCGAGGGCGTCCTCGGCCGCCGCCTCCTCGTGCCGGCCCAGGACCGAGAGAGCGCCCGCGCGCGTGGTCCGGCAGGCCAGCGTCATCGGGTGGTCCGCGCCCAGGACTTCCTCCATCGATGCCAGCGTGACCGTGCTCGACCGCAGCGCGAGGGCGGCTTCGCCGTACAGCGTGTTGAAGATCGCCAGGTTGCCGGCGCAGGCGAGCGAGAACGGATGCCCGTCCCCGAGCCGAACGCGGTACCGCTGGTAGGTCTCCGTCGCGATGTCCACCGCCTCCGCGTAGTTGGCGGGGTGCTCGCGCCCCAGCGTGGCCAGATCGCACGCGTACCCGATCGCGCACGCCAACGTATCCGGGTGCAGTTCGCCGAAGCGGCTGCGCAGCGTGGTCAGGATGCTCCGACTGAGCGTCAACGCGGCCTCGGCATCGCCCATCCGCCGATGCGTCACGGTCAGGAATCGGTCGGTGACCAGGACCACGTCCCCGCTCTCGCCCTCCTTGGCGACCTGCCGCTCGCGCGTGTCCAGCAACAGGCTCAGCGATCCCTGGTAGTCGCCGGTCTCCCGGCGGTCCAGGGCCAGCCGGTTCGCCGAATGCCAGGTCGCCGGGTGGTTGTCTCCGAAGATCTGACGACGGCGACGATAGTTCTCCTCGTTGAGTCGAAGGGCTTCCACCGGGCGGCCCACGAGGTTGAGCGAAATGCTCAGGTTGTTCGCGGCGCGCAGGGTGTCCGGATCGTTCGGGCCGAACGCGCGCTTGCTGAGTTCGTACGTGCTCTGTTCCTGCTCGAAGGATTCCCGGTACAGGCCCAGGGCGCGCAGGTCGGCGCCGTAGTTGCGGGCCGTGACCAGGATGTGGCGTTGGTTCGGCTCGACCAGCAGGCGCTGCTTGGTCAGGGTGTCCTTGTCCCGGTCGTGCGCGTCCGCGTAACGGCCGAGCGAGCGCAGCGGGTTCGCGACCTGTGCGGCGAGCCGCAGGGTGTCCGCGTCGTCGGGAACGATCCGCTCCCGCCATCGGGTCAGCACCTCGTCGCCGAGGTCGACCGCCGCCTCGTGGTCGCCGGTGCGCCACATGTGCCGAACCTGGCCGACGATCCATTCGCGCACGGCGGGAGCATCGCTGTCGATGGCTCCGGAGACCTGGAGGTGCGGCAACAACTCGGCATACTGCGCCCGCACTTCGGGGCTCTCCTCGTTGACCCCGGTCATCGGTCGGGCCGCGGCCAGCGCCTCGTGCACCAGTTGCCGGGTCGCCTCGTACGTGTAGGCGTCCTCGGCCAGCCACTCGCGCACCGCGGCCTGGAGCAGCCGGTGAACCTGCACCGTCTCGCGTTCCACGCGGGCCAGTCCGTAATGGCCGAGGTCGCGGATCAGGTCGCCGAGCACCATCGGGTCCCGCACCGCCGGTTCCAGGTCCGCGAGGTGGCCGCCGACCACGTTGCCGTACAGCAGTCGGGTGGCGATCGGCTCGGGTGACAGGAACGCGCACAGTTCCAGCAGGCGTGCGGCGGCGGGCCGTTCCGCCTTCAGCCGGTTCACCGAGAGCCGCCAGATCGCGGTCAGCGGGGTGCGGTCGGAGGTCGCCGTGCCCTCCCCCGTGCTTCCCAGCGCGGCCAGCGTGCGGCCCACCTGGCCGCGAACCTGCTCCAGGTAGGTGTCGACCGGCATGCCGGTCTGCCGCAACCAGGCCGCGGCCTGCTCTACGGCCAGCGGAAGGTCGCCGAGCTCGGCGGCCACCGCTGACGCCTCCCGCGCGGACAGGTTCGCGACGCGCCGCCGGAGCAGTGCGATGCTCTCCGGGCGCGAGAAGACATCGACCTGGAAGGGCTCCGACTCGCCGCGGGCCGCCGCGTCGCGGGAGGTGATGATCACGTGTCCCGGGCCCCGGGCGGGCAGATAGCGGCGGAGCCCCTCCGGATTCTCGTCACTGTCCGCATTGTCGTAGACCAGCAGCCACGGCCCGTTGGCTTCGCTCGCCAACGCGGTCAGCACGGCCTGGCTGCGCTCCGCGACGGTCGAGCCCGCCACGTGCAGGTGATCGCCCAACTCCGCCAGTGCGGGCGGGATCCGACTGTGCTGGTTGGCACCGATCCACCAGATCACGTCGTACTGCGCGCCGTAGCGGTGCACGTACTCCAAGGCGATCTGGGTCTTGCCGATGCCACCGAGGCCGTACACCAGGGCCACCCCGGGTGGGCTCGCGCCGTCGAGGGGGTGCGCGCCCAGGAGGCCGCGAAGGTTTTCCAGGAGTTCGTCGCGACCGGTGAAGACGCCGTAGCGGGGCTGGGCGTTGGACACCTTCGCCCCCCGGCCCGGGAACCTGGGATCGGCCGGCACCGCCGTATCGGGCGGGGACAGGGCGAAGGCGCCCAGGATGACCGCCCGCGCCTCCTCCGCGCCGAGGTTGTTCAGCGCGAGCAACGTCGCGCCGGGCAGGTTGAGCAAGACCGGTTCGTCGAGCACGGGTTCCAGCGGTTGCACGCTGATCACCCGCGGCGCGTCGGTCCTGGTGTCGCCGGCGAGTTGCAGCACCTCCCGGGCCAGGGGAGTGAGCGCGAACTCGTGCGACAACAACGCGATCACCACGTCCGGCGCACCGCCGGCCGCGGCGGGTCCTGCCGACAACGGCGGCGGTTCGACGGAGACGCTGGCGGCCCGCAACGTAACCGTCATCCCGACGGCACGCAATTGCACGGCGATCCACTTCGCCCACATCCGGTCCCGCTGGGCGTACTCGATGCGGACCCTGGCCAGGGCCGGTTCGGCCTCCTGCGGGCGAACCCGTTCGAACCGCGAGAGCAGTGTGCGCCGTTGCTCCTCCGGGATCGCCACGAGCGACTCGACCCGGCCGCGGCTGATCACCGAGGTCAGGCGTTCGTACGCGGCCAGCAGACTGGTGTCCTGGCGCGGGCGGTCCCCGATGGTGGCGAGGATCTCCTCGTAGGAGTAGAAGGGCTTGTACGGAATCTCCACGTCCGCCCAATACTTCTCCCGCCCCGCGGCGGAGAGGTGGGCGAGGAAGGGCTCGAACCTTCGGCGGGCGTAGTCCCGGCTGACCTCCAGTTTGATCATTTCCGAGTAGTCGACCCGCATCGGCACGGGCAGGATCCGCACCCGAGGGGCCGCCTGTTGTACGTCCCGGGCCACGCTCGCCGCGCCGTCGACGGCCTGGGTGCTGAGCGTGAAGCAGTTCACCAGGACGTCGGGGAGCAGCAGCGTCGTGATCCCGGAGGTGTCGCTGAAGCCGGTGCGGCTGTCGATCAGGACGTAGTCGTAGTGCTCGCGGATGTCCGCGCCCAACGCGAGCAACAGGTCCTTGCCGTCGCGCCGTTCGTAGAAGCCGCGCCAGTCGTAGGTGTTGACCGTCTCGGAGTATTCCGGTGTGCGCTTGCCCGAGGAGACGAAGTCGATGTAGCCGCCGTCGGCGAAGTTCCAGCGCAGCGAGGACGCGTAGCGGTCGACCCGGGCGTACTCGCGAAGGTGTTCGGGGGCCGGTTTGGGTTCGAGCATGTCGAAGGTCCGCACCAGGTCGATGACGCCGGGCGTGGAATCGAGTCCGCGGTCGCCCAGGAACGGGCCGAAGTAGGGGTGTAGACCGGGTGCTTCGAGATCCCAGTCCATGGTCAGCACCCGCAGGCCGTTTCCGGCCAGGATCCACGCGACGTTGGCCAGCGCCATGGTCCGGCCGGTGCCGCCCTTGAAGGAGTAGAACGTCACCACGGTGCCGGGGGCCGAAGGTCGGGGAGCGGCCGGGTCCTGGTTCACGAGGAGGAACCTCCAAGCAGGGGGAGCCTGTCGAAACTTCCGGTCGGCATGACGGGGGATCGTCGGTGCGTGTCCGCCTTCATCGCGTCGTTCTGTGCCCGTGCCAGCGTCTCACGCAGGGCACGAGTGAAGCGATCGCGATCGGGCACCGCCCAACAGCCGCTTTGTACGGGGTACTTGCCGCGCAGTCGGGGCAGACATCGGTCCAGGGCGGCGTCGAGCACGTCCGCATGGGCGGCGGACTCCGTGTCGTCGTGCGGTCTGGGCTCCAGCACGGCGGCCGAGACCACGACGTCGTCGACGGATGTCAGCAGCGAGCGCAGGGCCGCCGTCCTGGTGATCCAGGCGTCCAGGAGAAGCACGGTCAGCTGTCTCGGATGCGGGCGCCGGTCGGTCAGCGCGGGCAGGGTCTCGTCGAGAAGCTGCACGGTCGAGGTGAACTCCAACTCGCCCGCGGTCTCCCGGGCGAGCGCCACCAGGGACCTCGTCTCGGTGGGATCGTAGGGCGCCCAGTCGAGCGGATCGGCTCCGTAGAACCTTCGACTCGTGCGTTCGGGCGGGAGTTCGTCCGCCCCGAGGACGGACAGCACGAAATCCACCGTGTGGCGCGGCGCGGCGACCGGAGCCGGCCGGGCCCGCCCGTTGAGGCCGTGACCCAGCGGCGCGACCCGGGCGCGGGCGGATGTCGACGGGGACAGGAGGCGGTCGGCGACGGCGTGCAGGACCTCCTCGTACTCCCGGTGGTAGCGCGGCTTGAACCGCAGCAGGTGCAGCAGTCCTTCCTGCTCGTAGATCGGCGACGAGACCCGGATTTCGGCGGGCCAGTCGCCGCTGGGTGCGATGCGCTCCATGCCCGGCGGCATCGGGGTCCAGATGATCGGGACGATCACGTCCATCGAGCGTTTGGTGCGCGACCAGTGCACCTCCGTTCGCTGCTGGAAGAAGGCCCACTCCCGGGTGCAGTCCTCCCGGGTGAAATAGCGTGACGAATGCAGTACGACCAGCTTGAGGCAACGGTCCATCAGGTCGGCCGACGGCGGGCCCGGGCGCCGGTCGGGCAGCACGCCCACCTGCCCCGTGGGCCGTTCGGTGCGTTCGGCCACCACGAGCGACAGATCGCCGAAGAACTCGCGGACCCACAGATCGTCCGTCCTGCGGACGTGGCTCAGGTAGAAGTAGTGGCTCGTCGTGTCCCCCATGCGTCCCCCTTCACACATCACACGATTCCAGGATCAGCGATCCGGACGGTGCTCGCGCAACCACTTCGTGGCGAAACCGACGGCCTCGTCCAGTCGAAACAGCCTCGTCGGCCGCTGCCCGGCCGTCGCCACGCGCACCGCCCCGGTGCGTTCGAAGGCCTCCCCCAGTGCCGCGAAGTCGTGGTCGCGCAGCCGCATGTCCACCGCGTCGACCCATCGTCGGTCGCCTCGGGCGTCGCGAACCAGGCTGCGGTACCCGGTCGTCGGCGGTCGACCGACGCGGTATTCGGCCAGGTGGAAGGCGATGTTGGCGGCGAAGCCGACATCCCACAACAGCACGTGCGCGCCGGCCTGCTCCATGCGGCCCAGCGGTGAGCGTTCGCCGTAGGGGCAGTCGGGCGCGTGGTCGCGCATCAGGGCCCGGGCGTGTGGCCCGATCCCGGCGAACGAGGTCCTGGGATGGTCGCTGCGCACGGCTTCGGGCAGTCGGCGTACGTGCTCGGCGAGCGCGCCCATCCGGTGGCTCGGCGTGTGCGCGGGTTCGAACGGCGGCATCTCCGCGCGCAGTCCCGGCCACCAGTCGGCGGGGACCGGGCTGCCACACGTGCGATGCCAGGTCGAGGGGTCGGTGTTGTCGCCGGTGGCCGTCGGAACCACCAGGGTTCCACGCTCGCCCAGCACCTTGCGCAGCGCGCGGATCACCACGTCGGGGCCGCCGTCGACGCCGTCGAGCGGGGTCGACGGTGCCAGCACGAGCAGCACGGACCCGCTCCCGAGCCCCAGTTCCGCCAGCGCCGCGGCCGTCTCGCGGGCCGGGTGCGCGACCCGGCGGCTTCGCACGACGCCCGGTCGCGGCGGGCGCGCCCGGACCCCGTCGCGGCCATCGCGGGTCCGGTCCGCGGCCTCCTCGGCCATGTGGTCGACGAATCGCCGTCCCGGTTCGGTCAGTTGCCGACAACCGCCGAGCACCGCCAACGCTGCGTCCACCTGGTCGCGGTAGCGCACGAACCGCCGTTCGGCACGCGCCCGGGCGACCGGTGGCACCAGGTGTCGGTAGTGGCCCCACAGACCGGTCAGCGCGAGGTGTGCGTAGGTGCCCTGGAGCACGGCCTCCAGTGGGCGCCGATCCGGCCGCCAGCCCACCGTGTACCGCTCGGTCGCGTCCCATTCGTGCAAGTCCACGAGATCCGTCAGGGCGCCCAGGGCGATGTGGCTCGCCTCGTGGACCAGTGCCTCGGCCAAGCGCACCGGATCCGCCGCCTCGGTGATCCCGATCGCGCCGTGGGCGTCGCGCACCGTGACGCTCATCGCCCGGCCGGACCGCGAGGCGAGCGGCACCACGCTCGTGCACAGGCTCGCGCAGATCCGGGCCCGATCCGGGAAGTGCTCGCACAGCACGGCCCATGCCCGGCGCAGCGCGGTGTCCCATCGCGCGGCTCGTTCCGGGGTGAGCCGCGGCGCGATGTCCTCGCGGTGCGCGTCGCGATAGGGGTCGTTGTCCTCCAGGACCACGCGCAGCACGGGACCGGCGTCGGGTGCGCGGGCGATCACGATGCGCGTCGGCTGCCAGTACGCGAGCGGGTCCTCGGCAGTGCTCGCTCGCGGGTCGCGGGCGGTGGTGTCCGTGATCGGCACGCAGGCGTTGCCGCCGGGGAGGTGAAGCGCCCCGTCCTCGAACCGCACCACGGCGACGTCCGTCGGCACCCGCATGGAACCCAGTGTGGGCAGGGACACGATCCCCGCACGCACCGGCAGTTCGAGCCGCACGGGCAACCCGGCGCGGGTGGCCGCGGCGGCGGCGACGGCGGTGAACCAGGCGAGTTCGTCCCGGATCCGGAATCCGGGCGACCTGTCGTACAGTCCGCGCAGGCAGCGGGTGGCCCAAACGCCCAGGTGGGGGTGCATCAGGACGGACTCCAGGGCCGCCCGGTCGTGCCGGGTGACCTCGGTCAGCACCGCCTGCGCGTGCTCGGCCCCCGATTGACGCCAGGGCGTGGGAAAGCGCGTTCGGGCCGTTCGGGCCAGTGCGTGGATCAGGAGCAGCCGACGGCTGAGCTGACCGGTGCGCAGCGCGTGCAGGGCGGCGGGCCCGGGCCGGCCGCGGGCCAATTCGGCGAACTCCTGTGCGGTCAGGCGCACATCGGCGAGTCGGGGCGTCACGGCAGGCTCCGCAGGAGTTCGCGGGTGTCGGCGCGGACCCGATCGCGGATGTGGGCGGTCAGCTTTTCGAGGTCGGCGCAGTAGACGGAGGGGTTCGCGAATCCGGTGGCCGGCAGGTAGCGATGCGCGCGGATCCCGCCACCGCACAGCTTCATCACCTCGCACGCGCGGCACGCGTCCGCCAGCCCCGCCTCGCCCAGGCGCCATTGCACGATCTGCGGGTGGCGGGCGGCGGCGTCGAAGTCGTGCGCGAAGACGTTCAGGCCGGTTGCCGCCGCTCGGTCGTAGCTGGAGTGCAGCGAGTCGGCCTGCTCGATGGCCCCGTCGGTGGCCACCACGAGAAATCCGGGTACCGAGAGCCCGACGGCTTCCGAGCGCGAGGAGCCGCCGAGGCACACGGCCATGATGTCGTCGAACAGCCGCACGGACGTCTCGCGTACGGGGCTTTCGTACCACCGGGTGAAGACCGCGAGCAGCCAGCGCGCGTAGGGCGTGCCGAGCGGGTCGTGACCCGGGGGCGGGAACTGCCGGTTGGCGTGCGGGAGCAGGAAGTCGATCCGGGCGGGCTCGTGCGCGAGCAGCGCCTCGTAGGTGCGGACCGGGTCGTTGGCGAGATCGACGGTGCACAACAATCCGGCGTACAGGCGGCGGTGTTCGGGGCGACGCAGCAGGGCGATCCCGGCGGTGACCGCGGCGTGGCTGCCGGTTCCGTCGCGCCTGCGTCGGTGCCGGTCGTTGGCGTCCGCGTCGCCGTCGAGGCTGACGCCGACCCGGATGCCGTGGCGGTGGAACAGGGCCATCCACTCGGGGTCCAGGAGCGTGCCGTTGGTCTGCACGGACAGATGCAAGGCGGTGTCGGCCGGCAGGGCCGTGCGCAGCGTGCGGGCCAGGGTGTCGACCCGGTCCCGACCGGCCAGCAGCGGTTCGCCGCCGTGCAACGCGACATGTACGACGGGCAACTCGTGTCGGTCGGCGTGCCGGGCGATGCGTTCCGCGAGCCGGCGCATGGTCGGTGCCGACATCGCGCGCGGCCGGCTGCGCCAGCTCGTGTCCCGCGCCTCGTAGACGTAACAGTGATCGCACGCGAGATTGCAGCGGCTGTGCAGCTTGACCACGAATTGGCGAAAGGGCGGTGGTTGCGTCATCGTGCCTCCCCGGGACCCGAGTCCGGGCGCCTGGGCATCGTTCAGTCCTCGAACGCCGAATCGAAGGCGCAGAAGACGGATTCGTCGCTCAGCGCGTCCCGCAACACCCGCCGCAGTGCCGACGCCAATGCGGTGTCCGGCAGTGCGTCCAGATCGCCCGGTGCAAGGCCGGAGAGATCGAGTACGTCCGATCGCACATCGTCCGCCGCGGTCTCGGTATGCGTGCCCATCGGCGGTTCCTCGGCAGGGGACACGCGGCCAGGCCTCCGTCCACGTGGCAGCCGACGACGTCGGTCCCTGCCGAATCACTGGGTCGATGAACTGCGTTGTCCAGCCTAGCCGATTGTCGACGTCGTTCAGGCGGACTCGCTGCCATAGCGCTCGACGAAGACACGTTGTGCGTGCAGCGTGCCCGGGTCTGATGCGCCCAGGTGGATCCGGTGCAGTTCGAGCACCTCGCCGAACCGGGTGCGGGCGGCGGCGAGCCCGTGCGCGCCCGCGGTCGCGAGGGCCAGGTTCAACGCGGTGCGCAGGGTGTCCGGGTGGCCGGCGCCGAGCAACCCCTGCTGTCGACGGAGCACTTCCTCGTACAGCGGCAGGGACGCGCGCGGATCGGGTGACTCGTCCGTGACGACCGCCAGGTTGTGCAGGGTCCGCAGGGTCGCCCGGTGATCGGAGCCCAGCGTGGCGCGCTGGCGATCGAGCACCCGGGCCAGGATGGGCAGCGCGGCCGAGGGGCCCTCCAGCGCCCGGACGACCATCGCCAGGGCATGCCAGGTCTCCAGCGCGGTGGGGTGATCGCGTTCGAACGCGCGCTCCTGCCGCACCAATACGTCCTCCAGCCGGGCGCGCGCCGCCTCCGGGCCCTCGGACTGCCAACTCGACAGGGCCAGCCGGTGCAGGGTCGCGAGCGTGGAGGGGTGTTCGGCGCCGAGCACACGTTCGCGATCCTCGTGCACCCGCTCCAGCGCCGCCGCGGCGGCCTCCACGTCGCCCAGCTCGTGGATCATCAGACAGCGGTTGTGTCGGGTGCCCAGGGTCGACGGGTGGTCGGATCCCAGCACCCGGCGCTGCCGTTCGAGTACCTCGTCGAGCAGCCGCAGTGCCGGCGCGGGCCCTTCGAGCCAATTGAGGACCAGGGCGAGGCCGTGCCGGGCGCCGAGCGTGTCGGGGTGGTCCCGGCCCAGGTTGTGTTCGCGGGCTTCGGCGACGTCCAGGAACAGGCGTCTGGCCTGCTCCGGTTCGGTGTCCGTGCACAGGACCGCGAGCAGGTGCAGGCTTTCCAGGGTGCCCGGATGCTCGGCGCCCAGGGCCCGCGCGCCGTCCGCCGCGACCGCCTCCGCGAGTCGGACCGCCTCGGCCTGGTCGCCGGCAGCCCAGGTGAGTGCGGCGAGCGAGCGCCGCAGGCCCAACACGGTGGGATGATCCGGGCGCATGCCCCGGGTGGCCCGCTCGACGAGTTCCACGAGCGACTCGCGGGCCGACCGTATCTCGCCGGTGTCCCCGACGGCCAGCGCGTACGCCCCCTCGGTCTCGAGGGTCGCGGCGTCATCCGTACCGAACACGGCCCGGAAATCGGGCACCAGGTCGGCCAGCATGTCGCGGGCGGAGAACCAGTCGCCGCGCGCCCTGGCGACCATGGCACCGCCGCGCCGCGCGGACAGCACGATGCGGTCCCGGGGGCCGTGCCGGGCGGTGTCGGTGCGGATCAGCCGGGCGTACTCGGCTCGGGCGTCCTGCAACCAGCCGCAGCGCCAGGTGAGTTCCGCGCGGAGCAGGCCGGCTCGACGGGTCAGCGGGTGCTCTTCGCCGAGTGCCCGGACACAGTCGTCGAGGACCTTGCCGGTCAGGTGCAGGGCTGCGGCCGGTGCGCGCACGTGTCGGGCGAACAGTGCCACCGCGTAGCGGGCGGCCAGGCTCGTCGGATGGTTCGGGCCCAGTTCGGCGCGTGCCCGCCGTTCGAGGAGTTCGGCGCTCGTGCAGGCGAGTTGTGGTGCGCCGACCTCCTCCGCCAAGCCGATGATCACGAACAGCTTGCCCAGGTGCTCCAGTTCGCCCGTCGGGCCGAAGCCCGATTCCGCCCAGGGCACTCCGAGCAACGAACCGTCGGGTGGGGTCCGGTCCCACGCACCGAACGGCTCGGCGGGAACCGGCGCGTCCGGCCGTCGCGGCGATCGTCCTCGCGGCGCGGAACCGTCGACGAGCGACTGCCAGCCGCGTTCCCACCACACCAGGTCGTCGAGTGGTGGTTCCACCGGCAGTTCGCCCTCGCGGGCATGCCGCAGGAGGCAGATCAGGACCGACCGCACCGGGTCCCACTGGGTACCCACCGGAGTGTTGCGATTGTCCATGTAGTTCTGGGCCGTGCTGTGCGAGAAGGGCCGCATCGGCGCCGACGGGTTCCCGGCAGACCGCTCGGAGGATTCGGCCAGGGATCGAAACGTCGGGTCGCCCGCCATGGCCCGCAGCCGGCGCAACGACGCGCGGAACTCCGTCCACGATTGCGGCATCCTCGCCTCGGACACGCCCCACCCCCTCGCGCACTGCGCGTCGGGTCCGCGACCGCAGTTGTCCTGGACACCTGGACAAGACACGTGACCGCCAGGCTTGGACACCCGAACACCGCACCGTGGATGTCTTTTTCGTCCGGATCACGTATTGGATCCGAACTCCCGGCCCCGGACCGGGCTGTACTCGAAGCCTAGCCGGGACGAGGTGCCCGGGAGGGATCAAGAGGCGAGGGTCCGATGAACACGATGGCGTTGAACCTGTCCGAAGTCCCGCACCTGGCAGTGCTCTCGGTGATCCTGGTGCGCGCCGTGATCGCACTGGTCGCAACCGTGCGGTCGACCGACCGGGCCGGCGGACGGCCCACTCCGGCCGACCCCGCCGGCACCCCCCGGCCCGCGGGCGAGGACGTCACCCCGCCGGACGCCGACGACGCGACGGCGGAGCCCGTGCGCCGCCGTCGCCGGACGGGAGACGCCACGCTCGACGTCCTGGCGCCCCTGGCCGACCTGCTGCAACTCCTCGTCCGACGCTGAGTCCGTCCGTGACCGGCCGGGGCAAGGAGAGCAGGCCGAGACGTCGATGCCTGCCCGACATCACCCCCTGCGGCGTTTCGGCACCGACCGCGGGAAGCCGGCGTCCGTACGGTCGTGTGCCCGGGAGCGGCGCGAGCCGGCGCCGAACCGGGTCGTGTGCTCCGGA
Source organism: Embleya scabrispora DSM 41855 (assembly GCF_000372745.1). Taxonomy (GTDB): domain Bacteria; phylum Actinomycetota; class Actinomycetes; order Streptomycetales; family Streptomycetaceae; genus Embleya; species Embleya scabrispora. Next base: position 136,733 of record NZ_KB889664.1, on the reverse strand, counting down.
CGGCGGCTCAATGGATCCCCAGAACCCGGTCCACGGCGATCTCGACGACCACCCGCCCCGGCGGGGCCGGCGGTGGTGATCCGTAGCGAGCGAGGTACCGGCGGACACCCTCGTGGACGCGGTGCGGGTCGGCGGACAGTGTGGCCGTGCCCTCGAGAGTGATCCATCGGGCGCCCTCCGGTTGGCAGATCGCGGCCCGGCTGCCCGGGGCGGCGAGCAGGTTGTGTGCTTTGCGCGTCGTGTCGATGGTCAGGACGCGGGCCAGTTCGGCGTCGGCGTCCCAGGTGAAGCGGACGGTGACGACGTGCGGTGAGCCGTCGGGACGGACCGTGCTGAGCGTCCCGACGCTCGGCAGCGCCAACAGGGCCTCGGCGGACGGCTTGAGCGGCTTCACTTGCCCGCCGCCTTCCGGGCCTTGACCTGCTGCCGGATCAGCTTCGGGATGCTCATCTCGACGTCCCGGGTCGCGACTCCCATGGCCTTCCGGACGAACCGGCGGTCTTCCAATTCGCTCAGCATGGCGGCGGCGAGGTCGGTCCGCGCGGTGTAGAGCCCGTCGACGCTGTGTTCGCCGAGTTCGTAGTCCGTCACTTCCGGGTGTTCGAACAGGCCACCCGGCCGGACGACGGTCCAGTCCAGGCCGCTCTCCCGCATGAGTGCTTCCATGCGGCGCATGTCGTCGTGCGCGGTCCTCGCCACCTTGCGGTTGACCAGGGGGTCCATGACGAGGTTGAAGAAGTGCTCGCCGGTGGGCCGCCAGTTCGGGTCCGCCACGCTGGAACTGACGGCCACGAGGCGCTTGACGCCGTGCTGTTCCATCCCCGCGAGGATGTTCCGCACTCCGTCCGAGTAGACGGTGACCCGCTCCCGGGTCGGCGGCACGCCCAGCGCCGAGACGACCGCGTCGCTGCCCGCGACCGCCGCCGCGACGGCGGCCGTGTCGGCCACGTCCACGGCGGCGACGGTGAGCCCGGCGCGAAGAGGCAGGGCGTCCACGCGGCGGGAGACCGCGGTGACCCGGTGTCCCGCGGCGAGGGCCTGGTCGGTGAGCCGGCGGCCGGTCGGTCCGGTGGCTCCGAAGACGGTGATGCGCATGAGTTCGCTCCTTGTTCCTGCCCCGGACGTTCGGCGGGGCTCGACAACGAGGACTCTGCCGATGCGAGAGCGTGGTATTCAAAGACGATGAATAAAACCCGGGGCCGTCCGCGGGGCAACCCGCCGACCAGAGCACTCGTCGCCGAAGCCGCCCGCGGCCTGTTCCTCGAACACGGATACCGCCGCACCACCCTGCGGGCCATCGCCGCCGCGGCGGGCGTGGACCAGGCGCTGATCAAGTACCACTTCGGGTCGAAGCAGCAGCTGTTCGGCGAGGTCACAGAGCTGGAGTGCGCCCGGTCACTCGGACTTGCCCAGGCGCTGCACGGTGACCCGGCGGGCGTCGCCGACCGGATCCTGCGGGCCGTCACGGACTTGTGGGACGCGACGGTGGTCAACCGCGAAGCGCTGCAGGACGAGGACGTCATGGGCGTGCTGCGGGAGTACCTCGACGGGGAGGTGTTGCCGCAGATTGCTGAATATCTCGGCGGTACGGACGCGACCGAGCGGGCGACCGCCGTGGTCACCGTGATCGGCGGACTGATCTTCACGCGGTACCTGCAACCGCTGCCCGCGTCCACGCGCCTCTCGGCGGTCGAGGTGCGCCGGATCCTGGCCCCGACGCTCCGCGCGGCACTACAGGGCGGCAGCCGACCGCGGACCGCGACGCGCCGAGGCGTCGCGGCCTGAATCCGCGCCGTTCGACGTGGTGAGCAGCGACCGAAGCGACTGAGATTCCGGATCATGGCGCCCGAAGCCGTGCGGGCGGGTGGTTGCCGAAATTCCCACACTCTGCCGACCACTTCATCTGACGTACTCCGATTGATCCACTTCAATTGACGTGCTTCAGATGAAGTGGTTCACTCTCGATGTACTTCAGAGCGAGGAGGGGGTGTGCGAGATGCGTCAGAACCCGGCCCGTCGGGCCGCGCTGCTCGACGGCGCCATCGAGGTGCTCGCCCGCGAGGGGGCGCGCGGCCTGACCCAGCGCGCCGTGGACAAGGAGGCGGGGGTGCCCATCGGCACCGCGTCCAACTACTTCCGCAACCGCGACGAACTGCTCGTCCAGGCCGGCGCCCGGGTCTACGAGCGGCTCAGGCCGGAAGAGGGCGCACTCGCCGAGATGTTCGATCAGGCGCGGGACGCCGCGTCGTACGGTGCGATGTTGCGGGAGAGCCTCGGTAGGATCACCGCTTTCCCATCCGGGCATCTGGCGCTGCTGGAGCTTCGGTTGGAGGCCACCCGACGGCCGGAGCTGCGCGCCCTGCTCACCGAGCGGGTCCGTGCCGACATCGACGAGAACGTCACCCGGCACGAGGCCGCGGGCCTGCCCGGCGGCGCGACCGCCGTCCTGCTGATGTACCTGGCCATGAACTGGCTGGTCGTCGAACAACTCACGCTGCCGGGCGTGTTCACCGACGCCGAGCGCGACGAACTCGTCATCCGGGCGGTGGAGCGCATCGTCGCCCCGTTCCCCGGCACCACGAACTGACGCCGCGATGCCGCCCGCCCCCGGGCGGCACCCACCGGCACCGTGAGCCGAACAGGGCCCACGCCGGACACACCCGCGCCGGCCCGTGCGGCCGGGTCGGGCGGGCCGTCCGGTCCGGGTGACGCGTCCCGAGACCGGCAACGAGGTGGCCCTGCCCGCGCACGGCCGCAGCACGCCGGGCGGGAAGAATCCTGCGCAAGGACCCGCGCGCCGCACACCACGACCGAGGCTCGGCCCACCGGGCATCGGAGGAACGCCCCGAGCGTTTCGATGCCCTCGATTAGCATCGATCAATGGCGAACAACGACGGGCGCGACGACGACCGGCGGGACGGCGGACGGCAGGTCCGCGGCCGGGAACCCGGGCCTGCGGACGAGGGCAACCCCTGATAGACGCGGCGAAGCAGTAGTGCCCGCCGCCGGGACCCGCCGCCGGGCGGGTCCCGGCGGTACCGGGTGCCGACCTCGGCCGCGCGGGTGTGCTGCCCGCCTGGCCGGGGGCTCAGCGGAGGAAGTCTCCGAGGTGTCGTTCCAGCACGGGCTTCGGGGCGGCGCCCGTCCACGACTTCGCGGGTGCGCCGTCGGCGTAGACCACGAACGCGGGGATCGAGGAGATGCCGTGTTGTGTCGCCAGTGCGTGCTCCTCGTCGACGTTGATCTTGACGACGTCCAGGACGCCCGCGTGCTCGGCGGCCAACTGCTCGACGATGGGGGTGACCCTGATGCACGGCCCGCACCACTCGGCCCAGAACTGGATCAGGACGGGCCGTGTCGCCTGCAACACGCGTTCGGGGAACGTGCGTTCGGTGACGCTGTCCACGGAACGGGTGGACTTCGCTGCCATGGTGGGATTCTCCTTGTTCGTGGGTGACGTGCGGGCGCGTCGTGCGCGGGCGCGTCGGGCTGTCCAACCGCGATGGCGCGTCGCTGTGTTCGGGTGCACGGGCGCTCAGGTGTGTTCAAGTGCGGGGGCCGACCGGCGCATTCGAGTGGGCGGGCCCCTCAGTGTGGCCAAGTGCGCGGGCGCGAGTACCTGTTCGGGTGTGGCGCCATTCCCGAGCGATCCGGTCGGACCTGCGTCGGGAGACGGTCGGCGCGGCGGTCGCGGAATCAGTCCGAGGAAACCGGCTGCGGTACCGATCGTGGGGCGTGCCGGGACGCCTGCGCCGACGGGACGTGGTTCCGCATCGCCCGCTCGACGTCCTCCGCGACGAGATCGTGGTCGAGGGCGAACGCCGCCGCCGCGCCCTGCCCTGCGGCGGTGATCACCAGCGCCCTCGGGTCGGTCACATTGCCGACCGCCCACACCCCGGACACACCCGTCCGGCCCGTGGCGTCGGTGTTCACCCAGCCGTCATCGTCCCGCCCGCAACCCAGGTCGGTGAGCAGCGTGTCGTGGGGCACCATGTCCGGGAAGACGAAGACCGCACTGCGCGGGAAGACGTGGCCCTCGACCAACTCGACGCCGCGCAGCCGGTCGTCTTCCGTCACCAGGCGCTTGATCGTTCCTTCGGCGACGGTGATGCCGCGGGCCGCCAGTTGCCGGCGCTCCCGCGCGTCGAGGTCCCGGTCGTGTGCGAAGTAGACGACGTCGTGCGACCACTGGCGCAGCAGGAGTGCGTGCTGCACCGCGCGCGGGTGAGTGCCCAGCACACCGATGGGTCGGTCGCGTACCTCGTACGCGTGGCAGTAGGGGCAGAACAGCACGTCGGTGCCCCACCGTTCGCGCACGCCCGGTATCGCGGGCAGTTCGTCGCGCAGTCCGGTGGCCACCACGATCCGGCGGGCCCTGAGAGTCGCGCCGCCGTCCAGCCGCACCAGGAAACCGGGGTCGATCTGATCCACCCGGCTCTCGAACAGGTCCACCCCGTATCCGGCGACCTCGGCCCGGCCCACGGCGAGCAGGTCGGCCGCGGCCACGCCGTCCCGGGACAGGAAGCCATGCATGTGCGCGGCGACGGCGTTGCGTGCCTCGCCGCCGTCCACGACCGCGACCCGGCGTCGGGCCCGACCCAATACCAGCGCGGCGCTCAGTCCCGCCGCTCCCGCGCCCACGACGACCACGTCATACGCCCCGTCGTCGGCAGGGGTGTTCCAAACATCCTTCGTCATATCGCCCACGGCGATCACCTCCGCCCCGAGCATGCGCCGACCATCGCAGAATCGGCAAACATCTTTGCCATCTCGGCAAATCATCGAGCGGTCCGGCGTCCCGCGCCCGCCCCGTGCGCGTGCCGCCTGGGCTACCCGAGGCCGGCGGCGACATGGACGCCGACAGCGCCCACCGCGTACGCCACCGCGCGCGCGAGTTCGTCGGCGCCCACCGGGCGCAGCACGTCGTCCGGGTCGTCGGCGTCGCCGGCTCGTTGGTCGATGACGTCCAAGGCCAGGCGTTCGGCGAACTCCGTTACCGCCGCCCGCTCCTCGCGGTCCGGATCGGTGTTGCCGGCGGGCGTCTCGAACAGTAGGCCGACCCACAATTCCGGGTCCCGCGTCACCAGGACCTCGCCCACGTGCACCCCACACCCGGGCAGGCTGTCGCCGACCTCACCGATGCCGGGCACCCGACCCCACATCGGCGCACCCCCCTCGTCGGTGGGCCCGCCACACGCGTGTGCCGAGTACGCGCCCAGCGGGCAGGGGCCGTCCTCGTCCAGGTCTTCGATGTGGATGTCGGATGTCATCGCAACTCCTGCGAAACCCGTCGCCGATACGTCGACCGGGCCGCAGACACGTTCGTCCTCGCGCCCACAGCCCGGCACGCCATCGACTCCAGCACGCCCACCCCACCCACGCCCCCGGAGCGCGCCGAACGGGGGGTCACAATGCCACGAATGCCGCAATCCACGCACGGGATGCGGAGCGACCCGGATCGCCCGGAGAAGCCCCGCAGCGGAACGCAGTGGGCACACCCTCCGGCCGCTCCGCCGACGCGAATACACCCAATCGCCGCGGCGGGCGGGCGGCTTGCCCGGCGGTTCCCAGCCGCGCGCGAGGATGTCGAAGACCGCCTCGACGGCGGCTCGGCGATCCTGCCGGCCGCGCGTGAGAGCCGGGATCTCCAGGACGAATCGAGCAAGGGCCCTACATGCGAGGTCGTCGTGCTCCACACCGATCTCGTCGGCGACGGCCGCGGCGAGGGCGTCGGCGTGCCGAGTCCACATGTGCTCGGCGTACGCGCGCAACACCGGCGTCGAGTCGACCGGATCGGTGAACTCGGCGATCTGCGGATGCTCCGAAAGCGGCGGCCAGGTGTCCAGGACGTGCCGTCGGAGCGCGTCGAGGATGCTCAGGTCGGCGGGTCGCCGCCGCACTGCGGCGACCGGTTCCGACTCCCGGTCGTCTTCCCGGTCGAAAACGAGCGCTTCCTTGCCGGTGAAGTGCTTGAACACCGTCGTGGTCGACACGTCGGCCGCGTCGGCGATGTCCCGGATGCTCACCCGGGCCGCGCGGACGACGCTCCTCGGCCGCCCGACGAGGAAGGCCGCGGACCGGCGGGGAAGGTTGTGGCCGGCGGGCGCCCGTAGTATCGAAGTTCGATATCGGGTTCGTCACCTCGGCGGTGGAGCGGGAAGGCGGTTGAGGGTGGGGGAGTTCCAGCGGGGCGCGGTGCGGTTGCACATCCTGCATCACGCGGCCGAGGAGGAGGTCCACGGTGCGTGGATGTCCCGGGAACTGGCCGGCCACGGCTACCGGATCAGCCCCGGCACGCTGTACCCGACCCTGCACCGGATGGAGGCGGACGGCCTGCTGATCTCCGAGCAGCGGGTCGTCGAAGGCCGCACGCGGCGGGTCTACCGGGCGACGGACGCGGGACGGGCGGCGCTGGCCGAGGATCGACGCGCGCTCGCGGAGCTGGCCCGCGAGGTGCTGCCCGAGGCGGACCGGCCGCGCTCGTAGCCGGAGCGTGCCCCCGGCCGGTGGGCACTCATCACCTGTGCGCACCCGTAGCCGGTGTGGGCCCGGCACCGGTTACGGCACCGGCGCCGATCTCGGAGTAAGGGCCCGATCCGTCAGGCGCGTCCGGTCGCCCTGCGCAGGCCGTAGCCGGCGGCACCGACCGCGAGCACCGCGGCGCCCCACAACACCGACGCCGACGGCAGTGCGAAGGCCAGTACCAGGCAGCCTGCCGCACCGAGGATCGGCACGATCCGCGCCGGGCGGCCCTCGGCGGGGGTGAGCGTCCAGGCGGCCGCGTTGGCGACGGCGTAGTAGGCCAGTACACCGAAGGAGGAGAAGCCGATCGCACCGCGTACGTCGGTGGTCGCGGCCAGGACGGCGACGACCGCGCCGACCGTGAGTTCGGCGCGATGCGGTACCCCGAATCGCGGGTGCACGGCGGCCAGTGCGTGCGGCAGATGTCGGTCGCGAGCCATCGCCAGCGTGGTACGCGAAACCCCCAGGATCAGCGCCAGGAGCGAGCCGAGCGCCGCGAGCGCCGCCCCGACGCGGACCACCGGGGCAAGTCCCGCGGCACCGGCGGCGCGCACCGCCTCGGCCACCGGATCGGCGGTATGGGCGAGCCGGTCGGGTCCGAGCACCGCGAGTACGGCCACGGCGACGACCGCGTACACCACCAGCGTGATGCCGAGCGCGGTCGGGATCGCTCGCGGGATGGTGCGCTTCGGGTCGCGGACCTCCTCGCCGAGCGTGGCGATGCGCGCGTAGCCGGCGAACGCGAAGAACAGCAGTCCGGCCGCCTGGAGCACCCCGCCGAAGCCGGCGTCCGCGCCGATGCGAAGGTGCGCGGTGTCGCCGGTGCCGCCGCTCAGGCACGCGGTGACCGCGGCGGCGAGGACGGCGAGGACGACGGCGATGATCCCCCTGGTCAGCCATGCGGACTTCTGTACGCCGACGTAGTTCACCGCGGTCAGCGCCACCACCGCGGCGACCGCGACCGCGTGTGCCTGCGCGGGCCATATGTAGGAGCCGGCGGTCAGCGCCATGGCCGCGCACGAGGCGGTCTTGCCGACCACGAAGCCCCAGCCGGCCAGGTAGCCCCAGAAGTCGCCCAGGCGCTCGCGCCCGTAGACGTACGTGCCGCCGGACTGCGGATAGCGGGCCGCCAGGCGAGCCGAGGAGGTGGCATTGCAGTAGGCCACCACGGCGGCCAGCGCCAACCCGATCAGCAGGCCCGACCCCGCCGCGTCGGCAGCCGGGGAGAGCGCGGCGAAGATCCCGGCGCCGATCATCGATCCGAGTCCGATCAGAACGGCATCGAACACACCCAGATGCCGCTTCAGCCGCCCCGCTTCAGCAGATGCCGCCGACGCCCCCACGGCTCGCTCCTCGAACATGGTCCACGCCCGTTACGGCTCCCGATATCGGCACACGATATAGGACCTCCTCACAGCCGCGCCGTCCCGGTCCATCGAGCAGCCCCCGAACCCGCGGCCGGCCCGGGCTGCGGATCAGCGCGCCTGCGGCAGCACCGGCACGAGGTTGTCCCAGCGGGCGATCTCGCACCCGTTGGTGCGCTTGTAGCGGGCGTCCACCGAACGTCCCGCAAAGGTGCCCGTGATGCGCGCGGTGGCGGGTCCCCCATGGATCATCGTGCACTGCGCGCCGTCGGGAACCGGCGCGAAGGGGTCCCTGTCCCCGGCGGTCGCGGCGTCCAGTCGGTCACATGCCGACGCGGGCTCCGGGTGGCCGCCCCCGGCCGGATGGCACTCCAGGGTGTACGTCCGCGCCCCTTCGGGGTTGTCGGCCACCGTCATGGTGAGGCGGTCCACCGCCCCGGCGACGGCGGAGGAAATCGGGCACTGGGCGGCGGCAACGACCACGGCCGCGACGACGATGAGGCGACGGAACAACATGGGCGACTCCCGGAACGGGCGCACGGCATCGCGCGCGAGGGTGACGAAGGTGGCGAAGCGGATCCGCACGCACCCGCCCCGCAGCGCGGAGTCGACGGAACGCGACCCCCGAGCGGCATCCGGTCGATGAACCACTCACGGAACGAAGGCGTCCCGCATGGATGACCCGGCGTCGGGCTGCGGGCGTCGGCCGCGCCGTCACGGATCCGGACGATGACATCGCGGATCGATGAGCCATGCACCGAACAGTTCCGGCACAGCACGCAGTTCCCAGGACGAACCGGACCCGCTCATACCGACAGAGTAGTCAATCAGGCACGCGGAGTGCGTACATTCCGACGGCCCGAGCCCGGTCCGCCATCGCCCGCGCCAAACGGCGCAACGAGCCCAACCGGCACGCCGCCCTCCCCCCGGCGTCGGCCACCAACGCCGACGTCCGGCAACCCACCCCGGCCGCCGCGTCCCACCCCACCAACCTCACGGTTCGCACAACTCCCAACCCCAACCCCGGGGCCCGGCGCCCGGCGCCTCACGCGCCGTCCCACCAGCCGCTCCCCTCCACCCGCCACACCCCGTCCCGGTCTCGTGACGGGTCGTCAAAAAGCCCCGCCGCACCCTCCCGTCACGTGTTGGAAACCTCTGCGCCATGCGTGAGATACCTGCCGGCAAACCCTTGCGCGGGAACGTTCCCGCGTCAATACTCACCGGCACCTGTCCCTGACGCGTGCCACGCCGCATCCGTCTCCGTGCCTTCGCCGTCCCTCCGAAAGAGGTGGGTTACTTGCGCATGCCCAAAACCGCCGCCCTCGCCGCCGTCGTGGCCCTGACCGCCGTCGGGTGTTCCGGCGGAGGCAGCGACAACTCGTCGGCCTCGGACCCCGGCTACCGAATCACCACGGACAGTCCCGCCGCGAAGGGGCCGCTCGACAAGGTGAAGTGGTCGCTGTACGCCGAACCGCAGACGCTGGACTACGCGTACGGCTTCGACTACCCGATCAACACGGTGCTCGCGAACGTGTGCGACCAACTCCTGCGCATCAACCCGGACCTGACGATCACCCCCGGGCTGGCCGCCAAGTACACCAACCCGGATCCGCTGACCTGGGTCTACACCCTGCGTGAGGGCGTCAAGTTCCACGACGGCACCCCCATGACCGCCAAGGACGTGGTGGCAAGCCTCAAGCGCCAGATGGATCCCGCGGTCGGCGCCGTGTACAGCACCGCCTTCAAGGACGTCGAGTCCATCACCGACTCCGGCCCGCTCGAGGTCACCATCAAGCTCACCCGCCCCAACGTGCTGCTCAATCAGCAATTGGGCGCGTCGGCGGGCACCATCGAGAGCGCGGCGTTCCTCGCCAAGGCCGGCAAGGACTACGGCAACCCACAGGGCGGCGTGAACTGTACCGGCCCCTTCTCCGTCAAGGAGTGGAAGCCCGGCACGTCCATCACGCTCAAGCGCAACGACGCCTACTGGGACAGCAAGCTCATGCCCAAGACGGGCGAGGTCGAGTTCGTCTTCATCCAGGACCCGGCCGCCCGCGCGAACGCGCTGCTGACCGGCGAGGTCGACGGCGGCTACCTGCTGCCCACCAATTCCTACGACAAGCTCAAGACCGGTGACGGCAAGCTGTACTTCGGTGACATCACCGGCAGTTACTCGGCCGCCGTCACCAACCTCAAGGGCGCCCTCGGTGACGCGCGGGTGCGCCGCGCCCTGTCCATGGCGATCGACCGCGAGGGCATCGTCCGGGCGGGCCTGAACGGCTACGGCTCCGTCGCCAAGGCGCCCGTCCCCGTCTCCGGCTGGGCCACCATCCCCGCGGAGCAGGCCCAGAGCATGTACAACGCGCTGCCCGCCGTCACCACGGACGTGGCCGCCGCCAAGAAGCTCGTCGCGGAAGCCGGCGCCGCCGGCAAGAAGGTCGTCGTCGCGACCAGCAACCTGGCCCCGGAGATCAGCGTCGCCACCAACGCCATCCAGGCCGCCGGCAAGGCGATCGGCCTCGACGTCGAGCTCAAGACCATCGCACCGGACGCGTACACCGCGCTGTTCACCGACCCGTCCGCCCGCGCCGGCATCGACCTGCTGGTCACCAGTGGCTACGACGTCACGCCCGATCCGCTGGAGTACTACCAGAGCCTGCAGACCGGGGAGTTCGCCAACTACGGCAACTGGTCCGACCCCGAGTACGACACGATCGCGCAGCAGGCACTGGGCACCACCGACCCGGCCGCCCGCGCCCAACTGACCATCAAGCTCCAGGAGATCGCGCTGCGCGAGCTGCCCGGCATCCCGCTGTGGGACTCGCCGCTGTCGCTCTACCAGGGCAAGCGCGTCACCGGCGCCACCCCGAACATCACCCAGCTCTCCTTCCCCTGGGCCGCGACCCTGGGTGCCGCGAACTGATGAACCGTCCTCTGCTCCGCTTCCTCCTGGGCCGCCTCGTGGGCCTGGTGCTCGTGCTGCTGGCGACCTCGTTCGTGGTCTTCAGCGCCGTGCACCTGGCCCCGGGGGACCCGGTGTCCTTCCTGATGCGCGGCCGCCCGGTCACCCCACAGGCCCGCGCCGCGCTGACCGCCCAGTACCACCTGGACGAACCATTCGCCAGGCAGTACCTGCTGTGGCTCGGCGACGTGCTCGGTGGCGACTTCGGCCGCTCGGTGCAATTCCGCCAGGACGTCGGCGAGTTGATCTCCCAGAAGCTGCCGACCACCGTCTTCCTGGTCGTGTACGCGATGGTGCTGGTCACCGTCGTAGGGCTGATCCTGGGCATCGTCTCGGCGCTGCGGCCCGGCCTGGTGGACAAGCTCGTGCTGGCCTGGACCGGCACCTCGATCGCCATCCCGTCCTACATCGCCGCGACCGTGCTCACCTCGGTCTTCGCCGTCAAACTGGGCTGGTTCCCGCTCTACGGCGCGGGCGAGGGCTTCACCGATCAGTTGTGGCACCTGACGCTTCCGGCCATCGCCCTGGCACTGACCTTCGCGGGCCTGCTGGCCCGGGTCACCCGCTCCGCGATGCTCGACGAACTCTCCCGCGAACACGTCGAGGTGGCCCGCTCACGCGGCGTACCCGAGAGCCAGGTCATCCGCAAACACGTCCTGCGCAACGCCCTCGGTCCGATCGTCACCGTCGTCGGCACCATGGTCGCGAGCATGCTGGTGGCCACCTCGATCGTGGAGACCGCGTTCAGCGTCAAGGGAGTCGGCTCCCTGCTCATCAACTCGGTCACGGTCAAGGACTTCCCCGTGGTCCAGGCGCTGACCCTGCTGGTGGTCGCCGCGTTCCTGATCGCGAACCTGATCGTCGACCTGCTCCAACCACTGATCGACCCGCGCGTCGCGCTGGGAGGTGACCCGAAGTGAGTGCCTCCGCCCCCGCGTCCGTCAAGGACGCGAGCACACCGACGCCGCCCCTCCGGCGCGGCGCACCGGCCCGGATCCGCAAACTCGCCGCCCAGGGACCGCTGTTCACCGCAGCCGTGCTGGTCCTGGTGCTGCTCGTGCTGCTCGCGGTGTGCGCACCGCTGCTCGCACCCTACGAACCCGACGCCATCGACCTGAAGAACTCGCTGGCCGGCACCGGCCCCGACCACTGGTTGGGCACCGACCAGTCCGGCCGCGACATCCTCAGCCGAATGCTGTACGGAGCCCGCACCGGGCTGCTGGGGCCGCTCGCCGTGGTCGGCGTGTCCACAGTGCTCGGGATCGCCATGGGCGTGGTGGCCGCATGGCGCGGCGGCTGGGTCGACTCCCTGCTGTCCCGCTCGATGGACCTGCTGTTCGCGTTCCCGGCGATGCTCCTGGCGATCCTGTGCGTCGCGGTGTTCGGCGCGGGACTGACCGCGCCCGTCATCGCCATGATGATCGCCTACACGCCCTACGTCGGCCGCCTGGTGCGCTCCATCGCCCGCCAGGAACAGACCCGGCCCTACATCGAGTCCTACCGGGTCCAGGGCTGGTCCGGCTGGTCGATCTGCACGCGGCACCTGATCCCCAACATCACCCCGACCGTACTGGCCCAGTCCGCGATCAACTTCGGCTACGCCCTGATGGAACTCGCCGGCCTGTCCTACCTCGGCTTCGGCGTCCAGGCACCCACCGCCGACTGGGGCGTCATGGTCAGCGAAGGCCAGAACCCGCTCCTCAAGGACGTCATGCTGCCCGCCCTCGCCCCCGCGACCGCCATCGTCATCGCGGTCGTCGCATTCGGAATCGTCGGCGAGGGCCTCGCCGACCGTGTCTCCAAGCGGGAGAGGTGACCGCCGTGTTCGACAAGACGACGGCCGGTGACACGGAAGCCCGGCCGGCCACATCCGGGACCGACACCGCCGGGCGCGACGTACCGCTGCTCGACATCGCCGGCCTGACCCTGCGCCTGCCCGACCACGCCGCCGCGCGGCCGATCCTGGACGGGGTCGACCTGCGGGTCGACCGCGGCGAGACCGTGGGTCTGGTCGGCGAGTCCGGCTCGGGCAAATCGGTGGCCTGCCGCACTGTCCTGGGCCTGCTGCCCAAGGGAGCGCGCGCCGAGGGCACCGTCCGCGTCGAGGGCACCGACGTGCTCGCCATGGGCGCGGCCGGACTGCGCGATGTGCGCCGGAACAAGGTCGCGATGGTGTTCCAGGACCCGCGCGCGTCGGTCAACCCGATGCGCCGGGTCGGGGACTTCCTCACCGAGGGGCTGCGGGTGCGCGGCGTGCCCAAGGAGCAGGCGCTGGCCCGGGCACAGGAGTTGCTGACCGAGGTCGGCATCCGCGACCCGCACGGCGCGCTTCGCCGCTTCCCCCACCAGTTCTCCGGCGGCATGCTTCAGCGTGTGGTGATCGCCGCCGCGCTGTCCGGCGACCCCGCGCTGCTGCTCGCCGACGAACCCACCACCGCCCTCGACGTCACCACACAGGCGGAGGTCGTCGGCATCCTGCGGCGCCTGCAACACCGGCACGGGACCGGCATGTTGTTCGTGACCCACGACCTGGAACTCGCGGCGGCGATCTGCGACCGCATCTACGTGATGTACGCCGGACGCATCGTCGAATCCCAGCCCGTCGCCGACCTGTTCGCCCGCCCCCGGCACCCCTACACGGCCGCGCTGCTGGCCTCGACGCCGCGTCTGGAGGCGGACGCCGCGGCGCCGCAACCGATTCCGGGACGGCCCGTGTCACTCGCGGAGGCGCCCCCCGGCTGCGCCTTCGCGGCCCGTTGCGCGTTCGCGATCGAGCGGTGCCGAAGCGAGGCCCCCGCACTGGTATCCGACGGCCCGGCGGCCGTGGCGTGCCTGCGCGCGGACGAAGGGATCCTGCAGTGAGCACGTCCACCGAACCGACCCCGGTCGCCCTGGAAGTCCGCGGCCTGTGCCGCACGTTCGGCGACCACAAAGCGGTCGACGACGTCGGCTTCACACTGCCGCCGGGCGGCTCGCTGGGTATCGTCGGCGAATCCGGATCGGGCAAGACCACCACCGCCCGTATGCTCGTCGGCCTGGAGACCCCGGACGCCGGCAGCATCACGGTCGACGGCCACGAACGCGCCCACCGGCCACGCACCCGCGCGGAACGCCTGGCCCGGGCACGGGAGATCCAGATGGTCTTCCAGGACCCCTACCTCTCCCTGGACCCGCGCATCACCGTCCACGACAGCATCGACGAGGTCCTGCGCCTGCACGCACCCGAGGCCGACCGGCCCGGGCGCGCCGCGCGCTTGGCCGAGCTTCTCGACCAGGTCGGCCTGGGCACCCGCGAGGCCGGCGCCCTGCCGCGTCGACTCTCCGGCGGCCAGCGCCAACGCGTGGCCATCGCCCGCGCGTTGGCGGCCTCGCCCCGAGTGCTGATCCTGGACGAGGCGGTCGCCGCACTCGACGTGTCCATCCAGGCGCAGATCCTGGATCTGCTGGCCCGCATCCGTCGGGAGCAGGGCATCGGCTACCTCTTCGTCAGCCACGACCTGGCGGTCGTGCGGCACATCACCGACGACGTCGTCGTGTTGCGCAACGGCCGGATCGTCGAGTCGGGCCGCACCGCGGACGTACTGTCCGCACCGCAACACCCCTACACCCGGCTGCTGATCGACTCGGTGCCGGGCGTGGGCTGGGACCCGGAACGCATCGCCGAAAACAGAAGGGCCCTCGCCGCACCGGAAGCGTGACAGTCGGGCGGGTCCGGCAGATCCCACGGACCTGCCGAGCCCGCCCGATCCGCCCGGGCCGCCGCTCCATCGCGACCATCCACCGATCCTGCTTGGGAGTCACCGTGTCCGCAGGTACATCCACCGACCTCGCCTATCTCACGGCAACCGAGGCACTCGCCGCCTTCCGCAGCCGTGAACTGTCACCCGTCGAACTGCTCACCGCCGTCCTGGACCGGGCAACCGCCGCCGAACCCGTTGTCAACGCGGTCGTGGAATCCCTTCACGACCAGGCGTTCGCGGCGGCCCGCGAGGCCGAACAGCGCTACCTCGGCAAGGGCCGCGGCGAGATCCGGCCACTCGAGGGCGTCCCGGTCGCGGCCAAGGAGGAGCACCCCATCGAGGGACACCCGCTCCAGCAGGGATCGTTGTTGCTCGCGGACGAGGTCGCCACGGAAACGCACCCGGTGCTCCAGCGGATCGCCGACGCGGGCGGCGTCATTCACATCCGCACCAGCACACCGGAGTTCTGCGCCGCCGCGTTCACCCGATCGAAGCTGTGGGGCGTGACCCGCAATCCGTGGAACCCCGAGTACTCGTGCGGCGGTTCGTCCGGCGGCTCGGGGGCCGCGCTGGCCGCCGGATACGCGCCGCTGGCCACCGGATCCGACATCGGCGGCTCGATCCGCATCCCCGCCTCGTTCAACGGCGTCGTGGGATTCAAGCCGCCGTTCGGCCGGGTCCCGGCAATGCCGCCGTACAGCCTCGACCAGTACTGCCACGACGGTCCGATGGCACGCACGGTCGCCGACTGCGCGCTCCTGGAGAACATCATCGCAGGGCCGTGGAAGGGCGACGTGGTGTCGCTGCGCCCGAAGTTGGTACTGCCCGAGCAGTACGCCGGCGCCCGCGGCGCGGAGGGCTTGCGCATCGCGCTCAGTGTCACACTCGGCGACCACCCGATCGACCCCGAGGTGGCGGCCAACACGCGGGCCGCCGCCGAGGCCCTGCGCACCGCGGGAGCGGTGGTCGAGGAGGTCGAACTCGGCTGGACCCGGGAAATGGTCAACCGGGCCCTGATGGCCCATTTCGCCGCGATCATGGGGGCCGAGGCGGGCGAGGCGATCAACGCCGCGCCGGACCTGGTCAACCCGTACCTGCGGGTCTTCCACGAGAAGGCGGCGGCCACCCGGACCTCGTTCGCCGAGGGACTCGCCCTGGAAGGCGCCATCTACGCCGAACTGGGCGAACTGCTGGACCGGTACGACGCGTTGATCTGCCCCACCACGGCCATCCCGGCGTTCCTGGCCGACGACGACTACACCGAGACCAAGGTCGTCGTGGACGGCAAGGAACTGGACTTCTATCTGGACGCCGCGCTCACCCCGCCGTTCAACATCTGCAGCCGGGTACCGGTCCTGGCGGTGCCGTCGGGCTTCGCCTCCAACGGCGTGCCGACCGGTGTGCAGATCGTCGGCAAGACCTACGACGACGAGATGGTCTTCCGTATCGGCGCGGCCCTCGAAGCGGTCCTCCCCTGGTCCTACACAGCGGACCACCGCCCGCCCTGCTGAACCGCCGCCGCCCCGGTGGGCGTCCTCACCGGGGCGCGGCGAGGGCCGAGCGCAGGGTCGCGGCGATGGTGTCGCCGGCCGCGGCGCGGTCGAGCCTGCCGGCGTCGACCTCGTCCGCCGCGGTGTGGATCACGCCGTAGTAGGTCGCGGCCAGCCACGTGGCCGGGAGGTCGGTACGGATCACACCCTCGCTCCGGCCGCGCGCGACGAGTTCGTCCACCCTGGTCAGGACCCGGGCGTGGTGTCGACGCAGGCTCGCCTCGCCCAGCGCCTTCAGGGCGGCCCTGCGCAGGCCGCGGGTGCGGTCCAGCACCTGCCATCCCTCGCGGGCGAGTCGGACCAGCGCCTCGTCGGCCGGTCCGACGGTGACCTCGGCGTCGTCGAGGAGCAGGTCCACTTCGCCCAGGACCTGCCCGATCGCGGCCGCCAGGAGCACGTCCCGGGAGCCGAAGTGCCCGTACAGGGTCACCCGTCCCACCCCGGCCGCCCGCGCGATGTCGGTCATCGTGGCCTCGGGATCGCGCGCGAAGGCGCCGAGCGCGGCGGCGAGGATGGCGGCGATGTTGCGTTCGGCGTCGGCCCGTCGCCGTACGCCCGGTGGTGATGTCGCACCCATGGTGGTCAACCCTACTGTCGGAATCGCCGCGCCGGTCGTGGAGGCGTGGCGATGACTGAGGCGCGCCGGCCCGGCCGTGGAGGCACGTTGGACGGGCCGGCCGCGCCGATCGTCGAGGTGGCGGTGCTCAGTGCACGTGCCGCGGTCCGTCGGACGCCGGCGGCCTGCCCGCCGGCACGAGTACGGACGTCACGAGTGCCGCGACCACGGCCGTGCCCGCGCAGGCGAGGAACGCGTCGGTATATCCGCCGACTCCGCCGCCGTCGACCCCGCCCGCGAGGCCGGCCGCCGCGATCGCCGACACCAGGGCGACGCCGAGCGCGCCGCCGAGTTCATGGAAGGTGTTCACCACGCCCGAGGTGATGCCCGCCTCGTCGTGCCGCACATGGGACATGGCCGTGGTGGTCGCCGCGACGAAGGCCGGGCCCAGGCCCGCCGCGCCGAGGGCCAGTCCGGGCACCACGTCGGACATGCCGCCGCCGTCCCCGGGCAGCCGGCTCAACCACAACGCGCCCGCCGCGGCGATCACCAGGCCGCCCGCGCCCACCGCCCGGGTGCCGAGGCGGCCGACCAGCAGGCCCCCGACATGCGCCCCGACGGTCACCGCGACGGCGACCGGGAGGAAGGCCAACCCGGTCCGCAACGAGCCGAAGCCCAGGGTGTGTTGCATGTACAGCGAGCCGAGGAAGAACAGCGGGATCAGCAGTCCGCTCGCCACCAGCATCACGAACGCGCCGGAAATCACCGGCCTGCGAGTCAACAGGGCCAGGGGCACCAGGGGATCGCCCGCCCTGCGCTCGACGAGTACGAAGAGCGCGTAGCAGAGCACGGCGCAGGCCGTCGAGGAGAACGTCCAGGGCGACGCCCAGCCGACGTCGCCCGCCCGGGTCACCCCCAGAATCAGCGCCGCGGTGCCCGCCGTGGCCGCGAGTGCTCCGGGCAGGTCCGGGCGAGCGGGCGAGGCGGTACGCGGCTCGCTCGGGATCACCGATGCGGCCACCACCAGTACGACCACGCCGATGGGCACGTTGGCGAAGAAGATCCATGCCCAGCCCGGCCCGGCGGTCAGCAGTCCGCCGACCAGGACGCCGGCTGCTGCCCCGGTGCCGCCGATCGCCGCCCACACGCCGAGTGCCCGGTTGCGCTCGGGGCCGTGGAAGGTGACCGTGACGAGCGCGAGCGCGGCCGGTGACAACAGCGCTGCCGCAGCGCCCTGCGCAACGCGGGCGGCGAGCAGTACCGCGCCGTTCGGGGCGAACCCCGCGGCCAACGACGCGGCGGTGAAGACGGCCAGGCCGAGCAGGAATCCGGTCCGCCGGCCCAGCGTGTCCGCGATCCGCCCGCCCAGGATCATCAGGCCGCCGAACGCGAGCGCGTAGGCGGTGACCACCCAGGTCAGGGATTCCCGACCGAGGTCCAGATCCGCGCCGATGCTCGGCAGCGCGACGTCGCTCGGCCGCAGTCGAGACACGCCGCACATTCCCGGAGGCAGCGCTGCTCGGGCAGGCTCACGGTCAGGCGGGGCCGAGCCCACGGCCATCGCACATCCGCGTTACGACGTCACGCCGACGGGATCGTGCCGTCCCACTCCTCCAGCGGCGCGCAGTGCCATCGCCAACTCGTCTGCCGGGCACGACCGGGCAGGTCCAGGCGGCCGTTCGCCCACAGCAGCGTCTCCCAGGGGGCGGTGTGCGTCGGGGCCCAGGGGAAAAGGCGTCGCACCGCGGCCCGCGCGAGGTCGGCGGGTGGCGTGAACTCCACGTCCAAGCCGCGCAGCGCGTCGTACGTATGGACCAGCACCTCGTCACAGGCCATCGCGGCGAACCCCGACGCGTCGGCCGAGCCGTAGGGGTGAAAGCCCCGCGCATCGGCGGCGGCGCCGTCGATCACGCGACCCAGCACGGTCGCGAAGGTGCCCAGGGTGCGCGCCAGTTCGGCGGGGGGCGTGTCCGGGCGGACCCCGAGGTCCATGGTGCTCAGTTCCCGGGTCCCGCCGGCCAGATCCGTGGCGTACCACAGGAAGGTGTCACCGACGTGCGCGACCGTCCGGGCAACCGTCCACGTCATCTCGGGAATCGGCCGGGTCCAATCCCGCTCGACGTGGGCTTCGAGGGCCGCCCGGCAGGTAGCAGCCGCGGCCGCGAGAGTCTTCGCATCCATGGCGCGATTATCCCGGCCCGGCGCCCACGCGATGGCCGAGCCGGACTGCCGGGGCCGGTGACGCCGCACCGGCCGTGACCAAAGGCGCATGGTCACGGCCGGTGCGGCTGGAGTGGGCGGGTTCGGTGGCTACTTGCCGTCGGTGCACTGCGTGCCGGCGGCCGGCAGTTTGCCCTCGATGATGTAGGCGGCCACCGCCGCGTCGACGCACTTGCTGCGGCCGAACCCGCCGTGGCCTTCCCCCTTGAGGGTCAACAGGCTCGCGTGCGCGAGGTCCTTGGCCAGCTTCTCGGACGCTGCGTACGGCGTGGCCGGGTCACCGGTCGTGCCCACCACCAGGATGGGTGCGGCCCCCTCGGCCCGGATCACGTGCGGCTTCTCGGGAGTCTTGTACGGCCAGAACTCGCAGCCGGGGCCCTCGATATCGGATGCGACGGTGTCCTTCGAGAACAGCGGAGCTTCCGCCTTGAGCTTCGCCAGGACCTGCTCGATCCGCTCCGGAGAGGGCGCGGGAGCGGCACCGTCGGCACAGCGAATCGCCGAGCGCGAGTCCCCGCTGTTGTCGTAGTGCCCCTTCTCGTCCCGGCCCATGTAGTTGTCGGCGTAGAACAACAGGGCGCTGCCGTCCTTGTTGTTCATGGCCCGCGCGAGTGCCTCGCGCAGGTACTTCCACGCGGTTTCCTTGTCGCCGTACAGCAGGCTGTTGGCGCCCGACCAGCCCAGGGCGGAGGTCAACTTGCGGCCGTCGTAGGCAGTACGCAGCGGCTTGTCCTGCAACTTGTCGAGGAAGTCCGTGCCGATCTCGGCGGCCTTGCCCGGATCGCCGCCCAGCGGACAGCCCGCCCGGGCCGCGCAGTCGGCCGCGAACGCCCGGAACGAACGCTCGAAACCTATGGTCTGGTCGATGCTCGCGTCGAGCTTGTCGGCGGCCGGGTCCACCACCGCGTCCAGGACGAGCCGGCCCGCACGGTCGGGGAACTCCTCCGCGTACAACGACCCGAGGTAGGTTCCGTAGGAGATACCGAGGTAGTTGAGCTTGTCGTCTCCTACCGCGCCGCGCAGGACGTCCATGTCCCGAGCCGCGTTGCGGGTGCCCACGAAGGGCAACAGGTCGCCGGACTTCTCCTGACACGCGGCGGAGAACTCCTTGCCGCTCCGCTCGCCGTACGCCTTGCGCTCGACCGGATCGCGCGGCGAGTCCCGCGCGTTGCGCTCGTCGCGGGCCTTGTCGTCGAAGCAGCGCACGGGCGCGCTGTCGGCCACACCACGCGGGTCGAAGCCGAGGATGTCGTAGCGGTCGTGCAGGGGGCCGTCGAACTCCTCGAACCCGTACTTGACGAACTCCTGGCCGGAGCCGCCGGGTCCGCCCGGGTTCAGCACGAGCGAGCCGATGCGCTGATCGGGCTTGGCAGCGGGGTGTTGCATGACGGCGATGTCCAGCGATTTGCCATCGGGAGCGGTGTAATCCAGGGGTACCTTGAAGGTCCCGCACCGGAATTCGCTTTCATCCTTCTTTTTCGTCTTCGGGTCGTCTTGGCACGCTTTCCACGAAATCTTCTGTTCGTAGAACGAACGCAGCCCGGGGTCCGCCGCCCCCTTGGGCTTCGGCGCTGCGGGCGGCGGGGTGACCACGGCCGGTGCGGTCGTCACGTGCGTGGGAACCGGCTTGGCATCGGCGGCATTGGACGCTCGACCGCCGGAGCCCCCGGTACACCCGGCGGCCAACAGCAGGGCCATCGCCGCAGGTATGGAACGGCGGAAGGACGCCGCCTGGAAGGGAGTGATCACGCGCCAAGGAATACCACTCGCGGATTCGGCGTCGCACACCGATATCCCCACCATCAAGATGGGGTGAAGGTCCGGGTCGGAGTCCGGGTTCGGCCCGGGTCCGGACCCCGGTCCAGCGTCCCCGGCACCGAGATCGGTTGCCCCCTTCGTCCGTCACGACAAAGACCCGCGCGCCGAGCCGGGCAAAGCTGTCCCTGTGGTGCGAGCGTGGTGACGACCGAACGACGAGAGGATCTGGTGCACGTGACTTCCGGTACGGCTCGGCAACGGCGGGTGGCTCGGGACGCGGCGGTGGCGGCAGCCGTACGCGAAGGGCTGCTCGGTGCGACGGCTCCGCTGGTCGGCCTCCTGGACGTGGACGGGATGCTCGGCTCCGTCGCCGACCTGCACGCGGCCTTCGAACACGCCCCGGCAGAGCACACGTTCGCCGCCAAGGCGTGCTCGCTCGTCCCGGTCATGCGGCTCATGGCACAGGCCGGAATGGGCTGTGAAGTCGCCTCGCCCGGCGAACTGAGGCTCGCGCTGGCGGCCGGCTTCACGCCCGACCGGATCGTGTACGACGGCCCCGTCAAGACCGTGGCGGATCTCGAATCGGCCCTCGACCACGGCGTCGCCCTCAACGTGGACAATTTCCAGGAACTCGCCCGCGTCGACGCCCTGCTCGGCGGGCGGCCGGCCGCCGCCCCGATCGGGATCCGGGTGAACCCACAGGTCGGCGCCGGTTTCGTCGACGGCACGAGCACCGCCACCGCGACGTCGAAGTTCGGCGTACCGTTGCGCGACGCGGGGGCGACCGACGCGGTCGTCGCGGCGTTCGCCCGCCACCCGTGGCTGACCCGCGTGCACGTGCATGTCGGTTCGCTGGGTTGCCCGTTGCCCCTGATGGCCGAAGGGGTCGCGGCCGCCTACGCCCTCGCGGAGCACATCAACACCACGCTGGGCCGGCGCCAAGCCACCAGCCTGGACATCGGCGGCGGCCTCCCGGTCGACTTCGCCGCCGACGACGACACACCGACCTTCACCGACTACGCCGGCGAACTGCGCCGAGCCGTACCGAACCTCTTCGACGGCCGCTACAGCCTGGTCACCGAGTTCGGCCGCTCGATCTTCGCCAAGAACGGCACCATCGCGACGGTCGTCGAGTACACCAAGACCATGGGCGGCCGCCGCATCGCCGTCACGCACGCGGGCGGCCAGATCCTCACCCGCGCGATGTCGATGCCGCAGGCATGGCCGATCCGCATCGGCGCCTTCGACGCCAAGGGTCGCCCCAGGTCCGGGCCGACCGAGCCGCACAACGTCGCGGGCCCGCTCTGCTTCGCCGGCGACATGACCGCGGTCGACCGCGACCTACCCGTCCTGGAGCCGGGCGACATCCTGGCCCTGTACGACACGGGCGCCTACTCGCTGTCCACCCACTTCTCCTACAACTCCCTCCCCCGCCCGGCCGTCTACGGCTACCGCGGCACCCCCACCGGCGCCGTCACCTTCGCCCTCGTCCGCACGGCCCAGACGATCGACGAGGTCATCGCCGACAGCGGCGCCGCACACACCGAAGCCCTGGTCACCCTCGTACACCCGTAGCCCCGCCGGCCATGAATCGTGCCCCCGGCCGCTCCCGCCTCATCGGGCCTGGAATCGGCCGGTCGCAACGAATTCGCGGTACATGTCCAACACGACCCGAGTCGGAGGATGCAGGGGCTGCGGCGGCCGATCCCGTGGAAAA
Organism: Embleya scabrispora DSM 41855; assembly: GCF_000372745.1. Taxonomy (GTDB): domain Bacteria; phylum Actinomycetota; class Actinomycetes; order Streptomycetales; family Streptomycetaceae; genus Embleya; species Embleya scabrispora. The sequence goes on along the minus strand of NZ_KB889664.1, from coordinate 114,344 downwards.
AACGCCGCCTCGACCACCTCCTCTTCCTCCGGCCGCACTTCACCGGTCCATCGATGGGTGGCGAAACACATGGCAAAGCAATGGGTCAGGTCGCCGTTGGGATATCTCACGATGTGCACGGCCGGGTCGGAAAGCGAACCGAACGGGATCAAATCCTCCGGCTGCACGGAGAGCCCGGTTTCCTCCTTGAGCTCCTCGATCGCGGTGCCCGCGAAGGTGCTTCCCTCCTCGCAGGCGCCGGCCGGAAACTCCCAGGCGCCGGTGTCCCGCCGGCGTTGGAAGAGACACTCCCCCCGCTCGTTCAGCACCATGACCTGGGCCCCGGGAACCAGCAGCAGTCGGGATCCGAGCTTTTGCCGGATTACCCATACATACGAGCCGATATAGCCCACAGCTCTCCCAGGATCGAAACCGATTCCGCACCTGCCGGGGCCGGGGCCGGGGCCGGCGCAGCGCAGCGCAGCGCAGCGCAGCACCATGGTCGCTCGCGAAACCCGGCCGGTCTCGCGAACGCGAATTCCCGTGCGCGGTCTTTGCCGGCAGGCCCGGGCCGCGCGAAGGTGCGATTCGGCGGCGCGTACCCGCCTGGGCGCGTCGGGGGCGGGTGGGCGTCACTCGTTGGAGGCACCCGGCTCGCCGGAGGCGGTGGGCTCGGGTCTCCTGAGGGGTGGACGGTATGCCGTCCTCGGTTCCGGTCCGGGTGCCGGGTCCCATGCCCGGGTCGATGCGGCCGGAGGCCGTGCCGCCGCCGTGGGTACCGGGTCGGGACGCAGCGGCGGTCCGGCCGGCCGGTGGGTGTGTGTCGATGCGGGTCCGGAGGGCATGTGATGACGTCGAAGGTGGGTACCACCGCGCGCGATACGTCGTGGCCGTCGCCGCGGGAGCGAGCCGATCGCGGGAGGGCCGCGCGGGCGAAGACCCCTCGGTCCAGTCATGGCGAGTACGCGCCGGATCGGCGGCGGCCGGATCCGGTGGATGTGATCGAGGCGCAGTCGGCGGCGCGGGTACCGGAGTTGGTGCCGATTCGCTATGGGCGCATGTCGGAGTCGCCGTTTCGGTTCTATCGGGGTGCCGCCGCGATCATGGCCGGCGATCTCGCGAATACGCCGGCCTCGGGACTTCGGACGCAGTTGTGCGGTGACGCGCACATGTTGAATTTCCGGCTGTTGGCCTCGCCCGAGCGGCTCCTGCTCTTCGATCTGAACGACTTCGACGAGACCTTGCCCGGCCCGTGGGAGTGGGATGTGAAGCGGTTGGCCACGAGCCTGGTCATCGCGGGGAGGGAGAACGGCTTCTCCACTCGGGAGCGAGCGGACGTGGTGCGCGCGACCGTGCGCTCTTATCGGGAGGGGATGCGCCGGTTCGCCGGGATGGGCAACCTGGACGTGTGGTACGCCAAGGCCGATGCGGACCTGCTCCAGGCGTTGGCATCGGGGCAGTTGCACAAGCGTGGGCGCAGGCAGGTATCCCGGGCGCTGGCCAAGGCGCGTAAGCGGGACAGCCTTCAGGCGTTCGGCAAGCTCACCCGCGAAATCGACGGCCGGCCGCGGATCGTCTCGTCGCCGCCGCTGATCACTCCGCTGTCCGAGCTGTTCCCCGACGGGCGGCACAGCGAGTTGCAGAAGCGGCTCGACAAGCTGATCGATCGGTATCGGAGCACGTTGCGAACGGATCGTCGTCATCTGCTCGGTGAGTACACCGTGGTGGACATGGCCCGCAAGGTGGTCGGCGTCGGCAGCGTCGGAACCCGTTGTTGGATCGTGCTGCTGCTGGGACGGGACGGCGGGGACCCGCTGTTCCTCCAGGCCAAGGAGGCCGACGCGTCGGTGTTGGCGGCGCACGCGGGCGCGAGCGAGTACCCGACGCAGGGAGAGCGGGTGGTCGCGGGTCAGCGCCTGATGCAGGCCGCGGGCGACATGCTTCTGGGCTGGGTACGCCAGGATGGCATCGACGGCCGGGAACGCGACTTCTACGTACGCCAGTTGCGCGACGGGAAGGGCGTCGCGGAGCCTTCGCTGATGGTTCCGCGAGGCATGCGCCTGTTCGGCGAGTTGTGCGGCGTGACGCTGGCCCGCGCGCACGCCAGGTCCGGGGATCGGATCGCGATCGCGGCCTACCTGGGCCGAGGTGATGCGTTCGACCGGGCACTGACGAGCTTCGCGGAGGCATACGCCGACCAGAACGAACACGACCACGCGGCCCTGCTGGACGCGGTGAAGTCGGGCCGGGTGGCCGCCCAGGACGCGTAACGGCCACGCTCCGGTCGCGGGCCCGGCACGGTGGGTCTGCCGGGGGCGTCGGCCGGCACCGGGACACCCTGGTCGGTTCGCGAGCCGAGACGCCGCCGCCCCTGCCATCCCGGGGGACGGCAGGGGCGGCGGCCGGCCGGGCCTGGTGGACGGTGTGGGCTATTCCTTGGCTCCGACCGCGTCGATCGGTTCCACGCGCAGGAGGCGTCGGGTGACCGGGGCGACCGAGAGGGGGGCCAGGAGCAGGGCGGCGGCGCTGATTTCGAGGAGCAGCGGGATCGGGATGTACGGGGTGCTCTCGCCGAAGGCGCCCTTGCCGAACGGGACGAGGGTGATCATCGCGATGGTCAGGCCGAGGACGAGGCCGATGACGCCGACCAGGACGGCCTCGCCGCGCATCACGCCGCGCACCTGGGCGTGGGTGCTGCCGATCATGCGCATGAGGCCGAGTTCGCGGCGTCGGGCGACGGTGGACACGATCATGGTGTTGACCGCGGCGATGGTGGCGAAGCCGGCCAGGATGACGAGCATCACCTGGTTGGTCCACTTGTTGGTTTCCCGGGCCTGGTCGCGTTCGGCGGCGTATCCGGCGCGATCGGAGACCGTGGCGGCGGGGTGTTGCCCGGTGACCTCGGCGAGCGCGGTGTCCACGGCGGCGGGGTCGGCCCCGTCGGCGAAGCGCACGAGCAGGCGGCCGTCCATGGCGGCGTCGACGTGGTGTTCCACGGTGGCGCGCGGGAGGGTGACCGCGGCGGTGCCCAGGCCGCGGTCGTAGGTGGCCACGAGCATCGGCTTGATCCTGGTGCCGTCGCCGAGGCGCATCTCGATGGGCTTGCCGACGCGTGCCTTGACCGCGTCGGCGGTGAGCCGGTCCATGGCGACCGCGCCGCCGGGGGGCTGCGCCGCGCCGGGGCGCAGGGCTTCGATGCCGCCCTTGCGGATGCCGAGGTCGAGGACCTTGGCGAGGTCGCTGTCGGTGCCGCCGACGGCCTGGGTGGGGTACTTCTCGAGCGCGTCGGAGGTGGCCATGACCACGCTGGTGGTCAGGATCGAGGTGACCGCGTCGACCCCGGGGATGCGGGCGACGTCGCCGGCGGCGCGGGCGGGGAATCCGGGGCCGGTGACCACGCGGTCGGCGGTCAGGGCGGCCTTGGACTGCTTTTCGCTGTAGTGGTCCTGGGCGGCGAACATGAACATCAGCGTGGTCGCGAAGGCGACGGTGAGGGTGATCGGGGTGATCGCGGAGGCGAGTCGGCGCGAATTGGTGCGGGCGTTGTCGAAAGCGAGTTGCCCGGGGGCGCCGAACAGCCGCAGGACGACCCCGGTGAGCTGGACGAACAGGTGCGCGACGAGTGGGCCGAGCAGTCCGATGCCCAGCATGAAGAGCATGATCACGCCGCTGGCCGCCGCGACCGCCTGGTCACCGCTGACCTTCATCGCGACGCCGGAGAGAACGCCGGCGCCGGCAACGGCGACGATGCCCAGGACGAGGCGGAACCAGCCCACACGGGCCCGTTCGATGCCGGCTTCGCCCAGTGCCTCGGTGGGCTTGGTGCGAGCACTGGCTCGGGCGGCCAGGAGTCCGGCAAGGACTGCGGAGAGGATGCCGGCGCCGACTGCGGCGAGCATCGGGATCGGGCCGATCGAGAGGGTCACGCCGTTCTCGACCATGCCGCGGTCGATCATCTGGTCGAACCACACCCGGGCGAGCAGTGTCCCGGGCAGCAGTCCGATCAGACCGGCGACCAGGGCCACACATCCGGCCTCGGTGGCGATCATCCGGCGGATCTGCCAGGGCGTGGCGCCCACGGCGCGCAGGAGGGCGAAGTCGCGGCGGCGCTGCGCCACGGACAGCGAGGTGGCGCCGGCGACGACGAAGATGGAGACCATCGCGACGACGCCGCCGAAGGATCCGCCGACCGCGGTGAGCATGACCTTGGTATCGCCCAGGCCGGGGTGGTCGACCTCGCCACGCCCGTCGCCGGTGCGGACCTTGACGTCGGCGTCTTTGAGAACCTTGCGCAGGTCGCCGGCGACCTTGCCGGTGGAGGCGCCGTCGGCGAGGAGTACGCCGAATGCGGTCACCTTGCCGGGGTTGCCGGCGAGTTTGCCCGCCTCGGCGTCGGCGACGTACAGGTGGGCTCCCCGGCCCGGGACCACCGCCGCGACCTTGAGGGTTGTCTCCCCCGAGGGGGTGGTCACGCGCAGCGTGCCCCCGGGGGCGATGCCGTTGCCGGCGCGGGCGGCGGCGTCGGTGGTCAGAACCGCCTCGCCGGCCCGTGGGGCCGTGCCGCCCTGGGGGGTGCCGGCCAGGCGGGCGGCGGACCAGGGATGGGCTTCGAGGACGGCGGTGGGGGTCTGTGCGGGGAAGGTGAGATCGGGCAGGACGGTGGCCACCCCGGGTACGGCGGCGATGCGCGAGGCGAGCCCGGCGTCGATGCGCGAGCGCTCGGGCAGCGCGATGGAGACCTCCTCCTTGTCCTCTCCGCTGCCGAAGGTCTTGTGCACGCTGTTCTGACCCGCGACCACGATCGGCGTGTCCGCGTAGCGGCCCGGCGGCACGTGGGCGCGCAGGCCGCTTTCGAGGAAGATCCCGCACATCGTCACCAACGTGGCGGCGAACAGCAGCGCGATGAAGGAGCCGGCGAAGGAGGCGGGCCGAAACCGCACGGAGGTGCGCGCCAGCCCGTTGGTGCGCGGCATCAGGCGGCCCGCCCCTGCGCTCGGGCCGGCTGCGACAGGGCGACCATGCGGGCGGCGACCGCTTCGGGAGTGGGCGCGTGCAGGTGGCCGGCGAGGTGGCCGGCGGCGAGGAAGACGACGCGGTCGGCGTAGGAGGCGGCGACCGGGTCGTGGGTGACCATGACGATGGTGGCGCCGCTCTCGTCGACGGACCGGCGCAGCAGCGAGAGCACGTCGCCGGCGGTGGTGGTGTCCAGCGCCCCGGTGGGCTCGTCGGCGAACAGCACGTCGGGGCGGGTGACCAGGGCGCGGGCGATCGCGACACGTTGTTGCTGGCCGCCGGAGAGCTGGGCGGGGCGGCGGTTGGCGTGCTCGTGCAGGCCGACCATCGCCAGTACCTCCGCGGCGCGGCGGCGGTCGGCGCGTTCGCCGGCCAGGCGCAGCGGGAGCAGCACGTTCTTCTCCACGGTGAGCGAGGGCAGCAGGTTGAACGCCTGGAAGACGAAGCCCAGCCGGGTTCGGCGCAACCGGGTGAGTTGGTTCTCGTTCATCGCGGTGAGGTCGTCGTCGCCGAGCAGCACGCGGCCCGAGCCGGGCTTGTCGAGTCCGGCGGCGCAGTGCAGGAAGGTGCTCTTGCCGGAGCCGGAGGGGCCCATGACGGCGGTGAAGGTGCCCTTGGGGATCTGCAGATCGACGCCGCGCAGGGCGTGTACCGTCTCCGCGCCGCTCCCGTAGGTCTTCACGACCCCTTCGAGCCGTACGGCGGGCGCGCCGCCGGCCGCGGGCGCCGGGCGGGTCGGCTGCACGGGGTGCACGGCATGCGCGGGGTGGTCGGCGTAGGTCGGGTGTCCCGGGTGCGCGGAGTAGTCCGGGCCGCCCTGGGGGTGGCCGTGGTGTGCACCGGCGGCGGGTGCGGCCGCGTACGGGAAGGCGGCGGGCTCGCCGGGGTGCGGTGGGAGGTGGTGCGGTCCGGGTCGGTCCGGGCGCGGGGAGGCGGCGGGCCCCGTATTCGCCCGTCGGTCGCCTCGTTTGCCTCGCCCGAACATGGTGCCTCCCGTAGATGTTTCGACCGTCGAGAAATTCGGCGACCACGACGCCTCGGGGTCTGTGCGACGGATGTCCGTGCCGACCCGGGTGCGGGGCGATCCCGCGTTCCGGCAGCGCGGGGCGCCGGTGGCTCGTCGTGGGTCCGGCGGCGCCGAAGTGGCGCGACCGAAGCTGGATTCGGAGACTCGATCGGTGCTCCGAACCGCCCCCGTGCCTTGTGATCACAACTCTGCCAGGGCATTCGGGGCCGGCCGTCGTGCGACGGGACGAGAATTCCGCGCGGAGGCGGTACCGGAGTACCAGTACCGGAGCCTGGGCCACAGGCCGCCCACGGGAGCGGGCCGGGCCAACCTCGCGGCCGGAGGCGGGGAGGTGTTCGGACACGGGGGCGACGAGGATGTGGGCCTGCTCGGGAGGGAGCGACGTACCGGGCGCGGGAACGGCGGTGCCGGCGAAGCGGTCGAACCGCTTCGCCGGCACGTACTCGTCGGTTATGCCCGGACGGCCGGCACGAGGACGTCGTGGCACCAGCGGCGGAAGTCGGTGGGTGCGGATTCCGGGGTACTGGGCGCGTCGATGCCGTAGCAGCCCTGCTCGTTGAGGGCCTGCACCATGTCGGCGAGTCCCTGGGCCCACGCCTCGCTCGCGCCGTATCGCATCGCCATCGCCTTGTAGTCCGCGGTGCCGGTCTGTTGGACGCGGATCGTCCGCTCCAGCACCTCGGAGGCCACCTGCGCCATGCCCTCCGGGGAGAGGTCGTCGGGTCCGACCACCGGGACGTCCTCCTGGCCGGTCCAGGTGTCGTCGAGCAACAACCCGGCCGCGGTGGCGGCGATGTCGCCGGTGGTGCAGGTGCGCAGGACGCGGTCCCGGGTCAGGGCCAGGTGGAACATGCCCGCATCGCGGATCGATGCGACCTGGCCCAGCAGGTTCTCCATCAGGAACGGTGCGCACAACGCCCGGTAGTGCACGCCGGTGGCCGCGATCGCCTCGTCCGCGGCGAGCGATGCCGATATCTGCCCGGCGTTCTCGGCCACGCCGCGGCCCAGGGTGGAGACGGCGACGACCCGCCGGATGCGCCCGCGCCCGATCTCCTCGCACAGCGGCGCGGTGAAGGCGCGGAAGTGGCCCTCCACGCTGTCGGCCCCCGGGGTCGGGGGCACCAGCCAGAACACGCTGTCCGCGTCCGCACACGCCTTGGTCAGCACGGCGGGGTCGGCGTGCGATCCCTGGACGACCTCCACGTGTGCGCGCACTCGCGGGGACAGGCGGGCGGGGTCGCGAACGATCACCCGGATCCCCGCAGGGGTGCGGTCGGGGGCGTCGAGGAGCCGGTCGAGGACCTGTCGGCCGATCTGTCCGGTCGGGGTGGTGACGACGATCATGAACAACTCCGAGGAGGGAGAGGGGAAGGGAAACGGCATGCTGCGCGGGCTGCTTCGAAGGAAGTGGAAGCCTCGCGGGATGACTTCGAGCCTGCCGCGTGCGGCGCCGGAACTGAAGGATCGTCCCGCTCCCGCTTGTTACCCTCAGGGCAATACCGTGGGCGGTACGGGCAAAGCCCCGGCGCCCGACGAACACTCGCGGCCATCCACACCATTCGCGGACACCCCACGACACCGACCGACACTCCGACGAACACGCCACGCCCCCGACGACCACCGAACGGACGGTCCCGAGCATGGAATCCCGCCCGCTGCGCTACTTCGTCGCCGTCGCCGAGGAACTCAACTTCGCGCGCGCCGCCCAGCGACTGGGCATCTCCGCACCGCCGTTGTCCCGCGCGATCCGCCGCCTGGAGAGCGAACTGGGCGTCACCCTCTTCGAGCGAACCACCCACAACGTGACGCTGACCCCGGCCGGCACCGTGCTTCTCGCCGAGGCGCGGATCGCCCTGGACGCCCTCCTGGCCGCCGGGCGCCGGGCCCAGCGCGCCGCCGATCCGGAGCCGAAACTGGTCCTGGCCGTCAAGGCCGACGGCGACGCGGGCCTTCTCGAGCCGATCCTGGACCGCTACGCCCGCGAGCCCGGCGCCGTACCGCTCGCCGTCCGGCTGTGCGGGTGGCACGAACAACCGCGGCTCCTGCGCTGCGGCGAGGCCGATGTGGCCCTGGTCCACGAGCCGTTCGACCGCACCGGCCTGGACGCCGAGACGCTGACCGCCGAACCGCGCGTGGTCGCCCTCGCCGCCGGCCACCCACTCGCCGACCGCGACCACCTCTCCCTCGCCGACCTCGGCCTGCACGCCGGCGAGCTGCACCGCTTCCTCGACGAGATCCGCCGGGAGACGCGTGACCTGGCCCAACTCCTCGCCCTGGTCGGCCTGGGCCGCGTGGCTCCCCTGCTCCCCGCCTCCGTCGCCACCCGCTACCCGCGCTCGGGCGTCGTCTACCGCCCGGTCGCGGACGCTCCTCCCGCGATCCTCGCCATCGCCTGGCCCCGGCAGTCCCGCTCCACCGCGACCGCCGCCCTCATCCGCACCGCCACCGCGACGGCCGCCACCATCGGCGACCGGCCGGCCGATCAGGGCTGACACCCAACGCGGCTGCCGAGACGAGTGGTTGCGGAATCCTCGACCCTCGCGTTCGAGCGGCCCGGCGGCGAAGGAGCGGTGCGGGCGGGCGCGGCGGGGCTCAGAGCCCGAGGTCTACCACGGGACGGTCTCGCCGTGGCGGTCCAGGAACTGCAAACCGGGGGCGCCGATCTGCGCTTCGAGGACGTCGACGACCGCCGGGATGCTCTCCTGGGGGATCAGTGGCGCGTCGAATCCGCCGAGCCGAGTCCGGTTGTGGCCGGGGTCGATCAGCAGCTTGGTGTGTCCGTCGTCGGCATGGCGGGTGGTGTAACTGCGCATCAGCTGGTTGAGCGCCGCCTTGCTGGCCTTGTAGAGCTCGTAGCCGTCCTCGGTGTTGCGCGAGATGCTGCCCTGGTCGGACGACATGACCGCGACGGTCCCGCCGGGCGCGACGAGTCCGCGAAGGGCCTCGACGGCACGCAGCGGGCTCAGCGCGTTGGTGATCATCACCTCGGTGAACATGTCGGTCGGGACCTGCCCGATGGGCAGATTGCCTCGGTCGATCGCGGCGTTGACGAAGAGCAGGTCGAGTCGACGGCCGTCCAGGCGCTCGCGCAGAGCGGACAGCTCCGCGGGGCTCGTCATCTCCAACGACTCGATCTCCAGCCGTCCGTTCCAGGTATCGGCACTCGCCTGCAACTCGCCGCCGCCTCGGCGCGTCGTGGCGATGACCTGCCAACCGCGTCGGGCGAGTTCGTCGACGAGGACGAGCCCCAATCCTTGAGAGGCTCCGATGACCAGGGCTTGGCGGTCGGACGTGACGGACACGGGAACTCCTTCGTGGTGGGGGGACTCAGTCTAGACGAGTCGTTGCGTCTAGACTAAAGCATGAGGGGCGGCGGCGGGTATCGTGTTTCCCATGTCCGTCACGAGTTCTCAGCCCCGCCGGCCGCACTCCGGCAGCCGGCGCGACGAGGCCGCACGTCTGGCCGTGCTTCATGCCGCGGACGATCTGCTCGCCGAACACGGCTTCGGCGCACTGACCGTCGAGGCGATCGCACGCCGTGCCGGCGTCGCCAAGCAGACGATCTACCGGTGGTGGCCCTCGAAGGTCGAGATCCTCCTCGACACGCTCATCGAAGACAGCACCAAAAGCCTCCCCGTCCCGACGGACAAGCCCACGGCGGAGAGCATCCGCGGCTACCTGCGCCGCTTCGCGCGATTCCTCACCCGCGACCCTGCCGGCAAGGTCCTGCTCGCGCTCATCGCCGAGGCACAGCACGACCCCGAAACGGCGAAGAGCTTGCACAAGCGCTATCTCGATCCACGCCGGCAGCAGGAGCGCGACATGCTCGCGCGCGCCATCGAGGCCGGCGAGGTCTCGCCCGGCCTCGGCCCCGATGCCACGATCGACGCCCTCGTCGGCCCGATCGTCTATCGCGCCCTGACGGGTGCGAGCATCCCCCGCGGTCTGGTGGACACCCTCGTCGAGGACCTGCTCAGACCCCGCTCGGATTGAGCGCCCACTCGGCCGTGCGCCGGCCCGACACGATCAGGAAAGCGCGAGGCCGCCCGGCGCGGCGGCCGAAAGTGCTCACCGGTCCTCGGCGTAGGGCCTGGTGATGCGTGAGCCGGTCGTGGTTGGCGGCGGCGTACTGCCACAGGTGGGGCGCGCGCGGGGCATCAAGCGTGGGCGGCGGCGGCAAGGAGTCCGACTCCGAGGGCACTTCGGGTGACGACGCACGGGGCGAAGCCGGTGACGCTTCCGGTCGGCGCCTGCTGTGACCGGCCGCCACGGAGCAGTTCGACCAGGTGCTCCGGAACCGGCCGTGGGATCCGTGCTTCGGCCGCGCCGGGGTACCCCGGCCGCTCGTCCATCGGGTCGATCCTGCGGACCACGTCGGTCCCCCGCCCGGGGGATCGGCCCGGCCGCGGAGGCTGATGTGGTCGACCGGCGGGCCGCTGGAGCATGAGTCGTCTCGTTTCCGGACCCGGAGGTCGCCGTGGCCGTCCCCGCAACAGCACGAACGGATCGCAGGAAGGCGTCGCCGAGGCCGGCCCGGTCCGGGTGGTCGCGGCGATGGCCCGGCTGGGCGCCCGGCGCGGCGGCGACGGGGAGCGTGGTGTACGCCGCCGTGCAGGCGACGTGGGCCGTGACCGGAACGACCGTGCCGTGGACCCGGCACACCGCGTACGCACCGCTCGCCCAATGGCTTCTGGCCGGCCTGGCCGTCATCGCCGGCGCCGCCGCCCAGGCCACCCGGCGGCCCCTGCGGGGGCGCGGCCGACGGGTGGTGGGCGGTGTGTTGGTCGTGGCGACGCCGGTGCTCGCGGTGGGCATGCTCGGCCTGCCCGCGTACTTCGTCACCCTGGTGGCGGGCTCGGGCCTGGAGAGCGCCACCGGCCTGGCCCACGAGTTGCTCGGTGCGGCCCTGACCGCCCTCCTGGTGCTCGTCGGCCTGGCCCATCGCCGGCGGTCGGCCGGCGCGTGTGCGCGCTGCGGGCTGCGGCACTCCGGCGGGTACGACGTCGCGCTCGTGCGTCCCGGTGCCTCGACCGCCGCCCGGCGCACCAGGAGGGCGGTTTACCTGCTGATGTGCGGGCTGTTGCCGTGGGCCGTGACCAAGACCGTCTGGACACTGGGCGGCGACGCGTTCGGCATCACGGCGGAGGAGTGGAGGCAGTCCGACTCCGACGGATCGAAGGTGGTGGAGGCGCTCGCCGCGGTGGGCATCGACGTCACCGTGTTGGCGGCGGGTGCCGGCGTCTTCCTGCTGACCGGGCTGCTGTACCCCTGGGGTCAGGTGTTTCCGCGCTGGATACCGGTTCTGCGCGGGCGTCGGGTGCCGCGGTTGCTGCCCCTGCTGCCCGCTTGGTCGACCGGCCTCGGCCTGTCGGTGTACGGGGTCTTCCTGACCGTCTACGCTCCGCTCGCCGCGCTCGGCGTGGTGCCGGCTCCCGAACCCGACGCGGATCTGGGCGCCAGCCGGTCCGACACCCTGTGGTTGGTCGCCTTCGGTGGCCTGGCCTTCGGCGGCCTGGGCCTCGGCCTCCTGACGGCTGCCCGCTCCTATGCCGCCCGAACCCGTCCCGTGTGCGCCACCGCGAATGTCTCGGCGTGAACGCGCCCGGCGCGGAGCTGCTCAGCAACCGCCGCCGGGGCCCTCGCCGACGTACACCGCGAGCTCGCCGTCCTCCGGGTCATAGCGGTCGGACAGTCCCTCGAAGCGCAATCCCGCCTTCTCGGCGACCCGCGACGACGCGACGTTGGCGGGGTCGATCAGCGCGACCAACCGCGGCAGGCGGTGGGCACGCGCATGGGAGATCGCGGCCTTGGCGATCTCCGTCGCGTAGCCCTTGCCCCAATGCGCCGCCGCGAGATGCCAGCCGATCTCGTACTCGTCGTCCCGATCACGGAACGGCCGTACGAACACGTCGCCGACGAAGGTCTCGGACCCGGATGCGCCGTCCGCGGCGAGGACCGCCCAGAAGCCGCAGCCGACACCGTGCCCGCTCACCGCACGCCAGCCGGGGATGTCCTGCGCGATGACCGCGAGGTCGGCGGGCGACTCGTCCCCGGTGAAGCGCGTCACCGCGGGGTCGGCCCACATCGCGAATGCCGCCGGGGCGTCGCCTTCCTCGAACTGCCTTGCGTACAACCGGGAACTGCGAAACACCACGGGCCCTCGGGGTGCCCTCACCGCGACCATGCGGGCAGTGTAATTGTCCTGTCTCGACAAGGCTGACGTAGCCGCTCGCGCCCGAGCCGGGGTGCGTCTGGTGGAGTGAGACAGCTTGGCTCCGAATCGTCCCGACGATCGTGACGCAGGTCGGGCCACGGGCTTGTCCAACGATACGACGCGGCTGTTCGGCCTGGTCGGGGTGGAGGTGGTCGGCGTCGAGGTCGGCGCCGACGACACTCGCCGAACCCTGATCTAGATGCATAAAGGATTCATATAAATCTGCTATGTTTCAGCCATGAGTCGCCGAGACGCCGCGCACGACGCTTCCGATGCCATCGGGTCAGCCCTCTACGGTCTGGCCACGAGGGCCGTGAGACGCCTTCCCCGCGACATGAGCCTGACGTCCGCCGCCACCTTGGCCACCCTGGACAAGACCGGCCCGCGACGGATCACCGATCTGGCGGTGGCCGAGGGCGTCACCCAGCCCGCGATGACCGTCCTGGTCCGGGTGATGGAGGAATCCGGGCTGGTCGAGCGGAAGGGCGATCCGTCCGACAAGCGGGTCACGCTGGTGTGCCTGACCGAGGCCGGCGCGTCGTACGTCCGGACGCGACGCCAGGCGGGCGTCGACGCGTACGCGCGGTTGATCGACGAACTCACCGGTGACGAGGTCGAGACCTTGGCAGCAGCCCTTCCGGCGCTGCTGCATCTGGCGGAGCTCGAAAGCCACGCCCGAGGGGAGTCGGACCGGTGACCGCGGCCCAGGCTCATGACCAGCCCATGAGCACTGCCCCGATACGTTCCGAGGCACGTCTGCTGGTCCCCGCCCTGATGTTCATCGCCCTGGTCGTGGCAGCCGTCGCCAGCCTCGGGACGCCGCTCATCACCAGCGTGGCGACCACGTTCCACGTCTCCCTCGACAGCGCGCAGTGGACGCTGACCATAGCCCTGCTCAGCGGCGCCGTCGCCACACCCGTCCTCGGCCGGCTCGGAGCCGGTCCGCACCGGCGGGCCACGATTCTCGCCACGCTGGCGATCGTCGTCGTCGGCAGCGCGCTCACCGTGCTGCCGCTGCCGTTCGCCTGGCTGCTCGTGGGCAGAGCGGCCCAAGGCGTCGGACTCGGTCTCACGGCGCTGTTGATGGGCGTGGCTCGCGACCATCTTCCCGAGGAGCGCAGCGCGGCCACGATCGCCCTGATCTCAGTGGTCTCCATCATCGGAGCCGGCGTCGGCTACCCGCTGGCCGCGCTGCTCGCCGAGTTCGGCGGACTGCGGGCCGCCTACGGCCTCGGCCTGCTCGTCACCGCCATCGCCTTCGTGACCGCGTGGCGCTCCATGCCCGCAGCTCCCGAAGGCCGCTCCGCGCACGTGAACGTGGCCGGTGCGCTCGTCCTGGCGGGTGGACTGCTCCTCGTCCTGTTCCTGGCCGGCGAGAGGAGCCTGTGGAGCCGACACCTCGCCGTGGCGGTGACCCTTGCCGTCGCCGCCGTAGTCCTGCTCTGCGTCTGGACCGTTTCCGAACTGCGAACCAAGACGCCCCTGGTCGACGTCCGGGCGGTACGGCACCCGGCGGTCGCCGGGGCGAACATCGCCATGTTCGTCGGCGGGAGCGGCATGTACCTCCTGCTCACGCTCATCACCCGCTACGCGCAGACGCCGCGCAGCGCCGGCTACGGCTTCGGACTGACCACCTTCGTGGCGGGGCTGGTCCTCATCCCGTTCTCCGTGCTGGGGTTCGTCGCCGGCAAGCTCACGCCGCGGGTCCGCGAACGGATCGACGGCCCCCTGCTCCTGGCCGGCAGCGCCGCCATCGTCGGCGGCGGGTTCGTCCTGTTCGCCACCGCCCGGTCCAACCTGGCCGAACTGCTCGCGGCCATGGGCGTGCTGGGCTTCGGCGTCGGCAGCTTCTCGGCCGCCATGCCCGGCGTCATCCTGGCCGTCACCCCCAAGAGCGAGACGTCGAGCGCGATGAGCTTCAACTACGTCGTCCGCAGCGTCGGGTACTCCCTGGGCAGCGCCATCGGCGGTCTGGTCCTGGCCACCGGCACCGCCACGGGCCGCCTCTTCCCGAACGACGACGCCTACACGACCGCGGCGCTGGTCGGCGTCGCCGCGATGGCGATCACGACGATGGCCGGCCTCGCCCTCGCCCTCCGACGCTCACCCGAGACCAATCCGATCACGGCCCCAGTCGGTGTGCCGGGCCCGGGCCGGTCGAGTCGAACCGGAAGCTGAGGATCGAAGCCGTCCGACTTCGACGCCCCGGGCGGCCCGTACCGCAGTCTCCTCCCCCGGCGGCGTCAGCCGGAGCAGCCGTCCCCGGCGGTCCTCCGGGTTGTCCTCGCGGGCCACCAGGCCCATCGCCTCCATCCGGTCCACCAGCCGGGTCGCCCTGCCGGTGGTGAGCACGCGTTCCTGGGCCAGGTCCCGCATCGACATACCCGGCGCACCGGCCCGGCCCAGAATCAGATCATGCCCTGCCTGACCTTCGAACCGGAGGCCCGGGCCGCGTGCGGCCGATCTGTCGGGCGAGTTCACCGAGCCGGCACGATCGCCGCATCGGCTGGACGCGAGCGGCCTGCGGATTCCCGACGGCTGGCGCGTACTGATCGACGCGTACGAGCGGGAGGGCCTCGAACTGGTCTCGCACGACCGGCGCTTCGCACAGCCAACGGTCGTCGCGCCACCCCCGCTGCCGACCTCGCCGGCTCAACCGGCGCCGACTCGGGTCGACCCCGCCACATCCGAACCGGCGCCACCGGCCCCGGCCCACGTCGATCCCACCGCATCCGAACCGGCGTGGGCACGGTCCGGCGATCACGACGACGAACTCGTCGATGCCGAACGCCGGTTCGTCGGCCTGTCCCCGACCGGTCGGCAGGCCGCGGCCAAGGCCGGTGGCGCGCCGGCCGTGCTCGTCGTCTACGCCCTGTTGTTGCTCGCGGTCCTGGCCGTGGTCGTCGTCATCGTCGTCGCGGTCGCCCGCGAATGACACCCGGCGGGACCGCTTCCCCGTTCCGCTTCGCGGTTCCCGCCGTCCTCGTCCGTCGATGGATTGCCGCCGGCCTCGGGGGCGCCTGGTCGGCCGGCTATCGCCCGATCGAGCCGGCCGCCTCCTCTTCGGGCAGCGCAGCGGCGGCGTTCGACGCGCGCGGCTTCGGTGTCACGCCGCAGAACGCCGACTCCAGGGTGTCGCCCAGGACCGTGTTCACGGTGCCGTTGTTGGTGGCGTTGGCCACCGAGGTGACGCTGCGTTTGCCGTCACGGGTGGTGAACGCGTAGGTGTAGTAGCCCTGCACGGTACCGGTGTGTCCGTAGACCGAGATGCCGCAGGAGAGGTCCCGTCGGCGCAGGCCCAGCCCGTAGAAGCGGGCGCCCGAGGAATCGCTGGGGGTCATCCGGAGCATCTCCTCCAGGAGATCGGCGCGCAGCAGTCGGCCCCCGAGCAGCGCGGAGACGAACCGGTCGAGGTCGCCCGGGCTGGAGATCATCGCACCGGCGGACTGTGCCCAGGAGACGGTCTGCTCGGTCGAATCGACGAGCGGGGCTCCCGCCTCGTCCGGGGTGAGATAGCCGCGGATCCGCTTCCCGGGAATGGTGGTCTCCGGGTGCACGTACGTGGTGTCCCGCAGGCGCAGGGGGCGGATGATGCGCCGCTCGTACTCCTGCTGCACCGACTGCCCGGTCAGCTTCTCGATGAGGGCGCCGACCACGACGAAGTTGGTGTTGGAGTACTGGTAGGTGGTCCCGGGCACCGCCGTCGCGGAATGGGCGGTGGACAGGTCGATCAGCTCACGGAAGCCGAAGACCTTGTCGCGTACCGCCTCGAACCCGGGGACGGTCCGAGCGAACATGTCGTTCGAGTAGTCCCACAGTCCGCTCCGGTGCGTCAGGAGGTGGCGCACGGTGATCCGGGTGTCCGGCAGGACGCCCGGCAGGTATCGATCGACGGGCGCGTCCAGGTCGACGGTGCCCGAGCCCACCAGTTGCATGAGCACCACGGTGGAGAAGGTCTTGGTCACGCTGCCGATGCGGAAGCGGGCGTCCGTGTCCATGCCCGCGCCGGAGGTGGTGTCGCTCACGCCGGCCGTCGCGCGATGGACGGTGCGGCCGTCGTCGATCCGGGTCATCGCCCCCGGAGCGCCGGCCGCGAGTGTCCGGGTCAGGGCATCGCGCAGTCCCGCCAGGTCCGGCGCGGGCAGCGTGGTCGTGCTCCCCGGCCGGGCGGATGTCCCGGCCTCCGCCCCCGGCGTCTCGGCCGCGGTCGCGGGCCCGGCGGTAACGACCAATGTCAGTAAGGCGGTTGCCGCGGCGGCACGTGTCACCGAAATGCGTCGCAAAGCATGACTCCCATGTTCTCCGGACATTCACGGCCGGGACTTCGACGCCCGCCGAGCGCGCCACGACGCGGCCGAGGCAGCACGAAGCGCACACGATCGATCGCCTGGGCTCACGAAATCCCGTCGACCCGAAGGTAGTCGATCGCATATCGACGCCCGACCACACGACGCGCCGAATCGAAGCCGAAGACGTCAGCGCGCCGACGCCACGCCGGCGACCATGGTCTGCGCCAACGCCCGGGTCGTCGCCGCGTTCACCGCGCCCGCCTGACCGGTGACCAGGGTGTACAGCGCACCGCCGAACAGCGTGATCAGCGTGGCGACGTCCTCACGTGTCGTGTGCAGGCCGAGCGCGCGGTGTTGGTCCAGCGTGAAGTCGACGGCTCCGGCCTTGATGCCGTCCAGTGCCTGTTGCAGGGCCGGGCGGCGGGTCGCCTCCAGGGTGAGTTCGTACACCGCGAGGTAGCGCGCGCGGTGGGCGGTGGCCGAGAACTCCAGCGACGCCCCGATCAGTGCGACGAGGCCGTCCCGGTCGATCGGCCCGAGAACGAGCCCGTGCGCGGCGGCCATGTCCGCCTGATGCAGTTCCACGACGCGCTCGGCGGCGGCGGTCAGGAGCGCGTCGCGGCTGCGGAAGTAGTTCGAGGTGGTACCCGCCGGCAGTCCGACGGCCTCGTCGACGGCGCGGTGGCTGAGGCCGTGCACTCCGGAGCCGGCCAGAACCTCGATCGCACCGTCGGCGATCGCACGCCGTCGTTCGAGGTTGGGTGGGGGTGCCATGCGGGCAGCTTACCAAGGCTCTGATAGTACTATTCACGTAGTGATAACTCGTTTACGAGGAGGCACACGTGAAGGTATTGGTGATCGGGGCCGGCATCGGCGGACTCGCGCTCGCCCGGGCACTGCTCGCGGACGACCACGACGTCACGGTCTTCGAACGCGCTCCCGCCCTGCGAGTCTCCGGCGCCGCACTGACCCTGTGGAGCAACGGCACCGGCGTACTCGCCGACCTGGGTGTGTCCCTGGCCGGCGTCGGCGCACCGATCGACCTGCTCGAACAGCGCGGCTGGGACGGGCGGGTGCTGATGCGCATCGACGTCTCTCGCGCCGCCGACGCCTACGGCCTCCCGCACATCGCGCTGCCCCGTCGCCGCCTGATCGAGCGCCTCGCCGACGAATTGCCGACCGGGACGGTGCTGTTCGACAAGGCGTGCGTGCGGGTCGCGCAGCACGCGGACGGCGTACGGGTCGACTTCGCCGACGGCACCACCGCGACCGGCGACCTGCTCGTCGGCGCGGACGGCCATCGCTCGGTGGTGCGCGACCACCTGTGGGGCGCGGACCCGACCAGGCCGAGCGGATGGGTCACCTGGCAGGGGCTGAGCCGGGTCGACATCGACGTCGCCTCCTCGCGCCGGGGCCTGATGATCGTCGGCCCCGAGGGCATGTGCGGCCTGATGCCCGCGGGCGAAGGGCTGCTCCAATGGTGGTTCGACGTACGCCGGAGGCCGGATGCGGCCCCGGTCACCGACCCGCTCGCCGCGCTCCGCGACACCTTCGCGCACTGGGCCTCCCCCGTACCCGACACGCTCGCCGCCGTGGCGGAGGGGGAGGTGGAGTTCTTCGCGCACTACCGCCACAAGGTCCCTCGCACGTGGGGTCGCGGCCGGGCGACGGTACTGGGCGACGCCGCCCACACGATGCCGCCGACCATGGCTCAGGGCGCCAACCAGGCCCTGGACGACGCCTGGGTCCTGGCCCGGGCGCTACGCCGTACGGCCGACCGCGATCCGGCCCTCGCGATACCCCGGGCCCTGGCCGAGTACGAACGCTCCCGCTCCCCCCGCGCAGCCCTCACCGCCCGACGGGCCGGACCGGAAACCACGAACAAATACCTGCCGACCCTGTTCCGCCTGATGCCCGACCCACTGATCAGCCGCTACTACACCCGCTGGCTGCGCCAGGTCAGCGCCTACCTCTCCGACCGCCCCACCCCGCCCCGATCCCGACCGACAAGGACACCGGCACCGGCACCGGCACCGGGCGGCACGAACGCGTGACCGGGCCGGGCCGGCGAACTCGCGGACCCGCGCCGCCGGGTCCGCGAGTTCGCCGGGCGCGACGACGACCCCGCGCCCCGCTCGGCGCCCCATCGTCCGTGCCCCGCTCGCGGCGCGGGCTGCCCGGGTGTGCTACTGCTCGGGGCGGGCGATGTGCGCCTTGGCGTCGGCGTAGGTGGCGTCGGCGGGCGACTCGGTCGGCGCGTAGACGAGGTGGAGCACGCCGGTCCGGAACGCCTCGGACGAGATCAGCCGCAGCGGGATCGAGGTCTCGCCCTCGTCGAACAGGCGCATGCCCGTGCGCACGGCGATCGGGTGAACCAGCAGATGCAGCTCGTCCAGGAGGCCGGCGGCCAGCAGGCGGCGGACGACCGAGATCGAGCCGCTCACCGTGATGTCCGCGCCCGGCCCGCTCTTCAGGGCGGTGACGGCCGCCACGAGGTCGCCGTCGAGTTGCTCGGAGTTGCGCCACGTGAACGCGAGTTGCCGCCGCGACACAACGATCTTGCGTACATCGCCGAGTGCCTTGGCGAAGCCCGCGTCCTCGCCGCCGGCCGCCTCACGCTCCGGCCACGCCCCAGCGAAGCTGTCGTAGGTCTTGCGGCCGAGCAGGACGGTGTCGGCCGTGTCGAACATCGCGCCGACGGCTGCGCCCATCTCGTCGTCGAAGTACGGGAAGTGCCACTGGTCGGGCGCCTCCACGACCCCGTCGAGGGAAATGAACAGGCCGGCGGTGATCTTCCTCATGACACTCTCCAGATCGATGTCACAGTGGGTGCTCCCGGCGGTGGGTGCCCGCGGTGAGTGAACCCCGTCACCGAATTGGACACCCCCGACGCCCGGAACTCATCGGTGGCACGCAGACGCATGCGCGCGCCACCGTGCGGCCCCGGTGCGGATGGGTGGGCCACCGCCGCGAGGCCCGCGCGTCGGCAGCCGTCAGCCGCCTCGCGGTCGCGTCGTGTCGGCCAGTCGGCGGCCTGCGGCAAGGTAGCGGGTGGTCACGCGGTGCTGGATCGCTCGGGCGGCGGGGCTGCCCAGGTACGACCACCACGTGCCGGGGCGGCTGAAGGCGCGGACGGTGAACCACACGACGTCGTCCGGGTCGCGGTCGACCACGAACGCCTCCTCGCCCGACTCGGGATGCCCCCGCAGCGTCCCGTACGCGAAGCCGGCCCGATCCGGTTCGTCGACCACGCCGACCACCCGACACGGCGCGCCGAAGCGAACCGGGCCCAGCCGAAGCGTCGACGTCACCTCGGCGCCTTCCACGACGCGGTCCGCGTCGGCTCGCACTTCCAACCCCGCCCCGCGCAACACTTCCCACCCCAGCACACCGTCCGCGACCCGCCGGAACACCTCCGACCCCACGCCGACCCGAACACGACGTTCGACGTGGTGGTATCCGCGCGGCATCGGCGCGGCAACACGCAACGTCGCACCGACCTCGGGGTATGTCAGGGGCTCAGGCATGCCCCCATTGTCCTCCCCCACCGCTCCCACACCGACGAGCGGCACCCGGCCGGGGGCTCACCGCCCCGTGGCCAGGTGAGTGAGCAGGTACTCCGCCGTGCGCGGGGCGGTGTCCTGTGGGTCTCCCGGCGTGGCCAGGACGGCACTGAAGCGTGTCGGCGCAGGCACCGACCGTGGTTCGCCCGGAATCCCGGACAAGCCGGGAGCGACTCCCCCGCCACCAGCGGGCCGTGCTCGTATCCCTTGATGTACACCGCGTATGCTTCGCAGCGGCCACCGACGGCTCGATCCGGTGATCGGTGTGCGGGTTCGGGCGGTTGCGGAACAGGGCTTGGAATTGTCGGGTCCCGGTGGAAGAAGGCGCCGTCTCGGAAGGCTCGTCGTGCCGTTGGACATCGATTTCGGTCAGCTCTCGGGGATCGTGGCCGAGCAGCCGGATCCGCTCGTGTTCGCCACCGTGTCCGGCGCGCACTTGTACGGGTTTCCGTCCCGGGATTCCGACGTCGATCTGCGTGGCGCGCACGTGTTGCCGCCGGCCGAGGTGGTCGGGTTGCGCGAGGGCGAGCAGACCCGCGGGCGGATCTGGATGGCCGACGGGGTGGAGAACGACCTCGTCACGCACGATGTCGGCAAGTTCGTGCGGTTGTTGTTGCGCCGCAATGGCTATGTCCTGGAGCAACTGCTCTCGCCGCTGGTCGTGCACACCACCACCGCGCACGCCGAATTGGTGGCGCTCGCCCCCAAGTTGACAACTCGGCATCACGCGCATCACTACGCCGGGTTCGCCCGCACCAGTCACGGCTGTTCCAGCGGACCGGTGAACTCAAGCCGCTGCTCTACACGTTCCGGGTGCTCCTGACGGGTATTCACCTGATGCGGTCGGGACAGGTGGTCGCCCATCTTGGTGAACTGGCCGACCTGTGCCCGGATGCCGCCCCCGCGTATCTCGGCGACTTGGTGGCCGCGAAGCGCGAGGCCGAACACCGGTCTCTGGGAGCGCTGGTCGCGATCGAGGCGGTGCGGGCGGATGTCGAACGCCTGCGTGCGGTACTCGACGCCGCGCAGGAGTCGTCTCCGCTGCCGAACCGCCCCGAGGGGCACGATGAGCTCCACGAACTGCTGGTACGGGTACGCCTGTCCGGTCTCTGAGCCGTCGCCGACTATTCGAAGCCGGTACCCGGGTGCGCGTTCTGTCCCAGCGGCTACGGCGCCGGGCCGCCGACGGTGGTGATGGTGCGTCACATGCCGGGGCGCGCAGCGGGTCGCGTGGTGGTGACGGCCATCGTCGTGTAGCGCATCGGGAAGCTGCCGCCCAGTACGTCGATGGCGGCGCCGACGCCCTCCGACACCTTCGCCATCGTGTCCGGCGGGAGTTGGGTGAAGGCGCCCAGAGTGGGCATCTGGTCCAGCCACATGTCCCGGCTGTAGGTCCACTCCCAGTCGTATCGCCACTGCTCCGGTTCGCCGAACCCGTCCCCCGCGCGGATTCCGTCGGCAACCTTGCCGGACATCACCCGGTATGCGTCGAGGGGTTCCTTCGTCATCGCCTCGATGTCGAACGGCGCGTCGGGCATCACCCGCCGACAGACGTCCACGACGGCATCGGCCACGTCGGGCGGGAACCCGAACACGTTCCAGAACAGCGCCAACACGCCTCCCGGGCGCAGCACTCGGGCGGCCTTGGCCGCCCCCGCGACCGGGTCGATCCAGTGCCATGCCTGGCCGGCGACGACCGCGTCGAACTCCCGGCCGCCCGGGTCCCAGTCCTCGAACGTGGCCACGTCGATCTCGCCGCCGAGTCGCCGCGCGAGGTCGGCCATCCGGGCGTCGGGCTCGACGCCGAGCACTCGGCAGCCGAGCGCCTGGAACTGTCGGGCGGCGATTCCGGTGCCGCAGCCCACATCGAGGACGTCGGGGCCGGGGGCGGCGGCGACGATCCGCTGCACCAGGGCGTCTGGATAGCGGGGCCTGGCCCGGTCGTAGCGTTCGGCGTCCGCGCCGAACGACCGTGCGACCCGGTGGCGTCCAGGCGACTCGGATCCGGGGAGCGGGGCTCGACCCGGCGGTATAGTGGGCATGCGCCCACTATGAGTGGGCGATCGCCCACTCGTCAACCGAGTGGGCCCACGATGGAACGAACGAGGGATGCACGGTGCCGACAGGGGTAGCCATCCGCGACGCGCGCGAGCAACTGTTCGACGCCGCCGAGCGCGTCCTGCTTCGGGACGGACCGAGCGCGCTGACCAGCCGGGCGGTCACCACCGAGGCGGGCTGCGCCAAAGGCGTCCTGCACCGGCACTTCGCCGACTTCGACGACTTCCTCGCCGAACTCGTGCGCGACCGCATCACCCGGCTCGACCACCGGGCCGCCACCCTGCACGACGCGGTCGGTACCGGCACCGTGGCCGACAACCTCACCGACACCCTGCGGGACCTGTTCGGATCGGTCGCCGTGGCGATCGTCGGCCTGGTCATCTCCCGCGACGACCTGCGCACCCGGCTCCGCCGAAGCACACCCACCGGCATCCCGATCCTGACGGAAGCCACCGCCGCGATCGCCTCCTACCTCACCGCGGAACGCGCCCTGGGCCGCATCGGGGCCGACACCGACGTCGACACCCTCGCCCCCGCCCTGATCGGCGCCGGCCACATGCTCTTCGCCGACCGAAAGGGCACCCCACCCGAGGCGGCAACCGTCCACAAGGTCGTGACCGCGGTCATCGCCGGCGCGCTGACCGACGCACCCCCGGGAACGACCGGCGCACCCGCTCGCGACGCCTTCGTGCGCCGCGCGCGGTAGGCACCCGCCACGACCGAGCATCGACGATCACGACCGCATCGCACACGGCGCGCCGCGCCGGCTGTGCCATGTTCCGCGCCACGGATCGCGAAGACCCCACCCGGCAACGCGACAGGCAGCGCCACGACGGCAACCACGATCGCAATGGACAACCCGCCCTTCATCGCGTACCCCGTCACCACCCGCATCGCAACCCCCGTGTCCGCGCCCCCCGATCGGCACACAACGCCAGTCGGACAACCGAGAAGTCCTCGCCGTTGAAGGGCGGTTCCCCCGCCGTCGCCACCCGTCCGTCGCGATCACGGCCATGATCGCGACCACGACCCACCAGGCCCGCCGGCGCCTGATCCCTGCTTCACCCGTCCCGACCATGCCGATGCGACGCACACTCCCCCACCCCGGCTCCCGACACCCCGATCGGCCCGATCGAGCCGGACCCGGCGCGCCCGAGCCGGCACCGACTGCCCGACGGCGCCCTTGGCGGATGGATCACCCGGCCGGCCCGGGCACCGGATCCGTGGTGCCCTTGCCCTTCCACCAGACGAAGACCTCGGTGCCGGGCAGGCGTTCGGAGAATCGGCCGGACGCGGACGCCTGCCGCAAAAGACGACGCAGGTCCGCCTCGAAGTCGCCACGGCGCGCCCCGAACAGGTGCGGAGCCGAGGACGACATCGAGAATACCCAGGCGACCACGTCGTCGCAGGTGCGTTCGAGCGCCTGTCCGCCGGGAACGACGAGGCGCCGACACCGGGCAAAGCCCGCGCGGGCGAACACCTCCGCCTCACCGCCGGGTGTTCCCTGCCGCAGTACCCCGCGGCCGGCCCGTCGGAGCGGTCCCAGGTAGTGCTTGACCAGCTCGTCCATCGCCGCATGGGGCACCGCCGGGTGCGACAGGCCCTCGACGGTGCGCGGTTCCGTCTTCAGATCGGAGATGTGCACCACCGCGCCGTCGGGCACGAGCATGTCCCGGGTCGTGGCGGCCACCCGGTCACGATCCATCCAGTGAAAGGACTGACCGAAGGTCGCGACGGTGAACACGCCGAGTCCGGCGGGCAGTTCCTCGGACCGCGCCCGTACCCACCGGGTCTTCCCGGCGATTGCGAGCTCGGCGGCATCGCGGCCGGCCCGGGCGATCATCCCGCCGTCCGGATCCACGCCGTCGTTCACCCGAGGAGTGGTCTTTCGCGAGCGGGTCGAGGTGGTGGGCGACCAGGTGTTCCCGGCGACGCACCGAACACGCCGGCCGCGTCGGCTACGCCTTCGTCGCCCGCAGGGAGTAGATCAGCGGAACACGTCGGTGGTCCGCGGGAAAGCGGTAGATGCCGTCGTTGCGTTCCAGGATCGGGAAGCGGGCGAAGAGTGAGAAGTCGTGCTCGTGCAGGAACTCCAGGCGCAGGCCGGCCGCCGTCAGCGCGCTGACCACGTCGCCGATGCCGTGTTGCCACTCGATCGTGACGTTCGCGGAGGTCGGCGCGGCCATGTCGGCATAGGTGCCCGGCTCGTCCCACGTCTGCGCGTCGCGGCGGAAGTAGTCCAGTTCGACGGTGCGGCCGTCCTCGGCCAGGACGTCGGCGAACGGGTGGAACTCGGCCAGGTAGAGGAAACCGCCCGGTGCGACCAGGTCCGCCACCGTACGGGCCCAGCGGTCGACGTCCGGGAGCCAGCACAACGCGCCCAGTCCGGTGTAGACGATGTCGAAGGTCCGGCCCTCGAGTGTGTCGACCGCGTCGTACACGTCGGAGGTGACGAACCGGGCCGTGTCGACCCCGATCCGCGCGGCGAGGTCGGTCGCGGCGGCCACGGCCGGCTCGGAGAAGTCCAGGCCGGTGACGACGGCCCCGCGGCGGGCCCACGACAGGGTGTCCAGGCCGAAGTGGCACTGGAGGTGGAGCAGTGTCCGGCCGGCGACGTCGCCCACCTCGGCGAGTTCGAAGTCGCGCAGTGCGTCCTTGCCCGCCACGAAGCCGGCGACGTCGTAGAACTCGCTCGCGGTGTGGATCGGGACACGCTCGTCCCAGTTGGCCCGGTTGACCACGCGCCAGTCCGCCGAGGCAGGCATCTTCGTCATGACCGGCCACGCTAATCGGCCGTTTCACGGCTCTCAACCGATATACCGCCGGCCGGCCGGCTCCGAGCCCGACCTACCTGGCCGGTTCCACCTTCGCGGGCCCCTCGGCCGGCTTCGGGATATCGGCCGCCGCCGTACCGGTCCCTTCGGTGACGGTGGACCGGGAGGTCGGCGTGGTCGGGCGGGGCTCGCGGGAGCGGGTGGCGACGATCAGGGCCACCGAGGCGACGATGACCGCGCCGCCGAGGTAGACGTTCAGACCGACCGACTCGCCCGCGATCGCGGCGCCGAGCAGCACCGCGATGACCGGGTTGACGTACGCGTAGGTCGCCACCGTGTCGTTGGGCAGCACGCTGTTGACGTACAGGTACGCGCTGAACGCGACGATCGAACCCGCGAACACGAGCCAGGTCAGGCCGAGCCACGAGGCCGTCGAGATGTCGGCCACGTGCAGCCGGCCGAACTCGCCGCGCAGCGCGGCCAGGACGAGCAGGGCCACGCCCGCGGTGATCATTTCCAGCGAGGCGACCACGAGCGGATGCCTGGGCAACGGCGCGGTCCGCGCGTACACCGAGCCGGCCGCCCAGAGCACGCACGCGATCAGGACCATCACCGTGCCGCCCGCGTGCACGTCGCCGCCCGGCCCGCCGACCAGGACCCCGATGCCGACGGTGCCCAGGAGCAGGGCGAACAGGACCGGGCCCGACACGCGCGTCCTGGTCACCAGCGCGTTGATCAGCACCATCCACACCGGCACCGTGGCCACGATCAGCGCGGCGAAGCCCGAATCGAGGTGTTGTTCGCCCAGACTCACCAGGCCGTTGCCGCCGACCAGGAGCAGACCGCCGATGATCGCCGCCGAGCGCAGGTGCGGCCAGGTCGGGCGCTGCGCGCCGCGCGCGTGCCGGGGCCCGACGACCGCGAACATCAACAGTCCCGCGATCAGGAACCTGGCGCCGGCCGCGAGCAGCGGCGGGATCGTCTCGATCGCGTACCGGATGCCCAGATACGTCGAACCCCACAGGATCCAGACGGTCACGAGCGCCACCCACGGCAACAGTCGATCCCTCATTAGAGGAGACAAGATGATCCCCATAGCTCAGTAAGTAAAGCGGAACTGGCTGCTAGCCTTTTTTAGAGTAGGTCCACCTCATTCACGGAAACAAGGGGATTCGATGACGCGGCCGCTGGACGACATCGACCGGGCGCTGCTTCGCGCGCTGAGCAACGACGGGCGGCGGACCGTACGCGCGCTCGCCAAGTCGGTGGAACTGTCCGAACCGGCGGTCCGCGATCGCCTCCAGCGGCTGGAGCGCGACGGGGTGATCACCGGCTACCACGCGGCCTTCGCCCCTGCGGCGGTCGAGGCTGGCACCGCCGCGTTCATCGCGTTGCGCTTCGATGCCGGAAGGGCGGCCCGTGACCAGGTGGAGGCGGCGATCCGACGCGAGCCGGCCGTCCTGGAGGCACACGAGGTCGCGGGCGAGGACTGCTTCTGGATCAAGGTCCGGGTCGCGTCCACGGCCGACCTGGCCGACACGCTCGACCGCATCCGAGCGGTCCCGGTGATCCGTGCCACCGGCACCACGATCGTGCTGCGCACGGTGTTCGAACGACCGCTGCTGTCCGCCGACTCGGCCGAGTTCGACGCACCGTCCTGATCGCCGCGCACCCGTCCTGGTCACCGCGTTGTGCCCGCCGTGCCGGCGGTGCCCATGGTGCGGGCACGGCCCGCGATGCTCATGAGACTGGTGAGACGCGTGCTTGGTCGATGCGCCCACGGTGTCCGCGACTGCCCGCGGTGCCCATGGTGCTCGTGTCTCCGAACGGCGTGACCGGCGGTCCGGTGCCGGCGGCGCGCCCGTCGTCGCCCGGCGGCGTCGTGGGGCCGCCGGGCGCGGCACGGAGGCGCTCGCGGAGAGACAGTGGAAGGCAGCACCGCGTTCGAGGCGGGATCCCCAGGATGATCGGGAGCTGTCATGACAACCGGACGTCGGCCCGTGGTGGTCGGAGTGGAGAATTCGGCGGCGGGCCTGCTCGCCGTCGGTTGGGCCGCGGACGAGGCCGTACGACACAGACTGCCGCTGCGGCTCGTGCACGCGTCGGAATGGCCGGCCGAGCCGGCGGAGGCGGAGGCCGCGTACCGGGCCGCTCGGCACGACGGCCGGTTGCACACCGCCCACGCGTTCGACTGGGCGGCCGACACGTATCACGAGGCCGGGGCCCGCGTCACCGTACCCCGCCTGAGTTGGTCCGAACGTCGCCGCGCGGCCGACGACGCGCTGTTGGAGAAGGCCGCGGCCGTGGCGACCACCGGCAGGACGGGACTGGAAGTGAGCGTGGCCACGGTCGAGGGTCGCCCGGTGGACGTGTTGCGCGGTGAGGCACCCGGCTCGTCCATGCTCGTGCTCGGCTCACGCCGCTTGTCGGCCCTGACGGAACTGCTCACCACGGGCAGCATCGCGATCCCGGTCAGTGCGCATGCGCCGTGCCCCGTGGCGGTGGTGCGCGGACCCGAGCCCGCCACGGGCGTGCCGCCGACGGTCGTGGTCGGCGTCGACGGCTCGGCCGGCTCGGAGCCCGCCGTCGGCTACGCCTTCCAGACCGCCTCGCTGCGCGGCGCCTCGCTGCGCGCCGTCCAGGTCCGACCGCCGACGCCGAACATGGTCGCCGCCTTCGGCAGCGAGTCCGAGGTCGAGGAGGGGCTGATCCGCCTGGGCGAGACGCTCGCCGGGTGGAGCGAGAAGTACCCGGACGTACCGGTGGAGCGCATCACGATCCTGGGCCACCGGGTCCGCGGACTCGCCGACGCCGCCCAGGACGCCCTGTGCCTGGTGGTCGGCGCCCGGGGCGTCGGCGGCTTCCGCGGCATGCTCCTCGGCTCGGTCACCCATGGCCTGATCCACCACGCACCCGGGCCGCTGGTGATCGTTCCTCGACAGGGGGAGGACACCAGGTGACGCTACGGACACGCGCACGTCACCGCGCGCGCGGGGCGTCGGCGACGGCGTGACGCGCGGGCGTCGCCGACGCCCCGGGCGGCGGACGGGTGCGACGGCGGGCGGCTCCGCCGAGCGCCGGCTGAGCCGGCCTGCCGGGCCGTGCTACGCCGCGGCGTACGCGCAGGCCCGTTGGGCGATCGTGACGGGAACGCCCTCGACCCCGGTGAGCAGGCTTCGACAGGTCGACCCGCCGGCCGGGCCGTTGCCCCCGTACTGGCAGGCGGTGCCGGTGATCATCGAGGTGTACCCCTCCACGGCGAGATAGGCCACGCAGGCGGACGGGGTGGCGTGTGCGGTCGGAGCGGCGGCGGCGAGACCGCCCAGGGTCAGGGCCAGTGTGCCAATTGTTGCGGCGATGCGACGGGAAATGCGCACGAGTCACCTGCTTCTTTCGGTCACGGACACGAACAAAGCGGAGCCGCCCGCGCGTTGGGGCGGCCGACCCGGACCGGCCCCACACCGACCCGCCCGTCACGGTAGGGCGGTCCCAGGGCCGGAACAAGCCCCGTAATCACGCCCCTTGTCGGCCGAAATCCGCGCCTGCTCCGCCCTGTTCGCCCACTCGCGTCGGACGGCGACCGGGCCGGCACCCGTCCCGGCGGCCGAGCCACGGGGCGAGGCGACCGCGCCTCGCGCGGGGTCTCCGATCGCGGTGGCGATCGAATGCCGCATGCAAAGGGGACGAATGCGCCGGCCCGGTTGTCCGATCTCCGACCCGCTTATACGTTCCATGGATGCACGCCAGGACGCGAACTGATCCCAGCGCGTCACCAGTTGGAAGGCAGGAGTGGCCGACGATGGTTCAGGTGGACACGACGGTTCCGCATTCGGCTCGGATGTACGACTACGTCCTGGGCGGCAAGGACAACTACCTCGCCGACCGCGAAGCGGCCGAGGAAGCCCTGAAGGTGTGGCCCGAGTTGTGGACGAGCATGCGGGTCAACCGGGCCGTGATGCGGCGGATGGCGCACTGGCTGGTCACCGAGGGCGGCATCCGCCGGTTTCTCGACATCGGTACCGGCATCCCCACGTCGCCGAACCTGCACGAGGTCGTCCAGGACGTCGCGCCCGAGTCGCACGTGGTGTACGTGGACAACGACCCCATCGTGCTCGTCCACGCCCGCGCCCTGCTCTCCAGTTCCCCGGAGGGCCGTACCGCCTATGTCGAGGCCGACATGCGCGACCCGGACCGGTTGTTCTCGACCCCCGAACTGCGCGAGACCCTGGACCTCGACCAACCGGTGGGCGTGACGGTGATCGCGATGTTGCAGTTCGTCGAGGACGCCGCCGGGCTGATCGAGAAGCTGACCGCGCCCCTGGCGCCGGGCAGCTACCTGGCGATAACCGCGGCGACGGCGGATCTGGCGGTCGGCTCCACCGCGCTGGCCGAGGTGTACACCCGCCGGGGCGTACCGATGTACCTGCGCTCGCGCGGCGAGTTGGAGGCCCTCTTCGCCGAACGCTGCGACCTGGTCGACCCGGGCGTGGTCCCCATGCAGCACTGGCGCCCGGCCGAGGGCGAGCAGCCGGTCGGCATCGAGCAGACCAACATGTTCGCCGGCATCGGCCGCATCCGCTGACTCCCACGCCGCCGTCGGCCCCGCCCGACGGCACCGAACTCGGCCGGCTCCGATCGAAGCTCGGCCCGGCGCGGGGTCCGAGCACATCCGCACGACGACGGCGGGCCGGCCGGACCGGGGACGCGCCGAGTGCTACCGAGCGGGTGTGAAACGGACCGGTTCGGAAGTGTTCCGGCGATGGAATCATGAAGGGAACGCCAAGGAGTCGATCGCATGGGATTCATCGTCTGGCCGTGCACGCTCGGTAGCCGAAGCGTCCTCGATCACGCGGAACACGTGCTGATCGGGCTCAGCCCCTGGAACAGCTACTACAAGCCGCGCACGGTCGAGGCATTGGTGCGGTGGGCGTGCGCGAACTTCGTGGCGGTCGACGTCTTCGTCCCCGGAGACGAGGCCGCGCATACGCTGACCGCTGCCGGCGTCCAGCCCTCGGAGGCCGTCCGCCGCGCCCGATACGCCGTCGGCCGGCTGCGCAGCCCCGCGCGGCGCGGCCTGCGCAACGCCGGTATGGCCGACCCGGATCGCCACCTGCACACCTGGACACAGTTGTCCGAACGCCCCGCGTACCAGCACTCGCTGAAGCGCGTGCGCCACGCCTATCTCACGGACGAGGCGGTGCGGGCCGCCTGTCGCCGTACCGCGCGCGGAGCGGTCCGACGCGTCGCCGGACAGGAGCCGAGCGAGGAGCAGATCGACCAGGCCGTGGGCTACGCCCTCGCCGAACTGCCGCTGGTTCTGGACGGGCCGGCGATATTCGGTACGACCTCGTCGTTGTTCGTCTACCACCGCGAGATGGATCTCCTGGCGCCGTTCATCAACGGCGAGTCCGCACACCTTCGTCCCGCCCCCGGTCAGGGCTACGCCGTGGTACGGCCGCCCGACCAGGACGCCACGCCGGCCGGACTCTCCCAGCCGTGGCCCGAGGGCCGGGCGACGCCCCCGGCAAGCGGCCGCACCGAGCCGACCCCCGATCCGCTGCCCCGTTTCTGACTCCGGGCCCGTCGGACCACAACCACATCGGCGGCCGGCGGTGGAAGGGCGGCGTGACCTTCACCCGCTGCTCGGCCTCCGGCTGCCGATTCAACCACCAGCCGCAAGACGGAGTACATCGCTCCGAACTCGCCGCAGAGCGACTGGTTCATCACCAGGAACCGCTGATCCGGGCGTCGGCGACCGGCCGCGGCACCGGTCGCCGACCCTCCGTGGCCCGCCGGCGCCCTCGCGCCGGCCGGCCGACGGCCTTCGAGTCGAACCATTGCTCCCGTTCCGCCCGTTCCGATGTCATGACGTCAACGGCTCGGCCCGGGGCGGGCCTTGCATCGCCGACGGCTCGGAACCGACGCCCGGCCCGGACAGGGCCCGGCCGTTCCTCCCGGTCGGCCGCCGAAGAGCCGGCCCGCGCCGTGGTCCGGGCCTTGTTTTCCACGCGCGTCAACAATAGATTCCGGCCCCCGCGGACGATCCGGTCGAATCTTCGGGCCGTCGGGCGGAAATCGGCTCTCGCCTCCCTCCAGGCCCGAGAAGGGACATCCTCGTATGACGGGGGCGCGCCGCTGCGGCGGCGGCCGTGCACCAGGGGGGCGACGATCGGGGTCAGGGGGACGCCGCGCGGGCAGGGGAGCGCGGACCGGCGTGGGCCACTACGGGTACTGCTCGTGGTGGACGACCTGCGCATCGGCGGCGCGCAGCGGCAAGTCGCGGGATTGGCGGTCGCGTTGGCCGCGTGCGGGCACACGGTGGTGCTGGCGTGTACCGAGGACGGGCCGGCCGGAGCCGAACTCGCCGCCGCGGGCGTGTCGGTCGTCGTGCTGGGCAGGCGCCGGGTGGCTCGCCTGGTCAGCCCGACGTTGGCGCTGCGGATCGCACGTCTGGTCCGGGTGGGCCGATTCGATGTGGTCCATGCGCACGTGCATGCCGCCACGATGGCCGCGGCCCTCGCCGGCCGCCTCGCCCGGGTCCCGGTGGTGGTGACCGAGCACAGCATGGCGTCCTGGCGTGGACCCCTGGCCCGCGCGTACAGCCGCCCATTGTACCGCCGATGCGCACTGGTCCTGGCCGTCTCCGAGCAGATCGCGGACCGGCTGCGTCGGGTCGACCGGGTCCCCACGGCGCGAGTCCGGGTGGTGGGCACCGCGGTGTTCGGCGCCCCGCCGGCGACGCTCCCAGGCCCGCGTGACGCACCGCCGGCGGTGGGGGTGGTGGGCCGGTTGGAGCCGGAGAAGGGTGTGGAATTCTTCCTGCGGGCCGCCGCTCGGCTCGCGGATCGCCATCCCGAGGTGGACTTCACCGTCGTGGGTGACGGCCGACTACGTGAGGAACTGCACTCACTGGCACGGCATTTGCGGCTCGGCGACCGGGTGCGGTTCGGCGGGATGCGGACGGACGGCCCGGCGGCGGTGGCCGCGCTGGACATCCTGTGCGTCCCGTCCCTGACCGAGGGTGCCCCGCTGGTCGTGCTGGAGGCGATGGCCGCCGGCGTACCGGTGATCGCCACCGCCGTCGGCGCCATCCCCCACCAACTGGGGCACGGTCACGCGGGCGTCCTGGTCGAACCCGCCGACGTGGCCGCCCTGACCCACGCCCTCGACCGCCTCCTGACCCACCCGCACGAACGCCGACGCCTGGGCCGAGCCGGCCGGCACCGCCTGACCCGCCTCGCGAACGCGGACGCGGTGACCGACGCCGTATGCACGGCCTACCTCGACGCACTCCGCCACCCGAGCAGCCCGAGGAGCCCGAGCAGCCCGAGCAGCCCGAGCAGCCCGAACGACCGAAACCGTCGCGGCCGGCGCAGCGACCACGACGGCTGAACGAACGGCCGGGTCGGGCTCGCCGGTACACCTCCACCGAGCCCCCACCCCGGCCGGGGTCGGCGCCGAATCCCGCGCAAGCGAGCACCACGGCCGATCCGACCCCGCGACCCCGCCGTACCCGAACCACGAGCGCTCACCGACCCGTTGCCCCGACGGGCGTGCCTACTCGACCCGGGCCGACGCGTGCGAGTCGCCGTCGGACAGGTGGATGTCGTCCACGGCCACGTTCACCTCGACCACCTCCAGCCCGGTCATGCGCTCGACGGTGTCGATGACATGCGCTCGTACCGCCTGGCCCAGTTCGGCGATCGGCACGCCGTACTCCACCACCAGGTTCAGATCGAGGGCACACTGCCGCTCCCCGACCTCCACGCTCACGCCGTGCGCCACGTTCGGCCGACCACCCGGAACCCGCTGCCGCACCGCGTCCAACGCCCGTGTCATCGAACCGCCCAGCGCATACACACCCTCGATCTCCCGGGCGGCCATACCGGTGATCTTCGCGACCACGCCATCGGCGATCGCGGTGCGACCGCGCGTTCCCGCGTCACTCGACACCGGTTGCGGTGAGCGTCCCGGCCCACCCGGCACGAGATGCGCTCCGCCGGCGGCGTTCGGTTGCACCGCCACCGTGTTCGTCACGTCCTTCGGATCAGACATCACACGCGACCCTTCCTCGGCTTCGGCCCGCGCCCACCGATCGCAGGCACTGTGCCCGGCCGTCTGCCCGGCAAGGGCCCGCTCAATCCTGCCGACGGGGATCGGCCTCGGAGCGCCCAACTCCGTTTCACGGAGCCCGACTTGACTGCCACATAGGCCGGGCCCGACCGTCGCGGGCGGGCGCGCCGGTCGGGCCTGATGCGGGCCGGCCTACCGGGCGACCCACGGGACGCTCCCCGTGTTCCCCGTGCGGCCGTTCTCGGTGCAGTGGGCCGGCGGCGTACTGCCGTACACATACTGAACGAAGTCGCGCAGGTCGTTGCGCCAGTAGTCCCAGCTGTGTTCACCAGGGCCCGTGCAGTAGCGCGGCGTGAACGATGTGCCGATGACCGCGCGCAGTTGGTCGTTCCATGTCTTGATGTCGGACTCCCCCTGACCGCTGGGCACGCCCCGGCCGTCGGCGCCGCCGGAGTACATCGCGAACTTGCGCGCGTAGCCCGCGAACTTGCCC
Source organism: Embleya scabrispora DSM 41855 (assembly GCF_000372745.1). Lineage (GTDB taxonomy): Bacteria > Actinomycetota > Actinomycetes > Streptomycetales > Streptomycetaceae > Embleya > Embleya scabrispora. The sequence continues at coordinate 80,861 of NZ_KB889664.1, read as the reverse complement.
GCCGCGGCCATGCCCACCGGGGTGATCTCCGGCCAGCCCGCCTGTGGCCCGTAGACCGCTTCGGCGCGCTCCAACGGGCTGCCGAACACCCGGTAGTTCGGATCGGCCAGACCGTTCCAGGAGGTCGCCGCCCCGTAGCCGAGCATCGAGTCGGCCACTCGGTTCAAGGCGCGGTCGTCGGCCAACGTGGTGCCGCCGGAGAAGGCCCCCACGGCCGAGAACCGGTCCCGGAGGTCGGCGGCGTAGCGCAGCGCGCCGAGTCCGCCCATCGACACACCGGCGATCGCGCGTCCCGAACGGTTGTCGACGGTGTTGAAGTTGGCGTCGATCCAGGGCACCAACTGCCGCGTGTGGAAGGTCTCCCACAGCGGCGCGAAGTTGCCCTGGGTGTGTCCCGCCCAGTCCGTGTACCAACCCGCCTTGCCACCCTCGGGCATGACCACGATGCCCTTGAAGGTGCGCCGGTCGATGGTGTTCAGGATGTCGCCCGCGTCGGACTCGGACCACTGCTCGAAGTCGCCGAACCCGCCGTGCAACAGATAGAGCACCGGATACGCCTTCGCGGGGTCGGTCACGTAATCGTCGGGCAGCCGGATCCGCACCTTGACCGGCACCGTGACCGGGTCGATCGAGGGCGTACCGCCGCGCGGCCGCATGATCGCCGAGGTGGTCATCGTGGCGTCGAACATCTTGCGGTCGCTGAGCAGGTTCGAGTTCGTCCACTGGGTGAGCGTGATGCCGTGCGAGTTCGCCGCGGGCAACGGCGGTGCCGGCGGCGGCGGAAATGCCTGCGCCTGCGTCGGCAGGCCCATCACGGCCGCCACCAGCGCCGCCGCGACCGCGAACACGGTCGCGACGCGACGGGCGCGTCGGCGGGTTCGCCCCGGTGCGCGTGTTCCGTTCGTTCTGCCTGTGCCGTCCACGAATACCCCCGACGGTTTCGCCGTATCGATGTGCCCCCACGCGGGCCCGACCTGGCGCAACCCTGGCCGAGCCGGGCTCCGACTGTCGTCCCGCGCCCGGTGGACATCGCGGGTAAACCTGCGCGGTAGCGCCCGGCCCGATCTCCGCCGACCGCGGTAGGACGACGACCCGCCGGCCGCGAACCCCCTCCCGAGCCCGACCTTGCCCTCACTCCCGCGTCAATGTCTACCGTCGTGCACACGCGGTGCGGAGACCGAGGCCGACCACGGCTCCACCGGCACCGATCCGTATCCCCCACACCCCACGATTCGAGGTCGTGCATGCCCTCCCTCCTGCACCTGGACGCCAGCATCCGACACAGCGGCTCGGTGTCCCGGGAACTGTCCGCCCACTTCGCCGCGCGCTGGCGCGACACCCACCCCGACGGCGGGTACACCCATCGCGACCTGGCCGCCGAACCCGTCCCGCACATCACCCACGAGGTCCGCGAAGCACTGCTGGACCCCAGCCGCGGACACGGCGAGCCGCCGCACGAACGAGCCCTGACCGAGGCGCTGAACGCCGAACTGCGCGCGGCGGACACCATCGTCCTGGGCGTGCCGATGTACAACTACTCGATCCCGTCCACGGTCAAGGCGTGGCTGGACCGCGTCGTCACCCCGGCCAACATGGTCACGCCCGACGGCGGCCCGGGTGCGTTGACGGGCACATCCGTCGTGGTGGTCACCACGCGGGGCGGGTCCTACGCTCCCGGCACGCCGCGCGAGGGCTGGGACCATCAGGAGCCGTACCTGCGCGCGGTCCTGCGCTCGATCGGCCTCGCGGACGACCTGGAGTTCGTCCATGCCGAACTGACCCTGGCCGCGTCCGTCCCGGCGATGTCCGCTCTCAAGCCGCTGGCCGAGAAGTCGCTGAACCAGGCGTACGACACACTCGAAGCGCTGGCCACCCGTGCCGGGTGACAGAATTCGGCACATGACGCACCAGGATTTGACGGATTCCATACCGAATGTCGAGGCGAACGCTCCGCTGGTCGTGGTCGCGGCGGCAATCGTGCACGCGCGGCGCCTCATGGTGGTGAGCAAGAAGGCGGCGCCCGACCTGTTCTATCTGCCCGGCGGCAAACCCGATCCGGGCGAGAGCCCGCTGGAGACGCTGCGACGCGAACTCGACGAGGAACTGGGTGCGCGGCTCGTGGAACCACGCTTCCTCGCCGACGTCGACTCCGTGGCCGTCCTGGAGGGTCTGCCGATGCGGCTGACGGTCTTCGCCACGCGACTGGACCGCGAGCCGGTGCCGGCGGCCGAACTGGCCGACCTGCGCTGGACGTCCGGACGGGACGACGACCTGCGACTCGCCCCGGCGGTCACCGACCACATCCTGCCCCTGCTGCGCCGCACCGGCGCACTCGCGGCCTGACGATCCGCACCCGCCACCAGGCCCGCGGCGGGCGGGCCCTACTCTCCCGACGGGCTGCGATACCGTCGATCGATGATCGACGCACAGTGGGACATCCTTCTCCTCGGCGGCGCCTCGGGCCTGGGCAAGAGTCGGGCGGCGGCCGAACTGGCCCGGGAGGCGGGGGCGTTCGTGGTGGAGTTCGACGACGTGGTCGGTGCGGTCCAAGCCATCACCGATGTGCGGACCCACCCCGATCTGCACCACTTCAATCGTCCCGACACCACCCCGCCGAGCCCCGACCGCGAGTTGGAACTCCAGATCGCCACCGCGACCGCGCTGGAGCCCGCGGTCGTCGGCGTAGTGAGCAACCGACTGACCGTTCCCGTACCGGCCGTCGTGGAGGGCGACTACATCACCCCGGCCGCCGCCGGTCGGGCGATCCGCGCGGGTGCCGCCGCCGGGCGCCGGATACGGGCGGTGTTCCTGCACGAAGACGACGTCGCCCAGGTCGTCGCCAACTACGCCGAGCGCGAGCCGGAACACGGCCACCAGACGCAGCGGGCCGAGGTCGGTGTGCGCTACTCCCACTGGCTCGCCGACCAAGCCGAGCAGCACGGCCTGCCCGTCGTCGCCTGCCGCCCCTGGCACACCCTCACCACACGCGTCACCCGAGCCGGCACCCCACGCACCGTGTCGTCGGCTCGATGAACTCGTTGGGCGGATAGACGGCGTCCACCCCGACGGCAATGGGCTTCCCGCTCTTGTACTTGTCGGGGAGCAGATGCAACAGCGGAGCGGGGCATCGGAGCCCGAACCCACCGGCGGCTGGGCGCCGTTCGCACCCGACGCAGCCCCCGCCGGCACTTTCCCCGACGAACTCACGCTCACCGAGGGCTTGATCGCCGCCACCCCGGTGTTCCCGCCATCCTCGCGAGTGAGCAGGTATGTGCTCCCACCCGCCGCGGCGGCCACCACCGAGCCGCCGATCAACAGCCGGCGGCGCGGTATCCCGGAACCCTTCGCGGGCGGCGCGAACGGCGAAGCCGGCGACGGCACGGAAGCCGCCGACCGCGCGGGAACCGGCGGCCGCACCGGCCTGGGCGGCGGCGGCACGGGCCCGACCGGCGACGCCGTCGCGGTGACCGCGGCCTCCGCCGGCCGAGCCGACGCGCCGAGCAGCCCCAGCAGCCGGCCGGGCGTCGGCCGCTCCGCCGGATCCTTGTGCAGACAGGCCGCGACCAGTGGCCGCAGCCCCATCGGCACGGCGTCCAGCCGAGGCTCCTCGAGGCCGACCGCGTGGATCGCCGCCGGCGACTCGGCCGGCCCCGCGGCCGGCAGCCGCGCGCTCGACTCGGGCAGCGGCCCGTGCGCGGTCACGGCCTGGGTCAGCGAGGGGCCGGTGATGTACGCGGTGGCCGGCCACGGCGTCTCGGCATCGGCGTCCGCGTCGACGAACGCGGCCGTCCGGAAGCCGCCGATCCGCCGCATCGCCGCGATCTCGCCCGCGAAGCGCCGCCGGAAGTGCGGGTCCGCGGCCAGTTCGGCATGCACGGTCTTGACCGCCACCAGCCGCCCGCCGGGCGATCGGGCCGGGAACACCTGCCCCATGCCGCCCGCCCCCAGCCGGCCCAGCACCGCGAATGAACCGATCCACTGCGGATCCTCTGCCCCGACTCCCGCCCGTCGATCCGTCGCACGCATCACCGTACGGGATCACCGATCGACCACTCGATCGCCCCGATCGGTGATCCCTCGACCTCTCGCATTACTCCGCCCGGCCCACAATGGACGTGGCTCGACGTGCAGGTGGGGAGCGCAGGCCATCGAATGTAGGGGCCAGTGTTCCCTGCCGAGGAGTCCGACGTGAAGCCCGTCGCCCTGTCGCCGAAGGCCCGCGAAGATGCCCTGACCGCCATGGGATCCGGCCAAGAGCTGGACATCCTGGTCGTCGGCGGAGGTGTCGTCGGTGCCGGGTGTGCGCTGGACGCCGTCACCAGGGGCCTGAGCGTGGGCCTGGTCGAGGGCCGGGACTGGGCCAGCGGCACCTCCAGTCGCTCCAGCAAGCTCATCCACGGCGGGCTGCGCTACCTGGAGATGTTGGACTTCCGGCTCGTCCAGGAGGCGCTGCGCGAGCGTGGTCTGCTGGTCCAGCGACTGGCCCCGCACCTGGTGCGCCCGGTGAAGTTCCTGTACCCGCTGACCCATCGCGGATGGGAGCGGCTGTACGTCGGCGCCGGGGTGCTCCTGTACGACACGATGGGCATGACCTCCGGCTATTCCCGGGGTCTGCCGCATCACCGGCATCTGACCAGGCACAGCGCGCTGCGCGAGGTGCCCGCGCTCAAATCGGACGCGCTGATCGGCGCGGTGCAGTACTGGGACGCGCAGGTCGACGACGCCCGGCACACCATGACCATCACCCGCACGGCGGCCGCGTACGGCGCGCACGTGGCCAACCGGACCAGGGTCACCGGCTTCCTCCGACAAGGCGAACGGGTCACCGGCGCGACGGTCGTGGACGTCGAGTCGGGCCGCGTGTTCGAGGTGCACGCCAAACAGGTGATCAACGCGACCGGCGTGTGGACCGACGACACCCAGGCGATGGCCGACACCCGGGGCCAGTTCCATGTGCGCGCTTCCAAGGGCGTACACGTGCTCGTGCCTCGGGATCGGGTGAACTCGCGGTCCGGGTTGATCCTGCGCACCGAGGCCAGTGTGCTGTTCGTGATCCCGTGGGGCCGGCACTGGCTGATCGGGACCACCGACACCCCGTGGGACCTGGACAAGCAGCACCCCGCGGCCAGTTCGCGCGACATCGACTATCTGCTGGAGCACGTCAACCGGGTGCTGGCCACGCCGCTGTCCCGGGACGACGTGGAGGGCGTGTACGCGGGCCTGCGACCGCTGCTGGCGGGCGACGCGGCCGAAACCAGCAAGCTGTCCCGGGAGCACCTGGTCGGCCATCCCGTTCCGGGCCTGGTGGTGATCGCCGGCGGCAAGTACACCACGTATCGGGTGATGGCCAAGGACGCCGTGGACGAGGCGGTGCGCACGCTCGACGGCCCGCGTCCGGGCCCGTCGGTGACCCACGACGTGCCGCTGCTGGGCGCCGACGGATACCAGGCGCTGCGCAATCGCCGACACAGCCTGGCCCGGACGTCCGGGCTGCATGTGGTGCGCATCGAGCATCTGCTCGCCCGGTACGGCTCGATGATCGGCGAGGTGCTCGAACTCATCGAGCGTGATCCGGAGTTGGCCATGCCCTTGCCCGGCGCGGACGACTACCTGCGGGCCGAGGTGGTGTATGCGGTCACCCACGAGGGCGCGCACCACCTGGACGACGTGCTCACCCGGCGCACCCGGGCCTCGATCGAGTCGTGGGATCGCGGGGTGGAGGCGGCCGAGATCGCGGCGCGGCTGATGGCCGAGCCGCTGGGCTGGGACGAGCAGCAGATCCGCGACGAGATCACGCACTACGGAAAACGGGTCGAGGCCGAACGAGACGCCCAGCGACAACCGGACGACCTGACCGCCGACGCGGCCCGTCTCGGCGCCCCCGACATCGTTCCGGCGCCATGAGCGCGGGCGCGGCGCCGGAGACCGGGGCACGCCGGGCGGACCCGGCCCCCGCACGGAGCGAACGGTGGCAGATCGGCGGCGAGATGGTCGCCGAGTTCGTCGGCACGATGGTGCTCATCCTGTTCGGCACCGGGGTGGTGGCGCAGGTCGTCGCGGGCAAGCTGGGCGATCACGACAGCATCGCGTGGGCCTGGGGCCTGGGGGTTACGTTCGGGGTGTACATCGCCGCGCGCACCTCGGGCGCGCATCTGAATCCGGCGGTGACGGTGGCGCTCGCGACCTTCCGCGGCTTCCCCTGGCACAAGGTGGCGCCGTACGCGCTCGCGCAGATCGCGGGAGCCTTCGTCGCGGCACTGCTGGTGCGCTGGAACTACACGGAGATCCTGGCTCAGGCCGATCCCGGGCACACGATCAAGACGCAGGTGGTCTTCTCCACGCTGCCGGGCAACGGCACATTCCCGGTCAGCGAGTGGGGGGCGTTGCGCGACCAGATCATCGGCACCGCGATCCTGCTACTGGTGATCATGGCGTTGACGGACGTGCTCAACACGGCGCCCAAGGCCAACCTCGGCGCGTTGCTGACCGGCCTGTTGGTGGTCGCGATCGGGATGGCGTTCGGTGCCGACGCCGGCTACGCGATCAACCCGGCCCGCGACTTCGGGCCGCGGCTGGCCAGCTTTTTGACCGGCTACGACGGGGCGTGGCGCGATCAGTACGGGAATCTGTACTTCTGGGTGCCGATCGTCGGGCCGTTCATCGGCGGCGTGATCGGGGCAGCCCTGTACCGGTGGCTGATCGCGCCGTTCCTGCCCACGGCGGAGCAGCCGGCGGGCAGAGTGCTCGAAGCCGACTGACCGCCGTACGGCACATCCGACTCGGCGCCACGTCCGGGCGTCGCCACAGTAAGGGTTCGAGATGGCGGATTTCGTCGCGGCAATCGATCAGGGCACCAGCAGTACCCGGTTCATGGTCTTCGATCACAGCGGCAGCGTGGTCGGGCGCCAGCAGTTGGAGCATGGGCAGATCATGCCGCGGGCGGGGTGGGTGGAGCACAGCCCGGTGGAGATCTGGGAGCGCACCCGTTCGGTGATCGCCAGTGGCCTCAACCACTACAACCTCACACCCGCCGACTTCGCCGCGCTGGGCATCACCAATCAGCGCGAGACGACGGTGGTGTGGAATCGGCACAACGGAAGGCCGTACTACAACGCGATCGTCTGGCAGGACACCCGCACCGACAGGATCGCCCGCGCGTTGGATCAGGACCATCGGGGCGAGGTGATCCGGGCCAAGGCGGGTCTGCCGCCGTCGACGTACTTCGCGGCGGGCAAGGTGCAGTGGATCCTGGAGAACGTCGACGGGGCGCGCCGGGACGCCGAGCGCGGCGACGCGATCTTCGGCACCATCGACACCTGGTTGTTGTGGAACCTGACCGGCGGGTCCCGCGGGGGTGTGCACGTCACCGACGTCACCAACGCCTCGCGCACGATGTTGATGGATCTGCGCACGCTGGACTGGGACGACGAGCTGTTGTCGTTCTTCGACATTCCGCGCGCCATGTTGCCCACCATCCGCCCGTCGAGCTATCCGGACGGCTACGGCAAGTCGCCCGACACGAGTCCGCTGGTGGGGATTCCGCTGACCGGCACGCTGGGCGATCAGCACGCGGCCACGGTGGGCCAGGTGTGCTTCGCCGAGGGCGAGGCGAAGAACACCTACGGCACCGGCAACTTCATGCTCCTCAACACCGGCAACCGGATCGTGCGCTCCCAGCACGGCCTGCTCACCACGGTGGCCTACCACTTCGCGGGGCAGGACCCGGTGTACGCGCTGGAGGGGTCGATCGCGGTGACCGGGTCGGCGGTGCAGTGGCTGCGCGACCAGTTGCACATCATCAAGAAGGCCGCGGACAGCGAGACCTTGGCCCGGCAGGTCGAGGACACCGCCGGGGTGTACTTCGTCCCGGCCTTCTCCGGCTTGTTCGCGCCGTATTGGCGCAGTGACGCGCGCGGCGCGATCGTCGGGCTCGCCCGGTACCACGACGTGGGCCACGTCGCCCGGGCCACGCTGGAGGCGATCTGTTACCAGAGCCGAGACGTGGTGGATGCGATGGCCAAGGACTCCGGTGTGGAGCTGAGCGTGTTGAAGGTGGACGGCGGTGTCACCGACAACAGCCTGTGCATGCAGATCCAGGCCGACGTGTTGGGGGTGCCGGTGATCCGGCCGACGGTCCCGGAGACCACCGCGCTGGGCGCGGCGTACGCCGCCGGTCTCGCGGTCGGTTTCTGGCGGGACACCGACGAGTTGCGGGCCAACTGGAATCAGGACGCCCGCTGGGAACCGGAGTGGGACCGCGAGCGCCGAGAGAGCGGCTACGCCGACTGGAAGCGGGCGGTGCAGCGCACGTTGGACTGGGTACCGAACGGGTGACCCGGTCGTGCCGGGGACGGAGTCGCTCCGTCCCCGGCACCGGCATCACGCCACGCGTGCGTCGGCGCCCACCTCCTCGACCGGCGCGATGCCCAGGTTCTCGCGCAGTGTGCCGCCGGTGTATTCGGCCCGCAGCGAGCCGCGTTCCTGGAGCAGCGGGACGACCTTGTCGACGAACTCGTCGAGGCCGGTGGGGGTCAGGTGGGAGCCCACGATGAAGCCGTCCGAGCCGTCCTGCTGGACGAACGTGTCGATCCGTTCGGCCACGTGGGCGGGGGTGCCGACGAACTCGGTGCGGCCGAACACGTGGATGGCCAAATCGCGCAGCGAGTACTTGGCGGCCTCCGCCAGCGCCCGCCACTCGGCGACCCTGCGGTGCGCGTCCTCGGCGATCCGGGCCCGGCCCTGCGCCAGCGGCGGGCCGTCGGGGTCCGGATCCACGTCGGGCAGCGGGCCGTCCGGGTCGTAGCCGGACAGGTCGCGGTTCCAGACCGTCTCCAGCAGGATCTGCGCGGTGCGTCCGCCGATCTGGCGCCGGGTGATGTCGCGGTGTCGCTCGGCGGCGTCGGCTTCGCTGTCGCCGAGGACGAAGGACGCGTGCGGCAGCAGTTTGACCGAGCCGGAGGGCCTGCCCAGGCGGTCGGCCCGGGCCTGGATGTCGCGGTAGAACGCCTGCGCCTCGTCGAGGCGGTGGTAGGGCGAGAAGATCGCGTCGGCTCCGCCGGCGGCGAAGTCGCGGCCCTGCGGCGAGACGCCGGCCTGGAGGATCACCGGCCGGCCCTGCGGGCTGCGCGGCGTGGCGAATCGGCCGGAGATGTCGAACTGCTCGCCGGTGAAAGCGAATCGACCGGCCTTGGCATCGCGTAGGAAGACGCCCGTGTCCCGGTCGGCGGCCACCGCGTCCACCGCCCAGGAGTCCCACAGTTCGCGGGCGGCGGCCAGGAACTCGCCGGCCCGGGTGTAGCGGTCCTTGCGGTCCAGGAAGCCGCCGCGGCGGAAGTTCGCGCCGGTGAACGCGTCGAAGGAGGTGACCACGTTCCAGCCGGCCCGGCCGCCGGACAGGTGGTCGAGGGTGCTCAACTGGCGGGCCAGTTCGTAGGGTTCGTTGAAGGTTGCGTTGACCGTGCCGATCAGGCCCAGGTGTTCGGTGACGGCGGCCAGGGCGCTGAGCACGGGCAGCGTGTCGGGGCGTCCGACCACGTCCTGGTCGAAGATCAGGCCCAGGCGTTCGCGCAGGGCCAGGCCCTCGGCGAGGAAGAAGAAGTCGAATCGGCCGCGTTCGGCGGTCTGCGCGACGTGTTTGAAGGTGGAGAAGTCGATCTGGCTGCCGGCCTGGGGATCGGACCACACGGTGTGGTGGTTCACGCCTCCCACGTAGGCGCCGAGGATGATCTGCTTGCGCGACGTGCTCATCGGGACGGTTCCCTTCGGATGGTTGCCGAGACGGCGGTGAGGCGGGTGGAGGCGGTGCGGGTCACGAGGCTGCCGCCGTGGGCGTGGCGTAGCGGCTGTCGGGGCGCGGCAGGCCGAGTCGGGCGCGCAGCGAGCCGGCTTCGTAGCCGGTGCGGAAGGCGCCGCGGCGTTGCAGTTCGGGCACCAGGTCGCGGGTGACGGCGTGCAGGTCGTGCGGCAACGCGGCCGGGCGCAGGCGGAATCCGGTCAGCCCGGCACGTTGCCAGTCCTGGAGGGTGTCGGCGAGGTCTGCGGCCGTGCCGGTGAACACGAGTGCGTCACCGGCGTATTCGGCGCCGTCGAGTGCGTCCAGACGGGCCTTGCGGTCACGGGCCGCGGCGGTGCTCTCGTCGAGGAGGACGACCAGGTCGGCGAAGACGTGCACGGTCTCCGACTCCCGCCCGGCGGCGCGTTGTTCGGCGCGGATCTCGGTGACGATGGCACGTGCGTCGTCGTGGTCGCGCGGTGTCACGTACACGACGTCGGCGGCGCGGGCGCCGAGCCGGTACGGCAGCGTGGCGTGTGCCAGTACGGTCACCAGCGGCTGGCCCTGCGGCGGGCGTGGCACGATCGAGGGCCCACGGACCCGGAACCTGGGTCCGACGAAGTCGATGTAGTGCAGCTTGCCGCGGTCGATGAACCGGTCGGTGGCCGCGTCGCGGATCTCCGCGTCGTCCTCCCAGCTGTCCCACAACCGGCGCACCACCTCGACGAAGTCCTGTGCCTCGGCGAAGCTTTCCGCGACCGCGGCCGCCACGTCGGGCCGGTCGAGGTCCTCGACGGTGAACGGCACGTGCTCGCGGCGGCCGAAGTGCGCGTTCTCGGCCGGCCGGGACACCTGGGCGCGCCACCCGGCACGGCCGAGGCTGACGAAGTCGAGCGTGGCGATCGCCTTGGAGACGTGGAACGGCTCGGTGTGTGTGACGGTGGCGGTCGGGATCAGTCCGATGTGTTCGGTCAGCGGCGCGACGCGCGAGGCGATCAGCACCGCGTCCAGTCGACCACGGACCTGGTCGGTGCGGGTGTCGGTGCCCTCGAATCGGGTGGATTGCAGCGCGAGTGCGTCCTCGATGGTGACGAAGTCGAGCAGGCCCGCTTCCGCCTCGGCGACCAGGTCGGTCCAGTAGCGGGCGGTGAACAGCTCGGTCGGGCGGGCGTCGGGTTCGCGCCAGGCGGCCGGATGCCAGCCGGCGCCGTCCAGCGCGACGGCCAGGTGCAACGGGTCGGGGGTGTTCGGGGTGGTCATGGGTGGGTCTCGCTTTCGGTGGGGCGCGGGTTCGAGGTCGCGGGTTCGGGGTCGCGGGTTCGGGGTTCGACGAGTGAGGCGCGTGTGGTCGGTGGGGCAGGCTCGGTCGCGGGCAAGACGGGCGGGCGTCACGGCACGGCGGACGTCGTTCGTCGTCGGATGCGAGCCGGCGTCCGCCGGCCCGGGCCGGTCGGGTGTCGATTGGGGTGGGCGAGCGACGGACGGGTGCCGGTTCCCGGGTGCTGCGTGGGGCGGTGAACTCGGCGGAGCCCGGGACCGGTTCGACCGGAGCGACGAAATCGCCGCGGGAGCGCGCACCGGGCGCGGCTCGCCGGTGGACCGGCATGACGACGCGACCGCGGGCGCGCGGTGCCGTGCTTCGGCCGCGGTTCGCCCGGGTGGTGGGTGCTAGTGGGTCAGCGACACAGGGAGCCGGCGGAGCGACGCAGGTCGATGAACAGCCGCCGGGTCAGTCGGGTCCGGGGCGAACTCGGGTTCCGTCCGGAGGTGTTCGTCCGGTGGGCGGCCCGGGTCGGCACGGCGGGTGCGGCGGCGCGGTGCCACACCGCGTTCACACACCTGCTCATGACATCGTCCCCTTGCCCCCTGGGCCCGTCGAGGCGGGCCCCGCGTTGCCACGCGAAAGACGCGCGGCCGTGTCCTCACCCGGGGCACCCCGTCGCGGAGGAGGGTTGCCGACCAACAAGCCGGGGCTGAACGTTGGCACTCGTGACACGTACTGCTGCGACGACCGATCCCGGCCGACGTCGCGACGCTAACGCAGCCCGCGGGCTCTTGTCCATCGACCCGCGGGGCGGCAACAGCCGGTCGGGACAGGCGCTTTACCGCCGCCGTGACCGGCGCCCCGAAGGGGCGGATCCGACCGGCCGGCGGATGGGTGGTGTGGATGCGTCGAGCCGTGGACACCCTTTGACGGGGCGCGATCCAGCTCGTAACCTGCCGATCATGCAGGCTCGGATCCGGTTGGCGACCCGCAGGCACATCGACCTGCTACGGGTGAGCAGTGCCGCGTGTCTATCCGCGCTGCCCGGCTCGTCCTGAGCCGTCCGGCCGATGCCGGGTGACCGCGCCGTCGATCGCGCCGTCCGGAACCGGTCGAGGAGACCGGCCCGATCGGTTCGCTCGGCCGGCCGCGTGCGCGGCGACCTTTTTCGGCAGGGCGGGAAGCGCGGTGTGACGCCGCCGAGTTCGGCGCGTCGGCACTCGTCCGGCCGCCCTCCTTCAGCCGACAGCAGAGCGGAGTGGATCGACGATGTCCCCATCCCGAGTGACGGCCGGCACGGCATGAACGACGTGCGCGTGCTGGACAACGTAGCCTATTCGTCCCTGACCGGCCCACACGCGGGGCTGGCCGAACACAGGGGCCGGGTCGTGCGCTACCTCCCCGATGTGGCGCCGTTCGCCGCCCTACCGGACGATCCCGGCCCAACGGACTGGGCGGACCTGGCCGCGCTGGCGGGTCCGGGCGCGGTCCTGCCGCTCGCCGACGGCGACGCGTTGCGCCCGCCCGCGCCGTGGGAGGTGGTGATGCGCATCGGCGGGGTGCAGATGCTGGGCGATGCGGTCGCCGGGCGGCCGGACGACTCGCTGGTTCGGCTCGCCGCCGCCGATGTGCCCGAGATGCTCGACCTGGTCGCGCGTACCCGACCGGGCCCGTTCCTGCCCCGGACCATCGAACTGGGCACCTACCTCGGGGTTCGCCGCGACGGTGCGCTGATAGCGATGGCCGGGGAACGACTGCATCCGCCCGGCTGGACCGAGATCAGCGCGGTGTGCACCGATCCGGCGTGGCGCGGGCACGGTTTGGCGAGTCGTCTGGTCCTGGCGTTGGTGGCCGGCATCACCGCCCGCGGCGAGACGCCGTTCCTGCACGCGGCGGCCGAGAACGTGACCGCGATCCGGCTGTACGAGTCGCTGGGCTTTCGACTGCGACGCACGCCGTGGTTCGTGGCGGTGCGGGTCCCGGCCGGTGAGCCCGTCGAATCGGCGGTCGCCGGGTAGGCGAGGCGGTGCCGGCGAGCCGCCCACCGCGGGCGCGGCTCGCCGGTCCGGGTCAGCCCGGCGGCGTCTCGGGCGCCTCCGCGTCCTGGTCCGCTCGGTCCGCTGCCTTCTCCGCCTCGTCGACGATCGACGCCGGATCCGACGGCAGGCCGCCGGGAGCCGCCCGGGTGCCCGCCGGAGCCGGGCCACCGCCGTTGTCGTCGTGCGATCCGTCGCATGCGGTCAGCGCGGGGCCGAAGGCGAGGGCCGCGACCAGGACGGCGGCGGCCCGGCGGCGGCGTGTACCGGTCACTTGCCTGCGGCGGGCTGCTGCGTGTCGCACCAGGTCTTCACGTTCGCCAGGTCGGTCCGACGCTTCTGGAGTTCGGGCAGCAGACGCTGCCGGGTGGTCAACTTGTCGTTCAGGTAGGTCTTCACCGCCGGGCGGTTCAGCTTGTCCGCGGTGGCGATCCGCTCCTGGAGGTGGGCGATGGACCCCTTCACGGCGGCGCCGCCGTTCAGCCGGTCGATCGCCTTGCCCAGTCGGGTGTCGATGGCGGGAACGCGCTTGCAGATGGCCGGCTTGTGCTTGTCGGCGCCGGGCATGGCGCCGGCCTGCGCGGCGGGTGCCGCGGCCAGGGCCGCGATCGTCGTCAGGGCCGCGAGGGCGCCGAGCGTCGCGAATCGTTTGGGTGCGGTCGTGCTACGGCGAGACATGGTGGTTCTCCCGAGTTTCACGGTTCACCGCCCCACTGCGGGGTGGCGTGCCGCGACGGTAGGACCCTGTCATGTGGGCTTCCTGTGGGCTGTCTGTGGGCTTCTTGTGACCCCGACCCCAGCGGCTGGTGCAGGCACCCGATCCGGTACCGGAGACGGGGACCGGCGGGGCCGGCGAGGGTCGGTTGGGCCCGGGCGGGGCCGGGGGTCGAGGCGGGACCGGGGGTCGAGGCGGGGCCGGGACAGAGCCGGCGAAGAGGGTCGCGCCGGGACGGAGCCGGCGGAGGGTCGGCGGGACGTGGGGCGAAGACCGAGGCGGGGCGGCGCCCGAGGCGGGACCCGCACAATGCCGCGTCGGGGCCCGCCGCAGCGTCGGCCGCTCGGCCGGCCCAGGCCCGGTCGCCCCTGCGGGCGGTTTCCGCCCCCGGGCACGCCGACTCGGCCGCCCCCACGTCCGGTCACCCCTGCGGGGCGGATCCCGCCGGCTCGCCGGTCAGCCGGTCGTACGGGATTCCCCTGGCCCGCACGCCGACTCGGCCGCCCCACGCCCGATCAACCCCGTAAGGCGGAATCCGCCGATTCACGGGTCATCCAGTCGCAACCGGATCCCCCAGGCCCGCCCGCCTACCCGGCCGCTCCCACGTCCGGTCAACCCGGTGGGGCGGATTCCGTCGGTTCGCGGGTCAGCCAGTCGTGTCGGATTTCCCCGGGGCCGTCCGTCGGCTCGGCCGGGTGCCGCATCGGCAGCAGTACCTCGACGCGGGTGCCGGGTCCGGGCGGCGCGGTGCCGATGGCGACCTGTCCCCGGTGCAGCGCCACCTGCTGGGCGACCAGGGTCAGGCCCAGGCCCGCCCCCGGGCTGTCCGGGCCGCGGCGGAAGCGCTCGAACACCTGCTCACGCCGCTCGACGGGTATCCCCGGGCCGTCGTCGTCCACCCGGATCCGGGCCCCGCCGGCGGCGTCGGCGTCGACACCGATGCGGATCGAGGCCCCACGGTCCGGCCCGCGTCCGTGCACGAGGGCGTTGCCGATCAGGTTGTCCAGGAGCAACCGCAGCCCCGGCCGCAGGCCGTCCACCCGGATCTCCTGCGGTGCGCACACCGCCACGTCCGCGCCCGGATGCCGCATCCGCGCGTCACGGGCCGCCTCGTGCGCCAGCTCGCCCAAGTCGACCCGCTCGAAGCCCTGCCCGTCGGCCAGGTCCCCCTGGGCGAGCGCGCGCAGCGACGCGAGCAGGGAAAGGATGCGCTCCTGCCCGGCCATGAGGTCGCCGAGGACCTCGGCGCGCTCCGCCGGCGCGAGGTCGGGATACGCCGCGAGCACGTCCAGGTCGGTGCGGATGCCGGTGAGCGGCCCGCGCAGTTCGTGGTCCACCGTCGCGGCGAACGCGCGTGCCGTCTCCAGTGCTTCGCGGGTGCGGGCGGTCTGCGCGTCGTAGCGACCGAGCACCGCCGCGAGCGTGCGACCGAGATCGTCCACCTCGGCCACAGCGGACGGCAGGTGTACGTCCGGGCGCGCGTCGTCGTCCGGCTCGATCGCGGCCGCGCGCCGACGCAGCGCGCGCAACGAGCGGGTCGCGCCGGCGCCGACGGCGAGGCCGGCCAGCGCCGAGATCGGTACGGCGAACGCGGCGACGACGAGCACGCGCCGACGCAGCAGCGCGGTCCGCTCGTCGGTCTCGGTGGTCGGCTGGAACACCCGCAGGGTGCCCGCGCCGCCGCGGGCGGCGCCGAGCGGGCGGGTGACCACGCGCCATGCCTTGCCGTCGGCGCGGACCGTGACCGGACCGCGGTGCCGGGGGTCCGGCAGCGGCACGTCCGGCGGCGGTTGCGGTCCCGCGGACACCGGTCCGCCGGGCAGTTCGACCCGCACGCCAAGATCGAGCGCGCCGTCGAACAGCTTGTTCTCCCGGGCGCGGACCGCGTTCGTCCGATCGTTCTCCACGGCGCGCAGCAGCGCCCGCCCGTCGGGTGCGAGGTGGTCGGCGCGCTGCCGCAGGGCCACGTCCTGACGGTGGGTCACGTCGGCGGTGACCCAGCGCACGACCATGGTTCCGGCGGCGATCACCAGGAGCGGGACGAGCACACCCACGGCCAGCGCGATCCGGGTGGACAGCCGCATGGTCGGTCGGCGGCGCGCGGTGGCCGACCACTCCTCGGAGAGGGTCATCCACGGCCGTCCGGCACCCGCAGGACGAAGCCGACCCCGCGCACGGTGTGCAGGAGACGCGGTCGGCCGCCGGCCTCCAGCTTGCGGCGCAGGTAGCTGACGAAGGTGTCGACCACGTCGGTGCGGACCTCGAAGTCGTAGCCCCAGACCCGAGCCAGCAGTTGATCGCGGGTCAGCACCTGGCCGGCGTTGCGCACGAACACGTCCAGCAGGGCGAACTCGCGCCTGGTCAGGTTCACCGGCTCGCCGTCGTTGGTGGCCAGGTGCGCGGCGGCGTCCAGGACGAGCGGGCCCGCCCGGAGCACGGCGTCGCCCGGCGCGGTCGGCGGTCGGCGGCGCAGCAGGGCTCGCAGGCGGAGTTCGAGTTCGCGCAGGTCGAACGGTTTGACGAGGTAGTCGTCAGCGCCCGATTCCAGGCCGGTGATCCGGTCGGCCGTCTCGTCCCGGGCGGACAACATCAGGACCGGCGTCTCGATACCTCGGGCGCGCAGCGTGGCGCAGACCTCGATGCCGGAGCAGCCGGGCATGGCCACGTCCAGGACGATCACGTGCGGCGCGCGGGGTGTGGGGTGCTCGGCGGTGCCGATCACGGCGAGGGCCGCGGCGCCGTCGGAGGCGAGCAGCACCCGATAGCCGGCCAGGCGCAGGCCGCGTTCGAGGGCGCGGCGAATGGCGGGGTCGTCGTCGACGACGAGAATGCGCGGCGGCTCGCCCGCGTCCCGGCCCCGCCCCTCGTCGTCGATTCCTGGAGTCGTGGTCATCGTGTGCCGTCCCGCGTTCGCCGGCCCCCCGGAGGTGGGGAGACTCTACGTCGATCCGCGGTGGGGGACGCGGCCGGACGGCCCGCAGTTCCACCCGGCCGGTCCGGACCCGGCGGCGCCCCGCACCGGATCCGCGGGATCCGGTGCGGGGCGCGGCGGGTTGCGGTCAGGCGCCGGCGCGGCGCGGCAGCTTCCAGCCGGGGCGTGGGAAGTGGCAGGTGTAGCCGTGCGGGTAGCGCTCCAGGTAGTCCTGGTGCTCGGGCTCGGCCTGCCAGAAGTCGCCCAGCGGCTCCAACTCGGTCACCACGTCGCCCGGCCACAGGCCGCTGGCCCGCACGTCGGCGATGGTCTCGACGGCCGTCGCGCGCTGCTGCTCGTCGGCGTAGTAGATCGCCGAGCGGTAGCTCCGGCCCATGTCGTTGCCTTGGCGGTCCCGCGTGGTCGGGTCGTGGATCTGGAAGAAGAACTCCAGGACGTCGCGGTAGGTCGTGACCGACGGATCGAAGAGGATCTCGATCGCCTCGGCATGGTCGCCGTGGTTGCGGTACGTCGCGTTCGGCACGTCACCACCCGAGTAGCCGACCCTGGTGGCCGTGACACCCGGTTGCTTGCGGATCAGGTCCTGCATCCCCCAGAAACATCCGCCGGCCAGAACCGCCTTCTCCACCTGTGCACTCATGTCACAACTCCTGACTGGTTCGCCTGCTCACCCGGCAAGAGAACAAGCGGCGCGGCACGGGTGTTCCCGCCGACCGCGAAGCCGGGGTTCGCGTCCCGCCGCCCTGTCGATGCCCGCACCCGCCGACCCGGCGCGGGTCCGAGGTGCGCGGCCCGGCGCGCCACCCGCGCCCCGGCGGTCGGCGGGCCGGTCAGCCGATCCGGTCGAACCCTTCGTCGGCGCCGGGGCCGGGGACGCGCGCCGAGCGGGCCACGGCCGGCGCGGTGGTCGGATCCGCCTCGTCGGCGCAGACCGTGCCTCGCGGCGGCAGGTTCAGGTCGGTCAGGTAGGCCGTCGCCGCCGCCTTGGCACAGGCACTGCGACCGAACGCGGTGTGCCCCTCGGCGCGAAAGGTGAGCAGCCGACCGTTGTCCAATCGTTCGGCCAGCGCGACCGCGTCCCGATACGGGGTGTCCGGATCACCGGTGGTGCCCAGGACCAGGATGGGCGCCGAACCATACGCCCGGTACGAGCCCTGGTGCCGGCTGACCCGCTCGCCGGTCCACTGCACGCAGGCCGGGGCGTGGTTGTGGTCGTAGGTGGGCGGGCCGAATCCGACGGCCGGACCGAGCAGCGGCGCGTCGCGCACATTGGCGCGCACGTTGCGCTCCAGCCGGGCCATGTCCTTCGGGTAGACGCGGTCGACGCACTCGACGGCGATGTTCGCGGTGAGGAAGTCGAAGCTCGCCGGTGACGGCGGCCGGAGCAGGAACGCGGTGCCGTCGCGCAGTTCCGCCTGGCGCAGCGCCGCCCCGAACGCGGGCCACACCGCCTTGCCCTCGTTGATGTTGAACATCAGGCGATAGGCCAGGGTGTAGCCGTTGGCGAGGGCTCCGGAGGGGGTGGGGACCGGATGGGCGTCGAGTGCGTCGATCAGGCGGTCGAACGCGCCACGCGCGTCGCCGCCGCCGAATCCACAGCCGGTCGGATCGGTGCCGCACCAGTCGAGGAAGCGGCCCATCGCGCCGTCCAGGGCAAGGTACTGCGGCCGGTCGTATTCGTAGGGGCGGCTTGCGTAGTGCACCGGGTCGTAGGCGCCGTCGAGCACCATGGCACGGACTCGTCCCGGATAGCGGTCGGCGTAGACGGTGCCGACGAAGCTGCCGAACGAGCGTCCGTAGAAGGAGAGCCGGCGCTCCCCCAATGCCTGGCGCAGCAGGTCCAGGTCGCGGGCGACGTAGTCGGTGCCCATGAAGGGCAGCACGTCGCCGGCCTTGGCCGCGCAGGCGGCGTCGAAGTCGCGCGCGGTGGACACCGCCCGTTGGTACCCGTCGGGGCCCGGGTGTCCCGGCGACTGTGCGATCTCCGCGGTGTAGCGGGCGTCGTCCCAGCACTCGTACGGCGCACTGCGCGCGATCCCGCGTGCGTCGAAGCCGAACACGTCGAATCGGTCTCGCAGTTCGGCGGGCAGCGCGGCGTGGTTGCCGCGGACGAAGTCGACGCCGGAGTTGCCCGGTCCGCCCGGCTGCATGACCAGCGTGCCCAGTCGTCGGGTCGGATCCGCGGCCTTGTGGCGGATCACCGCCAGGGTGAGCGTGCGGCCGTGCGGGTCGCGGTAGTCCAGCGGTACCGAGGCGTTCGCACAGTCGAAGGTCGCGTCCTGAGCGCAGGGGGCCCAGGCCAGGGTGGGCGTCGGCGGCGTGTCCGAGGCGGCGGCGGAGGCATCGGCCGAGCCGGCCCCGATGATCGACAGGCCCGCCACGGCGACCGCGGCGGCCCGCAGACGCAGCGTGCGCCGGCGGGCCGGGAAGACGGGTCGGGGGCGGCGGGCGGATTCGTGAGTCGGGTCGTGGGTGGCGCCTGAGGCGCGGCGGGCGGGCGTCATGGTCACCGATTCCGTTCCGAGGATGGGCGATCGGGCTCGCCCGCAATATCCCAGACCGACGCCCCTCACTTGGGCGAAACACACGGGCCGCCGGCCTCGATGCCTGGATCCGGTCCGGCGGAACCTATTGGATCGGGCCGCGCCGCCCGGCACCGTGCCTCGGCGTGCCGGCAAAGGGTTCCCACCCGGGTGTTTCTCCGGTACGACCGGACGAGCGCGGCGAGCGGCGGCCGGGCGGACGCGGCGCGGCGAGCCCGCCGGGCGAGCCCAGCCAAGCGAGCGCGGCGAGCCCGGCGCGGACCCCGCCGGACGAAGCCCGGCGCCCGTCAGCCGATGCCCGGGTCGACGCCCGAGTTTATCTGCACATGGTGTGTGTCCAGGCCGCAGACGACCCACTTCCCGTTCTCCCGCCGCAGGTCGACGGCATACGGGGACGCGGTGTGGTCCTGGCCCGTGACGTCCACGTTCACCACGGCCGAGTCGCCGTCCTGGGTGGAACTGTCCATCGAGAAGGTGAACCCACCACCCTCGCCCGCCAGCGCCCGCTCGGCGTTCCCGCCGTGCGTGCCGCCGCAGTCGCCGTAGAACGGTGCGGGCGAGGTACCGCCGGCGACGGCTCGCAGGTAATTCCGCGTGACGTCGTGTATCGGCCCGTCGAACATGTCCGGTGTCAACGAGCACGCGGCGACCACCATGGCCGCCAGGATCGGCGCGACCTTGGACACCTTCCGTGTTCGCGTTCTTCGTTTGCCGGCGCCACCCATCATGGTCCCCCCACTCGGTTGTCGAGACCAATGGAGAGTAGCGCGAACACGCTTGCGAACACTGGGGCTTGTCCCTCTGCTGTCGCCGTCGACGATCCGGTTCAAGCCACCCGGACGGACGAGTCGATCCGTGGCTGTTTCCATGGGTGTGCTCTTCCGGCAACGGCCGCCACCGTGCCCGTCCGGGCCGAGGGGACCTGGAATGCACGCTCCGAGTCGCGATGCCGCGTGCGCTTCGACGCGACGCCGTCGACGCCGGCCACGAGCGGCGCGTTCACCCCCGCCCGCCCGGGCGGATCCTCGTCCACCCGAGTGCGCCGCACCGCCGGATCGCGATCGACCGACCCGGACTCGCCGGCAGTAGGCAACTCACGGACCAGGAAGGGCAGTTCGACGGCTAAGGGCGGCTTCCGCCGACACCGGGCCGCCGAGCGCCGATCGCCCATAAGTGTTGTATAAAGCCGCCTAGGGTGATTTTCGCATCATAAGAGGCAACTTTCCGCTTTGCCGTCGCGTTCCCCATCGGACCGCCGATCACGCGCCGGCTGCTAAGGAGAGATCGTCCCTGATGCGTACCACTCGTGTCTTTTGCAGCACCGTAGCCGCCGGCCTATTGGCCGTAGCCATGGGAGGCACTGCGGTCGCCTCCGAAAACCCCGGCGGGCAGTCCAAGGACATCAAGGCCGAGGCGTCAGGCGCCAAGAGCGGATCCGCCGACGAGCAGGGCGCCATGAGGACGGGCGATGGCCCGAACTGCTCTCGCTCGGGAAGCGAGTGCTCGACCAAGCCCGCGCAGAAGCCTGCCAACAAGCCCATGGACAGGCCTGGCCCAAGTGACCAGAACGGCCGCAACGACCAGAACGGTCGCAACGACCAGAACGGTCGCAATGACCAGAACGGCCGTAACGACCAGAACGGCCGCGGTGACCAGAACGGTCGCAACGACCAGAACGGCCGTAACGACCAGAACAGCCGCGGTGACCAGAACGGTCGCGATGACCAGAACGGCCGCGGTGACCAGAACGGCCGCGGTGACCAGAACGGTCGCGATGACCAGAACGGTCGCCATGACCAGAACGGCCGCAACGACCAGAACGGCCGCAACGACCAGAACAGCCACCAGGAACAGAGCAGCAGCCACAAGGAAAGCAACTCTCACGTCAGCCACAACAGCCACAACGGCCACAAGTCCAACCACCGGCCGACCGTGGTCTTCGGTGACGTCACCACCATCGTCAAGAACACCCACATCACCAACAACCACATGACCAACGACCAAATGGCCAACGTCGAGAACAACCACAAGACCGTCATGGTCGACAAGACCGACAACAAGACCACCAACATGGCCGAAGCGGAGAAGCAGGTGATGGCCAACAGTCAGCCCGCGGCCCGCCCGGCGGCAGCGGCGGCGGCCATGCCCGCCACCCAGACCAAGACCGTCCCGGTCGGCGCCGTCGCCGGCGGCGCGGGTGGCACCACCGGGGCCGACAACGACCTGCTCGGCCTGGGCGCCGCCCTCGCCGTCGCCGGTGCCGGTGTCGGCGCGTTCGTGCTGCGTCGGGGCAGCCTGCGTGGCTGACACACCTCTCGTACACCGCGCCGGCCGTCGCCTCGTCCTGGCGGCGGCCGTCGCGGTGCTCGTATGTGGCATCGTGCTCGCCGTGATCGGTTTCCAGGAGCGGCGACCACCCGCCGCGGCCACGGCCGCGCCCAAGGTCGTGTCCACGGCAACCCCCTCCCCCGGCGACGCCGCCCCACCGGTCGCGGTCGAAGGCCCGCTCCTGGCCCGCTCCGAGCCGGCCACGGTCGACATCGCGCAGATCGGCCTGCATGCCCCCATCACCGCGGTCGGCCTCGACGCCGCAGGCGCCGTCCAAGTGCCAGCCCCCGACCAGGGCCGACGGGCCGGCTGGTACAACCAGGGACCGACCCCGGGCGAACTGGGCCCCGCCGTGCTGGTCGGCCACCTCGACTCGGTGTCCGGCCCCGCCGTCTTCTACGACGTGGGCACCGTACGCGCGGGCAGCACGGTCGAGATCCGCCGCGCCGACCAGAGCACGGCGGTGTTCACCGTCGATACCGTCGAACGTTTCGCCAAGGCCGACTTCCCCACGCAACGCGTGTACGGCGACCTGAACCGGGCCGAGTTGCGGGTGATCACCTGCGGTGGCGACTACGACCCCGGGCGCGGCGGCTACCAGGACAACACGGTGTTGTTCGCCCACCTGACCGGCTCCCGCTGACTCTCGCGGCTCGGCCCGCCCTCCAGCGACCGGGCCGCGATCAGGTGACCCGTCGTCGGATGCGCACGCTCACCACGGCCGGCGGCACGTGCCCGACCCGCGCAAGGCGCCCGGTCGTCGCAAACAGGGCCGGGGCACGCCGAGTTCGGGTGGCCGGGCGGTTGGCCGGATCGGCCCGCTGCCACACTGATCCGATGGGCGGCGGCAGGCCGGCGCCCCGCGTGCCGAGGGTCGGTGCGGACGGAAGGGGCCGAGGACCGTGCTGAGCAGGGCCATCTCGACACTGTGGCGGCACGCCGATCCGGGCCTGATCACCCGACTCGTGGCACGCTGCGACCCCGGCGGGCGCGGTCGGCTGCTGGCCGAACTGTCGGATGTTCCGGGAGTGGTCGAGCACGCGTTGGCCCACGGCGATCGCAGCGACCATCTCGCCCTCGCCCGACACGATCGACTGCGGCGCGCGCTGCTGGAGCGACTGGTGGCGCTCGACGACCCCGAGGTGGATCGGCACGTCTTCGTCAATCCACGTGCCGACACCCGCATCCGGCGCCGGATCCTCAGCCGCGACCTGGACCCCGCGCTGCACGAGATGTTGTCGTCCACCCGAACGCGGATCTACGCGCTGGCCCTCGTCCACGCGCGTGACCCGCGGCTGATCCGGCACGGGCTGATCGTGCTGGGCCGGTTGCCGAACCGGCCGCATGTCGAGCGGGCCCGGCTCCGGGGCCTCGCCGGGCTGTGGCGGGCCGAGGGACCGGAGGCGGCATCCGCCGCGCTGTCCGTCGGGCGATATCGCACCCGGGTGATCGCCCCGCTCGTACACGCGGCACTCGACGCGCCCGAGGGGTTGATGCTGTTGGAAATCGCCGCCTGCGCCGGGTCGGACGGCGACGAGTTGATCGCGCTGCTGCGAGCCCGCGGGTTGCGCCGCGCCGAGGCCCGGCACGTGCTCTCGATCATGGACGCGCCGCCCGACTGGAACGCCTTGGTGCGTGCGCATCGGGAGACCCCGTTCACTCCCGCCGTGGCCGCGGCGCTGGCCGGCACCGAGGGCTGCCCGCCGGAGGCGGTGGTCGAGTTGGACTCCGCCGTCGACCACAACAACCGCCCGCTGGAGCGGGCGCTGCTGGAGCAGGTGCTGACTCCCGAGCGCTTCCTGCACGCGGCGCGCCCCGCGTGGCGCGTGCTGCGCGCCGTCGACGACTTCGCCCCGCGCTCCGCGCAGACCGCCGCCTTCGGCCCGTTGCTGACGGCACTGAGCCCGCTGCTGCCCGCCGATGTGGACGGCTGGCTGCGCCTGGCCCGCCAGGGGCCGGAATATCCCGGGACGGTCCCCGACCTGCTGCGCCACGTCGCGCGGCCGGCCGGCGTACCCGAACCGAGAAGGGACACACCGAAACCGCCCACACCGGCGCGGCCGTGCCGGCCGCCCGCCGGCGCCTCCGATCTGCTCCGCGGCGCCGCCAGCCCGTTGTCGTTGTTGCTGAGCCGGGCCGACCCGGACCTGGCGGCCGAGGTGGTCTCCGCGCTGGATGCGGCGGACCTGCTCGCGTTCGGCGCCGGCCGGCACACCCCGGCCCCGGCGGTCGCGGTCGCGCTCGCCCGCCGTTGGCCCGGCGAACTGCCGCACCGGCTCGCCCGGCGGATCACCGCGCGCCACGACGCGGTCCGGGCCCTGGAGGCGGTGGGCGACGAGCTCGCGTTCGAAGTGGTCGAGGCACTCTCGCAGGCCGACGAGGGCATCTGGTTCTTCGATCCCCGCTACGGCCGGATCCACTACCGCGTCGAGGGCTGCGCGTCCGCGACGGACGTGGCGACGTGGCCGGCCCCGGGACCGCTGCGCGCGCTGCCGCCGCGGGTGCCGCCCGCGTTGTGGACCCGCCTGGCCGAGGAGCCGGACCCCGAGCCCGCTCCCACCCGGGACCCGGCCGTCGCGATCGCGGCGTATCACCCGGACTGCCCCGAGGCCCTGATCTCCACCCTCGTCCGGCGCCAACCGGGCTTCTTCTCCTACGGGTCGATCCGATCGCCCGCGGTCGCGCGCAGCCTGGTCGCCGACCCTCCCGTGCGCGACCTGCTCATCTGGGAGGTGGGCGACCTCCTGCGCGACGGCCTGTTGACCCCGACGGAAATCCTCTCCGGGGCCCGGCCGGCCGCACACGCCCTGCTCGTGTGCCGCGACTACGCCGGAGACCTGGTGCGCGCACATCTGCGCGAGGACGTCGACGCGTGGATCGTGGCGTCGAACCTGCTGTCCGACTTCGCCGGAACACCCGGAGAACTGCTCGCCACCGCCGCGGCCGTGGCCTCCTGACCCGACCGGCGCGACGGCGCCCGACCCATACCCGGAAACGGCCGCTCAGCGCGGGTCGGCATGGATCACCGGCGTGTGGTCGGGTTGCCGGCCGCGTGGATCGCGGTGTTCGCGCGGTCGGCACGCGGCTCGGGTCGCGATCGTGCCCGCGGCGATTGCCCGAGCCGTCGCGTTCGCGATCGAGCAGCCGGCGGATGTCGAGATGACAGAGATCGTGGTCCGACCCACCGTCCGGGTCTGATCATCCGCACACCGCGCGTCATTGGGGCCCCTCGCCCCGCTCGACCGACGCCCAGGCGTCGGCGAACAGTTCGGGCAGCGTGCGGTCGAGCACGACGCGACCGTGGACCTCGCCGCTGTGGCGCAGGACCGTGACGCCGAGAAAGGCCGCCTTCCAGGTCTCCATCGGCCGGTACGGCCTGTCCGCCGGCGCCCAGGGGCCCGGCAGGAAGACGCCGCGCCCGGCCCGGGCGCGCTTGTCCGCGACGGCCAGACCCGCGTCCACGAGCGTCGCGACGGCCTTGCGGTGCCGCGTCGGCGTCCATGCGTTCCAGGTCCGCACGCCGCGATCGGTGGGCGCCTCCAGGGCGAGCAGTTGCAGGTACAGGGCGGCCGGGTCCGGGGCCAGGCCGAGGGCCTTCGCGGCGCGTTCGACCACATCCGGCACGCTCGCCGCGGGGTTCGCCTCGTACGCGCCCACCGGCAGCGCGCCGGACTCCACGCGGGCGACGATGCGGGTGAAGTGGTCGCCGCGCAACCGTCGCACGGACGTGAGCAGGGCGGCGCCGCCGTAACCGCGCGTGTCGTCGAGCCGCTGCGCGCGGGCGTCGTCGCCGAGCACGGCGGGCCGGAAGAACAGGCGGGGGTGGTGCCGGTGTCGACCGTAGTAGGACGGCGGAGCGGCTTCGACGGCCACCGTCAGGCCGTCGTCGAACGCGGGTACGGTCAGCGGCTCCGGGCCGTCGTACGGATGCGGCCCGAACCACGCACGCAGGTCGTCGATCGTGGCCCCGTGGTAGAGATGGCAGCAGGAGAGCAGCAGCCCGGGGTGGTCCAGGCGGGCGCGCACGTTCCGCACCAGCGTGGGCAGGCCCTCGCGGATCGGGTCGCCCGCGGGAAGTTCGGCGTATACGGTCGGCACGAGTGCGGCCAGGTCCTCCAGCAGGTTCTGCATCCGGCGTGGCGCCTCGCCGAAGCCCGTGGCGTCGACCAGATGGATGCCGCTGTCGGGCGGCGACTCCGGCCACGTGTCGAGGTCCTCGGCGAGCAGCGGGTCGGCCGCGGAGTGGGCCAGTGCCTCGCACAGTTCGGCCGCGGGCAGCTTCGGCTTCTGCGCGGCGATCAGTGCGCGCGAGGTCTCCGGGATCGGGGCCCGCAGGCCGTTGCGTGCGTGCCACGCGGTGGCGATCCGGGCGGCGAGGTGTCGCGGGGCGTCCGGCGCCCACAGGTCGGCGGGATCAGCCGGGAGTACGTCCGCGAGCAGGTCGAGCCACCCCTCGGCTTCGAGCCGCCCCGACTCGACGCGTGCGGTCTCCGCTTCGGCGGCCTTCAGGCCCAGCAGACGGCGTTCTTCGGCGTCCAGGAACGGCTTGCGGAACATGTCCGTCCCGGGCGTGCCCGCGAGCGCCAGTGCGGCGGCACCGCGGGACATCCCGGTGTCGGCGGCGAGTCGCACCACCGCCTCCGGATCCCACGGCATCGGCCCCCGCGCGCGGACCAGGGCGACCAGGTCGCGGATCTGCCGGGCGTTGCCCCAGCCGGCGCGCGGCAGTTCCTCGACCTCCTCGAGTGGACCCAGACCGGGCGGTTCGGCGTCCCCGGTGCGCGCTTCGAGCACGCGGATACCGCCCCGGAGGTGGCAGACCAGGATCGTGGCGCCGCGCTCGTCGCGTACCGCGCCGCGTTGTGGCTCGCGCACGGTTCCCGTGCGCATCCGCACCGTCGGGTCGACGAACACGCTGTCCGCCCACATCTCCAGCAGCGCGAGCAGCCGTTCCCGACGTTCGGGCCGGGTCGACGGCGCCGCCGCGCGCAGCGCGATCGCCCCGGTCCGACCGATGAACCCGGTCCACTGGCCCGCACCGACCCGTTCCGGGGCGTCCCGCCCGGGAAGCGGGTCCGCGGTGCCGGCCAGGTATCCGCCGATCCGCTCGATCCCGGCGAGCGCACCGGGTTCCCAATAGAGGAACCCGCCGATCAGTCCGCAAAGAGCGGGCGGCACTTCCCGGTCGTCGAGCTCACCGAACCTCGTCGTCATGCCCCCTTCGTATCGGCCCACACCGACATCCCGACACCCGCCCCCGGTCATCAACTTTTGTTGACGCGCCGATTGATCATCAACTAAAGTTGATGCGTGATCGAGGCCAAAGACGTTCCCTCACCCGAGCATCCGGAGGATGCGTTCGCGGCCGTGGTCGCACTGCGCAACCTCGCGGCCGCGCTGGAGCGATCCGCAGTGGACCACGCACTCGCCCAGGGCTGGACCTGGAACCACATCGGTCAGGCCCTGGGCATGAGTGCCCAGGCCGCCCACAAGCGACTCGCACCCAACCGACGAGCACCACAACAGGACCGGTAACCGACCGGACCGCCGACATCCCTGAGGAACCACCATGGGTATTCGAAGCGCGATACACGACATGGGTGCGATGAAGCGCCTGTTCACCGGCGCCGAGGAGGAGGCTCGCGCACTCGGCGAGGAGTCCCCCGGCCCCGAGCACCTGCTGATCGCCGCCCTCACCCTGCCCGACGACTCCGCCCGCACGGCCCTGGCCGCCGCCGGCGCCGACGTCGAGGACGTGCGCCGCGCCCTCGCCGAATCCCATGCCGCGGCGCTGCGTTCGGTCGGCATCGACGCCGACGCGCTCCCGGCGGCCTCACCCGCGCCCGCGCCGCGTGGGCCCTACCGCGCCACCGGCAGCGCGAACGAGGTGTTCCAACGCGCCGTCGCCATCGCCAAGGCCGAGCGCCCCGGGAAACTGCGCACGGCACACGTCCTGATCGCCGTCGCCGAACTCGAACACGGCACGGCCGCCCGCGTGTTGCGCGACCTGGCAATCGACCGCCAGGCCCTGATCGCGACCGCCCACGCGAGCGTCCGCGACGACAACCGCAGCGATCGGTGAGGACCCGATGCCCGTCGTACATCGCACCATCTTCCGGCCCGTCCCCCGGCCATGGGACACCCTGTCGTGGGTGCGGGTCCCCGACGGACTGGAGTTCACCCTCTACGCCGTCATCGAACACGCGGGCGGCCGCAACCCCGTCGTCCCCGCCACCCACGACGAAGAGGCCCGTTGGCGGTGGGCCCACGACACCTTCGAGACCGAACTGCGGGCCGCCGACTCCGAGGTCCGCCGGGCGCACGGAATACGCACCAGGTCCGGCTTCATGGTCGACGTTCGCCAGGTTCGGCTGCGCCGCTACGACCTGATCCCGGGCCGCGGGAAACGCTCGCGGCGGGCATGGGAGCGGTGCGCGGCCCGCATGCACGCGGCCGACGCGCTCTACCGACCGGTCCGCGAGGAGATCGAGGCTCGCCTGGCCCGCGCCGCCGCGCCCGAGTCCTGATCCGGGCCGGCCGAAGCCCGGGCCCCGCCGCGATCGCGGCTTTCCCCGTCACGCCCCCGACCCCCGCCCACAGCTCGCCGGTTGCCCTTCTCGGCCGTCGACTCCGGTGGTCGCGAACCACCTTGCCGAACGCTCCTGTCCGATCCGCGACGCACCGCGGTCGGTACCGACAACCGCGTCGCCGCGGCCCGTCCGCTTCCGAGCCGACGAGCCGCCGGCGCACACGCCGGAGGCCGCCCTCCCCGGACCTCGGGGACGGCGGCCTCCGGTGCGAACACCCGCGTCAGGCGCGCAGACGGGCCATCCAGGACTCGATCTCGTCGGCCGCACGCGGCAGGCCGGCCGACAGGTTCCGGTTGCCGTCCTCGGTGACCAGGATGTCGTCCTCGATCCGCACCCCGATGCCGCGGTACTCCTCGGGCACGGTCAGGTCGTCGGCCTGGAAGTAGAGCCCGGGCTCCACCGTCAGGCACATGCCCGGCTCCAGCACACCGTCGACGTAGGACTCGGTGCGCGCCACCGCGCAGTCGTGCACGTCCAGGCCGAGCATGTGGCCCGTGCCGTGCAGTGTCCAACGGCGCTGCAGGCCCAGTTCCAGCACCCGCTCCACCGGTCCCTCCACGATGCCCCAGGCGACCAGGTGCTCGGCGAGCACGCGCTGCGCCTCGTCGTGGAACTCGCGGTACTTGGCGCCGGGACGCACCGCGGCGATGCCCGCCTCCTGCGCGGCGAACACCGCGTCGTGGATCCGCCGCTGGAACTCGGTGAACCGGCCCGTGATCGGCAGCGTCCGGGTCACGTCCGCCGTGTAGAGCGTGTGCGTCTCCACCCCCGCATCCAGAAGCAGCAGGTCGCCGGCGCGCACCGGGCCGTCGTTGCGGACCCAGTGCAGCGTGGTCGCGTGCGGCCCGGCCGCGCAGATCGAGCCGTATCCGACGTCGTTGCCCTCGACTCGCGCACGCAGGAAGAAGGTGCCCTCGATGTAGCGCTCGGAGGTCGCCTCGGCCCGATCCAGGACCCGCACGACGTCCTCGAAGCCACGCACGGTGGAGTCCACCGCGGCCTGGAGCTGGCGGATCTCGAACTCGTCCTTGACCAGCCGCTCGTCGGCCAGGAAAACGCGCAGTTCCTCGTCCCGCTCGGCGTTCGATCGCTCGCCCAGCGCGCCCTCCAGCCCGGCGTCGTGTCCACGCACGATGCGCACGTCCGCACCGTCCCGCGCCACCTCGGTCGCGACCTCGCGCACGTCGCGACACGGCAGCCCGTACAGCGCCTCGCCCTCGCGCAGACCGGGTCGCCGGCCGACCCACAGCTCGCCCTGGCCGTCCAGCCAGAACTCGCCGTTCTCCCGGTTCGAGCGCGGCAGCAGGTACAGCACCGCGTCGTGGCCGTCGGCGACCGGTTCCAGGACGAGGACCCCGTCCTGGGTCAGGTCGCCGGTCAGGTAGGCGTACTCGCTCGACGCCCGAAAGGGGTACTCGGTGTCGTTGGATCGGGTCTTGAGGTTGCCCGCGGGAATCACCAGGCGCTCGCCCGGGAAGCGAGCCGACAGCGCGGCCCGTCGACGGGCGGTGTTCGGGGCCTGTTCGATCGGCGCGAGGTCGGCGCGCTCGGTGTCGGCCCAGCCGGCCCGCATGTTCGCGGCCAGTTCCTCCGAGACACCCCGGTACAGGCCGTTCTTGCGCTGCTTGATCGGCTGCGCCTGCTCTGCGGACTGCCCGTTCTCGGCACCCACGCCTGCCTCCTCGGCTCGACTCTCGGCTACGTCTCGATCGCGCGTGCGTCGTGTGCACCTCGATCGTGTGTACGCGCCCATTGTTGCCGACTCGGGTTCGGCCGCCGGCACGGCGGGGCGCACCGGTCGCGCAGCAGGTGGGCCCGGTGGGTCCTGCGGCCGCCGGCCGAGCCGAGCGGAGCGCGCCCGCGCGCCGCCGGCGGCCGACGGGACGCCTGCGAGCCCGGATCGAACGAATGTCCTGGTTCGGATCGGGACGGTAACGGGCACCAGACGCCGCCATGGGCTGTGTGGATTCGACGGCGTCCCGGTCGCGGCGAGTGTTCATCCGCTGCGGTGTCGCACTGGGCCTGTGTCTGTGCCTCGCCGCCACCGGGTGCGCGGACTCGGGGACCGTGCCGATCAAGGCGGCGGCACCGGACCGGGCGGCGGCCGAGGTACCGGGGCAGGACGCCGCGCAGGTGCGGGGCGCGCGGCCGGACCTGGCGAAACGCGAGGCCGCCACGCGGCGCGAACGCGCCGCCGTGGCCGCCGCAGCGCGCAAGTGGGGCCTGGCGGCCGCCCCGATCGCCGCGCCCGCGCCGCCCGCCACCCGACCGGTGTTGCGGCCCGGCCCGGGTGTGAAGCTGCACGGCGACCTGCCGGCCGTGGTCCACCGGGTGCCCACCGACGAGCGGGTCGTCTTCCTCACCATCGACGACGGTACGGAGAAGGACCCGGAGTTCGCCCGGATGGTCCGCGAACTGAAGGTGCCCTTCAGCGCGTTCGTCAGCGGCTATCTGGCGCGTGAGGACTACGGCTACTTCCGCCGGCTGCACGAGCAGGGCGTGATGGTGAACAACCACACGCTCAACCACCCGGATCTGCGGAGACTGGGCTACGCGCGCCAGCAGCAGGAGATCTGCCGCCTACAGGACGAGTTGACCCGCGAGATCGGCAGCACACCCAGACTGTTCCGGCCGCCCTACGGCGAGTTCAACGAGGACACCCTGCGCGCCGCCCGCTCGTGCGGGATCGTCGCGTTCCCGATCTGGAACCAGGAGGCGTTTCCGGACCGGATGGACTATCGCTACGACCGGGTCTTCAGGCCGGGCGACATCATCCTCACCCACTTCCGCGGCCCCAGGGAGTGGAAGGGCGACATGACCCGGATGTTGCGCCGGGTCGTCGACACGGTCACCCGCCAGGGCTTCGCCCTCGCCCGACTGGACGACTACCTGTAGCCATCGGGCGGCGTTCGACCCCCGGGCCGGGTGGGGACCGGCCGGATCCGCCCTGGGCGAAACCCTCTTGGCCCCCCGGTACGCCCGATGCTTGGGTGGCGGGATGGAAATCCTGGTGCTCGGCGGTACGGCGTGGGTGGGTCGTGAGGTGTCCCGGCAGGCGGTCGAGCGGGGTCACCGCGTGACGTGCCTCGCGCGCGGCGAGAGCGGCGCGCCCGCCGAGAAGGCCGTGCTCGTGGCCGCCGACCGACGCGATCCCCGGGCGTACGCGGCACTGCTCGATCGCGAGTGGGACGCGGTCGTCGAGGTGTCCTGGCAGCCCGACTTCGTGCGCGGCGCGCTCGACGCGCTGGCGGATCGGGTCCGGCACTGGAGCTACGTCTCCTCGATCAACGTGTACGCCTCGCACGCCACGCCGAACGCGGACGAATCCGCCGAACTCCTGGCGCCGACCACCCTCGGCGAGGTCGATCGCGAGTTGTACGGCGAGGCGAAGGTGGCCTGCGAGCAGGCTTCGCACGCGGCGGTGGGCGAGCGGCTGCTGATCGCGCGCGCCGGCCTGATCGGCGGTCCGGGCGATCACAGCGGCCGATCCGGCTACTGGGTGGGACGGGCCGCCCGCGATCCGCACGGCCCGATGCTGGTGCCGGACTCACCGACGGCGCCGACCCAGGTTCTCGACGTCCGCGACCTCGCCGGGTGGCTGCTGGACGCCGCCCAGGCGGGCACCGTCGGCACCTACGACGCGGTCGGCCCCACGCTCGCGTTCGCGGATTGGCTCGCGCTCTCCCGCGGCGCCGGCGGGCACCACGGCCCGGTGGTCGCCGCCGACCCGCAATGGCTGCTGGCGCAGGGCGTGGCCGAGTACATGGGTCCGGATTCGCTGGCGATGTGGACGGTCTCGGCGGACTTGGCGGGCTGGTCCGCCCGCACCGGATCGGCCGCGCGCATCGCGGGGCTTCGCCACCGTGCGCGCTCGCAGGTGCTCGCCGACACCCTGCGCTGGGAGCGCGAACAGGGCTTGGACCGCCCCCGCCGCACCGGGCTCGACCCCGCCCGCGAACGCGAACTGCTGGACGCGTTGACGTAGCAGCCGGCCGAGGGGTCGTTCCTCGGAGCCGGCGCCGGGTTCACACCACGGTCACCGTGACACCCGCCTCCTCGATCGCGGCCAGTTCCTCCGGCGCGGCGCCCCCATCGGTGACCAGGTGGCCGATCCGGCTCAGCGGGCAGATCCTCGCCAGGGTCACCTTTCCGATCTTGGAGTTGTCCGCGACCACGACGGTGTGACCGCTGCGGTCGGTGAAGGCCCGGTCGGTGGCGGCCTCGAGCTGGTCGTGGGTGGTGCAGCCGTGCGCGGCGCTGATGCCGTCCACGCCCAGGAACGTCACGTCGGTGAAGTAGTCCGCGAGGGTCTTCTCGGCGATCGGGCCGACCAATTCGTAGCTTTCGTTGCGCGCGGTGCCGCCGATGACGACGAGCGTGACGTCCTTGTGCAGGACCATTTCGGCCGCGATGTTCACCGCGTTGGTCACGATGGTGACGGGTCCGCGGTCGGCGAGGATGCGGGCGATCTCGGTGGCGGTGGATCCGCCCGTCAGCCCGACCACGGCCTTGGCCGGCACCAGTGCGGCGGCGGCCCGGGCGATGGCCAGCTTCTCCGGTCGGCGGCGCTCGCTGCGGTACTGCATCGGCGTCTCCAGGCCGATGTTGCCCACGGACGCGCCGCCGTGGGTGCGGCGCAGCAGGTTCATCGCGTCCAGGTGCTGGAGGTCGCGGCGCACCGTGGCTCCCGAGACCGCCAATATCTCGGACAGCTCCTCGACGCTCACGCTCCCTTTCGCGGAGACGTGTTCGAGGATGCGCGCATGGCGCTCAGTTCTCAGCATCCGCGCAGCATATCCGTGCGCATTCGCGCAGTCACCGGATTCCCGGAGCGGGTTCGATGCGCACTATTTGGGCGCCCCGATGGCAACTCTCGTGCGCACCCCGCGCAAAGACGATCCCTTGACATGACGAATGTTGCTCGATTTACTGCTGCGACGCCGAGGGCAGTGCAATCGGCGTCAAAGGTACGCCCAGCCGGTAGGCGGCGCGAAGCCGCAAGCCCGGACAAAGTCGCCAGGAAGTCCGCGATCCCAGTGGACCTCCGAGGCGGGGACGTATCCTCCGCATCTGGAGTTCGATGATGAACACCTTCCTCCCGCGCAGATCGGCCCGACGCCTCGCCGCAGTCACGGCGACCACCGCGGCCATCGCGGGCACCCTGTTCCTCACGGCATCCGCCGACGCCAGTAGCGACCCGGACTCGAACACCGAGGCGAGCAGCCGGGCCGGTGCGAACGCGAGCACGAACGCCGCCGCGATCACCCTGCCGCCCACACACGCGAACTTCGACTACCAGATCGGCGGCGCGTACACCCCGCCGGCCGGGGTCAAGGTGGTCACCCGCGATCACGGCGCCACGCCGGCGCCCGGGCTCTACAACATCTGTTACGTCAATGCCTTCCAGGCCCAGCCCAAGGCCGAGGGCGACTGGCCCGCCGACCTGTTGTTGCGCCGCGGCGACGGCTCGATCGTCTACGACGGTCAATGGAAGGAAGCCCTGCTCGACCTGCGCACCGCCGACAAGCGCACCGCCGTCGCCCGGAAGGTCGATGCCCTGATCGACGAATGCGCGAGCAAGGGCTTCCAGGCCGTCGAGCCGGACAACTACGACAGCTACACCCGCTCCGAGGGCCTGCTCACCGGCACGAACGCCCAGGACTACATCGCGCTGCTCGCCGCCCACGCGCACCAACGCGGATTGGCGATCGCGCAGAAGAACACCGCCGAGCTGGCCGCGAACCGCAAGGCCCTGGGGCTCGACTTCGCCGTCGCCGAGGAATGCGGCCAGTGGAAGGAGTGCGGCGACTACACCGAGCACTTCGGCAACGACGTGATCGTGATCGAGTACACCGCCAAGGGCTTGTCCAACGCGTGCTCGAAGTGGGGCGACAAGCTCAGCATCGTTCGCCGTGACCTCGGCGTCAGTCCCGTCGGGGACGGCAAGTACGTGCGCAAGACCTGCTGATCCCCCACGGCCCGCGGCCCGGCACGCCGTTCGTTCGCACCCGGCGCCGGGCCGCGTACCCGGCCCGTCGCGCGCCGCCGCCGCAAGGGCACCCCGCCCGACCGGTGCCGGCGGCATGCGTCCCGGGGAGGCGTTCGCCCCCCGCTCGCCGTCCCCGGTTCCGCCCGCGCCCGCCGATCGGATCGCCCGCGCGGCCCCTCCTCCACCCGTATCCGCCCCGGCGTGAGTAGCCCTTCCCTCCGTCGCGGTGCGCGCCCGCGCGCACCGCGCGACCCGCCTCACGCGTCTTCGAAGTCTCCTGGAGGTCCAGTGGTTTTCGGCCGGCACCATCCCGCAGGTCTCTCCCGCCGCGGCGTGCTGCGCGTCGGCGCCGGTGCCGCGGTCGCCGCGACGCTGTCCGCGTGCGCCAGCACCGACGACGGCGTGGGTGCCGGCGGGCGCGTCACCATCGAGATGTGGCACGGCCAGACGGACACCGGCCGCGCGGCCCTGGAGGGCCTGGTGGAGAAGTTCCACCGCGCCCAGTCCGGCATCCGGGTCGACCTCGGCGGCGGCGTGCCGGCCGACGCGATGTTGCAGAAGATCACCGCCGCGCTCGCCTCCGGCTCCTACCCCGACATCGCCTACGTCTTCGGCTCCGACCTGGCCGGAGTGGCCCGCAGCCCCAAGGTCGTCGACCTCGGCGAGACCCTGCGCTCGGGCCCCACCCCGTGGGGGGACTACTGGGAATCCGCCCGGGCGGCGGTGACCGTCAACGGCAAGGTGCGGGCGGCGCCCGCCATGCTGGACGCGCTCGCGGTGATCTGCAACAAGCGGCTGTTCGAGGACGCCGGCGTCCCGCTGCCGCAGCCGGGCTGGACCTGGAACGACTTCCTGGCCACGGCGCAGCGGCTGACCGACGCCCGGCGCGGCGTCTTCGGCACCGGCTGGCCGGGTGTGGGCGACGAGGACACCGTGTGGCGACTGTGGCCGATGGTGTGGGACCTGGGCGGCGACGTGGTCGCCGAGGACGGTCGCAACATCGGCTTCAAGGACGTCGGGGTGCGCGCGCTGGAGACCGTGGACGCGCTCGCCCGGAGCAAGAGCGTCTACATCGACCCCAAGCCCGGCAGCGAGCAGATGTACCAGATCTTCGGGTCCGGCCGGATGGGCATGGTGCTGACCGGCCCGTGGCAGATCCCGGACATCACCCAGGCGGAGATCGACTACCACGTGGTGCCGCTGCCCACCTACAGCGGCCGGCCGCTGACCATCTGCGCGCCGGACACCTGGACGGTCTTCGACAACGGCAGCGCCCGGGTACGCGCCGCGCGCACCTTCGTGTCCTGGCTGAACCAGCCGGATCAGGACGTCGTCTGGGACGTCGAGGCCGGCAGCCTGCCGCTGAGTCGGGCCGCCGAGGCCAGGTCCGAGTGGCGTGAGCACGCCGCGCGGACCAACGGCCTGGAGGTGTTCACCAAGGCCCTGGAGACCGCGCGCGTGCGTCCCGTGCATCCCGCCTACCCGCAGATCTCGATGGCGCTCGGCGAGGCCATCGTCTCCGTGCTGCTCGGCAAGAGCAGTCCGACCCGGGCATTGAACCGCTGCGCCGCCGCGGCCAAGGCCGCCCTCGTGATACCGCGTTGAGGAGCCCTTCCATGTCATCACTGCCCGCTCCACTCACGCTCTCGGACCAGGACCGACAACGCCGCACGCTGCGCCGCAGACGCCGGCGCGAGTCGGCGACCGCGTGGACGTACATCCTTCCGGCCGTCGTGGTCATCCTGGGTCTGAGCGTGGTGCCCTTCGTCTGGTCGCTGCTGCTGTCCTTCCGGGCCGACGACCTGGTCACGCCCAGTCGCTGGGTCGGCCTGGACAACTACGACGCGCTGACCCAGGACCCGCACTTCAGCCAGGCCGTGCGCAACACGTTGCTGTACACGGTCTTGTACGTACCGCTGAGCATGGCGTTCGGGCTGTTCCTGGCGCTGGTGTTGAACCGGCGCATCCGGCTGGTCGGGCTGTACCGCACGCTGATCTTCGTACCGTTCATCATCTCGGCCACGGCCCAGGGGGTGCTGTTCTCCTTCATCCTGGACCCGGAGTTCGGCGCGGCCAACTCGGTCCTGCACGCGCTGGGGATCGGCCGGCAGGGCTTTCTCACCGATCCCGGGCAGGCCCTGCTGGTGCTGGTGGCGATCTCGGTGTGGAGCGGTACCGGGTTCTGTGTGGTGATCTACCTCGCGGCGCTCCAGGACGTACCGCCGTCGCTGCTGGAGGCGGCCCGACTCGACGGCGCCGGGCGCTTGCAGTTGTTGCGCCACGTGGTGCTGCCCACGCTCACGCCGGTCACCGTCTTCCTGTTGTTGTGGCAGACGATCAACGCGCTACAGGTCTTCGACCTGGTCTATGTGACCACCAAGGGCGGGCCGTTGGGCTCGACCACCGTCATCGTCTACTTCATCTGGGAGCAGGCGTTCAAGAACTTCACCGCCGGCTACGGCGCGGCGGCCGCCTACGTGCTCGCCGTCGCCCTGTTGGTGATCGGAGTGGGCATGCGGTTCGTGCGCGGCCGCAGGCCCGCCGTCGCCGCCGAGGGGGCCGCACGATGACCACGACGACCGCCGCACCCGTGGAGGCGGCCCGTCCGCGCGGCGACGCGCGTTCGACGTCGGGCCCGCGCCGGCGCCGGCTACTGCCGTTCAGCCCGTGGCATCTGCTGCTCGCGCCGCTGTCCCTGCTGTTCGCGCTGCCGCTGGTGTGGCTCGTACTCAGTTCGGTGATGACCAACGCGGAGATCAACCGGTTCCCGCCCGCGTTGTGGCCCTCCGGGATCCACCTGGGCGGCTACCGCTACGTTCTGGGCAACGCGATGTTCCCGCGCTGGTTCATGAATTCGCTGATCGTCTCGGCGGTCGCGGTGGCCTCCAACCTGGTATTCGGGGCACTGGGCGGCTACGCGTTCGCCAGGATGCGGTTCGCGGGCTCGCGTGCGCTGATGGTGGCGATGCTGGCCACGATGGCCATCCCGTTCCAGCTCACCATGATCCCGACGTTTTTGATCATGAAGCGGCTCGGGTTGATCGACACCCTCGGCGCGCTGATCATCCCGTCCCTGGTGACGCCGTTCGCGGTGTTCATGCTCCGGCAGTTCTTCCTGTCGCTGCCCCGGGAACTGGAGGAGGCCGCCTGGATCGACGGCTGTTCCCGACTGCGGGTGCTGATCCTGATCGTGCTGCCGCTGTCCCGGCCCGCGTTGAGCACCGTCGCGGTGCTCACCTTCCTGACCACGTGGAACGACCTGACCTGGCCACTGATCGCGATCAACCACGACACCCAGTACACCCTGCAGTTGGGCCTGACCACGTTCCAGGGGCAGCACCACACCCAGTGGGCGGCCGTGATGGCGGGCAGCGTGATCACCGTGCTCCCGGTGCTGCTGGCCTTCCTGGGCGCGCAGAAGGCGTTCATCCAGTCCATCACCTCCAGCGGGCTCAAGGGCTGACGGTGGCACGGGAGTTCGACCCTCCCGGGGACACCCGCCCGACCCACCGCACCACCGCCCGAGCCGGCCGGCCGGCCGCACCGCACCGCAGAGCCACCGCATCGCGGACCGCGCCGCGGACCGACCCGGCAGTTCGCCGGCACCACCCTCCGCACCCAGGAAGCCCGATGCCGCACACCTTCGACCTTCTCGTCATCGGCGACGCCAATCCCGATGTCGTCCTCGGTCCCCTCGACGAGCCGTTGGCCTTCGGGCAACGCGAACAACTCGTACCCACCGGCCTGCTCACCCTCGGCGGATCCGCCGCGATCACCGCGTGCGGCGCGGCCCGCCTCGGACTGCGCGTGGCCATCGCCGGCCGCGTCGGCGACGACGACGCGGGCCGCTTCGTGCGCGCGGCCCTGACCGCCCGCGGCGTGGACACCACCGCGCTGGGCACGGACGCGCACCTGTCCACGCCGTTGACCACGGTGCTCACCCGCCGCGACGGCGACCGCGCCATCCTCACCGCCGCCGGCACCCTGGCCGACACCGGACCCGAAGACGTACCTGAGGAGTTGCTCACCCACAGCAGGCACGTACACGCCGCGTCCTACTTCCTGATGCCCGAACTCGCCGCAGCCCTGCCCGAGTTGCTGGGCATCGCCCGCGCGCACGGCGCCGGCACCTCGCTGGACACCAACGACGACCCGTCCGGCCGCTGGGACCCCACCGGCCTCGCCGCCGTGCTGCCCGTCGTCGACATCCTGCTGCCCAACGCCCAGGAGGCGATGGCGCTGGCCCGACGCACCACCGGCACCCCCGAGGAGGCCGCCGCCCGACTGGCCGCGCACGGCCCCACGGTGGTGGTCAAGAACGGCGGCGAGGGCGCCTTCGCGCACGACGGCCGCACCGTGTCGCGCACCCGCGGCATCCCGGCCCGGCCGTTGGACACGGTCGGCGCCGGCGACAGCTTCGACGCCGGCTACCTCGCGGCCCTGCTCGCCGGCGAATCGCCCGAACGAGCCCTCGAATTCGCCGCCGCGTGCGGCGCCCTGTCCACCCGGGCGCACGGCGGAACGCCGGCCCAACCCACCTGGGACGAGGCTGTCGCAGCCCTCGCCCGCAACCGAAGGAACCAGTGATGACCCGCACCAAGATCGTCTTCGTCGGCGCCGGCAGCGTCGTGTTCACCCAGGGGCTGCTCGCCGACCTGTTCGCCTTCCCGGAGTTGCAGCGGGCGCACATCGCACTGCACGACATCGACGCGGAGCGGCTGGCCACCGCGCAGGGCGCGGCCCGTCTGATCGCCGCCGACCGCGGCGCGGACCCGCGGATCACCACCCACACCGACCGCCGCGAGGCACTCGCCGGCGCCGACTTCGTGATCAACATCATCCAGGTCGGCATGCGCGAGGCCACCCGCACCGACTTCGAGGTGCCCACCCGCTACGGCCTGCGCCAGACCATCGGCGACACCCTCGGCATCGGCGGCATCTTCCGGGCCCTGCGCACCTTCCCGGTACTCAGGGCGCTCGGCGAGGACATCGCCGAGATCTGCCCGAACGCCTGGCTGCTGAACTACACCAACCCGATGGCGATGAACGTCGGCTACCTCACCCGCGCCACCGGCCTGACCCGGGTGGTGGGCCTGTGCCACTCGGTCTACTGGACCATGCAGGGGCTGGCGGAAATGGTCGGGGTCCCCTACGAGGAGGTCGACTACCGCGCCGCCGGCGTCAACCACCAGGCATGGGTGCTGCGCTTCGAACACGACGGCACCGACCTGTACCCGAAGCTGGACGCGCTCATCGCCGAGGACGCCGAACTGCGACGCCGGGTGCGGGTGGACATGTATCGCCGGCTGGGCTACTACCCGACCGAGACCAGCGAGCACTCCAGCGAGTACGTGCCCTGGTACCTGGGCCACGACAGCGAGATCACCCGGCTGCGCCTGCCGGTGGGCGCCTATCTCGGCATCGTCGACGAGAACATGGCCGCCTACGAGGAGACCCGCCGGGCGCTGACCGCCGGCGAGCCGGTCCCGGTCGAGTCCACCATGGAGTACGCGCCGCAGATCATCCACAGCATCGTCACCGGCACCCCTCGCACGGTCTACGGCAACGTGCCCAACCACGGCCTGATCGACAACCTGCCCGCCGACGGCGTGGTCGAAGTCCCGTGCCTGGTGGACGCGTTGGGCGTACAGCCGACCCGGGTCGGCGCGCTGCCCGCGCAGTGCGCCGCGCTCAACCGCGCCTACCTGAGCATGAACGACCTGGTCGTGCGTGCCGCCCTCGAAGACGACCCGCGACACATCCGGCACGCCGCGATGGTCGACCCGGCCACCGCCGCCGCGCTGCCGGTCGAGCACATCTGGGACCTGTGCGACGACATGGCCCGCGCCCACGGCGACCTGCTCCAGCCCGCGCTGCGGGCCACGCTCGGGAACTGACGTGACGAGCGAGCTGCGCGTGGGCGTCGTCGGGGTCGGGCAGCGCGCCGCCCTGGCCGTGCAAGCGCATCGCCCGGGCCGGTCACGGGTGGTCTCCTGCGCCGACCCTGCCGCACGCGGACGGGCCGACGCCGTCGGCCTGTTCGGGCCGGACGTCGTCGTGCACACGGACTATCGGCGCATGCTCGACGATCGTCTCGACGCGGTCTTCGTGCTGACCCCCGACGATCGACACGTCGAGCCCGGCCTGTTCTTCCTCGCCGCCGGCGTGCCCGTCCTCGTGGAGAAGCCACTGGCCATCACGGTGTCCGACTGCGACCGACTGCTGCGCGCCGCCCGGGACTCGCGGACCCGGCTGTACGTCGGACACAACCTGCGCCACCTGCCGATGTTGCGGCGGATGCGCGAGCTGATCGACGAGGGCGCCATCGGCCGGGTCCGGTCGGTGTGGTGCCGGCACTTCGTCGGGCACGGCGGCGACTTCTACTTCAAGGACTGGCACGCCGAACGCGCGCGGACCACCGGCCTGTTGCTCCAAAAGGGCGCACACGACCTGGACGTGATCCACTGGTTGGCCGGCGGCTACTCGCGCGACGTGGTCGCCATGGGCGACTTGGCGGTGTACGGCGGCAACCCCCGGCGCGAGCCGGTGCTCGCGGGTGCCGGCCGAGACGCGGCGAGCCGAGGCGAGGAGGAGCCGCGGGCCCAGGACGGGTTCGCGCCGGAGGTGTGGCCGCCGGCGGCGATGACCGGCCTGAATCCGATCGTCGACGTGGAGGACATCAGCATGATGCTCACCCGACTCGACAACGGCGTCCTGGCCAGCTACCAGCAATGCCACTTCACGCCCGACTACTGGCGCAACTACACCGTCATCGGCGACGAGGGCCGCATGGAGAACTTCGGCGACGGCCTGGAGGACGACCAGCCCTCGATCAAGCTGTGGAACCTGCGCCGCTCCGGATACCGGGCCGACGCCGACCGCAGTGAGTCCGTGCCCGGCGGCGGCCTGCACGGCGGCGCGGACCGGAGCCTGGTCGCGGAGTTCCTGCGCTTCGCGGTCGACGGCGGGCCCACCCGCACCTCGCCGGTCGCCGCCCGCGAGGCGGTGGCCGCGGGCGTCGCCGCCACCGCCTCGCTGCGCGCGGGCGGCGTGCGCACCGTGGTCCCGCCGCTCGACCCGGACCTGGTGCGCTACTTCGCAGCGCACCAGAGCGAGCCGCCCGACCCGCCTTCGGGCACCGCGGCGACCCCCTGACAAGGGGATCGCCGGCGCCCCGGGTCCGCCCGGCCGCTCCACGCCGGCCGTGCGGACCCGGGTTCTCGCTCGCGCCCGACCCCCGCGCAATCGTCCGCGCTTGCTCAGTAGTCCTCGTGGGCGAACGGCAACAGGTCCGTGCGCAGCGCCGCGTCCAGGCGGGCCGCCGCGCCCGGCGTGTGCTCCACGACCAGTCCGGCCGC
This sequence comes from Embleya scabrispora DSM 41855, assembly GCF_000372745.1. Classification (GTDB taxonomy): domain Bacteria; phylum Actinomycetota; class Actinomycetes; order Streptomycetales; family Streptomycetaceae; genus Embleya; species Embleya scabrispora. Next base: position 39,334 of record NZ_KB889664.1, on the reverse strand, counting down.
CACCAGCCGGGCCACCGGGGTGCCGCCGAGGTAGCAGGCCGCCAGTTCGCGTACGTCCAGGGTGAGTTCCGCCGGCGCCTCGGTCGGCGTGTAGGTCGCGCCCTCGGGGCCGGCGGTGAGGCGGAAGCGGCCGTCGTTGGCGGGTACCGCGGGGTCACGGACCGCCAGGACCACGTCGACGGGCGCCCCCCACGAGCGCGCGGTCAGCGCGGCGCGCACGTCCACCAGGCGCATCCACAACGCCGGGAACTGCTTGGTCACCCGCACCTGGTCCCGATCGGCCGCGAACAGCAGCAGCGGATCGTCCAACGGCCGGACCCGGCCCACCACCTTGTCGGTCAGGTCGATCGAGGCGAGGTAGTCCCACAACGCGGCGGCCACCGGCGCGCTGTCGGCCTCCAGTTCGTGCACCTCGACCGTCGGTGACGCACCGGTCACGGCCTCGACGTGGTAGATGACGTAACCGGCCGCGGCGGCGCCGGGCTCACCGAGAACCACGATCCGGACCGTGCCCCCGTCGTCGTCATCGTCGAAGGCCGGCACATTCCTGGCCCACCACTCCTCGTCCCGGGCGAAGCGGCCCGGGCGCAGCGCGCGGCCCGCCTCGTACACGGGTCCGAGCACGGCCGGTGCCTTGGCCGCGTCGATCAGCCGCAGCGGGCGCGGGTCCGGGGCGATGCGCAGGGCGAGCGGGCGTCGGCTGTCGATCTCCACGGTGCAGCCCTCGGTTCCGGGGGCATAGCCGAAGCGGCCGTAGATCGCGTCCTCGGAGGCCCACAGGCAGGACAGCGCCTGGCCGGCCTCGGCGCACCGGCGCCACTGTTCGGCCATCATCCGCGCGAGCAGCCCGCGGCGCCGGTGGGTCGGCGCGACGGCCACGAAGTCCAGTCCGGCGCAAGGCAGTTCACCGCCCGGCACGGACAGGGTGAAACGGTGTGCGGCGACCTGGCCGACCAGGGTGTCGTCGTCGTACGCCCCGATGCGGTCGCATCTGCTCAGCGACTCGCGAAAGCGCTCGCGTTTCTCGTCCGATTCCTTCTCGTGGAAGGCCAGATCGGCGAGATCCAATATCTGGTCCAGGTGTTCTTCGGGGATCTCCCGGATGTCGAGACTCACCGTCGTGACGCTAGTCGGGCCCGGTCGGCATCGCCATCGGGTTTCGACGGGTCCGTCGTCACACATCCCGTGACCGGCTCGCGTTCGGGTGAATGTCCACACCGACCGGTTGCCCCGAATGGTGCGCCTCGTTGCACAGCGAGAACGCGCCGCATCCGGGCGGCGCGAGGGTTGATACGGAGAAACTCAGTGAGTTCGTTCAAGAAGGCAACCGTGATGGCCGCCGGCACCGCCGCCCTGGTCATGGCCGGCGCGGGTGCCGCGAGTGCCGCCGCCGAGGCCGAAGGTGCCGCGGTGAACTCCCCTGGTGTGGCGTCCGGCCTCAACCTCCAGGTGCCGATCCACGTGCCGATCAACATCTGCGGCAACAGCCTCAACGGGGGCTTCTTCAACCCGACGTTCGGGAACTTCTGCGCCAACATCGACGGCGACGACAACCACGGCGACAAGCACGAGAACGGCCACCACGGCTGACCCGCCATCCCCCGGTTCGGTTCCTCCTCCCCGACCGGGTATTCGGGGCTCCGCGTGTGTGTCCGCGGAGCCCCGATCATTGTCCCGAACCCGCCGAGGGCCACCGACCATTGGATACAACCCACGGTTGTGCCGTCGTGGCCGATCGGTTGTTTGATCTCGCCGTCCGCCACTCGCTTTGATGCCGGTGGTCAGCGTGTTCGGGGTCGGCGGCGAGGGGTGCGTACGAGATGGCGGGTCGACGGCCGCTGGGACGGCGGTTCGGACGATTGTGGGCCGCGTATGCCGTCAGCGCGTACGGCACCTCCCTCGGGTTCGGTGCGTTTCCCCTGATCGCGGTCCTCGTGCTGGACGCCGGCCCGGCCCGGGTGGCGATCCTGGCCGCCGCGGGGCGGGCCGTGGGGGCCCTGGTGGCGGTGCCGCTCGGCCCGTGGGTGGAGTTCCGCCGCAAACGGCCGGTCATGGTGGCCATGGACCTGATCCGCTTCGCGGCGTTGCTGAGCATCCCCGCCGCGTTCGCGCTCGGGTGGCTCGGCTTCACTCAGCTGCTCGTCGTATCCGTCGTCGTCGCCGCGGCCGACATCGCCTTCAAGGCGGCCTCCGGCGCGTATCTGAAGACGCTCGTGCCACCGGAGGACCTGCTCGTCGCGAACAGCCGGTTCGAGTCCACGGCCTGGAGCGCGATCACGATCGGGCCACCGCTCGGAGGGGCCGCGATCACGCTGTTCGGCCCGGTGACGACCGTGGTCGCGGACGCGGTCAGCCATCTGCTCTCGGCCCTGGGCATCCGCTCCATCGGCGGGACGGAACCGCGCACCGACGCACCGCGGTTGCGCGCACGCGATCTGCCCGAGGGATGGCGCCACATCCTCGCCCACCCGGTGCTGCGCCCGCTGTTTCTCAACACGATCGTGGTCAACGGCCTGATCATGGCCTCCGAGCCGCTGATGGCCGTACTCCTGTTGCGTGATCTCGGCTACGCGCCCTGGCAGTACGGTCTCGTGTTCGCGACCCCCTGCGTCGGCGGCCTCATCGGCTCACGCCTGGCACGCCCGCTCGTGGCCCGGTTCGGGCGGCACAGGGTGCTCCGTACCGCCGGAACACTGCGCGCGTGCTGGCCCCTGGGGCTGGCGTTCGTGCAACCCGGCGCCGTTGGCATCGTTCTCGTCATCACCATCCAATTCGGCCTGGTGACCTGCTGCGGCCTGTTCAACCCGGTGCTGGCCACCCACCGGCTCGAGCACACCGACCCGGACCGGATCGCCCGCACCCTGGCCGCCTGGTCGATCAGCACGAGTCTCACCATCGCGGCCCTGACCGCCGCGTGGGGCCTGCTGGCCGCCGTCACCGGCCCGCGCGGCGCGCTCGCGGCCGCCGGGGTCCTCCTCCTGGCCACCCCGCTGCTGCTCCCCCGCCGCGAGAACGCGCCCACGAAAACCACGGAAGAGGCCGCGAACCTCACCTGACCGGCCGAGCGGGCGCTACCGGTATTCGTCCTCGTCGAGTTCGACGACCCGGGCCTGGTCGACGGCGTCGGCCTCGTCGGCAGCGTCCCAGTGGATGCGCGTGAGCCGGTCGTGGCGATCCCGCCGGACGTCGGTGTGCTGCTCGGCGGCGTCCGCTTCGGGCATCTCCCGGGAGAAATCCACCGCGTCCTCGTCTTCTTCCTGGAACGTTTCCGGGTCACTGGGGTCGACGGACACGTGGATCTCCTGGTTCTCCTCGGCGATGACGCGTGACGACCGTATCGGTGCGGCCGCTCGAAGTGGCGTCGGCGCGCAGGCCGCGATCACTTCCCCGTCCGCGGGTTACGCGCCCGGACGCACGCCCACCCGCCTGTCCGAACAAGCGTGCCCGTCGCGGTGGTTGACCGCGGAACCGAGATCACCTCCATTATTCTATCCGGAATCATATATGTTTCGAGATGGCATCGCTGATCCAAGGCGCAAACGGGTGGCGAGTGACGCACGACGCGGTGACCGCATCGACGGGGCGGCGACCCGGCAAGGTGCCGGCCGTACACCTCAACTATCGCTCCCGGGCACAACAACGCGGGCGCGTCCCCGACCATGCCTCGTACTTCCTCAAGCCGAGTAGCTCACTCACCGGATCCGGCCCGGTCGAGCGGCCGGCCGGCGTCGAACTGCTGGGCTTCGAGGGCGAGATCGCGCGCGTGATCGGCCGCACCGCACACCGCGTGTCCCCCGCCGAGGCATGGGCGCACGTCGGCTGGGTCACCGCGGCGAACGACCTGGGCCTGTACGACCTGCGCTACGCGGACCGCGGCTCCAACGTCCGGGCCAAGGGCGGCGACGGGTTCACCCCGCTCGGGCCGACCCTGCCGCCGGCGGCCGACCTGCGCCGACGGCTTCTCCTTCGCGCGCGAGGCGACCGGCGACGGATTCCGGATCGGCTCGCAGCAGTGAGTATTCGCCCCCGGTGTACGATCTGAAATCGTATCCGAAATAGCTGAGTGGAGAAGTAGGATGCGCCTGCGGCAGCCCCTCGCCGTCACCACCTACCCGAGCGCCGAGCGCTCCGAGCAGCCTCCGGTGCTGCTCGTGCACGGGTTCTGCTCCAGCGCGCGCCGCGCGTGGCTGGAGACGGGCATCGTCCAGGCCCTGCTCGACGCCGGCCGCACCATGCTCGCGCCGGACCTGCGCGGCCATGGCGCCAGCCCGGCACCCGAGAGCGCCGAGGAGGCGGACGCGATCGCCTCGGCGCAGGACCTGTTGGCCGTGGTCGACGCGTACGACGCGGACCGGTTCGACGTCCTCGCGTACTCGCTCGGCGCCCGACTGGTCTGGGAACTGGCCGAGTCGGCTCCGGAGCGGATCGGCCGGGCAGTGCTCGGCGGGATGAGCCCGATCGAGCCGTTCGCCGCCGTGGACGTGGCGGAGTTGCGTCGGGCGGTGCGCGACGAGGCGACCCCGCCCGCCGATCCGCTCACCGGGATGATCGCCGGCCTGATCCGCGCCGAGGGTGCGCGCGCGGACGGATTGGCGACCTGCGTGGAGGGTCTGCGCGGCACCCCGTTCGCACCCAAACCGTGGGCCGGCGGCACTCCGCCGCTGTTCGTGGTCGGCACGGAGGACCCGATGACCCGCGGCGCCGAGGATCTGGTCGCGCTGGCCCCGGGGGCCCGACTGGTCGCCGTGGCCGGCGACCACCACGGGGTCCTGGTCAACCGGCACTTCCACGGCCTGGCCGTGCAGTTCCTCGACCGCTGACCCACCGCGGCGCTTCACGCCCACCGGACCGCGCCGGAGACGCCGGGCCGGGACGCCTCGTCTCGGCCCGCGACCGTGTCCGGCCCAGATTGAGGAGACCGTAGTTGAGTCCCGCAAAGGCAACCGCCGCCGCGAGCAAGGCCGCCAAGGCGTCGAAGTCGGAGATGTGTTACGAGCTGTTGCGCAGCCGCATCCTCGACGGCACCTACGGGCCCGGGTATCGACTGGTGTTCGACCAGCTCGCCCGCGAGGCGGGGGTCAGCACCATCCCGCTGCGCGAGGCGGTGCGCCGGCTCCAGTCCGACGGCCTGGTGGAGATCGTGCGCAACGTCGGTGCCCGGGTGGCGGTCTTCGACCGTTCGCAGGTCGAGCACTCGCTGAACGTGCTGGCCCGCCTGGAGGGTTACGCGACCGCGATCTCGGCGCCGCTGATGAGCGCCGCGAACATCGCCGAGGCCCGCGCGATCAACGACCGCATGGTCGAGGCGCTGGCGGACTTCGATCCCACCGCGTTCACCGCGCTCAACCGCAAGTTTCATTTCTCGCTCTACGCGCATTGCCCCGACAAGCACCTGAACGCGCTGCTCGAATCGGAGTGGGCACGACTGGACCACATGCGCCGGTCGACCTTCACCTACGTGCCCGGACGGGCCCGCACCTCGGTGCGCGAGCACGAGAACCTGCTCGATCTGATCGACGCGGGCGCCGACCCACAGGTGATCGAGAAGGCCGCGTGCGCGCACAAGATCGCCACCGCGGCGGCACTGCACCAGGCCAAGGCGGGAACCCCGTAGCGGCCGGGACACGACGAAGGGCGGGCTGTGTCGAGCCCGCCCTTCGTCGTGGTCGGCGCCGTTCAGGCCGGCAGTTGACCGCCGTCCACCGGCGCGATGGTGCCGGTGATGTGCGCCGCGGCCGGCGAGGCCGGGAACACGCCGAGCGGCGCGATGTTTTCGGGCACCGCGATCCGGCCCAGCGGGATCCGCGCCCCCCTGCCTGCCGGGCCTGCGGGTCGGACATCAGGTCGGCGGTCATCGGCGTGTGCACCGGCCCGGGCGTGATGCCGTTGACCCGGATGCGGTGCGGGGCCGGTTCGATCGCGCCGGTACGGGTGAGCGCGTCCACCGCCGCCTTGGTGGCCTCGTAGTGCCCCGGGCCCGCGGTGGGTTGGCGGGCGCCGATCGAACTCATGTTGACGATGGCACCGCCGGCCCCCTCGGCGATCATCCGCCGGGCGGCGGCCGCCGTGACGGTGAAGGTGCCGCGCAGGTTGACCGCGACCATGGTGTCGAAGACCTCGATCGGCAGTTCGACGAGCAGCCCGCCGCCCGCCACCGACCCGGCATTGTCGACCAGCACCGCGAGCGGGCCGATCTCGGCGACGACCCGGTCCAGGGCCGAGGCCACCGACGCGGGGCACCAACGCCCCCGGCACGCCGGGCACACCGGGCGTGCCCGGCGGCGGGCCGCCGCGGGCGCTCGCGGCCCATCGGTCGGCCGGCGTGCCGCGTGGTCGCCGCGACACCGCGAGGCCGCTCGTCCCCTCCACCGGGCCCGGCCGCGCATCGCCGCGTCGGCTCCGCCGTTCAGGGCAGCCGCGAGGACCGCGACGCCGAACCGGCCTGCCAGGTCGCGTCCGTGCGGGTCGGGCCTCGGCCCACGCCGATCGCCGCCAACGCCCCGAGCAGACCCAATACGATCAGCACGATGCCGGCGAGCATGGCCAGCACCTTGGTGCTCGTCACCGGGGCGGCGATCAGCACGATGCCCGCGACGACGTCCAGGATCCCGAAGAACACCATCCAGCCCCGGCCGGGCAATCCGCCGGTGGCCGCCGCCCCCGCCAGTTCGGCGATACCGCGCACGAGCCAACCGATACCGATCCAGACGGCCAGCACGGTGACCGAGCGCGAGCCGCCGCCCAGACACAGGATGCCCAGCACCACCGACAGCAGGCCGCTGACGATCAGCACCACCCGCAGGCCGCCCGCGAACAGGCCACCCGCGCCCAGTGCGAGCTGCATCAGGCCGCTGACCAGCAAATACAAGCCGAACAGGACGGCGATCACGCGCACCGTCTGGGTCGGCCAGGCCAGCACGACCGCGCCGAGGATCACCGAGGCGAGCGCGAGCACGAGCAGTACGCGCGACACCCCCGACGACCCCCATGCGGATCCCGCCGACCGGTTCCCGAGGCCACGAGAGATCGGAGACATGTTTCCTCCCGGTGATCGACGCTCGCGCCCACCCGGATCCGGCGAGCGGCCCCGTGCACTCTCGTCCACCGTCGCACGCACGCCACGAGCGCGCCTCCGCGTCGGCGCCCGCTCCCGCGATCCGCGGGACGAACAAGCCCGGGCCGTGGCCGACGCGGGCGAAGCTCGCGGCAGCGCGCCCTACGGCGTCGGCGGCCCCCACGGCGCCGGCGGATGCGGTAGACGACAGGAGGCGCAGCTGTACGTGGGCGCCGCCTGCGGCATTTGGCGAGTGGTCCCGGCCCACTCGCGCACCAGCGAATCGAACACCGGTGTCGCGCCCACGCCGACCGGCCACATCCGCCGCGGCGCCCCGGGCGCGCACCCGTACGATCCCGCCCCGGGCCCGGGCGGGCGCGTCACCATCGAACTCGGCTCGTCGTTCATGCCTCCTTGATAGTTCGGGGGCATGGCTCGCTCGGGGCATCGGCGTGCGTTCCACCCGATCGGATGACGGTTGCACGCCCGAAGGTGTGGATGGCTCGGACCCGACCACGACCCCGATCCCGAGGTCGCCGGTCGGGTCCCGTCGTACCGCCACCGCCGGGTGCGGTCAGCTCCAGGTCGCGCCGGCGGGCTCCTGGATGGTGGTGTTGATGCGATTGAAGAAGTTCGTCACCGAGATCATCAGGATGATCGCGGCGAGCTGCTGCTCGTCGAAGTGGTCGGCCGCCTCGTCCCACAGCGCGTCCGAGACGGCCTGGCCGGAATGGTCGGCCAGCCGCGTCGACGCCTCGGTCAGCGCCAACGCGGCGCGCTCGGCATCCGTGAAGAACGGCGCCTCGCGCCAGGCGGCCACCGCGTGCAGCCGCTCGTCGCTCTCGCCGGACTTCTTCGCGCTCGTCACACCGGCGAACACACAGGCGCCGCAGCCGTTGATCTGGCTGGCGCGCAGGTGGACCAGCTCCAGGATCTGCGGCTGCACACCGCCCGCGTACATCGCCTTGTAGATGTTCTGGATCCCCTTCATCGCGTCGGGCAGCACCATCGCGGGGTTCTTCATCCGAGCGGTCATGACGTCTCCTCCAGTGCGTGGGCGAGCCGGTCGGCGATGCCGTTCCGGCCCTGCGGCGTCCTACACAGCACTGACGGAGCAACCCGCGAACGTGTGACAGGGAACAGGAGGAAATCTTTTGACCGCGCTCGTCAGCCCAGGACCTTGACCGCCTGGTAGTACGTCCAGGCCGTGCCGTTGCACGCGGTGCGGGTCGCCCCGCCGTACTGGGCACACACCCGCTTGAGGTCCTCGTACAGGGCGCTGTCCACCCGCGCCTTGTTGGCCGGGAACGTGCCTGCCGCCTTGTAGTTGCGGTATCCGAAGTCGTGCCGCGCACAGGAGACCTGGAACGGGAAGCCGAACGGGTTGTCGGGGGAGCTGGAGCAGTAGTCGGTGGACCAGTCGAAGCCGTAGGCCGCCCACGCGCCTTGGTTCTGCCGCGCCGAGTACCAGGCGTTGTAACTGCCGGCGCTCGTCTGGGTCCAACCGGACAACACTTGGGGCTTGTCGGCGGGCGCGGCCTGGGCCGGCGCGGTCGCGCCGACTCCGGCGGCGACCGCCATCGCGGTGGTGGCAAGAATTGTGGTCAGCCGACGCATCGCATACCTCCAGGATGCCGGCGTCCTCGTACGGAACGCCGAAGCAGGGGTGAGCAGCGGAACTCCGCCCGTCGAACTCCCCCACCGTCGATCCGGGTTGCGGGTCGAGCGAGGGAGGGACGAAGAGCGGAACCCATCTCACCGGACGAAACGGTCCACCGTCCATGCCTCGACGTCATTACGCCGAGAAGGCATCCGCCCGCTCCCTCCCGTTCGCCCACGATCGATGTCGGCGGCACGTGCCGGACGCGCACCCGAAGCGCGCGGCCCCGACGACCGGCTTGCGGCGATGGGCGCCGGAGATGTCCGGTCGGCTGGACAGGACGGGTCGACGGCGCGTGGGAGCCGGAGCACGGCGGGCGGCGCGATCCGGCGGGCGCCCTCCCCAAGTACCGCCCTCGTTTGGTAGGTTCCACCGACGCGCGATCACGCGTGCTCGCCACCGCGACAAGGGAGGTTGATGAATATGGCCCGCGCCGGGTTTCACCGTCATGCCCTTGTCCGGGTCGCGCACGCGTAGCAACTACGTGGCAGCCGACCCGGTCGTCTCGAACGACCCGGAGTGTTGCGTGTCTTCCTCTGTTTTTCCCACCGATACGAACCTGACCACCGAGCGCCTCGTGCTGCGGCCGTGGGCCGCCGGTGACATCGCCGCCGTACTGGCCGACGCGCGGTCGGCGCACTGGGCGGCCGACTTCCCCGCCGAAGGCGATCGTGTCATCGCCGGTTTCATCGCCGAACAGTTCGCCGACCCCACGGTGTCCGGCCACCGCCTGATCATCGAGCGGGAGACCGGCCAGGTGGTCGGCAGCATCGGCATGATGTGGCCGCCGAGTGAGGGTGCCCTGGAGATCGGCTACGGCGTCGTCGCCTCGCGGCGCGGCCGGGGCTATGCCACCGAGGCCACCCGGGCCCTGGTGGCATACGCGCTGACCCTCCCCGAGGTGCACACCGTGTACGCCGACGTGGAGTCGGCCAACCCGGCCTCGATCCGGGTACTGGAGAAGGCCGGCCTGCGGCGCCGAAGCGGCGACGCGGACATCGCGCGCTTCGACACCGCGGACGCGAACTCGCACCGGTCGTAGCACGCCCGGGAACGGGCCGGCGGCAGCCTGCCGCCGGCCCGTTCCCGGTCCTGCTCGGGGCGCCGACTCCCGGGCTGCGGGGCCGACTTCCCGGCGACTTCTACCGCTGCTCCGCGAGCCACTGGTCGAAGGTCGTCGGGGCGATGCGCGCGCCCTCGGCCGGCAGCATGACGTCGCCGGCCATCTCCGGACCGAACAACGACGACCACGTCGGCACCAGCTTCACCGCGTGCCCGCGCGCCTCGTTCGTGCGCCGGGCCATGTCGACCAGGTCCTGGGTCTCGGGCCCGGCGACGTCGGCATGCCGGCCCTGCGGCTCGCCGGTCACGATCTCGGCGAGCACGTCGGCCACGTCCGCCGGGGCGATCGGCTGCACCAGCAGCGGCGCGATCATGGCGACGCCGTCCTGCTCGGTCCAACTCGCCACCATCGCGGCGAAGTCGTGGAACTGCGTCATCGGAACGATCGTCCACGGCACCGCGCCCTCGGCGATCACGCGCTGCTGCTCCCGCTTGCCCGCGTAGTGCGCGTTGCCCTCGACCCGGTCGATCCCGACGATCGACAGCAGCACGTGGTGTCGGACGCCGGCCCGCTGCTCGGCGGCCAGCAGGTTCCGCGTGGTGGTGCCGAAGTACGCCACCGTCTCGTCCCGATCGGTGGTCGCCGGGCCGTTCGTCACGTCGACCACGGCGTCGACGCCGGTCAGGGCCTCGTCGAGGCCGTCGCCGGTGACCAGGTCCACGCCGAGCGAACGGCTGATCCGCACCACGTCGTGGCCGTTTCGCTCCAGGGCGGCAACGGTGAGCGCGCCGATGTTTCCGGTCGCGCCGGCAATTGCGATCCGCATGATGATCTCTCTCTTTCTTTCGCTGCGCCGGGAACGATATCATGGACTAAATAGGTCCACAATCTCTACGATAGACTGGGGCTCATGAAGCTGCCCGGGAGCACCGAATGGGTCTTGCACTGCGCCGCGTCGCTCGGCCAACTCGACCCCGGGGCCAGTGCGTCCACGACCCAGCTCGCCGAGTACTACGACCTTCCGGCGCCGTATCTGGCCAAGCAGTTGAAGGCCCTGGTCCGGGCCGGCGTGCTGACCGCGACCACCGGCCCCAGGGGCGGATTCCGGCTCGCCCGGCCCGCTGCCCGAATCACCCTTCTGCAGGTGGTCGAGGCCGTCGACGGCACGTCCTCGCCGTACGAGTGCCGCGAGATCCGGCAACAGGGACGCGGCGCGCTGCCGGCCGACGACTGCCGGGAGACGTGCGTCCTGGCGGCGAGGATGGCCGATGCGTACGAGGCGTGGCGCAGCAGTCTCGCCGGGGTCACGCTCGCCGACATCCTCGACTCGCTGCCGCCGACGGCTCCGGCGCGCACCCGGGCCCGCCTGACCGGAACGACCTGACACGCGGCGCGCACCGGGCGTACCGGGCGCGAACGAGCGTGATCCGGCGCCGACTTCCCGAACCGGCCGCAAGCGACACCGGCGGAGCGTCCGTGTCATCGCCCCGCCCGGCGCCGCCTCGCCCGCTCAGCCACCCGTGCCGGTGCCCCGCTCGCCCGCGCTCGCGGACGGGATCGGCGCACCCGCGACTCGGACCAGCGTGATCGTGTCGATCTGCGCGCCCGTGGCGCCGAGAGTGCGGACCGTCATCGTGGTCTCCCGCCCGGCGGCGGCCGGTCGCACGTCGACGGCGACGAAGGCATTGCCGCGAAACCGCACGCGCGACCACTCGACGGTCTCGTTCACCTTGCCGGCCCCGGTGTGGAAGCCGCCCTCGACCGCGTCGGTGACATCGGCGGGTCCGCCCGCGTACGTCTCCGGCGCGGAGAACTCGTAGCCGCTCTTCCCGCCGCTGCCCACGGTCAGGTAGGTGGTGCCGTCCGTCGCCGGCCGGATCCGGTCGCCGATGTCGGCACGCCGGGTGCGCACTCCACCGCGCATCGGATCGGCTCGCTCGTAGACGTGGTTGTGCCCGTTGATCACCAGGTCGACCTGGTAGCGGTCGAACAGCGGGATCCACTCCTCCCGGATCGCGCCGTCCGAGACGTGGTCGGTCGCCGTGCAGTAGGCGCAGTGGTGGAAGAAGGCCACCACGAAGTCGATCCCGGGCGTGCGCCGCACCTGGGCCAGATGCCCGGCCAGCCAGGCCGTCTGGGCGCCGGCGGTGTAGCCGCGGTTGTGCGGGATCTCGTGCGAGACGTCGTTGGCGTCCAGGCTGACCACCGCGACGTTGGCGTAGCGGAAGCCGTATGTGGCATGCGCGTTGCGCGGCCCGTTGCCGGGTAGGTGCCAGCGGGCGAGGTGGCCGCCGTAGCCGTCCGGCGAGTACAGCGCCTCCATGTCGTGGTTGCCCATCGCCACCATCCACGGCACCGACGCGGCCACGGGGTCGATCATCCGCAGATACTCGTCCCACACTTCCGGCTGGAGCTTGTCCGCGCCGTCGGCACTGTGGTGGCTCGACGGCAGACCCGCGCCCGAGGCGGCATAGGAGATGTCGCCCGCGAGCAGGTGGAACACCGGGTTCTGCCGGAGCATCAGCGTCTGGTTGGCGGCGGCGCCGAACTCCACGCCCTCGTCACCGAACGCCGTGAAGGTGAACGGTTCCGGTACGCCGTTCGCCGCCGGTGCGGTACGGAACCAACCGGCGGTCGCGGCGACCGAATTCGCGTCCAGCCCCTCGTGACCGAGCGCGTAGTGGTAGCGAGTGCCCGGATCGAGCCCGTCCAGGGCGGCGTGCAGGTGGTACTGGTCGTAGTCGAAGTAGGCCGAGGCGGGGTTGTCGGCGTACTCGATCAGGTGCGAGTGCAGGTGCCGAATCTCGGCCGGCACCACCTGGTCCAATTGCCCGGGCGAGGTGCCCAGACGCAGGTACGGTCGGCGCACCGGCCGGGGCACCTGCCAGCTCATCGCCGCCTGGCTGCGCGGATCGGCGCCCAGGGCGAGATGCCGCCCGGAGGGCTTGAGCGCGTTCCCGTCGACGTAGTCCGTGCCCGAGAGCAGCGACGGCGCTCGGCGGACGCCGGCCGACGAGGACGTGCCGAACAGCGGAACGGCCGCGCCACCGAGGCCGATCGCGGTGAGCAGGCCGCGGCGCGAGACGGTACGGCGGCGGCTGCGCAGGTACTCGTGCTGTTCGGCGATGCTCATCGTCGCGGCGAGCCGGTCGGGTACGCCCGAGCGGGGCAGGTGGGGATTCCGGTCGGGGGCGGGGCTCATCGGGTGCTCCTGGAACGTGCGGCGAACAGCAGGACGAGGCCGGCGCCGAGCGCGGCGGTGCCGAGGAGGACGGGCAGGACCACATCGGCTCCGGTGCGGGACAGGCTGCCGCCGGCACCGGTCGCCGTCTCCGGGACGGTACCGGAAGAGGAGCCTCCGATACCCGATTTGCCGGAAGTGTCGGAGCCGCCGGATTCGGTCGGCGTCGAGGAGTGGGTCGGCCCGCCGGATGGCCCACCGGTCGGCGGAAGCGTCGGCGGACCGGTGGTCGGCGGGACCGTGCTCGGCGGCGTGCTGGAGGGCGGGACCGTGCTCGGCGGGTTGGTGGAGGGCGGAGTCGTGCTCGGTGGCGCGGTCGTCGGCGGCATCGTCGGCCGCTCCCGGCCCAGCGCCCAGCAGCCGCCGGCGGGCTTGAGCGCCGCCTGCTTCGCGCTGTCGCCGCCGTGGTGGTCGGCGCTCAGCGCGACCAGGGTCCACGCGTTCGGCACGACCGCCGCGGCCTGCGCGGGTCGGGTGCCGACCACATGTGCGGCGGCCCCCTCGGGCCACGGCTGTCCCCGGATCGGCCCGGCGCCGGTGGCCACCTCGTGCCGGGCGCCGGCCTCGTCGGCGAAGGTGAACACCGCCGAGGTGATCGTCGGTGCGCGCACCCCGCCGTCGCCCAACACGGCCGTGAACACGGCTCGGTCGGCGGGCACCCGCCATTGCGCGGCCGTGACGCACGACTCGGGCAGGTCGCCCGCCTTGACCGCCGGGCCCGCCACGAGGCGTGCCGTACCGGGCCTTCGTCGGTCGGGCTCGGCGGCACCCCGGTCGCGGGGTCGGTGGGCCCGGAACTGCCGCCGCCGGGCGCGGGGAAGCTCCCCGCCCGGCCCTCGCCGTGGTCGCCGACCACGAGCACACCCTTGACGGGTGTCGCGCCCGACGGCACGGCGAAGGTGAGCGAGGTGCCGTCCGCGGCCACGTGCAGCGCGTCGCCGGTGACGCGCTCGGGCGAACCGTCGACGTACGCGCCGAGCCCGCCGGCGTCCAGGCCGGTCCCGGTCACCGTGACCGTGGCGCCCGGCCCCACTCCGGGCGGGTCGAACCCGGTGACGGTGGTCGTGGGCAGCGCCGGGGTCGCGAGGCGGCGGTGCGCGCGGATCTGGGCGCGGTGTACGGGGTCGACACCGCCGACTGGGAGCCGATCGCCACGTATACGACGCGTTGCCCGCGATGCCGCCGCCGTGGCCGCTGACCCGGACCTCCCGCTTCGCTCCGGGCCGCTACGTGTGCGGCGACCATCGCGCCACCGGCTCGGTCCAGGGCGCGCTCGCCTCCGGCGCCCGCGCGGCCCGCGAACTCCTCGCCGGCCACGCCGCCGGCCGCCCGGCCGGACCCGGCGACGCCCGGCGGTCGTAGTCGGACCGTGGGGATCCCACCGCCGAGCGGTGTGGGTCGCGTCGGGGCCGACTCCCTCCACACCCCGGTGTGACCCACGTCATACAACGCGGCCCGAAGGCCACCGTGTCACAGGGTTGTGAAGCGAACTCCTTGCGGGACCGAGTTGTCGGTCGTGATACCCGTGTTCAACGAGTCGCGGCGGCTGCCGGCGACACTGTCGGCCGTACTCGACCATCTCCGCGGCGCCGGGATCGACTGGGAACTGATCGTCTCCGACGACGGATCCACCGACGATACTCACGCCGTCGCCGCGGCCGCGGCCGGGCACGACCCGCGGGTGCGCGTGGTGCGGCATCCGGTCAATCGGGGCAAGGGGCACGCCGTGCGCCGGGGTGTCGCCATCACGCGCGGCCGGCGGGTGCTGGTGTGCGACGCCGATCTGGCCACCCCGATCGCCGAGTTGCACCGGCTTTGGGCGGCGTTGGACGACGGCGTCGACGCCGCGATCGGCTCGCGCGGCGAGGCGTTCACCGTGGATCGGCCGCCCGTACGGCGGATGTTGTCGGACGTCGGGGGCCGGCTCATCCGGGCTGTCGCGCTGCCCGGCACGGTGGACACCCAGTGCGGGTTCAAGCTGTTCGACGGCGCCAAGGCGCGTGCCGTGTTCGCGCTCGCGTGCGTGGACGGCTGGGCGTTCGACATCGAGGTGCTCCGGCTCTTCCTCGCCTCCGGCTGGAGCTTCGTCGAGGTACCGGTCGCGTGGACCCACCAGAGCGGCTCCAAGCTGCGGCCCGGACACTGCCTGGAGGTGCTCACCGACCTGGCCCGGGTCCGCCTGCGCCACGGTCGCCCGCAACGGCCCGGGACGGGGTCGGTACGCCCGGACGGAGGTTCGGACGCCTCCCGGGACCCTTTCCGCATCCCGCTGCCGCCGGGTCGGGTCGCGTGACCGCCGTACGCGAGGCCCTCGCCGCGCCGCGCGCGATCAAGCTCGCGCGCACCGGACGGGCCGCGGACACGCTCGCCTGCGCGGCCTACCTGGTGGCCGCGCTGCTGCTGTACCGCGGGCTGTGGGCCGGCGGCCCGGCCGGGCGCTACCTCGTGGACAGCGGTCAGGACCAGCGCCAGTGGGAGTGGTTCTTCGCGGTGACCGCACGCGCCGTGGCGCACGGCGAGAACCCGCTGACCACGACGCTGCAGAACCACCCCGCCGGGGTGAACCTGATGGCGAACACCTCGATGCCGGGACTGTCCGTCCCGCTCGCGCCGATCACCTGGCTCTTCGGGCCGGCCGCGACCTGGGCGATCGTGCTCACCGGCGGGCTGGCCGCGACGGCCGCCGCCTGGTACTACCTGATCTCCCGGCACCTGGTCGCCTCGCGGCCGGCCGCCGCCCTCGGCGGCGCCTTCTGCGCGTTCGCCCCGCCGATGGTCTCGCACGCCAACGCCCACCCCAACCTGGCCGTGCTGTTCGTGCTGCCGCTGATCATCGACCGGCTGATCCGGCTCGCCGCCGGCCGGCGGCCGATTCGCGACGGCATCCTGCTCGGCCTGTTGACGACGTATCAGATCTTCCTCGGCGAGGAGGCGCTGCTGCTGACCTCGACCGGCATCGCGCTGTTCGCGCTCACCTACGCGTGTGTCGCGCCGGCCGCCGCCCGCGCCGCGCTGCGCCCGCTGGCCCGCGGACTCCCGATCGGCGTCGCGCTGTGCGGCGTCCTGGTCGCCTATCCGCTGTGGTGGCAGTTCACCGGCCCGCAGAGCTACACCAACCTGCTGCACGGTCCGGCCGGCAACGACCTCGCGGCGCTGACCGCGTACGCCGACCGCTCGCTCGCCGGCGACATCGACGTCTCCGCGCGCCTGTCGATGAACCGCACCGAGGAGAACGCGTTCTTCGGCTGGCCACTGCTGATCCTGGCCGTCGCGATCACCGCGGCGCTGTGGCGCACGGCCCTGACCAAGGCCCTCGCCGGCGTGCTGGTCGGTGCCGCCTTGTTCTCGCTCGGTCCGGAGATCATCGTCGACGGCGAGCCCACCGGGATCTCCGGACCATGGCGATGGTTCGGACAACTGCCGCTGTACGAATCGGTGTTGGAGAGCCGGTTCACCATGGTGTGCGTGCCCGTGCTGGGCATCCTGCTCGCGCTGGGCGCCCAGGCGGTGCGCAACGCGGGCGATCGGCGGTTGTGGCTGCTGTGGTGCGTCGCGGTGCTCCAGGCGCTGCTGCCGCTGCTGCCGCAACCGCTGGCCACCGCGCCGCGTGAGCCGACCCCGGCGTTCTTCGCCGACGGGACATGGCGCCGCTTCGCCGGCCCCGGCCGGGCCATCGTGACGGTGCCGCTGCCCGATCCCTCCGACGCCCGCGCGCTGGGGTGGCAGGTCGACGCGGGGCTGGGCTTCCCGCTCGCCGAGGGCTACTTCGTCGGCCCGTTCGGACCGGAGCGGCTCGGCGGCTACGGCGCGGTCACCCGGCCCACCTCGCAACTCCTGCGCGAGGTGCGCGACGGCGCGGATGTGCCGGAGGTCACCGACACCGAACGTGCCCAGGCCCGCGCGGACCTCGACCACTGGCGTGCGGACGCGGTGGTGCTCGGCCCGCACGACCGCCAGGAGGCGTTGCGCGCGACGCTCGACCGGCTGCTCGGCCCGGGTGTGCCGATCGGCGGGGTGTGGCTGTGGGACGTTCGGGGAGGGGGTGCGGCCGGTGCCGGCTGAGCAGGCGGCCGCGTACCGTACCGGGGAGTTCGCCACCGGTACCGCGACGGAACGGGAAGGCGCTTCGACGGACGTCGGAGTACACGTGGAGGGTGGTCGGGTGCGGCGCAGCGACGAGCACGCGTACACCGAGTACGTGACCGCCCGCCTACCCGCCCTGCGCCGGGTCGCCCGACTGTTGTGCGGTGATCCGCACCACGCCGACGACATCGTGCAGAACACCATCACCCGGCTGTACGTGCACTGGCGGCGCGCGGCCGCCGCCGACGACCTCGACCGGTACGTACACCGCATGCTGGTGCGCGTGTTCCTCAACGAGCGCCGCCTCGCCTGGGCCCGGGTGCGGCTGATCGGCGCGCCACAGGACACCCCGGCGCCGCCCGCGCCGCCCGGGCCCGACGTGGAGACCCGGGACGCGGTGCGGATCGCGCTGTCCCGGGTACCGCCCAGGCAGCGGGTCGTTCTGGTGCTGCGCTTCCTGTGCGACCTGCCGGTCGCCGAGGTGGCCGAGATCCTCGGCTGCTCGCAGGGCACGGTGAAGAGCCAGACCGCGCAGGGACTCGCGCGACTGCGCACACTGCTGGACGGGCCGGTCGTGGCCCGCTGGGAAGGGGAGTAGGCCGGCCATGGACACCGACGAGCACGAGGGCGCCCGACTACTGGCCGCACTGCGCGCGACGCCGCAGACCGCGCCCGACGAACCCGGCGTCAACGTGGCCCGCGCGATCCGGGAGGGCCGGCGCACGGTCCGGGTCCGGCGTGCGCTCGCGGTGACGGGCGGCGCCGTCGCGGTGGCACTGGTGGTGCTGGCGACGGTGCTGATCGCCGCGCCGTTGCACAACGGCGCGATCGGCCCCGCCGCCGGCGGCACGTTCGACGTCGGGCAACGGGCCTTCAACGTGGGCTCGGGCGGCGGCTTCACACCGGTGCTGTACGAGACCGGCAAGTACCGCCAGCGGGTGGTCCTGGGCACGGAGAAGCCGGGTGGTCCGCCGGAGGTGGCGGCCACGCGGGCGACGGTGACGATGTACGCGCCGGACCGGCTGCCCGGTGGCGAGGCCGGCCTGGGCGCGCCGGCTCCACCCGTGAACGGGCGCCCGGCCGCGTGGTTGACCGGGCCGGATCCGGTCGAGGGCCGGATCCAACTGGCCTGGCAGTGGATGTCGGGCGCATGGGGGATCGCCTCGTTGGCCGGCCCCGCCGCCGATGCCGAGCGCGTGCGCGCGGTGGCCGAGAGCGTCGCCGCGGGCAGCCGCCGGCCGATCGGCGTGCCGGTGAAGCTGGATCGGGACCTGCTCGCCGCAGGCGAACACCTGACCTCCGTGGTGGCCTCGGTGGGCCGGCCGCCCGACGCCTCGGTGTACGCGCTGCGCTTCGGCGCCATCGACCCGCCGAACCTCGACGGCACCGACCCGCCCTGGTTCTCGGTCGGCATCGGCAAGCCGCCGATCGGTGACGACGGGCGCGGACCCGATCGGGTCACCCGCGCCGACGGCGCCTTCGTCGAGTCCGACCCGCCCCTCGACCGGACTCGCCTGTCCGCGATCCTGGCCGGCATCCGAACGGACGGTTACCCGTCGGCGGGCCCCACCGCACCGACGGACCCGCCGAGTAGCGCCGATTCGGAGTCGCCGTCGACACCGCCCTTCGGCCCGGAGACCAGCGCAACGTCCACAGGCCAGGCCGGCACTGCCCCCAACCCCACCACGAGCGGCACCCCAGGCCCGGGCACGAGCACCAGCACGAGCCCCGGCACGGTGTCAACCACCACAGACGGCCCGACAACGCACTCGTGAGCCCCCGGGCCCGGATCGCGCCGCCCCGGGCCCACCGGCGGGTACGTCGCCGTGCCGCCTCGGTGTCGCCGTCGCGTCGCCTTGATCAAGCGGTCCCGGACTGCGTCGAACGCACGTCATCACCATCAAGCGCGCGGTGGGCCGGAACGCGGAGCGGCTCACCGCGCTGGTACGCGCTTTCGGCACGTACGCGGAGAGTACGGTTCGATCGTCGCCGACCACGTCGTCGGTGCCGACCACATCGGGCGGCATCAGGTGTTCGCGGCCGTCGATTCGGCCGATCCGTCGCCGGCTCCCGGGTCACGCCGAGGTTGTCGCCGCATCGCCCCGGGCGTGGCCGGGGGCGGGTGCTCGCCGGTGCCCCCGGTCGCCGGGTTCGCCGTCGCCGAAGGGGGTTGCGCCCAGGTCGTGGAAGTCCTCCTCCCAGCGGTTGCGCGCGTAGCGGTGGCCGACCGGGGTCTCCCACCACAGCAGGTCCTTGGCCAGTCGGACGTGGTCGAGGGCGATGCACCTGCCGCGGAGCTCGGGCATCAGGCCATGCAGGCGGGCGACGAGTTCGTCCGTCGTGGCCGCCTCGACGGCGGCGTCGAAACGAGTGCGCCGGCGCCGTCGCACGAGGGTGCCCTCGGGCACGATCAGCAACGACAGGTCGCGGCAGGCGGCACCGATCGAGGTGCCGTCCGGACGATGCAGCGGCGTGGCGGTCCGCCCCTGGTGGAGCACGTACAGCGTGACCGCCTGTGCGATGGCCCGTGTCGCGCGCCGGCGTTCGAGGGTGTGCGGCAGGTGCGCGGTGATCGCCTCCAGGGCCGGCGCGCAGGGCCCCGCGTCGACGCCGGCCGGAAAACGCGCCGCCAGGTCCCGGTCGCCGTGGACGCGGACGAGGAACGTGTGCAACGCGTGCTCCCAGGGCGCCCAGTACGCGGAGACGCGCGGGATCGACGGCGCGGTCATCGTGCGCACTCGATCGGGAACGGCATGACGTGGTCCTTACTGCCGGCGTGCAACGAACGGATCCGGGTCGGCGTCGGCCCGGGCCGGTCTCCCCGCCCGGGCCGACGCCGCTCCGTCATGAATATGACGAATGAGGGCCGCCTTTTGTGACGGCCGGTGTCTCCGGGCCGCCGTCGACCGGGGCCGCGACGCGTGATGGACGCCCGCGCCGCGTCATGACGGCCCGCGCCGGGCAACGGACCGGACCTTCCACCGAGGCCGGCGGGCACTTCGTGGAGTCGGACGAGGCGGTGCGCGGACGCATTGTCGTCCGGTGGCGGCGATGCCCCCGCGCCGTCCAGGGCTGCGCGCGCGGTTGACCGACCGGCCTCGGCTCTCGACCCTGCCCGGCGCGCCATGTGCCGTCCCGCGCCACGAGCCGTACCGCGCCGCGACGGCCTGCGAACGCATGGCTCGCAACCTAGGATCGAAATATGACCGATTATGGGCGTCCGTTGGAGTTCGGTGTCTTTCCCACGCCCGACAGCTCACGGGTCGAGGAGATCCTCGCACTGGCGAGCATGGCCGATCGGGAGGGTCTGGATCTCGTCGGGGTGCAGGATCATCCCTACCAGAGCCGCTTCCTGGACACCTGGTCGCTGATGGCCGTGATCCTCGCGAACACCGCACGCGTGCACGTATTCCCGGACGTGGCGAACCTGCCGCTGCGTCCGCCGGCGGTGCTGGCCAAGGCGGCGGCCAGTCTGGATGTGCTCTCCGGCGGGCGATTCGAACTCGGCTTGGGCGCGGGCGCGTTCTGGGAGGCCATCGGGGCGATGGGTGGCCCCGCACGTACCCCCGGCGAGGCGGCGGGCGCGCTGGAGGAGGCGGTCGACATCGTTCGCCTGATGTGGTCCGCGGAGCGCTCCGTGCGCTACACCGGTCGGCACTACCAGCTCGCGGGCGTGCATCCCGGGCCCCGGCCCGTGCACCCGATGGGCATCTGGCTGGGCGTACTGGGCCCGCGCCTGCTGAACATGCTCGGGCGCAAGGCGGACGGCTGGTGCCCGTCCAACAGCTACGCGACGCCCGAGAGGCTGCCCGACATGCAACGCCGCATCGAAGACGGTGCGGCCGAGGCCGGACGCGATCCCGCCGACATCCGACGCGTCTACAACGTCTTCGGAGCCATCACCGACGGCCCCTCCAACGGCTTCC
This sequence comes from Embleya scabrispora DSM 41855, assembly GCF_000372745.1. Lineage (GTDB taxonomy): Bacteria > Actinomycetota > Actinomycetes > Streptomycetales > Streptomycetaceae > Embleya > Embleya scabrispora. Next base: position 18,307 of record NZ_KB889664.1, on the reverse strand, counting down.
TGGTCGGCCCGCCCCGGCAGTGGGTCGAGGAACTGACCTCGTTGGTGGTCCAGTTCGGCATGGACACCTTCATCTTCGGCGCCGAATCCGACGACCCCACCCAACACCACCGCTGGGCCGCCGAAATCGCCCCCGCCGTCCGCGAATCGGTAACCCGCCACCGCGGCCACGCCGGACACACCCCTGCCGGGTGACCTCGAAGGACATGGGGCGCGTCAGATGTGCGCTCGAATCTGACGCGCGGGACACCCGAGGGCATCCGCGAGCACCGCCATCTCCTCGTCGCCGAACCACACGCGGCAGGAGTCGGTGTCAGGTCGTGCTCCGGAAGGGGGACGCGGCGTCGGCCCCGTGGAGCCATGTCGCGAGGGTGGCGAAGTCGGCTTCGGTCAGGCCCTGGCGGGCGTCGACGTGGTGGAGCAGAGCGGGGCCCTCGTGGTGGGTGGCGACCCAGGCCCGGTCGATGGCGGTGATCTCGTCGTCGACCCACACGAACGGGCGGCCCGCCGCCCGGACGACCAGGGCACGGGTCTTCCAATGCAGCCCGGCCCGCTCGTCCCGGTCGTCCACCTCGGTGTGCTCCGGCCAGACCACCACGGCCGACTCCGGCAGGCCGAGTCGGGGGGCGATGTACGTGTTCGCCTCCTCCATCCAGGCCGTGGCCCAGACCAGATCGCACCGCAGCCGCAACAGCCGGGGCCCGTGCCCGGGATCGAGCCTGGCCAACAGCGGGTTCGCGTCGGCGTCGCGGGCTTCGGGATCCGTGCCATGGGTGGGATACTCGGCCGCCCCGAACGGGAGCAGGGGTCCGTCGACGTCGAGAAAAAGCAGCGGACGCTGCACCGAACCGGTCACGCCCGCACCATAGCGGCCCGCCCTCGCACCGTCGGCGCGCGATGCGACACGTGGGCGCACGGTGGCTCGACGCACCGGGACTGCCGCGACACGGGCCTCCCCGGCGCCGGGCGCGCTACGTAGGACGCGTCGTCGCCGTACGCCTCCGGCGGTCGGATCACTCCGTCCCGAAGGAGGATGAGGTCTTCGGCGAGGACACCGCGCACGGGATCTCCATCGTCACCCGGGTCGGGCCGTTCGGCGGGCTGGTCACGGTCAGGACCCCGTCGAACGTGGCGAGCCGTCGCTCGATGCCGCGCAGGCCGCTCCCCCGGCCGGGATCCGCGCCGCCTCGGCCGTCGTCGGTGATCTCGACGCGCAACAGCCCGAGTTCGTGGCCGATGTCGACCCGGACCCGGTCGGCGCCCGAGTGCTTGGCCGCGTTGGTGAGCACTTCCGAGACGGCGAAGTACGCGGCCGACTCCACCGCCGCGTCCGGACGCCCCGGCAGGTCGACCACGACCTCCACGTCCAGGGGGCAGATCAGGGCGAGCGAGCGTACGGCGTCACCCAGACCCCGGTCGGCCAGGATCGGCGGATGAACGCCGCGAACCAGGTCGCGCAGTTCCTCCAACGCCTTGGACGAGGACTCGCGGGCCTGGACCAACAGTTCGCGCACGGCGGCGGGATCGCTCTCCAAGAGGTGTTCGGCCGCGCCGAGTGTCATGCCCATCGCGACCAGGCGGGCCTGGGCGCCGTCGTGCAGGTCGCGCTCGATCCGCCGGATCTCGGCGGACTGCGCGTCGGCCGCCTCGGCCCGGGTCGCGGTGAGCCGTTCGATCCGATACGCCGCCCGCGCCTTCCCGCTCGGCGCGAGCACGGCCCGGGTGTACCGGGCGTGCAGACGCACCGAACGCGGCGCCAACCACAGCGCCAGGGGCAGCTGGAGCAGACCGAGCACACCCGCCAGGGTGGCGGAGGTCTGATCCCGGACCGGAACGAACAGATACCAAAGGCCGTCCCACTCCCGCGACAACGAAACACCGTGGAACGCCAACCCGATCGCCCAGAAACCGCCGAGGACCAGCGCGACCGGCCCGAACACGAGCGTGGCACCGACGACCGGGTCGAGCGCCAACCACAGCCAGTCGCGCCACGTCTGCGGATCCCGGACGATCCACCGCAGCCGAGCGAAGAAGCCGCGCCCACCGGAAGCCGCCTCGGGCGCGGGCAGGTAACACGCCGGAATCCGCACACCGGACCACCGGTACGCCAACGCGCGTTGCCGATCCGCGAGCCGCCGCACCGCGCCCACGACCGGCGCCAGCAACACCAGACCCAGACCCGTACCGAGCAACAACACGACCACGGACGCCGCCAGCGACAGCAACATCGCCACGAACGACAGCCCCCACAGCGCCAACGACCGCCCCAACGCCACGAGTCCCGCCCGGAAGGAGAAGCCCCCACCCAACCCGCGCAGCCGCGCACCGCCCCCCGAGCCCGCATGATTCATCCGTCTTGTGCCCTTCTCTGCGGCTTCGGTACATCGGCCGCATGGGCCGCGTCGCCAGTATGCGGGGGGTCGGCCGGGTAAGTCGGTGGAGGTAGACCCCCTCTTTGGCGCGCCGATCGGGCGAAATATCCGAATCGACGCCGCCCGGCTCGGGACATGGCAAAGACGCGGTGGGCGCGAGGTACCGCCCGATTCGACGTGGGCCCAGGACCGGCGTGGCGCGGCGCCATGCGGTGCGGACCCGGTGGGTCGCCGACGGGGGTGTGGGCGCGGGCCGAATATCGCGGTCGGGCGGCAGGCCCGCTGCATGAGGCAGTCGCCCGACCCGGCCACCGCTACGTCGAAGGCGCCTGTGCCGTCGCCGCGTCGAGGATCGCCTCGATCGCCCGCTCGATACCGAGCCACCGACCGCGAACGGTCAGCAGGCGACGAGGGTGAGGTAGGCGAAGCCGAGTATGCCGCGATAGCCGAGCCACATACTCCGGTGCGCGTCGGCCGAGGCGCGGACCTCCTCCGCCTCCGGGTGGTCGCGGTGGGACGCCGGCCACTCCTCCTTGCCCGCGAGGTACCCGGATTCGAATTGCTCCCACTCGTCGAGGGTGGCCGCCTCGATCCACAACGGGCGGAATCCCGCACTCGTCGCGAGGTCGACGAGCGCCGTCAGGTCCATGTGCTCGTCGGCGGAGGCGCCCGGCCACATTCTCGCCAGGTCGTCGCCCGAGGGCGGCCGCTGCCAGAATCCCTCGCCGAACAACACCCGCCCGCCGGTTCCCACCATGCCCCGCAGGGCGCGCAGCGCCACAGCCGTGTGCGCGGGCGGCTTGGCGTCTCCGAACGCATGGCTGGATCCGACGCACAGAACGACGTCGCCGGGCCCACCGGAGAAGTCCGCCACGGGCTCCTCCACGAACGACGCACGATCGGCGAGCCCTCGGGAGGCGGCGTTCGCACGACCGGTGGCGAGGTGTTCCACGTTGATGTCGACCCCGGTACCGACCGCATCGGGCACCGCTGCCAACAACCGCAACATCAGTTCCCCCCACCCACACCCGAGATCCACCACCGTGCGCGGATTGCCCCTGGCGAGACGTTCGACCATGGCGGCCGATCGGGCAGGCGAGAGCGGCGAGTTGAAGTCGAGCCAGGCATGCATGGGCGGCGGCGAAACAGAAGACGCGGTCATGCCTCCGCAGGCTAGCCCCCATCCACCTCGCCCCGAACAACCGCCTCCACGGCCCACCACCCCCGCCGACCAGGCCGTGGGCACGAGTACGACTCCGCCGAAAACGCTCAGCCTTCCCCGACCCGAGACACACGCACGTCGGTCGACGGGCGTTGGGCAGCGGGCGACGGGTTCGAGCCACAGGGCCTATCCTCGAACACATGTCCGAACGCTTGCCCGATCGCCTGCTCCCGTTGCTCGACGTCCAGCTCGGGTTCGAGCGCGCCCACCTCGCCTGCCTGCACGCCGCCGAACTCGGCGACGAGGACGCGCTGCATCGGGGCCGTGCCGCTCGCCTGTCCGCCATGCGGGCCCTGATCACCGCCCGGGCCGCCGCCGGCGCGGACAGCGCGCCCGATCGCGACCTGCTCAGGCCGGCCGCGTTGGAGGCTCTCGCACGCGAGGCGGCGGACCCCGCCTGACGAAGGGCCCGACGGCCGACCCTGGCGGCGGCGTTCAGCCCGTCTTCCGGCGTGGCCGCGTCGTCGTGCTCTTCTTCGCGGAGGCACGGCCGCTCGCGGTCTTCGCCGCCGTCCGGCCCTTGGTCGTCGCGCGCGTCTTGGTGTCCGTCTCCTTCGCCGGCTTGGGGTGGTCCTTCTCGGCGGCCTTCACGCTCGCGGTGAGCACGGACATCAGGTCGACCACGTTGCTCTCGCCCTCGTCCTTGACGACCACCTCGTCGGGATGCGCGCCGGTGGCCTTGGCCTCGACCAGGGCGTCCATCGCCCGCTGGTAGTCGTCGTGGACGTCGTCCAGGTCGAAGTCCTCACTGAGGGTGTCCATCAACGAGGCGGCCATCTTCATTTCCTGAGGGCGGATGGTGACGTTCTCGGTGGGCGCGATGCCGTCCGGGGCGCGCAGTTCGTCGGGCCACAGCATGGTCTGGAGGGTGAGGATGTCGCCCTGGGCGCGGACCAGCGCCAGGCTCTCGCGCGTGGACAAAGTGATCTTCGTGACCGCCGCCCGGGACTGCCCGGCGAGCGCCTCGCGGATCAGCACGTACGGCTTGGCCGCCGCCGGCGTCGCGGGCCCCAGGTAGTACGGCTTGGACAACATCAACGGGTCGATCCCGGCCTCGTCCACGAAGGCCAGCACGTCGACGACCTTCTTGCTCGGCAGCGGCAGCTCGGACAGGTCCTCGTCGCTGAGGACGACCTGACGACCGTCCGCGGCCTCGTACGCCTTGGCGATGTCCGCGAAGACGACCTCCTCGCCGTCCAGCTCGCACACCCGCTTGTAGCGGATCCGGCCGCCGTCCTCACGATGCACCTGATGCCCCGGCGAGCGGTGCTCGGACGTCGCCGGATACAGCTGGACCGGGATGCTCACCAGTCCGAACGAGATTGCGCCCTTCCACGTAGCCCGCATACCAACCCCTGACCACTGACCGATTTGATCTGAAATGACCATCTTCAACGGTAGGCCACCCCGCCATCACACGCCTCGGCCGGGCGCGGGTGGTCGCCGGTCGCCCACCATGAGGGTTTCGGCCGGATCGCGACACGCGAGCCGAAACAGCGGCGGGTCCGGCTTTTCCGTATGGTGCGCACGGCCGTCGGCCAGGCGGGTCGGCGTGGGCGCGCCCACCGCGTACGGCACCCGGCGTTCCGGAGTCTGCGGCCGGGCGTGGAGCGCCTCGGTACCCGGCGCGGCCCGTGGCCCACCCGGTGGTGAAGGCGTGCCGGTGGGCCTTGCGGACACGTTCCCGGACCGCCGCGCCTCGATCACGCCGGGATCGAGCAGAGCGGCCTTGGGCCCGCTCGCCGCGCGGTGAGCGCGGCGAACATCGTCTCCGGATACCCGGCCGGCATGGGCGACATCCGGATCAACGGCATGGATTTGCTGCACTTCGAGGACGAAACGGGCCGCGTCGACGAGCTCACGGTCATGGTCCGCCCGAAATCCGCAGTGCACGCGCTCGGCAGGCGGTACTCACCGGGCTGATCGCCGCCGGCCCGGCCCCGGAAGCCGCCGCGCGACCGGCGCGGTAGAGCCGTGGAGCCGTAGGGGCCGGCGGGGCGCGGTCCGATCCGAGCAAGGGCGCAGGGGCGCAACGGTGCGGGGGGTCGGCACTCGGCCGAAGGCCGGCCTGTCTGGCGTGCCGCGATGAGTTTCGGGGCGACGGGGAGTCCAATCATGTGGACGCACTTCCCTACCGCCCAAGGAGATCACCATGACGTCGACGTCCGGCTCCCCCACCGTCGGATACGCCCCGGTGAACGGCATCGAGTTGTACTACGAGCTGCACGGCAGCGACGGGCCGCCACTGGTCGTACTGCACGGCGGCGCACTGACCATCGACCTGAGCTTCGCCGCGCTGCTGCCCTCGCTCGCCGCGAACCACCGGGTGATCGCCATCGAGTTGCAGGGCCACGGCCATACGGCGGACAACGATCGCCCGATGTCCTTGGAGGTCTTCTCCGACGACGTCGTCGCGCTGCTGGACCATCTGGGCGTCGAGCGCGCCGACTTGCTCGGCTTCAGCCTCGGCGGCCTGGTCGCACTGCGTACCGCCGTACGGCACCCGGAGCGGATCGACCACCTCGTGCTGCTCGCGACGCACTACCGCCACGACGGCTACCACGCGGAGATCACCGCGCCCGAACAGACCTCTGAGCGGCTGCCGACCGCGGCCGACTTCGCGGCGATGGTCGACGCCTACGCCCGGGTCGCCCCCGACCCCACCCGCTTCGAGGCCACCATGGCCAAGCTCCAGCCGCTGGCCCACGGCTTCGTCGAGTGGACGGAGGACGAGCTGCGTTCGATCGACGCCCCCACCCTCCTCGTCATCGGCGACACCGACTTCATCCGCATCGAGCACGCCGCACGCATGTACGAACTCATCCCCCACGCCCACCTGGCGATCCTCCCCGACACCACCCACATGAACGTCCCCGCCAACACCGACCTCCTCGTCCCGATGCTCGATGCCTTCCTACCGACAAAGGCGTGACGGGTCGTCGAGTACCGGGGCGCCGCGGGCGCGGGGCGAGAGAGGCCGCGGCGTACGTGTGGGAGTTGGTGACGACGCCGTGGGCGGAGAGGGCGATGGTCGACGGCTCGGCTTGGGTCGGCGCCGGCTTGGGGGCGTGGACGACAATGTGCGGGGTCGGTCGTCGGGGTGCCGTCGGCGGGTGGGGCGATGGGCTTGATCTCGGCCTGCGGAGTGGTCGGGGCGCGAAGGTGTTCGGAAGGGATGGGTGCGGTGTCACACGGACAGGTCGGAGTCCGCAGTTCGCCGGATCCCGCTGTCTCGGGGGCGAGTGGAACCGCCGTCGAGGTCCCCGGGCGAGGCCGGTTGCGGGTCTATCTGGGTGCGGCGCCGGGGGTGGGCAAGACATACGCGATGCTCGACGAGGCGCGTCGCAGACGCTCGCGCGGTACGGATGTGGTGGTCGGTGTGGTGGAGTGCCACGGCCGACCTCGTACCGAGGAGCTGCTCGACGGGCTGGAGGTCGTGCCGCGGAGGCAACTGGCCCCTCGGGGTGATTCGTTCGCCGAGATGGACGTGGACGCGGTGATCGCCCGTCGACCCCGGGTGGTACTGGTGGACGAACTCGCGCACACCAACGCGCCGGGTTCGCGCAACGCGAAGCGCTGGCGGGACGTCGAGGAGATCCTCGACGCGGGGATCGACGTGATCTCCACGGTGAACGTGCAGCACCTGGAGTCGCTCAACGAAGTGGTCGAGTCGATCACGGGCGTCCTGCAGCACGAGACGGTGCCCGACGCGGTGGTACGTCGTGCGGATCAGGTCGAACTCGTGGACCTGACACCGGAGGCGTTGCGGCGGCGGCTCGCGCACGGAAACGTGTACCCGCCCACGGCCGTGGGCGCCGCATTGGCGAGCTACTTCCGGCCGGGGAATCTGACCGCGTTACGGGAGTTGGCGCTGTTGTGGGTGGCGGATCGCATGGACGATCACCGGCGCGAGCACCGCCACGGGCGCGACCACCGGATCGACGCGACGTGGCCGGCGCGCGAGCGGGTGGTGGTGGCGCTGACCGGCGGGCCCGAGGGCGACACCCTGGTCCGACGCGCGGCGCGAATCGCCGATCGCGCGCCGGGCGGGGAAGTACTCGCGGTGCACGTGGCCCGCAGCAACGGCCCCTCGTGCTGCTCGTCGGCCGATCTGGCCCGGCAGCGCCGGTTGGTGGACACGCTGGGCGGCACGTTCCACTCCGTCGTCGGCGACGACGTGCCCGGCGCCCTGCTCGACTTCGCGCGCGGGGTGCACGCCACACAGATCGTCCTGGGCGGCAGCCGGCGCCGCCCCTGGCAGTACGTCCTGGGCCCCGGCGTCGGCCCCACCGTCGCCGCTCGCTCCGGCGACATCGACACCCACATCGTCGCCCACGAACACATCGGCCGCGGCCGGGAGACCACACCGAAACGTTCGACCACCGCCCGGGGACGAGCCGTCGCGAGCTGGTCGGTGGCGCTCCTCGGGCCACTGATACCGGCCGCCGTGCTCGTGCCGATGCGCGGCGGTGTGGCGCTGCCCGGAGACATGCTGCTGTTCCTGGCCCTGACCGTCGGGGTCGCCCTGTTCGGCGGCCTGTGGCAGGCGGTGGCCACGGCCGTGGTCGGATCGCTGTTGCTGGACTACTACTTGGCCGCGCCCACGCACACCCTGAAGATCGCCGCGCCGGGCAACATGCTCAGCCTCGTGGTCTTCGTCGTCATCGCCCTGGCCGTGGCATCCGTCGTCGACCTGGCCGCCCGGCGCGCCCAGCAGGCCGCGCGCAACCAGGCCGAGGCGGACACGCTGAGCTTTTTGGCCGGCAGCGTACTGTGCGGCGAAGGCGCGCTGCCCGCGCTGCTCGAACGGGTCCGGGAGACATTCGGCGTGGAGTCGGTGGCCGTGCTCCAACGGGACGGACCCCGCGAATGCTGGGCGAGCGTCGACTCGATCGGCCCCAATCCGCCGACCCGGCCCGACAAGGCGGACGTCGAGGTCCCGGTGGACCAGTCGCTCGCGCTGGTGTTGTCCGGCCGCGCGCTGCCCGCGGACACGCGTCGGGTCCTGAGCGCGTTCGCCGCGCAGGCCGCACTGGTCCTGGAACGACGCACGCTGGTCGCCGAGGCGGCGGAGGCACGCCGACTCGGCGAGGGCCACAGCCTCGACACCGCCCTGTTCGCGATCGTCGCCCGGGATTTGCGCGCGCCGCTGGCCGCGATCAAGGCCGGTGCGTCCGGCCTGCGTTCGCACGAGGTGAACTGGACGCGCGCGGAGCGGGCCGAGTTGCTCGCCACCATCGAGGCGGGCGCCGATCGGCTCGACCAACTGATCGGCAACCTGCTCGACATGAGCCGGTTGCGGATGGGCACGATCGAGCCGCTGCCGAGCGACATCGCGTTGGACGAGGTGGTCCCGGGCGCGGTGGCCCGGGCCGCGCGCACGGCGGTACGGGTGTCGGTGCCCGACACGCTGCCGACCGTGCGCGCCGACGGTGAGCTGCTGGACCGGGTGGTGGCCAACCTGGTCGAGAACGCCGTCCTGCACACACCGCCCGACACCCCCGTGATCGTCGCCGCGAAGACGGTTCGCGGCCGCATCGAACTGCGCGTGGTGGACCGCGGCCCCGGCCTGCCCGACGACGCCAAGGACCGCGTGTTCGAAGCCTTCGCCCGCCACGGCGACGCCCCCCGAAGCCGCGGCGTCGGCCTGGGACTTGCCGTCGCGCGCGGATTCGCCGAAGCCATGGGCGGCGCCCTCGCCGCCGAGGACACCCCCGGCGGCGGCCTCACCATGATCCTCACCCTCCCCGCCTCCACCGGGCCCGAACCGGGCGCCCGCCCCGGCCCGACTCACCTCCCGGGCGGGCGTCCCGAGATCCCACGACCCGAACCGGCGCCCTGAGCACCGGCGAGCCCTCGCGGCCGGGTGATGCCGCTCCGACCACCGAGTCGATCGCCGCCGGCCGTTCGATCCTCCTCAGGGGCCCTTTCGGTTGTTCAGGCGAAATCAGTTGGCGGGCTTGCCGAACCAGCGGGAGAGGTGCTCGTCCAGGTCCTGCTGATCGTCGCCGATCCAGGCGACGTGGCCGTCGGGGCGTAGCAGGACGCACGGAACATCCAGTACCGCAGTGGGATCCGCCAGGTAGTCGACCCGGTCCGACCAGCCGCCGACGGTCAGGCGTTCGGTGCGGTCCAGCAGCAGGCCGCGGCCGCGATGCAGCAGACCGTACAGGTGGCCCTGTCTCACGTCGATGTCGCGCAGGCGGCGGCCGAGCAGGTCGGGGCCTTCGCCGAAGTCGTAGCGGATGCCGATCGCGGTGATCTTCTCGATCAGATGGCGATTCACCGCGTCGAAGTCCATCAGTTCGGTGAGCAGCCTGCGCACGGCCTGCGGGCCCGGTTCGGTGGAATGCAGTTCCATCTGGGCGCGGGTGTTGTCCAGCACGTCCTCGGCGACCGGATGCCGTTCGGCCTGGTAGGTGTCCAGCAGTGTCTCCGGCGCCCAGCCGCGGATCTGCGCCGCCAGTTTCCAGCCGAGGTTGAATGCGTCCTGAACGCCCAGGTTGAGGCCCTGCCCGCCGGCGGGGGGATGGATGTGTGCCGCATCACCGGCCAGCAGCACCCGCCCGACCCGATAACGTTCGGCCAGCCGGGTGGCATCCCCGAAGCGGGACAACCAGCGCGGGGAGTGCACGCCGAAATCGGTTCCGGCGATGGCGCGCAGCTGTTGCCTGAAGTCCTCGACGGTGGGCGGTTCCGCGCGATCGCCGACTCCCGCGCCGGGGACCACGACGCGATAGACCCCTTCGCCGAAGGGCCTGAGACTGAAAATCTTGTCGGTCTCGTGGATTTCGGTCACCTTGGCGGCGATCTCCTCCTGCGGCACACCCACTTCCATCTCACCCATCAGCGTCTCGGTCCGCGAGGGCTCGCCGGGGAAGCCGACGCCGAGCAGCTTGCGCACCGTACTGCGCCCGCCGTCACAGCCGACGAGATAGCGCGAACGCAGCTGTTCACCGTCGGCCGCCACGACGGTCACACCCTCGTCGTCCTGCTCGAAATCGGCCACCACGCAACCGCGCCGGACCTGCGCACCCAGCTCGATCGCATGCTCTTCGAGCAGGTGAACGATGACCGGCTGCGGGATGCCCAGCAGATAGGCGTGCGCGGAATCCAGGCCCTCGGGCGCGGGTTTGGTGATGGCGGCGAAGAATCCGCCGGCCGGACGCCGTCTTCCGTGTTCGAGAATGCGCTCCAGCAGTCCGCGCATTGCCATCAGCTCGATACTGCGAATATGCAGACCGACGATGCGGACGAACGACACGGGCTCGGTTTCCTTCTCCAAAACGAGTACCCGCACATCGTGCAGCCGCAGTTCGGCGGCCAGCATCGCACCGGTGGGCCCGCACCCGGCAATGATCACGTCGAAATCGAACATGAGGGGCGCGCGATCGGCGCCGGAGGCCGACGACCGGAGTCCGGGGACGTCGCCCACGGTGAGGTCGTGCCCGACCGTATCGTTCGACGACGGCACGGCGGTGAACTGCGAAGAGGGCATGGGTGTTGCCTTTCGGGAGTGCCTTGTTGGCGAGGCGCTCCCGGCGACACCTACATCAATCGCCCGACCGTGACGGGAGGGAGAGCACCCACATCGATACAGCGTTCATGGGTCTCGCCTCCTCGGGCGGTGTCACGGTCCACCGCAAGCTACAAACCCGAGCATCATCCCGTCCAATCCTTTCCCGGCCAGGTGATCACAACTGACCGCACGGGCTTGGCCTTTGGGCGAGCGGCTCCGTGGCATCCGGTCACCGAGCGTCCGCGAAACCTGTTGGCGGACCATGGCGACCGCTGCTACGTTTCCGGAGGCCGTGCGAGAGAACGAGGAGGTGGTACCCGTGAACGCAGTATCGACATGGGTGCTCCCCTCCGGAGTCACGGTCGGACGATAGGTCGTCCGGGAGCGCCGTTCAAGAGCACTCCCGAAGGGCACGACCATGCGATTCACTTCCGAACAGCGCCTCGACGACGGCGTCCTCGAACGCGAATTCACCCTCGGCGAGATCCCCGGCGTCCTGTGGACGTCTGGATCCGCGCCTGCCCCGCTGATCCTGATCGGCCACAACGGCGGCTTGCACAAGCGGGAATCGCGGCTGGTGGGCCGGGCCCGGCAGTCCGCGGCGGAGTACGGCTACGCGGTGGCCGCCATCGACCACCCCGGGCACGGCGACCGGCCCCGTTCCGCCGTGGATGAGCAGGCTCGCGCCGATCTCCGCCGGGCGATGGCGGCCGGCGAGCCGGTCGACGAGATCTTCGAGTCCTTCATCGTCCCGCTGGTCGAAAAGGCGGTCCCGGAATGGCGGACCACCCTGGACGCCCTTCTCGCGCTGCCCGAGATCGGCGGCCCGGTCGGGTACTCGGGGATGACCGCCATCGGCATTCGGCTGGCGGCGGTCGAACCGCGTATCTCGGCCGCCGGATTCTTCGCCGGGGGTTACGTGCCCCGCGCCCAGCGCGAGGAGGCCCGGCAGGTCACCATTCCGCTGCTGTTCCTGCTGCAGTGGGACGACGAAGGGAACGACCGGCAGTCGGCCCTGGACCTGTTCGACGCCTTCGGCACCAAGGAGAAGACGCTGCACGCCAATCTGGGCGGGCACGCCGGCACCCCGTGGTTCGAGGTGGACGACGGAAACCGGTTCTTCGCCCGGCACCTGAAGTGAGGCGGGGCCTCCAGGCCGGCAGTAGACGATAGGCGGGCCGGCCAGGCCGCCGCCATCGAGGACGGGTCCCGGCCCTCCTCGATGGCGGTGACCGGCGGATCCACGACCACCCCGACCGCGGCGCTACCAGCCGGACGGGAGCATCTCCCCGATCTCGCAGGATCGTTCCCTTTGGGGCCGTGGCCCAACACGCCACGGCGTCCGCCGTCAGATCCGAACACCCTTTGGCAAAAGAAGATTTCGCCATGCCCGATCCCGCGGCCGACTGCTCATCGATGTCGGGGGGACGTACCGGAGCAGCCGCCCGGGGTGTGCACGGCGTATGACGGGGACGAGTTCGGCCGGGCCTGTTACTGGGGGAGCCCAAGTGCGCTCGCGTAACGGTGGCGGTACGCGGCGTTCTGCGAGGTCTGGCGGATCACCCGGTCCGGGCGGGGCGGAACTGTAGGAGGTAGCTGTCCGCCTGCGGATCCTTGGCCCCTCCGGTGGAGAGTTGCCGTCCCTCGTCCATCCCCCGGGCGCAGTACCGTACCCGGTAGTCGGGCCGGGTGAGATCCAGGTCCCAAGCTGCCTCGGCCGCCCACTGCGCCAACCGGGTTCGTTCCGATGTCGGACGGAAGGACACCTCCACCACGTCCTCCCAAACATGGTGGCGCTCTCCATGGTGTCGGCGATCCTGGCGGCGCTCGCCCACGCGCACAGCCGCCGCGTGGTGCATCGCGACGTCAAGCCCGCCCGACGTGGTGCTCGCGAAGACCATCGCGGCGTATCTCGGCTACGCCCCGGACCATATCCGCTTCATGAGCGTGGAAGTACGGCATCGGCCTGACCACAGAAGACAAGCCGCCGCGAACCGCCGTCAACGACGCCCGCCAGGACGCGTTCACCCATGGCCATTGGAAGCAGGGATACCAACAAACGCTCGGCGCGATGGGGATCCCCGCACCACCGATACCAACCTTGGAACGGTACTGGGCGAGCACACCGATCACGACCGTGATCCGACCTTGGTGCGGCCGCGGGTGGACTTCGGATCGCTCCTCGGAAAACGGCAACGCGGCCTGACGTCCGCTCACTTGCGGCTACGGGTATCGACGGTCGGGTGCCGTGTCGCCGGCGCTGCGCGAGCCGCGTTCGGCCAGACCTCGCGCGCCGGTGACGGCGACCACGATCAGCACGACCAGGGTGTAGCCCCCCTCACGGGGGCCGGCGGCGCGGTACTCGGTCTGGGCCCACCAGGCGGCGGCAAACGCGATCCACAGCAGGCCCGTCAGGACCGAGGGGTTGTGCCGACGGCGGACGAAGCCCGCGAGCGCGAACGGCACGAGCCCGAGGAACGGCAGCGCGTGGATCCAGGCCGGCGCCCCCAGGGCGGCGTAGTTGAGCGAGACGACGTATGCCCAACTGATCGTCACACTGAGCCGCGCCGACCACAGCAGCGCCAAGAGGGAAAGAACCAGTGCGACTTCGGCGGCGGGAATCAGGATGGGCGGGACCGGCCGCTCGAACCGGATGAGCGACATCGTGGAGATCAGCAGAAACACCCATCCCACGACGGCAATTGCCCCGGTTTCCGTGGGACGGTAGCGAATCGTCCACGGAGATCGGGGCCGCACGCTCCCGCCCCTGGGGTCGACCTCGCCAGGGTTGCCGGGCAGCGGAGCCGTGGTCCCGGCGCCTGCGTACGGCCCGACCCCGGGGCCGGCCCCGAACCCGCCACCGAATCCGACCTCGGCTCCGAATCCGACCCCGGGCCCGCCTCCGTTCCCGGCACCCGCGCCACCTCCAACCCCTGGCGGACTCCCCGCCGGCCAACCAGGCATCGGGCCCGGCGGCAGGAGTGTCACCGCTGCTGCGGGTCCGCCGGGCGTGAACCGCCCGTCCGCCTCCGGGGATCGCGGCGTACCGGTGGCGGTCGGTCGGCTGTGCGGCGCGACCGCCGTCGGGTCGGCGCTCAGGGCGCGTTGCGCCGACTCCAGCGCCGACCGGAACGTCGCCGCGTCGGCGTACCGCTGCTCCGGGGATTTGGCGAGGGCGGACAGGGTGAGGACATCGACATGGGCCGGGACGTCCGTCCGCAGCGCAGACGGTGGCGGCGGTTGTTTGGTCAGGTGCTGGTTCATCACCGCGAACGGCGAGTCACCGGTGAACGGCGGTTGTCCGGTGAGTAGTTCGTACAGCAGGCAGCCGAGCGAGTAGATGTCGGTGCGCGCGTCGACCGCATCGCCGTCGATCTGCTCGGGCGACAGGTACGCCGGCGTCCCGACCATGAGCCCGGTCGCGGTCAAGCGCGTCGTCGTCTCGGCGAGCGCCTTGGCAATGCCGAAGTCGAGCACCTTGACCGAGCCGGACTCGGTGACCATGACGTTCGACGGCTTGATGTCCCGATGGATCACACCCAGGCCGTGGCTGTGCACCAGCGCGTCGGCGACGTCGCGGGCCATCGCGACCGCCCGGGCGATCGGCAACGGGCCGGTACGCAGGGCGTCGGTCAGCGTGCGGCCGTCGATGTACTCCATGACCAGGAACGGGACGACGTCGGCGCCGTCGACGTCCTCGCCCACGTCGTGCAGCGTCGCCACGCCGTGGTGGGACAGGGCAGCGCTGGTACGGGCCTCACGGCGGAACCGCCGGCGGAACTCCTCGTGGCGGGTGAGTTCGGCGGGCAGCACCTTCACGGCCACGGTGCGCCCGAGTTCGCGGTCGACGCCCTTCCACACCTCCCCCATGCCGCCCCTGCCCACCAACTGCACCAGTTCGTACCGCCCCGCCAGAACCCGCATGTCCGAGTGCCCCCGCTGCTCGCTCGCCATTGCCGCAGACACCGTACCGGCCGGCCGGGTGCCGGCATGGTCGGCGACTACGGGTCACGCCATCGCGGGATACGCGATACGGATTCGAATGCGGATACGAGCGTGGCCGGTGGGTGGCGGGCGTCGGCGGTGAAGGCGGGCTCGGCGTCGATGGATCGAATCGGCTTCGGCTCCGCGCTGCCGCGCCCGCCGTGGACTTCGGCGGTGTTCCGTCGGGCGGTCAGGCGGCCTTGGCTCGGCCTCCGGAGATCTGGCGCAGGGCGTCGTCGAGGTCGGACTGGGCGCGTTGCAGCCAGGCTGTGGTGATGTCCACGGCGTCACCGGCTTCGCCGCTGCGCCGGTGCAGGTGCGGCTGCTCGCCCTCCTCGGCGGCGCGGGCGTGCTTGATCGCGTGGTGGATACGTCCCGCGGCGGCGAGTTCGCCACCCGCGACCTGGAGCCAGGCTCGGGTCGTCTCGTCGGCGACCTTGCCGGTGTTCGCGGAGTCGGACAGTACCCGCGCGATCGCCTCGATGCTCTTGCCCGCCAGCTTGCGCGGCGCCAACGCCGGTGGCAGACCGGCAAGTTGGTCCAGCTCGGCCAGGGCCACACTCTCCAGCAGGGCCAGGGTGTACGTCACTCGGCCCAGTTTCAACAGATACTCGTCATCCGGGATCATCGAGCCATTGTGCGATACGGGTCGGACACGATCGTGACACCACACGGCGTGTCGCAACCAATGCAGCCGGACGCGCGAAACCGGCGCCTCATGGACACAGCCGGGGGCGCCCCGCGCCACCGCGTCGGTGCCTCGGAACCGGCAGCGGTCACCGTTCCCACCCACGAGCGCTCCCGCGCTCGTGATCCGGTGGCCTCGACGACCGCGCCCTCCGGAGAGGACGCCGCCGAGCGGCTCGGGCGTCGCGGCGGCGGGTCGCGCGGCGGGCACGTACGCGGGCGCGGGCACTCGACCGCGTTGTCGCGGACCGAGCGGTGGGAGATGCGAGGCCGAGCGCACAGACGTTGTCGAGCCCGTCGTGGGGGTGGCGCGAGCACGCTGCGCGCCGACGGCCGGCACCGGTCGGTACGCCGTCAGTCAGCGCGTCGGCGTAGCGCCGGTAGGCGGCCCCGACGGAACACGTGAGCACCCGGGTCGTCGGCGAGGAGCCGCCCGACGATTGGGGGTGAGATCGCCGGGCGGCCCGGGCACCGACCACGGGGGTTGTCGGCGCATCCGCAACGATCCGCCGTACAGCCGCCCGTACGCAAGACCCGACGCGCCACCCGCGCAGCCCGCAAGCCTTGCGCAGGAACCCGGAAAGCTTGGGCCCGGCACGGGAGTTGCGCCAGCCTCACGCCCACGCGGGTGCAATCCCGGCTCGGACCGCGCCCCGGCTCGGACACCCCTGCCCCGGTTCGGACCAGCGAGGACCCGAGGTCGCCGGGCGCGACGCCCTTGAGCCGGTCCCAATACTGCATCGGCAACGAGTCGTTGAGGCCGAGTTGGTCGCGAACCGCGTGGTACTGCGCCTCCGTCGCGTGCTGTCCGACGATCGTGCGGGCCGGATCGCCCGGGACCGGGGAGACCGGCACGAATGTGAGCGCGGAGACGACGAACAGCAGGGGTATCGAGGAAAGCAGCCGTCGGGATATCAGTCGGAGAATTGCCATGCTCACCTCTTGGACGGTGCCGCGATGGGGCGGCGCGCGGTGACGTCGGCGACGTGGGTCGGCCGGGCGGTGCCGCAGTGGGGCGGTGGAGTCGGGGACGTGGGTCGGGCTGCAGGAGTGAGTGGGAGCGCGGTCGCAAGCGGGGTGAGGATGCGGACGTGGATGGATGCCGACGCGGCCGCGGGCCCGGGGTTCGATGGCGCGCGTGCAGCGGTGGTGCGCATGTCACCGGGTGGACAGCGGCTGCCAGATGCGCCGGGACGCGGCCAACGGGTCGCGAACCACGATTGGTTCCGCGTCCCGGATACGGACCTGCGGATTATCGGCCGCGAACCGCGGCGGTCGGTTGCGGGCCATCACGACCAGCATGGGCAACGACCGAGCCGCGGCCACGGCCACGGCCATGGCCATGCCGACAGGCTCGGCTTGAGCAGGCCACGTTGCAGCGACCACAGGCTGGCGATGTTCTCCCGCACCCAGGCAAGGGCCGCGATCTGGTCCAGGAGGCCCCGATTGGCGGGCGCTCCGGGGACGAACCCGAAGCCCTCGAAACCCACTCGGTAGTTGAACGTGACCAGGACCACCCCACCGGCGGCGAGCACGTCCCCGTCGTGGTTCGGATCGCCCGAGTACCCCGACTTCCAGGCACCGCCGTGGATCCACACCATCACCGGCAGCCGGTCGCCGCCGCCCGCGGGCGTCCACACGTTGACGCTCAGGCAGTCCATACCGTCCTGGGGCCGCCACACCCGGGGCATCCCGGGCACCAACGGAACCTGCGGCGGCGCCGCGCCGAAGGTGTCCGCCGGGCGCACACCGTCCCAGGCTTGCGCTGCCGGTGACGAAGGCCCCGCCGTGCAGCCAGACCAGCACCGGGCGTCGGGCGTCGTCGACACCGGGCGTCCACACGTTCAGGGTCGGACAGCCGGCCTCGTCGTGCACGAACGGCGGGTGGCCGAACATGCGCTCCAGGACGATGTCCCGATTCTGCGGCGCGGCCGGCCCGTACCTGGACGCGTCCCGGACACCGGTCCACGGCTGCGCGGGCTCGGGCGCACGGAAGCGGTTCGCGCCGTTTGGCGGCACGGCATACGGAACTCCCTTGAAGACGAAGGTGTTTCCGCGCGCGGTGGCACGGATCTCACCACTCGCGGTCGACACATGGGCGTGCGGGCGTGGTCGCGGACGCGGCCCGTTCACGACTGCTCCACGAGTCGCCGACGCATCCGGGCGGCGGGCCCTGCGGCGGTGGCCGCGTCGCTACGCCGCGGTATCCGCACAGCCGAGACCCGGACGGACGACGACGAACGCCCCGGGCGGATGCCTGCTTGGCAGATTCCAGGGGTCGTCGCAACACGTGGTTGGTTTTTCAGGCCGCGAGTAGTTTATGCAGGCGCTCGGCTGGGGTTGCCCAGTCGAGCGTTTTGCGTGGTCGGCCGTTGAGTTCGGCGGCGACGGCGTCGAGGTGTTCCCGGGTGTGGGCGGACAGGTCGGTCCCCTTGGGGAAGTACTGCCGGAGCAGGCCGTTGGTGTTCTCGTTGGAGCCTCGTTGCCAAGGACTCCCCGGGTTGCAGAAGTAGACCGGGATGCC